>CAVSVH010000001.1:0-92360 GCA_963731395.1 uncultured Solirubrobacteraceae bacterium
CAGCGTCGAGTGGGGCTGGGGGTCCTATTCACCGCGCGGCGTCTCTGACGGCGTGCGAAGTGATCGGCACAAAAACAGGCGCCGGGTCGCCCGGTATATGACACTCAGCCTTAGCCGAGGACCGGCGCGTTCGCAGGCGAGCTGGCGGTCGATGGTCGTGAGCGTCAACGCCGTACAGCTCGGCCGGCAGGGTCGTCGGGCTGGCGTGACGCTTGCATGTTCTCGTAGGCTGGGATCGGATGGAGCTTGGAGCATCACTCAGCTGATCGCGGGTAACGCGCGGACCCTGATGAGATTCGCGATGCGGTGTATCTGTCGGTGGGGGACGTGCATGCCAAGCAGAGCCGGTTTTGGCTGCTGCTGATCTTGGCGACGGGGATCGCGACTGCTGGGATCATTGGCGACTCGACCGCGACGGTGATCGGCGCGATGATCATCGCGCCGCTGGCGACGCCAATCCAGGGGGTGGCGGTCGCGATCGCGTTCGGTGAGCGAGGGCCGCTGCTGCGCTCGGCCGTGACGCTGCTTTGTGCGATCGCGGTCACGGTCGGGTTCGCCGCCTTGCTCGCGTGGCTGCTACCTGAGCTTGAGCCGCTGACCCACAATTCGCAGGTCACCTCCCGGGTTTCCCCTACGCTGATCGACCTCGTCGCCGCCGGGTTCACCGGACTGGCAGGCGCGGCGGCAATCAGCCGCCGTGACATCGGCGACATCCTGCCCGGGGTCGCGATCGCGATCTCGCTGGTACCTCCGCTCGCGGTTGTCGGCGTGACCGCGGACGCGGGTGATTGGAGCGGCGCGCTCGGTGCGCTGCTGCTTTTCATCACCAACGTGCTGGCGATCATCGTGCTCGGCGTGGGCGTGTTCAGCGCGGTCAGGCTCCGCCACCAAGACACGGCCGAGCACCGGCTGCGCCCCGCGTACACGGTCGTGGCGATCGCGGGCGCGATCGTCACCGCCGCGCTGGCGGTCAGCACCTATCGCACGGTGCAGCTGTTCGACTGGCAGCAGAGCGCGAAGCGGATCGGCTCAAACTGGGCGACCACCCATGGCGCGCAGCTGTTGACCGCAAGGTTCGACGGCGACAAGCTCGTCTTCGTCGTCGAAGGTTCGACGAACGGCAGCCAAGACGGGCAGCTGCTCAGCCAGCTGCGCGGACAGATACCCGACGGCACCCCCGTGATCGTTGACCGAGTCGTCGGCGGACTCAGCCACATCGGTGAGGTGGGCAGCTCCTGACCGTCCGGCGCTCGTTCCTCGCATAGGCACGCAACAGTCCTGGCAGGCCAACGGCTGCTGACGGTCGTTGCTTGGCCAGCGGACCGACCATGACAGTCTGACGCCGCCTATTCGTCCGCGAGCTGAAAACCGCGGGTTGCCCGATCCCGAGGCGGGGAACCGACCTAGAGCTCTGCGCGTGACCAGCAGTTCGAAAGGGCTGGTGGTTCGTTTAGCAGGCGGCGTGGCCGACGGGGCCGACAGCCGAGAGGCAGGCGACTGGGTGCTTGGACGGGTGGACGATCCGGATCCTGCTCCGGGCGATGTTGTTAGACAGCCGCTGTTCGCGGGTGGCGCTGGCGACCGCGGCGGTGTTGTCGAACTGGTCGCTGGTGGTCTCAGGGACGAGTTGGACGGTGATCGTCGCGCTGGCCCCGGGGTCGAGGTTGCCGAGCGGGCAGATGATCAGGGCGCCGGTACGGCAACGTCCGACTGATGGGTCGACGGAGATGATCTTCGCTTTCCCGCCCGGCCGGTCGACGACGACGACGTGCGCGGCCGCGACGGTTCCGTGGTTGTGAACGTTGATCCGGTAGGTCTCGGGTTGGCCGGCTGCGACGACGGGGTCGAGCGCCTGCTTGGCGATCGACAGGTCGGTCGTCGGGTACACGGGGACGGCGGGGGTCACCGGCGTGGGGGGTGTCGGGTTCGGTGGCGAGGGCGGGCCCGGTGGTGACGGTGGGGTTGGTGGGTTCGGCGGTGGGGGTGGGGGCGTTGGCTGGGTGACGAGCAGATCGGTGAAGACACAGTGCTCGACCGGATGCTTCGGCGTGAGCGCGATCGCCGCGACGCCGCGGCTGAACGGCACGAACTGGCGGTTGCAGCGGACCGCGACCAGCATCCAGTGGCCGTGGATCACGCCCAGCGGCGCCTGTTGGCGCATCACGTACCGCCCGAACGGGAGATGCCGGGTCGAGTCCGATCGGCTGTTGTCGGTGGCGTCGACGGCCACGGCCTGGCGGGTGGTCGTGGTGCTCTGGTGATACTGCACCGCCCGCAGTTGCGGAGAGACGAGGAACTGCGCGGTCCCGGTTCCGCCGATCGTGATCGTCGCCAGCGACAGCGACGCGGCCGGAACGAACGCGTTGACGAACGTGCACGCCGTCGTGTGCCCAGAACTGATCGTTATGTGGACCGGCTGCCCAGCCGGGTGCTTGGTCCCGTCGCAGGTGACGCTCACCGACCGCCAGCGCCCCTTGGTCGACGCTGGGGAGTGCTCGGTGATCGTGTAGTCCCCGGGCGCCAGACCCGACAGTCCGGGCGTAGCGGTCGCGGGCACGCCCGGCGTGTCGGTCGTCGCGGTCGACCGGTCAGCGCCACCACCGCCGGCGGGAGCGGTCGTGTAATGGAACTGGCCGACGCCACCGCGGGTGATCTTGGCGATCGTCAACCCACCGACGGGCGGCTGGTAGGTGTTGGTGTACACGCAGGTGACGTGCTCATCGGCGACCAGGTGGATCGACGTGGTCGACCCTTGCACGGTCGTGGTACTGGTGCCGGCGGCGCCCGACGCGGTCTGCGCGGTGCATTGCACGGAGGTTAGCTTGTAGTTGGCGACCGGGTTCTCGTTCACGTCCCAGGTCTGGCCGCCGGCGCGAAAGAAGTCCTTGGACTGGCCGTCGGCCAGCGCGAACCCGTCGGGGTCATACGAGATCGACCCGTCGAACTGAAATGACGGATCCTGGCCGGCCGGTGCGCCGACGACCCGTTTCTGGATCGTGATCGTCCCCGAGGTCGGGGGCGGGACGACATACAACGCGTAACAGAATACGTGCGTCACCCCGGCCGGGAAGTACACGTGCTCGACATTGTCGCCGTTGAGCGCATCATCAGAACAGCGCAACGCCCCGAACCCATACTGAGGCCCGGGATACTGGCCGGCGAGGACCGGGTCCTCAGGGGTGCCGCCTTGGGCCCACAGCCCGCCGCTGACACTGGCCGCGCTGGCTTCGGCGTCGGTCAGCTCCACGGTCGTCGCGCCTTGGAGCCGGTAGCCCGGCACGCGCTGGTGGTACTGGTCATACAGGGGCGTGGACGCGCCGGTCACGACCGACGTGTCAAACGGGTTGGTGACGATCGATAGCGACCCCCATGGCCCGGTCGACGCGCCGCCCTGTTCGCCGGTCCCGAGCGTGAACGTCCAGTCCGGCAGCGGGCTGCACGCGTCCTGCGGCGCGGCCTCCTCGACCGCCGGGTTAACCAGCTGGCCGTTGCTGTTATACGGCGAGTCGGGGCCGAGATCCTCCAGGCTCTCCTGGATGTCGTTGCGCGCCTTGTTGGCGTCGATGTCGGCGTAGGTCGGGCACGACCGCGCCGCGAACGTTACGTAATACCCCGAACCCGGACCGGCGGCCAACGCCGGCGGCGACGCGACCAACAGCACGACGGTCATGGCGAGCACCCAGATCGCGATACCGGCGGCGATCCTGCGATGACCTGCTGCCATGACGACCCTCCTCACCAGCTTGCGCAAATCAGCCGAGCGGCCTGGTCGAGCCCGCTCACGACCACCATCTTTACACGATCGCCGGATCCACGTTCAACGGAGCACAATGGGATGCAGGTGAGCGGTGTGGATCACACCCGGGCTCGTTTCGCTTGGTCCAGTCGGCCGACGAGCTCCTAGCGGTTCAGAATCGTGACCCCGCTGCGCATCACCCGGCTCTCGTCGGTGGCGAGACACCTTGTCGGGTTGTCGAGCTGGCATGCTCGACTTCGGCGCTCTGATCGGAGCGCATTACGATCCACCCGGGCTCGGGGATGCCGGTCGGGTTGCGGCCACGATCACCGAGCCCGCGACCGGTGAGCGGACGGTAGGGAGCCCGAGCTGAGAAGCGGAGAGATGACTGACGCTGAGGTGCGCTGCAGAACCGATCGGTGCCAGCGCGGAATCCAACAACAACAGGACGGTCGCGGGTGGTTTTGATCATCGGCACCGGTCTCTGGGGTCATCTGCGGTTCGGGGATTTCACGATCATCGATCTGATCGCCGCGACAACGAACGCGTTTAACGCGGCGTTGCTGGTGCGGCGACCGGATCACTGGAGGAACTTCACGATCGTCGGGATCGTGCTGCTGGCGCTGATGGGCGGGATCGCTGGCGGGGTGAGCCGCGACCTGATCCTCGGCCGGATCCCCGCCCCGCTGCTGAACCCGTGGTACATCGTGCTGGCGGTCGCGGCCGCCGTGCTGGCCTCTGCAATCGACTATCGGTCCGGCCAGGAGTTTCGCGAAGGGATCTACACGTTCGCGACCGCGGCGTCGCTTCCCTGGTACGCTGCGGTCGGCGCCAACGCCGCGCTGCACGCCAAGCTGCCCGAAATCTCCTGTGTTCTGGTCGGGGTGATCGGCGCGACAGCCGGACGGTACGCGGTGGATCTGTCCTGTGGCGTCACCCCGAAGCAGTTCATTCGCGGCGAGTGGTTCGTCGGGACCGCTGTGCTCGCCAGCACCGTCTACGTCGTCTGTGAAGCCGGGCTGCATCTGTCGATTTGGCCGGCGACGCTGATCGCGTTCGGGGTGGCGTTTGTGTTTCGCTACGTGGCGTTGGTGCGACACTGGGAGGAGCCCGAACTTCGCGCCCCGCCACAGCTCGCAGCGCACGACCCCGACCCGGGCACCCACGATTAGACGGCCACCGAGTCCAAGAGCACCGCTGACTGAGGGCTGTCGGTAGCCGATGACTGCGTTTTCGCCGCTCACGGCTCACCCGGGTTCGGAGCGAGAAGTCGCCGCCGAGACAGAGATCGTAAGGTACGCATCTGCGGAGGCGTTGAGCGCCGCCGAGAACCCCCCGAAGCGCTCGCGATCTGATGTTGTGGCGCGCGTGGCGCTGTGATGAGAGGAGACAACGTGTCTGAGCGCCCAAACATCATCCTGTTGATGTCCGATGACGTCGGTTGGGGGGACCTGGGGTGCTACGGGGGCGGTGAGAACCGGGGGGCGCCGACCCCGAACCTGGATCGGTTGGCGGCCGAGGGGCTGCAGTTCATGTCGTTCTACGGCCAGCCCAGTTGTACGCCCGGTCGGGCGGCCGCGGTCACCGGTCGGCTGCCGGTCCGCAGCGGGATGACGACCGTCGCGTTCCCGGGCCAGGGTGGCGGGCTTCCGGCGGGGGAGTGGACGCTGGCCAGCGTGCTCAAGCAGGCCGGCTATGACACCTGTCACATCGGAAAATGGCATCTCGGGGAGTCGGACTACTCGATGCCGACCGCGCACGGGTTCGATGAGATGTCGAACACCACGCTTTATCACCTCAACGCCTACACCTACACCGACCCGGCCTACAACCCCGACTTCCCGTTCGATGACCCCGCGACGATGAAGATGTGGGGCAACGTGCTCGGGGCTCTGGAGGGCACGGCCGGGGAGGACTGGCGCGAGGTCGAGAAGCTCGACTCCAAGAACATCCCGTTCATCGACGAGAAATCGACCACGCGCGCGACTGCGTACCTGGACGAGCACGCCAACGGCGAGAACCCGTTCTTTATGTATCTGAACACCGCCAAGCTGCACCAGCCCAACCTGCCCCACCCGGATTTCGCGGGCAAGTCGATGGGCAAGTCCAAGTTCCTGGACTCGCTGGTCGAGCTCGACCACTGGGTCGGCGTCGTCGCCGACAAGGTCCGCGAGCTCGGGATCGCTGAGAACACGCTGATCTTCTGGACGACCGACAACGGCGCTTGGCAGGACGTCTACCCCGACTGCGGCTATACGCCGTACCGTGGAACCAAGGGGACCGACTACGAGGGCGGCAGCCGGGTACCGGCGATCGCGTGGTGGCCCGGAACGATCGGGCCCGGCCGGCGCAACTCCGAGATCGCCGGGTCCCTGGACCTGATGGCGACCTTCGCCAACCTCGCCGGGCTGGAGCTACCCACCGAGGACCGCGAGGGTCAGCCGACGGTGTTTGACAGCTGCGACCAGACTGCGCTGCTCAGAGGCGACGGGCCGTCGACGCGGGATCACTGGTTCTACATGACCGAGACCGAGCTGATCCCCGGGGCGGTTCGGGTCGGGAAATGGAAGGCGGTCTGGAACATCCGTGAGGGCTGGCGCGGCGCGGCGCGACACACCGCGATCGTCCCCGAGCTGTTCGATCTCTGGCAGGACCCGCAGGAGCGCTACGACATCTTCATGAACAGCTTCGCGGAGAAGACGTGGCAGGCGCCGCAGATGGCCGAACGGTTGTTGAGCCTGTTGCCCAGCTATGAGCAGTATCCCAACCGCCCGTTGCAGACGGCCGGGATCAGCTACGCGATGTTCGACGTCGAGGACGCCCAGGTCCAGGAACAGATGCAGAAGATGCTGCACGGCCTCTCCTCTACCGCCTAACGGCATCAGCGAGACGGGGAGCGGGCATGAGCACACCGTTGCCGTCATGGCGTCCCGGGGCGACCCGGGACGCGATCCTGGCGTTCCTGGATGACCTTGCCCACGTCCCCGTCGACGAGCGGGTCGCCTACCTCGACAACGACGGCACGATGTGGTGCGAGAAGCCCACCTACGTCCAGTTTGACTTCTTCCTTGACGCGTTGCAGCAGCGCGTCGGCGATGACCCGTCGCTGCGCGATCGCCCGGAGTTCGCGGCCGTGCTGGACGGCGACATGGCGACCATCGGTGAGATCGGGCTGGCCAAGGTCGCCAGTGCGCTCGCCGCCCTGTTTGACCACCAGACCCCCGTCCAGTTCGATGCGGCGGTCGACGAATTCCTGGGCCGCTACCGCCATCAGACCCTGGAGGTCGGCATCCGCGGGGTGATCTATCAGCCGATGTTGGAGCTGCTTGACGAGCTGCGCGCGCGCGAGTTCACGGTCGGGATCGTGACCGGCGGCGGCACTGAGTTCGTGCGTCGGGTCAGCAAGCGCTGCTATGCGGTTGAGCCGGGGATGGTCGTCGGGACGTTGATCGGCTACACGTTTGATCGCGACGACGCCGGCCTGCCGGTGTTGCGCCGCACGATCAGCGAGATCGGGAGCGCCAACGAGGGCGGCGCCAAGCTCGAACACATCCAGTCGCAGATCGGCCGTCCGCCGATCCTCGCCGTCGGTAACTCCGGCGGTGACCGTGAGCTGCTGGAATGGGCCCAAGCCAGCCGCCACGGCGGTCTCGCGATCCTCGTCGACCACGACGACGACCAGCGTGAGTTCGCCTACCAGAGCACCGCCGCTACCTTCCAGGACGACGAGCCGATCACCATCATCGGTCGGCGGCTCGGCTGGGTGATTGTCAGCATGAAAGACGACTGGAACACCATCTTTCAGACCGCCTGAAACCCGTGCCCCACGAGGTCTCGACGTGAGCAGCTGCTGTACGCCCGGCCGGTCACCCGACGGAGCAGGCCGGTTCGCGCCACCCACAGAACCCCAGACCGCCAGGGCTCCGGTCAGCCCGTCACTGATCGCGGTCCCCGGCGGCCGGTTTGCGATGGGCGAGACCGGACCCATCGCCTACGCAAGCGATGGCGAGGGGCCGATCCACACCGTCGTGCTGGCGCCGTATGAGATCGCCGCCACGTGCGTGACCAACGACGAGTTCCAGACGTTCGCAGACAGCAGCGGCTACGTCACCGAGGCCGAGCGTTACGGCTGGTCGTTCGTGTTCGCCGGGTTGCTCCCCGATGACTTTGAGCCGACCCCAGCGGTCGTCGCGACCCCGTGGTGGCGACAGGTCAATGGCGCGGACTGGCGCCACCCCGAAGGCCCGCAGTCCGGACTCGCCGGGCGGGGACGCCATCCGGTGATCCACGTCTCGTGGAGCGACGCGGTCGCCTACTGCGCATCGGCCGATGCGCGGCTGCCGACCGAAGCAGAATGGGAACACGCGGCCCGCGGCGAGCTAGCTGGCGCGACGTTCCCGTGGGGCGACGAGCTCGAACCAGGCGGACAGCACATGATGAACGTGTTCCAGGGCACGTTCCCGGCGCACGACACCGGCGCCGACGGATGGGTGGGTACCGCCCCGGCAGACGCCTACCCGCCCAACGGGTACGGCCTCTACAACATGACCGGGAACGTCTGGGAATGGTGCGCTGACTGGTACTCGGCCCACTACTACCAGAGCAGCCCTGAACGCGACCCGCGAGGGCCTACGGGCGGGGCCAACCGCGTCATGCGCGGCGGCTCCTATCTCTGCCACGCGTCCTACTGCCGGCGCTACCGCGTCGCGGCGCGGATCGCCAACAGCCCTGACAGCTCAGCCGGCAACGTCGGGTTCCGAATCGCCCGCGACGGCTCGGCCTGAACCCCAAGTGCTGCCGAGATCGCGCGCCCAGCGCCGCCGCGGGATCAGTCCGTACCCGAGCACCCCGCCGAGAGCAGCGGCTTAGCGAAATGTCCGCGCGCCGCTAACGAGGACCGGCCCACAGACGCTGGCGGGTCGGGTACCTCAGCGGTCAACTGGCAGGTCGTCTTCGCCGTAGACCGAGGCCGTAGACGATCCAGAGGCTGAGCGCGAAGATCGCGATCGACCACAACGGGTAGGCGGGGATCGTCAGCAGCGCCCCGAGCGCCGCCAGCGAGCCGGCGAACATCCCGAACAACCGCCCGAACGTCCCGCTGCCGAACAACGAGGCGGCAGCGATCAGCTCCAAGATCCCGAGGATCAGCGTGCGGACTTGCGCTTTGTCAGCTGCCACGCTCAGGCGGAAGCCGTTGGCGTTCATGAGCGCCCATCTGGTAGCACGTGATCATGGTCTTGGGCGATCACAGCTCCGCGGAGAACTCCGCGCCGGTCACGATCAAGGGCGTCTGCCTCGACGTGGATCGCCGGGTGTTGCTGCGTCGCAACCATCGATCGGAATGGGAGCTGCCAGGTGGCCGGCCGCAGCTGGGCGAGTCATTCCCCGCGTGCCTAGTCCGCGAGGTCGAGGAGGAGACTGGTCTGACGGCGACCGTCCACGCGCTGATCTGTGCCTACCCCTACGAGGTGCCCGCCGGCCGCTGGGTCAACGTGATCGTCTACGGCTGCGAGATCTCCCAGGCCGCGGCGCCGGTCCCCAGCGCAGAGCACCTAAGCACGACGCTGGTCGATCTTGACCAGCTCGATGTGCTCGCACTCGCCGATGGGTGTCGAGAAGCGGTCAGGTGCTGGGCGACCCTCCGCTGAGAGTGCCGGTTTGTCGCCACACCAGCCACCAGATCGCCGCTTCTGCTCCGGATCCTCCCGGACCCGAAGCGGCAGCCACGGCCGGCGTTACGGGCGACGTCGAGATGGCCGGAGCTGCGTGATCCCAGCAGTCTGGTTTCGGGTCGCCTGAGCGCTCGAATTGCTTCAAGAGCCGAGCCGGAGGGGACGTTCGCCCCGCCGTGGTGGAGCGTTGCGATCGCGTTGTACTCAGATCCGGGGCAGATTGTCGGCCCCGTGGCGAGAGTCGCGTTGTTCGCTCGACAGGCCGATCGTTAGCTGGATCGCTGCAAGCACCGGCGGGTGGCGGACTCTCCTCGCACGCGATGCCAACGGCACCCGCGTGCCCCGCCGCCGACCGCTCCTTTTGGGCGAAACCACCAACGCGGCGCCCGGTCCGCGCACTGTTGCTTCGCTGAGCCGTCGCGCGGATCGCCCGCTTGCTCGAGGCCGGGCCAATAAGCGTTTGAGCAAGCAGCTCGCCATCTCCGCGCGTCGCTGCTGCTTGGCCTTGCCGAGCAGCACTGCGGCCCATGCGGCGTCTGCCTCGGGGTTGATCGACTTACGGACCGCCGGGTCGATGCAACAGTTCGCCGCGCGCGACCCGACCACTGGTTCTCGTCCGCACCGGCAGTGTCCGACGTCGGGATCGTGGGCTCGGCGGCTCTCGCATCGCCACGGAGCGGCTCTGATCGATCGCTTCCCACTGCTAGCCGAGCAGCACCGACGCACACGCGGAAGCCCGGGGGCGAGCGACGCCGCCTGCCGATCCCCGTCCGCAGCGAAACCACAAGGTTGCACTTCTCTGAACGACCTAGAGTAGGTCGCGAGAGCGCTGCGATGCTGTGGCTCCGTCTGCCCGAGGAGGTGCTTCGTCCGGGCTGCTTTCGAGCGCAGTCAAGATCGCCCGGTGTGCAATCCATCCGTTGGCTTCGCGGGCTCCTGCAGCCGGAGCTCGGCCGAAGCGGTCACCTCCGTGGGAGGATTTTCCCGTGTCAACACCAATCCAGGGCCTAGCGCCCGACGAGCGGGAGCAATTCCACCCGCCCGACCCCGCCACCACACTCAGCACATGACCCAGGAAGCTGCGCGCGCCGGCGAGCGCACGAAGTCGCAGAAGCGCGTCGGCTCGGTCGAGAACGCGTTGCGGCTGCTGTTGATGTTCCGGGACCGGGACTCGGTCCGAGTCAGCGAGGCGGCCGCGGATCTTGGGGTGGCGCGTTCGACCGCGCATCGTCTGTTGACGCTGCTGCTGTCCTACGGGTTCGTCGGCCAGGACCGTGGCTCGCGCGCCTACGGGCCCGGTCCGCGGCTGGTCGAGCTCGGGCTGTCGATGGCCCGCGCCACGGACATGCTCGGCGTCATGCACCCGTTCCTGGAACGACTGAGCAAGATCGCCGATGAGACGGTCCATCTGATCGTCTTGGAGGGGAGCGACTGCAGGTTCGTGGACAGCGTCGAGTGCCAGCGGTCGCTGCGGGTGACCGGTCGGATCGGAGTCATGTACCCGGCGCACACGACGTCTGGCGGCAAGGCGCTGCTTGCCGAGCTCGACGCGCGCGAGCTGCGAGGTCTCTATCCGACGCGCGAGCTCCCCGGCCTCACCGATCGGACGGTGTCCCGTCGAGACGACCTGTTCGCCGAGCTGGAGCAGATCCGACGCGACGGCTATGCCACCAGCCACGGGGAGAGCACGCCGGGGATCTCGGCCGTGGCGATGGTGCAGCGCACGGCGAGCGGGGAGACCCCGGCGGCGGTGGCCGTCTCCGCGCCCGAGGCCCGGCTCACCGATGCTCGGCTGCCGGAGCTCGTCCGGGCGCTCCGGCAGCTGACCTTGGAAGCCGCCCGGCTGCTCGGGTGATCGCCGAACCTGGATTCGGCTGACCGCGCTTCGTTCGGCCTGGTGCTACGGTGAACGCGCTCGGCCAGTACGGCGCCATCAGAGGTGGAGAACGCATGGAGGAACATTTTCAGGTCGTCGTCGTCGGCGGCGGGCCGGTCGGCGTGGCGCTCATGGTCGAGATGGCGCAGCGCGGCGTCGCGTGCGCGCTCGTCGAGCGCGGCACCGAGCTGCAGGACATCCCCAAGGGGCAGCTGCTCACCGGCCGCACGGTCGAGCACTTCCACTTCTGGAACTGCCTCGAGCAGCTGCGCGCCGCGCGCGTCCTGCCCTCCGGGCACCGGATCGGGACGATCACCGCGTACGGGAACCTGTTGAGCGGCTACAGCTACCACGGTTCGGTGGCGGCGGCCGCCGCGCCGGAGCTCTTCTTCCAGACGGGTGAGCGTCTGCCGCAGTATCAGACCGAGGGCGTGCTGCGCGAGCGCCTCGCGCAGCTGCCGACGGCGACCGCGCTGTACGGAATGACCGCCACCGAGGTCGAGCAGGAGGACGCCGGCGTCCGGATCACGGTGGCGCCGACGCCGCGTGAGACCCGGCGGGTCCACAGCTGGGAGAGCGCCGAGGATGAGGCGGCGCCGAACGGCGAGGAGGCGCGGGTGCTCTACGCCGGCTACGTCGTCGGCTGTGACGGAGGGCGGTCGCTGGTGCGCGAGAGCGCCGGCATCGAGCGCGCGGGGCGGGACTACGGCAAGACGATGATGCTGGTCGTGTTCCGCTCCGCCGAGCTGCACGAGCGACTCGAGGAGCTTCCCGCTGCCACCACCTACCGCGTGCTGCAGCGCCGGCTCGAGGGCTGGTGGCACTTCTTCGGCCGTGTCGACCTCGGCGGCCGATTCTTCTTTCACGCCCCGGTGCCCTCGGACGCCGACCGGGACACCGTCGACGTCCGCGTCGTGATGCAGGAGGCGACGGGCTTCCCGTTCGAGGCTTCGGTCGACCAGGTTCGCTTCTGGGAGGGCCGCATCATGGTCGCCTCCGCCTACCGCCACGCCCGCATCTTCATCGCTGGCGACGCCGCCCACCAGCACCCGCCGTACGGAGCCTACGGCCTCAATACCGGTCTCGAGGACGCCGTTAACCTCGGGTGGAAGCTGGCGGCGGCGATCCAGGGGTGGGGCGGGGAACCGCTGCTCGACTCCTACGAGGCCGAGCGTCGTCCGGTGTTCTCCGACGTCGCCGATCTCATCGCCGCGGGAATCGAAACCGACCGGGAGTTCCTCGAGCGCCACCAGCCCGAGCGCGACCGCGACGACTTCGAGCGGGCGTGGAGCGCGCTGCCGGAGAAAGACAGCCCGTTCCGGCTGCACCGCGAGCCGACCTACGCGGGCTCCCCCGTCGTGTGCGGGGCGCCGGAGGCCCGCAGCGGCTCCCTCGTGCCGGCCTCGGCCGCGGCGCGCGCGGGGGAGCACCTCTCGCCCTGCGCGCTGTCGGGCGGTGAGGACGTGTTCACCCGCCTCGGCGCCGGCGTCACTCTGATCGCCCTCGATGCCGACGGTGCCGCCGTCAAGGCGTTCGAGGACGCGGCGCGCTCGCTGCGAGTGCCCCTCACGGTCGTCTCCGATTCAGCGGCGGACGCTCGCGCTGCCTACGAGGCCCGGCTGATCCTCGTCCGGCCCGACCAGTACGTCGCCTGGGCCGCCGATGCGGTCCCCGATGACGCCGACGCGGTCCTCGCGCGCGCCACCGGGTTGATGGCGCCGTCGCTCGCGGCCCCCGCTGGAGAATGAGCCTGGTGTTCGAGACCTGACAACCCTAGAGCTCGCGCGTGACGCGGGAGCCGTGTATGAGGAGGAACCGATGACGGTGGTCGAGACGGACGGTGACCGTCTGATGAATTCGACGGACTGGTACGGCGCGATCTTCGACGGCGCGTGGCGTCAGGCGGCGGGCGGCGACATCGCGGTCCGTGAGCCGGCGACGGGCGAGGAGCTTGCCCGGGTTGGGCTCGCGACGCCGGACGACGTGCGCCGCTCCGCCGAGCGCGCTGCCGCGGCGCAGCGCGAGTGGGCGGCGACCGGCCACGAGGAGCGTGCCGCGGTGCTGCGCCGGGCCGCCGATCTGTGGGCGCAGCATGCCTCGGAGTTCGAGTCGATCATCGTCCGCGAGACTGGCGGGGTGCCACTTAAGGCGCGGGCCGAGACGACGATGGCGAGCCACGAGTGCCTGGAGTCGGCGGCGCTCTCCTCCCGGCCGTACGGTTCGCTGCTGCAGAGCTCGCGCGCGGACCTCAGCATGGCGCGCCATCTGCCCGTCGGCGTCGTGGCCGTCATCACCCCGTTCAACTTCCCGCTCGGGCTCGGCATCCGCTCGGTCGCACCGGCGCTCGCTCTCGGCAACGCTGTTCTGCTCAAGCCGGACCTGCGCACGGCGGTCACCGGCGGCGTGCTCTTCGCCCACGTGTTCGAGGAGGCTGGCCTGCCGGGGGGGCTGCTCCACGTCCTGCCGGGGGGCGCCGACGTCGGGCAGGCGCTGATCGCCGCTGCCCAAGTGCGAGTCATCTCGTTCACCGGCTCAACCGAGGCCGGCCGCAAGGTCGGTGAGGCAGCCGCTCGCCACTTCAAGCGCGCCCACCTCGAGCTCGGCGGCAACAACGCGCTCGTCGTGCTCGGCGACGCCGACCTTGAGCGCTCGGTCAACGCGGCCGCGTTCGGCGCTTTCCGCCACCAGGGCCAGATCTGCATGACCGTCGGTCGGCACATCGTCGCATCGGAGATCGCCGACGAGTTCGTCGGCCGCCTCGCCGAGAAGGCCGCCGGCCTGTCGGTCGGCAACCCCAATATCGACCGCGTCGAGCTCGGCCCGATGATCGACGAGGGCCAGCGCGACCGCGTCCACGGCCTGGTGACCGCGAGCGTCGACGCCGGAGCGACGCTCGCCACCGGCGGTGAGTACGACGGGCTCTTCTACCGCCCGACGGTGCTCGACCGCGTCGGTCCCGACAGCCCGGTCTACGCCTCGGAGGTGTTCGGCCCGGTCGCACCGGTGATCCGCTTCTCGAGCCTCGACGAGGCGGCGGCGCTCGCCGGCGACACCGAGTACGGGCTGTCGCTCGGCATCCTCACCCGGGACGTGATGGCCGGCCTCGAGCTCGCCAACCGCATCCCAAGCGGCATGGTCCACATCAACGACCAGACGATCGGCGACGACCCCGTCGCGCCGTTCGGCGGCGTCGGCTCCTCGGGCAGCGGCTCGCGGTTCGGCGGCGACTGGAACATCGAAGCGTTCACCGACACCCAGTGGGTGACCGTCAACAACGAGATCCCCCGGTACCCGTGACCCCGGGCCGGGTGCCCGCCGGAGCGGGCATCCGGCTCCTCGCCAACCCACCGGAGTTAGACTGCCTCGGCGTAGGGATCGCGACACCGCGCCCCGCGGCCGTGATCCCCGCCTCGTGAGAAGGGAAGGGTCCGTAGTGGAGCTTCGCCACCTTCGGTATTTCGTCGCGGTGGCCGAGAACATGCATTTCGGCCGAGCAGCGCAGCAAGTGCACGTCGTACAGCCGGCTCTCAGCAAGCAGATCGCCGCCCTCGAGCGGGAGCTCGGCGTGGAGCTGTTCACCCGCACTAAGCACCGGATCGAATTCACGCCGGCCGGCAAGGTGTTCTTCGCCGAGGCCCGGGACATCCTGCAGCGGGTCGATCACGCCGCACGCACGGCGAAGATGACCGCGAGCGGCGCCATCGGCAGCCTCGACATCGGCTTCATCGGGCAGGCGATGTTCAGCTTCCTGCCGCCCGTCCTGCGGGAGTACCGCCGCCGCTACCCCGACGTCCGCTTCGTCCTCCAGGAGCTCCCGAGCGCGATCCAGCTGGGGGAGCTCCAGCAGGGCCGGCTCGACGCCGGCTTCGTCCGCCCCTCGGGCCATGACGAGCTCATCCGCTTCATCACGGTCTCCCGCGAAGCGTACGTCGTCGGCCTCGCGGAGGATCATCCGCTCGCCGCCGAGAGCGTCGTCGACCTCGCGGACTGCGCCGATGAGACGTTTGTCCTCGTCTCTCGCACCGCCGCTCCGGTCTCCTTCGACCATGGGCTCGCCGTCTGCCAGAGCTACGGTTTCACCCCGCACGTGATCGAGGAGGGGACCACCCCGGCGGCGAGGTTCGGGATGGTCTCCGCCGGCGTCGGGGTGACGATCGTCCCCGAGTCGAGCATCCGGTACCCGTGGCAGGGGGTGGCGTTCCGTCCGCTCACCCGTAGGGACGTCGAGGTCGAGCTCGCGTTCGCGTACCGCACCACCAACGAGTCGGTCGCTCTGCGCTCGTTCCGGGAGACCCTGCAGACGCTCCTCCCAGTTGCAGAGGAGCGGTTCGAGCGCCCCCTCGTCGGCTCCTCCGGGTGATAACGCGCGGTGATCCACAGCGTGATCAGAAAGCATTGGTCACGGGGATCACTGGTCTCTACAGTCGCTCGCGGTGGTGGACATACGGGACTCAGCCAAGCCGCAGGGCGAGGTGAGGGAGCGGACCACCGTTCTCATCGTCGGCGGCGGACCGTCGGGTCTGACGGCCGCGCTCCTGCTCGAGAAGGCCGGGGTCGACTTCCTCCTGCTCGAGCGCCGGGACTTCTCCGCCCACTTCCCGCGCGCACACCTGCTGAACGTGCGCACGATGGAGATCTTTCACGACGTCGGCGTCGCCGAGGACATCTACCGCCGGTCCCCTCCCGAGGAGCGCTGGCACCGGGTCGCCTGGTACACCTCGCTCGGCGGGGAGGGCGTCGGCCGTCGCGCCAAGATCGGCCAGCTGTCGGCGTGGGGCGGAGGCGCCGACCGCGAGCGCTACGCTCTCGCGAGCCCGCGCCCGTTCGCCAACCTGCCGCAGGTGCGGCTCGACACGCTGCTCTGGCAGCATGCCGCCGCGCGCAGCCCGGGCCGGATCCGGGCGCGCCAGGAAGTCGTCGACCTCGCGCCCGACGACGACGGCGTCACCGTCACCGCGACCGACCGCGACAGCGGCGAGGCCTACACCGTCCGCGCGCGGTACGTGGTGGCCGCCGACGGTGGTCGCGTCTGCACCGCCAAGCTCGGTGTCGGGATGGAGGGCGCACGGGCGATTCGGGAGATCACGAGCCTGTACCTCGAGGCCGACCTCAGTGACTACGCCGACGAGCGGGCGCTCCTCACCTACATCCTCTCGCCGTCCGGCCAGTGCGCGCTCCAGGCGCTCGGCCCCGATCATTGGGCCAACGAGTCCGAGGAGTGGCTGGTCGGGGTCGTGGGAATGAATCGCGACACGCCAGCGGACGAGATCGTGCCGATGCTGCGCCGCCGGCTCGGGATCGCCGATCTTAAGGCCAACATCAAGGCGATCAGCCACTGGCAGTACGAGGGCATCGTCGCCGAGCGGTTCCGGGTCGGCCGGGTCTTCCTCGTCGGCGACGCCGCCCACCGTCACCCGCCAACGGGTGGACTCGGCCTCAACACCGGCGTCCAGGACGTCTACAACCTCTGCTGGAAGCTCGCGGCGGTCATCCGCGGCTACGCCCGCGATACGCTGCTTGACACCTACGAGGCTGAGCGCCGTCCGGTCGCCGCCTTCAACGTCGCCCACTCGCTGCGCAACGCCGCCAAGCACCAACCGATCGCGGCCGCGATGGGTATCGCGCCTGGGATGTCGGAGGATGACGGGTGGCGCGAGGTCGAGCAGTGGTTGTCCGACACCCCCGAGGGAGAGCGGCGGCGCGAGGCGACCGACCGAGCCGTCGCATCGAACGCCGAGGACTTCAGCCAGCTCAACGTCGAGGCCGGCGTCGCTTATCCGTTCGGTGCGGTCATCCCCGACGGCACCCCCGCGCCGATCGGGCCCGAGGAGTCGACGATCGATTTCGAGCCGACCGCGCGGCCGGGGCACCACGTGCCGCACGTGTGGCTTCAGCGTGACGGGCAGCGTGTCTCCACCGTCGACCTCGTCGCCTCAGAGGGCTTCACCCTGTTCGTCGACGCGGCGGCCGCGGCGGAATGGCGGGCCGCCGCGGAGGCGGCCGCGGCCGCCTCCGGGTGTCCGCTGACCGTGGTGGCGATCGGCGGTGAGCTCGCCGACCCCGATGGGGAATGGGCGGCGATCCGCGGCATCAAGAGCGGCGGCGTGCTCGTCCGTCCCGACCGGCACGTCGCCTGGCGCGCTGACCCCACCGACCGCGCCGAGGCCCTCGCGACGGCGCTGGAGGCTCTACTCGACGGGTGCGTCCATCTCTCCGCCGAGCAACGCGGCTCGCTGCTCGTCGGCATCCACACCGCTGCCGACGCGCTCGTCCGCTGACGGGCCCCAACGGTGACGGCGACCCTCGACGCAAGCGCCCTGCGCGCGCGGCTGCGTGAGCGGCTGCACCGCGAGGAGCTCATGACCGTGCCCGGCGGGTGCACGCCGCTGTGGGCGATGATGGCGCAGCGGGCCGGATTCGAGCTCTTCTTCCTCGCCGGGTCGCAGCTCTCCTGGTTCCTCTACGGGGTGCCCGACTGCGGGATCGTCGGCCTGCGGGACGTTGTCGACCACGCCCGTCACGTGGCGGCCCGCGCGGACATCCCGGTGCTCGTCGACGCGGACACGGGCTACGGCAACGCAGTCAATGTCACCTACGCGGTCCAAGAGTTCGTCCGCTCCGGGGTCGCCGGGATCTCGATCGAGGACCAGGAGGCGCCGAAGAAGTCGGGCACCAACGCCGGCCGTCGCTGCATCTCACTCGCGGAGGCCACCGGCAAGATCCGCGCCGCGGTAGCGGCGCGCGATGAGCTCGACCCGAGCTTCGTCGTGTGCGCGCGCAGCGACGCGATCGGCGCCGAGGGAACCGGCTTCGAGGACGCTCTCGAGCGGTGCGTCGCCTACTCCGAGGAGGGCGGCGCCGACCTCGTCTGGCTCAACTCGGTCGAGTCGATCGATCAGCTGCGGACCGCGTGCGCGGCGCTCCGCGTGCCGGTGATCACGATCTGGGGCGGGTCCACTTCCCGACCGCCGCTTGAGGAGTTTGCCACAGCCGGGGCCCGCGCCGTCCTCTTCCCGACCGTCGCCGCGAGCGCGGGCGCCCAGGCCGCCTGGGATCTGCTCCACGACCTGCAGGCCAACGGTGACGGGGCGCTGGAGGCGTGGTCAGCACGCACCCGTGCGAGTCCGTGGGGCCGCGCCCCATCCGCCGAGCTCGTCGGCACCCCAGGCCTGCGCGCGCTCGAAGAGCGGTTCATCCCGGCCGACCAGCAGCGCGACTACGAGACGACGTTCGGTCACGACCCCGCCTCGTCCGGGCGCGACCGGCCCGAGCCCTGAGAACGGCGCGCTCGTCAGCTGACGATCTTGTGATTGAGGCCGATCGGCTCGCCGACGGTCGCCGTCATCACCCAGCTGGCCGAACGGAACTCGTACAGGGGCAGCGCGGCGAGTGCGCTCACCACGGTGTACTGCGTCGGCATGTCCTCCCAGCGTGCCGGGTAAAACGCGAAGCGGCCCCCACCCTGCCGGCGCTCAACGATCTCGTCTGGTGGCCGCACCGTTCCGTACGTGAGGTAGTCGACGTCGGGCACTCCCCACGCCCCAGTGCGGGGCACGTACTTGGCGGTGAGCACGTGTCCCGGCCCGCCCGCCGCAGGCGGGGGGGCGTCCTGCAGGCCCGTCGCCTCGATCTCGAAGAACGGGAACCCCAGCCACGATGAGCTCCCCGAGACGGCCTCGCCGCCGGCGCTCACGACCGGATCGGGGATCTCGGCCCACAGCTTCGGATGCCCAAGCTCGTCACGACCAGTGACGATCGGATCGGCAAGGCTCTCCCACAGAACCGGCATGAAGCTGCCGCGCAGGAGCTCGCCCTGGTCGCGGAAGCGCACCGGGAGCGTGACCCGGACGATGTTGTACGAGCGGCCGGCGAGCCAGCCGATGTCGTACATCCGGGTGATCCCCGCCGTCAGCACCGGCTCGCCGTCAAGCTCGCAGCCATGTGGGAGCAGTGCCGACAGCGCGTCCCCGTCCGAGAGCGCAGAGACGGAGATCGACGCCGTCCGCAGCGCGCCGGCCTTGTATGAGGCATCCGACGGAACGTTCCGTGGCCCCGCGCTCGGCCCGAACGACACCGGCATGCGGTACATCGGCTTGAGCGCCGATGCTATGGAGTCCACCACGTGAGCAACCTCCTCGATAGTTGAACTGCCGGGCGAGACGTAACCGTCTCAGCTGACGAGCTGGGCCTCGCGGTCCTGGGCCGTGAACTGCTGGGTCGGCGCCGAGGATTCGGGCAGACGCTCGATGCCCTCCGGCGGCGGCGACATCCCGAACACGGCGAACTGGTTCACGTTCCACGCGGTGTTCGCTCCGGCGATGCCCCCGTCCGGCCAGTACACCGTCTCCCAGTCCGGGATGAAGTTCCAGTAGCCCCCGGTCTGCAGCTCGATGACGGTGCCGCCCGGCTCGAACACGTAGGCGAAGAAGAGCTCGCCGATCCCGTGCTTCAGCGGCCCGGCCTCAAGCTTGTACCCGTACTCGGATAGGATGTCGAGCGCGCGCAGCAGGTCCTCTCGTGTGTCGTAGTAGTAACAGAGGTGGTTCATCCGGCCGGGCTTCACGCTCGGGTCCCCGGGGCGCTCGGCGGCGATCGCCAGATCGTGGTTCTGGGGCCCGGAGGAGAGGGTCGCGAAGAAGACGCTGTCGCGGGGACCCATCGTTCCCTCCATGAACCTGAACCCCAGGACGTCCCGGAACGTCGACACATCCTCCATCAGCTTCGTCGACACCGTCGTCACGTGGTCGATCCTGCGGACCGGAGCACCATGCGTTACCTGTCGCTGCGGCCGGTTCGGGAAGCTGCTCTTCAGCTCCGGCGGGGCGACGTAGCGCTCGGACTCCCAGACGAGCTCCGCGAGGTGGCCGCCGGGAGTCCAGAACTGGTAGGCGCGACCATGGCCGACATCGCCGTCGATCCAACGACCCTCGATTCCCGCCTTCTCGAGCGCCATGGCGGCGTCGTCGAGCTCGGCCGGGCCGTCGGTCCGCCAGGCCGCGTGCCCGAGGCCCGGGCCGGGGCCCGCGGTGATCTTCAGGCTGTGATGGAAGAACTCGCCCCACGCCCGAAGGTAGACGGAGTTGTCGTCGCGGGCGCTCTCCTGCAGCCCGAGGACGTCCTTGAAGAACGTGACACTCTCCTCCGGCTTGGCGCTGAACAGCTCCACGTGGTGCAGCTGCGAGATCAGCTTGTAGGCCATGGTCGATTCACTCTTTCCTATGTGTCTGGCGCTATGTAATTGACGGAGCGCGTCACGACTGCAGCTCCTCGTGCTTCGGCGTCGGGGGCGCGGGGGGCCGGCGCTGCAGGAGGTGATAACCGACCGCCTCCCGCGCGCCGCGCAGGGTGGCTCCGCCGGTGATCGCGTCTCGGATCACGCGTTCGGCGTCCTCGATCTCGACCGCCGCGGCGATGACCACCTCCGCGCGCGCGGCCGGGATGACGACGATCCCGTCGCCGTCGCCGAGCAGCAGGTCGCCGGGCTCGACGCGGATGCCGCCGATCGAGACAGGGCCGCCGATCTCCTCCACCCGAACGCGGTCCTTGCCGGTCCGCATCCAGTTGCCGCGGCTGAAGATCGGGTAGCCGAGCTCGATGCTGCGATCGACGTCGCGGCAGACCCCGTCGATGACCGTCCCCGCGACGCGCCGGCCCGCCGCCACAGTGGTCAGCAGATCACCCCAGACGGTCGCGTCGCGGCGTCCCTGGTTGTCGAGCACGACGACCTGTCCCGAACCGAGGTCGTCGATATAGTCGCCGACGGTGCCGGGGTCCTCGCCGACCGTTCCGTAGCGGAGCGTCCACGCACGACCGACGAGCCGGAACGAGCGATCAAGTCCCATGATCCCCTCGCACTGGCCGGGAATCCCGCACCTGTCGAGAGCGTCACTCACCCCCGGCGTGGTGAGGGCCGCGAGCTGCGAGAGCTGCTCGTCAGCCACGGGGGAGCAGGGTCTCGTAATCGGCGCCCATCACCTCGGAGATCGGCGCGCCCCGCGTGAGCGCCCGGGCCATCGCCACCTCACGCGCGGCGATCTGCTCGGCCGCGGCGAGCACCTCGTCCCGCGCCGCCTGTGGCACGAACGCGACGCCGCTTCCGTCCGCGATCACCAGGTCGCCCGGTGCCACCGTCGTCCCGGCGATCTGCACCGGCTCGTTCCACGCGCGCTCGACCGCGCGGCCGCGCGCGGTCACCGCGACCGCCGCCCGTCCGTACACCGCGAGCTCGAGCTCGACCGCCTCGGGCACGTCCCGGCACGCGCCGTCGATGACGACCCCCTCGACGCCCCGCAACGACGCCGCCTTCGAGAGCAGCCCGCCCCAACTGGCGCAGTCGACTCGCCCGTCGTTGGCGATGACGATGACGTCGCCCGGCCCCGAAGCGTCGACCGCGGCGGTGCACAGATGGCGCGTGGGTTTAGTGCCCTCGGCCGGCCCGAGCCTCACCGTCACCGCTCGACCGATGATCACGCGGGGCGCGGTCACCGGGTGCAGGCCGACGACCGCCTGCGGATAGCCGCTGTGCTCCAAGGCGTCCGACACCGCGCAGGCGTCGAGCGCCCGGAGCCGGTCGAGCGGGCTGGAGCTCATCAGGCGAGCGCGGGAAGGTCGTAGATGTCGAGCGTCGTCTCGCCGCGCTCGAGGCGCGTGAGGATCTCCTGCTCCTTCTGGAATCGCTCGTGCGCGGCGGCGGCGACCCGCTCGACCTCGTCGGCGGCGATCACCACGATCCCGTCACGATCGCCGACGACGATGTCGCCGGTCCGCACCACCGTCCCTCCGAGGACGATCGCCTCGCCGAGGCGACCGCCGGCAGCGGGGTCCTTCGCGGTCCCGCCGATGCAGACGTTCGCGGCGAACACCGGGAGTCCCATCTCGACGAGACGGTCGACGTCGCGCACGCCGCCGTCGATGACGAGGCCGGAGAGCTCCCGGGCGATCGCGGCGCGGCTGAGGATCTCGCCCCAGTACCCCGCCTCGCGCTCTCCCCGGGTGTGGACGACGAGGACGTCGTACGGCTGCGCGGCGTACACCGCGTGATGGATCCACAGGTTGTCGCCGGCAGGGCAGTCGACCGTGAACGCGGGCGCGCAGACGGTGAAGCCCGCGTCGACCGGCTTGATCGCCGAGGGCAGCGCTCCGCGGCGACCGTAGGCCTCGTGGATGGTCGCCGCATCCAGCCCGTGCAGTGACGACTCCGGTCGCACCGGTTCCCCGTCGTCAGGCGGCCTGAGGGACGTCGCCCCAGCGGGCGAACGCCATCCCGCACCCGGTCCCGCTCGCCGTCCGGTACACGGGCGTGTACTCGTCCCAGGCGAACGACAGGTCCTCACAGCAGGCCGCGAGCGAGATCCAGTTGCGGATCTCCGAGTTGCCCGAGTTGAGGAGATGGACCGGCAGGTCGAGCAGGCCCCTCGGGTTGCCGGCGCGCAGCGGCTCGAGCGTCTGCATGTCGAGCTTCTCGTCGGTGACGAAGTGGCTGAGGCCCCCGGAGGCCACGATCGCGACCTTGAGATCCTCCGGGAAGCTGTCGATCACCTCGCGGAGCGCCGTGCCGAGATCCCAGCAGCGGGCGGGCGGCATCTGGTTCGGCGGCCAGTAGGTGTTGACCACGATCGGGACGAGCGGGAGCGCGCCGGGCAGTTGCATGAGCTGGCACTCGACCACCCCGAACGCGTGGCCGAGACCGGACGGCGCGGTCGGCTCATTGATCGTCGCCGGATCGAAGCCGCGCTCGATCAGCCCGCCGATCGCGTGCAGCGCGAACGCCTGGTGTCCGGGCCAGCGGTGGCGAGCGTCCATCCCGTAGCCGGCGTGGACGTCGTCGAGGCCGCCGACCCGGGCCCCGTAGCGACCGCGCTTGCCCGCAGTCGTGAACTCCAGCATCTCGCCGGTGTAGACGGCGAGCGTGGGCACGTAGTCGTCGCCGAAGAGCTCCCACTGGTCGTCGCCGATGACGACGACCAGGTCGATCTCCGCCTGCTTGACCTCATCGCGCAGCCGCTCGATCGAGGAGGTGACGAGCTCCCGCTGGGTGCGGAACCGCTCCTCGGTCGCGTACTCCGCGTAGCGCTCTCCGCTGGCCTTCTGCAGCTCCTCGAAAGTGACCGGCGTGCCGGAGGTGTCGACCAGGAGGGTGGAGTACTGGTCCATCTCCGCGATCTTCAACCACGTCGGCACCTCCGACACGACCATCGGACCGTGCGACATTGCAATGCCCATCACCAGTTCAGCCAACGTGTGTGCTCCGTTCTCCCGCGCCTCAAGCTCGAATGCGAGTTCTTTCCTGCACCAGTAACTCGGTCACCCTAGTCAGCGTCGGATGAGAGTGCCAATGCCTTCTGGTCCGGTGGATGATCACTGCGGGCTATGGCCGCGGACCGCCTCCGAGCGGCCGGCGGGGAGCTTGAACAGCGACCTCGCGTTCTGCTCGTAGATCGCGTCGCGGTCGGCGTCGGTGAGCCAGTCGATCTCCTCGATGAGGATCTTGATGTCATCGAACCAACGGCCGTTGGCGGGGTTTCGCACCGAACCGGTGCCGGGCTTCTCCGACCCGAACAGGCAGCGATCGACTCCGACGGTCTTGAACAGCAGCTCGATCGCATCCTTCGTGTACAGGCACGTGTCGAACCACAGGGTGCGCATGCGGTCGATGTAGGTCTCGCCGCTCGGGTTGCGCGCGGCGCCCGCCATGAACCGACCGACCTGGTAGGGGACCGCGCCGCCGGCGTGGGAGATGATCAGCTGCAGGTCCGGGAAGTCCGTGGCCACATCGGACGCGAGCAGGCTCGTGACCGCGATCGTCTCCTCGAGAATGAAGTGAAGGCTGTAGTTCTCGCGTGCGGGGGGGCGGCAGCCGGCCGAGTGGACGAGCGCCGGGACCCCGAGCCCGCAGAGCGCCTCGTAGACCGGATACCAGTAGCGATCGCCGAGCGGGGGCAGCGGCGGGCCCTGACCCTCCATCGGGTCCGGGTTGAGCAGCACGCCGACGCACCCGAGCTCCTCAACCGCGCGCCGCATCTCCCGGGTCCAGTCGCTCGGCGCCGTCGACGGGCTCTGGGGCAGTCCCGCCATCCCGGCGAAGCGATCGGGGAAGAGCTCGCAGCTGCGGGCGATCATGTTGTTGGTCTCCTCGGTGAACCACTCGACGATCCGGGTCGGCTCCTCGCTGTGCATCATCTGGTAGGGCCGCGGCGAGATGAGCTGCAGGTCGATGCCGGCGGTGTCGAGGTGCTCCAGGTGGGGAATGCCGAACGATCCAACCTCCTCGGTGATCGCGGCCCGGAGCTCGTCGTCGGTCACCCGCACCCCGCCCCGGCCGTGGGAGCCGCGGTGTGCGAGCAGGTTGGCCTTGTACGCGTACAGCCGCTCGGGCGCGCTCATGTGCCCGTGGACATCGACGATCATCGACCACTCCGATCCATGCGGATTGCCGGCGCGAAGCCGGGGACGACAGCTGCTGGCGCGGCAGGCTAGTTGACTGCGCCCGCGCGCGGCAAATGCCTTTCGCGTCCCCCGTCGATAACTCCCGGATATCACATGCTCGCTCCGGCGCCCCGGTCCTGCCCGCACCGGCAATCGTCTACGCCATACGCGCGAGATTCCGCCCATAGCACGGGGTTATCAGCTGGTCACGCCAAAGGCATTGGCTTGCATCATCGCCAATCCGTAGAGTCGCCGCCAAGTCCAACCAGCGGCGAGAGTCGCTGGCTCAAGGAGGAGAACAGTTGTCAAATAAGCGACGCACCGGCGCGACAATGGTCGTCGCCCTCTTCACAGCGATTCTGCTCTCGGCGTGCGGAAGTTCCAACAGCTCGTCGGCGTCGACGAGCTCGTCGGCTGCCGCCCCCACGAGCTCGAGCTCGACCCCGACCGTGAAGGCCACCGGCCCTGCGGTCGACGTCTGGAACATCGTCCCGGTCGGGGCACCCAACCAGTCGGCCCCGCAGATCCCGGCCGGAGTCAACGCCGAGTTCCGCTATGTCAACAGCCACGGCGGGATCGGTCCCGATCACCAGCCGGTCGATGTCAAGGTCTGCAACACCCAGGGCAGCCCCAACGGCGAGGTCCAGTGCGCCATGCAGGCCGCCCACGATCCGAAGGCGATCGCCACCCTCGGAGATTTGATCGTCGTCGCCACGGCGCCCGCTGAGGCGGCCTTCGGGAAGGCCGGCCTCGCCTCGATCAATCCGTTCCTTCAGTCCCCGGCGGATTTCGTCAACAAGATCAACTTCCCGCTGTTCGCCCCGAACTTCACCTCGGCGGGATGCGGGGTGCTGGCCCCGCGCACGGCGCACGTGAAGAAGATCGCATTCGCGTCGCTCACGCTGCCGATCTCGCTCGATGAGATGCAGATCGCGGAGGCGGCGGCCAAGAAGGCCGGCTTTACGGTGACCGGACAGGTCTCCATACCGCTCACCACCACCAACGTTTCCCCGTACGTGCACCAGTTGGCCGCGGGCCATCCGCAGATGACGGTCCTCCTGCTCGATCCGGAGCTGTCGGGCGCGTATCAGGCCGCGGCGGCACAGATCGGGGCGAGCGGGCCGGTATGCGCGCAGGACGGGCTCGTCGTCTACCAGGCGCTGGCCGGCCTCGGTCAGGCCGCGGCGAACACGTACGTCACCGCGTTTTTGCCCGACCCGGCCTGGACGGGCTACCCGCTCCTGAGCACGTTCCGCTCCAACGCGGCGGCCGAGCTCGCGAGCGGTGACAAATCCGCGAGCCTCGAGCCGGGCAACGATCCGCTGCTCACCCTGGAGGGCTGGGTCGCCGCCTATACGGTGCCGCAGGTCGCCTCTCACATCACGGGCACGATCACCCGCGCGAAGTTCCTCAAGGCGATCAACCAGGCGACGGTGACGTTCGGATCCGGGAAGGGGGCGATCCTGCCGCCGATCGACTTTGCCACGCCGAACTCGATCAAGCAGTACGCGCGGTTGTTCAACACCTCCCTGTTCCTGAAAAAGTGGGAGGTCGGCACGAAGTCGTTCGTCAGGGCGACACCCACCACCGAAAATGGCGACACGCTTATTCCGTAGCGGTTCCTCGCCGAGTCAGTTGTCAGCCGTCGGGCCATCCAGCCCGGCGGCTGCGGGATCGGCGGACGCATCATGAGCGCGGTCATCCAGTACGGACTGCTCGGCCTCGGCGCCGGCGCGATCTATGCCCTGCTCGGGCAGGGGATCGTGCTGATCTACCGCGGCTCCGGGGTGCTCAACCTCGCCCAGGGCGCGTACGCGATGATCGCGGCGTACCTGTACCTGCAGCTGCACGCGCCTGGCAACTTCGGCTTCGGCAGTTTCTCCACTCAGACCGGCTGGCCCGTCGTGCCGTCGTTCCTGGTCGCGGTCGCCGCGGCCGCCGGGCTTGGACTGGCCACCGATCAGCTGCTGCTGCGGCGGATGCGCCAGGCCTCGCCGCTTGCGCGGCTGATCGCGACGGTCGGCGTCCTGCTCCTCCTGCAGTCGATCGCGGTCAAGATCTGGGGCACCAACCCGCCGTTCGTCGCGCAGATCCTGCCCTCGCGGGTCTGGAACCTCGGCGGCTCGATCACGGTCCCCTCCGGATACGTCTGGCTGCTGCTGATCGCGGTCGTGTTCACTGCGGTCCTCACCGCGTTGTGGCACTTCACCAGGATCGGCTGGGTCACCTCCGCCGTCTCGGACAACCAGCGCGGGGCCGCGGCGGTCGGGATCTCGCCGGAGTTCGTTTCCTCGGCGACGTGGGCGGCGGGGTCCGCCCTCGCCGGCGTCGCCGGCATCCTCTTCACCCCGATCACACAGGTCTCGCCGGCCGGCGTCAGCCTGCTCGTCATCCCCGCCCTCGCCGCGGTGCTGCTCGGGGGCTTCTCGTCATTCCCGGCGACGCTCGCCAGCGGCGTGGCGGTCGGCATCGCCCAGGCGGTGCTGCTCAACTACAACAGCTTCTTCCAGCAGCACCTGAAGGTGACCTCGATGTCCGACGCGCTGCCACTGTTCGTGATCGTCGCCGTGATGATCGTGCGCGGCTCCTCGCTGCCGCTGCGTGGGGAGATCTCCGATCGTCTCCCGGCGATCGGCATCGGACGCATCCGCTGGCCGGTCGTGCTCCCGGTGGTCGCGGTCGTCCTCGCGCTCATCTTCGCCGTCTTCTCCCAGAACGTGCTCGCGGCGCTCGCGGTGACCTTCAGCGTCAGCACGCTGCTGCTGTCGATCGTCGTGCTCACCGGGTACGCCGGACAGATCTCGCTGGCGCAGTACACGCTCGCCGGGATCGGTGGGGTGATCGGTGCCGAGCTCGCCGCACATGCCGGCTTCGCGTTCCTGCCCGCGCTCCTCTCCGGGATGGTCGGAGCGATGCTCATTGGTCTGCTGCTGGCGATCCCGGCGCTCCGCACCCGCGGCGTCAGCCTCGCGATCATCACCCTCGGCCTCGCGTGGGCGGCGCAGGACATGATCTTCACCAACCCGAGCGTCGGCGGCGCCGACGTCGGGATCAACGTCGGCAGCGCCTCGCTGTTCGGGCTCGACGTGAGCGGGGCAGGCCACCCGGATCGATACGCCGCGCTGACGTTCGTCGTGTTCGTCATCTGCGCCGCGCTCGTCGCCAATCTGCGCCGGGGCGGGCTCGGCCGCCGGATGATCGCGGTCCGCTCCAACGAACGGGCCGCGTCGGCATCCGGCATCGGCGTGTTTCGGACCAAGATGATCGCCTTCGCGCTCTCCGGGGCGCTCGCCGGGCTCGCCGGCATCCTCTTCAGCTTCGAGTACCAGAGCGCCGTCTTCACCTCGTTCGACCCCTCGTTCTCGCTGCTCGCCCTCGCCTGGATCGTGATCGGGGGCATCGGCTTCGTGTTCGGCACGTTCAACGGCGCGATCGTCGCCCCCGGCGCCCTGCTATCGCTCATCGGGCTGCACTGGGAGGGCTTTACCACCTGGCTGCCGATCATCGGCGCCGTCGGCGCCCTCGCCGCCGTCCGTTTCAACGCCAACGGCATTGCCCATCAGCAGGTGCGGGACGTCGCCCGGCTGAGGGCGAGGTTCGCCCCGCGCCGCCGCGGCCACGCACCCGGCGACCTCGAGCTGCCGGCGGCCGTCGATCCCGTCCGCGTGCCGCCCAGGCGGCTGCGGATCGAGGGTCTCACCGTCCGCTACGGCGGCGTCGTCGCCGTCGACGGGGTGAACCTGGAAGCCGGACCCGGGGAGATCGTCGGCCTGATCGGCCCCAACGGCGCCGGCAAGACCTCGCTCATGGACGCGGTCTCGGGCTTCGCCCGCTACTCGGGTCGGGTGCTGCTCGACGATGAGCCGATCGATCGCTGGCCGAGCCACCGCCGGTCGGTCGCAGGACTCGTCCGCTCCTTCCAGGGCCTTGAGCTCTTCTCGGAGCTGACCGTCCTCGAGAACCTCCAGGTGCCGCACGACCGGATCGGGGGATGGGGGACGGCCGGCGAGCTCGTCCGCCCCGTCCGTACCACGCTGCCGCCGGTGACGGTGGCGGCGGTTCGGGAGTTCGGCCTGGAGTCGGTGCTCGACATGCTCCCCGATGAGATCTCCTACGGCCAGCGGCGCCTCGTGGCGATCGCCCGCGCCGTCGCCGCCGAGCCCTCGGTGCTGCTGCTTGACGAGCCGGTGGCGGGGCTCAGCGAGCATGAGTCCGCCGAGTTCGCCCGCCTCGTGCGGCGGCTCGCCGACGTGTGGGGCATGGCGGTGCTCGTGATCGAGCATGACCTCAACTTCGTCATGAGCATCTGCGACCGGATCACCGTGATCGACTTCGGAAGGCCGGTGTGCGACGGGGCGCCCGAGGAGGTGCGCGGCGATCCCGCCGCGATCGCCGTCTACCTCGGCGAGGAGACCGCGGCCCCGAGCGTGGCGTCGGTGAACGCGCCGCCGGTGACCTGGTGAAAGCGCTCATCGAGGCCCGGCAGATCTCGGCGGGCTACCGCGGCGTCGAGATCGTCCGCGACCTGTCGCTCGAGGTCCAGGCGGGCGAGGTGGTCGCGCTACTGGGCGCGAACGGCGCGGGCAAGACGACGACGCTGCTCACGCTCGCCGGCGAGCTGGCGCCGCTGGGCGGCGAGGTCCTGATGGACGGCGAGCGGACGACTGCTCCGCTGCATCGGCGGGCCCGCAAGGGGCTGGCGTTCGTTACCGAGGAGCGGTCGATCTTCCCAAAGCTCACGACTCGGCAGAACCTGGCGGTCGCCCGCGCCGATGTCGATCAGGCCACAGCGCTGTTCCCCGAGCTCGTCCCGTTGATGTCACGACGCAGCTCGTTGCTCTCGGGCGGGGAGGCACAGATGCTCACCCTCAGCCGGGCGCTCGCGCGGGCGCCCTCCCTGCTGCTCGCCGACGAGCTCTCCCTCGGCCTTGCCCCCAAGACCGTCGGCCGCCTGCTGCGCGCGGTCCGGGAGGCCGCGGATCGGGGGATCGGCGCGCTGCTCGTCGAGCAGCACGTTCACCGCGTGCTCGAGGTCGCCGACCGCGTCTACCTGCTGCAACAGGGCCGGGTGCGCTTCGCCGGGACTGCGGCGGACGCCCGCGGGAGCATCGACGAGATCCAGGCGACCTATCTCACCGCCCCGGCCGTCGCTCGACAGTGATCGCGTTCATCGGTGAGAACATGCGGATGGTTTCACTGCGAGTCGTTCAGTGACCGTTTCTCTCTTTGTCCATGGGCCCTGTCATGACATTTCGATGAGGAGGGACGTGTGAGTGCCGTCACGAGGATTCTGGTGGTCGGCGGCGGTATCGCTGGGTTATCCGCCACGATCGCGCTGAGACAGGCCGGCTTCGATGTCGATGTGGTGGAGAAGAATCCCGCCTGGGACGTGTACGGGGTCGGCATCATCCAGCCGGGCAACGCGCTGCGAGCGTTGCACCAGATAGGGCTCGCACGTGAGGCGGTCGCGCAGGGCTCACCGATCAACGGCGGCAGGCTGTACCTGGCCGATGGGGCAACGATGGTCGTCCAGAACCCGACGCCGCCGCCGGCCGTCGAGGGTCTGCCGTCAGGAAACGGGATCACCCGGCCCAGGTTGCACAAGATCCTCCAGCGGCACACGCTCGACAGCGGCGCCGACGTGAGGACCGGCGTCACCCTCACCGAGCTGAGCGACCGGGGCGACGGCGTCGAGGTCGACTTCACCGACGGCGAGACGCGGGACTATGACCTGATCGTCGGGGCCGACGGCATGTATTCCCAGGTCCGCGTCATGGTCTTTGACGACGCTCCAGAGCCGAAGTACACCGGCCAGCTGTGCTGGCGCTACAACCTCCCCCGCATCGACGGTCTCGACGGCATCTGGATGTTCCGCGGCACGAACGGGTCCGCGGGCTTCGTGCCGATCGGCGAGGATCTCATGTACATGCTGACGACGGATTCGCCGCCGCCGGGCTCGCCGATCCACCTGCCGCGGGAGGGTCTCGCCGCTCGCTACCGCGAGCGCCTGGCCCAATACGGCGGGATCGTGGCCGAGCACCGTGAGATGGTCGTCGATGACGACGCGGTCGTCCTCCGGCCGCTCGAGAACGTGCTCGTGCCCGCGCCGTGGCATCGGGGACGGGTGGTGTTGATCGGAGATGCCGCGCACGCGATGACGCCGCACTGCGGTCAGGGCGCCGCGCAGGCCGTCGAGGACGCCATCGTGCTCGCCGAGGAGCTGGCCACCGAGCGCCCGCTGGAGAACGCTCTCCAGGCGTTCACCGACCGCCGGTTCGAACGCTGCAAGGTGATCGTCGAGGGATCGGAGGCGATCGGCGCCTGGGAGCAGGACAGCACGCTGCCGATCGACCCACTCGAGCGTCGGCGCACCGTGATGATGACCGCCGGCTCGCCGGTCTGAGGCGTGGCGGGGGACCAGCGTGACCATGACTCTCGCGACAGGTAGCGGAGGCCCACGATGACCGAGACGCCGACGTTGGACGACGGACGGGCCTGGTTGCTCGATCGGCTTGACCGGCAGACCCATCCATTCCGCGAGATCGATCCCGCCGCCGCGCGCGAGGTGATCATGGGCCTCGAGGGCCTCGATCCCGAGCGGTGGGCGGCCGCGTGGAAGGCCGCCGCCGACCGGTCCGTCGCCGAGGCCGAGGCCGCGACCGACCCCGTGGCAGAGAAGCACGCCTGGTTGCAGGCATACCGGATGTCGTTCATGGGTCGATACCCGACGCCGAACCACCCGGCGAAGATGGCCTCCTACGACCGCGCCCGGGAGTACTTTCGCCGAGCCGCGGCGCTCGAGGACCCACCGATCGAGTGTCGGTCGGTTCCCTTCGATGGCCGTCCGGGTGAGGGGGACACCGTCCACTTCTACCTCGCGCGGCCGGCACCGTCCGACGAGCCCTCACCCGTCGCGCTCGTCTGGGCCGGGATCGACACCTGGAAGGAAGAGATGGGGGGACTCAGGGACCTGCTACGCGCCCGTGGCTTCGCGGTCGTGCTCGTCGACATGCCGGGCACCGGCCAGTCGCCGGTGCTCGCCTCCACCGACGCGGAACGGCAGTACACGCCGGTCTTCGACTGGCTCGACCAGCAGCCGGAGCTCGACCCTCACCGGCGGGCGGTTCTCGGTGGCTCGTTCGGCGGCTACTGGGCGATGAAGCTCGCCTACACGCACCGCGACCGCATCCGAGCGGCGGTCAACTGGGGAGGCGGGGTCCACATCACGTTCACTCCCGAGTGGCAGGAGAGGTCGCGAAACGCGTCCTCCTACCTGATGGACTTGATGGCCGCCAGGGCGCGCATCTTCGGCGGCACCACCTTCGATGACTACGTCGCGCGCTGCCCGGAGCTGTCGCTGCTGGACCAGGGCTGGCTCGACCAGCCCTCGGCCTCGCTGCTGCTGCTCAACGGGCGTGACGACCTGCAGAACTCGATCGGCGATCTCTATCTCAGCCTCGACCACGGTGACCCCAAGGCCGTGAGGGTCTTCGACGGAGGCCACATGGGCCAGGGACCAACAATGCCGACGATGGTCGCCTGGCTCGATCGCGAGCTCGCGCCCACCGAAGCCCGCTCGCTGGCGTGAGCGAGTTGAACATTCCCAGACGGGTCGTCACCGGCCATGACGAGGACGGCCGCTCGGTGGTCGTCTCAGACGGGCCCACGCCGACGGTCAACCGGCGTGGCGAGGCGGCGTTCTTCGAGCTCTGGAACACGAATGCGATGCCGGCGCCGATCTCCGCCCTCGAGTCCGCCGAGCCGACCGCCCGCGAGGTGGTGATTCTCCCGAGGGACAACGGCACGATCGTCCGCGTCACCACCTTCCCGCCCGGTCGCCGCTCGCCGATGCACCGCACGGAGACGATCGACTACGGGATCGTGCTCGAGGGTGAGGTGTATCTCGTGCTCGACGACAGCGAGACCGCGCTTCACCCCGGCGACGTCGTCATCCAGCGCGGCACCGATCACGCCTGGGAGAACCGCGGCGACGAGTCGGCGAGGATGGTGTTCGTCCTCGTCGACGGCGAGTTCGACGACGCCCTGAGGGCGTTGATCGGCTGACCTCTCGCGGGGGCATCGTGATGGTGGGATCTCGAACCATGGCACGGCCGACATGCACAGCAGCGGCGACGATGACCGGCGGACGCGACGGGCGGCGACGGGTGAGCTCGGACGGCGTCCTCGACGTCAACCTGCGGAGCCGAAGTTAGTAGCGGCGTCGGCTTTTCACGCTAAGCGTTAGACGCGCTTCGGCGTCCCTGACGTCGCGCGCGTCGATGTCCTAGCAGCTGGTGTTCTGAGCGGCCGGTGGCTGTCGGGTCGGGTGGCGAGCTCGAATGGGTAGTGGGCGTAGAGACGGATGTGCTGGTGCGTGAGCGGCGAGATGAGCTCGATCTCGCTGGTGGGGATGAACTCGCAGCCGTCGCGGAGCTCGTCGAGGACGCGCTCGGTGTTCCAGGCGATGATGGCGTTGACGACGATCGCCAGGCAGAGGGCCTGCTCGCTCTGCTGCTTAAGGTCAGCACCCAGCTGAAGCAGGAGCCCAAGGTCCAGACCCGGTCCGGCGACGAACCGGCACCCTTGACCACGAGGCCGGCTTGACAGCACTGTCGATTTCACATATCGGAAGCCGACGTCGAAGCCGAACGCCTCGGGTTCTACTCGACGTTCCTGGTCGAGCACCACTTCTCGGGCTCCGGGGGTGTCGGTCCCCCTCGATCTCCTGAGCTGGGTGGCCGCACGCACGATGTCGATACGGGTGGGGGACCGAGGTGCTGGTGCTGCCCTGGCATGACCCGGTGCTGCTGGCCGAGCGCGCGGCGACCCTCATCTTCTCTCTGGCGGCGTCTTGACTTCGGCGTGGGAAAGGCCTACCGGCACTCGGAGTTCGCTGGCTTCTGCATGCCCACGGAGGAAGCAGAGGCGCGCTTCGACGAGTCGCTGGCGGTGATCCTGGAGGCGTGGAGCTCTGATGAGCCCTTCTCCCACAAGGGTCGGTTCTGGCACTACCACGAGATGGTGGTGTTGTTCCTTGACCGGTTCACCTCCACCAAGGCGATCGGCGAGCGGATCGCTCTGTTCAAGGCCGAGTGTGAGGCACGTGGCCGTGCCGTTGATCCGATGGACGTAGCGGTCGTACCCAATCTCCATGTGGCACGCGACGCAGACGACGCGAGCGCGGCGCTGCTCGGCAGGCGCCCCAAGCCGGCAAATCCAGCAGTCTCCGGCGCGCCGTCGCAGTTCTGCGTCGCCATCCAATAGTGGGAGCGTGGCCCAACACTGCCGGTGCGGACGATGAGCAGTCATCTCGTGGGCAGCGCCTGACTGCTGCATCCGCGGGGCGTTGCAGAAGCCGGACGGGACCAAGACCGTGTCGTCGTCGCGGCGGGCGACTGCGGCTGGTGCTCCGCCATTGGGAAGCGGCAGCGAGCGCCGAGGCGACATGTGGTTGCTCAGCCTCGTCTGCCACGGCGCTCAGCAAGCGCTCGTGCCGCACGACTCGATGACCGGAGCAATCGTCAGCGCCGGCGACGCCGCGCTCTCGCTGCCGCCCAAAAGGAGCGGCCGGCGGCGGGGCACGCGGTGCCGTTGGCATCGCGTGTGAGGAGAGTCCGCCAACCGAGGGTGCTTGCAGCGATCCAGCTAACGACCAGCCTGTCGAGCGAGCAAAGCAACGCCCTAAGGACCGCGGCGATCTGTCCCGTCTTGGAGATTTGGGCAGTCTGGTCGCCCGCCGAGGCGCTTCTGGATTGTCACCTAACCGGCCACGCGGCCGAGGCTCCCGCTTCGGTCCGACGCCGCGACAATGCGGCAGCGAAGACGCCGGTCGGTTCGCCGGCCGACAGCGCCCTCGCGCTGGGATACAGCAAAGGCTCTCAATGGGGTGCCTCAGCGGCTTACTCCGCGCCGGGGAGCAGGCGGAGTTGTGCTGCATCGCGTGCGGCGTGATCGAGGCGGCCCGCCTCTAGCTGGATGCTCGCGCGCGCCTCCCAGACAGGTTCGGAGTAGATGTTCGTCACAAGTTGGACCGTGATAGCGACGTGGCCGAGGCCATCGTGGGTGGCGGACAGCATGAGCGGGTCATCGCCCCATCTTCGTTCGCCTTGCCACCCGCGCCAGTCGGCGGCGAGCCGAAGGAAGAACTCCCCGATTGGCTCGACGCTGTGTCGGATCGCGTCGAGGTCAATATCGGTGCTGGCATGAAGACCACCTGATGTCAGCGTGACGCGCCAATACAGCGGCTCTGGGCTCTCTTCGCTGGTGATCGTCAACGATCCACCACCGCCGGAGAGCTGCAGGGTGGGCATCGCACAGAGGATGACATGGCGCGGGGGGCGCAGACATTCGAGGGCTTCTGCAAGGTCGCCGGCGGAGCAGTGCCGGCGGCGCTGCCGCTTTCCGGGCCGGCAGACCTGAAGGAGGAGTCGTGCAGGGGCGTCTTCATGTCGGTGAAATGCCTCCAGCTGCGTGATTGCGGCAGTCTCGCGCGTTCTATCGAACTCACCGGCGGCGGGGGGTGGGGCTGTGTCGACCGCGGGTCCGGGCGGGCTGGCGGTGGTTATGCTCGGCGTTTCTTCGATCTCGGAGGGCTCTGAGCCGGCTGATCGATTGGAGGCTCTCGCCGCGGAGACGTATGTGTATGGGTATCCGTTGGTCGCTGATGTGATGGGTGCGCTGGCGATCGTGAACACGGGTTATGGGGCGATGAGGCCGGCGCCGTTGAACGCGTTGCGCAGGCGGTCAAGCTGGCCGGTCCCGAGGAGCGGTTCGTGTCTGTCAACAACGACACGATCTACACGATCGCGACGGTGGACCTGAGCGGCGGGCCGGTGGTGCTGCATGTCCCGGATACCGCCGGGCGCTACTACGTGCTGCAGTTCGTGGATGCGTGGAGCAACAACTTCGCCTACGTCGGGCGGCGGGCGACCGGCACCGAGGAGGGGGAGTTCCTGCTCGCGCCGCGCGACTGGGAGGGTTCGGCGCCGGACGGGCTGCGGGTGATCGAGGCGCCGACCCGGGTGTTCAGCATCGTTGGGCGGATCGCGGTCGATGGCGAGCAGGATCTCCCGCAGGTTCGTGCCCTTCAGAATGAGTTCACGCTCACACAGGTTGATGACACGGCAGGGCTAGAGGGTGTTCCCGCGCCGGACGTGTCGTTGGCTGAGGAGCTTCGGTTCTTTGATGCGATGCGGTTGTGGGCGCAGGCGTTTCCGCCGCCCGCCGCCGAGCGCGAGTACCTCGAGCGGCTGCGACCGTTGGGGCTGCTTGACCGCGACGCTCCGTACGCCAATCCCAACGAGTCGCTTGCTGGGGCGTTGGGGCAGGGGTTTTGAGGCGGGCCGGGCGCGGGTGGAGGAGCTCTCCCAGCCGCAGGCGACCTCGGGCTGGAGCGCGACGGTGCACCTGTTTGACTACAACCTCGATCATCTCGAGCTCGGAACGATCGACGCGCCCGAGTGGAAGATCGCCGACCGCCAGCAGGCGATCGCGACCCGGGCAGTGGCGGCGCGCGTCGGTCTGTGGGGCAACCATGCCTATGAAGCGCTGTACGCGTTTGCCTACACCGACGCCGACGGCCAGCGGCTCAACGGCTCCCACCGTTATGAGATGCAGCTCGCCGAGCCGCTTCCGGTCGATGCGTTCTGGTCGCTGACGATGTATGACACGCCTGACGACTACTTGGTGGCCAACCCGATCGATCGCTACTCGATCGGGGATCGCACCGCTGGGCTGCAGACCAGCGCGGATGGATCGTTGACGATCTATGTTCAGCACGACCGGCCCGAGGACCCGGCACAGGAGGCGAATTGGTTGCCGGCGCCGGCGGGTGATTTTCGGCCGGGGCTGCGGATGTATCAGCCGCGAGAACAGCTGCTGGATGGCTCGTACCCGCTGCCGGCGCTCCAGCGAGGCGCCTAAACCAACCATCGGCCTGGGAGGGAATCATGTCTGACGAGGAGCTTGAGCGTCTGGCGGCACAGGCGTGGATCTACGGCTATCCGCTGGTGGAGAACCTGACCCAGGTCCTGCGGTTCACGACCGACGGGCTGAGCATGAATCCCGCGGCCGCTTTTAACGCGTTTTCGCACGCGACGCGGCTGGCAGGCCCCGATGACAAGTTCGTGACGCTCAACAACGACACCGTGTACTCGATGGCGCAACTGGACCTCAGCGCCGGCCCGCAGATGTTTGAGGTGCCCGACGCCGGTGAGCGCTACTGCGTGTTTCAGTTCGTCGATGCGTGGACGAACAACTTCGCATATGTCGGGACCCGCGCCACTGGCGGCCGCGCCGGGCGCTACCTGATCACCGGACCGGGCTGGAAAGGCGAGATCCCGGACGGGATGGCCCGGATCGCGAGCCCGACGATGATCGCGTCGATCGTGGGTCGGTGGGGATGCGACGGTCCAGCCGATCTCCCCGCGATCGCGCAGCTGCAGTCCGGGCTGCGCCTGTCGGCGCTCAACAAGAACGCCACGCTGACCGGGGTGCCTGACGTTGCCCCTGCGCTCTCCGGCGCACCGGCGTTCTTCGCCCGGCTGGCAACCTGGTCGCAGGCATTCCCTCCCAGCGATCCTGACGTGGAGTACCAGCAGCGTCTCGCTGCGCTCGGGGTTGGCCTCGGTGAGCCGCCCGTGATCGGGGAGCGGGCGCTCGCCGCCGGCGTCAAGCGCGCCCAAGCGCAGCTGGAGGCGCTCACCCACAGCGGCGTTCATCCGCCGGTCAACGGCTGGCTGACCGGGCTACACCTGTTTGACTACAACCTCGATTTCTTCGAACTCGGCGCCCTTGACGACCCGGCATGGAAGATCGCTGACCGCGCCAAGGCGCGCGTGGAGCGCGCGCTGGCAACTCGCACCGGGCTGTGGGGCAACCACGGGTACGAGGCCGCCTACTACGGCGGCCCGATGGATGACCGCGGGGAGCTGCTGACCGGCAAACGCCGCTACGAAATGCGGCTGCCAGAGCCGCCGCCCGCCGAGGCGTTCTGGTCGATCACGATGTATGACACGCCCGCCTACTACCTGGTCGCTAACCCGATCGATCGTTACTCGATCGGCGACCGCACCCCCGGCCTACGCCGCGACCCCGACGGGTCGCTGACGATCTACATCCAACGTGACGACCCCGGCGCAGACAGACCGCCAATTGGCTCCCGGCTCCCGCCGGCGGGTTTCGCCCCGCGCTCCGCGCCTATGTCCCTGGCCCGAGCATCATCGACGAGAGCTGGGTCATCCCGCCGATCGCTCGCGTCGACCAGCCACGGCCCGTGCGCCAACAGCAGGGTGGGAAACGTGAGGCTGATCTTTCAGCTTGCGAGGGCGCTGATCGCATCGCCGATCAGTTTCGCGCCGATGATGAGGCAGATGACGGCCATGATCGTGGCGTTCTCGCGGGCCAGCCAGCCGTGTAGGTCGGCGAGGATCTTGGTCGCGCGGTCGCCCATCAGGTAGGAGATCGCGACCGGCGCGGCGACGCCGAGGGTGGCGATCACGATGAGCACGATCATCGCCACGGCCTGGCCGCCGGCGCTCGCTCCGGTTTGGGCGATCGCCGCGGCGGCGCCGACGACGAGCAGCAAGTTCTTTGGGTTCACTGCAGCGAGCACGACGGCGATCCCGGCAGACCTGACGGGCGTGAACGTGTCGATGCTCTTCATCCACCCCGGGAGGTCGGGCTCGGTGTCCTCTCGTGGCCGCCCGCGCCACTGTTTGCCGGCGAGGAGCAGCAGCAGCACGCCAAGCACGATCTTGACGATGCTGACCCAAGTCGCCGGGGCGCCGTGCTTGCTGGCGGATGCGCCGCCGGCGATCATCAAGACGATCGTGCCGAGGACGCCGATCCCGATAACCCAGCCCGCGAGGAACGCCAGCCCGTTGGTCTGGCCCCGGGGCGTCGCGAGCATCAACACCACGGCGATGATCGGCACCGGGCTCAGCGCGATACCCACGCCGAAGGAGAGGACCTGGCCGATCGCCTGGCCCATTAACCAGCGGCCGACGCGGTCGCCGTTGTCACGTCCTCTCGTCTGACCACGTGGACGGGAAGTCTATTCGTCGCCCTGGAGCTCGCGGCCCTGTGGGACCACGAGCTGGTTGTAGGCTGCCGGTGCCATGGGCTGGCTGTTTCCGTCGCTTCGGGGGTACCAGCGTTCGTGGCTCCGCGGGGACCTGCTTTCGGGCGTCACTGTGTGGGCGGTACTGGTGCCCGAGGCGCTGGCGTACGCCTCGATTGCCGGTGTCTCGCCAGTCGTCGGCCTGTACGCGGCCCCAGGTGCGTTGATCCTGTACGCGGCGTTTGGCAGTTCGCGGCAGCTCGTCGTGGGTCCGATGGCGGCGACCGCGGCGCTGTCGGCGGCGACTATCGCGGCGCTGGTGCCGGTCGGCGGAGATCGGTTCGCTGCCCTGACTGCCGGACTGGCGATCTCGACCGGGCTCGCCGCGTTGGTGTCCGGGCTGTTGCGGCTCGGGTTTTTGGCGAGCTTCATCTCCGCGCCGGTGCTCAAGGGATTCATCGTCGGTCTGGCGCTGACGATCATCATCGGTCAGGTCCCGAAGCTGCTCGGGATCGCGAAGGGCAGCGGCGACTTCTTCCAGCAGCTGTGGCACGTGATCAGCCACCTCGGCGACATCGACGGCCTGACGTTGCTCGTAGGCGTGGTGTCGCTTGCAGTGATCATCGCTCTGCGGCGGGTTGCTCCCGGGGTCCCGGGATCGTTGGCGGCCGTGTTGCTCGGGATCGCCGCGGTCAAGCTGTTGCACCTTGACCGGCACGGCGTGGACATCGTCGGCCCGATCAAGAGCGGCCTGCCCTCCTTCGGTATCCCCGACATCCGTGCCAGCGACATCGGCGACCTGGCGGCCGGCGGGATCGGCGTGATGCTCGTCGGGTTCGCCGAGGGCCTCGGCGCCGCCAAGACCTACGCCGCCCGCGAGCATGAGCAGATCGACCCCAACCGCGAGCTGCTCGGCCTCGGGGGCGCCAACCTCGCATCGGCGCTGTCCAGCGGCATGGTCGTCAACGGCAGCCTCTCAAAAACCGCCGTCAACGCCTCCTCGGGCGCGCGCAGCCAACTCTCCGGACTGATCGTCGCCGCGCTCACGATCATCACCCTGCTCGTGCTCACCGGGCTGTTCGAAGATCTCCCCGAGGCGACGCTGTCAGCAATCGTGATCGCCGCCGTGATCGAGCTCGTCGACATCCCCGCTCTGATCTCGCTCTACCGGATCTACAGCCGCCGGCTCGGGCGCGAGTTCGGGTTCGTCGCCCGCCCCGACTTCATCGCCGCGATCGCCGCACTGCTCGGCGTGACCGTGTTCGACACGCTCCCCGGCCTGTTCATCGGCATCACCGTCTCGCTGCTGCTGCTGATCTACCGCGCCTCGCGCCCGTACATCGCGACCCTCGGCAAGACCCCCGGCCCAGACGGCCACTACCGCGACATCGACCGCCACCCCGACGCGCACCCCGCGGATCACGTCGCCGTGCTCCGCGTCGAGAGCGGCCTGTACTTCGCCAATGTCGACGCTGTCCGCACCCAGATCCTCAAAGCCGCGGCGGCAGACGAAATCCGCGCGGTCGTCCTCGACGCCGAGACGATCCCATTCATCGACGTCACGGCTTCGAGCATGCTCAGGGATCTGAGCGACGAGCTGCGCCACCAGGACGTCAAGCTCCTAATCGCCCGAGACATCGGACAGGTCCGCGACATGTTGCGCCACGTCGTCGACGACCCCGCACTCGACGAGGTCTACCCGACCGTCCAAGCCGCAGTCGACGCCGCCGAGGACACCCGGCACCCGCGAGGCCGCTCCGAGCGATTCCCAGGCTGAGCCTGCGACCGGGCCACCGGCATCAGCGACCGCACCCCACGCTCACGAGCCAGCGGTGCCGCGGGCCGGTCAGAAACAACGTCATGTCGCGGATCGCGCGAGATGCGCTGAGGGTCGAGGCCGAAGGGACCGGCCGCCGATCGCGTCCAACGCAGTACGGGCCGGACGGCCTCGGGACCTCAACACCCACACGATCGCGCCGGCACGGAAGGCGTCGTGGGCCTCGCCTGTCTTGAACCCGCGCCTAACAGGCACGGCGGGACGCCGCGTGTCCGCCCGCAGCATCCTCCCGAGAGTTGGTCCGAGGTCCAACACCGCATCTTCCCCAAACTGCCGCACCGCACTACTGCTGCTTGGTCGCCGCTGCGGCCATGAGATCGTCGCTGCTGCTTCGGTACTCGGGGAACCCGGAGCGGAAGCCGCGGCCGACGTTGCCGGCGGCGTCGAGACGACCGGAGCTGCGTGAAAGGAGCAGCGCGGCCCTGGCTTGGCTATGGGTCAGGTCAACTGGCTGGTGTCTTTACGTGCGCGGTTGGGCGTGTCAGACTCGGCCCCGATCATGGGGCTGGAGTTTCGTGGAGCAGGAGAGGGTCGGTGAACCAGGGCGCGCTTGCCGTGGATGGGGAGCTGCTCGAGCGTGATGAGCCGTTCGCCGCGCTGGAGGGGCTGCTGAGCGGCGTTGGTGCTGGGGCTGCGGGGCGACTGGTGTGGGTCGGCGGCGAGGCCGGGGTGGGCAAGACGTCCTTGTTGCGCGCTTTCTGTGTGCGCCAGGACAAGCCGGTGCGGGTGCTGTGGGGGACGTGCGAGTCGCTGTTGACGCCGCATCCGCTGGGCCCTGTGGTGGACATCGCCGAGGCGTGCGGCGGCGAGCTCGAGGAGCTAGTGGCGGCAGGGGCGCGGCCCTATGAGGTGGCGGCGGGCATCGTGCGCGAGCTGTGTCGACGGGCACCGACGATCGTCGTGCTCGAGGACGTGCATTGGGCTGACGAGGCGACGCTGGATGTGCTCAGGCTCTTGGGGCGTCGCGCAGGCGAGACGCGAGCGTTGGTGCTGGCGAGCTTCCGCGACGACGAGCTTGACCGTGCTGTGCAGCTGCGGCTCGTGCTCGGAGATCTCGCGGGCTCGGCTCTGAGGCTGAAAATCGCGCCGCTCTCGTCTGCCGCCGTCACGGAGCTGTCGGCATCACAGGGGCTCGACGCGCGTGAGCTTTATCGCAAGACGGCGGGCAATCCATTTTTCGTGACCGAGGTTCTCGGCGCTCCGGGAGAGGCGATTCCGGAGAACGTCCGCGACGCGGTGCTGGCACGGGCGGCGCGCTGTTCTGGCGAGGCGAGAGGGCTGCTGGAGGCCGTCGCGATTGTGCCGGGCGAGGTCGAGGTGTGGTTGCTCGAGGCGATCGCCGGGCCGCTGGTTAACCGGCTGGGGGAGTGTCTGAGCGCGGGGATGCTGGTCGCGACTGAGCGAGGGGTCGCGTTTCGGCATGAGCTGGCGCGGGAGGCGGTCGAGCGCTCGGTGGCTCCCGATCGGCGGATGGCGTTGCACCGGGCGGCGCTCGCGGCGCTGGCCGCGCCGCCCGGTGGCGCGGCCGACCCCGAGCGCCTTACCCATCACTCAGAGGCTGTCGGGGACCGCGAGGGGGTGCTGCGGTGGGCGCCGGAGGCGGCGGAGCGCGCGGCGGCGTCGGGTGCGCATCACGAGGCGGCCATCCAGTACGGGCGGGCGCTGCGGTTCGCCGACGGGCTCGAACCGGATGTGCTTGTGGAGTTGCTGGAGCGGCGCGCCGATGAGTGTTTTGTCACCAACGAGTCCGGCGAAGCGATCGACGCGCTCGAACGTGTCTTGGCGATCCGTCGCACACTTGGCGATAGGCGGAGCGTGGCTGGCACCCTCGCTTCACTGGCGCTGGTCATGCATGACGCTGGCCGAGCGCGAGACGCTGAGGCGTTGGTCAGCGAGGCCGTGGAGCTGGCCGAGTCGCAGGGACCTAGTCGCGAACTGGCGCGCGCCTACGCTGGAGGCGCCCACCTGGGCATGGTGTTCCGCGATCTCGACAGGACCATCGATTGGGGAAAGCGGGCGATCGAGCTCGCCGAGACCCTGAACGAGACCGAGATCCTTGTACATGCCCTGACAAGCGTCGGGACCATGCGGCTGAACGCCGACCGCAGCGAGGGAACCGACGACCTCGAGCGTGCCCTGCAACTCGCTCTGGAGACCGGGCTGGATTCCGCAGCTGGCCGAGCGTTCAATAATCTCGTCGCCACAGGGCTCAGGTCACGTGACTACGACGTGGCGGCACGCTACGCAGAGGAGGGCATCGACTTCGCGCAGGAGCACGGACTCGACCTGTGGTTACAACTTTTGCGCACCAATCGGCTGACGCTCGACCTGGATCGCGGACGCTGGCGCCAGGCCAGCGACGCCGCGACCGAGCTGCTCGCCGACCCCAGGTGCACCGTCCCAGCGCGCAGCGAAGCGCTGGTGATCATTGGGCGAGTGCGCGAACGCTACGGCGACCCTCAGGCGCGCGAGCCTTTCGAGGAGGCGCTTGCGCTCGCCCATTCGAGCGGCGAACCTCAAGACATCTACCCGGTGGCCGCGGCGCGCGCCGAGGTGGCCTGGCTCGACGGCGATCCGGACGGGGTTGACGAGGCGACCAACGACGCGCTCGGGATCGCGCTCGAGTGCGGCGACTCATGGTCCGCCGGGGAGCTTGTCTGCTGGCGGTGGCGGGTCGGGCTCTATGACGAGCTCGCGGTAGATCTGTTGGCCGAGCCCTATCGGCTGTCGATCGCCGGGGAGTGGCGGCGAGCGGCGGAGCGCTGGCGCGAGCTCGGCTGCCCGTACGAGGCCGCGCTAGCGCTCTCTGACGCCGACGACGAGGACGCGCTGCGCCAGGCGTTCGATGAGCTGAGCGCGCTCAGCGCCACGCCAGCCGCGGCGATCGTCGCCCGGCGGCTGCGCGAGCGCGGGGTCCACAGCGTCCCGCGAGGCCCTCGCGCGCGCACGCGCGAGAACCCGGCCGGCCTCACTGCACGCGAACTCGACGTGCTCGCTCTGCTCGTCGAGGGCCTCCGCAACGCCCAGATCGCCGAGCGCCTGGTCGTATCCAAGAAGACCGTCGACCACCACGTCTCCGCGATCCTGCGCAAGCTCGACGTGCGGACCCGCGCTCAAGCCGCCCGCGAAGCCACACGACGCGAGCTAACCGCGTAAGGCAACACGCGAGCCCAAAGCCGACGGACAACGGCGCCGTGACTGCTGCATCGTCGCTGCCTGAGGAGCCAGACCCCGACTGCCGCTCCAGCTTTGCGCGGACCGGAAGGAGGAGTCAGGCCAGCGGCCTCGGACCTCGCTCTGGGTGCCGCGCCTGCGTGATTGCGGCAGTGGACGGGAGCCGGGTGCTAGTGGTTAGGCGTCGATGAGTTCGGGGGGGAGCGCTTTGGGTCCGTCGGGGTAGAGCGCGGCGAGCTGCTCTGATGTCATCTGGAGGGTGTTGGCGGCTTCCGGCGGGGTACCGACTACCAGCCAGAGCGCGTCGGTGGTGGTGTCGTTGAAGATCTGGCGCAGGCAGTCGGGCTCGATGAGCAGCGTGGAAAGTGGAGCGAGGGTCAGGAGCTCGGTCTCGATGCGGATGCGTCCCGTGCCTTCCAGGACGATGTAGAGCTCGTGCTGGGTGTGGTGGCGGTGGCGGGTTGAGGCTTGGCCGGGAGTCAGGCGCCACAGCCGGGCGCCAAGCGTGCCGGCGGAGAGCTGCTTGGCCAGATCGGTGTTGAGGACGCCCATCTGATTCGACGGGCGCCAGAACGCGTCCTCGGCTCGAAGGATCGTGAAGCTCATGCCGCGGCAACCTAGCTCATAACCACCATGAGTGCAACAATGGGGTTATGGATCTGCCTGACGATCTGAAGCTTCCGCTCGCCAGCGGCGCGGGTTGGTGGTATTGGCTGGGCGGCCGGCCCGCGATCGACTTTGTCAACACCTACCGCGAGCGCTGGTGGCGCAACGTCGAGACCCTCGTGACTTCGCGGGATCTTTGCCTATGGCTGCAGGAGGCAGGCCTCCTCAGTAGTTCCGGGGAGGTCACCGACGCTCGGCTGCGCGGTGCCCGCCGGCTGCGCGCCGCCATCGACGCCGGCATCCACGCCGCCGTCGCCCACGCCGTAACACCCCCAGACGCCATCGTGGAGATCAACCGCTGGCTGCGGCACGCCACGCCACCACAACGCTTGACAGCCCCGGACGGTCTCACGGTCCTGACGACAGCGCCTGCGGCAGATCCCGTCCAGCACGCCCTGGCGCAGATCGCCCTTGACGCGGCTCTGCTCCTCGGCACCGACCAGCGCGAGCGCCTACGCGTCTGCGCGTCGGATACGTGCAGCGCCCGCTTCTACGATGCCTCCCGCGCCGCCAGCCGACGCTGGTGCTCGATGACTGGCTGCGGCAACACCGCCAAGGCCAGACGCCACCGCGCACGCAACCTCGATCACACGCCCACCCGGACTACTCCCACATCCAGGTAGTACCGACGGCCCTCAAGCAGCCGATCTCCCGACCACCTCAGCCCCTGCCCCCCTTGTCGCCGATCCGGCCACCAGGCCCCGGCTGCTGCTCCGGGTCGTCCCGGATCCGGAGCGGAAGTCTGCAGACCGACCGGGCCGCGGCCAAGGGTGCCGGTGGTGCGTGCCAGCAGCAGTTTGCGCACCGGCCGGACCGGTTCTTGGGATGATTGTTTCGTGAAGGCTGCGGTTCTGTGCGATGTCCATGGGAACTTGCCGGCGTTGCGCGCGGTCGTGGCGGACGTCTCCCGTGAGGAGGTCGGGACCGTCGTGATCGGTGGTGATGTTGCGACCGGTCCGCTGCCGCGCGAGACGCTGGATCTGCTCATGGGCCTCAAGCCGCACGTTCATTATGTACGCGGCAATGCGGATCGAGAAGCCGTCGCGGCGTACGACGAGGGTCGGTGCGACCCGGGCGATGAGAGCGACCCCGTCGAACGAGAAGCGGCGTTCACAGCGTCGCGACTGACGCCCGAGCAACGCGATTTGCTTGCCGGGCTGCCAACCACGGTCACCCTGCAGATCGAGGGGCTCGGCCCCACCGTCTTCTGCCACGGCTCGCCACGGAGCGACGTCGAGATCATCACGACCGCCACGCCTGAGGAGAGGTTGGCCGAAGTTCTCACTGACGTGGTTGAGCCCACCGTGGTGGGCGGGCACACCCACCGTCAGTTCGATCGCCGGGCCGGCACGCATCGCTTCGTTAACGCCGGCAGCGTCGGGCGTCCCTACGAAGGTCGGGCGGGCGCCTACTGGGCGCTGCTGGGCCCGGACGTGTCGCTGCGCCAAAGCCGCTATGACATCGCCAGCGCGGTCAATCAGCTGCGACCGACCGGATACCCCGACGTGGACGATCTGCTGCGCGAGAGTCTCACCGATCCTGTTGACGCGGATGAGGTCGCCGCATTCTTCGAAGGGCTCGCGACGGATAGCTGAGTTCCAACTCACGGCTGCCGCTTGGTCGCCAGACCAGGCGCCAGCGACTGACTTCTGCTCTGAAGATGCGCCAAGCCCAGCGCCGATGTCAGCACGGGGGGCGTGGGGTGTCTGGGTGGAGGGCCGATGAGTTTTCAACCCGGGCAGGGTCAATAGCGCATGACCGCGATGCACATGCTCACCACCCCTGAGGCCGACATCGCCTATGACGTCCACGGCCCGCTCCCCACCATCGATCGACGCCCTCCGCTGGTGATGATCGGCCAGCCCATGACCGCCAGCGGCTTTGAGACGTTGGCGTCGCAGTTCCCCGACCGAACGGTGGTCACCTACGACCCGCGCGGCCTCGGCCGCAGCATCCGTAAAGACGGCCGGGTCGACCAATCGCCAACCGTCCAGGCCAACGATGTACACGCCGTCATCGAGGCGATCGGCGCTGGCCCCGTGGAGCTGTTCGCCAGCAGCGGGGGCGCCGTCACCGCGCTCGCGGTGGTGGCAGGCTATCCCGAGGACGTGACTACCTTGGTGGCGCACGAACCGCCGCTCATCCCGGTCCTCCCCGACTGCGCGGCGGCCGAGCGCGCCCGCGCTGCGGTCCGCGACGCCTACCAAGCGAAGGGAACGAGTGCCGGCATGGCGGCGTTCATCGCGATGACATCGTGGCAAGGTGAGTTCACCGACGCCTATTTCGCCCGGCCCGCGGCGAATCCGATCGCGTTCGGGATGTCAACCGAGGACGACGGCTCTCGCGACAGCCCGCTGCTCTCCAACCGATCTTGGGCGATCACGAGCTATCACCCCGACCGCGATGCGCTGGCTGCCGCGCCCACTCGCGTTGTGGTCGCGGTCGGGGAGGAGTCCAGGGGCACCTTCACCGATCGCACGTCGGTGGCCACCGCCAGGCTGCTCGGTCAGCAGGCGACCGTGTTTCCGAGCCATCACGGCGGCTTCCTCGGCGGCGAGTTCGGACACGCGGGTCAGCCCGAAGCGTTCGCGCGCAGGCTTCGCGAAGTCCTCGACCGCAACAACTGACCGCTCCCAGCCCGGCCTCGCTTTCAGGACGCGTGCGAGACGCCGGTCGAGTCCACGCGAGACGCCTCCTTCGTCGCCCACGCGCCTGCAATGGCTTGACTGCTGCTCGCGGAGCTCGTCGGCTAAACGCGGACTCTCTGGCCAGGCGTTCCTGGCGGCGACACGGCCGAGGCTGAGGCTCTTCAGCGGTCGCCACCTCGCCCGGCCAATTGTCGGACTGCTGAGGACCACCCGCTTCACCATTACAGACGTCGACGTGGTCTACGAAAACGGCGCTCCGAAGACGGGGGGGCGCCGACCCCCTGGGCACCGCAGCGAACGGGCTCGTGCCTGCTGCTTGCCGTGATGGATCACTTGTGTCACGCCATCCGGCCCAACCGCCGCGCAGCGCCACAAACGTTGGGGTGCGGGCCGTCATTCTGCAGGCGTCATACAAAGCAACGCCCACGCTCAGAGGTTCTACACATAGCGCCGCCGTGGTGCGCCCGCGGCGCGTTCGTATGAGGAGGCCGCCTCAAATTGAGGTTGGTTTGGCGAGATGCCATGTCGGCGGCAGCCTGGACCTCTGAAAGTGTTTGGCTAGCGCGGAATGTCCCCTCACCCACCCTCGCTGCGGCGGAGATCCAGCGCCATGGTGATGCTCGGTGCGAGTGCTCGGTGCCGATGTGACGATGCGGGGCGTATCTGTGCGATGCGGGAATCGAACCCGCGGGCGCTACCCTCGCGCCACCAAGAGCCGGCGAACCGGCATGCAACTTCGTAGGCAGTTGCCGCCTTGGCGCTCGCTATCTCCTATGCAGCTACCGACTCGCGCTCAACTGTCCTCCTGCAGATCGACGGTCCAGTTCGCGTTCTGAATCTCGAGGTCAAGCTGGCGCCGATCACGCGCTAGCTCATCCACTCGAGCCCGCACCGCAGCCACGTCGAACGTGCGAACGAGCCGGATCTCGGAACGGCTGTAGCGCGCCTGCTGCTGGGCAGTTGAATCCGCGACAGCCTTAAGCGCGCCATGCAAAAGACCAAGAACATCGCGTCGCGCCAGCGCCTCAGTTAGGGTGCCTCCCGACGCACTCTGCGTGACGGCATTCGTTCGGTTGATGTCGGAGATGAGCTTCTCCAACTCCACGGCGATCGCATCTAACTCGGCAAGCAGCGGTTCGGGATCTCGGCTGGCCGATCGCCCTCCTGCGCCAGGGCGCTCACCCGAAGACGATCGCGGACCTCGCCCAACCTCGCCTGCAACTCAGCCCGGCGAGCCAACGCCTCTCCAAGCTTCCTTCCCATCCGGCCAATCTACATGCCTACGACCCACCGCGCGATCATCAGCCACTGAGCGATCGGCGTCGCGATGCCGGACGGAGCTTTGAGGCAATTGCGTAAGCCGTTGGCAGTTGCGATCATCCCGAGTTCGGAGCGAACTTCTCCTACCGCCATCTACACGGTGGTTGTCCGTTGTGATCGCTGATCTCGATGAGGACTCCATTCTCGAAGCGACTGCCTGTCGCGACGGCGATCGCGATCGCGCTCTTTATCGTCCTGGTGCTCGGCCACGGGATCAGCTTCTGGGAGTGGATGCTCATCTACTGCGGCCTGCTCGTGCTCTTCGCCCTCGTGCTGCGATACATCTTCGGGCTGCCCTGGAGCCGGATCATCCGCTATCGGGAGCCTAAGTAGCCGTCAGTCACGCTTGAGCTCAGAACGTAATCCTCTAGCTGGTCACGCCGAGGTCGGCGCCGCAGACGTGACCCGGCGCCCGAGGGACGACCAAGCCGACGACTGCAGCCGGCTCGGCTACGGCCTCGGAGGCTGTCGGATTGTCGAGTTCCTGAACCTCCAGCACGCCGAGACGCCGACCGCTGACGCGGAGACTGCCCCATTGTCGCCCGAGCAGCCACATGATCCGACTGCCGCTTTAGCTGGTCGATGACCAGGAGCAGAAGTCCGGTAGCCATCGATCCCGCCGACGACGTGGGGAGTGTCCGGGCTTCTGTGTAGGCATCGGATCTCGGAAGGAGATCGATGTCGACCACAACCACATGAGGCGACGATCGCCGCCGGACTTGTCCTGCGTGGTTGCCTCGCCGTCTGCCAGTCGGTATGACGTTCGTTCTCTGAGCGCGAGCTTACTTGCTCATTCCTGTGGTGGTCCAGCGCGCGAAGGTGTCGACTTTCTCAGACGGCCAGGCGCCGTCGCAGGGCATGGTGCCGTTGCGCACGCGTTCGAGGATCGCCGTGGCGTTGGTGCTGACGTCCTGGTAGGCCCAGAGATCGAAGGCGAATTTCATCGATTGACGGTCGCGCTGGCGAAACAGCGGCTTGATGTGCTTCTCAAAGCGGACTGGCTCGTCATCTGCTGGAAGGACGACTGGCGGCTCGTCTTCCTCGCTGGCTGGCGCCAACGCCGAGATCCGATCGCCTGGTGCTCCGGCGCCGGTGGTCCAGTCCCATTGGGGCATCGGCATGTGCTCGGCGGGGTGGGATGTGGTTTGGGAGTTCTCGACGGCTAGCCGCGAGCCCCACTCGATGTAGGACTGAAACGCGGCGGCGAACTCGGGGTCGTTGGGGATCCCGGCCTCGCGGGCGGATTGGAGCAGCAGCGACACCCAGCGGCTCCGCCATTCCTCGGTCAGGCCCTTGCCGACGTGCTGGGAGATCATCCGGGGGTAGCCGCCGTACTCCTTGCTGTAGCGCGGCGGGCCGCCGAACACTTCGCCCAGCCACTTCGCCACCCGTTGCGGGTGATCGGCGGACATGTTGGAAAACAGCGGCGCGAGCAGCGGATCCTCGGGCACGTACTTCTCATAAAAGCGTCGCGTCATCAGGGTCAGCGCCGGCAGCCCGCCGCACCATTCGAACATCGTCGGGGTCCGCTCTGGGTCAGGGATGGGATCCTTGAATTCGACGTACCAGTGCATCCCTGAGCAGAACGGCTTGTTCTGGGACTGTCCGCAGCGACAGAGCGCGTAGTGCTCAAGCGAAGCGCCTTGGTTGCGCGGCTCGGGCTCACCATCGAGGTCGATGAGTGGGATCTGGCCGGTGATCCGGTACGGACCGTCCTTTGAGACCTCGATCGTTGGTTCGCGCTGATCGTGATAGTCGACCTCGCCGCGAGCCTCGACGCCGTCGATCCCGTAGGACAGCGCGCCGGAGGGGCAGTCGCGCACCGCGCGGATGATCTCGTCCATGCGCCCGCCGGAAGGCATCACAAACGGCTCCTTGCCCAGCCGGAAAGCGGTGGCAAGACGATCGGTGCAGAATCCCGAGTGCTGGCAGGTCCCGCGGTTATCGAGGACCGTAACCTGTTGGCCGACATACGTGTCCTGTCGATCTGCCACACGCTCGGGGTCCTTGTCGGCTTGAAAGTCGATCTCGGCGTGGGTGCCGTCGCACAACGGCTTGAGCTTTGACTGTCCGCAGCGACACAGCGCCATCTGCGGGGCGCTCGGCAGCGCACAGCCGAGCCAGTCAGTCAGGTTCTTCACGTTGGTCACCAGGTAGGGGCCATCGCGCTCGCTCTGAATACCCCACCGCAGCGACGACATGATCTCCCGGAATCCCGCGAGCCGCGCCGCGGCTGCGCCCTCGCTGCCGTCTGACCCGGCACGGGAGGCGAGATCTTGAAGCGCTGCGACTGCCTCCTGCAGCTCTGGGAGATCACCCATGGTCCGTAGTCGTGTCGCGTCCTGCGCCAGCCCCAGCACGGCGTCGTCCAGCCCCGCAGCCCCAGAGAGGTCCGAAGTTGCGGTCCGTTCGCCCCCACCGTGGTCGACGGATCCAGGTCGGCCGCTGGAGCTGTCGCCCTGAGCGCCTGCGCGCTCGACTGCCTCCTGCAGCGGTCGAATCACCGAGCGCTTCAACCGGCTCGCAACGAACCGCAGTCGGTCCTGACGATCGGCGCTAACGCCGCTTGCGGCTCCGTCCTTGATGACCGACTCAAGCTCGTCGGCTCGTTTAAGGAGCGAGGCCAGTCCTGCGTCAACGTCGGCTTTCATCGCCTTCGGCTTGCTCATTCGTCGCTCCTGATACTGGTCAGCCTGTAGCGGATGTACTCGACGACCACCGCTGGCTCCCGCGTAGACTCATGACGGTGTCTCAATTCAAAGGTAAATTACCTGAGCTTGAAGATATATCAAGCACTGCGATCGAGACTGATCACGTCGACCGTGTCCTTGCCGAGTGGGGCCAGGCGCGCGCCGATCTGGATCTGACGCCGGTCAGCGTGATCGCACGGCTCGGCCGAACCACCGCCTACATCGACGCCGCCATCAACGCCCGTCTAGCCGAGTTCGGACTCAGCCGCGGCTCATGGGACGTCCTGGCCAGCCTCAGACGCAGCGGAGAGCCCTACCGCCTCTCGCCCACCCGGCTCTATCAGGCGCTGATGCGCACCTCTGGAGCGATGACCCACCGCCTCTACCGCCTCGAGCGCGCCGGTCTCATCACCCGCCTGCCAGATCCCGAAGACGGCCGCGGACTCCTCGTCCAGCTCACCCCCAAAGGCGCCCACCTCGTCGACCACGTCGCCCCCGCCCACCTGAGCAACGAACGATCCCTCCTCGCCGCCCTCAGCCTCGACGAACAAGCCGCGCTCGCCAACCTCCTGCGAAAGATGCTCACCGCCTTCGAACGCGAACAATCATCACCACCACCCAGCCGCCGCAGACGGCACCGCCACAAAACCCCGCGCGAACCTCCGCCCCCTGCAGGGTGACCCTAGACGCCTGCGGTACCAACACGCTTACGCGTCAGATGCCTGCTTTGTCGCTCAGTGAGAGGCTGCGGTTCGGATCGGTGCTGTCCGGTCGGTCGGTTTGGCTCTCGGTCGACGGCGGGCTGCCGAGCAGCCATCAGGTCGGCGCGGCTGCTTCTGTTGAGCGGGAGCCCAGAGCAGAACAGAGCTCGCGGTCCGATCGGGCGCGCGAGACGCCCGGTGATGCGTGAAAGCAGCCGTCTCCCGCGCGGGCCCGCGGCGTTTACGCGGCCTTGACCGCAGGGGATAGGCGGAGGGTTGTGGCTGCGGCTGAGTCTGTGGTCATCTGTCTGACGGATCCGCCTCCGGGCGGCGCGTATTTGGCTTGGTATGCCTGGTCAACAGCGGATCGTAGGTCGGTGTCGCCGTCGCTGATGTCTTCAACGACGACGTCGGTCTCGAGGTGGGGAACGCGAACGCGGGCTTGTTGGGTGGTGATGACGTGGCCGAATCATCCCGTTGTGCGTCGGTACCAGGTGCGGACGTAGACCTGGTCACCAACGCGAACGACCCAGATCGGCAACCACTGCCGTTGGGTTCCGTCAGAGCGCATGCTGGCGATTTCTACTCGCGCGAGCCGTCGATTCGTTGCAGCTGCTCGGGAGTCCAAGACGGGGTCACACCGCGCGGGCAGTCTCACGAGCCGGTGCACGTGTCGTGTTGACCGCCCGTCGCGAGGACCGGATCAAACAGCTCGCGGATGAGCTGGGCAATGCGCTCGCGGTCCCGTGCGATGTCACCGACCACCGCCAGGTCACGTCGGCCGTGGCGGCCGCCGTCGAGCACTTCGGGCGGATCGACGTCCTGGTCAACAACGCCGGCCAGGGACTGCAAGCCAAGTGGGGTGATCATCTTCCGGTGGAGGTGCGCGAGCGCAACGAGTGGCTCGCCACGCTGGAGTCCCTTGATCAGCGACCCCTCCCCGCGGTCAAGTATGCGATGGGACTCCGCAAGGCATCACGAGGCATCGCCGGCGCGGCGGGAGCTCCCATCGACCGGACTTGGCTCGGCCGGGCGACTGAGCGCGGTTTGGACCTGGTCGGTAGCTCTGCTCTGATCACAACAAGTGCACCGGGGTCATCAGCCGTTTCCTCGGCCTCTACGCCTGGCCGATGGGAGGTCGCCGCCCTGCTGGCCGTGGCCTGGCGGTGAAGCTCCGTGACCGGGTGACGCTCGCACTCGCGTGCCTGGCGATCCTGTGGGTGGCGGTCGAAATCGCCTTCCCTCTCCACGGCTATTCGGCGGTACCGCGCTACCTGTATGAGCCGGCGGCCGTGATGATCGTGCTCGCCGGCAGCGGGGTGGGCAGGCTGCTCGCCTGGGCGCCCGCCCGCGGCCAAGTCCTGTCGGCCGTCTTGGAGGTGGCGATCGTGGTCGCCTTCCTCGCCGCCCTGTATCCCTATGTACACACAAAGGTCAACTCCGCCCGCCGGCAGGTCGTCGCCGAGCGGAGCTTCGCCCGGCAGCTCGATCGCCTGTCCGACGTCGTGGCCAAGGTCGGCGGCCCCTCCAAGATCCTGTCCGGCGGTCAGCCCGCGACCCTCTTGCAGTTCCAGAGCACCGTGGCCTGGGAGGTGGGGCTGAACGTCGGCAACGTCAGCTTCCGGCCGGGAGGTTCGATCGCGCGCAAGACCCCGATCGTGCTGCTGAAGCCCCATGACCACGGCTGGCAGGTCAGGACCTACAACATCCCGCGCGCTAAGGCGGCGTGCTGCCGGCTGCACACCGACAGCGCGTTCGGCTGAGAAGCCGCGTCACTGGCTAAGCCGCTTCGCGCAGGAACTCGGGCTCCCCGTCGTCGATCACCTCGGCCAGGGCGCTGTCCGACGGGCGGCGCATGAGCACGATCGCCACGCCGATGCCGACGACCACCAGCCCGGTCGCGATCCCGAAGGCCAGGTGGTAGCCCCCGGTCAGCGACGCAGCCACCGACCCTCCGCCGGCACGCAGGCTGCTCGTGTGCGACGCCGACAGCGTCGCCAGCACCGACAGACCCAGGGCGCCGCCGACCTGCTGGGTGGTGTTGACCAGACCGGAGACCAGCCCGGAATCCTCCGGGGTGGCGGTCGACATGGCCAGCGTCATTAGCGAGGGGAAGGCCAGCCCGGCCCCGATGCCCAGGGGCACGACGGCGGGCAGGATGCCTGACGCGTAGGAGGCGTGATCAGAGGCGCGGCTGAACAGCAGCAGACCCACGGCCACGAGCACCAGGCCGGGAAGCAGGGTGGTCCTGGCGCCGAAGCGCTCGATCAGCGCCGCCGAGAAGCCCAGCGACATCCCTGCGATCCCGAGGGCCACAGGCAAGAAGGCTAGCCCGACCTGGATCGGGTCATAGCCGAGCACCTGCTGCAGATAGAGCGCGCCGAGGAAGAAGACGCCGAAGATCCCGGCGACCATCAGCATCTGGATCAGGTTGGCGCCGCTCACGTCCCAGGAGCGGAACACGCGCAGGGGGACCAGCGGATTGGCGGCACGGGCCTGGCGGACAACGAAGCCGGCGCCGAGAGCCAGCGCGAGCCCTCCGAAGCCGAGCGTGTGGGCCGAACCCCAGGAATAGGCGGTGGTCTCGACGATCGCGTAGACGGCGAGCATCAGCGAGCTCACGAGCAGGACCGCGCCCGGGAGATCGGCCCCGGCCTCCAACCCGAGCCCCGTATCGGCGGGCAGGAGCCGGCGTGAGAAGATGGCGGTGAGGACGCCGATCGGCAGGTTCACGAAGAAAATCCAGTGCCAGCTCAGACTCTGGGTCAGGATCCCGCCTGCGAGCAGCCCGACCGCCCCGCCCGCGGAGGCGACGAAGGCGTAGACGCCGATCGCACGAGCCCGCTCGCTCGGAGCCGGGAACATCGTGACGATCATCCCGAGGATCACGGCCGACGTCATCGCTCCTCCGATTCCCTGGACGAAGCGCGCTCCGACCAGAAGCGCCTGGCTGTCGGCGAGCCCGCAGAGCAGGGAGGCGCTCGTGAACAGAGCCAGACCGCTGAGGAAGATCCGCCGGCGGCCGATCAGGTCGCCGAGGCGACCGACGAGCATCAGCAGGCCCCCGAAGGCGATCAGATAGGCGTTCACCACCCATGCCAGGCCGGACTGCGAGAAGTGCAGATCGCGCTTGATCGACGGCAGCGCCACATTGACGATCGTCTGGTCGAGAATGATCATCAGGAAGCCGGCGCACAGGACGTAGAGAGCGATCCAGCGCTGGCGGTCGGAGCTGGGGGTCGGATTGGAGTTGGAGTGGGTTCGGACGTCAGCTGGCATTTGGCCTCCTGTTATTCCCGGGCGAGAACGTACCGTAGCAGATCGTCTTGTTTGAGATGATCTTGCTAGAGAGCATCACTCGCCGCCCGCAATGCGAGCGGGGATGTCCTCTCGAGAGAACGTCGAACGAGGGGTGGCCTGTGAGACTTAAATCTGCGGCCCGGCGCAATCGCCGGTGCCCGACCGCTGGGTGCAGGCGAGCTGACCGAGCGACTGCAGGAAGCTCTGGCGCTGGTCGTCAGGAAGAATTGAAAGCACCTCGCCGCGGACGCGGTCGAGCACTTCCTCGGCCTCCTGCACCTTGCCTCGCCCGGCCGCGGTCACGGCCACGATGCGGGCTCGACGATCGCTGGGAAGCGGACGGCGTTCTGCCAGCCCGGCCCGTTCGAGCTCGTCAAGCGTGACCATCATCGTCGTCTTGTCGAGTCCGACGATTCGGGCGAGATCGGTTTGTGTGTGCTCGCCGGTGAGCGCGGTCACGAGCACCGTGTGCTGACGGGGGGAGATCCCACTCGCCTCGAGCGCCGTCGAGAACTCGGCGTTGAGCAACTGGTTGGCTCGCCCCAGCAACCAGCACAGATCGGAGGCGAGGACCTCGGGCGGCGCCGTCTGCTCGACGGGGCCAGCGGGGGTGCTAGTCGTGAAGCTCATGTGATTGATGTTACACCGGCATGTCCTAGCCGAGACGATCTCACGCCAGACGATCTCGGCCTCGGGGCTTTAACGCACGAAGGCCCGGAGCGCGGTCGCGCTCCGGGCCCTCACTACTACGAGGCTCGTGCCTGGCTTACATCATTCCCGACATGTCGGGCATACCGCCGCCCGGGGCACCGCCGCCATCCTTCTCGGGCACCTCGGCCACGATGGCCTCGGTGGTGAGAATGTTCTTGGCGATCGACGCCGCGTTCTGCAGCGCGGACCGCGTGACCCTCGCGGGATAGCTAGGCCTGTGCGCCAGGCCGCGGCCATCGTCGCTGACATGGGGTCGGGAAGATGTCCTCGTCCCTGTTCTCCACGCCGTCGAAGATGCCTTGGGCGACCGACTCCGGCGCGGTCTTCGGGATCGGGAGATCCCGGACCATGTTGGTGTCGATCGGGGCGGGCAGCACCGCATGAACCTCAACGCTCCGCCCCGCCAGGAGCGGACGCAGCGCCTGCGTGAGCGAGAACGTCACCGCCTTCGAGGCCGAATAGGCCGGAAGAACCGGCACGGCGGCCAGCGCGCCAACCGACACCACGTTCACGACCGCTCCGCTGCTCCTGCTCAGCGACGGCAGGAACGTCTCAGTCACGCCCCATGCGCCGAACAGGTTGACGGCGAAGTGCTGCTCGAACGCGGCCGGATCGCTGAGGTCATCGGGAACCGACACGCCGGCGTTATTGATCAGGATGTCGAGCGACTCGACTTGCTCGCGGCCGCCTGAATCTGCGCCGCGTTCGTCACGTCCAAGACCACGGGTGTGACGCGCTCGTCCGGGTGGGTGAACGGCTGGCGCGTTGCGGCATACAGCCGCTTCGCACCTCTCCGCGAGGCCTCCTCGACCAGTGCTCGCCCGAGGCCGCGGTTGGCGCCGGTCACCAGCACTGCCTTGTTCGCGATGGCCGCACGTCCTCTATGCCGGGCTTCGGTGATGTTTGGCGTTGACGTGGACATGGTTGCGTCTCCTTTGCGGTTTGGGATCGGGCTTGGTGTCGAGGGTCAGTCGGCGCCAGCGAGTGCTGGCCGGGGCTCGCGGACCGTGGTCTTGGCCGCGGCGTCTGTGAGCTCGTCGCGGCGGATGAGCACGAAGATCGCGGGGAGAGCGAGCAGCGCGATCGCGCCGAGCACCCAGAACGCGGCCTGGAAGCCGCCGGTGAGCGCCGTGGGTGCGGCGCTGCCGGCATGGATCAGCGTCTTGCTGTGGCTGGCGGCGACGCCTGAGGCGATCGCGATCCCGATTGCGCCGCCGAGCTGCTGGGAGGTGTTCAACAGTCCGGACGCGAGCCCGGCCTGGTGCTCCTGAACGCCCGCGAGCGCGGCGATCGAGACGGGGATGAACGCGAACGCGGTCCCGGCGCCGGCGACCACCATCGGGCCCGCGAGGTTGGCCAGGTAGTGCCCGTGGACGGGCACCTGGGTTGCCCAGATCACGCCCGCGCCGATCAGCGTCATCCCGATCGCCATCACGATCTTAGCTCCCACGCGGGTCACCAGCAGCTGCGAGAGACCGGCGAGCGCGATCGACGTCAATGAGGTGGCCAGCCACGCGACTCCGCTCTGAAGCGCGCTGTAGTGAAGCACCTGCTGCATGTACAGGGTGCCGACGAAGAACAACCCGAAGAAGCTGGCGCCCAGCAGCAGACCCGCGGTGTTCGCACCGGCGAGGGTGCGCAGCCGGAAGATCGAGAGCGGCAAGAGCGGCGACTCGACCCGGTTCTCGATCACCAGGAACGCGACGAGCAGAGCCGCGGACGCTGCGAGCACCGCGATCGTTCTCGTGGCGCCCCAGCCGGACTGCGGTGCCCGGGAGATCGCGTACACGAGCGCCACCAGCGCGCCGGTGCCGGAGATCGCGCCGAGCACGTCAAACCGCCGGCGCGTCGTGGCCAGCCGGCTGTCGGGGACGATCCGCGGTGCGAGCGCCAGCGCGGCCGCCCCGATCGGGACGTTTAGATAGAAGATGTACTGCCATCCGGCGTACCGGGTCAGAACCCCGCCGGTGATCAGCCCCACGGTTGCGCCGGTGGCACCGAGCGCGCCCCAGATCCCGAGCGCCTTGTTGCGCTCGGCGCCCTCTCCGAACATGTTCATCACGATCGACAGGGCAGCGGGGAGCATGACCGCCGCGCCGAGCCCCTGAACCGCCCGGCTTCCGATCAGAAACGCCTCGCCAGTCGCGAGCCCGCACGCCAGCGACGCCGCTGTGAACACGGACAGGCCGAGCATCAAGACCCGGCGGCGGCCAAGCAGATCCGCCATACGCCCGCCGAGCAGCAAAAAGCCGCCGAACGTGAGCGCGTAGACGGTCACCACCCATTGCAGGCTGGTCTCTGAGAAGTGCAGATCCCGGCCAATCGTCGGCAACGACGTGTTGACGATCGTCAGATCGATGACCACCATGAAGAAGGCCACCGCCAGTAGCGCGAACGCGCGCCAGCGCTTGACGTTTGGGGTCAGCAGAACGGGTTTGTCGGCGATTGTCATTGCGGCCTCCGATGCGGTGTTGCTCGTTGTGGTCATCACCTCTGTAGGCGTCGGGACGTCGCGAAATTCAGCGACGAATTTCCCAGGCTCGCGACGTCTGTACTCGTGATGGCCAGGAATGGAGGCTTCGATGCGAGGATGCGGACGTGACCCAACGCACGCTCACGCTGGCCCGTGCCGGGGACGAGAACGCGTTTCGTGAACTCACCGACCCCCACCGGCATGAGCTCCAACTGCACTGCTACAGAATCGTCGGCTCGACCCAGGACGCAGAGGACCTGGTTCAGGAGACCCTGCTGGCCGCGTGGCGCGGACTGGACCAGTTCACCGAGAGGGCCTCGATCCGTACCTGGCTGTACAGAATTGCCACCAACCGATCGCTGGACGCGCTGCGCGCGAACGCGCGCCGGCCACAGCGCCTCGAACCGTTGAACGACCCGCCCACACCAAGCCGCATCACCGAGCCGATCTGGCTCGAGCCCTACCCCGACACGCTCATCGATGCAATCGCCGACCAAGCACCCGGTCCCGAGGCCCGCTACGAGCACAGCGAAGCGACAGCCCTCGCGTTCGTTGCCGGCCTGCAATATCTCTCACCGCAGCAGCGGGCCGTTCTCGTCCTCCGCGACGTCCTGGGCTTCCGCGCCGCCGAGGTGGCCGCGATCCTCGACACCGGCGAAGCCGCCGTGAACAGCCTGCTGCGCCGCGCCCGTGCCGCGCTGGAGAGCCGCTTGCCCGCTGCCGCGCGCGACCGCGCGCCGCTGCCTAACTCCCGGCGCGAGCGCGAGGTGGTGGGACAGTTCGCCAACGCGATCGAGGACGGCGACATCGACACTGTCGTCGCGTTGCTGACCGACGATGCCTGGCTGACGATGCCGCCCTACCCCCACCAATACCAAGGCGGGGCGACGATCGGAAACTTCCTACGGGTGCGCGGCGCGCTCCACCAGACGCCGCTGCGGCTCGTGCCGACCCGGGCCAACGGTCAACCCGCCTTCGGCTGCTACCTGCCCTGCCCGCATTCCGGCATCGCGCGCGCCTCTGGGCTGATGGTGCTCACGCTCGCGGGCACCAACATCGCCGAGATCACCTTCTTCGCCGACAGCAGCGTGTTTCCCCACTTCGGGCTCCCCCGCACCGTGCCCAAGCAACGCGACTGAGGCGACCCAAGCATCGGCAGGTTGCCGCGATCGCGGGGGGCGGTTTCACTCCAACACCAGCATTTGCACCGTCGGGAAGCGCGCCCTGCTTTGCGCGGAATGCAGGGACGCCGGCCAGGCACGGGACCCTGCGCCAGCAAGAGGGGATGCCTGTGCATCAGTCGTTCCGGCAGCACCATCCCCCGTCCGCAACGCCACGCTCCCTATCGCGTGAATCCACACGCCTGGGATCGGCATTGCGCCGTCATGCCGGCTGCCCCTTTGTCGCCGGACCAGCCACCAGATCGCCACTTCTGCTCCAGGTCGTTCCGGACCCAAAGCGGCAGCCACGGCCGGCGTCACGGGCGGCGTCGAGACGGCCGGTGCTGCGTGAGTGCGGGAGCCATTCGATGTCCGCGCGGAGTGCTGCTTGTCGCCCGAGTGCTTGCAGAAAGGCTGCAAGCGCGGGCGCCCTGAAAGGCGCACCTTCCGCGCATTCCGAGACTGTCGTCGTCGCCGCCAGGATGCCTGCGCGACAACGGAAGGAGGTCTCGGCTGGTCGTCGCGGGCAGTCTCAGCTCTGGCTGCACGCCTGAAGCGGTCACGACGGCCGCGCCACTGCTCTTCGATCAACTCAGCAGCGCTCACAAGGGCGCTGGTCGGGTAGCTGGTTAATGAGTTGCGTGTCCGGGGGTGAGGTGATGCAGGTCGAGCTTGGTGATACGCAGGGAGTTGAGCACCTGCACTCGTTGCGCTAGTCCGTAGCCGCCCTGCACGACCAGCCAGGCTTTACCAACTCGTTTGGCTGTCATCGAGAACTGCGGCGAATCAGCGGAGATCGGCGCGTCGTAGTTCAGGGGGAGTCGCCCAAGGGGCAGGTTGACCAGCTCCGGGTGGCCGGGTACCGGCCGCGCGCCGGGAATTGGCTCAAGAACCTGCCCCGGCCTGTGGCCATCGAGCAATACGGCGGCCTGGAGCGGCCACCCGTCCATCCAGTACTCAGCATCGACGCAAGACAGGAACACTTCACCGAGGGCGTCCGGGACCGGCGCGATCCAGGTAATGGTGTGACCGAACTGGACGTGAAGTGCGGGGAGGCCGCGTTGCGCCAGCTCACAGACGCCCGGACGCGGCCGGGCCGGGGCGTGATAGCCCGGGCCCTGGTAGGGCACCGTGAATTCCCCCAACGGCCACCACCGCGACAAAGCATCAGGTGCCATCCAGGTCAAGGGCGGCGCTTCGTGAACGCTTTCCGAACACCTGCCTCGCGCAGCTTTCGAGCACCCTGCCGAAGGCGTGAACCGGTGGGCGATCGCCTGCCCGGAGCGGGCGAGCGGCTCGACGGCGACGAAGACAACGTTCTTGCTCCCCGTCGGATGCTTGAGGACCGGGACGGGTCTGTGGGCCGGGAAGAGGAACACGCGTCCTTTCGCGGGGATGAACACCACCGCGGCTCGATCGCCGCTCGGCAGGGCGGGTGAAGTGATGGTGCGGATCGTCCGGCCCCCAATCCGAACGGCGAACACCTGTGGGCCGGTAAGGACGTAGGTAACGGCGTTCCCGCGGGCGAAACAGACGGGGCAGCTATCGGGGCCAGTACCTCCGCCGAAGACGGGGGAGGTGGGCGTTGGATACCCAAGCGTCCCCCCGCTGGGGCTGGGTTGGACAAGCGTCCCCCCGCTCTCGGGAGGTTGGATGCTGGCGCCCGTCCTGGTGTAGATGATGAGCGACTCCCATCCCGCCACCCCGGCGGGCAGACTGGGGGTCACTGCGACCGTGTAGCTGTAGCCCGCCAGCGAGGCAGGGGTAACCGCTCCCGGCACCCTCCCCTCAAGCGGCTGTGACGCGCTCCCGGCGAGCGAGGCGACCGCGGCCGCACACCCGACGATCACCAGCGCCGCCAGCAAGACAGCCACCGGGCGCGACGGGCGACGAAGCCAGCCCCACCGTTTACGCGGCGCGGGCAGCGCCGCACGCTCGGCAGCGCATACCAGCTCGGCGCGCAGGATGTCAAACGGATCCTTCATCTTCCCTCCAGACTTCCCCGCAACCGCGCGAGTCCGCGCGAGACACGCTTTCTCACCACTTGCTCAGAACAGCGCAGATCGGCGGCAATCGTTCGATAGCTCTCCTCGAGCACGACCCTGCGGATCACCGCCTCCCGCTCGACAGCCTCCAACGAGGCGAGCGCGTCTCGCAACTCGACGTCCCCTCGGTCGGCGACCGCCTCCAGCTGCTCATCGTCAAGCTCAACCCGACCCATCCCAAGGCGCGCGCGACTGTCCGACTCCACCTGCCCCTGGCGCGCGGAATCGATCATCAAGTTGCGCGCGATCCCCAGAAGCCACCCAACCGCCGGCCCCTTCGACGGGTCGTACTGCAGACGGTGCTCCAGCGCTCGCGCAAACGTCTCGGCCACTAGATCGAACACCACCTCCGGTTCGCCAATCCAGCTGCCGACGAACGCCGTAACCGCCCTCACGTGGCGGTCATACAAACAGCCAAAATCAGACCCGACCCCGCTGCTCAGCAACTCCGCGTCTGCACGCTCATCACGCATATCACCCCGTATACGGTTCAGCACCGAGAATTGTGACCGGCGACCGCTCGTCGTTTGCCTTATGTCTGCAGACTGTTGCAACCGGCTAACAGCAGCAAGGAGCCCGCGGCACGAATCCTGCTCTGAGACTGGTGCTCTCGGACAAATTCGCCCGCGCGGTCTGCTGACGCTCGGACGCGGTCGACCGCTCGCTTAAGGCCGCCACTGGGCGAACAGCCGTTCGCTGCGATGGCCCCGCGTCATTCGACCGAAGTTCTCCGGCGCGCTTGGATGAGAGGGGTTTGCGCGGGTAGATGAGAGCGGTTCGCGCTTCCGTGAGAGCCAGCCGCGAACACCCCGCCTCGACGACGACCTGGAGCTCAGGGTGATCTGAGGCCACGGGCCTGCCGGGTGAGTCAGGCGAACACCCGTTCGGTGACGCGCGTCCGCTGTCATTCGACCGACGTTCTACACCGGTCGTTCCGTGCTTAGCGACTCGTCGCGATCGAGCCAGCGAGGTTAGGCTCGCCCGTCACACTCCTCGCCCAGCAGCACCTGTGCCCACCGGGCAGGGGGACCGGATTTCACGCAGAACCACAGCGTGCACTGGCCCTGGTCGTCCTTAATGGCCATCAGCTGGCCGCCCTCCGTCACATGCGCCGGCAGCACCTTCGGGCCTTGGTCAGCGACCGGGATCGCCTGCGGGGTTATACCGGAGGGGGTGTTCAGGGGCCCGGTGTCTGTTGGGACCAGCCATAGCTGGGCCGCGCGCTTTGATTCGAACATCCCAGCGGGCTCCCGCCCGGACGAGATGCCTGCGACCCCGTTCCCGGATTCACTGTTGCCCAGGACGCCGAAGCCTTCAGTGCTCGTGCCGTGGGCACCGGGGCCGAACTGGCTTTTGCCTTCGACGCCGAAACTGCTGTCGCTCTCCCCCTGCACACCACCGTTATCGCCCTTCCCCCGCACGCCGATGCCAGCGGCCCGGCCACACACGCCCGTGGTGTCCTGGGACTCCCAGGCTGCGTCGCGAGGCTGGGTATCGGTGTAGCCGACCATCCCGTTCAGTCCGCGGCCGAAGACCCCGAAGGACTGGCTGCTGCCCACGCCCAACAAGCCGGCGTGAGCCGCCGCCTCCTCCGGGCCGGAGCGAGCGACGCCGTGCACGTATCCCACGACGCCGTTGAGTCCTCGTCCAACAACGCCGTTGCCCGCGGGAATGGTCCCGATGGCTCCCCCGGTGGGCATCGCGTCTGTTCCCGTCGCATGGACGGCGTCAACACCCTGAGGGATGCTTCGCAGGAGCATGTTGTCTTCGCTGGAGACGTCTAGGACGAAGTCGGCCTGATAGCCGTCGGGATCCCCGTTGATAGCGACCAACAGCGAGCGCTCCTCGCTCTTGTTCGTCCGGCCGACCTCGAAGTCTTCGCCTGCGTTGTCTGCCCCGGCCATGATGCAACCTCCCAGCTCTCGAAGTCTGTGCGGCCGACTCTGTTCCTCGAAATAACGTGCAAGCGCGTCAAAGAGGTTGCCAACCGGCCTGGCTCGTGGTACGGCCCAGGTATGACGCTCGGGACGGGCCGAGGGTCACCACACCAGCCGCTGCCCCGCATCCGTCCAACAACCCACGGTACTGACAGGCGGAGACCAAATCAATGACAGATGTCACATAGGGCTTGGCCTGATGCTAGAAGCGTTGGTGGGGGTTGATCGCCTGGTAGTGGCTGCGCATGCCGCGGCCGAATCCGCTGGGGCGGGCGGTGTAGTAGCCGGCAGGCTGCCCGTTGATCTTCGGTCCGGGGTAGAGGCAGCCGGGCCGACGTTCCGCGAGCTGGCCGATGAATGGCTCGACGGCGTGCACACGGGCGCCGTCGGTCGTCGGCGAGGGAAGAGAGGCACGGGGTATTCCCCGACCACGCTCGAGGACGGCACCCAGGTCACAGCAACTGTCCAAAACGGCTGGGCTGTCGCGTGGTGGCCAGGTTCGCACCAAATCACCAGCGCGCAACTCACCACCCCCTCCGGCACACAGACGCAGACGTTCCCCCTTAGCCCATGCGGGCTGCACGACTGCGCGGGCGGACCGCACGGCAGCGCGCCCGGCGGCGGACCCGGCGGCGGCTGAGACCGGCACCCACACGCTTGTCCAGGCGGCCGCCTCAGGGCGGCCGGCTGACGGAGCGGGTCACGACAAGCCGCGTCTCGGCTCGGCGGTCCGCTTGGGTACACACGTGCCGGACGCAGCTCCACTCGACGGGCCCTCGGGGTCCTGATGGGTTGACCTGAGGCCAGGAGCACGCCGCGACCATCAATCCTCGACGGCAGGTATCCGGCGAACCTTCCAGTCCCGAGAGCGTCTCCTCGGGCACGGCGACCCGCGGCCGGCGCGGTGGCTGGCGGACCGCTGCTACGGATGCTTGTCGCCGTGGCCGCTCCCGCGCCGCCGGCCGGTGGAGCGGCCACCTATCTTCCGGGCCGGCGAGCGGCAATGCGGCCACCGGCATGACCGCCTCATCCCCGATCCAATCGTACGGAGTGCGACCAGGCTCGCGAAAGCTTCTCGTGGCAACCCGATCGTCATGATTCGTCGGGTCAGACGCGTGCTAACAGCGAAGGCGGCAGTGACGGGCAAACGCGCCGAATGCACCGCGCTTGCCGCAAGCGGACGCGAGTTACGTCTGCCTCGCGATTCGCGCTCACGATATTTCTGGATCAGGTAACCAGCGGGGGGTGGTTGCGCGTTGATGGGGTGTGAGCAACCTGTCGCTTGATTTCGCGGAGTTCTATCGCGGGTCGAAGGATGAGTGCCTGCTCACGGTGTTTGTGAGCGTCGGGGACCGGGACCTGGCACAGGAACTGGTCGCAGAGGCGTTCGCTCGTGCTTGGGCGTCGTGGGCGAAAGTGAGCGACCATCCAGCTCCAGAGGCGTGGGTGGTGCGCACCGCGCTCAACGCACATGTGTCGCGATGGCGTCGGCGTCGCCGGGAAGTCCTCCTGCCCGACCCGACGCTGGTGCCGGATGAGCCACAGACACGAGATCGCGACGACGGAACCCTTGACCCGGAGCTTCTCGATGCGCTCTTGCGCCTCCCGGTTCGGCAACGCCAGGTCGTTGCCCTTCGGGTGTTCCTCGACCTCGATACCGATCGAACCGCAGAGTTGCTCGGAATCGCAGCGGGGACCGTTCAGGCCCATCTGGGCCGCGCGATCGCCACGTTGCGAAGCGACCTCATACCCCAACCACAGCAGGAGCGACTCACATGAACGATGAAGAACTGTTGGACCAACTGCGAGCGCGCCGGCCGGGCGTCTCGATGACTGTGCCGGTAGAGCGGGTCATCCGGCGGGGTCGCGCGATTCGGAGGCGTCGACGTGCGTCTGGGATCTTCGCGGTGGGGGCGGCAATCTGCGCAGCAGCTGTTGTGGCGCCCCTAAACCACGAGCCTGATCACTCGCCCTCGATCCAGCTTGCTGCCTGGACGGTGTCCAAGCAGACCAACGGGACTGTCGAGGTCACGATCCGCGAGCTACGGGACCCGACCGGCTTGCAGCAGCAACTCCGCGCCGACGGTGTCCCGGCCAGCGTCGTATTCGGCACCGGCCCCAGCGGGTCGGGTCCGTGTCAGTCCTACGGCCAAGGCCAACTACTCTCACAGGTGGTCACGCCTTCCCCCACGGCAGAACCCGCTGACAGCAGCGCGACGGCAATGACCATCCACCCGACAGCTATCCCATCCGACGCGGGAATCCAAATCATCACCAACCAGACGAACGTCGGAATCCACCTGGTGGTGGCAAGCCCGGACTGCACCGGTCTCTAGCGTCTGCCAGCAGTGCTGCTTCGGTCGAGTAGCGCTCGTCCGGTCAGGGCACCCATCACTAGTGCGTTGCCACGGAAGCGCCCGCCGAGTCGGTCGTCGAAACGCGATCCCTTCGGCGACAGAGCGCGAGCGCGCCAGCCGCCCGCTGGTGCCTCGTTTGCCGCATCTCCAGTCACCAGGATGGCCGAGGTCAGGTAGCTGCTCGCGACCGGGAGGGGTCACGATCCTTCGCGGCCGGACGCTGCTGTGGCAGCCCCAACCGGACAAAGGCAGCCACACGGGCGCCGTCAGCGGCGAATACCCGCGCGAGCACGAACGCAGGTGTCGCCCCGACCTTCACCAGCGACGTGCTCCTCGCCACGAGCACAACTTTTCGAAAGTGCTCGGCGCCCGCGCAACATACTCGCATCGGGCGCCTCCGGAGCCGCGCGGCCCTAGGCGCGGTCAGCCGCAGTGTTGCGGCTTGCGACGCGGGATGCCAGTGCTGATTAGGGCGGTGAACTCGTCGAGCGCGTCGGACTACCTTCGTTCTGCCGGAGCGAGGAAGCTATTTGCTCATGCCTGTGTTCGTCCAGCGCTCGAATGCCTGGACCTTCTCGGCCGGCCAGGCTCCGTCGCAGGGCATTGTGCCGTTGTGTAAGCGCTCGAGGATTGCCGGGGCGTGATTGCTCACGTCTTCGTAGGCCCAGAGGTCGAAGGCGAATCTCATCGACTGACGATCGCGCTGGCGAAACAGCGGCTTGATGTGCTTCTCGAAGCGCACTGGCTCGTCGGCGGCCGGCAGCACGACTGGCGGCTCTGCCTCGGCCGGGGTTTGCGGGGCGAGCGCTGAGATGCGGCTGCCGGGCGGACCTGCGCCGGTGCTCCAGTCCCAGTGGGGCATCGGCATGTGCTCGGGCGGATGGGAGCTGGTTTGGGAGTTCTCGACCGCCAAGCGCGAGCCCCACTCGATGTAGCTTTGAAAAGCTGAGGCGAACTCGGGGTCGTTGGGGAGACCTGCCTCCTGCGCGGATTGCAGCAGCACCGAGACCCAGCGGGCGCGCCATTCCTCGGTGAGGCACCTGCCGATGTGTTGGGAGAGCATGCGCGGGTAGCCGCCGTACTCCTCGCTGTAGGACGAGGGGCCGCCGAACACCTCGCCGAGCCATTTGGCGACTCGTTGGGGATGGTCGGCTGACATGTTTGCGAACAGTGGTGCGAGCATGGGGTCCTGCGGTACGTACTTTTCGTAGAACAGCCGGGTCATGCGCGTAAGTGCCGGGAGCCCGCCGCACCACTCGAACATCGTCGGCACGCGGTCGGGATCAGGAACCGGGTCATTGAACTCCACGTACCAGTGCATTCCGCTGCAGAACGGCTTGTTCTGGGAATGCCCGCAGCGACAGAGCGCGTAGTGCTCGAGCGAGGCGCCTGCGTTTCTCGACTCCGGTTGGCCGTCGGCGTCGATTAGCGGGATCGCCCCGCGGATCCGGTACGGGCCGTCCTTTGAGACCTCGATCGTCGCCTCGCGCTTGGCGTGGTAGTCGACCTCATCACGCGCCTCGACCCGGTCGATCGCGTAGCTGAGCGCTCCCGAGGGACAGTCGCGCACCGCGCGGATGATCTCGTCCATCCGTCCTCCCGAGGGCGTCACGAACGGGTCCTTGCCCAGCCGGAAGACAGTGGCCAGCCGATCGGTGCAGAATCCCGAGTGCTGGCAGGTACCGCGGTTGTCCAGGATCGTCACCTGTTGGCCGACGTAGGTGTCTTGACGATCGTAGACGCGCTTGGGGTCCTTCTGGGAGCTGAAGCCGACCTCCGCATGGGTGCCGTCGCACAGCGGCTTGAGCTTCGACTGCCCGCAGCGACACAGTGCCATCTGCGGCGTGGTCTGGACAGGACAGCCAAGCCAATCGGTCACGTTCGGCACGTTGGTGACCAGGTAGGGCCCGTCAGGATCACTCTGGATCACGGGGAGAACGTCTGCCTGGATCTGAGCAAGCTCTCGCACGCGCGCGGCGGCCGAGTCCCCGCCATCCTCGAGAGCAAAACGCCGAGCGAGGTACTGAAGGGCTGCCGTCGCCTCGAGCAGCAACGGAGGAGCCCCCGCCGATGCGCGAAGCTCAGTCGCGCCCCGAGCTAGGCCCATCAGCTGCTCGCTGCAAGCAGCACGAGAAGCCTCGGCCCCGTCCGGCGCAGCGTCTCGCCCGTCGGTGTCCCGGTGCGCTTCGTCACCCAGGCGCGAGGCGGTGAGAGCGTCCTCGAGCGGACGGATGACCGAGCGCCTCAACCTGTCCGCGGCAAACGTCAGCTCAGCCTCCTCGTCTTGCCCACCCCCACCGCTGATGGCTGCTTGCATGGTCTGCTCAAGCGCGTGCGCCGTTCCGCGCAGGCGGCGAAGGCGGGCGGCCAGATCGTTTGGTTGATCGTGGGGGTTCATGACGCGCTCGTAGTGGCGCATCTCCTCGATCTGGTCCAAGAACTCGTGCTCCTGCACCGAGCGCCACTCGATCCTGACCACGTACTTCTCGGGCTCCTCGACACCGTGCGAAACCTCATAACCCAAGACACTGCGTCGCTTCCCGCTGGAGGACCTGCTGGGCGTTGCCCCCACGCGTCCTCGAACTCGCGCTGTCGCTTAGACGCAACCTTGTACCGGACGTATTCCACGACCATTGCCGATCCTTCCCGTAGACTCAGGCAGGTGTCTCAAGCTAAAGATAGAATATCTGAGCTTGAAGATACATCGGTCCTCGGTGACCACGTTGATCGGGTGCTCGCGCAATGGGCCGCGACACGGCCCGAGCTTGACCTCGCACCTGTCGCGGTGATCGGCCGCCTGGGTCGAGCGACCGCCTACGTCGACGCCGGCATCCAGAGTCGCCTGGCTGATTTCGGTCTCAGCCGCGCCTCGTGGGACGTGCTCGCCAACCTCAGACGCACAGGTCCGCCCTACCGCCTCTCCCCGACCGAGCTGTATCTCGGCTTGATGCGGACCTCCGGCGCGATGACACACCGCCTCTACCGCCTGGAGCGCAGCGGCCTAATCAGGCGCATCCCCGACCCCGATGACGGCCGCGGGCTCCTGGTCGAGCTCACCCCAGACGGGCTGCAGCTGGCCGACCGAGTCGCGCCCGAACACCTCGCCAACGAACACTCACTGCTCGCTCCTCTTACCGAGCGAGAGCAGGCCGAACTGGCCGCGCTGCTCCGCAAGCTGCTCATCGCCTACGAGCAGGCCCAGCCCTCCCCGCCCCCTCCACGCCGCCGTCGCCGCCGCTCTCGCCAAGCCTGACCGGCGATGCGACGGCGGCAGCAGCTATACCCCGGCGGGACTCAGACCATCGTGCGTCGTTCGCGTCGACCTGGCTCGTGCTTCGGGGGCGCGAGCATACGCGCGCCGATTCCTAATCGCACTTGCCCGACCGTGCTCCTCTTTTCAGCAAGCCGACGGGTATCCCACAGGGCAACGCACAAAGCCTGCTAAGCGCGCGGGATCCGCGACCCAGTGGCCGCCTCGGGCGTCGCGGCCGGCGCCCGAGCGGCGACGTTCTCGAGATCCGCGCGCAGGAGGGCCCCAGGAATCCAGGTGCAGATGCTCGTTCCCCCAGCGAAAGCAGGGCCACGCCGCAGTACTGGAGCCGGCCGGGAGGAGCAGCCTGACCAGCGCGTTCGGGAGCAGCCGAGAGAGCCGGGACTGCGTGAACCGGCACTTTCTCGGCTTAACTCGCCAGCCCAGGGTCGATCATTTGGCGCATGGATCAGCCGGCATGCTGGCCCGATCCTCGATCGATCGCGTGATGTCGTCAACGGACTCACGCGAGTGCCGCGTCCTCGGGCGGACGGTCGTTCGCGGCGGGCAGGCGCAGGTCGAGCGGAGTGCCAGGATCGAACTCACCGGCGAAGCTGCTCCGGTGCAGCTCGGCGGCGTCACCAAGCGATTGCCACGGCGCGAGTAGCTGCTCTGGATCGACGTTGACTCCGATCGGGTTGGCCTCGAACTCTGGCGAGGTCCGCATCCACTCGGTCGAGGCCGCCCAGGCACCGAAGTTGTCGGCCTGCAGCTCGACGCTGTTGCCGTCTGGGTCAAGGTAGTACGGCGACGTGGTCAGACCGTGGTCTAGGCAGGCGTGAGGCCTGATGCCGGGTTCTTTCAGCCGGACGTAGGTGTCGAGCAACTGCCCGACGTCGCCGTACTCGAACGCCAGGTGGTGCATTCCGGTGTGCGGGACCTTGTCAGGATCGTCGCTCAGCGCCGGGTGCGCGAGGAGCGCGATGCGGTGGTTGGCGTCGTCGTTGGTCAGCCACGCGCCGAACTTCGAGTGGTGGCTGGCGGTCATCCCGACTGCGCGGGTATACCACTCGATCATCTCCTGGACGCGGTTCGTCTTTAGCGTCACGTGGTGCAGCACCGGGTTGGCTATTGGCATGAACTCCTCCTCTCACGGACTCGTTGAACAACGTCATTCACCGCTGCCCGAGTCGCTCGCTGGTCAGCCACTTGACTGTCGCGAACGACTCAAGCGTGACGTGGCGCGCCGCTGGCTGAAGCGATCGCGATCTTCAGTCAGCTGGCCTGGTAGTCACAAGCGCGATCACGCCCAGCGCAGCGCGGCCGAGGTGCTCGGCCAGCCTTCGCGCCGCGGTGTTCGAGTCACCGACCGCGCAAGTCTCGGAGAATGACGCCGGGTCATCGCACGGCGGCGGCCACCTCGGCGTGCAGCTCGAGCAGGCGCTCGAGGCTGGGGCCACCGGGCCGGTCAGCGATCCTGGCCATGCCGCATTCGGTAGCGACGGCAAACTGAACCCCGCCGCTGCCGACATCGGCTGCGGCGATGAGCTCTTGAGTGCGGTGCACGTCGCCCTCGTAGTCGATTACGCCGAGCGCGAGCCGCTTGACCGACAGGCCGCGCAGAGGCTCGAAGTAGGCAGGGTCTCGTCCGGTGTCGCGGTCGACTGGCATATGGACGAAGGCGGCCGCGTCACCGGCGGCGTTGGCTAGCTCGACGCACAGCCCGAGGTTCTCGGGGATCGCGAAGTGGCGGTGCTTGTAGTCGCCGTAGCAGAGATGGACGCCCTGCTCGACCCCTGTGGGCACGCGCCCCATCGCGTCGCGGAGGGTGTCGATGACCACCTGCTTGTCGCGGAAGCGATCGACGGTGGTGAAGTTGCCCGTGAGCGCTCCGACCTCGACGGCGACATCGTGCTGGAGCAGGAGGTCATCTCCGACCGTGCGGGCGATCTCGGCGATCTCGGCGGCGATCGCATCGGCATAGATGGGGAAGAAGCGTTCCTGGTCCTGTGGGCGGATCCAGGCGATCACGGTGGCAAACGGAGTGGGTACGGATACCTGGAACTTGACCTCGGCTGGGATGGTTCCCTGCTCGCGCAGGCGGCGAAAGACCGCGTAGGACTCCTTCGCCGCGTCCGAGTACCCCAGGGCAGTGGGCGACACGGCCGTGACCGACGCGTCGACGGCGATGGACGGAAATTCTGCGTAGTCCTGATTGGAGGCATCTGTCACCCCATCGAAGCCGACCATCTCGAAACCATCGATCGCGGTCAGCTTGTCGATCTGCCACAGGATCCACTGACTGCGGTCGCCGGTCTCTCCATCCGGGAGCGCGTACAGATGATGTCCGAGCGTCCCGGCCGCGGTCATCATGGCCGTCTCGGCGTCGGGCGCGTGCAGGCCACCGACAAGATGAGCCCCGATTGCGGTGTTCGTCTGCTGGGTGGTCATTGCTCTCTCCTTCTGTTGTGTGACTACCCGTCTGTGACCGATACGCTCGCGACTCTGATCGCCAGCCGTAACCGGCTGGCTCGATAGTCGGGTTCGACGATCGCGATCACCCCCAGCGCGGTGTGCCCGAGGTGCTCGGCCAGCGTTCGTGCCGCCGTGTCGCAGTCACCGGCCACGCACGCGTCGATGATCGACTGGTGCTCGGCTCCTCCGACGGTATACACGCCGGAGGAATGCGTCGTATAGAGCCGCCGGTACCTGGTGGCGTGGTCAGACAGCTGACGGATCAGTGTGGTCATGCGCTCGCCGCTTTCGCTGACGAAGAGCTCGTGCAGCGCGCCATGGGGAACTTCCCAGGCATCGAAATCCTCGCGCTCGGCACACTCGAGCATCCGGGCGTGGTGGTCGTGCATCAGGGCCAGCTGAGGGGCGCGCAGCCGTGGCACGGTCAGGCGGATGCCCATCGATTCCAGCGAGATCCGCTCCACGTAGAGCTGTTCCATGTCCTGCACCGAGTAGCCGGCGACGCGCATCTGTCGTCCTGGTTGCGCGTCGACTAGCCCCTCGTGCAGGAGCATCCGCAGCGCCTCGCGCAGGGGGGTGCGGCTGACGCCGAGGTACCGGGCCAGCCGGACCTGCGACACCTCGTCGCCGGGCGCGATCTCGCCGCGCAGGATGGCCGCGCGGATCCGGTCATAGATCGCGTCCACGCTCGGGCTGGCAACGGAGCGCTCGGCGGCGGCGTATCCACCCAGGGACGTCAACGAGGACCAGCCGGCCGGCGGGCGAGATCGCGAACGTCCATCAGCGCGAGAGCGCCTCGCGGATCGCCTCGGTCGAGTCCCCCGGGCTCTCAAGCGTCCAGAAGTGCCCGCCGGGGATGTAGCAGACGTCGACGCTCTTGGCGTTCGGGATGTACTCTCGAGCGTCCGTATAGAACTCGCGGGGCTGGCTGCGCGAGTCAGCGCCCTGCAGAAGCGTGACCGGGCAACGCCAAGCGTCCAGCAGTCGCGTCCGCCGCTCGATCCATTCCTTGCGAAAGGTCGACGACAGGAAATATCGCGGCACCGCGCGGGTCGTACCGGGATAGGAGAACTCCTGGATCACCCGTCGCATATCGGCATCGGCCACCGGCAGATTGCAGACAAACGCATAAACCCACACAGCGAAGCGCTTGGGGTCCTCCATCAGACCCGTCCACGGCGCATCACCGAAGATCTGGTCCTGGGGAGCCAAGACCGGATTGAAGTGGTACAGATGCTGCTCGCCGCGCCCGTACCTGAGCACCCGATCGGGATGGTCGGCCGCGATGTAGTCAGCCTGAACGGTACCCCGATCGTGAGTGATCAGGTTGAACTTCTCCAGGCCGATCTGGTCGAGCATAGTGAACAGCTGCGCGGCGGCGCCGACATGGCGGTAGTCGCCCCGCTCCTTCTCCGATTGCCCGTATCCCTTGAGGTCAACAGCGATGCAGCGGTACTTGCCAGCTAGGTCGGCCATCTGGTGATGCCACTGAAACCAGGAATCCGGAATGCCGTGCAGGAACACCACCGGCTCCCCCTCGCCGACCTCCACGTAATGCCACCGGATCAGCTCGTGGTCTCCGGGCGCCTCGACGAAGTGATGAGTGAACGTTTGCCCGTCGAGTACCTCGGTATCACCATCGTGATCGGGCTCGCGCGGCTCCACATCCGCGAACTGCTTGGTCCGCTGGCTGACCAGGTCCTCGTCGGGGACGAACGACTCAAGCGCGCGTTGCGCGCGCTCCGGAAGCTCGGTGTACTGCAGGTCGGTGGCGGCGGTATCGGTCATCGTCTCTCCCTCGATCAGTCCTGCGGGGCGAACAGCAGCTCTTGCGCGACCTCGCGGTGCAGTCGCAGCAGCGGTATGACCGTGTCGCGGGGGCGCCGGCCAAAGCCACACTCGGTGGCCACGCCGAGCGGACCGGACACGTGCGGGCGCGCCGCCTCGAGCCGCGCCGCAGCGCCCTTGAGCCCGTCAGCCTCATGGACAACACCCAGGAAGAGCCGTACGTCCGGCGCGTCGAGCTCGTCCAGCGGGGCGAAGTAAGCGTCGTCGCTGCGATCAATCGGCACCGGCATATGCAGCCAGTCGACCGGTCGGCCGGATTCGATCACGGCCGCATTGGCCATCCGCGTGAGCAGGCCGAGGTCTGACGGCTGAACGATGTGATGCCCGCCCAGGTCGCCGTAGCAGAGGTGATAGCCAAGCAGCGCCTCGGAGGGAACGATCGGCCCGATCGTTCGCAGCATCTCCAGGTAGCGATCCCACGCCCGGCCGTCAGCGGGCAGCCACGGGTAGGCGCCCTCGTTCTCCATCACCTCGTTGCACACATCCCACTGAATCGCAAGGTCCGAAGGCGGGATCGCCTCAACGATGTCCGCGACCTCGCGGACCAGCGCCCGGGAATACGCATCTAACACCAACTCATATTCCGAGCCGTCGTCACGGAAGAACGCCGCCACCCCGCCGGGCGGCGTCGGAAGTGAGATCTGGAAGCGCACATGCTCAGCGATCTGTCCGGCTCGACGCAAATCGACAAACGCGACGTAAGACCTGATCGCGGCCTCGGCATAGAACAGCCGGCCGAACGCGAGCTCCTGCACCCCATCGCGAACCCGGAAGTTCCACAGATCCCCGAACCCGCTCGGGCTCCACTGCTGGACCCCGTCGGTGGGCGCCGGGCGCTGCAGCGTCTCCAGCTGCGGGTGGGGGTGATGCACGAAATACGCCTGATAGTTGATCCAATTGGTCCGATATCCAGTCTCCCCATCGGGCAACGCGTCGACCAGCCCGCTCAGCTCGGCGGCACAGACGGCCAGCACCTCCTCGGCGCTGGCCAGCGGCACGCTGCCGACCAGCATCACCGGGGCATCAATACGCGGCATTGGTCTCTCTCCCTCATCATCGTCCGACCGCGGGGTTGAGGCAGCATAACGTGTCTGTCGACACCCTGTAGACGATCTGTGGAAGACTCTCATCCCAGCTGCCAATCGCTGGAAGGAAGTCGCACATGCCGTTGATCCATCTCTACTGGTCCCCTGGTTCCTGCGCCCGAGTCCCGTTCGTTGCACTCGAGCATGCCGGTGCCCCGTTCGAGCTGCATGTGCTCAATCGGTATATCGGCGATCACCAGACGGACGAATACCGAGCGATCAACCCAAAGGAGAAGGTGCCAGCGATCGTGCTCGATGGATGGGCGGTCACCGAGAACCCGGTGATCCAGACCGTCCTGGCCCGGACCTTCCCCGACGCCGGCCTGCTCCCGACCGGCGACGAGCGGAGGGTCACCGAGGCGATGTCGATGATGGCCTGGTTCGCCAGCGGGATCCAGCCGGCGGTCGGGCGTCAACGGTTCCCGGGGGCGTTCTCAGATGGTGACGAGGCGAGCCTGGAGCGCATCCGCCTAGTAGCGCGCAAAGAGCTCGAGAAGGCGTTCGCGATCCTCGAGGCCCGGCTGGGCAACCGCGACTGGCTGTTCGAAGACTGGTCAATCGTCGACGCCTACATGCTGTGGCTGTGGTTTCGGGCCATCGGCTCCGGAATGGACCCGAGACCGTTTCCCCGGTGCGCCGATCACGCCCGCCGCACCGAGGCCCTGCCCGCGGTCAGCCGGGTCCTGGATCGCGAGGAAGCCGAGTTCGCCCGATTCCAAGACGCCGGCACCGTACCAGCCGCCATCCCCGCGTTCCAAGTCGGCCGCACGCCCAACGAGGTCCCCGCCGCGGACTAACCGACGCCGCTACCCGCACCCCGCCCGCGGTCGTCTGCAGGCCGACATGAGGTGCGATCTCGCGTCTGGCGCAACCCGGACGTCCCCGCTGCGGCTCCACACCGAGGCACCGGCGCCCGCGTCCCCAGCGCGTGCGGATCGCACCCTCACATACCGACGTCGTGATCGCCAAATCCGATGTCTCCTCGCCGCTCTCGCCGTCAGGCTCGCGAGACCGGTTGCCTCGCTCTTACGACGGCCCAGCCACCAGCGGCTCAAAGCAGCTTGAGTCAAGTTCTTACTCGCGGCTCAAGAACGGTCGCGGGCAGCCAGACCGCCGCTGGCCCCCGAGCGATCCAAGCAGCCATCACCGGTGGTGGTCGATTCCGGCTTGTCGCCCCGGCAGCAGTTTCGCCGGCGCTGCCCCTCTCGGTCGGCTGCTGAACCCAAGGGCGGCTAAGGTCCGAGAGGCGCGCCTTGAAGTGAAAGCGGGTCCACGAGCGCGCCAGGGTGTTCCCTCCTGTTCGCCAAACTCGAGACTCTCGGCGCCGACCCGCAACGACCGGCGAGTCGGCGCGACCCGGCCATCCGATCGTCGCCGAGGCGATCGTCGTCTCGGACTCGGCGGCTAGGGCAAAAGCAGTCGCCTGCCCCTCGCGTCGATTGCTGCGGCGCTGGGCGGATTGAGCGTATGAGCGCGCGGGCAGGGATTGTGAGCTGATCTGAGTACACGCGCCGGAGCTGGGGGCGCTGTGCCCCCAGCTCCGGTGATGCGGTGGTTGTGAGTCGCGGTCCTGGGCTAGTTGTCGGCGACGCCGATGGTCGTCGAGCCGGTGCCGAAGCCAGTGGCGTATGGCGAACCCGGCAGCTGCCTCACGGTGCCGTCGGGGTTGATCTTGAACGCGCCGACGGTGCCGTTCTTGGCCTCGTTGACGTACAGCGTGTTGTCGTTGTCGCTGATGGTCACGTCGGTGCCGGTGATCGCGCCGACCGGGTTGCTGAGCGGGGTGCTCGCGCGCAGCGTGAGCGTGCCGTCATTGACGATCGAGTAGGTCGATACGCTGCCGGTGCCGGTGTTGAGCGCGTACAGCCGCCGGCCGTTATGGCTGATGAAGATCCAGCACGGCGCGGTCTGCTGATCGGCGAACGGCGACGTGCCGATCGATGACAGGGTGCCGTTCCAGGAGTCATCGAACGCCGACACCGTGCCGAGGCCGGCGCCGTTGTGGGCGTTGGAGACGAACACCTGGTGCGGGTTGATTGGGCTGAACTCGCTGCCGAAGGCGCCGAGGCCCTGCGCCTCAAATGGCGAGCCCGGCGCGGCCGCAAGCGTGCCGTCCCAGTTGACGCGGTAGCTGTTGAGGAGGGAGCTGCCCGGCGTCGTCCCGCCGATCACGGCGCCGACGAGCTTCGTGGCGTTGTTGTTGAGGACGATGTCGCCGGTGTTCTCCCCGGCCGGTAGGGTGACGGTTGAGTTGGGGATCGGGTGCAGCTGGCCCCACGGAGTGAGGGTGAAGCCGGTGTAGTTCGGAGCCGCCGTGGCGGAGCCGAGGTTGGAGACGTAGACGAGGCCGTCGTGGACGGCGATGCTGTTGGGCTCGACGCCGCCCGAGGAGAACGGGCTGCCGGTAACCGGGGTCAGCGAGCCGTCCCGTCCGACGCTCAGCACCGAGATCTGGTTGCTGCCCGCGTCGACTGCGAGCAGATACCGCCCGTTGTGGGCGAACTTGACGGCGTCCTGCGAGGAGAGGCCCGCGCCGAGGCCGGCGCCGCCGGCGGCGAACGGAGAGCGGGGTAGAGCGCTCAGCGAGCCGTCCGCGTGGCGGACGAACCCGGCGATCGTGTTCGCCCCGGCGGTGTTGCCGTCGAGGTACACGTGCTCGGGGGCCTGGTAGGTACCCTGCCCGCTGTCGGCGGACGCGACTGCGGGACCCGCGATCGCGACTGCGAGCAGCGCGACGGGGACCGACATGCGTGAGAGAAGACGCATCGATGCTCCTTGATGTGTGGGTGTGGAGTACCCCATTGGTCCCGAGGTCAGCGGCGAGTCGGCCGTCAGATGTTTGGACTGTGGGGTCCAACTCAGTAGAGCAATCGCTCGTCGCCGCGTCAATGCTTCGACGGGTGCCGTCAGAGTTCGTTAAGCCGGGCGTCAGAGGTCTGTAAGGGACCCGTGACGATCTGTTCACACAATCGCGCACGACCCACCGACGAACCGTCAGATCCGGTCAGGGCCGGCCACACTTCGACGAGCGCCGGGCCGGGATCGGCGAGGTGTCTATCGGCGGACACGACATCATCAGCAACACCCCGGACTCACGGCAAGCGACCACGGGACCCGGGCGCACCACGATCAACCACCAGGCCGCGCACAACCCAGCTTCAGGCCCGCGCACAACCCAGCTTCCAACCCCCCATGAGCTGACCCTGTTTGACGGAGACTTCTGATGTGCCCTGGTCAGTTCACCATGACGTACGAGAGATCGTGCGGACCCTGGCAGCGGCACGCTCGATATTGGGCGAATCTGATCGTGCGCTGCAGCGCAGATGCGGCTCGAGCCGGACGAGCGCTTGCGTCGCTGGCGCGCCAAACGGGTGCTGCGGGCCGGATAGTCCTTGTCTACTTTCGCTTGGGGTCATGGTCCGGGGATTGGGTCGTTGACATCCCAGATCTGGCCTGTTTCTGGTCCGGCGAGTCTCGCGAGCAGGCTGTCGGCTGACACGCGTGGGGTGATCAGCGTGCCGGAGCTGAGCATGGTGGTGAAGCGGTCGTGGAGCGAGAGGCCGATTGGTCGCGTGGCTGCTCGCGGATGTAGGCCTGCATCGAGGTGTCGACCGCGCCCGGCCGGTAGACGTTGGCTGTGACGCCGGTGCCCTCGAGCTCGGCGGCGAGGTTGCGTGTGTGCGCTTCCAATGCGCTCTTTGACGCTGCATAGGTGTTGATCCCGACGAGCATTCCGGGGTGCGCGGCGATCGCAGCCGAGACGTTCACGATCCGCCCCCAGCCGGCGGCAAGCATCGCTGGGAGCACGCGGGTAGCGACGGTCATTGGGGCGATCACGTTGATCGCGATCGCGGCCGCGACGGCGTCAGGATCGACGTTCTGGGTCGGGCCCAGCGGCCACACCACCGCGGCATTGTTGACCAGTACCTCAACCTGACCGAGCTCGCTGACGAGTCGGTCGAGGGCGCTGCGCGTCTGGTCGAGGTCGCTGATGTCCGCGGCGAGCGTCACGGCGGTGCCGCCGGCGTCTTGGATCTCTGCGCGGACGTCTTCGAGGTCACGGAGCGTTCGAGCGAGCAGCCCGACCCGCGCCCCGGTTCGTGCGAGGCCGGTCGCGATCCCGCGACCGATTCCGCGACCCGCTCCTGTGACTAGCGCGGTTCGGTTCTCGAGATTTGTGGGCATGAACTGCTCCTTCGGGTCTTGTCAATATCGCGGATCACTGCATGCTCCGATGTCAGGTCGGCGAGCCGAGCCACGCTGGAGCGAGCGCCGGCTATCAGCGAGACTGCCGCCTGGCCCAGTCGCTCGGCAGCGTTGGTTAGAGGTCGGCGAGTGCCGAGATGATCGCTTGGACCTCGGTGCGGCTGGTGTAGTCCGGGTGCACCTCGGCGAACCGCACGACCCGGTCGCGATCGACGACGAGGACGGTCGGCATCGGCAGCTCGGTCGCGCCCTCCGCGTTTGTCTCTCGAATGTCGAGGCCGAGCGCTCGCTGGGCCTCGAGGACGTCCTCGGCGGGCTGGAACGTGACGCTGAGTTGGCGTGCGACGCGGGCGCCGGCGTCCGAGAGCACCGGGAACTGGAGGGCGTGCTTCTCGGCGGTGCTGAGCGACTCGTCGGGTGCCTGGGGGCTGATCGCCACCATCCGCGCGTTGAACCGGGAGAGTTGTGGCACCAGTTCGGACTGGTACTGGTGCAGCGCGAGGTTGCAGTACGGGCACCAGCCGCCGCGATAGAACACCAGCACGGCCGGCCCGTCTGCCACCAACTCCGACAGCGACACATCCTTGCCGGTCGCGTCGGGCAGGGTGAAGTCCTGGAGCACACTGCCCGCGGCGACGGCGTCAGCGGGCTTGCCACGCTCGCGCAGCGCCGCCCGGTCGCGAGCGAAGACCTCGAGAACCTCGGCGGGGATCCTGCCGGCGGAGGCGGCCTGGAGCTGGTCTGACTGCTCCTGAATTGTCGGGCTCATTCGCTCTGCTCCTCATCGTCGCGCCGGTTGCATTGGACCGGATAGTCCAACCGACAGTTTAAGCACATGTTGAGCTGAGCGCGCGCTCGGGTGGCCGACGGGTCCACTGCAAGTAAAATCGTCGCGATGACGCCACCGTCGATCACCGACCAGGGCCGCGCCACGCGCGGGCGAATCGTCGCCGCTGCCGCCGCGCTGATCAGCGAGCGCGGAGTATCCGGCACGAGCCTGGACGACATTCGCGCCGCAACCGATTCGAGCAAGAGCCAGCTGTACCACTACTTCGGCGGTAAGCACGGGCTGGTTCAAGCGGTGATCGAGCACCAATCGGCCGTCGTGATCGGTACCCAGGCACAGGCGCTAGATGGTGTGCACGACTGGCGGGATCTCGAACGCTGGGCAGACACGATGGTCGCGATCGTCGAGCAGTACGGCGGACGCGGCGGTTGTCCGATCGGGACGTTGGCCGCGGCACTGGCGGACACCGACGAGCACTTTCGCACCGCGCTCAACGACGCGTTCGATAACTGGCGCGCGGCGATCGGCGGAGCGCTCACGCGGCTGCAGGACAGCGGCCTGCTGGCCGCCGACGCCGACCTCGAACAGCTGACCACGACCATGCTGGCCGCGATCCAAGGCGGGTTGCTGCTGGCCAAAACCAGCCGCGACAGCACGCAGCTACAAATCGCGCTCGACGGTGCGATCGCGCAACTGCACACGCACAGCGTTCCTCGCGAGCGTCAAACCGATCGCCGCCAGCGAGGTGGACCGAGCGCACACCAGCAAACACGACGGCAGCAGCGGCGTCGACTCACGGGACCTCCGCTACCGCCATCCGACAATTAAGGCCACGCGAACCCGGTGAGCGCTGAGGCCCGTTCGAACACGAACGCACGGCTCACTCGACGCCGAACAAGAGACCTCATATTCGCCACAAGCGCGCATCCGGTGCTTGCTGGCCTCCTGCAAGCGCTGTCTCGAAAGCAGCACTGCGGCCACACTCGAGCTGACGCCCCCTTGTCGCCGGACCGGTGGTGTGCTTCCGACTGCTGCTCTGCTTGCCGACCGCGCCGGAGCAGAAGTCGAGGCGACGCTCGCCAGCGCCGCCGAGGCGGCTGCTGGTGCGTGGATCCGGAAGTGCGGCGACGTCGCATGAGACTTCCGCATCGGCCCCCCCGCTACCAGCGGGCTGGCAAGCACCGATGCACGGTCTTGGCGAGGAGGGGGTCAGTCGTTGTGCGCGGCTCCGGACCTGCTTTGGGTTCGGCGCGTGTGCGGAGGTTGATCCGCGTGGCCGCGATCTGGTCCGCGACAATTTCCGCGACGGGTGAGGAGCATCGGCGGCCGACAGCACCGTCGGCCGCCTGTCCTTCGGTGGCTCAGAACCGGTACGCCTTCAGGTGTGTGACGCGGTCTGGGTCGACGCCAATTTTGTGTTCCCCGGGCCTGTCCTGGAGCGCCCGCATCGCCCCACCCAATTGCTTCCCGTTCTCGAACACGACCAGCGAGTAGGCCTCGCTTCCGTCAGCGGCAGCGAGGTGGTAGCCGGCGACGAAGCCGGGCGACTCGCGCAGCGTTTGCCGCAGAAGCGCTACCCGAGGGTCGTTGGTGTCGGCCGGTGGCCCGGCGTTGAACGTCGCGAGCGTTGCTACAAGTTCCATCTCGAGCCTCCTGGTTTGATTTCCGTGTTGGCTACAGCTGTACTGTAAGGAATTATCGTGAGCGATGTCAAGAAGAATCACGAGGGAGCGCCTCGACGCGCGTATTCCTCGCCCATCCGGGAGGAGGCAGCGCGCAAGACCCGGCGCCAGATTCGAGTAGCGGCCGAGCGGCTGTTCCTCTCAGACGGTTACGCGAAGACGTCGATGGCGCGAATCGCCAAGGAAGCCGGTGTTGCCGAAAAGACCGTCTATCTCGCGTTTCCATCAAAAGGTGACCTCCTGACCGAGATCATCCGCGTGGCGGTGCGGGGAGACGATTCGCCTGAGCTGCTCAAGGAGCGAGAGTTCTGGCGCTCGATCTCTCAGGCGGAATCGGCTGTCGAGGTGATCGACCGAATCGCGGCCGGCGCGGCGCTGACGATGGCCCGCGTGGCGAAGTTCACCGAGCTCGCCGAAGCCGCAGCGCACGGCAACCCCAAGCTCGCGCCATTCCGGGACCACGGCCACCAGGGGCAGCGAGCAAACATGCGACAGCTAGCCGGAGTGCTCGCGGATCGTGGTGCTCTCCGCGGCGGTCTCGACGTCGAGCAGGTCGCGGACGTGCTGTACGCGATCGCCCCGAACGAAAGCGTCTACCTACGGCTCGTCCGCGAGCGCGGGTGGACCGACGAGCAGTACACAGCGGCCGTGGCGGCAATGCTCCGCGGGCTACTCGAGATGACCGAGCTCGACGTCTCGAGCCCGGAACTCTGACGCGACCTCGGCCGGCCCCGGCACCCGCTTCCAAGATCCGACGTGCCTCATGCACAACGAGCCAACAGACCTCGTCTGCCCGGAAAGCGAGCACCCGTCGGCCCGCCCGCTAGCAGGTCCGGTGCCAACGATCGGCTCGAAGCGGAAGTCGACGGAGCTCGGCCGTGGCTCCCCCTTCGTTGCCGGAGCAGCGACGAGACCGGCGCTGCTGCTTCTATTGGCCGCCGGCTCGAAGCAGAACTCACAACGCCGGTCAGCCCGGCGATGAGGTGGCCCCTCGTGCGTGATTGCGGAAGTGAGTGGAGAACCCCTCGCGGCGGGCGGAAGGCTGGTGGTGGTGGCGCTCGGCCAAGCTCGTTGGCAGCGCTGGCGTCCGGTTCGTCAGGTCTGTGTGGTCATGGGCGGCGGGGTCCAGCTGCCGTCGAGCACGTCGGGCTTGGGGAGGTAGAGGCGCATGACGATGGCCCAGGGCTTGCCTGGTCGGGTGCTCGGCAGCCAGTTGGCTTCCGGGACATCGGCGGGCGGTTCGGCGCCGATGTAGATCGTGAATCCGCCGGCTGTGTCCGGGGTCAGGTCGGTACGGAAGCTGATTGAGTACTTGCCGGCCGAGTTGGGGACGAGCATCACGTCGGGGTGGGAGTAGAGCGTGATCGACCAGTAGCCGTCCACGTGCTCGCCCGGGGATTCTCCGGCTGCGAACCGGATTGCGTAGCTGTGATCGCCGGTCGGTAGCTGTCCGGTCTGATCGGCTTGCAGGGGGTAGTAGATGACCTCGGAAGCGGAGTTCCACCAGATCCCGCCGAAGTTCGCGATCGCTCGGAACTGGTAGTCGCTGCCGAACCCGGTGCGGTTGCCAGTGGACCGCCAGCCGTTGCCGATGTTGTTCATATGGGTCATCGCGTGGATGAACCGGGGGAAGATCGTGGTGGCGACGAGCTCGTCGAATTGGTGTGCGTTCGCGGGATCGTTGGTGACGAAGTCGGCGATCTGCTTCAGGCGCGGCGCGAACTCATCGCCGTGTCCGGATCGATCAGGCGCCGCCAGCGCCTGATCGAGTTGCGGGCGGGTGAACATCGCCGATCCGGGTGGCGTGGCGTTGGTGAACATCAGAATGTCGATCGCGGGCTCCACCTGCGGGGTGCCGGTCGACCGCAGCGAGAATCCGTGCTGTAAGGCGACGGCCTGATCGAGGTCGTCGCGGATCTGCACGCGAGCGAGGAGCTTGGCCTTCCCGGACGGGATGTCCAGACGGACCGCCCCGGCGGGGATCTCGGGGTCTGACCCCGCGAGGCAGATGGCGAAGGTGCCGTGCGGATGCTCGGGAAACGTGCGGTCGTTGACGTTGTAGGTGATCTCGGCCCACTCATCGACGATCTGCGCGGTGTAGTAGGTGCCCGCCGGGACGGCCGGCACCTCGAGGATCGCCGGCGCGTGCTCGTCGACCGCGATCCACGCCTCGGAGTACACGACGTCAAGGTTGGGGTTGACGAACGTCAGCGCGTGGCCCGCCTCAACACCGGCGAGCACCGCTGGGTTGTGCTTGAGCACGTTGTAATTGACCCCCTCCTCAGCCAAGTCGATGTGCTCCTGGCGGATCACCAGATACCGGCCAAACACATACATCCACGCGTCAGCCAGCTCATCGATCGACAACCCGAGATCCGCTACTTGCTCAGTCACAACCACTCCTCCTGATGATCGGCGCGGCGCTCAGCTCACCGGGGCGATGTCGCCCAGCTTCCAGCTGCGATCGAAATACGGCTTCAGCGGCCCGTAGAACCGAAAGTAGGAAAACCAGTGCCGGCCCGGGATGGTCTGGACCCAGTTTGACGGTCCGCGTGCGGGTTCATCAGGGCCGAAATACAGGTCGACCGAACCGTCGGGGTTGCTGACCAGCTCCGGGTCGCGGGAGCCGCGGTCGCCGCGCTGCTGGTCGTTATCGATAAGGCAACGACTGTGGACGTCGTAGACGGTCACCGACCAAAACAGCTTGGCCGGCGGATCAGCGGGCACGTGCAAGCTGTATGCGCGGCCGCCGTCGAGCCACTGGCCGTCCGCATCGGTGTAGGACCCGAGGTAGGCCTGGCCGACGCCCGGGGTCTGGCTCTTCATCGCCTCAGAGAAGCTGACCGCCTCATAGAACCACGACGCGCGTTCCAACAGCTGGTCGTAGTACTCGCCGCGTTGAGCGGAGTTATCGAGCATGATCGCCAGATCCCAATGACGATCGGGCCAGTAGCGCGAGCCGCCGAACCGCTTGGCGAACGTGTTGGCCTGGGCCATCAGCTCCCCAGCCGCCGACGCGTCTTCCAAGATCGTGCGCAGTCGCCGGTCGGGAGCAAGCGGCTTGTCCTTCTCGATCCCGAGCTGCTTGAGCATCGCCAAATAAAACCGGTCGCGTTCGTCGACGATCTCTGACTGATAGATGGCGTGCAGTCGCTCCCAATACTCGAGGCCGCGCGGCTGGTCGCCTGACCAAGAGCGGCCGTCCGGCGTGATCACCCGGGTCGGTGGTGGATCTTCGCGATGCTCGTACGGATAGATCCGCACCGCGTCGATCAGCGCCCGCGAACGGTCCGGATCGGGATCCAGGGCGCGGAACCCGAACATGACGTTCATCCCGGTCGACCGCAGCAGGTGGTAACCGTCGGTCTCAGGCGCGGCGGCGCCGGGCGGAATGATCAGGTGCTTGCCGCCCTGGCCTTTGTCAGGGCCCATTTCGCCCATCACGCCGATCTCGCGCTGCCAGAAGTCCGAGACCCCGCCGGCGGTCGGGCCGGCCGGCAGTTCGACCACCAGCGGTCCCGTCTCGCTGAGATCGAAGAAGTTCAGCGTGTACGGCGTCGTCGCGTTCGCGGTGATCAGGCCGAGTCGATCACGGTAGCTGACATACACCACGAGATCTGAGCTAGTCGCCCCGAACACCTCGTAGTGCTGGGTCTTCCACTGCGCGTAGGACACCAACGGCAACGCCCACAAATACGCCTGGCAAGCCATCTGATAGTCAAGCTCATCAAACACCCGACCCAGATCGCCGCGCACCGGCAACTCGCCATCAAACTCGACCTCGCCCAACCGACCGGGCAACGACCGCGTAGCCATCAATACCTCCAAGAACCCACAGACCAGGGACCGCCCATTCTCGTCGACGCGCGAATAGTGCGTCGCCACCCTGTCAAGGCAATCCGCCGGATTGCCCACGCCGATCAGCCCGTCGACAACGCCGCTGACACCTCCCCTTCGTCGCCGGCTGAGCAGTCTCGGCGTCGCCGCTGCTTTCCGGGTCGGCTGGGCCAAAGGAGAAGCGTTTAGCGGCCGTCCTCGTGCCGGCGTCATACCTGCTGGTGCTTGGGGGGTCTCTCGCTGCGGCCGGTCGAGCGGGTGGGATGTGCTGTCCGCGCCCCCGAACCTCGTGAAGTGCATGTACCCGAGGCCGAGCACGCGTCCGGCGCTTGCGGCAGCACGCGCATCAGGCGATATCGTGCTGGTGTGAGCGACGGCAGGCTCCCAGTCGAGACTGACCTTCCGATCTCTGAGGACGTGCGGGAGTGCGGGATCGACTCACTGCAGGGGCTCTTGGCCAGCAGCAAGGTGGATCTCGACCGCTTTCAGGCAGCCCTCGACCGGCTGTTGGGCGCCCGTACCCATGCCGACGTCGCCTCCGTGTTTCAAAGCCTGCCGCCCCTCGTCGAATTCACGCCGCCGGCGCGGCGGCGTCAAGAGCCGCTCGAGATCTCCACCTCAATGGGCGAGGTTCGCCTCACCGGCCGCTGGCAGGTGGGGCGTCTCACCAAGATCGACACCGGTATGGGCGCCGTGACCATTGATCTCAACGAAGCCGAGTTCGATGACTGGGACGTCGAGATCGTCGTCCACACCACTATGGGGTCGATCACCATCATCGCTCCTCGGGGTCTGGACGTCCGACAAGTCGGGAGGAGCGGCGCCGTCAATAGCACCCTCGGGCCGCCAATCCCGGGCTTTCCCGTGGTGCGGCTCAGCGCATCCTCTGACATGGGCACCATCCGCATGATGCATCTGAAGGAGAAGAGGCAGCGCCGGGGATGGCGTCGGCGACCCAGGAAGGCGACCCCCCGGTTCTGAACCGACCGGCTGCGCGACCGCCTCATGGGCTTTTCGAAGCGGTCCGACGCGTCCAGGCCGGCTTTGCGGACAAAAGCACCTGCTCGCCCGACCAGCGACTGCCGCTCCGCCTGCGGGCTGCGCCGTCGGAGAAGTCCATGCCGTCGCGGACCGGGCGGCGAAGCGCCTGCTGTTGCGTGGAACCAGAAGCGGGTGAATTCAAGGCGGGAGCTCGGCCGCAAGCTTGATCTGGGCAGAGCGGGGCGCGCCATCGTCGGCGCGCGTTGCTTGCAACCCACCCGATTAGGCGGTCATGAGCTAGCACCGGCCGGCTGTCGCGAACGTGGCGAAGCGCTCGTCAGGCGCCGAAGATCGCTGCGATCGCCTGGTCGCCAACTCGATCGTCAGCTCGGCGGTGTCGGGACGAGCAAAGCGGTCGTCCGCTGCGGCGCTCCTGGCAACGTGACCCTGGAGGGCGTCGAGCGAGCGCTCGAGCTGGTCGGCCTCGGCGAGGTGCAGAACGCCTACAGCGTGCTTGACCGCACCCACGAGGACATCGTCGAGTTCTGCCGCGAACGGGAGATCGCCTTCGTGCCCTTCTTCCCGCTTGGGTCGGCCTTCACCGGTGGTCCCCGAAGCTGGCCGCCGACCCGGCAGTGAGCTCGGTGGCCAACAAGCATGGGGTGACTCTGTCCCAGGTCGCACTGGCCTGGCTGCTGGCCCGCTGTGACCGGATGCTGCTGATCGCGGGCACGACCTCGGTCGCCCCACCTGGAGGAGAACCTGGCCGCCGGCGGCTTCGAGCTCGACGATCAGGACAGGGCGGTCCTCGACGATGTCAAGCAGGAGGTGCGCGCCGCGCACTGACCTCCCGGACCGGCGGCGGGACGACCCGCGGCGCCAGCGCTCGCAACCTGCCGAGCGCTGGCGCCGCAGACCATCCGCGGACGGCGTTGTGAGCTCAGGCCGCCAGCTCGAGCTCGCCTGGCTCGAAAGCGTCTTCGGCGGTGGCCAGGACCTCGGGCTGATCACGCTCGATCTGGTTCTCGCGCACCAGCCATAGGGCAAGCGCGGCGCCGGCGAGGGCCACAAGGGCACCGATCAGCAGGATCGAGTTCAGCCCGGACAGGAAGCCCTCGCGGGTGGCGCTGGCCACCAAGCCGCGGGCTCCGTGCGGCACCGCGCTCAGCGCCGAGCCCAGCCGTCCGTCCGACGCCGCCTCGAGCAGCTGGCGCGGGTGACCACCCGTGGCCGCAGGCGTGCCGGCGGTCAGGCTGGAGATCTTGCTGGCCCCGCGGCCCAGGAAGACCGCGCCCCAGACGGCCACGCCCACCGCCACGCCGACCTGGCGGAAGGTGTCATTGATGCCCGCCGCCATGCCGCTGCGCTCTTTGGGTACCACGCTCAGGGCGACGTCGGCGATCACCGGGTTGAGCAGGCCAATCCCGACCCCGGCCACGAGGAAGCCCGGCAGCAGGGCCGTCCAGCCGGAGCTGGCGGTGAGGCCGGACATCAGCAGCAGCCCGGCGCCCACGGCCACCAGTGAGATCGCCATGAGGACGCGGGCCTGCAGGCGGCCCATCAGGGCCACCGCGAGCGGGGCCACCAGGAACGGGACTAGCGTGATCGGCAGGTAGCGCAGGCCGGCCTGCAGCGGCGAGTAGCCCAGGTAGTTCTGCAGGTACAGGGTCAGATACAAAAACAGCGCGAACAGCGAGGCCGAGACCGCGAAGGCGGCCAGCTGCACGCCGGTGAAGGCGCGGCTGCGGAACAGGCCCAGCGGCAGCATCGGCTCGGCCACTCGCCGCTCCACAGCGGCGAAGGCGCCGAGCATCACGGCCGAGCCGGCGAACATCGACACGATCGTGGCGCTGCCCCAGCCGTCGTCGTTGCCGCGTAGCAGGCCGAGGACGAGCAGGAACAGGGCGCTGGAGAAGGTCACCAGACCCAGCCAATCGACCCGTGTGGCGTTGGGATCGCGCGACTCGCGCAGCCTGGCGAAGGTCACCGCCAGCGCCGCGATGCCGATCGGCACGTTGAGGAAGAACACCCAACGCCACCCCAGCGCGTCGGTGACCACCCCGCCGACCAGCGGGCCGACGGCCACCGCGGCGCCGATCACGGCGCCATACACGCCCATCGCCGTCGCTCGCTCGCGGCCGGCCGCGAATTCCTGGGCGACCAGGGCCAGCGACACGGCAAACATCGCGGCGCCGCCGATGCCCTGCACGGCCCTCGAGATATTCAACACTGTCGCATTGGGCGCGAGTCCCGCCGCGAGCGAGGCCAGCGAGAAGATCGCCAGACCACCAGCGAACACCGATCTGCGCCCGATCCGGTCCGCGATCGAACCCGCGGTCAGGACCACTGCGGCCAGCGTCAGCGTGTAGGCGTCAATCACCCACTGGAGGTCCGTGAAGCTCGCCGACAGGTCTTTCTGAATTGACGGCAGCGCCGTGTTCACGACCGTGATGTCCAGCAGGAGCATGAACGTCGCGACGCTTACCGCCAGTAGGGTCCACCATTTTCTAGCCATTGCGATTTCCTCTGTGTGCGGTGCTATTCTTTTGTCAGGAAGCCTTGTAAGGCGACCTGATCGTTCGGAGACCTTATCAGGAGTCCTGACCAAATGTCCAGCGATTTCTCAACCTCGCCACAACCGCCGTTCATCCGCCTCCTCGACACGGCGCTGGACCAGTTCGTCGATGACCTTGCCGCCCGCGTAGCCGACACCGAGTTCTCGGACATCCGCGTCGCTCACGGCTGCGTGTTCGGCAACATCGATCCCGAGGGCACGCGATTGACCGATCTGGCCGAGCGCGCCCGCATGACCAAGCAGTCGGTGGGCGAGGTCACCACCGACCTCGAGCAGCGCGGCTACGTCGAGCGCGTCCCGGACCCGGCCGACGGCCGCGCCAAGATCATCCGCCTGACCGAGCGCGGCCACGACGCCCAGGCCCTCGGCCTCGAGCTGATCGCCGAGATCGAGCGCGAGTGGGGCGAGCGGATCGGCGAGGAGCGCGTGGCCGCATTGCGCGATGCGCTCGAGGCGATCACGGCCGAGCGCCTCGGCTTCGTACTGAGCTAGCCGCCCGCTCCGTCGGGCAACACTGAGTTCCTGGAAAAGTCTCGCGCCTTGGCACGACCATCCGCAGAAGGGCTTCAGCAAGGGCGTCCTCACGCTGGCTATGCCTGCTGCATGGCGCGAGATCGCCGAGCAGCTCGCCCGAGACGCTGGGCGGACCGCGGACGATGTCCCGGTGCTCGACGTTGGACTGCCTGACGCGCCAGCGCCAGCACCGTAACCGCACAGCCGTAACTGGAAGCTGCGGCTGGGCGGGTCTACGGCCATGGGACGCTAATACGGCCGACGTCTTCTCCAGAGCGTCTGGCCGCAAGGGCGGGCTGAGGGTCGCTGCGCCAACAACGGCGCAACCAAGCGTCGCCGAACTTGGAGTCGGACGAGCGCATTCATCGCTCGCGCCGACGTGACAGTCATCGGTTCGGCGACGAGAGGATCACGCGCGTCGGCGCCGGCGGGCGATTCCTATGCCACGTGCGCGATAGCCGGCCGGTGCTAGCTCATGACCGCCTAATCGGGTAGATTGCAAGCAGCGCACGCCGACGTCCCCGACGACTAGGGGTGCCTGTTCGAGGCGTCGACCCATCGCCGTGGCGCGCTGCCGCTTTGTCGCCAACCGGGCAGTTTCGATCACACTGCTGCTCGCGTCCGAATCCGGAAGTAGTCCGCAGGCAGCGCTTTGCGCCCGGTAGCGGGCAGAACAACCAGGTGGAACGACGACTTCTCTGATCATCGGGGCACTCGGGGGGGGCGGGTGCCTACATGCGACGGGAAGGCGTCACCAACGGATACGCGGGCGTGGCCGCAGAGGCCGCACTGTGGGTGCACGTGGTGTGTTGGCTTTGCTTGTTCGCCGGCACGGCCAGTCGAGAGCGCCTCGCGAGTCGGTTTTGAAGCCGGTCAAGCTCTTATGGAGGTTCGGGTGTCAAGGGTCAAGCACCGGATGCCCGCGCGGTGGCGGGCATCGTGTCGACTGGAGGGGCGGCAGGTCTGGCTGGTGCGCGACGCGCGGTCAGACTCTTATACGCGGATGCACGGGTTGGCTACCGTCTCCGCAAGACCGGTTTTCGTCGTAAGAGCCCGCTGTCTAAGATCGAGCGTGGCCCGAATTGGGCTGCTCATGCTTAGATCGCGGATGCTCTCGCGCGGGACCAGGGGCCTGCCGCCTCTTCAGCCGACGTGGTGCACTGTCCGGAGGTCAGTCGGCGTTGGCGAGCGCCCAGCAGAACCCGCTGAGTTCGCGCGCGACGGCGACTGCGACGATCGTGCGGCGCTTGCCGCGGTGAGTGTCGAGCCGTTGCCAGACGTTGTGCAGGCGGCGTTGACCCTGCCAGGAGATCTCGATGATGTGGCGGGCTGTCCGGCTTGGCGGCGGCGCAGGGCGTGCCCTTTGGCGGGCGCGCGGCGATAGTGCCAAGCCGCCTCGACCAGCAGCCGTCGCGCGTGCCGGCTGCCCGTCTTGGTGATCGACCCGAGCCGGCGCTTCTCGCCGCTGGTGTCCTCGGACGGGGTCAGGCCGACGTAGCTCATCAGCTGCCCGGCCTTCTGAAACCGCTCGACCTCGCCGACCTCGGCGCACAGACCGACGGCGGAGAGCGTGTCGATCCCGCGCAGGCACCGCAACCGGGCGACGGTCTGCTCCCACGGCGAGCCGGGGATCAGCTCGCCGATCGTCTTCTCCAGCGCGTCCCGGCGGATCACGATCGCGTCGATCGTGCCGAGATACTCCAGCAGCGTGACCTGCGCGCCGCGCTGTCCGAGGTCGAGCTTGGTCAGCCAGCGCGGTGAGCGACCGTCCAGGCGCTGGCGGTGTCCTCATAGCGGACGTCGTGGCGCAGCAACAGCTTGCTGAGTCGCTGGCGGGCGCGCATCAGATCGCCGCGCACCGCCTCGCGGGCGCGGACCACGTCACGCAGCGCCTCTTCCTCGCCGGTCGGCACCCGGACGGCATGCAGTCCATCAATCATCAACAGACGCAGCACCCGCTCGGCGTCGCGCTGGTCGGTCTTGACCTTGTCGGCGGCGGGCCGCTCGATCTTCCCCGGCGCCGCGACCACGCATCCCATCCCCGCCGCGTGCATCGCCCGCGCGAGCCCGTACCCGGTCGGCCCCGCCTCATACGCCGCGCGGGTCGGACCCGGCAGCGAGCCGCAGAACTCGATCACCTCGCTCGTCGTTCCGGTCAGCGTGCGCGAGCGCAATTCGCCCGACTCGCCGTCGATCGTCACGGCGAGCACCGAACGCGCGTGCACGTCAAGACCAACCCAACTGCGAACCTTCGCCATGGTCGGCTCCTCTATGCGGTTGTGGGCGCCGCGCGGGGTCCAGCCCGCACGGCTCAATCACCCCACGAACGGGTGGGGGACCGGCCGACTACACCAGCCCGGCCGGACGACAACCTCCATATGGTCTAAGCGACCTCCTGCCGCTGAAGGTCGCTACGGCTTGATCGTGGGCCCTCCGCGGGTAGCGCCGCGACGGAGAGCTTGGACTGACTGGTTGTAGCGGACGCTGGACTGTGCTCGGTTGGCTTCGAGTTCCATGATTCGACGGAGTTCTGGCAGCCGGGCCATGTCCTGTTCGCGGTGAAGGGCGGCCGCCATCCGAGCGAGATCGCCACTCGATGCGACGAGCGGACGCAGTCCGCGTCCGAGATGCTCCTGGGTGGCGGCGCGGCGCAAATCGGTGAAGCCTCTGCCGGCGCCGGCCGGAGCGGAGACGACTTTCAGTTGGCCAACATCGGTTGTGAATTCGTTGACCTCTCGCTCGAACAACCTTTCGAAGTCGAGCTGGTGGTCGTCGGCCGCGCGGGCATCGAGTTCACCGACCGGGAAGGTCCGGACGGTCCGCCTCCTGAGCCCGCTCGCGGAGACCCTGGCTGGGTGGCGCGACCTGACTGATCGATCCGCCGCGACCGATCTCGTCTTCCCAGCTCCCGGCGGCACACCGTGGAACCACGACCGCGCCAATAACTGGCGCAATCGCGTCTTCACCGAGGCGACCAGAGCAGTGGGCGAGACGGGAGCTCGCCCGTACGACTACGCCACAGCTTCGTCTGCCTTCTGATCGCTCAGGGGGCCACCGTTGTGGAGGTGGCTCAGCAAGCCGGCCATAGTCCGACCATGGCCTTGAGCACCTACGCCCACCTATTTGACGAGCAGGATGGCAATCCCGGCGCTTCCGCCGAAGACCTCATCCACGCTGCCCGAGCGAATCAGCGTGTCCGGGAAGTGTCCGTTTTGTGTCCGCGTGCTTCGGACGAACCTGGAGCCGGAGACAAAACCCCTGCAAATGATCGATGGGCGATCCAGGACTCGAACCTGGGACCTCTTCCTTATCAGAGAAGCGCTCTAACCGACTG
>CAVSVH010000002.1:0-299179 GCA_963731395.1 uncultured Solirubrobacteraceae bacterium
TGGTTAGAGCGCCGGCCTGTCACGCCGGAGGTCGCGGGTTCGAGTCCCGTCGCTCCCGTCTTACAACGTCCCGTGGACGCGGACGATCCGGCCGGTTCTTGGTGGGATCGCGTCTTCAACGTCGGCCCGGGAAACGATCTCGGGCAACGGTTGGTGGTCGCCGGCCATCCCCAGGTTCTTGATCTGCGTGTCCGAGAGCCTTTGTCGCGTAGGGCATCCACTTGCGGTGGGGCGACGGGCTTGGATGCCGTCGTCACGCCGCAAGTACCGCGACAGGGACCGGCGGATCACCCCTGACGGTGTTCGCCTCGCCCCCCTCTCACGGAGCGGGCCCCACCGGCTGGACGAGGCCCTGAGCGCGGATCGGGTTCATCGCCGCCAGAATTTCGCTGACGGGCACGGCCGACCAGGCGAGCTCGCGGGCGATCGCCTTCGCGGCAAGGGGATCACGAGGCGGCCCGCTGGTCGGACGATCCCTTCTCTCTCGAAGGACTCGCCCAGTCTCGAGCGCGTCGACGATGAAAGCAATCACCAGCTCGGCGAGCCTGGAATCCGGCCCCAAGGCTGCCCTGCGAGGAGTGCATTCACGCGGTAGCGATCAACGCGCTTCGTCTGCCCTGCTTGCGCTATCCAGCCGTCGGTGCTTAAGCATCGGTGGGGCGATGCGCACCGGCCCCGGCACGCAGCTGCGTTCTTTCTTTCCGCGCGCAAAGGGGGACTGTCGGGATCGGCGCCGCCAGACGCCTCTGGACATCAAAGCGGGTCCGGACGCAGACGATCGCTCCCGGTCGCATCGCGGTCGCGCGGCCCGGTCTCCGCGCGTGATGCTCTTGACGCGATGGCGCTCGCAAGCCGTGCTCCAACTGAAGCGCAGAAGCGATCGTGCGGACGGCGGTCGGCTGATCGTTCGAGACGGGCATGGGATGCGTCGCTGCTTGTGGTCCGGAAGCGGTCCCGCTGAGCAGAGCCACGGCATCGACACGGCGGCTCGTTTGCGGTGCAGGCGGTAGCGTTGCTCCCGGGGGCGGCGCCACGGAGTTCCGGATCGTAGGGCTCGAGCAGTACTTTCTGACAGCGATGGGATTGCTGGTCGTCGTCCCGAGCGGAGGCCTCGATAGCGACGAACACGTCATGCCCGGGCGCTGCTCCGCTGGCCGACCGAGAGTCTCGGAAGAGCGGGTCGATGTGCTCGTACTACCGCCCGCCCAGGCGGGGCGGCACCGCTGCAGTGGTACTCCGCCCTCAGTTGTGGGAATGGTCCAACCGCCCCGCCTCCGCCTCGGGCACCGTCTCCACGTGGAGCCGGCCGTCACGCAGGTCGACCCGCACGCGCTGGCCGGGCTCGATCTCGCCAGCGAGCAGCCGTTCCGAGAGCTCGTCCTCCAACAGCCGCTGGATGGCTCTCCGCAGCGGGCGCGCCCCGTACTGTGGGTCGAAGCCGGCGTTCGCCAGGTACTGGACCGCCTCGTCCGACACCTCTAGCTCCACGCGCTGGGCACGCATTCGCCGCGCGACCCGGCCGAGCAGCAGCCGCGTGATCTGCATGAGCTGATCTCGGTCAAGCGAGCGGAACACGATGATCTCGTCGATCCGGTTAAGCAGCTCGGGCCTGAAGGTCTGCCGCAGCATGTCCATCAGCTCGTCCTTCAGCTCCTCGAACGACTCGTTGCGCCGGGCGTGCGCCTGGATGCGGTCGGCCCCCAGGTTCGAGGTCATGATCACGACCGTGTGCCGGAAGTCGACGGTGCGGCCCTGGCCGTCCGTGAGGCGTCCGTCATCGAGCAGCTGCAGGAGGATGTTGAAGACGTCGGCATGCGCCTTCTCGATCTCGTCGAGCAGCAGCACCGAGTAGGGACGCCGGCGCACGGTCTCGGTGAGCTGACCGGCATCCTCGTAGCCGACGTAGCCCGGCGGCGCGCCGACCAGGCGCGACACGGTGTGGCGCTCCTGGAACTCGCTCATGTCGAACCGGACCATCGCGTCCTCGTCGCCGAACAGCGTTTCGGCGAGCGCCCGTGCGAGCTCGGTCTTGCCGACGCCGGTTGGCCCGAGGAATAGGAACGAGCCGACCGGCCGGTTCGGATCGCCGAGCCCGGCGCGCGCGCGCCGCACCGCGCGGGCGACCGCCTCGACGGCCTCGTCCTGCCCGACCACGCGCTCGTGGATCTGCGCCTCGAGGCCGAGCAGCCGCTCGCGCTCCTCCTGAGTCAGCTGTGAGACCGGGATCCCGGTCCGGCGCGCCACCACCTCGGCGACGTCGTCGGCGAGCACCTCGGCGGCACGCTCGCGTCCGCCGGAGCGGCTCTCGTCCAGCTCCTCACGTAGCCCCTCGATCTGCGCCTTCAGCGTGTTCGCCCGCTCGTAGTCCTCCGCCGCGACGGCCTGATCGCGCTCACGCTCGTTGCGCGCCATGCTCTCCTCGAGCGCGCGGCGGTCCGCCGGCTTGGTCTTCGCGCGGATACGCACCCGCGCCGCGGCCTGGTCAATCAGGTCGATCGCCTTGTCGGGAAGGAAGCGGTCGGTGATGTAGCGGTCCGACAGCTCCGCCGCCGCCACCAGGGCCTCCGGACTGATCCGGACGCGGTGGTACGCCTCGTAGCGGTCGCGCAGTCCGTTCAGGATCTCGATCGTCTCCTCGACCGACGGCTCGTCGATCAGCACGGGCTGGAAGCGGCGCTCGAGCGCGGCGTCCTTCTCGATGTTGCGCCGGTACTCGTCCACTGTCGTGGCGCCGATCACGCGAAGGTCGCCGCGTGCTAGCGCCGGCTTCAACATGTTGGAAGCGTCCATGGAGCCTTCGGCCGCCCCCGCCCCCACGACGGTGTGGAGCTCGTCGATGAACAGGACGAGGTCGTCGCCGTGGTCGGTCACCTCATCGATCACCGACTTGAGGCGGTCCTCGAACTCGCCGCGGTACTTCGTGCCCGCGACCATGCCGGCCAGGTCGAGAACCACCAGCCGCTTGCCCGCGAGCGTCTCAGGCACCTGATCGTTGACGATCCGCTGGGCGATGCCCTCCGCGATCGCCGTCTTTCCCACGCCCGGGTCGCCGATCAGCACAGGGTTGTTCTTCGTGCGCCGGGAGAGGATCTCGATCGTCTCCTCGATCTCGTCGGCGCGCCCGATCACCGGATCCAACTTGCCCTGCCGGGCCGCTTCGGAGAGGTCGCGACTGTACTCGTCGAGCGTCTTCGTCTGGCTAGCCGACCTTCCGCCCTCGTCAGTACGCGTGACGCCGCGGATCACAGCTCCGCGGAGCGCCGTGTGCGACAGCCCGAAGCGCGCCAGCAGACGCCCGGCGTCCGACTCCGTGTCCCGCGCCAGCGCCAGCAGCACGTGCTCGGGTCCGAGATACGACGAGTTCAGCTCGCGCATCTCGTCGTACGCCCGGAGCAACGCGGCCTTGGCCTCGGGCGAGAGCGACGGCGCCACGTCCGTCCGTCCCCCGCGCTGCGCCTCGTCTTCGACCTGTGCCGCGATCGCGGCGGGATCACCGTCGGCGTGGCGGACGATCTGCGCGACGAGGTCGTCCTGCATCGCCGCCCACAGCAGGTGCTCGGTGTCAAGATCGAGGGAGCCCCAGTCGAGCGCCAGCTGCGCTGCGCGCCGTAGAAGCTCGCGCGTCGCATCCGAGAAGAACTGCGTGATGTCGACCTGCTCGACTGGCCGGCGCGCGAGTGGCGCGGACGTTCGCGCGCCGGTAGGGCCCGTGGCCCCCTCGATGCCGAATGGCCGGTCGAAGAACTCCGAGAAGAACTCGTCGAACAGGCTACTCCGGCGGCGCCGAAAGTCGCCGAAAGGATCGTTCGTCGCCATGTCAGACCTCCTGGCGCGCGCGTTTGGTGCCGTGAATCGGCCTATCCGTACCCTACGCCACGAAGTCCTGTCCCGTGGACCCGCCGACCAACGAACCGTCGGGCAGCGCGCGCGCCACGAACACTGCCTCGGCCACGCGTCACTGGTTCGCCGAACCCCGGTCACCGCGAGGCGCTCCTCGCGGCGGAGCTTGTGCTCCACCCAGGCCGTACACCGGCGCCCGCGTCGGGCGCTCGTGAGCGACCGCGTTCCTCGCCGGAGTCACCTCGCTCGACCAGAGCGTACGTGCCCGGTTCAGTGAGCCAAACCAGCGCTCCCTCTCTGTCAACGTCCGGCGAGACGCTCAATGTCGAGGTATCGATGAACCTTGAGGGCGAGAACGGAGAACGCCGGGATGGTGGAGACGAGCACGAACGGAGCCGGAGCCGCGGATGGGGTTGCCGCCGGCCGCGAAGATCAGCGAGGAAGGCACTGGGCTTGGAGGCTGGCGGGCGCGCCGCGCCGGCGGGGGTGCCTGACCCCGAACTGACGTTCCAGGCCAAGCGCCGCCGCTTCACGGCGAAAGGACAAGCTAGAGATCTTGGCCCAGGCGGATGCGTGCACTGCGCCCGGGGGAGATCGGTGAGCTGTTGTGCCGCGAGGGCTTGTACACGTCGCACTTGACCTATTGGCGCAAGCAGCGTCGCGACGGTGCGCTTCGGGAGCTCGGTCGTCTGCGTGGTCGCCAGCCGGCGGATCGCCGCGATCAGCAGATCGCCGAGCTGACGCGGCGGACCGAGCGGCTGGAGTCAGAACTCCAGAACGCCGGGAAGGTGATCGAGATCCAGGGAAACGTCTCAGCGCTCTTGGAGCAGACGCTCGGTACCGATGGCACTCTTGCTAATCGGCGCGAATCGGCGGGTCTGCGGCATATATCAGGGCAGCTGCGGCGCTACCTTAGCGCTGGCGGTGCTGCCTTCGGTCGTCGGCGTTCCAGCGTATGTCGCGGTGTATCCAAAAAGCGCCAGCTCTGCGCCCAGCTTGGCCGTCGCCACCGACGGCGACAGCAGCACGGTCGGGCAGCTGGCCAGGCCGTTGTCGTCGGTGACCGCGGTACACAGCTGACGACCGCTCTTCTTCGCGGTGAAGACCACGGTCGCGTCCGCGAGCAGATCCGAGCTAGGTGTCCCGAGCGTGGCTTGCAGACCACTGATCGACAACTGACCCTGCCGAGTCACCGTCTCGGTCGCACGCGACGCGGTCAGCGTCGTTGTCAGCGGAGCCGCGGCCACGACCAGATCGACCTCCTGGATGGAACCCCCGGCAGAGCAGGTCTGTTCGCCGGTGTTGGGGTCCACGGTACACACCGGAGCTGACTGGCCCGAGATGGAGAACGAGAACGTTCCCGCCTGTGTCGGGGTGCCGGACAGAACTCCGCTGGAGTTGAGCTGCAAACCCGGCGGTGCGGATGGGGAGATCGAATACGTCCACGCAGGATTGCCATTACCGTAGTTGTGCGAGAAGGGAACGCCGACCACAGCATCCGGAGCGGTCGCGGCGACCGCCGGTGAGATAGCTATGGCGGCGACAGCGAAGCTGACGGCCAGCAACGGCAGCAAGACGCGTCGCATAAGGACCCCTGATTTGTCGACAAACAGTTAGCGGGCGAGTCATGCTAACCGTCCGCGGGCTGACCACCGGCCGTTGCTGATTATGTATTGGTTTGGCCGCATGCCTGTTTGTGAAACGAACCACACCTATCTGTTTCGACAGCGCGAATCCGCACGACGAAGTATTGGCTGGTTTTGTCACATATGCGGTGGGTTGTTGTTGATCCAGTTGCGGCGGGCGCCCTGATCATCCAGAGCCGGGTCTTGCCGCGCTGGCTTGCGTCGATCTCGGGACCGACCGGCATCTTCCTTTTCAGGGCCTCGGCCTCGGCGGCATCATCGCCACTTACAGCCTCGTGCTGGACTTGATCGGCCTCGTGCTCTTTGTGCTGTTTCGTCCTCCTCAGCAGCGTGATCTTGCTCAGAGACCGGTGATCCTGCTCATCTGATGGAGGCGCGAAGCGCCTGACCGCCTGGCGCGGCTGCGTACACGCAGAAGCCGCCCTAACTTGACTGAGACAGCTGCAACCACGAACAACAGGCACGTCGAAGGCTCCGGCTGATCCCGGCCACGCGGCTGCTTGGGACGGAACCGAGCAGTCTGAGCTCCCCTCGTGGACCGGGCAGATGCCCGCGGGGTCGTCGCCAGCGAGCGGGGGCACGATCGTATCTGTGGGTGACGTTCGAAAAGCCCGGGGTGATCGATTGGAAGCTGCCCGCGGGCGGCAAGGGCGACGAGAAGACGGTGGTCGCCACCGGCGCGGTCAGCGGCGAGAAGCTGTTCGGATTCCCGATCTCGGGCTCGGCGGAGATCCGGATCGGCTGGGATGCCCGGGATGATCTGCGCTACTTCAAGTTCATCGGCAATCTGGAGTTGCCGAGCATCTTCAAGAACGGCCCGGAGCAGGGGGCGGGAGGACTGACGGCGACGGCGGGGTTGCGCGTCGACAGCACCGGGGTGCATGCCGATGCGGTCAAGGCGCAAGTCAACAACGCCTACATCGGGGCGTTGCAGGTCAAGAACCTGTGCCTGTCGTATGTGAGCGCGGGGAGCACGTCGGCGGAGCCGTGCTCGCCCCCGCTGTTCGGGGCGCAGCCGTTTCTCGAGTGTCACAGCTCGGGAGAGGTGAGCCGGTGGGATGGGAGCGCGGAGATCGTGATCCCGACTGCGGATCGGCCGGAGGTGGGGGTGTGGGCCGGGGTCCAGGACGGGCAGTTCGCCTATGCCGGGGGGCAGGTCACCCATCTCGGCAATTCGGTGCCGATCGCGACCGGGGTGTATCTGGACAATGTGGCGTTGGCGGTGTGCGTGAACCCGCCGCCATTCGTGTTCAAAGGGGCGGCGGGGGTCAACATCGGCGCGACCACCAACGGGGTGGCGCCGGTGACGCTGAACGGCAGCGTGCAGTACACCGATTCGCGTCCCTGGGTGCTGGAGGTGCGCGGGAATCTGCAGGTGTTCGGCAACCAGGTGGCCGACGGCTTCTTCAAGTACCAGTCCGATAACACCATCGACTTCGGCTTCAACGTCAATCTCGATTTCAAGGTGGCGTCAATCGAGGGCCATCTCCTGGGCTGGGTCGAGGCCCGGCAGCCGCTGCGGTTCAACGTGGACGGCAGCGGCAAGGTGTGCGTGCTCAGCGTGGCCTGTTTGAGCGGCGAAGTGACCGCCTCCTCTGACGGCTTGGCCGGCTGCTTTACGTTGATGGAGGGCGACTATTGGACGCTGGAGAAGGATGCCGACTGGCAGTGGTACGCCGCGTGGCGCACTCACTGGGTGACGCACCACTGGCGGGTCCGCGGCGGCGCCGGGATCCGCTGGGGCGGCTCGGTGAACTTGATGGGCGACTCGTGCGATGTTGGTCCCTACCGAGCGGCCCGGTCGGCGTCGGTGGCCGCCGCCGGCGTCTACACGGTCCGGGTCCCGTCTGCCGACACCGCCCTGGTGCTCAAGGCCCAGGGCGCGGATCAGGCGCCCGGAGTGGCGCTGTTCGCGCCGAACGGCAAGCTCTATCGCTCCCCGCAGATCGCGGCGAAGATCGTGCCCGGCCAGGACGCGTTCGTCAAGGATCCGCGGACGCGGGCCACCCAGGTGGTCATCGCCCACCCCGCGGCCGGCGTGTGGCGGCTGCGGGCGCTGCCCGGATCGACGGTGACCGGAGTCGAGCAGGCCCAGGTGGATGAGCGCCCGACCGTCCAGGCCGGCGTCGGCGGCAGCGGCGAGCAGCGCACCCTCGGTTACCTCTACCAGCCTCAGCCGATGCACACGACGAGCTTTGTCGAGGAGGGCGGCAAGGACGAGCAGGAGCTGGGCGTTGCCGATGGCCGCCCGTGCAAGGACGTCAAGGACATCCATCCTGACTTCCCGCTGTGCGGAGAGCTCCACTTCGTCCCGGCGGCAGGACCCGCCGGCCCCCGGCGCATCTACGCCGTGACCACGATGAACGGTATGGAGACCCGCCGGGAGCTGGTGGCGACCTATGATGCCCCGCCCGAGCCCGAGCCCTCAGAGGTCCCGTCCCTGATCGTCCGACGCGTCCCCGAAGGCCTGAGGATCGGCTTCGCCGGCAGCGACCCGCCGGTGGCCGTCGCGAGCCCGGTCGACTACGACGTCGATGTCAACCTCTCCAACGGCCGCAAGCTGCTGGACGTCCTCCGCAGCCGAACCCACCAGGCGACGGTGACTGGGGTCGACGCCGACGTCGGCGCCAAGGTGACGGTCTCCGCGGTGCGCAGCGATGACACGCTGGGCAAGACACGCGACGTGACGCTCGCGCCAGAGGCGAATACGGCAGCGAGCTCGTAACTAGATTAGCTAAGATAGGGACGCTGAAACCCTCCGGCACCACCCAAACAACATCCCGGCGCTCATCCGCACCGGACGCAGGTATCAAGAACATGGGAGACAGCGAGAGCGATCGAAACGTTCCCTCGCGATCGATCCAGTAACGCGATCGCTGCAGGGCGGCTCCACCGCTTGCGATGGTAACCAACCTCGGACAGGTCCGCTCCAGGCGGATTGGTTCCCAATGAAGTGGATCGCATTCGCGTTTCCGGCGCTGGCCGACTGACGATCGCATTCGCGTCGCCGGCGCTGGCCGACTGACGATCGGATTGGCGACCCAGGGGATCGTCTGACGCGGTGGGACCGGACGCGTCCTTTGCCGCGCACGCGATCGTCAGCTCGAAAGACTGCGGACGAGGTGCGTCGGCGACCAGGTGCTCGTGGGCTAAGACGCGCCGCGCACTCGCGCTCCTCGGGCGTGTCAAGGGCACATGGCGTCGCGCTTCCTTCGAATGCCCATGCAATGCGCGCCGCTCGGCCCGCCAAGCAGAGTGCCGCTACGGCGACGATGGAGAAGTGGCGGGCGAGGGGGCCGGGCGGGCGCTTGGACCGCAGTCAGTCACCGTCCGCCCAGATTTGGCGCATATGAAGCGCCAGGGCCAGAATGCGAGTGGCACAATGAGCTGAGTGACCACTGACCTGGGAGATCTGATGCGCAGCGAGTACTGGCTGGCTCACGGGCCGCACGCCACGCCGGAGGATGGTCGGTGCGCGATGGAGTGGGTTAGCTACCTGGCCGGTGAGCCTCACAGCGATCAACCCGCGTGCGTCAGCCCGGCGCTGCGGGCATTCTGTGTCGCGCTCAACGACGGGTTAGAGAAGACCGCGCGTCAACGGTTGCGCCCGTATCTGGCGCGGACGATCGGCACCACGCATGACGGCCTCGACGAGGAACGCTCATGGATGGCGATGGACTGGCTGATTCGCGTCTACGCGCCCGCGTGGCTGGAGCTCGCGGGTGTGACCGAGGCGGCGCGGCGACTGGCCGTGCTGGCGCCGGTCCACGGGGTTGGAGAGCTCGCAGCTGCGCTGGAAACGCTGGAGCCGGCCAGACGCGATGCGCGGCATGCCCTGAGGGCAGCGGTGCGCGGCTCCCCCGTCGCGTGGGCGCTCGCAGCAGCCTCGGGACGCTCCGCCCGCAAGGCGGCCTGGGCCTCGGGTGAGGCAGCGGTCTGGGTCGTCGGGCGGATCCCAGTGGGAGGCGCCGCCGGGGAGAGCGCGCGCGAACAGGTCCGCGCCGCAGCCGGGGATGGCGCCGCCGCCGCCTTCCGCCAAGCGCAGCGCCTGGGCGGTAGCACGAGCTCAAGAGCAGCCGCTCGGGGCGCGCTGATTACGACCGGCGCGGCGCTGCGACCAGTCGCCGTTCGCGCTGCTTGACCGCATGCTGCCGACGGACACGCTCGCACCGGCGCCGGCGGACGTCACACGCGGCCTGGCAGCCGCCTACGCGTAAGACCGTTTCGGTCTCGCGTCGGGCCTACCCAGACACGAACACAAGACAAAGAGCGCCGTCGTCGACGGCCACCGCCGGCTCGCAACCGCCCGCAGACCACGTCGGGGAGCCCGGACAAAAGTAGCGTCCGGCGGTGACAGCAAACGTGGTCGCGGCTCCACCGTGCCGTTAAGGAGCGAGCCTCGACCGACGACGAACACGACACGTCTGCCTCAAGGGCCACGACACCACCCCTTCCCTGCAAGCGGCTGCTGCCTCTCACTCCACTACGCTAACTTGGCGCCCAGCTGTCGCTCGGTGATGATCGGATCCGGCGTTCTGTGGCGCGTCGATCACCGGCCTTTCGCCTCGGCTTCGAGCCGCCTCGACCAGCCCCCGCATCCTGCCCACTGACGGCTGCGCCGCCGCCTCGCGTGCGAGGCTCCCCGCGGCCCGCCGGAGCCGCATCGCGTCCGCGCTGGCCCAGGCGTCGCCGAAAGCAGCGCGCACGCGGCGTTACGCAGGATCAGCGATCTGCCTATGTACGCCAATCCTCGGCCACGTCGTCCTACGAGCTGAGACGACCCGAGCGACCGTTTCGCGGAGGTGGCGGCGGGGTGTACCCGCACCGCCCAGGTTCGGGCGACTGTCAGTCCCGCCACCGGACGCGTAGCTGCAGGCATCAGTTAGTGGTGGGCGGCGTGGAACAACCCTCCGTCCCCTCTGCTGACTTCACCGTCATCGGAGCGGCCGCTCGGGGTCCATAGCCGCGGTCGAGTCGGTGGACGGTTGCTGGCTCACGGCGCAGGTGGCCGACCGTCCACCCACTCCCCGCCGATCATGGTTCCGCAGACCGCCAGCTCGTCGTCGAGTACGACCAGGTCGGCGTCGATTCCGGCGGCGATCGACCCCTTACGATCCCCCAACCCCAGCAGCGCGGCTGGGTTGCGCGAGGTCACCCGCACCGCCTCCTCCACCGACAGCCCCAACGACGACACGACGTTGGCGAAGGCCACGTCCATGGTCAGGGTGCTGCCGGCGATCGAATCGCCCCCGGCCAGAACGGCGCGTCCATCAGAAACCACGACACGGGCGCCGCCCAGCCGGTACTCCCCGTCGGCCATGCCGGCGGCCGCCATGGCGTCGGTGACGAGGTGAAAGCCCTCCACCCCCTTGGCCCGCCGCACCAACCGCATGGCCGCCGGGTCGACGTGGATCCCGTCGCAAACCAGCTCGCAGTCGACCTGAGACAGATCCAGCACCGCGCCCAGCAGGCCCGGCGCCCGATGGTGAAGGGCCGGCATGGCGTTGAACACATGCGTGGCTGAGCGGGCGCCGGCCTCCACCGCCGCCCGCGCCTGGTCATAGGAGGCATCGCTGTGACCTAGCGAGCAGACGATGCCCGAGCGCGACAACCGCTCGATCAGTGACTGCGCGCCCGGAAGCTCCGGGGCCAGGGTCATCACGCGCACGCGCCCACCGCCGGACCCACCTCCGGCATCCAGGAGCCGGTCGACCACCATCTCGTCGACATCAAGAAACACTCCCGGATCCATGGCCCCGGGCCGTGCCCGGCTCAGGAATGGACCCTCCAGGTGCACGCCCAGCAACCCGGCACCATCAGCCACACCGCCAGAAGCCTCCATGGCAACCAACACCGTCTCCATCGCTCCGACCAGCTCATCCACTCCAGCGGCCACCGTGGTGGCCAGTAGCCCCGTGGTCCCGTGCCGGGCGTGAAACCTCGCCGCGGTCAGCACCTCGTCCACATCAAGGGTGTTGAACTGCGCCCCGCCGCCACCGTGGACGTGTACGTCGATGAAGCCGGGAACGAGCCAACGATCCTCCAGTTCGATGGGCTCCCCGGACAAACCGGCCTGGCTCCCAGAACCGGTGGCGTTGACCGAATCGATAACCCCATCGCGCACCACGACCTCGCCCCCCACCACACCGTCCGACGCAACGATGCGCTGGCTGCGCAGCCGCATTAGGGCGTCGCCGACGAGGCGACGGCCAGGCCGGAAACCCCTGCCGCCTGAGAGGCCGCGATGGCGGCACCGCGCCAACCGGCGTCTGGCCCGAGCGCCGCCGGCACAACCGCGGGCGCCTCGGCGAAACGGACCAGCGATTCCAACCTGCGAATCAGTGGATCGAACAGGTACTCACCGGCGCCGGCCAATCCACCGCCGATGACCACCAACTCGGGGGCGAGCAGCGTGGCGTAGTTGGCGATGGTCAGGGCTAGGGCGTCAAGCGCGTCGTCCCACAGCACCTGGGCCACGTGGTCGCCGCCGACGGCGCGGGCCACCACCTCTTCGGCTTCCACGCGCTCCCCCGTCCGGTCGGCATACCGGCGTACCACCGCGCCCGCCGAGGCATAGGCCTCCAAACAGCCATGGCCCCCGCAGGCGCACAGGGGCCCGTCTGGATCGACGGTGATGTGGCCAAGCTCACCTCCACGACCGCCCAGGCCGGTGTAGGGCTTGCCGCCGAACACCACCGCGGCACCCACCCCCGTGCCGAGCGTCAGGAGGAGGTAGTCGTCATAGCCGCGTGCTGCGCCGACCAGTCCCTCGGCCAGCGCTGCCGCCCGAACGTCGTGTCTCAGCGACACGGGTACGCCCACACGCTCCTGGACAACCGGGCCAATGGCCACGTCGCGCCAGCCGAGGTTGGCCGCCTCGATCACAGTCCCCGAGTCCTCGTCGACGATCCCTGGAACAGCGAGGCCAATTCCGGCCACGGGAGCGCAGCCCACCAGGTCGGCCGCAAAGCCGGCCACGGCGTCGACGACCGCCTCAGGCCCTTCCGACGCCGGCGTGGGGCGGGTGGCGACTTCCGGAGTGGCCTCAGAGACGACGGCACCCTTGAGGCTGGTGCCCCCGAGATCGATGGCAACTATGCGGTCAGCCGGCATCCGAGGACAGCACGACCGAGCGGCTGAGATTCCGCGGCTGGTCGGGGTCAAGCCCGCGTGCCTGCGCCAGGGCCACAGCCAGCCGCTGGACCCGGACCAGCTCGGCCATGGGATCGAGCGAGCCCTCGACCAACGCCGCACCGGTGTCAGAAATCTCACCGGCCAAGCCAGCCGGCAAGGACGACAGCGCCCAGACCACCGTTCCTGGCTGGGCGACGCTGATGGGACCGTGGCGGTACTCCATGGCCGGGTAGGCCTCAGACCAGGCCTGGGCGGCTTCGCGAACCTTCAGCCCCGCCTCCGATGCCAATCCCACGCTCCACCCGGAGCCGAGGAACACCAGTTGGCGAATCGAGTGCACGTCAACAGGCGGATCCAACCTCAACGCCCGCTCGCCATCCAGAGCGACCGCTTCCACCTCGACGCCCAACGAGGCTCGCAGCAGCGCCAGCGCGCAGGTGGCAAAGCGCGTCTGCACCACCGACTCTTCGTCGGCGAAGGGCAGCTCGACCACCCTCGCCGCCAGCACGCCCAGGGGGCTTTCGGCGTCCGCGGTAAGGGCCAGCACCGGGACCTCGGGCTGGAGCCCCCGCACCACCTCCAGCAGCTCAGTGGTCGTGCCCGAACGTGACACCGCCACCGCCAGGTCATAGCCGCGCTCCAGCGGCACCTCGGAGGCGGGGAAGGCGTCGGCTTCGCCGTAACCCTGCGCCTCACGCAGCGCGGCGGCAGCCTGGGAGATGTAGAGCGAGGTTCCGCACCCGATGAAGCAAACCCTCTCCCCCGGCCGCGGCAGCTCGTCGCCGATCGAATCCACCAGCGCCGCGGCACGCCGCCACAGCTCCGGCTGAGAGGCGATCTCGCGCTCGGTGAGCCCGCTCACGTCGCCGTCACCTCGCTCACGTCGCGGTCACCTTTGACAGACCCGCGGGCGCGTCAGGGTCAAAGCCCGACCGCAGCGACAGCGACCGCGCCAGCTGCTGAGCCCGCACCACCGCGCCCACCGGAGCCAGCGCCTCCGGCATGTCAGCCGGGAGACCGACGTCCGCCTCCGGCAAGGAGCCGATGACGACCACCTGCGCGCCCCGCTCCCGAAGCTCGGCCGCCAACTCGGCCACATCGGAGTGGGCCGGACCGGGAACGTCGAGCACGATCACCGGGATTCCCTGGGTGACGGCGGCGATCGGGCCGTGGCGCAGATCGGCCGACGAGTAGCCGTCGGCGAGCAGCGCACAGGTCTCCTTGATCTTCAGCGCTGCCTCCAGCGCGGCCCCATACAAATACCCGCGGGCCACCACGACGAGCCGGTCGCAGCCCTCCAGGGCCTCTGCGGCAGGTTCAACCGCCGACGGATCCTCCAAGACCGCTGACACCCATGAAGGCACCCGCGCCAGCTCCGCAGGCGAAAAAGGAAGCGGACCGAGGGCCGCGGCCACCAGGGCAAAAGCCACCAGCTGCGCGGTGACGGTCTTGGTGGCGGGAACGGCGCGCTCCTCCCCCGCCCCCAGTTCCAGGACCGCGTCGGCGGCCAGAGCCAGCTCGCTCGAGGCGTCGTTGGTGACCGCCAGCCCACGCCCCCCGCCTTCGCACAGCCGCCGCAGCGTGGTCACGATCTCCGGAGTGGCCCCGGACTGGCTGACCGCCACCACCAGCTGGCCGCGGTAGTCGGCCTCGATCCCATAGAGCGTGTGCAGACTCGGCGCGGCCATGGAAACCGGCTTGCCGGTGGCCGTCTCCAGCAGGTAGCGCCCGTACATGGCGGCGTGGTCAGATGACCCCCGAGCCACCACGGTGACACCGGCAAGATCAGGACCAACCAGTCCCCGAACGGCCGCCTCGATCTGCGGCGCCCGGTCGATCAGCGCGCTCAGCCGTGCCGGCTGCTCGCGCATCTCGGCATCCATCACCGCGCCCTTCGCGCTGCCGTCCGCCCCGCGGGCGCTGCCGGCCGCCACGCGCGCGTTGCCGTCGGTTTCGTTCGCGCTGCCGTTCGCCTCGTTCACGTTGCCGTCCGCTCCGTTCACGTGGCCATCAGCTGCTCCTCGCGGCGCAGTCGGTCAACACGCGCCTCGGTCTCATCCTCGGGCGGCCAATGCCCGCCGTTCTCCCAGTAGACGCGAATGGCCTCCAGCGGGCGCCCCATGGTCTCGGGAGCCATGACGAAGACGAACACGAACGACAGAACGGCCAGGCCCAGGAACAGTGCGAACGTGCCAAATCCCCCCAGATCCTTGAACACGGTGAGGAAGAAGCGGGAGATAAGCAGGTTGGCCAGCAGGTCGGCGGTCAGCATCGCCGACGCGCCGGTGGTGCGCAGCCGCGACGGGAAGCTCTCCGAGGCGTAGACCCAGACCAGAGCGCCGAAGCCGAAGTTGAAGCCGGCGGTGAAGAAGAGGATGCCGATGAACCCCAGCACCGAGCGCACGCCGCTGAAGTGCGACCCAATGGCATAGAGCACGGTCAAGAGGGCTGTGGAGGCGACCATCACCCCGATCCCGGTCAGCAGGGTGGTCCGCCGTCCGATGCGGTCCACCACGAATACCGCGGCCACGGTGGCGAACACAGAGAAGACCTCGATCAATCCCTGGATCAACAGCGGGGTGTTTCCGTGCCATCCGATGTCCTGGAAGATGAAGGGGCTGTAGTAGGTGATGGCGTTGATGCCGGTGATCTGCACCAGGAAGCCGAGCACGATCACGAACACCGCAGGGCGCGCCCAGGGCAGATGCAGCATCTCGCGGATGGAGCCGCCGCGGGCGGCTTGCAGGTCGGCCTCGATCTCCCGCACGCTGCGCTCAGCGTCGGCGGCCGGATCGGCGCGCTGCAGGGTTTGCAGCGCGTCCTGGCGGCGGCCGCGCATCAGATACCAGCGCGGCGTATCGGGCAGGCGCAGGAGGATGACGAGCACGGCCGCGCTGGCCACCGCCGAGAGACCCAGCATCCAGCGCCAGGAGCCGCTGCCGGCCAAGGCGTAGTCGACGAAATACGCCACCATGATCCCGACGACCGTTGCCACCTGGTAGCCGACGATGAGGGCGCCTCGAATGTCCACGGGCGCCGACTCGGCGATGTACACCGGGGCGGCCACGGTGGAGATCCCGATGGCCACACCGAGGAAGAAGCGGGTGATGTCAAGCCACACGATGTCGGTGGCCACGGCCTGAAGGATGGCGAAGACCGTGAACCCGAGGGCGATGAGCAGCATGGCCACCTTGCGCCCATAGCGGTCGGCAATGACGTGGGCACACAGCGCACCGGCGATGAGGCCTAGGCCGGTGAAGGTGGCGATCCACTCCGTGGCCGTGGTGGAAAGGCTGAAGTCCTTGGGCACGAACAGCAGCGCCCCCGCGATGCTTCCCGTGTCATAGCCGTACACCACGCCCACCATGGCCGCAGTCACGGCCACGCTCAAGGCCAGTCCGCCGCGTCTGGTTACCTCGCTCGCCTGCATCGGCGCCTCCCTCTCCGAGGTGTTGGTTAGGCGTAAATCTCCCCCGGCGGACCCGCCCATAAACCGCAAGCAGAACCGCGATCAGGAACGCCCTGCGAGCTGCGCACCTCCACCTGATCCAGCAGGCGCTGGTAGAGCGAGCGGTCAAAGGATCCGGCCTGCTCGGCGGCCACCGCGGCCGCCGATAGGGCGACGGCGTCGCTCAGGATCGAGACTCGCCAGGGCACCGACCTGACCGCGTGACGGGGGGGGTCGCTGCTCGCGCCGTTCGAGACCGTTGCGCCCGGAACGACATTTGACGGAAAGCTCATCGCCATCGGCGAGCGAGGGGGTCAGCCGACCCAGGTTTGCCGCGGTTACCCGCGCCGTGTTCACCGGCGAGCCGCTCGCAACCGATCGGCTCCGGCTAATCGTCTTCGACCTGCTGTCCGTGGGGGATGAAGACCTACGGCCTCGCCCGTGGGAAGAGCGCGACGCGCGGTTGCGTGACGCGCTTCCGGCCTGCGAGCGGATACGACTGGTCGCCTCACAGCCCGCGACCCGCACCGCCCACGACGCGCTCGTTGCCCTGGGATACGAGGGCACGGTCCTCAAACGCAACAGGTCGGCATACCGAGCCGGCCGGCACAGCGCGTGGCTGAAGCACAAAGCGCGGTTCACCACACACGCGGACCTGCGCTCGGTCCGCCAGGATCGCGAGGGCCGATGGCACGCGCTGTGCGATCTCGACGGCCGCCGGGTCTACGCGGTCGCTGGCGTCCGCACAGCGGAGCTCGTCGGCCAGTCCGTCGAGCTCGTCTACTCGCGGGTTGATGCCGACGGAACCCTCCGCGAGGCGCGGGTCGCGTCCGCAGGGCCTGCTGCCGATCCGAGTCAGAAGCCTGGTAGGACGAACTCCTGAATCGTGTTCGGACCCTGACGCCGTCCGGATTCGAGCGGCTTTGCCAGAGGCTACTCCGGGAGGAAGGCGTCGAACAGGTCGAAATCCGAGGCGGCGCGCGGCGACCAAGGCATCGATGGTGTTGGTGTTGCCCGCCCAGGGTTGCTCAGCTTCCCCGTGTACTTTTCAGGCCAAGAGGTACGATGGCGCAGTAACACCAGGTTTCATGCGCGACTCTCGCGGAGCCACGGCTGGACGGAGCGAGAAAGGTCTGCTCATTACCACGGCGAGGTTCACCGCCGCCGCGTACCGCGAGGCACCCGAGACGGTCTGACCGCGATCGATGTGATCGACGGTGACCGGCTATGCGATCTGCTCAAGGATGTTGGTCTTGGAGTCAACGTTGTTGAACGCAAGGTCGAAGACGTAACCGTCAACGAGGAGTCTTGGGAGGCGTTCGGCTGACCCGCGCGTGCGCCGTCGTGGGCTCCAGCGACGCGTTCCTTGCGCGATCGCCTGATCGCCAGCGGCCGGACGGGCGGGCGGTCACCGCCGGAAGCTCCGCAGATCCCCGGTTGCAGGGCCCCGGCCCCGACGGGGGAATCGAGCGCTATGCATATGCACGCGGCGGCCATTGCCGAACGTGCCGTAGCCCTCGTGTTGGACGAATCCGATCGCCCGGCGCGGCGATCGCCAGGGCCGGCCGGATGATCCAGATGTCGCCGAAGCGCTTGTGGAAAGGCTCTTGGGCTGCTCAAGAAGTGAACGCGATCGCCGGCGACCTGCACGGCTCCCGGTTCGGCAACGGAATGCCGGTTGCGTCATTGAACGAGGTGAGCCGGTCAGCATCCGGCGCTCGACCAGCGCGCCGAAGCGAGCGCGGAGTGGTTCAGGCGTGCCTGTGCACGATCAGCACGGTACGTCCCGAGTGCGCCGCGACGGCGGCCGCCACGCTGCCGAGGAAAACGCCTGCGAGACCGCTCTTGCCGTGCGAGCCGAGCACGATCAGGCTCGCGTCGCGGTCGTCGGCGACGCGAGCGATCCCCTTCCACGTTGGCGCTTCGGTGAGCTCGAGACTCTCGGCGCGGAAGCCGGCGGCTTGTGCCAGCGAGGCTCCGTGCGCGGCGGTTTGCTCGGCAGCTCTTCTGACCTCGTCGCTTGCCGCCGCGTCGAACTCGACCCCTGGCGGCGGGATGAACCCGACCACGAACGGACGCCATACGGTCAGCACGATGGCGTCCCGTCCGCCTGCCAGCTGGCGGGCCGCCTCGTCGATCGCGAGGGCGGCCAGTTCCGAGCCGTCGTAGGCGAACAGCACAAGGCCCGGGGCGGTGGCGCTCATGTCGCTGCGCCAGCCCGATCGGCCGAGGGCTCCCCCGAGGCGCCGCTGCGCGGGCCGCCGTAGTGTCCGCCCGCGTCACAGGCGAGCGGCTCGGTCAGAACGGTCGCCCTGGAGGAGTCACGGATTCGCTCGAGCAGCGGCGGTGAGTACCACGCCGGCGCCTCGCCGCTCTGCCATGTCTCCAGTGCCGGCGCCGGCGGGCGTACCCCGCCGAGCGCATAAAGGGATACGGCGGACAGCGTGCCGGCGCTCGCGATCCCGAAGCAGATCCACAGCGCGGTCCGGGTGCCCGCCGCCGGACTCCCTCCGACGGTCCTGGCCACATGTACCATCACCGGCCCGACCGCGAATGCTGCAACTCCCCGCAGCAGCTCGATGATCGCGAACACGCGCTGCAGGGCGTTGTTGCGCAGCGAAAAGCCGGCGATGAACAGCGCCGGCGCCACCGAGCCGCCGACGCCGAGTCCGACTAGTCCAGAGCCGATCGCCATACGCAGCGACGTGGGCGGGAGGTGAGACAGAAGTACCAGGATCCCGGCGAGCAGCGAGAGCATGCCGCCGAGCACGAGGTAGTGGAGACCCCGGGTACGGAAGACCACCCCAAGCACAACCGCGGTGATCAGCGCAGCAATGAACTCAGGAAACTGAAGCAGTCCTAGGTGCACAGGACTGAACTTGTCTGTGAGCAGGACGGCGGCCAACGCGACCGCGGATATAGAACTCGCCGCGGCGCACATCGCAACTACGATCCCGCTCACCGGGAGCGTGCTGCCGAGCGGCCGAATGCACAGCAGCGGACGCTTGGCGCGGTACTGGTACACCAAGAGAACCACGATCAAGGCAAGCCCACATGCCAGCGGCACGAGCGTCATGACGTCCACGAACGGGTGGGTGAGCAGCTCCGAGGCGCCGTAGAACAGGGCCACGCATCCCGCGGCAGCCAGTGCGACGGGGAGAGGGTTGCGAGTGGCGCTACGGTCAGCCGGCGGCGCGTCCTGAAAGGTCAGCAGCGACAACACCAGCGCCGCCGACGCGATACCCGCGATGATCCAAAACAACGGACGCCACCCGTTGGCCTGGGCCTGGATGCCCCCCACGAGCGGCCCCAGGGCGACTGCTCCGAAGATGCACACGTTGAGGATCATCGCCGTCCAGCGCAGCTTGGAGAGCGGAAACGAGACGACGAGCGGGGGCACAGCCGCGATCAGCAGGAGGCTCGTGCACAGGCCCTGCAAGACGTGGCCGGCGACGAAAAAGCCCGCGTCGGGAGCGCCCGCCGCGAGCACGGAGCCCAGTACCAGCACCGCGGCATAGAGGACCAGCATCCGACGCTGCGGAAGATGCTGAGCCAAAAGCACAGCCAGGACCGTGCCCACGGCATAGCCGGCGTTGGCCATGCCCGAGGCCAGGCTCATCGCCTGCAGACTCATGTGCAGGTCCTTGGCGATGATCGGCGTGATCGGCTCGAGTGCCGCCGAGAGCGCCAGGTACGGGACCAGGGCGAAGATCACCATCGCCGCGGCCGCCGGATAACGGCCGGTCCAGGGGCCCTGTCGCATCAGCCGATTTCCCAGTCCACGACGGCCATCTCATGATAGGCGCCCGACGATCGACTAGCCGCCCTGCCGGGCCAGCACGAAGCCCGGGGGACAACAGCTGACTCGGCCATCGTGTCGTCGCCGTTGCGATCACCGACTCCCGGCTCTTCGGGAGGATCGCTGTTGAGAATGGACTCGTTGCGCAGCGATCGCGGTTCCGCGCCATCACCCAACGCGACGCTGTCCGCGAGGCACGTTCGTGAACGATCTCGACGAGCGGTGGAGCACGATGGAAGTCGCTGTACACCTCGACCATGCGTCCGCCGACGAACTGGTCCAGGTCGGCGACGAGACTGCGGCCTGCCCGCGGCGCGCTTCTCGTGAGGGATTTGATGAAGTCCAGCGGTGTTTCGTCTGCGGGTAGAACCAAGGAGCAGCGCACTAGGGACGCTAGACGCGACCGCTGGTTCGCGGCCCGGAAGGTGACGGACGCTCCGCTGGACCGGCTCGGAGATCACGCGCAACCCATAGGAGTGCGTGCGCGAACTGCTGGAAATCGTCCGAGGTCGACAGGCTCGCGCATGAGGCTCGGTCTACGGCTGCGGCGGCGCGCCACTGCTTAGCGTGACGGACCCGGACGCGACGCCGGGGAGCGCGGTCATCGCCGAGAGCAGGGCGGACGCGGCGGTGCGCAAAACGGGGGCACTGCGTATGCGCATGTCGGCTGTCGCAATCTCGAGTTTGGCGATTTGCGAGACCCACTCGCGCTCGCTCACGAGACCTGGTTTGCCAACAGCACGGGCTTCTATGGCAAGCCTGTCGCGTTCCGCAAGGCCGTCGTCTTCCGAGCCAGCGGGAGCCGGCCGGAGGCTCGGCTCACGGTCGCGGCAACGTGCTCCCTAGCGAGGTGCTGCGGCTGAGTCATCAGGGTATGAAGTCTTCGAGGCTGACCGCCAGCGCTTCCGCCCGTTGCCGGGCGGCCCGGTAGCACTCGATGTCCGCAGCCTCGGCGACGCCGAGGAATCGTCCTACCTCATCGCAGTGCATCAGCGCCACCGTCTCGTCGTCGAAGAGCCAGAAGTCCGCGCCGGCCCATCCGCGTCGTCGGCATGACTCGTCGTTACGCCTTCTGAGCATGTCCAACCCCTGGAGGAGCCGAAGCGGCATCAATGGCCGCGGAAGGCCTTGAAGCACTCTTCAGCTGCGTGATGCCGTGCTCGGGCACGGACTCTTATCTACTTCTGCCGCAATTCACACCCGTGCGGGGCATGATCTCGCGAGAGCAACGAAAGGAGGTGAACCAAACATGCATCGCATAAGACCCCTGGTAGCGACGCTGGCGGCGACGGGTTTGCTCGCCGGAGGCGGCGCGGCGATCGCAAGCGCGGCGACGTCGACCTCCTCGACGGCCTCGAGTACGACGACGACCGCGCCAGCGAAGACAATGCCGACAGCCCCGCCGGCCGGTACGAAGGGGTCAAGGCACTGTCCCAACATGTAGTCCCACAGCGACTCGGCCGACTCCCTAATCACAGGAGACGGCCGAGTTTGCGCGCGTGGCCACCGCGGCGCCTGAGAGGACCCTCAGGAGGCCGCGCGCACTATCCGGTAGATCGTTCCCGTTCCCCAGTCGCCAACCAGTACCGAGCGCTTGCGGGTGACGATCAGCGCGAGCGGATGGTGCAGGCCGGTAAGCCACGGGCTCACTGATCCCGTGTAGCCGCCACCGGCCTTGGTGAGCGCGACGCGCTGGACCTTGGCTGCTTGCCATTCGGCGACGAGCGCCGTGCTGACGTGGCGCGACCAAGTTGCCCGGTGAGTATCGCGACGGAGCCGACCACGGCGTGCTTGTCCAGCAGCGCGATCGGACGGGGCACACCGGAACAGGCGGGTCCGCCTTGTGCGTAGCAAGCGGGGAACTTCCAGTTCGTCCCCGGTGAGACGATCGCGAGCGCGTCGCCCGTCGTGCGATCGCCGAGGTCATCGCGCTGGTTCATGGTTACGAACAGATCTGAGCTGCCGAAATCGAAGACGAGTCCGACGGGAGCCCTGATCCGCGCCGCATAAAGGCCGAGGTCGCTTCCGTCGGAACGGAAGGACACGATCGATCCTGAGTACTTCGACTTTGGCAGGCAATGATCACACGTGGCTGTGATGCCCATCAGCAATCGACCATCTGGTCCGAGCACGAGATTGTTGTTCTCACCTCTTTTCACGGGGCCTCGGATGAGCGTTTCATGCCTCGTAAAGCTGCGGCCATTGAAATGGATGTAGACGCTCACGCGCCCCACCGAGGAGACATAGAGCCTGCCGTGGTACCACAGCAGGCCGAGCGGGTCGTCGAGTCCCGAGATCACACGACGAGGTCGAGCGCCGGGCTTGGAGATCAGGTACACACCGTCGTGACGGTGGTTAGATAGTCCAGCCGCGGCAGCCCATAATCCACCCTTTGCGTCGTAGACGAGGGTGGCGACATCCGGCAGCCCTTTGGCGTAGACAGTTGCCCGCAGCCCCGCGGGCCCTTGGATGCCGGCACCGATCGGTACGAGTCGAGCGTTGTCACGGCGGCTTGACGTCGAGCCACAGCCCGCGGCTATGAAAGCGATGCCCAGGCCCTGGATCCCGATCCGCGTGGCCCGGTAACGAACTCTCATCTAGGGCTCCCTCGGCTTGGGATTCTCTCGCCACCCACGGTCTTGCACTAAGAGTCGCGTGCGAGCGCCGACTCGTCGCAGCCTGGAGCGGTCGGGGGGCCGGGAGGCTAGGTCCGTCCGGCCCCCCGGCCCGGTCGGGGAGTGGGGGCGCAATCCCCGACGTCGAGGTTGATTTACGCCGGGTGGCTTCTCGTTCAGGCCGATATCGACAGCTTCGACCGGCCGGCGAAGACCGTTGTGTGATCGCCCTAGGAAATCTCTAAGAGCTCTCGGGTGGCAACCCGAAAGCTATCGGGTGGCGACCAGGTCCCCACCCAGCGCCTCCCTTATCCCGTGCGACACGCTTCTCTTAGGTTTCTTTGCTCAGAGTCAAACGGCGCTCTCACACTTGCAGGGCACCGTGCCCAGATCGCCTCGTTAGCTCCCGTCCAGCCGCATTCGAAGCCCGCAGTGGAAACCAGGACGAGCGCCAGACAGCGACGCAGACTACGTCGAGCGCTTGGCCAACCGGTCCTTCACCCAACGGTAAGGGAGTCGCGTGTCTTACAACTACGCATCTGTACCGCCGTCCCGCAGCTCAGGACGTCGTCGGCTTCGTCAGTCATCGTGTCTCGCGGCACTGGGCATGGCCGCGGCCGGTGGCGTAGGCGCTGCCGTGTCCGTCGGGGCCTCTAAGCCGGCGGCGGCCGCGGGCTTCAAGCTCACCAAGCTTGCCGCCATGCCGGCCGGGGTGACCAACTGCAACGACATGACCTCGCTGGCCGACGGGGACTACACCCAGACCACGATCCCTGTCGGCGACCTGTTCGTGGGCTGCTCAAACGGGGTGCTGAGCAATGGTCGCGGGGGTCCACCTAACCGCAAAGCGGACACGAGCACCATGTTGGAGTACACCACCGCCGGGAAGTACGTCAAACGGTGGTCGGTCGCCAATCAAATCGCCGGCATGGCTGGGGAGCCGCTGCACCGCCGGATACTCATGCCGCTTGACTCCGCCGCCAACTCCCAGCTGGTGTTTGTCGATCCGACCATCGTCGGAAGCTTCGCGGAGATCCAGTACGCGTACTCGCCCAGCCCGCAGAGCGCGAGCGCGGCCAAGCCGCTTTACACCGGCGGCGGCACGCAATCGATCGTGGTCGACAGCAAAGATGACATCTTCGTCACCGCCTCCCATCCGACGAAGCTCGCGGCGACCGCGAGCTTCAAGGTCGTGCTGACACCTCCGAACGGCCCCCCACCGGCGAAGGGAACCGCCGCCCTCAGCCCAACCTTCAGCGATGATGCAACCGCCGCCAACGGCAACACGGGGAAGGGCCGGGTCAAACTCGCGATCCGCCAGATCGACGCCAACGCGATCGTCCCGACGAGCAGTCGAAGGTACGGGGGTGACTACGTGGTCGATGATCAGGCGACTCGCCAGCTGGTCTTCTCCAGCAACGTCACCGCCGGTAAGGGCCTCACCGTCTTGACAACGACCCTCGGGGTCAACGACATCCGCTGGGCGACCTCGAAGGGCGGGACGTTCTACCTCATCCGCCGGGGCAACCAGAAGCCGCTCGCGAAAGCATCGCTCTACAAAGTCACGGGGCAGTTTGTGAAGGGCGCCGCCTACGCCACCACATCTCACGGCGAGCTGGTCCGGGTGAATCTCAGCAACGGCAAGCTGACACCGCTCGTGCGCGGGCTCGGTACCAGCGTGGGCTTGGTTTACGTCAATCCGGACGGGACCGTGACCCAGTTGCCTGTGAACGGGAGCTGACAAGCACCATGTCATCTGGATCCACCAGCGCCCCGGCGACACGAGCTTGACCGTGCAAAGCGCCCCTCCAGCTGCGGATCGGCTGCTGTTGTTCGCGTTGGTTGGCGTGCTAGTGCTCGCCTTGGCGCTGGTGGGCTCCAACGTGGCGGCCAATCACGCGCCCAAGCCCCACCAGTTGCCCTTGGGGGTCATCGGAACGCCGTCGGTGGTTGGTGCTGAGGCTGCTTCGCTCGGACACCTCGCCCCCGGCGCGTATCAGGTACACGCATACGCGTCGCTCGCTGCGGCGAAGGCGGCGATCCTGCATCGCGATGTCTACGGTGCGCTTCGACCCGCTCGGACTCCGTTGCTGCTGGTCGCCAGCGCCGCCAGCCCCGCGGTCGCGACGCTCTTGCAAGAAACCTTTACGGCGGCGGCTCAGGCGGAAGGTAAGTCCCTGGTGGTCCGCGATCTCGTGCCTTTACCGAGTTCTGATTCGCGGGGCGCGACGACATTCTCGATGCTCATCAGTCTGCTCGTAATCGGGATCATCGGCTCCGCGGTCATCTACCTGCTCGGTCGGCACCGGTCCCCGCCGGTGCGCCTTGCCGTAATGGTCGCTCTGGCAGTCGGCGCGGGACTTGTGGCGACGCTGGTCACGAACGTCCTCGTCGGCGCGTTCCATGGCCACTTCCTCGCTGTTTGGGGGGTGGCGACGCTGTTCGTGCTTGCGGTCGGCCTGCCCATTGCCGGGTTCCTGGTGCTCGTCGGCGTGTCCGGGATCGGGATCGGGGCGCTCATGTTCTTGGTGATCGGCAACCCTGCATCCGGGGGCAGCTCGGCCCCAGCGTTGTTGCCCGGATTCTGGCGAGCTCTCAGCCAGCTCCTTCCGCCTGGGGCCGCGATGACCGCCATGCGCGACGTCGTCTACTTCCACGGCCACGGAATGACCCACGCGCTGCTCGTGCTCGGCATCTACGCCATCCTCGGTTCCACCGTCGTCTTCACGGTTCAGATTCTTCGCGCCCGCGCGCGACCAGCCGCCGCGCCGGGCAAGTAGCTAGGCCGACGATCCGAAGCAGTGAGGGGGACTCCGGCGAACGTGGGCACCTATCCGGCGTAGTCGCCGCCGCCACGTAGTCATGGCCGAGGCGATACTGGCAGCCTCCGACTCCGATCCCGAAAACTGGCTTTCCTCAGGCGAGGACGGTGAGGACGCCGATCGCGCGTGCGTACTCCAGGCACTGTTGGCGGCTGGCCAGACCGAACCCGCGCAGCAGAACCTCACCGTTCGATTTCATGAGCGACCAGCCATCGCCGCTGGCACGCAGGTACAACTGCTCCGTACCCTCAGCCCGAGAGCGGACTGGGCGAGCTGCTTGGATGTGGAACGATGTGCTGTGGGGAGCTGACAGGGCCATGTGTGCAGCTTGCCCCGCGGTGGTGAGAGCGTTCTGTGACCCGCGACAGAAAATCCTAAGCGGGCGTACCGTGGATCTTGGCCCGCCCTACGCACTCCTGGCGTGCACGAAGCTCCGTCGCACCCTGCCGCTACGCCCCTGGCGGCGCGGCAGGCTGGCCGGGCGGGGCAAGAAGGCTCTGGCAGGCCCGGCTCGCCTTCTGTGAATGCGGCTTGGAACTCGGCGTTGCCGGGGAACCCCGCTGGGGGACCGCGGGAGCACTGTGAAAAAGGGTGAGCCCCGCGGGTCGTGAGCAAACACCGGCCGGCGGCTCACGCGCCACGCGAACACGACTGGGGCAGACAGCCCGGCGACCGCCGGTTTATGGCGTCACGCGGTGCGAGCAGACCTTAGTTCTTCCTTACGTCTGGCTCACGGCTTTGCGAGAGGAGGGGCGGAGCCTGTCCTCAGCACCCAATCAGAGAGCTGATGAAATCATGACTCCCCCCAACGATTCAGCGCTGGCCCGCCCCGTTCCTGTGGCCGGTAGACCTCCACCTCGGGTCACCGGTCGATCTGCCACGAGGCAATCGGTCGCGGAACGGCTTCGGGCGCGTAGGCGGCGGATCAGACAGATACGTACACGCGTCGTCGCGATCGCGGCGTCACTGTTCCTCGCCAGCTCGGGCGGGATCCTGCTGCAGCTGGTCACCGGCAACGATCCCGCTCTGGCCAAGGCCGCCGCCAAGTCGACGCAGTCGAGCAAGTCCTCGAGTGCCGGCTCGACCACGGGGGCCTCGGGCTCGAGTACGTCGAGCGCCGCTTCGAGCTCTGGCAGCGCCACACCTGTCACATCGAGCGCCTCATGAGCTCGATACCACAGGTGCGCAGGCTGCGCCTTGCGACCACGGCGCCCGTCGACTTGCCAGATGTCGAGGCCATCGAGAGGTTTCCCTGCTTCGGCGGCGACTGCGCTGCGTTGGTCCTGGGCTCCGGTCCGGCGGGGACCCCGCGAGAGGCGGCGGTCAGGGTCAAGCACGCCCTCCTGGCATGGCATAAGCGGTTCTCGCGCTTTGAGCCGGATAGCGAGCTTTCCCGCCTGAACCGCGATCCGCGGGAGACCGTAGAGGTGAGCGCGGTGATGACGAGATTCGTCGAAGTGGCTTTGGATGCGGCTGCGAGGAGCGGTGGGCTGGTGGATCCGACGCTCGCGGGTGAGCTGAGCCGAGCGGGGTACAGCCGGCATTTCACCTCGACGGGGCTCCCGCTTCGGCTCGCGCTCTCGGTGGCACCGCCACGTACTCCCGCCGGACCGTGCCCGACGTCGGTCTGGCGCAGCGTCACGGTCGATCGGGGCGCAGGAACCGTGACGCGGCCGCCGGGTGTGATGCTCGACAGCGGCGGGATCGTGAAGGGGATGTTCGGCGACATCCTGGCGTCAGTGCTGAGCGAGCACGAGAGCTTCGCGGTCGATGCTGCTGGTGACGTGCGGTTCGGAGGCGCGGGGCGCGTCACACGTCCGGTTCGGATTGCGAGTCCCTTCGACGAGTTGGTGTTGCACACGTTCGAGCTGGTGCGCGGAGCGGTTGCAACAAGTGGCATCGGCAAACGCAGCTGGCTCGATGCCGATGGCCATCCGGCGCACCACTTGCTCGATCCCTCCACCGGCCGGCCAGCCTTCACCGGAGTCGTACAGGCAACAGCGCTTGCCCCGAGCGGGGTGGAAGCCGAATGGCGGAGCAAAGCTGCATTGCTGAGCGGTGCCGCCCGAGCGCGTGGGCGGCTGCCCCATGGCGGTCTCGTCGTCTACGACGATGGAACATTTGAGGTCATCGGGCCGCACTTGTCGGCCGAGGAGGCGGTCGCATGAGCGCGGTGAGCACCAATGCCTCGACCCACCTCTTCTGGGTCCTGAGTCGGGGCGCCGGTACCACCGCACTGATCCTCTCGAGCGCCTCGGTGGGCGTCGGCCTGGTGATAAGCGGCAAGCTCTTGAAGGGCAGCAGCCCGGATCGGCGCGCCTATCACGAGGTTCTGTCTCTGGCGGTGATGGTTGCCATCGCCGTCCATGGCTTGGCGCTGCTAGGCGACAGCTTCCTGCATCCAAGCCTCGTGGATGTGACCGTGCCGTTCATCTTCTCCTACAAGACGTTTTCCACATCCTTGGGGATCGTCGCGGGCTGGGGGATGATCGCTCTGGGTCTCTCCTATTACGTGCGTGACCGGATCGGTAACGAGCGCTGGAAGCTGATCCACCGCTTCACGTTGCTGGTGTGGATCGCGGGGTTGGTGCATACGTTCACCGAGGGGACCGACAGAGGCCAGTCGTGGTTCGTCGCGCTGATCGTGCTGACGACGGCACCGACGCTGGTGCTCCTCGTCCTGCGGGTCAGCGGGGGTCGATTCCGATCCTCACCTGGGGTGGTGGCTCGATGAGCGACGGCATCGTGATCGCGGGCGGTGGCCTGGCGGGACAGCGGGCGTGTGAGACGCTGCGGCGTCTGGGCTACGCGGGCTCGATCCGGATGGTGTGCGCGGAAGCGCATTTTCCGTATGACCGCCCGCCCCTATCGAAAGGACTCCTCACGGGCGAGGCCAGCTCCGAATCAATCAGGTTTCGTCCAAGCAGCTGGTATGTCGAGAACCGCGTCGAGGTGTTGCTCGACGTCAGCACAACTGATCTCTGCACACCCGAACGGCGTGTCGAGCTCTCCGATGGCGCGGCGCTGCGCTACGACCAGCTGTTGATTGCAACCGGAAGTCGTCCCCGCGCGCTGCCGATGCTGTCAGGCTACGAGAATGTGTCGGAGCTGCGCACCGTCGAGGACTCTCAGCACTTACGGACACACCTCAAAGTGGGCATGCGGCTCGCCGTGGTCGGGGCCGGGTTCATCGGCATGGAGGTCGCAGCGACGGCGCGTAGGCTCGGTGCTGAGGTGACGATGATCGAGGCCGCTCCGAGCCCCGTCTACGGCGTTCTCGGGGAGCGGCTGGGCAAGTGGTTTGCTGCGCTTCATCGCGAGGAGGGCGTCGAGGTCATAACGAACCGGACGGTTGTCGGGCTCACCGGCGAGCGAACGATCAGGTCGCTGCGGCTTTCTGACGAGCGCGTGATCAAGGCCGATCACGTTGTCATTGGCGTCGGAGTGCAACCGAACGTCGAGTGGCTGGCCAGGAGCGGGCTCGCCACCGGCGGCGTGCCGGTGGACATTCACGGTCGAACGCCGGCGACTGCTGTGTTCGCCGCGGGAGACGCGGCGGCAACCTATGACTATCGGACCGACAGGCACGTTCCGGGCTCCCATTGGGAGGCTACGGGGCGCCAAGCGGCGCGCGCGGCGCGGATGATGCTTGGTTTCGAACCCGGCAGCGTCGAGCTCTCGAGCTTCTGGACCGACCAGTACGGCGTCCGAATCCAGTTTCTCGGCAACACCCACCTCGCCGACGCGATCACGATCGACGGCGATCCCGAGCGGCGCAACTTCACCGCCCTCTTCACCCGGCAGACGAAGCCTGTCGCCGCGCTGCTGGTCGGCCGTCCCCGGTTGCTGCCCCAGATGCGCAGGCTGCTGATGCAGGAGACGCGCGATGAGCTACCTGCCTGAAATCGACGCTGACGCTTGTTCGGCGCACGGGGATTGTGCTGACCTCGCCCCCGAGGTGTTCGAAGTAGACGATGTCGCTCGCGTGATCGGAACCGGCCCTGATGAGCTGCTGCTGGCGGCGGCCGAGCTGTGTCCGACCTCCGCCATACGGATCGTCGATCAGCTGACCGGCGAACAGGTATTCCCCTAGGAGTGGATGCGTGCGAATACTGTTGATCGAGGATGACGATTCGGTCCGCTCGGCGGTGCGCCGGGCGCTACTGCTCGACGGCTTCGAGGTGCTCCCGGCGCCTACAGGCCAGGAAGGTCTGCTTAAGGCTGCCACGGTGGTACCCGACGCGATCATCCTCGATCTCGGGTTGCCGGATATCGACGGCATTGAAGTCTGCCGCAGGCTGCGCAGTGTCGGTAATCGGGTGCCGATCTTGATGCTCACTGCCCGCGAGGCGGTCGAGGACCGGGTAGAGGGCCTCGAGGCTGGGGCAGACGACTATCTCGTGAAGCCGTACGACGTGAGGGAGTTGCGGGCCCGGCTGCATGCGCTCATGCGCCGCCACATCGACGGGGCCGACGGCAGCTCGCTTCGTTTTCACGAGCTCGAGCTCGATGCCGATGCCCATGCGGCGAGGATCAGCGATCGTGTCGTCGAGCTCACGCGCACCGAATATCAGCTGCTCGAGCTGTTGATGCTGAACCCTCGCCGGGTGTTGACCTCCGAGCTGATCTACGATCGCATCTGGGGCTACGACTTCGAATTGGCGGGAAACGGGTTGCGCGTCTACATCGGCTATCTGCGGCGCAAGCTCGAGGCCGGTGGTGAGAGACGCCTGATCCAGACCGTCCACGGCGTCGGCTACGTCTTGCGTGAGCCATGAGCCTACGGCGACGGATCACCGGGGCGGTCGCCTTGGCCGTCGCGGCAGTCGCCGTGACGCTCGGCATCACGGGATATCTCAGTACACGTTCGCACCTGATCGGCGAAGTGCAGCACCAGCTCCGCGCGCGCGTCTTCCCGCTCTTGCAACAAGACACCTCTAGCGGCAATGGGTCGGTACAGCCGCGCCCCGCGCAGGTACCCGGCGCCCCAGCGACGCCAAGGCTTGGGGGCGCTCCGGGCTACTTCGAGTTCGTCTACCCGAGCGGGCGCGTCGTAGCGGCGGACGGCGGCAGGCCGCAGCTGCCGGTTGACGGCCGCGTCCTGACAATTGCCCGGCGGCAGACGGGGAGCTATTTCAGGACGGCTCGGATCGCGGGCGTCCACGTCGAGGTGTATACGGTGGGCGATCCCAGGCAGCACTTCGCGATTCAGGTCGCGCTGCCACTGACCGAAGTCGATGCGGTCGTTCAGGAGCTGTCCGTGACCTATGGCCTGCTGGCGGGGGCCGGCGTACTGGTGGCCCTTCTGCTCGGTGCCGCCATCGCCACGGGCGCTCTCGCCCCGATCCGGCGCTTCTCGGAGCGGACCCGAGCGGTCGCCAGTGAGCTCGATCGGCCACGTCGGCTCGAAGAGAAGGGCGCGAAAGAGTTGCGCGGCCTCGCTGTCAGCTTCAACCGGACTCTCGACGCTCTGGAGCGCTCGATCCAAGCCCAGCGGCATTTGATTCTCGACGCCTCCCATGAGCTGCGCACTCCGATGGCCGCGCTGCGTAGCAACATCCAGATTTTCCTCGAGGCACACCGATTGCCAGAGGAAGAGCGCAGGGGCCTGCAGGAAGCGATTGTCGCCGAGCTCGATGAGCTCACGCAGCTGGTTGCCGATGTCGTCGAGCTCGCACGCGGGTCGGCGTCGCGCGGGCAGATCGAGGCGATCGAGCTCGACGAGATCGTTCGGGAGGCTGTGGGGCGCGCCCGGCGCCGCGCGCCACAGCTTCAGTTCTCGCTCGAGCTCGAGCCGACTGTCATCGAGAACTCGCCTGACCGCGTGAGTCGAGCCGTCGCGAATGTGATCGACAATGCCCGTAAGTGGAGTCCGCCGGCGGGAGCGATCGAAGTCGTCTTGCGTAATGGTGCGCTGCGTGTGCGCGACCATGGCCCCGGATTCAAGGCGGGGGACATCGAAAATGTGTTCGAGCGGTTCTATCGCGCCGACGAGGCGCGGCGGATGCCTGGCTCGGGGCTCGGTCTGGCGATCGTCAAGCAGGCCGCGGAGGCGCACGGAGGCTCTGCCGTCGCGGCGAACGCTCCCGACGGCGGAGCGATCGTCGAGGTCTCCTTCGGGCCCTGGACGCGAGCCACAGATCGGAAGGAAGATCCAGCGGATCAAACCTCCGTCGCCACATGATCTGAGAGCTAGCTCTTAGCTCCCGCTCACGGCTTTCAGACGAGTGGTGCCTAGAACTCGACCTGGCCGTCTTCTTCGACAGGAGAGTTTCGGTGAGACCAACCCCACATCGCCACTTTGCGCGCGCGCCAGCTCCAGCGCGGCCTGGTGGGGATCCGCCCGCACGACCGAGTGCGCGCACGACAGCCGATTTCACCCGCCGCTTGCGGCCGATCGGCGCGCTCCCCGATGACTGGACCCCGTTCATCGGTCCACCTGCTGTGAGAGCTGGGTGGGTGTGATGGGTGTGCCACGGTAGCTGCCGCGGCGGTTGGGGGGCGGTGGGGTTGGGGTGATTTCCTCAGCAGGACTCTGTCGTTGCCCCGGTCCGAATGCGGCGGGCTGGGGGTCGCTGCCAGTGAGGGGGAGCGGCCAGCGCTGCTCGATCCCTTCCCCAGCAGCAGTTGCTGTAGGCGCCAGGGACGGCCGGCGGAGGGAGCCGGCAAACGCGGCGGGAGTCATCATCCCGAGCGCTGAGTGCGGGCGGTGGTTGTTGTAGTCGACTCGCTAGTCCTCGATCAGCACCTTGGCCTCGGCGAGGCAGGAGAACAGCTCGACGCTGAGCAGCTCGTCGCGGATGCGGCCGCCGAAGCTCTCGACGTAGGGGTTCTGCCACGGGGACCCGGGCTGGATGTACGCGCTCCCGGCCTTCGAGAACCGGCACCAGTCTCTGAGCGCGTTGGCGGTCATCTCCGGGCCGTTGTCGCAGCGGATGAATCCAGGTGCCGCGCCGCGCTCGGCGACGAGCCGGTCCAGCGTGGCCACCGTCTTGTCAGCATCGATCCGGCGGTGGCACTCGATCGCCAGCGCCTCGCGGGTGAACTCGTCGACGACGTGCAGCAGCTTGAGGTTGTGCCCGTCGGCGGTCTGATCGAACTGGAAGTCGATCGCCCACACGTGATCCAGAGCCTGCGCCCGCAACCGCTGGGCCGGGACAGTCGACTCACCGAGCCGCTGGCGCTTGCGCCGCCGCTGCGGCACCCTCAGCCCTTCCTCGCGCCACAGCCGCTGCGTCCGCTTGCGGTTGATCTCCCAGCCCTCGTCGAGCAGCAGCTGATGCGCGCGACGGTACCCCCACCGCGGCCGGCGGCGAGAGATCCGGCGCAGTTCCGCCCGCAGCGCCGCGTCATCGCCGGCCACAACAGACTCGTGGCGCTGGGTCGACCGGTGCTGACCAACATATCGGCACGCCCGCCGCTCCGAGACACCGAGACGGTCTTGCAGCATGCAGACCGCCTGGCGCCGGCGCGACGGGCTCACCAGTTTCCCTTCGCTATCTCCTTCAGCGCCGCCACCTCGAGCGTCTGATCGGCCACGATCCGCTTCAGCCGGGAGTTCTCGACCTCGAGCTCCTTCAGGCGCTTGACGTCGTCGGCTTTCATCCCGCCGTACTGCGCCCGCCACCGGTGATACGTCGCCTCTGAGACCTCCAAGAACTTCACGACCTCCGGCAGCGGTACGGTGCGTCTCACGGCGTAGGCCTCCTTCATCGTCTTGCAGGACTTGAGGGAACCTACGCCGTCGCTCTGACAGCACCCGGCGCGTATTTACAGCAGTTGTGGGACGCAACCACCGCTCATCTCACAGACCCGCATAGCGCGGAAAGCGAGACGTTGACCCAGCAGCCGGCCGTCCGCGACTGATCTAGAGCAGGGTGTGCAGGCCGGCGGTGGCCGGGATCACCGGAGCGGGCCGCGAATGGACGGTATGGATGATCTCCGAGCTGTCGATCCCCTGCAGGTAGATGGACGTGACGCCGAGGTTGGCGTGGCCGAGCTGGCGCTGGATGACGACTAGCGGCACGCCCTCGTGCGCCATCTCGACCGCGTGCGCGTGACGAAGCTGATGGGGTGCGAACCGACGGCGCGCGCCCGCCTTCGCCGCGGTGCGCGCCAGTTGTTTGCGGGCCGAAGATGATTCCCAGTGGCGACCAGCAGTTGCGCCGCGTATCACGCACAGCAGCGCGCCGACCGGCAACTGGCGCCGGACAGCGATCCACGGCTCCAGTTGGGACCATGCCCAGCGATCCATTCCGACCTCGCGCCGACGGCCGCCCTTGCCGCGACGCACCAGAACTGCGCCGCGTGATGGGTCAAGATCGGTCTCTGCGAGATCGAGCGCTTCACCGATCCGCAATCCCGCCCGCCACAAGATCACGATCAGCGCCCGCAGCCGAACGCCGTCGGCGCTGTCACCGGCCTCGCGCATCACCGCGATGATCTCCTCGACGGTGGGCGGGTCCGCGGGATACCGGCGACCTTTGTTTCTCGGGGCACGACCTTCATGAAAGCCGGGCATCGTGACCGGAGACCTGCGGTGGCCGGCAACGTCAAGCAGAGCGGTTTGCATCTTCCCCTCCTCACGGGGCGCCTATAGAACTGCCCAAATCGTCCTCCCCACGGCACGCTCCCAGATCGCCGGGAGCGCGGCTGGGAAACTGACATCCAGACCGCGGTCTTTGCCCATGCAGACTTCGCTTCGCACCTGCGACCGGTGGCCTGCGAGCTCGTTCCCTGCGACGCGGTTGTCGCCGAGACGATCACGCGCTGAGATCATGTGCGTGTGATCGATGCGGTGACGCAGTACCGGATCGCCTCGGAGGCGAATGACATCGAGACGCTGCTGGGCGTGCTGACGCGCGATGCCGAGCTCGTGTCGCCCCTCTCTGGCCGAATGGTCTTCCGAGGCAAGGACGACCTCCGCGTGCTTCTAACCGCCGTCTACGGGGGCATGACAGGGCTCCGGTGGCGCGAGGAGTTTGGCGACGGACGGCATCGCGTCCTGATCGGCGACGGCCGAGTCGGGCCGTTGCGGATGAGCGACGCGATGGTGTTCGACCTGGCCGACGACGGACAGATCCGGCGTATCCGGCCTCACCTTCGGCCGTGGCTTGCGACGACGCTCTTCGCGTTGATTCTGGGCCCGAAGGTTGCGCGGCGTCCCGGCGTCCTCGTGCGGGCCCTAAGGGGGTAACGCGATCGCGCACGGCGGCGTGATCCGTCGGCCCCCCGGACCAACGAAAGCCGTGCAATCGCACGCACGAGACGAGGGTTCCGACGTGAGTCGATATTCGCCGATTGCAGGGCGTGCGCGAACGTCCTCGGGCAGGGCGCGATACCTATGCAGCGGCCGGCGTCGGCCGGGCCGACACGCCGAAGATGGCGAGCGCTCAGATCGGCGAAGGCAATCGTGCGGCTGAGTTGACCCCGACGATCCAGATCGCGGCAAAGGGCTCGCACGATGCCGGCCTGGCTGATGCGCGCTTCGTCGCCGAAGCACTCGCTGGCCCGACGTCGGCGACCTCGCGAAAGCGCTCATCCGAATAGCTGCCCCAGGTCGATGCCGAAGCCTGTTCAGGCCGCGAGCTGGTCGCTGACCGCGCCACCGCGTTCGTAATTGGGCGGCGCGCGAGCGGACGAGCCCTGTGGCGACCTTCCGCACGTCCGCCTCGGTCGGCCAGCCTCGACAGCTAGGGTTCTCCCCGTCACACCGACTCGCTGTCCAGCCGAGGAGATCGCATGTCCCGTTTTGCGAAGGTCAACCTGCTCGCGGTCGAGGACTCGGTTGCGGGGCGGGTGGAGGGGCTCGAAGGCCGCTTCGGCCGTAAGCATCTGGACTCCCGCGACCTCGGGGTCAGTCTCTTTCGGTACGCCCCGAACCTACGCAGCCCGATGGCTCACAGCCACAAGGAGCAGGAGGAGGCCTACGTCGTCGTCGCTGGCTCCGGCTGGATCTTGCTTGATGACGAGACCCAGGAGCTCGAGACCTGGGATGTCATCCGCGTGGCGCCCGAGGTCGTCCGAGCATTCGAGGCCGGTCCCGACGGGCTCGACATCATCGCCGTCGGCGGTCCCAAGCCCGAGGAGGGCGATGGCGTCCGCGCAACCGTGACCTGGCCCGACCCGGAATAGCCAGGCCGACTGTTCAGCTGTTGACCTCGGCAGTCGAGCAGGCGTCGAGCGTTAGATGATCGATCAGGGATTCGAGCGATCGCATTCTCCGACCGGGACAGTGCGAGCCCGACGAGTACATCGGCGACGAAGGACGCGCCGGGGGTGTCGGCGCCCGACAGTGCTTCCGCCACGAATGGAATCGCAAGCTCGTCCGGGACGCGGGCCACTGCTTCGGCGGCGAGGGAGTCGCCGGCGTGCCGACCGGCGGACGAGCAGTCACGCGTGATCCGCTCGTTGTCGCGGCCGACGCGACGCTCTTCACTCCCGGGGCCACCGGCCCATGCGAGCGAGGCTCACGTGTCCTTCGGCGCGAGACCGAGGCCGAGGGGTCCGGCGGATGCGCGCGCTGAGGGCGAGGGTTGGCGCCGGGACGGCGCCGTGCCTGTCATATTAGAGACGCCCATCGGTCGTCGGTCGTTGGTTGGAGGGCTTCAAAGCCCGGGGAACTCGTCGACACGCATTCGCTTAGTTTGCTGTGAGGGGCGGGTGAGGGGCTGGGCGGCTTTCGCTGGCAGCGAGCGTGCCCACCTCTTCGGCGACCTTGTCAGCCAGCGCGCCCGGCTCGATCTCGAGGGCCTGGAACATCAGCGCCCTCTAATCCTCCGATCGGTAGTGGCGGGAGATCAGCCATGCGCGGCGGGCGGGTAGCCGGCGGGCGGGTGCGGGCGCGGTGCCGCGCTGAGCGCCTGCTGCCTGCCGGCAGCGGCGGCGGGCTACTGGCTCGACCACCAGTAGGTCTCTCCGGCGGAGAGCTTGCGCCGGTACATCAGGCCGGCTCGCTGCTTTTCGAACTCGCCACGCCATCCGCCACCGAACCACTCGATCATTTGGCGAATGGTTTGTCCGGTGTTGAGCGCGAACCTCGTGATATGGAGCGGAGTCGCGATGAACGGCTTGCCCAGCTTGAAGCCGTCTCTGGTCCACTTGCGCCCGGCCCCGGCGTCGAGCAGACTCTTGCCGAAGCGGCCTTCCTTCTCCAGCCAAGCGAGCGGGCTAGCGCCGGTCCAGCCCGACACGAGTCCCTCGAATTCCCCGATCGTCGGGATCTCCCAGTCGCCGAACGGGACGTCCGGAAGGCCCGTCGGCCCCGCGGCGGCCTTGCGTCGGAACTGGGCCTTGGGCTTGTAGCCGATCGGCCTGCGCGGAAAGATGATCTCGCCGAGCGAGTTGAGGTTGACCTCGGGCGTGGGGAGCTCCTGGACCCACATCTGCAGCGTGCGCGTGTCCACCACCGTCCGCGGAGGAACGTTGGGCTTCAGCGAAACCGCCTGCGCGGTGACGTTGCCCGCCAGCTTGGCGAGGTTGGCTTCCCTCACAGTCGCAGCGTAGGTTTCTGGCTTTGCGTGGTAGTACTCCTGCAGCACCACGGCCAGCTGCGCTTGATAGAGAGCGAAGTAGTCATAGACGCTCTTGACCTGGGCCGAGCTCTGTGAGTCGAAGAACCGGCTTCGCTGGCTCACCAGCCGGGAGGCCGACTTGATCAGGTTGTCGGTGATCGGAACGTTGGAACCGAGGCTCTGGTTGAGGATCTGTGGCGCGTCGAGCAGCTTGCTGCCGATGTAGTCGCTGATTGTCTGCGCGAAGGCGCGCTTGGTGGTGTCCTTGTCAGGCAGACTTGCCAGAAGCGCGAGTTGGCTGGTGGCGTACTCAACCTGGCCGACTGTCTGGTCGGTCTGGTGCACCAGCGTGCTGAAGCCGCTGAGTGCCAGGTCGCCCTGCAGCGCCGTGATCTGCTTGCCCAGCGCTTGCACCGCCTGGCGGATCTGCAGGATGTCCTGATCCTTGAGCACATCCGAGTAGCCGAACCCCGCGAGTATCCATCCCAACGTCGCTTCGCCCCCGCGCGTGAGGCCAACGCTCGCGAGCGACTTTCCGGCCTGAACGGAAAGCGCCTTGAAGATCTCGGTGACCAGCTGGGTCCCGGTCAGGGCGAGCCAGTTCACCCCCGCGACGCGAGCGGACGGGTTCTCGCCGGACGCTGCGAAGCGACGCGGTGGCCCGCCGGCAAGCGCTCGTCTCACCAGGGTTCGATCCAGCGCAGCGACGCCGCCGACCCGCCTGGCGGCTGCCAGGTAACGCGCACCGTCGAAGTACCGGTCGGTGTAGCTCAGGTCGGTGTTGTCTATCCAGCCGGGGATGCCCAACAGCCTGTATATCCGCCGGCGCGCGATCGCCGGAGAGGAGCGGTGGCCCGGATCGATGGCGGCCGCGGTCTCGTCGGCGATGAGCGTGGTGATCGGATTCACGTACGCCACGCCGCCAGAGCGATAGCCGCGCACGAGCACTCGCAAAGCCCCTTTGACCCGCTTACCGCCGACCGATCCGCCGGTCAGCTCGACGGTGAACTCACGCGGCAGGCGGGAGAACTCAACGAGTGCCGCGCCCGTCTTGGAGGTTCGTGCTGCGGTCAGCTCAGGCAGCGGGGCAGAGCCGGCAAGTCGCCCGGACCGGTTCGGCCGCCGCGGCGCGCCGGCGTAGACATCAACGCTCGCTCCCGCCACCGGCCTGTCGCCGTCGACCAGACCCCACACCGCCAAGACCACCGGACGAGACGCGGATGCTCCGGTGGCGGCGGGACCGGCCGGGGCAGCGGCCGAGAGTCCTGCGCAGGCGAACCACGCGGCCACGACCGCAACCAGTATGCGCCCAACCACCCTCACCCGACGAACCATCTCACACCACGCGCGTGCGCGCACTGCGGAAATCGCGGGTACACCCACCGCCAACATAGATCGGTCGTTCGTTCGTTCGTTCGTTCAGTGGCTTTGCGTACCGCATGCCGGCCTGACTCTGGCAGAGCGAGATCGCCGGGATGGGGCATGACTGAATACAAGCTTGTTCGAACAGGGACGTAACTGCGCGTAGTCGTCCGCGCTGAACCACTCGCGGAGGTGACGCTCGCTGTCCTCTTTCAGCCCCGCGCTGTGCGTGCGTCTCGGAGCCGCCCAGCGAGACCTTCAGTGGACCATATAGACGGCCGCGGGTTCATCCGGTTCCGACGCGATTGCGCACCTGCGCATGAGGTGCGAGGGTCGAGAACCCCGGAGCGGCCTGCGTTTCCGACCGCAATCATGGAGGTGCCGACATGGCATAGCTTCACAGCTGGGGCGGCGTCGAATGCTCGCCGAGAAGGTGCTCGCGATGACGGTCGAGATCAATCGGGATGCCGGCCGAAGTCAGCCGTCCGAGCTGGGCGCCGGGAGACCATCATCGGCGCGATCGTTCCCATCGCGCGGTGGTTCGTTCCCGGCGAGCGCTTCGGCGACCCGGACGATGAGCGGTGATGTACGCGGGCGCCGCGCGCATCAGATCCGAGGTGGATGCCGTCACCGCCGTCGCCGCTGCGGAGCTCGATCGGCCGGGACGCTCAAAGGAGTACCGCGCCATCGCTTCCATCGGCGCGTCCGCCCCGCGCGGGCGAGTGCTTCGGCGACATTCCGATGTCGAGCAGGTGTCGGCGATGTTCGGCAGGGCCCGATCCTCCGAGCCTCGTGGATCGTGCGAGGACGACCCACCAGGCTGAGCGGCCGAAGGTCTACAGGCCGTGGGTGGCCGGGATCATCGGAGCGGGGCGTTCGTGGACGGCGTGGACGATCTCGGTGTTGTCGATCCCGCGCAGGTAGACCGAGGTGATCGCGAGATCGGCATGTCCGAGTTGGCGTTGGATGACGAGCAAGGGCACGCCCTCGCGAGACATCTCGACGGCGTGCGCGTGGCGCAGCTGATGCGGCGCAAAGCGCCGCCGCACACCCGCACAGGCAGCGGTGTGGTGCAGCTGTGAGCGGACACCCGCAGGCGCCCACGCGCGGCCGGCGGTCGGGGCCACGTCGCACGCAGAACAACGCCCCGACCGGCAGCCGGGCCCGCACCTGCAGCCACGGCGTGAGCTGCTGCCACGCCCAGCGGTCCATCCCGACCTCGCGACGCTTACCGCCTTTGCCGCGGCAGACCAGGATCGCCCCTCGCTGCAAGTCCAAGTCGCTCTCGGTCAGCGCCAAGGCTTCGCTGATGCGCAGGCCGGCACGCCAGAGCACGACGATCAGGCCGCGGAGTCGGACCGCGTCATTGTCGTCGCCGGCAGCGTGCATCACGGCGATGATCTCCTCGACGGTCGGTGGATCGGCCGGGTAGCGCTGGCCCTTGTTGCGTGGCGATAGGCCCTGGTGAAAGCTCGACATGGTGGCGGGCGACCGGCGTCGACCGCAGGCGTCTAGCAGGGTGGTGGATGGCATACGTCCTTCCTCAAACGATGTTGACCCACCGATCCTCCCGCCCGTCGATCGCACCGCAGCTCTGCTCGGCTCGGCTGGCTCTCGCGACCGCTTCTCGCGCCTTGCGATCGCTGGCATGACTGCCCTTTTGAGGCGGGTTGGAGCCGCGCCTGCTTATGCACCGCCTCCGCTGTGGCCGGCTGAGCTGCGGACCCTCCTCTGGCGAGAAGGACGTCTCTCGACCACCGTGCGCGGGAGCCTCGGTTCAGCTGAAATGAGGGAGCGGCCGTCCGCCCTTTGTCCACAGGAGTCCAAGGCCCGCAGGTGACGCGATGGGAGCCACTTGCGCCCATCGTCGACGCCGGTCACGAGATTGATGGCAGTAGGCTCTGCGCCGATCTGTGCGAGTGGCGCTGGTTCGCGGACTCGGACCGTCGGGCTCGCGGCAATCGAAGCCGCTTCGATCGTTCGAGACCGTGTGTCGTCTCCGCTGCACGCGCTCTGAATGCTGGACGGGGTCAGAGCGGGTCGTCGCTGTGGGGGATCATGATCGGCGTTGATCACCGTGTTGAGTGGCATTCGCCGGCAGGGCGCAATGGTGCTCCCGGGGCCGTCATCACTTGGGCGATCGCGGCGGACGGACCCCCAAGGCGTGACTAGCGGTGCGGTGGGTGCCGGGACGCAGCAGATCGTCGATGTCATCGAGGATCGCGCGTTCGCGACCTCCGAGACGCTCGTGCTGGCGCTCGTGCTCCTCCCAGGAGCCGACTACGAACATCTCCTCAAAGACATCGCGGTCGGACAGGTCACGGTGCAGGTGCCAGTGCGTCGCCCCCGTCCGGCGCCGGACGCGGCGCAGCTCGGCGGCACGATCGAGAAACCGCTGGTCGTTGCCCGTTGCGAGCGCGTAGGTCACCGTGATTACGATGGGCCCGTGCTCGACCGCTGTGTCCTCCAGCTCAGGTAGCGGCAGCGGCTGTTCTGAGATGACGGCCCCTGCCGCGGACGCCGGAAGCGTCAACCGCCACGTGATGACCGCCGCTAGCGCGAGCATCGCGCCGACCACGTACAGGGCGTCTGAGACCGAGCTCCCCTGGGCGACGCCGCCGAGGACTAGCGCCCCGATTCCGCTTGCTCCCTGGAACGCGACGAGGTAATAGGAGAGGCCGCGGGCCTTGACCCAGGTGGGGAGCTCGCCCTGGTAGGCCGCGCCGAGCAACCCCAGGCCGGTGATCCACGCCGCGCCGGACGCGACCAGCGCGACGACCGCGACCGCGACGCTGTGGGTTACGGCGAGCAGCACGGCAGCGCCGGCGATCACGAGGCAGGCTAGGGCGTAGATGCCGCGCGGAGCCAGCCGCTGCCTGAGCGCCGGCCCGACCGTGGCGGCGGCCAGCGCGCCGAGCCCGACGCACCCGAGCAGCAGGCCATAACCGGCCGAGCCAAGACCGAGCCGGCCGCGGGCGACCAGCGGCAGCAATGCCCAGATCGCGCCGGCCGGGAAGATAAAGGCGATCGCCCGCGCGATCAGCGCGATCAGGGTGGGGCTGTTGAGCGTGTAGCGGCCTCCGGCGCGCACTGCGGCGATGGCGTGCTCGCGCGGGAGGGTCAGCCTGCGCTTGGGGATTACGGTCACTACCACCGCGCCCAGGACTGCGAGGAACGACACCGCGTTGGCGAGAAAGACGATCGCGGCGCTGGTCGCCGCCAGCAGCACGCCGCCGATCGCGGGGCCGACGGCGCGGGCGAGGTTTTGGTTGACCGATCCCAGCGCGATCGCCTGCGGCCGGTCGTCGGCGGGAACGAGCTCTGGCTGCAGCGTCTGCCAGGTCGGAGCGCTCGCCGCGCCACCGATCCCGATCGCGAAGAGCAGGGCGAGCAGCATCCCCGGCGTGAGCGTCCCGGCGGATGCGAGCACCGCCAGAGCGACCGACGCGAGCAGCATCACGGCCTGTGAGGCCAGGATCAGCCGCCGGCGATCGACCAAGTCGCCCAGCGTTCCGGCAGGTATCGCCAGCAGCAGGATCGGAATGCTCCCCGCGGCCGAGATCGCGCTCAACAGCAGCGCAGAGCTGGTCAACGAGGTCATCACCCACTGCGCCGCGACCGTCTGCATCCACGATCCGACGTTGCTCGTGAACTGCGCAGACCACAACCGACGGAAAGCCGGATGGCGCAACGGCGACCACCCGCCAGCCGCAGATACCGACGTTTCCTCTGCCGGGAGGCTTTGGACCCGGTCGGTCACCGCCGCGGAATTCGCAGGGGCGGTGAGGGCGCCGGACCGGCTCTAACGCTGTTCAGAGTCATGCCCGGCGCCCGCACCAGTCCTCAGGACTGGATGAACGCGAGCAGGTCGGCGTTGATCGTCTCAGCCTGTGTGGTCGGCATGCCGTGCGGGAAACCGGCGTACGTCTTCAGGGTGCCGTTCTGAACGAGCTTCGCGGACAGTGGTCCGGAGTCGGCGTAGGGGACGACCTGGTCATCGTCGCCGTGCATTACCAGGACCGGCACCGTGATCTTCTTGAGGTCCTGGGTGAAGTCGGTCTGGGAGAAGGCGACGATCCCGTCGTAGTGCGCCTTGGCCCCGCCCATCATGCCCTGGCGCCACCAGTTCTCGATGATCGCCTCCGACGGCTCCACCCCGTCACGGTTGAACCCATAGAACGGGCCGGCGGCCAAGTCCCGGTAGAACTGCGAGCGGCCAGTGGCGACTGACACCTGAAAGCCGTCGAACACGCTCTTGGGCAGACCGCCTGGGTTGGCCTCGGTCTGGACCATCAGCGGCGGGACCGAGCTGATCAGGACAGCTTTGGCGACGCGGTCCTCGCCATGACGCGCGATGTAGCGCGCGACCTCGCCTCCGCCGGTTGAGTGACCGACGTGAACGGCGTCCCGGAGGTCGAGATGGTTGACCACGGCGGCTAGATCATCGGCATAGTGGTCCATGTCGTGACCGGTGTCGGTCTGGGTCGACCGACCGTGCCCGCGACGGTCGGCGGCGACCACGCGATACCCGTGGAGCAGGAAGAACATCATCTGCGTGTCCCAGTCATCGGCTGACAGCGGCCAGCCGTGACTGAAGACGATCGGTCGGCCCGAGCCCCAGTCCTTGAAGAAGATCTCGACGCCGTCGTTAGTAGTAATTGTTCCCATGTGAGCTGCCTCCATCGTTTGTCCGTTGGTTGATTGGTACTACTGCTGCCGCGTAGCGCGCGCGCCGCGACGGCTGGCCTGCGACCGCGGCGATCACCACCGCCAGCGCGAACAGCGGGAGCGCGATGAAGGTTGCGGTGCGCAGGTGCCGACCACGGTGCCGAGAGGAACGCGCCGCGATCGGCCTCCGCCCATGGCTCCCAGGACGAAGGCGCCCAGCGCGATCAGCGAGGCGACGGCCGAGAGTCCCCGGGCGCCGGCGACAGCGAGGCCGAGGAACACGACGTTGCCCGTCATGTTGGCCACGAACACGTAGCCCAGGGCGAGATACCTGACGGCGTCAACCAAGGCAGTCAAGAGAGTCAGGGCGATCAGCAGCCCCGGCAGCGTCCCGTGCTCAGCGCTCCACGGCCATCGTGCCCGGAGACCCCGCGGTAATGCCGACACGTTGCTCACCGTAATCCGGTGTCAAACGAGCGGCTGTCCCACCTCGCGGCCGCGGCGCCAGCGTCGTAGGCGCTTTGGTAGAAGGCCAGTAGCGTCGCCGCCGGATCTGTCGCCGTCCGGACGGCCTCGTAGGGGAGGATCGCCAGCGAGCCGCTGCCGGTGTCCTGCCACGTCGCCTCGGCGGGCTCGAGCCGCCCGACGGTCAGGCCGTCGGGCTCGGGGGCGGTGTAGGAGTAGAACGCGGGATATGGCGTGCGCCGCTCGTCGCCGGGCCAAAAGCCAAACGCGATGACCTCGTGCGAGTAGGCCTCGGCGGTGACCGGATCGGCGCCTTCGATCACCGGCGCGCGACGGCCGGAATAGCGGGCGTGGGCGAGGTCAAAGCTGTGCCAGAACAGGTGGACCGGGCTGGCCTTGCCATTGAAGCGCGAGGCAAACCGGGCCAAGACGAGCTCCGTCGCCGCGAGAACCCGCCAGAAGCGAGTGACGGCGTCGGCGTCGTAGCTGGCGTGGATCGTGTCCTGTGCGAAGCCTGGGCTGTCGCCGAGGTCAAACGGCTCGGCTCGGATGTCGACCTCGACTCCGAGCTCGCGCAGGGCCGCGAACAGGCCGTGGTAGAAGTCCGCGCACGGCGCCGGGTGGCCGAGCTCTAGGACCCGCTCCTGGCCGTCACTGGTGCTGATCCGCAGACGATGACCAAGCAGGTCAAACGCGATCTCGGCCTCACGGTCGCCGTAGGGCATCGGGCCGGTGCTCAGCCCGCGGATGTCCGGCAGGAGCGTGACGTGCCACCAGTGGTTGCGAAACGGGACCAGCAACATGCGGATCTTGCCGACGATCTGGGCGTAGCGGTGCAGCGTCTGCTTGGTCGGCTCCCAATCCGTATAAAGCAACGAGGGCCACGACTCCAGATCCGCGTGGGTCATGGAATGGTCCGCTCCCGATTCCGGGTTCACGAGGCTGATCGAGTCATGGCTTCTCGCGCCCAAGCCGCGAAGCTTGTCCAGCTCACCTCTGGAAAGCGGCCACGTAGACCGTCGAGGTCGACCTGGTAGCCCGTCCGCTCCAGGAAGCGGTACATGGTCGCCAGATCGCCGCTGCGCTCGGAGATCTCCTCCAGGGAGATCCGGCGATAGCGCACCGGCCGCCCGCCCGCGACCGAAAGTGCGGCGGCCATCTGCCCTGGGGTGAGTTGGTCGCCGGCGACCTCGATCCGAGCGCCGAGAAACTCCGCACGGCGGCCAATCAGCGAGGCGACCAGCCGGCCGAGGTCGGCGAGCGCGACCTGCTGCAGCGGGCGGGACTCGGTCAGGGGAAGGATCAGCTCGCCACTTGCGATCGTCTCCACCGGGTCGCCGAGGTTCTCATAGAAGTAGGTCGGGGCCACCACCGTATGCGGGACCTGAGAGAAGCGCAGGTGCTGCTCGATCTGCGCCTTGCTCTCAAAATGCGGGATCCCGGTGGCGCGGTCGGCGCTCGCCACCGAGGCGAGGATCAGCCACGGCACGTTCACCCGCTCAGCGGCGGCGATGATCTGCTTGCCCTGCTCGAGCTCGGCCTCGGGGCTGTCACTGAACGGGGTGGTGACGGCGTAGACCGCCGCCGTGCCGGTCATCGCGGCGCGCAGCGAATCGCCGTCCAGTAGATCGCCGGCGACCAGCTCGGCTCCGAGCCCAGCGAGTTGGCGGGACCGGTCAGCTCGCGGATCGCGGGTGAGCGCCCGCACGCGACGGCCAACGGCCAGCAGCGCCCGCACGACGGCGCCGCCGTGGGTGCCCGTCGCGCCGGTCACCAGCACCGGGTCAAGGAAGAACGAAGTGCTGGTCACGAGCCTGGCCCGGTCGCGGGGACGTCCTGCGTGATGTCGGCCAGCCAGTTCTGCAGCACGTGAACGAACACCGGATCGATGCTGTGAAACATCCGCGATTCGCGGTAGAGCACGCGCGCTCCGGCGGCCTCCAACCGGCCGCGGGACTCGCGGGCGAATGCCACCGAGATCACCGGGTCCTGGATCCCATGGCCAATCGCTACCGGCAAGCCCTCCCGACCGGCCAGCTCAAGCTCGAACCCTTCAACCTCGGGAATGAACCCGCTGAGCGCGACGATCCCCGCCGGGACGGGACGCCCTGCGCCGAGACTGAGCGCATAGGCCATCACCGCGCCCATCGAAAACCCGCCTAGAACCATCCGCGACCACGGCACTCCCAGCGCCTCGGGCAGCGCATCCAGCCACCGCGCGAGCCTGCCATACGTATCACGAAACGTGTCAGGGTCTGGATATCCGACCGCCCGTGAGATGTACCAGTGAAACCCGCCCGGCGAAAGCTCGAGCGGCGCCCGCGGCGTCACACCGATCAGCCGTCTCTCCGAGTCGAGCTCATCGAGCACCGGCAACAGGTCCAACTCGTCGGTTCCGCGACCGTGCAGCAGCACCAAAGCGCCCTCCGGATCTCCTCGAGCCGGCCGCACCTGATGTTCGAATGTGTCGACGTCGGTGGTCATGACCGGGCCGTCCCCACCCGAGGATTGCGCAGCGGCGTCAGCGAGCGCTCCAGGCTCTCTCGGAGCCGCTCGTGTTGCGGCGGCAATCGAAGTTCCTCCCCCAGATGCTCGGGATCCTCGTCAATGGCGAATCCAGGGCTTGGGGTCGCCAGCTCGAACAGCACCCCGCGCGGCTCGCGGAAATAGATGCTCTGAAAGTATTGGCGGTCGATAATCGGCGTTGGCCGAGCCCCGAACTCGACCAGGTGCTCGTGCCACGCCTCGTGCTCGTCGTCGCGGTCACACCAGGCGATGTGGTGCACAGTGCCCGCCCCCTGGATCCCGACAGCCGACGGTGGCTCATCGTGGGCATAGCTCGCCCGGCGCCGGCCACGCTCCAGCGTGTAGGTGCCGGGCCCAGTCATCGTGAAGCCCAGCCCCTCGGTCAGGAGCCGCTCCTCCCCCTCGGACGGACGGCTGTAAGCGCGCACGCCGTCAAAGCCGAGCAATGCGTGCTCAGGCGCGATCCCGACGGCCGCAGCCCGCAACGGCTCATCGCCAGCTTGCACCACCGCGAGCTCCAAGCCCAGCCCCTCGGGATCGCGGAACGCCAGGGCCCGCTGATCGCCACCCCGTTCGAACTCAACACCCTCCCGGGACAGGCGCTCGCCCCAGAACGCCAGTGCCTCCTCCGAGCCCACCCGCCAGCGCAACCGATGGATCATCCCCGCTCCCGCTCGACCCGGCGCCGCGCTAGGAAACTCGAAGAACGTCAGGATCGAGCCGGGCGCGCCCCGCTCGTCGCCGTAATACAGGTGATACACGTCCGGTGCGTCGAAGTTCACCGTCTTCTTGACCAGCCGCAGCCCCAAGACACGCGCGTAGAAATCGACGTTCCCCGGAGCGTCAGCGGTGATGCAGGTGATGTGATGGATGCCGTCAAGCTGCATAGTCAAGCCTCGCTTGCCCGCGCACTGACTGAGGGCTAATGGCCGGTTTGCCGAGCCCGCGCCAACCTAGGACATCGCGGTCCCCGCGTCCAATACCGACTCCCCACGTTCGATATGCCCGACGTCTCGAACGGGCGCGGCCGACCGCCGTTCGAGCCGCTCCGTAAGCTCCGCCGAGATGCCCGCGGCCGCCTCATCAAGGATCACCCTCGCGCAGCTGAGCTACTTCATCGCCGTCGCCGACGAGCTGCACTTCGGACGCGCCGCCAAGCGGCTTCACATCGCCCAGCCGCCCCTGAGCCAGGCCATCCGCACCCTCGAAGCCAACTTGGGCGTGGCGCTGTTTGAGCGCTCCAGCCGTCACGTCGCGCTCACCGCCGCCGGCTCCCAATTGCTCCCAGCCGCCCGGCAGGCCGTCGCTGCGGCCGACCATGCCGTCAACGTCGCCCGCGCCGCCGCCGAGGCCCAGGCGGGAATCGTCCGGGTCGGCTTCCTTGGCTACGGCGCCTGCGATGTCATCGATCTCGCCCTCGGGGCATTCGCCGACGAAAGCGCCCCAATGCGCGTCGAGACCCGCCAAGCAGACTTCTCCGACCCCACCGCCGGGCTCGAGAACGCCCGCGTCGACGCCGCCTTCGTGCGCCTCCCGATCAGCCCGGCCGGCTTGGAGATCGACCCACTGATCAGCGAACCGCGCGTCGCCGTCTTGCCCGCATCCCACCCCCTCGCACCTCGTCAGAGCCTGACCATCGCCGAACTGCTCAGCGAACCATGGCTGCAGATGCCCTCGACGGACCCAGCATGGCGCGACTTCTGGCTCGCAACCGCGCACCGCCAAGGCGCACAACCCCTCCTGGGGCCGGAGGTCCACACGATCGAAGAGCAACTCGCGGCCACCACCGCCGGCGGATACGTCAGCCTGACCGCCCAATCAGTCGCGGCGTTCTACCCGCGCCCCGGCATCAGCTACGTCCCCGTCGAGAACATCGCGCCGAGTGAGGTCGCGATCGCATGGCGCCAGGGAGACAACCGCGACACCCTGCAAGAATTCATCACCGCCGTGCGCGCCATCGCTGCCTCGATCCGCAGCCCGGATCGACAATCCCAAGCACGGTGAGCAACAGTGCACGCCCAAGACCCAGCCGCATGACGACGTCGGCCAGTCGCGCGATCGACGCTGGCGCCCAATCTGGCGGCCCGGCCCAGGTCTCCCGCTGCCGGGAACCCGAGATTGGCGATTTGCGAGACTCGCGCGTCAGCGATGGCTAGACCTGCCTTCGTCCTGGCGCGGGTACCTGAGCTTGCGCCGACTCGTGACCCCTGCTGTCCGGCACCCGCAGTCTCCGGCACTTCCCGAGCGTCGAGATCGGAGACTGCTTTCCGCGAGCGAGCGGCACTTTTCACGCGCCGGCGACGATCCCAGCCGGGTGCGCTTCAGACCATCTCGGCGATCAGCGTCGCCGCCCGCGCGGCGCCGTCGGACTCCACGGGGCGGTAGTCGACCTCACGGCCGAGCTCGGATGCGATGGCCGCGGCAATCGCATCCGGGGGCGACTCGTCGAACTCCATCCGCCGCCCCGCGCCGTAGCGACAGAGCCGGTGGTGGACGTGGAAGTTCTGCTCGAAGTGGTGCTTGAGCGGGAAGTAGATGAACGGCCGCCGGGTGGCGGTCAGCTCCATGGCGGTGGTCAGCCCGCCCTGGACGACGGCGAGATCGCAGGCCGCCAGGTGCTGGTAGAGGTCGGGCACGTACGCACGGACGTGGAGGCCGTCGTGCCCGGGGAGCGACTCCGGGTCGATCCGCGGGCCAGCGACGGCGATCATCCGCAGCTCGGGGACGAGGCGCTTCGCCTCGGGGAAGCTCGCGATCACCCGGCGCAGAAGGTCGCCGCCGACGCCCGAGCCGCCGACCGTCACGATGCATACGCGCTCGTCGGGGCGGTAGCCGAGTTCGCTGCGCAGCGCTGCGCGATCGGCGAAGGCCGCGGGGTCGATGCCGGTGACGTAGCCCGCGAAGCTGTAGTGCTGCTCGGTCCAGTCCCGGATCGCTGGCAGCTCGGGCCCAAACCGCTCCGGGACGATGTCGTCGGGATCGCCGACGAACACGGCCCTGTCGCGGACGCGCGGGTAGCGCGCGATCTGCTCGATCATCTCCGCGTTGTAATCGGCGGTGAGGAACTCCTCGCGCGCGCCGCCCTCCTGCATCGGCAACCACCCGACGAAGTCGGTCAGCCACACGTACGCGGCCGTCTTCAGCTCCGGGTTCTCGTGCAGGAAGTAGTCGAGCTCCCACGCTTCGTCGCCGATCCAGAGGTCGTACGGCTCGGCCGTGACGAGGTCGTGGAAGACCATGAAGTTCGCGACCAGGATCTCGTCCATCCGCCGGATCGCCTGGAAGGCGTGCAGGTCGTGCTCGGCCGACTCGGACTCGATGTGCCCCGACTCGTTCGCGAGCTCTGCGCTCGCGGGATGGATGCGCTCGCCGCGCGCTTCGAGCACCTTGGTGACCGGGTGCTGGGCCAGCCAGTCGATCTCGAGGTCGGGGTGGAGCTTGCGCAGCTCGTCGGCGATCGCGACGTCCCGCTGCACGTGGCCGAGCCCGATCGGTGAGGAGATGTAGAGCGCGCGACGCGCACGCCCGCGGGCGCGTGTCCACGCGGAGGAGGGGCGGCGGCGGCGGCCGATGAACTCGCGCAGTAGGAGGTTGACCTTCACCGGATCTCGGGCGAGCGGAATGTGCCCCGAGCCGTGCAGCGTGACCAAGTCTCCTCCGGTCACCTGCGCCAGCGCCTCGCCCTGGAGATGCGGGCGGATGAGGTCGCGGTCACCGTGGATCACGAGCGTGGGGCAGCGCACCCGCGCGCATGTCTCCCTGAACAACTCATGACGGGAGATGCCGATCCCGAGGATGGTGTCGAGGATCGTCTGCGGTGTCGTCTCACTCGCCCAGCCGATGCAGTCCTCGATCTGCTTAGTGGAGTGCGGCTCGTTGAAACATCGGACGAAGAAGAACTCCAGGAAGCCGACGTAATCGTGCTCGAGCCGGCCGCCGGCCTCGGCCCACTCCGGGTCGGTCTCGACCGCGTCTTCGAACGGCGATACGTCGCGCTCGGGGTGGTTCGACACAAGCGCCACCCCCGGCCCGATGTAAACGATGCGCTCGACGCGTTCGGGATGATCGGCCGCCAGGATCGTCGCCCACAGGGCGCCCGCCGACAGCGCCACCAGGGCGGCGCGCTCGGTCCCGGTGGCGTCCATGACCGCGAGCGCGTCGCTGGCGAACTCGGCCGGGCTATACGCCATGGGACCGCTGGGGCGGTCCGAGCGCCCATTGCCGCGGCCGTCGAAGGTGACCACCCGACAGTGCCGGGAAAGGTAGGGGATCTGTGCCTTCCAGAAGCGTGAGTGGACGATCGACCAGGTCGGCAGCAAGACGACGGCCGGACCTCCGGAGCCGTAGACCTCGTAGAAGACGCGCACGCCTTCGCGCTCGACAAAGCCGGTCCGGTCCGGATACCGAGCGCGGGTCTGCTCCCGCCGCGCGGCGCCCGCGGCCGGGAACCGACTCGCGGGCGCCACCTCGTCCGACGTGGTGGTCACGGCCGCGCCTCGAACACCAGGTTGAACGGCGTTTCGGCCGCACGGCGGAAGCGCGTCAAGCCGCCGGTCTGGACGACGTCGCGGATCCGCGCCTCGCCGGCCTGGGCGCCCAGCGCCAGCCCGACCTCCTGCGAGAGCGATGCCGGCGTGCACAACAGGGTCGAGAACCCGTAATAGGCGCGGCCGACCGGGTTGAGGTTGTCCTCGACGCGGTCACCGGCGTTCGGCTCGACGATCATCCACGTGCCATCCGGCTTGAGCGTCGAGCGCACATGGCGCGCGGCGCTGACCGGATCGCCCATGTCGTGCAGGCAGTCGAACATCGTCACCAGGTCGTAGCCTGAGCCACTGTAACCCGCTGCGGGCGAGATCTGGAAGCTGACCCGGTCGGCGACCCCCGCTTCCTCAGCCCGCCGGCGCGCGGTCTCGATCGATCCGTCGTGATAGTCGGAGCCCACAAACGTCGAGTTCGGGAACGCATGCGCCATCAAGATCGTCGACGCGCCGTGGCCGCAGCCGACGTCAGCGACCAGCGCACCCCGCTCGAGCCGCTCGACGACGCCCTCGAGCGCCGGCAGCCACTCGGCCACCAGGTGGGCGTTATAGCCCGGCCGGAAGAAGCGCTCGCAGCCCTCGTGCACGTCGTGCACGTGCTCGTGCCAGCCGAGTCCGTCGCCGCCGCGCGCCTTCTCCGTGATCCTCGGCGAGTCGATCACTGACCCGAGCGCGATCTGGAAGAACCCCGGCAGGTAGGCGGGACTCGACTCGTCGGTCAGCGCCACCGTCTGCTCGGGCGGCAGCGTGTAGTGCCCGCTGTCCGGCTCGTAGGCGACGAAGCCACCCGCCGCCTGCGCGTTCAGCCATTCGCGCACGTAGCGCTCGGCGGTCCTGGTGCGCTCGGCGAGCTCCGCGGGGGACAACCCGCCACTGCCAGCGAGCGCGCGGTAGAACCCAAGCTTGTCGCCCATCACGACCAGCGCGGCATTCAGCGTGGCGCCGACCTCGTCGACCGCACGGAACACGAACTGCATCAGCTTGTCGCCGTCGACCTCGACGGCTTCGGTGGTTGCGCCCATCTGACAGTCCTCCCTCGATTGATTGACCGGGCGACCATATGACGCGGAGGCCGCACTTCGCTTCCGGGGGCCACCTAGTCTTTCCCGTTGGGGGGACTCGTGCCGGAGAATTGCGCGATGCTCGTGGGCCGTGACCGTGAGCGAGGAGCCATCGAGCGTGTGCTCGAGCGTGCGCGGTCGGGCGAGAGCGCGACACTGGCCCTCCTCGGCGAGCCGGGAATCGGCAAGACCGCGCTGCTCCAGCACGCCGAGGGACGAGCGCGCGGGATGCAGCTGCTCCGGGCGCGCGGCGTCGAGTCACAGGCGCAGATTCCGTTCGCGTCGCTGCTCGAACTGCTGCGCCCGGCGCTCGGGCTGCTCGACCGCATCCCGGAGCCGCAGGCGCTCGCGCTCCAGGGCGCGCTCGCGCTCAGGCCGGCCCGGGCCCAGGAGCGGTTCGCGGTCGGCGCGGCAACGCTCAGTTTGCTCGCCACGTACGCCGAGCAGGGCGCGGTCGCGGTGCTGGTCGACGACGCCCAGTGGCTCGACGGCCCTAGCGCAAGCCTACGGTCACCCTGCAGACGCCACGCGATCCCGACCGGGTCAGCAGCTTCCTGAATATCCGGGTCAAAGACATCGCGGCCGTGTACGCCGAATGGAGCGCCCGTGGCGCTGAATTCCTGACGCCGCCCAAACAGCACCAGTACGAGATCCGCTGCTACATCCGCGATCCCGACGGACACATCATCGAAGTCGGACAAACCACCGACCCAGAAGGGGACTGGACGCCCGCTCACTGGCCATCCGAGCAGACGACTTGAGAGACGGGTTCGGGTCATCAGCACCGCGATCATCGGCACTGGAGGGCTCGGGTCGGTCATCGCCCGCCGGCTCGCGTCCGGCGGCGAGACACTGCGCCTCTCGAGCGCCGACACAGAGTCGCCACGAACGCTGGCTGCGGCGATCGGGCGAGGTGCGGCCGCTGTCAGCGACAACCGCGACGCGTTGCAGGGCGCGCAGCGGTGACGAAGACGAGGGCCGGCCACTCGCTGTCGCGCTCACCCACCGTCACCCGGTCGTCGACCTCCAGGCGAATTGGAGGACGGTCGGGAATCTCATGGGACGATCTTGCAACCACGACGCGGCTCACGTCGTGCACGATGTCAAGCGAATGCCTGCGGATCAGAGCTCCCTTCGACTGCACCGGAGCCTGCGTAGCATGGGCGACGCGCCCAGCAGGTCGACCCTTTTGTGCTCCGGTAGCCATAACTATTTGTCTCTCTGCTGGGCCTCGCCGCACGCAGCGGTCACAGGATCGGTGGATTGGGGAGTGGTTTCCCGAAGTCCGGGTCAAACGGCTGTCGATCGGCGTGGCATATTTGCCGGCGTGCGGTGGCGGGCCGGATCAGATATGCGCTGAGCGCGTGATCGATGCACACGCTGGGGTCTTGGGCGGTGGTGTGGCCGTAGCCGTCGAGGGTCAGCAGCTTGGCGTTGCCGAGCAGGCGCGCAACGTCGCGGGCGCCTGCGTACGCGGTTTGCGGGTCATACCGGGTGCCGATCACCAGGACCGGGTTGGGGGTCGACCTGTTCCACGGTCCGCTGTAGCGGTCAGCGTTCACCAGCGGCCAACCGGCGCACGGCACCGCGAACCACCAGCCGGGCACCGCCGAAAACGGGCTGACCCGCGTCAGCCGGCCGATGATGCTCGGCCACGCCTGCGGGCCCAGCCGCGGCCGCGGCTTGTCTGCGCACTGCAGCGCCGTCCCTGAATTCAGCATCGACTGATACAGCGGCCTTGCTTGTTGTAGCGCCGTCTCGATGGCTGATCCGTTGCCGCTGGCGGCTTGCTCGAGCCCGGCCGCGATCTGTGGCCAGCTCGCCGGCTCGCTGAGGTTCGGGAACACGTAAAGCAACAGATCGCCATAGCTGAGCCGATGCGGGGCAGGCGCTGACGGCGCCGGGATCGGCCCGTGGCGCAGCCGCGCCAGCAGCCCGCTCACTCGCGCTTTGACCGACCCGTGGCCCGCCAGCGCACAACGCGCCGGCCCCGCGGACTGACATAGCGACTGCAGCTTTGAGAACACCAGATCAAAGTCAGCCTCACCGCTGGCAATAAACGCCTGGGTGGAGGTCGTGAACGGGACCGGATCAACGGCGCCGTCCAACACCATCGCGCGCACCCGCCGCGGGAACATGTTCGCGTAGGTCTGGCCGATAACGGTGCCGTATGACAGGCCTCGGTAGTTCAGCTTGCCGTCGCCGACGAGCTTGCGTAGATAGTCAAGATCGCGGGCCGTGTCGGCGGTCGAGTCGTGCGCCAGCAGACGGCGGCTGAGCGCGACACAGCGCTTCACGAACGCCAGCGCCTTTGGCAGGTAGCGCACCGACTCGGGCCTCGTGGTCGGGACCGACCACCCGGGCCCCCAGAACCTGGCCTCGGCGCGGGTGCTCGCGAAACACCGAACGTGCGTGCTCGCGCCGGTGCCGCGCGGATCCCAACCAACGACATCAAACCGCCCGTGACCGAGCCTGTCCAGCTCCGCCCCGCCGGCCTTCACAATCGGTACCCCCGCCACGCCGGGACCGCCGAAATTGACGAACAGCGACCCGATCCGCTGCCCCGGTCCGCTCGCCAGGTAACGAGCCACCGCCAGCGAGACTGTGCCCAAGCCCGGCCGAGCCCAATCGAGCGGAACCTGCACCCTCGCGCACTGCAAGCGCTTCCCGCACCCGTTCCACTCGATCCGCGTAGTGACGCTTGAAGACGCCACGACCGACGACTCCGCTGCACTCGCCACCCCGGTCTGGACAAGGAGCGCTCCCGCGACGGCGCACGCCAGCAGGGTCGCCGCTGCCCCTATGCCTTTCCATGTGCGTCTCACCTCTCTGCCTGTCGTGATTGACATCTGTCTGCCTTCCCAGTTGGGGGTGCGGGTCATCTATACGTTAGGGAACTGATCGCCGGGAGCTGGTGGCAGGGCAGCTGGCTCGCCGGCCACTGGCTTGCCGAAGGTCGAGCAAAACGGTTGGCGATCGCGCTGGTGAACGGTCCCGCGCGCGGCGGGGTGCGGAGGTGGGCGAGGCATGGACCTGCCCCGTGTCACGCAAACCGGAGCAGGTCCACAGCCGTAGTTCTGCTCCAACGTAGTGGAGGCGCGTTAGGGCGCGAGAGAGGTCTTGGCTGATGAGCCACAGGTGGCCGAACGGGTCTCTGATTCTGCCTTGGCGTTTGCCCCAGGGGCGGTCCTCGATGGAGACGATGATCGTGGCGCCGCCTTCGACCATCGCGGCACCGAACGCCGACGCGTCGGCGACCGTGAGCGTCAGCAGGACCGGAGAGCTGGTCGCGGACTCTGGCGAGTGGAGGCGGTACTCGTCGCTAGCCTGCGTGAGCGAGATCGTGCTCTCGCCGATGCGTACTTCGGCGTGCCCGACGAAGCCGGACGGTTCGGCGTGACGAGGGCCTCGCAGGGCTCCGAGGTATCGCTCGTAGTACGCGATGGCGGCGTCAACGTCCTCGACGACGAGGCGCGGTCGAATGTGGACGGCGAGGCGAGGTCGAATTGCGGGGTGTCATGTCTGCGGTGTGGGCGAGGACGTTGATGATGGTCCCGGCTGGATCCTCGACGAAGAAGCGCCGGACTCCCCATGGCTCGTTGCGGAGTGAGTAGACGACATGCAGCCCGCGCTTGAGCGCTGCTGCGTGCGTCGCGTCGACGGCGTCGGGGGTGCCCAGGTCGATCCCGAACTGTGGCTGGGGGTCTTCTAATCCGGCGGCCGGGATGAGGACTTGGGCGGTGCGGTTGGCCGGTGAGGTGAGCCCGAGCACCGGGTCTTGCATCGCCACTGCGAAGCCGAGCACCTCGGTGTAGAACGTCCGTGACGCGTCGAGGTCGTCGCCGCGCGCATAGGAAACCACGCGCGTCGGGAATGCGGTTTCGGACAGGTCAGCCATCGACGGTTCGTTTCTTCTCAGTTGGGGCGGCTGGGGTCCACTGCAAGTGCGCGAGCTGCCAGGGGTCGCCCTCGTCTATGACGGCGGTAATGAAGGTTGGGCGGACGGTGTCGTCGGCGGCCGTGGCCACCTCGGCGTTGACGGTGATCAGGGTGGTCGCCGCTCCGAGCATCCGCACGATTGGCTCGGTGAGAATCTGATGACGTCGGTACGGCGGGTGAGATGCGACCGAGTCGAGGCAGCCCTGCTTGTCGACCGGACGCGACATGCCGGGAAACACCAACACGGCGTCTGGGCGCAGATGGCGCTCGAAGAACGCGGAGTCGGAGGCGGCGAAGGAATCGAGAAAGCCGCCCATGCGACCGAGCAGTCGACGCGTCCGTGGCTGGGCGGAGCCCGCCGCCAGCTCCGCCGCCCAACTGGTCGAACGCAGCCACCCGGCGAGGGCGTCCAGCGCCGCCGGCCTTAGCTGATAGGCACGGCCGCGTCCGTCACCAGCGACGTCCAGGCGAGCAACCACCTCGGCCTTGCGCAGCAGGTTCAAATGCCGGCTCAACGCCGCCGCCGTCATGCCCGTCGCCGCTGCGAGCTGCGCCGTGCGCATCGGGCCGCCGGTGAGCGCGTCAAGGATCCGCACGCCGCTACTACTGAATAGCTCGAGCGGCCCGCCGATCCGAGCGCCGCGCGGCCCTCACGGTGCGCGCTGGGAGCCGGGTCTACCGGGTCAACTGCGCGGGGCGAAGACGGTCGCTATCAGGAAACCGCACAAGTTCGCCAGACTTCCGGTGAGCGACAGAGTTGTTATGATGAGTGGTAGCGGGGGTCCTCAGGTGTACGCGGAGGAGACGGTCGCGTTGCGGGTCAAGGGTTTGAAGGCGTCCATGCCGCGCTCATGTGCTGGTGAAGGCAGACCGGGCGCCGAGGAGAGCTATTGGTGGTCGAGCTGAGAAGCGTGCGGCTGCTCATTTCGGTGGTTTGCCTTGCCGCGTTGACTTCGTCGGCGTTTGCTGCCGGCGCGAGCGGCGCGGGGGCGGCGAGCGTGGACGGCGCGACCCTTACTCGGGCGCTGCGTGGTTTGGTGGCGACGCCCGGTGGGCCGCCCGGCGCGATTGCGGTGGTGCAGCACGGCCGCTCGCGTGCGCGGTACCGGGCGGGGGTGGCTGACCTTCAAACCGGGCGGCCCATCCGGGCGTCTGATCACATGCGGCTGGCCAGCGTGTCAAAGGCATTCAGCGGAGCGGTTGCGCTGGCCTTGGTCGATCGCGGCCGCCTGTCGCTCGATGACACCATCGGCAAGCTGCTGCCATGGCTCCCGCGACCTTGGTGGCCGGTGACGCTTCGCCAAGCGCTCAATCACACCAGCGGCCTGCCGAACTTCGCCGGCCGGGCATGGCAAGAGGCCTTGGCGATGGGGCCTCACGCGACCCCCCCGCCGCCGTGGCTGCTGGCCTACGTGTCGCGCGAGCCGCTTGTGTTCAAGCCCGGTTCGCGCTACGCCTACTCCAACAGCGACAACATCGTGGTCGGGCTGATGATCGAAGCCGCCACCGGCCGCTCCTTTGAGCAGGAGCTCGCCGCGCTCGTCCTGCGGCCGCTGAGCCTGCGCCAGACCAGTCTGCCGGCCGGCTTTCGGATGCCCTTCCCGTTCCTGCACGGCTATGACTTCTCTCCACCCCCGCGCGATGATTTGAGTACCGTGTCCAGCGGTGCGTGGACGTGGGCCGCGGGTGGCATGGTGTCCACGCCGGCAGATCTGAACAGGTTCATCCGCGGCTACGCGGGTCGGGCGCTGTTCAGCAGACGGGTTCAATCCCAGCAGCTGCGATTCGTCGTCGGCCATTCGGAGCCGATCGGACCGGGATCCAACAGCGCCGGGCTCGGGATCTTTCGCTACCGCACTCGCTGCGGCACGGTATACGGGCACACCGGTAACTACTTCGGCTACACCCAGTTCGCCGCCGCGACGCTCAGCGGTCGTAACTCGGTCACCATGTCGGTCAGCGAGCAGCTAAATCAGGACTACACCGGCCAGCGACTCGCTGTCTTCAAGCGCCTACGGGCGGCCGAGGCGATCGCCGTCTGCGCCGCCCTGGGCAACGGCCGCTAGCGGCAGCAGCGGCCGGCGAACCATCCCGATCCGCGCAACCGCGACGCGATCCTATCGGGGACCACCGAGTCGTGTGCAAGACCGCATCGTCGACCGTGGTGCTCCCGATCGCCTCGCGGAGGAATGCGTTCCGGCAAGCGTGTAGTGGATCCGGTTGGTCAGCCCCCGGGGCATGCCGGCCGGCGGATCGAGGCAATACCACGTCCACACGCCTCACCGCCGTCGGCTTTCTGCGTCACCCGCGCTTGCCTAGGGTCAACGAAACGGTGAGGGCCGCAGGCTCATCCGGAGAAGGGCGCTCCGCCTGGGGGGAAGGTGACCTCGTCTCTTTCGAGTGGGAGCTGATCGCGGCGGAGCAGCGGCGGCGCCGCAGGGCCAATGTCGAACTGATCGGTGGCTTCGTTGAACCCCACCGCCTCGCCGGTTAGCGCAAAGCGCGAGAACACATACGGCTGCCCGTTGGAGACGACCGCGTTCGGCCCATCGGTGACCTGAAAGTGCAGATGCGGAGCGGTCGAGCTGCCGGTGTTGCCGACTCTTCCGAGGAGCTCTCCGCGGTGCACACGCTGGCCGACGTGGACGGCAACGCTATTCGGCTGCAGGTGGGCGTAGGCCGCGTAGCGCCCGCCGCCCAGCGCCTCGGTGACGTGGTTGCCGAGCGCGTTCTGAACGGTCAGATTGGCCAGCGGGTGCGGCGGGGTGTTCTCGGGCAGGTCGTTGCGCGTGTCGATGACCACCCCGGATGCGGCCGCGATCACCGGGTCGCCGAAGATGACATAGCTCTCGTTCTTGCTCGGGTCTTCCGCGCGCGAGCGGTCATCACTGTCGAGCCGAATGCAGTCGATCGCGTAGCGCTGGGCCAGATAGCGCCGCCCATCAATGGTCAACAGCGCCCTGGTGTGCGCGCCTTCGCCGCAGCAGCCATTGGTGTCCAGGTAGCGGGCACCGAGCAATGGCGGGCCCAACACGACCGGACCGCGCGAGCTCACCATCGTGCGCGCGCCGTTGACCGTCTCTCGACGCGCTGACCGGGAGAGGTCGGTGAACTCGATCCGGTGCACCAGGTGGCGGGGAATATGAGCGCCTCGGGAAAACGACACATCGAGCCACAGCACCCCGCCCCCGCTGGACGGCAGCTCGTCTGTGGGCTGGTGCAACTGCGCGGCGTTGCTCATGATCTTGCGCACCGCACCGGCGCCATCGAAAGAGGCGATCACCGACCGATCCGCCGCGTCAAGCACCTGCACCCGGTCGATCCGCTCCCCCGACGCGGCCACGTTTAGCAGCGAGATCTCATACACCAGATGCCGGCGCTTGTCCGTGCCAAGTACCGGCGTAGGCGCGGCGATCACATTGGCGGAAAGCCCGACTAGCGCCGGCAGCGGTTCCCCCGGACCAGTACCGGAGCTCTCCACCCGCGCCCAGGCCAAGCCCGCACCGGCGCCGACCACCAGCGCACCCAAGAACGCAACACCAACCCAGCGGATGACAAACAACCTACCCCGGAGCAAAACACCCCGCCGATCAGCGCGTCCGTCCAAGGAAATCACCCTCTCCAGGTGCGCAACCGACGCCGAGCCGGCCCACAGCGAGGTGACCGATGCAGCGTCTAGAAGCGACGTTGCGGCAAGCATACCCAAAACAGTGAAGATGGGGGTCGGGCGTTTGGAGCCGGGTCTGACTTGATCCAAAACTGACCCCTGGTTGGTGTCTTGCGAAGACGTGTCGACCCGGGTCTGGGCGCCCTTGATCGCCCGATAGGGCGGTCGGGTCGGGCGGCGTGACCTCATAGGAACCTGTCGAGTGCCTGATCACTTGTTATCCGCGGGCGCGGCCGTGCTCGCCGGTGTAGCGGCTGCCGGTGTCGCCGGCGCGGGGCGGAAACCGGTTCACGTTTGACACTTGCCTGACGGCGGCACTTAGTAGTATTTCCCCCTGGTCCGTGCGGGAATCTGAGAGAAGGGTGTCAGGGACGACTTCGACCCTCCGCGCCGGGGCCCGCTTCCCGACCCCGCCGACTGACTCACCGGCCCGCCACGGGATGACCCACTAGTGTCTCGCGCCCATGCTCGATGACCAGCTGAGACGACGGTCAGTCGGCTCCCCTGCCGCACGGTCGCTGCTGCTCACCGTCCTCGGCGAATACGTCCTCCCGCGGAACGGCGAGGTGTGGCAGGAGACGCTCGTCGCGGCCCTCGCGTCGTTGGGATACACCTGGCAGGCAGCGCGCCAAGCGCTCTCACGCAGCACTCGCGACGGCTGGCTGCAACCGAACGTCGCGGACGGCGAGCCCGCATGTTCCTGACCGACGCGAGCCGCCAGCTGCTCGCGACCGGCGCCCAACGGATCTACTCCTTCGGTCAGCCGTGGGAATGGGACCAACGGTGGCTGATCGTGATCCTGCGCGTGCCCGAACAGCGACGGGCCGTCCGTCACCAGCTGCGCTCCCGATTGGCCTGGGCGGGCCTTGGCTCACTGGGCGGCGGTGTGTGGCTGACCCCCCACGTCGAGCGCGAAGTTGAGCTGAGCGCCGCCATCCAAGAGGAACCGGACGCGGAGGCTCGCTCGTTCATCGCCCAGTTGGGCGAGATGGGTCATCCGCAGCAGCTGATCGCCGAGGCCTGGGACCTCGACAGCGTGCGCGACCAGTACCAGGCCTTCATCGATGACTTCACCCTGCTGCGCCCCTCGACTCCGGAGGCGTGCTTCCGTCAACAGACCCTGCTCGTGCACGTCTGGCGCCGCTTCCCGTTCCTCGATCCTGACCTGCCGGCAGCCCTCCTGCCCTCGGACTGGCCGCGCGACCGGGCGCACGCGCTGTTCGTCGAGCGCCACGAGCGGTGGGCGGCACTGGCCCCCACCTACTTCGAGCAGCTGGAAGCCAACTACAGCCTCGACTCGCGCGCGGCCTGAAAACCGGCATTAGCCACGGACCGGCGCCTGGAAGCTCGCACAGAACTCTTCGTTGCCCGAGGACCTGAGCCGCCAAAGGCCGATGCTAGGCTTCTCGGCCCTGACCTGAGAGTTCGGGGCGGGCCCCGCCAGAAACGAAGAAGGGTCGTCATGCTCACCGTCATCTGCGCTTTGGGGGCCGCATTCTGCAACGCGTCGTGGGCGGTGCTGGCGCGACTGGCCGGAGTCGCGGCGCCCGCCGGCCAGTCGCGGTGGCAAGTCGGGTGGTACCTGGTTCGCCAGCCGGTCTGGCTGGTGGGACAGGCGTTCGCCGTCGGGGTGTTCGTGCTCAGCGGGGTGGCGCTCTACTTCGGCGAGCTCGCCGTCGTGCAGCCGCTGCTGGTCGTGGAGCTGATCTTCGCCCTGGCGCTGCGCGAGTTTCGCCTGCACGATGTCATCCCGGTGAAGTCCTGGTACGCGGCGAGCCTCATCTGTCTGGGGCTGGCCGGGTTCCTGGTCGCGGCCAAATTCCACGGTGGCACTCGGGAGCCCAAGGCGTGGGAGTGGGCGATCGCCTTGACGGCGGGGATCATCGTCGCCGGCGGCTTGCTGGCCTTCGGGCGGCGCGGGTCTCCGGCTCGTCGCGCTAGTTGCATCGGCGCGGCGGCCGCGGTGGTGTGGGCGATCGATGCCAGCTTCGTCAAGAAGCTCACTGATGTACTGCAGGTGCACGGCGTTCTCGGAGCGTTTGACCACTGGCCGCTCTACGCCTTGGTGGTCAGCGGAATTCTCGGCGCCGTGCTCACTCAGGCCGCGTTCAACGCGGGTCCGCTATCGGCCTCTCAGCCGGCGCTGCTGATCGTCGACCCGTTGGCGAGCATCATCCTCGGGCTGCTCATCTTCGGCGAGCACCTGGACAGCACCGGTCTGGCCGTCGTCGCGGCGGGATTCTCCATCCTGGTCGTGTTTGTCGGCGTCGTGTTGATGTCCCGCTGGGCGCCCCCGTCGCTGGAGGCGATCGAGGGGGATCCGCTGACGATCATGCGCTACGGCAGGAGGCCGACAGTGCAGGCGACGGACTGAGCACCGCTGCAGGGCTACCTGGATCGCGCGTGACCAATCGTCGATAGTCCGGGATGTGACGACGCGGCGGTGTGACCCGGCGGAGCACCGGGCTCTGGAGACGGCGGTGTGGGGTGACACGGCGGCGCGGACGGCGATCGAAGTGATCGCCGCTGACGCGATCGGCGCCTACCGGGGACCCGAGCGGTTGTGGCCCAACACCGCTGATGATCTGGCCGACGATCCCGACGTGCCGTATCGCAGTGCCTACCTCGGTGCTGCCGGTGTCGCCTGGGCGCTTGATCTGCTGGCCCGGGACGGCCCGGCCCCGGCGCTCCCGGGGATGGCCGATCTGCTGGACAGCCTTCCGCAAGGGTTTCGCGAGGCGCCGGAGTTCGTCTCGCTCGCACCCCCGCCCGCACCGTCACTGCTGTTCGGCGAGACCGGCATCCTGCTCGCGGTCGAGCTGATCCGGGGTGACGGCGCGCATCGCGATGATCTCGACGCGTGCGTCCGACGCAACGCCCGCAACCCGGCACGCGAGGTGTGTTGGGGTTCGCCCGGAACCATGCTCGCGGCGCTGAAGCTGTGGCGCCATAGCGGACAGCAGCGATGGCGTGAGCTGTGGCTTGACTGCGCGGGGTGGCTACTGGATCAATGGAAGGAGACCGTGTGGGTCCAGGACCTGTACGGCGAGCAGCGCCGGTACGTCGGCGCCGGGCACGGGTTTGCCGGCAATGCGTTTGTCCTCCTTGCCGGCCGAGACCTGCTCGGCGCCCGCGCCGGCGACGTCACCGAGCGGACCGTCGAGATCGTGTGCCGGTTGGCGGTCGAGGCGGACGGGCTCGCGCAGTGGCCTCCGCTGGTCGGTACCGCGCGCGGTCGATGGCCGGTGCAGTGGTGTCACGGCGCGCCGGGAATCATCACGTCACTGGCGGGTCTTCCTCGCCATGACGAGGTCGATCGGCTGTTGGAGGCCGGCGGCGAGCTGGTATGGCGGGCGGGGCCGTTGATCAAAGGTGCTGGTCTCTGCCACGGCACGGCGGGAAACGCCTACGCGTTGCTCTCGCTGTACGCGCGCTCCGGCGCGAAGCGCTGGCTTCACCGGGCCCGGACGTTCGCCATGGATGCGATCGCCGATGTCGGCCGCCGCCGAGCCGTCCACGGCCGTGGGCGCTACTCGCTGTTCACCGGAGACGTCGCCGTCGCTTTGCTGCTGCGCAGCTGCCTCACGGCCGAGCCGACGTTCCCGTTCCTCGGCTGAGGGATGAGTCTCGCCAGAGCGAATAGGCTCCCGGCGTGGACGCCGACCCCGCGCGAGGACGTGCCCGCCAGGCCCTGCGGTCCGGCGCAGAACGCGCCGGCGCCCGGTCGCATTTCCGCGCGATGGGCATCGATCCGGACCGGCTCGGCGGCCCGATCGTGGGCATCGCCTCCACCTGGACCGGCACGATGCCGTGCAACCTCAACCAGCGGCGCCTGGCCGATCGGGCGGCAGCGGCGGTGTCGGGGGCGGGCGGCGTGCCGCTCGTGTTCAACACGATCGCGGTGTCCGACAACCTGGCGCAGGCGACCCCCGGGATGCGAGCGTCGCTTGTCTCGCGCGAGGTGATCGCCGACTCGATCGAGGTGATGGCCGACGCGCACGACTTCGACGCGCTCGTCTGCCTCGTCGGCTGTGACAAGACGGTGCCGGCCGCCCTGATGGCGCTGGCGCGGATCGACCGGCCGGCGGTCGTCCTGTCCGGCGGACCGATGCTCGCCGGCCAGGTCAACGGCCGCGCGATCACGATCCAGGAGGTCTGGGAGGCGGTTGGCGCGCACGAGCGGGGGCGGATCCCACGCGGCGAGCTCGACGCCATCGAGCGCGGCGCCTGCCCCGGACCCGGCTTCTGTGCGGGGAACTTCACCGCCACCACGATGGCGATCGCGGTCGACTTCCTCGGGCTGGGCATAACCGGCGATGGGTTGATCCCGGCAGCGTGGACGGAGGACAAGGACGCGGCGGCCGATCGCGCCGGCCGCCTCGTCGTGTCGCTGGCACAGCGGGGAGTGACGGCGCGCCACTTCCTCAACCGGCGGGCGCTGGAGAATGCGATGGCCGGGATCGTCGCCAGCGGCGGCTCGACGAACGGGTTCCTGCACCTGCTCGCGATCGCCCGCGAAGCCGAGATCCCGTTGTCCCTGGACGATCTGGCCGGGATCAGCGCGCGCACGCCGGTGATCGCCAACCTCGCGCCCGGTGGCCGCTGGGTTGCCGAGGACCTCCATCGCGCCGGCGGCACGGGGGCGCTCATCCGCGAGCTGATCCGCGGCGGTCACGTCGACGGCAGCGCCCCCACCGTCGACGGCCGCACCCTTGCCGGCGCGACCGCCGGGGCGCCCGCTCCCGACGGCGAGGTGATCGGCTCGTTCAAGCCACGCGGCTCGTTGTACGCACTGCGCGGCAACCTCGCCCCGGAGGGCTGCGTCGTGAAGCTGACCGGGACCGAGCGGCGCACCCACACCGGCCCCGCGCGCGTGTTCGACGGTGAGCAGTCGTGCCTGGATGCGGTGCGAGCCGGCGCGATCACGCCCAGTGACGTCGTCGTCGTGCGCTACGAGGGCCCGGTCGGAGGGCCGGGGATGCGCGAGATGCTCGGCGTCACCTCGTCCCTGGTGGGCGCCGGGCTCGGGGACTCGGTGGCGCTCGTCACCGATGGCCGCTTCTCGGGGGCCACCCGCGGGCTGATGGTCGGCCACGTCGCTCCCGAAGCGGCCCGCGGCGGGCCGCTCGCCGCCCTCGCCGACGGCGACCTCGTCACGATCGACATCGACGCCGGCCGGCTGGAGGTCGACCTCGCCGACGATGAGCTGGCTCGCCGTCTGGTCGCGTTGACCCCGCCGCCGCCCCGGTTCACCCGCGGCGTCTACGCGCGCTACGCCCTCCTCGTTGCCTCCGCGTCCGACGGCGCGGTGCTGCGCGCCCGCTCGGTTGAGGAGTGGGCAAACGGGGAACCACGCTCGTAAAGGAGGAGGGATGGCTTCATCATCAGCCAGCGAGCACGGCGGCGCCGACGCGGGTGCGGGCGATCCATCGCGTGATGAGCGTGTCGCCCGCACGGTCGCCCGCATCACGATCATCGCCGCGCTCGGCGGGTTCCTCTTCGGCTACGACACCGGCGTCATCTCGGGGGCGCTGCTCTACATCACGTCCCAGTTTCACCTCGGCTCCTTCGGCCAACAGGCGGTGGTCGCCTCACTGCTGCTGGGTGCCGTCTGCGGCGCGCTGATCGGGGGCGCGATCAGCGACCGCCTCGGGCGCAAGCGCACGTTGCTCGCGGCCGCCACGGTGTTCGCGCTCGGCGCGCTGGCGTCGGCGGCGGCGCCGAGCGCGGTCGCGCTGGTCATCGCCCGCTTCGTGATCGGCCTCGGACTCGGCACCTCGTCGATGGCGGTTCCGCCTTACCTCGCCGAGATGAGCCCGAAGGAGAAGCGTGGGCGCCTGGTCTCGATGAACCAGTTCCTGATCACCGTCGGCATCCTCTGCGCCTACGGCGTCGGCTACGCCTTCGCGAGCTCCCATGGCTGGAGATGGATGCTGGGGCTCGCCGCCGTGCCCGCGCTGCTCATGTTCGCCGGCCTGCTGACCGTGCCCGAGAGCCCACGCTGGCTGTTGAGCGCCGGCCGTGAGGACGAGGCGCGCGACGTGCTGGAGCGCACCCGGCCCGCGGACGAGGTCGACGACGAGGTCGGCGAGATCAAGGAAACCATCGAGGCCGAGTCCACCAGCACGTTTCGCGACCTGCTGGAGCCGAACCTCCGGCCGGCGCTGCGCGTCGGCGTCGGCGTGCCCGCGATCAACCAGCTGGTGGGCGTCAACGCCGTCATCTATTACACACCGACGATCCTGCACCAGACCGGCTTTGGCGCCAGCGCGTCGATCCTGGGCTCGGTCGGGGTCGGGACGATGAACGTGCTGCTGACGCTGATCGCGCTCCTGGTGATTGACCGCGTCGGGCGCCGCCCCCTGGTGCTGGTTGGCGTTGGCGTGCTCACGGTCGCGCTCGCCACGCTGGGCGCTCTCTACCTGCTTCCCTCCCAGCACGGCACGGTGGGCGCCCTGATCGTCGTCGGCCTATGCGTCTATATATCGGCGTTTGCGGCCAGTCTCGGGATCGCGATCTGGCTGTTCACGTCCGAGGTCTATCCCAACGAGGTTCGCGGCAAAGGCTCGAGCCTGGGCGTGCTGACCCATTGGAGCCTTGACTTCGTGATCTCGTTGACGGTGCTGACCCTCATCAACACGATCACGACAACCGGTATGTTCTGGTTGTACGGTGCCTTCGCCCTCACCGGCTTCTTCTATCTCCGGCGCTTCCTGCCCGAGACGAAAGGGCGCAGCCTCGAGGAGATCGACCAGGAGCTGCAGGAAGAGGCCCAGGTCTGACCCGATCCCCGCGGCCGCGGGTCGCAGTCAGCCGGTCCTCGCCGAGTTGGTCGTCGGCTGGTAGCCGGCCGTGCTCGTCTTCCCGAGCGCCTGGAGCGCGGTCGGGAGGATCGTCAGCTCGGGGATGTGGGCGCGCGGCGGCAGGGTCACCGCGAACAGGCACGCCTCAGCCACATCCTCGGGCTTGAGCATCCGCGCGCGGAGCTCGTCGGGCGGGGGCGCGGGGCGCAGGTCGAGGATCGGCGTGTCGACGACGCCCGGGAGCACCGAGGTGAAGCGAACCCCCGCATCGTGGGCCTCCAACGCCGCCGCCCGCGCGAACGCGAGCAGGCCCGCCTTCGAGGCCTGATACGCCGGACCGGAGTCATCCGGCCAGCTCCCGGACACCGATCCGATCAGCACGACATCCCCTCCGCCGTCGCGCAGCGCCGGCAGGAAGGCATGCACTGCGTTGAAGACGCCGGTGAGGTTGACGGCAATCAAGGTGTCCCACGACTCCGGCGCGAGGGCCTCGAGCGAGCGCTCGGGGACGTTCGTGCCCGCGGCGACGACGACGACGTCCACGGAACCCTCGGCGGTGAGCGTTCTCGCGAACGTATCGACAGCCGCCCGGTCGACGATGTCGAGCTCGTGCCCGTGGATGCCGTCGTCCAGGTTCGGGACGCGTCGTGCGGCGGCGTGCACGCGTGCCCCGGCGCGCGCGAACAGCTGTGCGGTGGCGGCTCCGATCCCGCTCGATGCCCCGACGACAACGGCAACCCGGCCGTCCAGCGGGGCCCCGCCGGGCCGCGCGGACGATCCCATCACCGTCCGCGTCCCTGGCCGGCGAGAAACACCTTGACCTGGCTGCCGGGCCGCTCCGCCAACCGCGCAAAGGCCTCTGGCCCGTCTTCGAGCGGCTGCACGTCGTCGAGGTCGCCCAGCGACGCCTGCCCGGTGGCGAGCCACTCCAGAGCCTGCTCGAAGTCGCCCATCGTGTAGGCGTAGGAGCCGTGGATCGCGATCTGGTTGCGGACCACGTGATGGAAGCTCATCCGGTTCTCATCGCTGGCCAGCCCGATGCAGACGACGCGCCCGCCCGGCGCCACGAGCTGGAGTGCCATCGTGCGCGTTGCCTGGGCGCCGACGGCGTCGATGACGAGATCGACGCCGAGGTCGTCGGTCCCCGCCTGCGCCGCGTCGCCGCTGCAATGAACCGCGTGGGCGCCCAGCGCGCGGGCGCGCTCGCGGCGACCGTCGTGAGGCTCGATCACCGCCACGTGTTCGATGTGGTGCAGCAGCGCCGCCTGGAGCGTCACCAGGCCGATCGTGCCGGCACCGATCACCACCGCCGAATCGGGCTCGCGCCCGGCAAGCCCCAGGCGAACGGCGTGGACGCCGTTGGCCAGTGGCTCGGTGAGAGCGCCCAGCCGGACGTCCAGGTCGTCCGGGAGAGCGCGCAGGTTGGCCGCCGGAGCGCTCACGAGATCGGCGAACCCTCCCGGGTGGTGAATGCCGATCATCGTCCGGTTCGGGCAGATGTTCTCCTGCCCGGCCCGGCACAGCCGGCAGTGACCGCAACCGACCAAGGGGTTCACGGCGGCGCGGGCACCGACCCAATCCTCGGCACCCGGGCCGGCGGCGATGATCTCACCGGCAAACTCGTGACCCATGATCAGCGGCGGCTCGCGGTTGCCCTGGTGCCCGAGGTAACCCTCGACCTCGGATCCGCAGATCCCCACCGCCCCGGGACGCAGGATGACCGCGCCCGAGCCGGGATCGTCCGGCTCGGGACGGTCGGCGATCTCGAGCTGCTCAGGTCCCTGCCAGACAATCGCTTTCACGACTCACCTCGGTCTCAACATAGGGCCACCGGACGGACCATCGACCCCGTCGCGCCGCGAATCGCCAGCGGGAGGCACACGAAGCAGAACTCGTACTGCCGATCGCGCGCGAGCTCCTCGCAGTTGACCATCTCGATGATGTAGATCCCCCGCGCGTTGAGCAGGGCGATGTGGACAGGGTGCGGATTGCCGGGAACGGTTGACGGGAGCACCTCGACCGCCTCGGTGTCGCCCGCGACCGCCGCCACCCCCTGGTCGGCCAGCCACACTGCAGCGTCACGATCGATCCCCGCCTGCTCATGGGCGGAGATGAACTCCGTGTCCGGCCAGCCCGACAGGTACCCGGTCCTGATCACGGGAACGTCACCGGGCCGCAGCTCCACGCCCTGGCGGTCGAGGGTGTCGATGAGCTCCTGCGGACCGACGGCCTCGTGAGCGCTGAGCGCCGACACTCCACGTGCTCCGGGTACGTCGATGAGCACGCCACGAGTGATCAGGGGCGGGATCTCGGTGGCATCGTCGCGCAGCGGGCCAAAGTCGCCCGCATCGCGCTGGGCCGATCCGCCGCCAAACCAATGATCATCCGGGCCGCAGGTGATGTGGGCGAGGGCGTCGATGTGGGTGCCGGAGTGGACGGTCCCGATGATCATGTCGCTCTGCCAATGGAAGTCGACCACGTTCTCACCCATCCAGGTCTGGTCGCCCTCGTTCTCGATGCCCCGAGGCGTGCGGTAGGAGAGGACTTGGAACGGGGGATGCCCGGGGAACATCGGCATCGCGTTGAAGCGGCCGCAGTCGAGGTTGTACATCCGGCCCTCGCGGACGAGTGCCAGCGCGCGCAGGACATCCTCGGGGCCCAGCGCGCCTGCCCGCACCGACACCGGCTCGCGTCCCACGTCGGGCTCCTCCATGGGGGTCGCCTACCCCCAGCGCGTGGCCAGAAAACGACTCGTGGGGACTGGTCGTTTTCCGCCCGGCAGCCGGGGTACACCGGCGGTGAGGAGCGAGGAGAGAATGGCCGATCAGCGCCGCCGCGGAGCGGATCCCAGACGCGAGCCTCGGAACCCGGGGCGGACCGAGGGCGCTCCCGCGGGGCATCCCGTCTCGTGGGCCATCCTCTCCATCTCGACGATGGCCATCCTCGTCTGCTCGATCGACCGGGTGATCCTGCCGACCGTCCTGCCGGACATCCTGAAGACGTTCCACCTGTCCTCGGGCAGCAATCCGGGAACGATCGCCGGCGGCAACATCCTGTTCTGGAGCGGGATGGGAACCGCGGTCGGGGCCATCGTGCTCGGAGCACTGGGGGACGCCTTCGGCACCGGTCCGCGGCGGGCCTGGACGTGGATGATCGCCGTATCGATCGTGGTCATCTCCGGGATCGTGACCACGTTCAACCGCACCATCGGGCAACTGAAGCTGTGGCGATTCATCATGGGCATCGGCACCGGGGGCATGGAACCGATCAACGTCGCCCTGCTCACCGATTGGTGGCAGAAGGAGGACCGCGGGTTCGCCGTCGGCGTCCACCACACGGGCTTCCCGATCGGCCAGTTCTTCGGGCCCATCCTCATCGCCGCAGTGGTCAGCGCCTACTCGTGGCGGACGAGCTTCCTGCTCATCCCGATGCTGGGCATCCCGATCATGATCGCTCAGGTGGTGGTCGCACGGCGGCGCAATCTTCGCAAGGTGAACGAGTGGATTCGCGAGCAGGATCAGACCCCCTCCGCCGACGAAGAGGGCGGAGAGGAGCTGGAGAACCCGGCCCGCGCCACTGCGCACGCCGCCTCCAGCCGTAACCTCCGCCTCGCCGTGCTCGTGTCATTCGGCCTGCTGTTCTGCGAGTTCGGTGTCACCAATTTCCTCACCACCGAACTGACCAGCAAGCTCGGGCTCTCGCTCAGCTACTCACACGGCTTCTTCAAGTCGGCCGCGGTCATCTCCGGCGCCTCCGGCCTCACCGGGTGGATCGGTCAGATCGGGTTCGGGATGCTCTCGGATCGCACTGGGCGCAAGCGCTCGATGTACGCGCTGTCGGCGGGATGGGCCGTCGCCATGCTGGGACTCACCTTGATCACCAACGTGTGGACGGCCTGGGCGCTGTTGCTGTTCTGGGGCCTGTTCCGCAACGCATCCTTCCCGGTCATCTACACGCTGCTCATCGACTCGGTGCCCGAGTCGGCGTCGGCGGGGATGGGCGTGATGGTCGGACTCGCGCTCGGCGTGTCACAGATCATCTCGGGGCCGATCTCGGGTCACCTGATCGACTCGTCGGGCTTCAACGCGAACTACTTCCTGCTCGCCGCCGTGGCCGCCGCGACGCTGGTGCCCACGTTTTTCATCCGGGAGACGGTCACGCACGAGCCCGGACGCGCGGTGGCCGGATCGGCGCCGGCGTAAGCGCTCCGCAATTGGGGGCGGCCATCGCCGGCCGGACTCGTACTTTCACCGGATCGCTGCTCACGTCTGCGTAGGCGTGATCAGCCCGTGCTCGTAGGCGAAGACGACGATCTGCACCCGGTCGCGCAGCTCCAGCTTGGCGAGGATCCGTCCCACGGCGGATCGCGCGCGCTCGGGGGTGCCGTCAAGGGCGTGGGTGGCGCCGTCAGCGAGCCCGATCATCACCGTGAGGTTGTGAGACACGATGTCGTGCATCTCTCGTGCGAAGCGGGCACGCTCGGTGGCGGCCCCCAGCCGACCCTCTTGGTCGCGCTCGAACTCGAGGCGGGCGGCGCGCTCCTCGAACGACATCAGCAACGCTCGCCGCTGGCGGACCGTCACGCCGAGCACCGCCGCGGCCACGCCCAGGCCGGTCAGACCGACCGCGAACTTCGTCACCTCGGTCGGCGACCAGCGGGTCGCCGCCATGATCGCTCCGGCCACCACCACCGCCCCGGCGGCGAGGACCTCGGTCAGCGATCCGTCGAGGGCGACCCAGTAGAGCGCGACGAGCACCGCCATGTCGGCGAGCTGCGGCGTCGACGTCAGCCACTGCGCAAAAGCGACGAGAGCGACCAGGGCAAAGCAGAGCGACCGATTCCAGCGGCGAAGCGGCAGCGGCGCACAGAGCGCCACGCAGAAGACGATGACGTCGGCGTGACCGAGCCGGTGCTGGATGGCGAGCCCGATCGCGCTCGCGGCACAGATCGCCGCCGCAAGCGATACATCGAGCATCGTCTGGTGACCGGCCCGCACGCGATCGAAGCGGCGGACCTGCTTACGCAGCCACCGGAACAGGAGCTCGTCGGTGCGGTCGCTCACACGTCTATATTGGCGGCTCGCCTGTCGCTACTCCGGCTCGACGGCCAGGATCCCAGCCGGGTGCGGATACGCATGTATGTGGGCATGCCCACCCAGCTCAGGCTGCACGTCGACCTTGGTGATGGTCACGTAGGCGACGAGACCGACGAACACGACGAACGCGATCGCGCTGACCATCCCGTCGCCGGCGCCGAGCCCCCGTTGTTGGGCTTGCTGAACCAGTCGGCGAACGACGCGCCCAGCGGGCGGGTGACGATGTAGGCAAACCAGAACGCGACGATCGGATTCCAGTCAAACCGCCACCAGCCGATCGCCGGAATGGCGATGATCGCCGCGAACACGCCGATCGACACGCCGAACCCGAGATGCAAGGCCAGGGCGGTCAGGTCGCCGGCCGCGGTGCCGAGCGCGAACGTGCCCAGCACCGCCGCCCAGTAGAAGCACTCGCGGCGGCGGGTGTTGATGCTGTGGATCGAGAGGGTGCCCTCGCTCCGGTACCAGGACAGAAAGATCAGGGCGGTGATGACGGCAAACAGAGGGGTGGTCACCGCGTAGCCGATGCCGGCTCCGTCGTGAATCCCGTCCGCCGCCATGGTCCCGAAGATCGCGACCATCATCACCGCGAACCAGTAGTAGGGAGCCCGGTAATGGGCCTGGCGAATCTGGAGGCGGAGGGCCAGGACGAGCCCGAAGATGCCGATGAAGGCCGCCACCGGGACGCTCTTGTGACCCAGGAAGTCCGACATGGACTCGCCCATACCGGTGGTGAGGAGCTTGAGCACCCAGAAGATCGCGGCGATCTCGGGGACCTTGGTCAGGACTCGGCGGGCGGCTCCCGCGGGCGAACTCGGGTCGTTGGCGGGGTCGCGGTGGGTGTTCGGGTGGTGTGATCGCAGTTCGCTCATGGCTGATGATCTTGGGGTCGGGATCGGAATGTGGCCGCGGGATGACCGCAGGTCAGCTGAGCGTCCGCCGTCATCGTCTCCGGACGTGCCCGCCGACTGCACCCGTCCCGACGTCGGCCCCAGGCCCGTGCAGAGCCCGGAGAGACGCCCGCGACGGCACCCCACCGAAGAATGTACGGCCGCGGCGCCCCGACGACAACAGCCCAGGGGTTGATCTTGCGCGGGCGCGGGATCCTCCTGAGGTCGCATCGCCTCTGCGACGCGCGATGGAAGGCGTGGCGCGGGCGCGCGGTCCTCAGCCGTCGTCGACCAGGCCCTGCAGCGGCCCGAGCAGCCGGCCGGCCCGCCGTGAGACTCCCGGCAGGGCGAGCAGCCGGTGCGTTGGCGCAGCGCCGGCCAGGCGGCGCTCGAGCTGCTCTTCGGCGATCGGCCGCCACAGCTCGTCCAGTACGGCGTGAGCGGGCCGATCGGCGAGTTGGCCGATATCGGTCTCCAGATGCTCGGCCCACAGGCGCAGGCGGGTGGTCTGCGCCAGCTGACGGTCCTCGACGACGACGTTCATCTCGGTGTCGTTGAACAGCGAGTGGGCGTTGAGGTTCGCCGAGCCCACGGTCAGCCACCGATCATCGACGATCCCGACCTTGGCATGGACGTAGAGCGGGTCGGTGCGGGACCCGGTGCGCGAGCGCAGGGTCGCCGCCAGCAGCCGGTCGCCGCCGCCGTCGGCGTCGGCGCCGGCGAGCACCGCGAGCTGACCCTTGGTGTCGTCCTGACCGTTGTTCGCCCTGGCGGGGAGGAGCACGACCACCCGGAATGCGTCGCACGGCGGCCGGCGCAGCTTCTCCTCCAGCAGGCGCACGATCTCCGGCGCCCACAGGAACTGGTTTTCGAGGTAGACGAATTCGCGGGCCGAGCGCAATGCCCGCACGTAGCTCTCCAGGATGCGAAAGTCGCCGCGCGGCAGCGACCTGTACATGTCCTCCGCGACCGTGCGAACGACCTGCACGGTCTGATCGCCGCAGGGTGCGGGCGCCGGCCCGGCGGGCACCTCCTCCCCGGTGAGCTCTCGCCAGCGCAGGGCAAAGTGCGCGGCGACATCGCCCACCGCAGGGCCCCTGCACTCGGTGCCGACGTCATGCCAGCCGAGCCGCCGGCGAGCGAGATGCCGGCTGGTGTCGTTGCGGTCACCGCCGAAGTCGGTCATGTCGATGCCGCCGACGAAGGCGACGGTGCCATCGACCACGACCGTCTTCTCGTGGTGGCAGTGGAACGGATGTTCGCGGGGATCGGCCTGGCAGCGGATCCTCGTCTCCCGGGTCAGGGTGCGGATGGCCTCGCTGACCTCCTTGCGCGTTGGGTGAAAGGCGGGGACCGGCGCTCCGGCCCACACGAGCACCCGGACGTCGACCCGCTCCGCCGCCTCGGCCAGGAGCTGGCCGAGGACCAGGTGCTCATCGCGCGCCAGTTCGAAATGAGCCGCCAGATGCCAGCCGGTGATGTGGATCGTGTCTCGGGCGTCGGCGATCGCGCGGGCGATCGCGGCAAACGCCTCCTCCCCATCGATGAGCACCCGCAGCTCGCAGCCGTCGCGCGGGGCCGGCTCGCCCGCCGCCCACACGCTGTCGCCCTCCGGAGCGAGCGCTCCTGACCAGCCGAGACGAGCCAGCCGGCGGGAGTGCTTGACGCGCACGGCGGCTTCGACGGCGTCCCCGACGAGGCCGTCGACACGAGTCAGCAGCGCCTCGGGGAGAACCTCGCTCACGGCCGGACTCTAACCGTCAGCGCAGGATCCCGGTGTGTCCGAGCGAATAGCGCCCGGGCTGGGGCCAGACGCAGAGCCCGTGGGGGCCCTGCCCAACCGGGATCGCGGCGCGCAGCCGGCCCGTATTGGTGTCGATGGCGTAAACGACAGCGTTGTAGCGCCCGCTCAGCCAGAGGGTGCGCCCGTCGGCGGATACCCCACCCATGTCGGGGCTCGCCGGCATCGGCAGCTGCCAGGTGTTGATCACCCGCCGGGTCTTGAAGCTGACGACCGAGATCGACCCGGCCTCGCGGTTGGAGACGTACATGACGCGGGCGTCGCGGCTGGGGTACAGGCCGTGTGCCCCAGCGCCCGTCTTGAGAAAGCCGATGACGCGAAAGCGCGACGGGTCGATCTCCCACAGACCTCCGTTGACTTGGTCGGCGACGTAGAGGGTGCGGCCATCGGGCGACAGCTTGACGTCCTGGGGGCTGGCCACCCCGTGGCCGAGGACGAGCGTGCGGATGACCCGCTGGGTCGACAGGTCGACCTCGATCATCCGACCGCTGAACTCGCAGCTGGCGAAGGCGTAGCGACCGTGGGGGGAGAAGTCCATGTGGTCAACGCCGCGGCACATCGGCACCGACAACGAGTGCGCGAGGCGCATCGTGTGGGGGTCACGGAAGTCGAGCCGCGCGAGACGCTCGGCGACGACGATGGCGAAGCGCCCGTTCGGGGTGAAGTACAGGTTGTAGGGATCCTCAACCGAGATCGGAGGGCCGGGACGCCCCGTCCGCGGGCTGATCGGCGTGAGGCTGTTGCCGAGGTCGTTGTCGACATACAGGGTCTTGAGGTCGTAGGACGGCGTCACGTGTTGTGGGAGCTCCCCGGTGGGGAACTGCTCCACGACCTTCAGTGTCCGCTGGCTGATCACATCGACGGTGCCCGAGAGGCTGTTCGGGACGTAGACGAGCGCCGGATCGCCTCGGACCGCCGGGCTGAGGTCGCCGGCCCCGTCGGCGGCATAGATGTTCACTGCGCGCCCTCGGCCGGGCCCGCCCGCGAGGGCGGGCAACGGCGGCGACTTCGGTGCGGTTGACTCGCTGGCGGAGTGATGGTGACCCGCTCCGCATCCGGCGAGCCCGAGGCCGACCAGGACAGAGATCATCCAGAGCCAGGGGCCGGTGGCGCGCATCCGGAGCGCTCTGACGATCACCCGCCTCAGCACGAGCGGAGCCTGTTGTCCGGCGATGCGAGCCGACTAACGGAGCGATGAGAATCCGCACAGGAACAGGTCGCCCCCGGCTCCGGGTCGCCGGGCGTGGCTAGGCTGCCGGCATCCGCTGGTCGCTCCCTCACCGCACCGCCGCCCCGTCGACACATCTCGGCACCCGAACGGGATCATCGCCGGCATGGGCGCTGCGGTGCGCCGTCTTCCTCATCGTCGTCGTCGGTGTCGCCGGCTGCGGTGGCGGCAGCACAGCGAGCACGGGGACGCATCGCCTCCAGACGCCCCGCCGGCACGAGACGCGCACGGCCAAGCCCTCGGCAGCGGCGCCACCCCACTCCGCGGATCTCGTATATCGCCCGCTGTACGCGCTCCCGGCGCCGCTGCGAGATCCGGCGACCGCGGTGCTTGATGACCGGCGCTTAGTGCTGATCGGGGGGTTGGATGCCGCCGACACCTCGACGGCGGAGATCGACGTGGCCGATCTGCATCACGCACTCCAGACGGCGAGTCTGCCGTTGGCTCAGCATGACGCGCAGGCCGCGGAGCTTGACGGCAAGGTCTATGTGTTCGGAGGCGGGTCGTTCTCCGAGCTGAACCACATCGTCAGCTTCGATCCGGCCAGCGGGGACGTACGAACCGTCGGGACGCTCCCGCACGCTCAATCGGATGTCGCGGTCGCCGCAGCGGACGGGAGCGCCTACATCGTGGGCGGGTACGACGGGACGAACTGGCTGAACACGATCCTCGCGTGGCGCCCCGGCACAGCGGTGCGCGTCGCCGCCCACCTCCCGGTCGGCCTGCGATACGCGGCGGCGAGTGCTGTCGACGGCAGGGTCCTGATCGTCGGCGGCTCGACGCCCACCGGGGCCAGCGACGCCATCTACCGCTTTGATCCGGCTACGGGCCGCGTCGATCAGGTCGGCCGCCTGCCCCTGCCGGTCACGCATGCCGCCGCGGCGACGCTCGGCGGCTTTGTCTACCTCGTCGGGGGACGCGGCGACGATCTCGGTTCGCAGGTCGACACCATCTGGTCGATCGATCCCGTCACCGGCGTCGTGCGACGCGTCGGGCGGCTGCCCGAACCCCTCTCGGACACCGGCGTCCAGTCGATTCAGAACAGGATCGTCGTCGCCGGCGGGCTTTCGCCCCAGAGCACGGTCGCCGGGGTGGGCGAGCTGGCGCCCGTCAGGCCCGGTTAGTGGCGGCCGCGTTCGAGCGCGAGAACGTACTCGGCGAGCTCGAGCTCCTGCGGCGAGCTCAGTCGAACGCGGGTCGGCATCTCCCGCACGAACTGGAGCATCGCACTGCGTCCGATCTGCAGATCGAGCAGGTCGCCGCCCTGTTGGCGCGCGGATGCCCGGCCGCTGAGCGAGTGACACGTTCCGCAACTACTGACGAACAGCGCCTGAGCTTGCGACTGACGTGCGTGGTAACTCGTTCCACACGCGGCAAGACCGGCTCCCACCAGCAGCGCGACGAGGCCCACCGCGCCCGGGAAGACCGCCCGCCGCACTGGGCCGCGAGCCGGGGCGCGGCCGCGGCTGCGGGTTCTCTCGCTCGTGGGTGTCATCCGTGGCTGCGTCAGGAGAAGAAATGGGTGACGGGTCGCTGGAGGCCTGGCCGTCGACGACGACGTCGACTCGCTCGTTGTCGAGGGCAATCATGCCGCGATCGGGAGCAGCTGCTCGACGTCGCCGACCCTCAGACCGTGACGACGGGCCATGCCGCACCGTCGCCGGGGATGACGTGGCGGACGTGGCGCATGGGACCGGCAATGCGTAGTGTGCGGCCGTGAGCTCGATCGAACCCGCTCGCGAAAGACGGTCCGGCGAGCGCAGGCGCCCACGTGACCTGGCTGCCGCCCCCGTCACGCTGGCCGCGCCGATCGGCGCGGTGCGCACGATTGCGTTCGTGGTCGGGTCGGCGAGCCTCGGGGCTGAGATCTCGGCGGCGCGACTGCTGGCGCCGTACTACGGCGCCTCGACGATCATCTGGGCGAACACGATCGCGACCGTGCTCGTGGCGCTCTCGATCGGGTACGCGATCGGGGGAAGGCTCGCCGACCGGCGCGCGGACGTGTCGGGTCTGTGCGCGATCGTGCTCACCGCAGCCGTGCTGCTGGCGCTCGTGCCATTCGTCGCCGACCCATTCCTCGCGTTGTCGGTCAAGGCGCTCGGGGCGCTGTCGGTTGGCGGCTTCCTCGGCTCGCTCGCGGCGGTGCTGGTGCTGGTCGCCATACCGGTGATGCTCCTGGGGACGGTCGCGCCGTACGTCAATCGGCTGGCGGTCGATCGGCTGGCACACACGGGCACGGTGACCGGCGGCCTGTATGCGATCTCGACCGCGGGCTCGCTGGTCGGGACGTTCGCGTCGGCGCTGGTGCTGATCCCGCTGATCGGCACGCATCGCACATTCCTCGTGTTCGCGCTGTCGCTGGCGCTGGTCGGGACGTATGGGCTGCGCGCCAAATGGAGGTGGCTGGTGCCGGTCGCGGTCGCTGCGCTGCTGCTGGTGCCGCCGGCGGCGGTGGGAGCGGATGTCGCCGGCGCCCGAGTCATCTACGAGAGCGAGACGCAGTACCAGTACGCGCGCGTGCTGCAGTTCCGAGACGGCGAGCGCTGGCTGCAGCTCAACGAGGGCGTCGCAATCCACTCCGACTATCGCCCATGGAGCTACTTGACCGGCGGCTATTGGGACGACTTCCTCGTGGCGCCGCTGGCCGGCCGGCTCGGCGTGCCGCGGCGAATCGCGATCCTCGGCGACGCAGCCGGAACCGTGGCGCGCCAGTACGGCCACTACTTTCCGGCCACGCGGGTGGACGCGGTCGAGCTCGATGGTGCGCTGGCCGCGATCGGCAGACGTTACTTCGACCTGCGCGGACCGAGACTGCATCTGTACACCGCCGACGCGCGCCCGTGGCTTGAGATGAGCCGCAGCCGCTACGACGCGATCTTCCTCGACGCCTACCGCCAGCCCTACATCCCGTTCTACCTGGTGACGCGGGAGTTCTTCGCGCTCGCGCGGCACCACCTGAATCGCGACGGGGTGCTGATCGTCAATGTCGGCCACATACCCGGATCGGATGCGCTCGAGAAGGTCGTGACCGCGACCCTGCGCGCGGCGTTCCCAACCGTGATCCGCGACGACGTCAGCGACTCCAACTCGCTCGTGCTGGCGTCCGCCGGCCCCCTGTCGGCGGAGGAGCTTCGCTCGGCGCGCGGGAACATACCCGGCGCGCTGCAGCCGCTGCTCGCCTCGGTGGCGCAACGGCTCGGTCCTTCGCTCCGCGGCGGCACGATCTATACCGACGATCGGGCGCCGGTCGAATGGCTGACCGACCTGTCGATCCTCCGCTACGCCACGGGCTCGCGCTGAGCGTTCGCTCTGCGCGACCGCTCCGGCTGGTGATCGTCACCGATCGTCGCGGTTCCGGTAGAGGCCCGCTCGCTCGATCGCCGCCGACGCCATCTGCGCCAGATGAACCAGCGCGGCCTGGTCGTCGACAGTGAAGGCTCCGGCCTCCTTGTTGTAGAGCGCAAGCACGCCGAGCTCACTGCCGTCGAGCGTCGTCATCGTTGCGGCGAGCCACCCGTAGATGGGCGGGTGGGTGGCGCCGACGGGGAAGAGTGGCAGCACGGCGACCCCGTCGGCGTCGGCTCTCATCGAGCCGCCGCTCGAGCGGACGAGGGCGCCGATCGCGCCCAGATCGAGCCACCGGGAAAAGGGCCGCCAGCGCCGGTCTCCCGCAGGGTCGAAAGACCGCTTCGGTGATTCGCGGGTGCCCATCGACCGCGACGGTGGCGACACAGCAGTCGGCCTCGATGAGTTCTCGGGCCTGCTCGGCGACGAGCCGCAGCATCTCCGCGAGCGAGTCAGAGGCCTCGAGGGCAAGCGAGGCGTCAGCGAGAAACGTCGACAGCTGACGTGAGAGCTCGGTGTTGCGGCGCTCCGCGAGCAAGGCCTGACGAGCCTCCTCCAAGCCGCGCTGGACCATCTCGAAGATGGACAGGCTCTCCAGGAAGAAATCACCCGCGGCTACCGCGGCCTGGTGCAGCTCGTCCCGGCCCGCCGTGGCGAGAACCGCTGAGAACGCCTGCTGATGAGTGACGGCGAGGTCGAGCACGCTCAGCTCACACCCGACCGCCTCCCGTCCGAGCTCGTACGCGACCCGCAAAGCCGTCTCGGTGGGAGCGCGGACGTAGTCGGCGAGGGCGGAGGTATAGGCGCGCTGGAAGGGTCCGCGCCCGGGTCCGGCGGCGGTGCTCACTGCCGCACTCCCAGGTAACGGACAGCCACCACGAGGGCGTCGTCGGAGCGCCTCCAATGCGCGGCGACGATGCGCTCGCTGATTGCCTGCGGCGAACCTGAGATATCGGGAGTGTCGGCAAAGGCAGCTTCGATGCCATCGGTCGCGAGGACGAGGACGTCGCCCGGGCGCACGCCGAGCGTCGCCGTCCGCAGGGGCGGCAGTTCGTGTCCCGGAACGCCACGCTCGAGCGCCAGAGATCCCTTCGGCCGGGTCGCCGACGGGTCACCGCTCAACAACCGCCCCTCGACGCTGCCGACTCCCACCCACGTCATCTCGCTCGTCACCGCGGAAACGAACGCCAGGGAGATCGCCGCGCCGCGCGTTCCCCGAAGCGCGTCGTGACAGCGGTTGATCAGCCCGACGAGATCGCCGGTCGCGGTCTCGCGCACGACGTCGGCGGCTCGTCGCGCGGCCCGCGCCGCCTCGCTGCCATGCCCGAGGCCATCGATGCCGGCCACCAGGGTTCCGTCGCGACGGGAGCTGACGACCGCGAGATCGCCGCTCGTCATCTCGCCGTGCCGGCACCGGGCGACAACGCTCCATTGCACCGATTCCGCCGGCGCCGCCTCAACCACGTCGGCGCCGCTCCTCCCGAAGCCGCGCGAGCTCGTCGCGGAACCTCCACTTGGTCATCGTCACCGTCGTCCCCTCGGCGCCGGACTGGATCGTGAAGTCGTCCATGAGTCGCCGGGCTCCGGGGATGCCCAGTCCGAGGCCGCCGCGCCCGCTGTAGTCGTCGCGCAGCGCCGCCTCCACGTCGCGGATGCCGGATCCCTCGTCGACTGCGATCACCGTGAGTCCGTACCGGTTGGTGTCCTCGATCGACCGCAGGACGATCTCGCCCTGACCGACGTGCACGACGATGTTGCGAGCGATCTCCGAGATGGCGGTCGCGACCAACGTCGGGTCAGGTCGGGGAAAGCCCAGCCGCTGCGCCAGCGCGCGGCCCTGAGCACGAGCGGTCACCAGATCCGCGTCTGAGGTGATCGCCACGCGGACCTCATCCGCCATCCTTCGCGTCTCCCCCAATCAGCTGATCGAGCAGCGCCGTCGCCGCATCAAGGTCCAGGGCGACGCGGAGCGGCTTCAGGTTCAGGCGGAACTGCACCATGGCGATCGCGACATCGGGATGGATGCCGACGATGACCGTTTCCGCACCACGCAACTTGGCGGTGCTGACGATCGTGCTCAGCGCTCGCGTGACGAACGAGTCGATCACGTCGAGCGCTGCGACGTCGATCACGATCCCTCGCAGGCGATGTTGTCCGACCAGGTTCGCGAGCTCGTTGCGAAGCTCGATGACCTCCCGGTCGGACAGGTCTGACTGGATGGAGGCGATGAGGTAGTCCCCCTGGCGAAGGATCGCTACCGGCATCGACGCCTCCGGCTCGAGTTAGGTCTCGAGCCCGGCCGGAGGGGCGGGGTCGCCGCCCCAGTACCCGGCCAGGCGCTCGGCCTCCTCGAGCCCTCCCTGGAGATCGCCGACCGTCTTCATCATGCTGAGGTCCACCCCGAGGTCGACGAGCGTCTGCGCGATCTCCGATGAGAGGCCGGTCAGGATCGTGCTCGCCCCCATGAGACGGGACGCCTCGACCGTCTGCACCAGGTGGTTGGCCACCGTCCGGTCGATCGTCGCCACCCCGGTGATGTCGATGACCACGACCTTGGCGCGGTTCTCCTGGATGGCCCCGAGCAGCTGCTCGGTGAGCTGGCGGGCCCGAGACGAATCGAGGGCGCCGATGATCGGCAGGATCAGCAGGTGCTCCTTGAGCTGGAGGACCGGCGTGGACAGCTCCCGCATTGCCTCCTGCTGCTCGTGGATGACCCGCTCGCGCTCCTCGACGAAGCTCACTCCGACGGTGACCGCGATCCGGTTGGCCGCGGGCTCGTAGGCGTCGAGGATTCGGTTCAGGAGGTCCAGATCCTTCTGGTACTTGGCAAACAGCGACCGGGCGAGCACGTCGCGCAGGAGCAGGACGATCCCGAGCACCTCGTGGGTCTCGACGCCGCGGGGGATGATCCGCTCGGAGAGCTCGCGAGCGTAGGAGCGCAGCGTTTCGATGCTGCCGGTCTCCAGGGCGTCCACGTAGTTGTCATAGACCTCGGTGGCCTCGGAGAAGATCTCCTCGTCTGACATGACGCCGAGGAGCTCGGCTGCGCTGATCCGCCGTGCCCACTCCTCACGGAGCTCGGTCCGGTTCTCGCGCAGGTATGCGACCAGCTCCTGCAGGAGCGAGTCCGCCTCTTCGGAGGGACGCTCCATCTGGTAATCGGCGCCGTCCTTGTCGGAATCACGATCTGCGTTGCGCTCGGCGTCCGCGTCGGTGGACTCGCCGGGCCCGTGATCCTTCCCCGGGCGCGCCTCTGTGTCCGTGGCCTGGTCTGACTCCTGGTCCGCTCGCCGCTCGGCGTCTTCGTCCATCTGCTTCTCCTCACTGCTGGAACTGCCGGTGGGTGCAACCCGCACGGGCATTGTGTAGTAATGCTCCTTCATCGGCCTCGCGGACCGCGAGCTCGGGCTCCGTCGAGGAAGAGGCTGGTGATCGTGGCGATCATGTCCTCTCTGCCGAGGGGCGGACCGGAGGTGAGAACGCCGGTGATCAGCCCGATCAGCGACTCGGTCAGCCGGGCGCCCGGGATGTCCGTGCGGATGTCACCACTCGCCTGACCCCGCTCGAACACCCGGCGGATCGGCTTGGTGAGCTGCCGCTCGAAGCGCTCCGGATCGGATCGACGCCGCTCGCGCGCCAACAGCACGAACCAGTTGCCGACGTCGACGAGCGCGCGCACCGCCCGAGCGATGCCCTCCTCGGGTGCCACCTCGTCGATGCGCGCCGACGCCAGCCGCTCGGCGACGTCGTTGACCGCCACCACCGCCAGCTCGCCGAGCAGCGCTTCGCGGTTGGGGAAGTAGCGATAGACGGTGGCCCGGGCCACTCCGGCGGCCTCGGCGACGTCATTCATGCTCGCCTGCTCGCCCTGGACCGCGAAGATCTCCGCCGCCCCGTCGAGGATCGCGGCTGCGACGCGTTGCTGGAGCGCTGGTCTGGAGGATGACGCGGACACAGTCGTCTCTTGAGTAGTATACCCGACTCTTTGCGAGATGCTAATGTCTCACGCACGGTCATTACTGTCCTAAGCTTGAGGGAGGTTCATCAATGTCCTTGTCGGAGCAAGCCCGGACGGGACTGCGGGAGATGCCATCGAACGCCGCCTGGCTGCTGTCGCGGGTGCTGAAGCCTGCCGAGGCGGTCGGAACCGCGGCTGAGTCCGCCACCGCCGGCGCACGAGATCAGGGACGGAAGGTGAAGGCCGCCGTCGTCGACGCCGCTCCGTTCGGTGGAGATTCGATCGACATCCGGATGCGGCGCGCCCAGGACGCGGGTGAGCGCGCACGCGACGCGGAGGAGCGCGCCGCGGAGGCGGCACATGAATCCAAGGAGCGCTCGGAGCATGCTCGTGACGTCAGCGAACACGGTCGCGCTCGCATGCGCGAGGTCGACCGCGACACGAGCCGGCAGGTCAAGCAGCGCATCGCAGAGGCGCAGAAGGCGGCCGAGGCACTCGTCGAACGCGAGCGTCGCGCCGCCGAGACGGAGGCCACGGACCATCGCCAACAGGTCCAGGCCGAGGTCGATGACGAAGTGCAGGGGGCTCAGGCCGACGCCGAAGCCTCTCGTCAGCGGGCCGAGGAGCTGATCGAGGATGCGACCGAGAAGCTCGCGGAGGCGCGACGACTGGCCGACGAGGCCGCGGAAGCAGCTCGCACCGCTGCCGAGGAGGCGAGCCGGCGGGCGTCCGCCCTGGCGAGCGAAGCCCAGCGGCACGCCGATGCCGCGCAGGCGCAGGTCAAGGAGACCGAGCGGCTCCGCGAAAAGACCAGCGCGACCGCCAAGCGCACCGCCCGTGAGCTGAAGGCCCACTCAGACAACGGTGGCCTCGAGTCCTACACCAAGGCCGAGCTGGTGGCGCTGGCATCCGGCATCGGGATCGGGAGCGCAACGAACAAGACCAAGAGCGAGCTCGTCGACGCGATCGCGAAGGCGTCTCGCACCGGCCAGTGATTGGAGACGATGGCGTTCGCAAGGCGGGGTTGATCGCCGGGGCGCTCGCGGGTCTGACCGCAGGCAGCGCGAGCATCTCCGTGCTCAGGCGACGCAACGAGGGGGCGAGGGACGATTCGTGAAGCTGACCAAGCTGACGATCTTCGCCGCCGGCTACGTCATCGGCACCCGAGCGGGGCGTGAACGGTATCCGCAGATCCTGGCGGGTGCGGCGATGGCGTCACAGCGACTCGAGGAGTTCAGCGCTCGGCGCTTCCCGGACGCTGAGGCGCGCGACCCCCGCGATGACGGTGGCGCCCGACCCTCGCCGGCGCCTGAACGACGGAGTTCTCATCCGGGCCTCGGTGCTCGCCCGCGTTCTCGGCGTCCGGCTCCTGACGGTTGACACGACCGTGGTGCTCGTGCCGGCCGACGTGCAGGTCCCGGCCGCCGCTCGCCACGATCCCGCGGCCGTACCGGCGAAGGCGCGAGCGGCGATCGCGGCACCAACGCCGCCCCGGGGCCTGGGAGTGGATCCAGGCCCGCCGGTCGGAGCCTGGCCGACGCCGTGAGGACCATGAACGAGGGAGCGGAGCTCCTCGCCTCAACGCGACGGCGCGACGACTGACCGGCAACCCCCGGTTGGTCAGAGGGCTCGCTGCGTACCTGCAGCGAGCCCTCCAAGCTCGGCGCCTCCTCGGGTTGCGCCCCTAGATACCCACAACGTGTCTCGGGCCATCGAGTTGCGCTGCGGAGTGGAAAATCCTCGGGCGCTGTGCGGCCGTTTCGGTGCAAGCGCCGCGCAGAGCCGCCAAGCGTGTCCCGCTGGTCCCGGCATCCGGGCGGTGTGGAACACGCACTTCGGAAGACGTCATCGCTTGCACCGAAACGCCCGCTTGTCGCGGCCACCGCCTCGTCCTCGGCGCCCCGGCCGGGTGCCGCGACCCGCCGCTCGCTGACCGGGAGCGTAGGATCGATCTCCCATAGCGCTCTGCGAGCCCAGTTCGCGCAGCCCGGCGGCACCAGACCAACGACCGACCAGCCGCCGTCTCAAACGAGCGACCCGCGGCTGCTCCGGGTCCTCAGGAGGTACGCAGATCCCCACCACCGACAACATCAACGCCGCAACGGACGGCCCGGGCGTCCACACCGGGCCCAGCGAACCCCCGGCGAGAGCCCTTCCCGTCGGGTCGGCCTCTCCGGCGACAACGCCATCCAAGGGCGTCTTCGGGCGGCTTCTCAGCGCGCTGCGCGGTGACAAGTACATGGTCGGCGCGTACCCGCCGGAGTGGCACGACGCCGGCGCCGCGGCCCACCAGCCCCCGGCGGCGACCACTCCCGCCGATTCGACACGGACCGACGCCTGATGGAGGAACAGGCCATCCGCTCGGTCGTCACCCGCCTCGCCCGCCGGCATCCTTCCGGAGGACAGGTGATCGAGCGCGCCGCGATCCTCGCGGAGGGAACCGATTCGGGCGAGATCCTGGCGTGGATCACGTCCCACGACGGCCAGCCCGAGACTCAGGCCGCAACCCCGGCCGCACACGGTCTCCACGGAGCGCGCTTCGACGCCGATCCCGCGCGCGGGTCATCGCCCCCGCAGCGCTACGTCCTGCCACGTGACGCGCTGACCGCACCGAGCCCACCGCCGGATCCGCCACCTGGCGCAGATCGAGAGCGCTTGAGCCCCAGCTGACGTGGCCGCACACTGATCAGCCTGGGCTCACCGCGGCACGACGCGCGAAGCGGCACGGCGCGCGGGTCGCCATGAGGTCGCGTCGGGCGCAAGCGCGGTCATCAGCCGCCTCCACATGTCGCCGAGGGCACCGACGTCGCCTGGACCGAGCGGATCCAGGAAGAGACGGTGCACGTTGGCGAGGTGCGTCCGGCGCGCGGCGAGGAACTTCCGGCGTCGCAACCGAGTCATGGTGGCGCAGCAGGACCTCATAATCGTTCGTTGAGGGGTCAATGACCACACTTGTCCGCCACCTGCGCGTCCGTGACGGCCGCGACCAGCCGACGACCGCCGTCGAGCTGTTCTTCGACCTCGTCTACGTGTTCGCGGTGACCCAGCTGTCGCATCTCGTCATCGATGACGATCTCAGCCTGATCTCGATCGCCCGCGCCGGCTTTCTGCTGCTCGTCGTGTGGTGGGCGTGGATCTACACCACCTGGCTGGTCAACTGGTTCGATCCCGGATCCGGTCCCGTCCGGCTGGTGCTCGTCGGCGTCGGTCTCGCGAGCCTGCTGATGTCCGCCGCGATCCCGCACGCCTTCGGCGACGACGCGCTTCTGTTCGCGAGCGCCTACGTCGCCCTGCAGGTCGGCCGCAACCTCGCCGCGGTGATCCTGCTCGAGCCCGATCACACGCTGCGCCCCACGTTTGAGCGGATCTCGGCCTGGAGTATCGCGTCGGGGACGCTGTGGCTGGCGGGGGGACTGGCGCCCGCCACGGCGCGCTTCCCATTGTGGGCGCTCGCACTGGGCGTCGATCTGCTGGCGCCATTCGCCGGCTACTGGACGCCGGGGTGGGGCCGCTCGCAGACCGCCGATTGGCCGGTCGAGGGCGGTCATTTCGCCGAGCGGTTTCAGGGTTTCATCATCATCGCCCTCGGGGAGTCGATCGTCGTCACCGGCGCCACCGCCAGCGCGAAAGGGCTCTCGGCCGAGATCGTCGTCGCCCTCACCGTCGCCTTCCTCGGGACCGGCGCCCTGTGGTGGCTGTACTTCGGGGAGGTCGCCGAGCATTCGCGGCGTCAGCTGGCGGAGTCCGAGGATCCCGGCCGACTCGCCCGCGATGCCTACACCTATCTCCACCTGCCGATCGTCGCCGGGATCATCATGGTCGCCGTCGCCGACGATCTCCTGATCGCTCATCCGGGCGGCACGCTGAGCGCCGCCGGGCGCGTCATGACTGTCGGCGGACCTGCCGTGTACCTCCTCGGCGAAACCCTGTTCCGGTTGCGGATGATCGGCTCGGTGAGCCCCAAGCGGGTCGCGACGGTACTCGCCCTCGCCGTGATCGGGGTGTTCGGAGGGCGGCTGCCGGCGCTTGCCATGGCCGGAGCGGTCACGGCCGTCCTCACGCTCCTCTGTCTCGCCGAGTACGAGCCGCTGGTCGCGCGCCTGCGGGGGCGAGAGCGCGCCGAGGCCCTGTCTGAATCGGGGCGCTAGGCCTGCGCCGTGGGGCGGACGATGACCTCGCCCACGTCGATCTCCGGTGGCTGCTGGATCGCGAACGCGATCGCAGCGGCGACCGCGTCGGGCGACATCGCGATCCGCTCCTTCGACTCCGCGATCTCGGCTCTCAGCATCGGATTGGTCACGTCGTCGGCGAAGTCGGTGCGGGTGAAGCCGGGGGTGATGACCGTGACCCGGAGCTTGGCGCCGGCTTCCTGACGCAGACCTTCGGAGATGACGCGCACCGCGGTCTTCGTCCCGGCGTAGACCGCCTGGTTGGGGACGATGCGGACTCCGGCCGTGGAGGCGATGTTGACGAAGTGGCCGAAGCCCTGCTCGCGGAAGACGGGGAGCGCCGCCGCGATCCCGTACAGCAGCCCCTTGAGGTTGACGTCGATCATCCGCTCCCATTCCTCCACGCGCAGATCGTCGAGCGGGGAGATCGGCCCGATCCCGGCGTTGTTGACGAGGACGTCGAGCCGGCCGTACCGATCGCGCGCGACCGTGACGAGCGCAGACAGGTCGTCACGCCGGGTCACGTCGGTGGGGGCGTACGCAGCCTCGCCCCCCGCGGCTTCGATCCGGTCCGCCAGCTCCTGGAGGCGATCCGCGCGGCGGGCTCCGAGCACGACCTTCGCACCTCGGGCCGCCAGCAGCAGCGCGGTCGCCTCTCCAATCCCGCCGCTCGCGCCGGTGATGGCGACGACCTTCTCCTGGATTGCGGACATACCCAGTCGCTCCTGTCACTCGATGGGCCGGCCGCCGGCGTGTCTCCCGCGGGCGGGGCGGCAATGGATGTTGACAAACCGGAGGATGCCTCCGTATACTAAGTGGAGGCTTCGTCCGGATGTTTCGGAGGATGCCTCCAGATTATCACCTCACCCGCCACAACAGTTTGGACCAGCATGAACCTCGCGTCTCACCCCACCCCGACCAGCGACCGTCGCCGCTGGATGGCGCTCGTGGTCGTCTGCTTCGCGCAGCTCATGATCGTGCTCGACACGACGATCGTGAACGTGGCGCTGCCCGCGATCCAGCGCGATCTTCACTTCACCCAGGGCAACCTCACCTGGGTCATCAACGCCTTCCTCGTCACGTTCGGCAGCTTCCTGCTGCTCGCCGGGCGACTTGGCGACCTTCTCGGTCGCAAGCGCGTGTTCCTCAGCGGAGTCGTCGTCTTCACGGCCGCCTCGGCGCTGTGCGGCCTCGCCCCCAGTCAGGGCTTCCTCATCGCCGCCCGCTTCGTCCAGGGCGTCGGCGCCGCGATGCAGGCGTCCGTGATCCTCGCGATCATCGTCACCGAGTTCCCCCAGCCCCTGGACCGGGCCCGCGCGATGAGCGCCTACGTGTTCACCGCGGTCGCGGGCGGCTCGCTCGGCCTCCTGCTCGGCGGAGCGCTCACCCAGGCCCTCAGCTGGCACTGGATCTTCTTCGTCAACCTTCCGATCGGCGCTGCCACCATCGCCGCGGGCCGGGCGCTCATTCCGCGTGACTCAGGTCTCGGGCTCGGCCGCGGCGTCGACTGGTTTGGATCGGCGCTTGTCACCGTCTCCCTGATGACCGCCGTCTACGCCATCGTCCAGGCCACGAGTCACGGCTGGACGTCGTCCCAGGTGCTCGGATTCGCAGCGATCGCGATCGTCCTCCTGGCCGCGTTCATCACCGTCGAGTCGCGGATCGAGAATCCGATCATGCCGCTGCGGATCCTCCGTCTCCGCGGTCTCATCGGCGCGAGCCTCGTGCGCGGCTTTCTCGTCACCGGGATGTACTCGACGTTCTTCCTCGGCACGCTCTACCTCGAGCACGTGCTCCATTACGGCGCGCTCCAGACCGGCCTCGCGTTCCTGCCCTGGACGGTGACGGTCGGGATCCTGTCGTTGGGCGTCACCGCGCGCCTGGTCACCCGCTTCGGTGCGATGCGGATCCTCGTCCTCGGCATGGTCACCGTGATCATCGGGCTCGGGCTGCTCGCCACCGCCGGTGTGCACACGAGCTTCTTCCCGACGGTGTTCCTCGGCTACTTCGCCATCGGCCTGGGAATCGGCAGCGCGTTCATGCCGCTGCTGACGATCGCGATGGCCGATGTTCCGTCCGCCGACGCGGGATTGGGCTCGGGCATCACCAACGTGTCACAACAGGTCGCGGGCGCTCTCGGTCTCGCCGTGCTCGGCACGATCGCCACCAGCCACACCAAGATGCTCGAAGCGAGCCATCACACGGTCGCCGCCTCCCTCGTGAGTGGCTTTCACCTCGCGTTCATGATCGGCGCGGGGAGCATCGTGATGGGGATCGTGACGGCGCTCGTCGTCCTGCGCCCCCGCCACGGCGCCGAGCCGGCGGTCGAGGCCGATCCGGTCGGCCTCATCGCCGACGAGGCCGACCTGCCGGTCCAGCGCCAGGCCGCCTAGACAACGGTCCTTCTCTCCGCGCCGCGTCGAGCGGCGCGGCGCGGGGAGCCGGCGGCTGAACCGTTTCTGGACGCGTTGGGTCTGAGAGAACATGAACACAACATTGAAAGCGACATTCGCCGCCGGATGCTTCTGGGGCGTCGAGGCGGCGTTCCGGGAGACCGAGGGCGTCGTTGAGACCGCCGTCGGCTACACCGGGGGCAACGCGACCGACCCCAGCTACGAGCAGGTCTGCTCCGGCACAACCGGGCACGCCGAGGCGGTCGCGGTCTGGTTTGACCCCGCGGTCGTCAGCTATGGCGACCTGCTGCGCACGTTCTGGTCGATCCACGATCCGACCACCCTCAACCAGCAGGGATGGGATTTCGGCAGTCAGTACCGATCGGCGATCTTCTTCCACGATGCCGAGCAGGAGCGTCTGGCGAGTGCCTCTCGCGATGAGCACCAGCGAACCCGGCCGAGGCCGATCGTCACCGAGATCGTTCCTGCGGCGGAGTTCTTCGCCGCCGAGGACTATCACCAGCGCTACTTCGAGAAGCATGGCGGCGCGGTCTGCGCCACCACGATCCGGTAGCCCGGCCATGCGTCAGCTCTCCTCGAGCTGCAGATAGGGCTCGAGGAGGTGACGCAGCTGTGCGCGGCCGCGGTGGAGGCGACTTTTGAACGCGGGCTGACGGACGCCGACGATCTCGGCCGCCTCCTCGGTGGAGAGCCCGTCGATGTCGCGGAGCACGACCGCCGCCCGCCAATCACGGGGGAGCTGGGCGAGCGCACGCTCCAAGGTCCGCTCGACCTCGTGGTCGAGCGTCTGCGCCTCGGGACCGAGGTGTGGTGACTCCGGCAGCGAGACGACCGCGTCGGTGCTATCGGGGCCGGACGGCTCGAGGCGCGCCGGCGCCCGGCGCGACAGCCGCCGCTGAGCCTCGTTGAACGCAATCCGGTACAGCCAGGTCGAGAACCGAGCCCGTTCCTCGAAGCGGGCCAGGCCCCGCCAGGCGCGGATGAACACCTCCTGCTGCACCTCGTCGGCCTCGCTCGCGTCGAGCCCGAATCGCCGCAGAGCACCGTACACGCGGTCGGCGTGGAGGACCACCAGCATCGCGAACGCGTCCTGATCGCCGGCCTGCGCGCTCCGAATCAGCTCGTGCTCCGAGGACGGCGTGCCGCTCACCGCGCGGTTATACCGCCCGGGCCCGAGCGGCTCCTGAGGTTGCCGGCGGACGGCACGCGCACGCGACGCCCGCCGGGGCTCAGGTCAGCTCGAGGGCGCGGCGAGGTGCAGCGAGCACGAGTTGATGCAGTAGCGCTCACCGGTCTCGCCCGGCCCGTCGGGGAACACGTGTCCGAGATGCCCGCCACACGCCGCACAGGTGACCTCGACGCGGTGCATCCCCAAGCTGCGGTCATCGTGCAGGTTCACGTTGGCACGATCCGCCGGCTCGGTGAAGCTCGGCCAGCCGGTCCCGGAGTCGAACTTCGTCTCCGAGGAGAACAGCTCGGCGCCGCAACCGGCACAGCGATACGTGCCGTCACCCTTCTCGTTGACGTAGCGTCCGGTGAACGGCCGCTCTGTGGCCTTCCGGCGCAGTACGTCGTACTGCGAGGACGTCAGCATGTCTCGCCATTCGCGATCGGTCTTCTCGACGCGCCGGCGGTCTGACTCGTTCTGAGTGTGAGTGTTGTCGTTCATGTCTCTCTGACCCTCGAGACCCGTCCGACGGTTCATTCATGGCGCCGGGGCTCGTCCAGCTGTGCCCTCACGGCGGCGGCCACCCGGAGTGGTTCGGGGCCGGCCGGTGCCCTCAGGTGATGCAGCGCGTTCAGCGTCAGGCGCAGCCCGGCGAGCAGCCGACGGCAGCTGTCACACGCGTTCAGGTGGTGCTCCATCCGCCGGCGCGCGCGCCCGGCGAGCTCCCCGTCGACGTAGGCGGACACGTGGTGCGGCGCCCACCGGTGATCGCGCCAGAACCGCGCCCGCTGCAGCGACTTGTTCATGCGGCCTGTGACCCGATCACCCGCCGAACAGGTTCGCAGACCGCGGGCACGTCCGATCGCCGAGCCGCTGGGGTCATCGCTGGCCGCGATCGAGCACGTACCGCCGCAGCAGCTCGCCCGCGCCCGCCACCAGCACACCGATCCCGCTGGCGACGAGCAGCGGCACCCACAGGTTGTTCTGAAACGCGGAGCCGCCAAAGTATCCGAGGGCTGACGCATACGCCGCCCACAGCACCGCCGCGATCGAGTCGAACGGGAGGAAGCGACGCTTCCAAGGCATCTCGAGGGTGCCGGAGACGTAGGTGGTCGCTGTCCGTCCACCGGGGATGAAGCGTCCGATGATGATGATCCATGCCCCATGCCGGCGCAGCTGCCCCCGGGCCCATCGCAGCCGCTCCTGGTTCTTCTCGGACCCCAGGAGGCGATCGGTGATCCGCGACAGTCCGCCGCGGCCCAGCCAGTACGCGGTGTTGTCGCCGATCAGCGCGCCGATGGCGGCGGCCGGGACGACCAGCGCGATGTTCAGCTTCCCCTGCGCGGCGAGCACCGATGCGGTGATCACCACCGTTTCGCTCGGGAACAGCGGTAGCACGGCATCGCCCGCGCACACGCCGAGGACGAGCAGGTACGTCCATGCCGAGCCGGAGATGGCGTGTAGCAGGGAGTCGAACATGGTTGCGGCGCCCCGGCCTCTCCGATCGGGAAGTCCGGGCTCACCGCCGCAGGTTAGGACGGGCCGCGTCCACGAGAATGCGCCCGTGAGCGCATCCTCCCGTCTCCGATCGTGACCGGCGTCACGCGCCGGCGTTCCCTGCGCGGGATGCTCACGGGCGACGATCGGCAGATCGCGACGCTTGCCATCCCGGCGCTCGGTGCGCTGGCCGCCGAACCGCTCTACGTGCTGGTCGACACCGCGATCGTGGGCCATCTCGGGGTCGCGCCGCTCGCCGCGCTGGCGCTCGCGGGAGCGTTGCTCTCGGCGGTGGTGGGGCTGTGCAACTTCCTCGCCTACGGGAGCACCCCGAAGGTGGGACGCCTGTACGCGACCGGTCAACGCCGCGCCGCGGCGGCGCTCGGGACCCAGGCGATGATCCTGGCTGTCGTGCTCGGCCTGACGCTCACGGCGGTGGCGGTCGCCCTCGCCACGCCGCTGCTCTCGGTCATGGGCGGACGGGGTCGCGTCGGGCAGCTCGCCGTCCTCTACATGCGAATCGCCGCGCTGGGCCTTCCGTTCGCGCTCCTGGCGGTGGCCGCTCAGGGATACCTGCGCGGCGTCTCCAGGCTCCGGCTGCCGCTGGCGATCCTGCTCGGCGGCAATGCCCTCAACGCCATCCTGGAGGTGCTGTTCGTCTACGGCCTGCATTGGGGGATCGCCGGCTCGGCGTGGGCGACGGTGCTCGCGCAATCGATCATGGGGACAGCGTTCCTGCCGGCGATCCTGCCCGGCGCCGGACGTCCCCGGATCGACTGGGGCGCGATGCGCTCGCTCGCCGGCACGAGCGGAGAGATCTTCGTCCGCACAGGGTCGCTGTTCGCGGCGTTCCTGATCGCGGGCGCGATCCTCGCCCGGATCGGCACGGCGTCGCTGGCCGCCCACCAGATCGCGTTTGAACTCTGGTCGTTTTTGGCGCTTGTCCTCGATGCGCTGGCGATCGCCGCCCAGGTGCTCGTCAGTCACCAGCTCGGCATCGGTGACGGCCGGCGCGCCCGGGAGCTGGCGACCCGCACGCTCATCTGGTCGGTGGTCGTCGGCCTCGTGCTGGCGGCGGTGATGCTCGCGCTGGAGCATCAGCTGCCGCTGGCGTTCACCTCCAATCCGCGGGTGCTCGGTCGCGTCGCGGCGATCTGGCCGATCTTCGCCTTGATGCAGCCGGTGAACGCCGCCGTGTTCGCGCTCGACGGGATCCTGATCGGCGCCGGCGACACCCGCTTTTTGATGTGGGCGATGGTCCCGTGCGCGACGCTCGTGTTCATCCCGTTGGCGCTGCTCTCGCTTCCGGCGGGCTGGGGGATCATCGGCGTGTGGTGCGCGATCCTGGCCTTCATCCTCGCCCGGCTGATCGTCTGCGGCGTGCGCTTCGGTGGCGAGCGCTGGGTGCGGGAGGGCGCCGGCGACCGCTAGCTGCTAGTTCACATCTCGGCGGGCGGTCAGCACGAACCCGGCGACAGCGAGTGCTACGGCCCACGCCAGCAGTACGACGCCTCCGGCGACCGGGGCCAGCAGGTGCGTGGTAGTGAGCCCCATCAGCGCGTCCTGTGCCCGAGTCGGGGTGAACCGGCCGACGGCGGGGACAAGCCCGAACAGGAGGTTGTCGATGACGAAGACCCATGCCAGCAGCGTGATCACGGCGCCGACCTGATTGCGGATGATCGATCCGAGCCCGACTCCGATGGCCCCCCACAGCGCGACGGCAATGAGCGTGCCCAGAACGAGCAGAAGGACCTCGCCGGCGCTCAGGGCGGTTGGGATCCCGCGTCCCTTGATGGTCGCGTAGCCGACCACGAGAGCGAGCCCTTCGCTGGCGACGCCGAAGATGAGGCCCCCGAGCAGGCTCGCCGCGAGCTTGGCCGCGAGCACCCGGGAGCGCTGCGGGGTGAACAGGAATGTCGGCCGGATCGTCCCGAACCGAAATTCGCTGGTCACGAGGAACACGCCGGCCAGCCCGGAAAAGACGCCGGCGAGGGCGCCGATGGCGAACAGGGTGCGCTGGTCCTCCTTGGTGAGCAGGGAGGCGACGCTGCTGAGCAGACCGGTCAGCAGCACGATCACCAGCACCAGGAAGAGGAGCCCGAGCATCAGGCCGAGCGTGGTGCGAGTGGAGCGGATCTTGAGCAGCTCCGCGCCCGTTTGGGAGATCACGACTTCGCCTCTGAGGTCAATTCCAGGAAGATGTCCTCCAACGACGACCCCTCGGCGACGAGCTCGTGCACCGGCACCCCGGCGGCGAACGCGATCTCACCCACCCGTTCACTCGTCGCGCCGCGGACGCGGAGCGTGCCGTCGCTCGTGTCGGCGATCTCGAGCCGCTCACCGCGCAACGCCTGCTCGAGCTGATCCGGGCGCGGACTGCGGATCCGCACCGTGCCGCCAACGCGGGCGGTCAGCTCGCGCAGCGGCGACTCCACGATGAGGCGCCCACGGCTGATGATCAGGACTTGATCGACGGTCTGTGCCACCTCGGCCAGGACATGACTGGAGACGAGCACCGTCCGTCCCTCCCCGGCGAACGAGCGCAGGAAGTCACGTAGCCAGCGCACCCCCTCCGGATCCAGGCCGTTGGCGGGCTCGTCGAGGACGAGCAGCTCAGGATCCCCGAGCAGCGCCGCCGCGAGGCCGAGTCGCTGTCGCATGCCCAGGGAGTACCCCTTCACCCGCCGCTTGCCCGCCGTCTGGAGCTCGACCAACCGGAGCACCTCGTCGGCCCGGCTGTCCGGCACCCCCACGGCGCGGCTGAGCACCCGGAGCTGGTCGCGCCCGGAGCGGCCGGGGTGAAAGTCCGCCGCCTCGAGCACCGCGCCGATCCGGAGCGCCGGATGCTCGAGCTCGGCGTAGGGACGGTCGAGGACGAGCGCCCGCCCGGTGGTCGGCGTCGCCAGACCGAGGACCATCCGCAGCGTTGTCGTCTTGCCGGCGCCGTTGGGCCCGAGGAATCCCGTGATCGTTCCGGCGTCGAGCACGAACGACAGATCGTCGACGGCCAGCAACGAGCCGTAGCGCTTCGACAGCGACTCGGCGACGACGACCGGGGTCACGCGGTCGCGAACACGCTGAGCACAGGCTCCATCGAGCACCATCGTAAAGGTGAACACGCGAGAAGCTGGACAATCGACGGCACACACGAAAGGAAGGAAGTCGGCATGGCGCAGACAGTGGTGGTGCTGGGAGCGCGCAATCTCGGCGGCGCGATCGTCGATCACTTCCTCGGGATGGGTTGGAACGCGGCCGCGGTCGCCCGCAGCGACGACACCCTGGAGCGGGTGCGCGAGCGAGGCGCGCTCCCGCTGCCCGCGGACGCGTCGGACCCCGAGCAGCTGGACGGCGCGCTGGCGCGCGCTCGTCGGGAGCTCGGATCGCTGGACGCGGTCGTCAACGCCGTCAGCGCGAGCCGGCCGCCGGCGACCGGCCCGTTCGGCGGCGGGGAGATCGCCGCCGCCGAGCCGGCGGCGTTCCACGGCTGGACGGTCGCCGTCGCCGAGCAGGCGTTCGTGTTCCTGTCCGCCGGGGCGCGGGCGCTCCAAGGGGGCACCGGCGGCACCTTGGTGCAGATCACCGGTGGCTCGGCACGGCGGGCGATGCCGGGGAAGGGACTGTGGGCCGCGGGTGCGTTTGCCACCCGCGCGATGGTGCAGGCGGCCGCTCAGGAGCTCCGCAGCGAGGGGATCCACGTCGCGCTTCTCGCCGTCGACGCCACGATCGCGTCACCCAAGACCGCGGCGTTCACGGGCGGCCAGCCGGGCAACGCGCTCGCCGACATGAGCCAGGTGGCGGCGGCGGTCGCATTCCTCGTCGCCCAGCGCGACCGGGCACTGACCCACGAGCTCGTCGTCACTCCGGCGGGCGACCGCTGGGTGCCGTAGCCGGTCAGCGCCCAGGCTGGCGCTCGAACATCTCCACCCGTCCGCGGCCACCGGCCTTGGCCCGGTAGACGCCCGCGTCCGCCTCGCCGAGCAGCGCCTCCGCGTCGGCGTGACCGAGCGCGATCCCGATGCTCGCCGACAGCTGGTGACAGATGCCGCCCTCGGTCAGCGGCCGCCGGATCGCCGCGAGCATCCGGTGTCCGATCGCGCGCGCCGATACGTCGTCCACCTCCTCACACACGGCGACGAACTCGTCGCCGCCGATCCGGGCGACGGTGTCGCCGGGACGCACGGCGGTCCGCAAGCGCCGGGCGAGCTCGACCAGGACGGCGTCGCCGGTAGCGTGACCGTGCGCGTCGTTGATCTGCTTGAAGCCGTCGAGGTCCACGAACAGGACCCCGGTCGCGGCTCCGTCGCGCTGGGATCTCTGCAGCGCGTGCTCGAGCCGGTCGCGCAGCAGGGTGCGATTGGCGAGCCCGGTGAGGGGATCGTGCACCGCCTCGTGGCGCATCCGCTCCTCGTAGCGCAGCCGCGCGAGGGCGGTGGCGAGGATGTTCGCGACCGCGCGCGCGACACTGAGCTCGGCGTCGGCGAGATCACGCTCCGGTTCGATGACGAGCTCGTCGCCGGTGCCGATCGGCAGCCGGATCGCAGCGTCACTCGTCGGCCCCTCCGAGACGAGCGCGGCGCCCCCTGCCAACCGGACCTCCGCGCCGAGGATCGGCAGCGTGGCGCGGATCAGCGCCACCGCCTCGGCGGCGAGCGCCGCCGACTCGGCTCCGGCGAGAGCGCGCTCGCCCATCGCGGTGACCGCGCGCTGACGCGCCTCGGCCGCGTGGCGCTCCGAGATGTCCCGGCCGACCGCAAACAGGAGCGGGCCCGCGGCGGTCTCGACGATCCCCCAGCTCATCTCGCCGACGAACTCGGATCCGTCACGTCGCACGCCCCGCGCCTCGGCGGTGAAGCGCACCGGATTCGCCGCGGCGAAATATCGTTCGACATTGCGCGCGTAACGATCGCGGACCCGCTCGGGCCACAGCGACTGGACCGGGTGACCGAGCAGCTCTTCACGGGGATAGCCGAACAGCTGCTCCGCCAGCCCGTTGACGAACACGATCCGCCCCTCCCGGTTCGCCGCCACGACCGCGTCGGGCAGCCCCTCCAGGATCGCGACGGGCGCGAGCAACAACTCGTCGAGTGCGGGGTCGCCGGTGGCGGTCGCCTGCTGTCGTTCGTCTGCGCTGGGCTCCACGATCCAATCTCCGGCCCCGAGCGTACATCGAGCCGCCCACGGCAAATCGCCGGTCGGCATGGAGGTCCGGATCGCCGTGGGCCGGCGGTAGACTCGCCGCCCCGGGAGCCATCCCCCCACACGAAGGCCAGATGACGACGAGCCGCCCCCCGCTGACAGGTTTGCCCCCCGCGCGCCGCTCGTGTCTCTCGGTTCCGGCCAGCGATCCGCGCAAGCTGGCGAAGGCGTCCGGTCTCGGCGCCGACGAGGTGATCCTCGACCTCGAGGACAGCGTCGTCGCCACCGCCAAGCCATCCGCCCGCGCCGCCGTCGTCGCGGCGCTGCGCGACTGGACCGGTGCCCGGGTGAGCGTGCGGGTGAACCCGCCGCGCTCGCCCTGGTGTCACCTCGAGCTCGCCGCCCTCGCCGGAGTGCAGGATCGGCCATGGTCGATCGTCGTGCCGAAGGTGGAGACCGCCGGCGATCTCGCGTTCATCGACCGCTCGTTGGACGGCATGGAGACCGCCTCGGGCCGGCGGGCGCCGCTGCGGGTGCAGGCGCTGATCGAGACCGCGGCGGGGCTGGCCAACGTGGACGAGATCGCCGGCAGCTGCGAGCGACTCGAGGCGTTGATTCTCGGCTACGCCGATCTGGCGGTGTCCCTCGGACGCCCCCCGGCGCGCGCCCGCGACCTCGACCTGTGGCTGGCGGCACAGCACTCGGTGCTCCTCGCCGCGCGACACCATGGGCTCCAGGCGATCGACGGCCCGTTCCTCGGGACCGCCGCCGATGAGGCGTTCCGAGCGGCAGCCGCCCGGGCGCGTGACCTCGGCTTCGACGGCAAGTGGGCGATCCACCCGACGCACGTGCCCGTCCTGGACGCATTGTTCCGTCCCAGTGACGGCGAGGTGGAGCGTGCCCACGCCGTGCTCGACGCCCTCCAGGACGGCGAGCGGGGGGACGGGGCGGGAGCGGTGGCCCTCGACGGCGAGATGCTCGACGAGGCCGTCCGTCGCTCGGCGTTGCGCGTGCTGGCGCGCGCCGAGCCGGGATCGCCGGCGCGGTGACCGCTGCGCGCGGACAGATCGGTGCCTCAGGGCCGTTCTTCGACGACCTGGAGGTCGGCCAGCGAATCGACGACGCGCCCGCGCTGACGCTCACCGCGGGACATGCGGCCGCGCACCAGGCGATCGTCGGCGACCGGCTGCGCCTGGCGCTGGACGCGTCCCTGAGCTCCCGGGTCACCGGCGAAACCGCGCCGCTGGCCCACCCCGCGCTCGTCTGGGACCTGGCCATCGGCCAGTCCACCCTGGTGACGCGACGCGTGATCGCGAACCTGTTCTACCGCGGCCTCGTGTTCCGCCGCGCGCCGATGATCGGTGACACGCTGCACACGACGACGGAGGTCGTGGCCCTCCGTCAGACGACGGCCCGGCGGGGACGAGCGGCGACCGGGCTCGCCGTCCTGCGGGTGCGGACGGTCGACCACGAGCGCCGGCCGGTGCTCGACTTCTGGCGTTGCGCGATGCTGCCCCTCGCCGACCCCGACGGTGACTCGGGCCACGCCGACGATCTGGACACGATCCCCGCCGAGCTTGACCCGGACACCCTGAGCGTGGCGACGGCCCGATGGGACCTGCACCGCTACCGGGAGGCGACGGGCGGGACCCGGTTCACCGACCTCCCCCCGGCGACAACGTGGTCGGTCGTGGGCGGAGACGTCGTGAGCAGCGCCCCCGAGCTCGCCCGGCTCACGCTCAACGTGGCCACAGCTCACCACGACGCCATCCCGGCGGGTCGCCGCCTCGTCTACGGCGGCCATACCATCGGGATCGCCGCATCCCAGCTGACACGGGTCCTGCCGAACCTGGTCACGATCGTCGCGTGGCACGGCTGCGAGCATCTGGGTCCGGTGCTCGAGGGCGACACGCTCACCAGCGAGGTGGAGCTGGAGCGGTGCGAGCCGCTCGCCGGCGGCGGCGGCCTCGTCCACCTGCGCTCGCGGGTGCACGCGCACCGTGAGGCGGGAACCGAGGCGGTGCTCGACTGGCGGCTCGTCGGGGTGATGGCGTGAGTGACGCGCCGATCCTGGCCGGGCTGCGCGTGATCGAGGGGTCGGCGTTCGTCGCCGCCCCGCTGGGCGGGATGACGCTGGCGCAGCTGGGCGCCGACGTGATCCGGTTTGACCAGATCGGCGGGGGCCTCGACTATGGCCGGTGGCCGGTCGCCGCTGACGGCCAGAGTCTGTTCTGGGCGGGGCTGAACAAGGGCAAGCGCTCCATCCAGCTCGACCTGAGATCGGATGCCGGTCGTGAGATCGCCGCGGAGCTGATCGGCGCCGCGGGACCCGATGCCGGTCTCTTTATCACCAACTTCCCCGCCCGAGGCTGGCTTGGATACGACGCGCTGTCGGCGCGGCGCCCCGACCTGATCATGGTGTCCCTCACCGGCAACCCCGACGGCTCCAGCGAAGTCGACTACACGGTCAACCCGGCGACCGGGTTCCCCTGGGCGACGGGCCCCCGCAACCTCGCCGAACCGCTCAACAGCGTGCTGCCGGCCTGGGATGTCGCGATGGGCACCCTCGCTGCCGTCGGCATGCTCGCCGCCGAGCGCCACCGCACCCGGACCGGCGAGGGACAGCTGATCCGCCTCTCGCTGTCCGACGTCGCGTTCGCCATGGTCGGCAACCTCGGACGCATCGCCGAGGCGCAGCTCGATGGCACCGATCAACCGAAGGACGGCAACTACCTGTACGGCGCGTTCGGCCACGACTTCGAAACGCGGGACGGGCGGCGGGTGATGATCGTCGCCCTGACCACGCGCCAATGGAGGGCGCTCGTCGAAGTCACCGGGATCGCCGAGGCGGTGCAGAGCATCGCCGAGGCGACCGGGTACGAGCTCGACACCGAGTCCGGGCGGTTCGGGGCGCGGGACTTGATCGCCGGCCTGCTCAAGCCCTGGTTCGCCGCGCGCGACCTCAGCGCGATCCGTGAGATCTTCGCCGGGACGGCCGTCTCCTGGGGGCCCTACCAGACGTTCAGCCAGCTGGTGACCGAGGATCCACGGTGCTCGACCGCCAATCCGATGTTCACCGAGGTCGAGCAGCCCGGCGCCGGTCGGTACCTGATGCCGAGCAGCCCGTTGAGCTTCTCGAACATCCCCCGGTTTCCGGCCCGGCGCGCTCCGCGGCTCGGCGAGCACACCGAGGAGATCCTCGCCGATGTGCTCGGGCTCGGCGGCGCGGAGATCGGCCGGCTCCACGATGATGGGGTGGTCGCCAGCCCGGAGCTCGGCCGCCGCTGATCAGGAACGGCCACCGCTGATCGCGCTGTAGACCGCGCCCCAGAAGTCGATGTAGGCCGCGGTTGGCCGATTGGTCGTCATCGCCCGCTGGGTGAACAACACCCCGGCGAGCTCCCGCCCGGGATCAGCGTATGCCGTCGTTCCCTTGCCCCCCATCCAGCCAAAGCCGCCGGCCGCCACCGCGGTCTCGATCGGCGACTGGATGACCTCGCAGCTCAGCCCCCACGATCGTCCGGGGCCAAGGAACGCCTGGGCGCTCGCCCGCTGCGCGTCAGACAGCTGATCGGCGCCCAGCTCGGCGATCGCCTCCGGCGAGAGCACCGACGTCCCGGTGCCGGCGAGCATCTCCATGAATGTCAGGAAGTCCGGGACTGTCGACACGAGCCCGGAGCCGAGCGACTCGAACCGCGGGAGGCGGGAGAAGCGGCCGGTCGGAAGATCGAGGACCTCCAGCCCGTCATCCGTCGGCTCGTACGCGGTCGCCAGACGGGCGGGCCGCTCGGCCCGAAAGCCGGTGTCGGTCAGCCCGAGGGGGTCGGTGACGGTTTCGGCGACGAGGTCGTGCAGCGGCCGGGCGGCGGCTCGGGCGATCAGGACGGACAGCACGTCGCTGCTCGTGTGGTACAGCCACCCGGCACCCGGCTGGTGGGCGAGCGGCAGCGTGGCCAGGCGGGCGACGAAGTCGTCGTGGGAAAACGGCGGCGGAAACGGTTGCGGAGTCAATCCCCGGGATGCGAGCGCGCTCTGCAGCGGCCCCGCCGTGAGCACGAGGCCGAATCCCGGCGTCATCGTCAGCAGGTCACGGACGACGATCGATCGCTCCGCGGCGACGGTGTCATGCAGCGGGCCCGCCGGATCGCGGATCACCCGGAGCGAGGCGAGCTCGGACACCCAGCGGCTGACATCGTCGCCGCGGCCGAGCACTCCGTCGCGTTCCAGCAGCAGCGTGAGGACGGCCCCCACGAGCTTGGACAGCGAGGCGATGCGGAAGATCGTGTTCGGCTCCATCGCCCCGTCAGAGTCAAACGCCCGAGTGCCCGCCGCGGCGACGCGCCGCTCCCCGCGGACGCTGACCCCCGCGACGTAGCCCGGGAGGCTCCCGGACTCCACGTGAGGCCGCAGCGCCGCCTCGACGTTCCCGATCACGCCGTCGGCGGACATCGCGGGCGAGCCTACCGTCACTCCCGCTCACGAAGCCGCCCGGGCGGCTGGTGGCCGCTCACGAGATCCCCCGCGCCACGCACAACTGCTGCAACCGTTCCATCGCCTCGGCGGTCTGGGTGGGGAGCGCCTCGAGCGCCGCCGCCGCCGCGCGGAGGTCGACGATCGTCACCGCGCGCGCCTCGAGCGCGAACCGTCCGAGCCATCGCACCGCGGCCCGCTCATAGCGGCCGGGATCGCCGTCACGGAGCACGAGGCAGATGCGCAGGGCGTCGTCGAGCGCGATCTGTGGCAGCTCCCGTGCCGCCCCGAGCACGAGCAGCTCGTTGCCCGTCTCCAGTGCCCGCCGAAACCGCGCGTAAGGACTGCCGTCGCTCGTCACGAACATATGTTCGCATATGCGGGGGGCCCACCGATCGCATCTCGCGCCGGCGTGATCCGGCCGACGTCACCGCGGGCGGGTACCCGCTCGTGACACCGCGTCACGCGGTGGAGTCCGGCTCCTCACCCTCGGCGGCACGCTCTGACTGCTCACGCTCCTCGAGCTTGCGGCGGAGGTAGTGGGCCTTCTCCGCCCGCCGCCGGTGGCGATCGGCCTCGGCGTCGGTCTCAGCCGCGGCGAGCTGGGAGCGCTCGGCCTGCTCCTCGCTCAGCTGACGTTGCTTGAGCTCCTCGGTCAGCGACTCATCTGTGCTCATAGGCGAACGATAGACCCGGCACGGGTCGGCTTCACGGGGCGGCTCTGGTGGCCATGGCGAGAGGCGACTCGTCTTTCCGCTGACAGGGCGAGCGACCGCATCTCGGGTGGTGGGGCTGCCGTCGCGGTGAGGATGGCGACATGCTCGTGGCGGGAAAAATCCCCGACGCGACCCCCCGCCGGCAGCGGGTCGCGTCGGCGAGCTACCGCATAGCGGTAAGAGCGGAACGCGACTGGTTCGGGTGCTGGGGTCGCGTCAAGGTTTTCGGTTGGCGGGTCGCAAGACGAGCGGGTCGCGGCGATCGCACGCGGTCGCGGCGGGTCGGTTGTGACCGGTCCATTGCGGCGTCGACGCCGTCGCCGCCAGGACGCCGCTCATCCCCGCAGGCTAATCTTGACAAAATTGATTGAATTAGTTACTTTCGCGGCCGGATGCCCATCAGGGTCGATCTCCATCAACACGCCTGGACCCCGTCGCTGCTGGAGGCCCTTGCGGCCCGCGAGCGCCTCCCGTTCGTCCGTTGCAGCGACGGGCTCACGGTGCTGCACTGCGGCGGCGAGCTTCCGTACGTGATCGACACTGCGGGCGCGTCCGCCGACCGCCGGAACCAGCAGCAACGAGCGGACGGTATTGACCTGGCGGTGGTGGCGCTGTCAAGCCCGATCGGCATCGAAGCGTTGCCCCGCGACACGGCGGCCGAGTTGATCTCGGCGTATCTCGACGGCGCGCTCGCCCTCGGCGGCGGCTTCGCCGCGTGGGGGCCGATCGGGACCGACTCACCCGACCCCGCCGACGTCGATGACGCGCTGCGGCGTGGCTGCGTCGGCATCTCGATCCCGGCCTGCGCCCTGGCGGGACGGGCGGCGCTCAACGCGCTGCGCCCGGTGCTGGAGCGGGTGCAGTCACATGAGGTGCCCATGTTCGTGCATCCCGGCGGCGTGGCCGGCCGGGATGCTCGTGAGGCGCCGCTGACCGAGCCCCTGTGGTGGCGGGCCCTGACCGATTACGTCTCGCAGATGCAGGCCGCGTGGCTGACCTTCGCCTGTCACGGCCGCCGCGATCTGCCCCGGCTGCGGGTCGTCTTCGCGATGCTCGCGGGAGGCGCGCCGTTGCTCAGCGAGCGACTGGCGGCACGGGGCGGTCCCGATGTCGCGCTCGGCGACCCGCTGACGTTCTACGACACGTCCAGCTACGGACCGGCGATGGTCGAGAGCATGGCTCGCTGGGTCGGCGTCGAGCAGCTCGTCTACGGCTCGGACCGGCCCGTCGTGGAGCCGATCCGCACCGAGCGCGACACCGAGCTGATGGGCAACTCGGCGCGACTCCTCACGACGGTCGGGGCTCCGGCATGAGCCTCTCGCTCGCGCGCCTGGAGCGGTTCGCCGCCGATCTCGCCGCTGCCCCGGAGCGTTGGCGCCACCTCGTCCGCCACGCCGGGGACGTCCGCGTCTACGAGCAGATCTGGGACGACGACGAGGTCAACGCCTGGGTGATCTGCTGGACCGAGGATCAGGACACGGGCTTTCACGACCACGATGAGTCGGCGGCCGGGATCGCCGTCGTCTCCGGACGGGTACGCGAGGACCGGTTGACGATGTCGGGCCCCGCGATCTCACGCGAGCTCGGTCCGGGCACCACCTTCACCCTGCCACCGGTGGCGATCCACCGGGTGCTGCACTGCGGCGATCAGCCTGCAGTGACGATCCACGCCTACTCGCCGCCGCTGCGGCGCACAGGGGCCTACCGAGTCGGCGCCGACGGCCAGCTGGAGCGGGAGTCGCTCCCGTTCGAGGTCGAGCTCGGCGGCGCGGCCGTCCTCGGCTGAGTCCCCCGTATCACAGCCACTCCCCGCCCGCCGGCCCGACCACGACCCGGCGAACGCGACGGTCATCGTCACCACTGCGCTGATCCCCTTGATCCGAGTTCCGTTGGACACCGTCGTCGGCGCCGAGCCGGAAAGCTTGTTGAGCGCTGTCGCGTTGACCACGAACCCGGCCTTCTGGACATAATCAGACGGGTGTTCACCGGCCGGCTGCTGACGGAAAGCCTACGAGTCGGAGCCGACATCGCGGTCGCCGACATGCGGCTCAGACGATGCGGGCGACACGACGTCTCAGACTCGACGACGCCGAGTCAGCCGGCGACCTGGACGTTCGTCGACTTCGAGATTCCCGAAGCACGTGCAGATGAGCTGGCGGCTGCACTGGCCGACGCATTGCTGCCCGACGATGGCTGGTACGCCGACTTCCAATCCGTCGACGAGCACGTCGTCGTCTTCGCCAGCGCTGTATTTCGATATCGCAAGGGCGATACGAAGGCGCGCGATGAGATGATCGCCTACGGCCACGCCGCCGGAACGCCCGGTCACCAGCTGGATTGGGGAGACTGATCGATCTCGCGCCGTCACCCGTGCCTCGCCCGGCGGCGCGTGTCGACGCCAACGCCGTCCTGGCGGTCGTTGCGGTGGCGCAGTTCATGGTCATCCTGGACGCGAGCGTCGTCAACGTGGCGCTGCCGACGATCAAGCGCGACGTCGGCTTCTCCGAGCAGAGCCTGTCGTGGATCCTGAACGCCTACACGCTGATGTTCGGCGGGTTCCTCCTGCTGGGCGGCCGTCTCGCCGATCGTCTCGGGCGCCGGCGGCTGTTCATGGCCGGGATCGCGCTCTTCGCCGGGTCCTCGCTGATCTGTGGTGTCTCGCAATCCGAGGGCATGTTGCTGGTCGCCAGGGGCGCGCAGGGACTCGGCGGCGCGATGGTCTCGCCGGCGGCCCTGTCGATCATCCTCACGACGTTCGCCGAGGGAACCGAGCGCAACCGTGCGCTTGCGGTGTGGGGGGCGATTGCGGGAGCGGGCGGCGCGATCGGGCTGCTCCTCGGCGGCGTCATCGTGCAGGCGCTCAGCTGGCGCTGGATCTTCTTCATCAACGTGCCGATCGGTGCCGCCGTGCTGGCCTTGGCGCCCCGGTTCGTCCCCGAGAGTCGCTCGGAATCGGCCAATGAGGGCGGATACGACATCGAGGGCGCGATCGCGATCACGCTCGGCACGATGGCCCTCGTGTTCACGCTGATCAAGGCCGACACGTGGGGCTGGACCTCGGCCAAGACCCTGATCGGCATCCTGATCGCGGCGCTGCTCATCGTCGGGTTCGTCGTCATCGAGCGCCGCCACAAGGACCCGCTCGTCCCGCTGCGGATCTTTTCCAACCGCAGCCTCGCCGCCTCGGACGCGACGATGCTCGTGGTAGCGGCGGCGCTGTTCGGCATGTTCTTCTTCTGCACGCTGTATCTCCAGCAGGTGCTGGGCTTCGACGCGCTCAAGACGGGGATCGCGTATCTCCCGCTGACCGTGACCCTGATCGGCGCCTCGGCGCTGGCATCGCGCCTCGTCGATCGGTTCACGCCCAAGCCGGTGCTCGTCGTCGGCCTTCTCGTCGCCACCGCCGGTTTCGTGCTGCTCACCCGGATCGTCGGGCACGGCGACTACGCCAGCCACGTCCTGCCGGCCATGATCGTGCTCGGCGCGGGCCTCGGGCTGTCGTTCGTGCCGATCACGATCGCGGCGACCAACGGGGTGTCCTCCGGTGACGCCGGCCTGGCGTCCGGACTGCTCAACACCACCCAGCAGGTAGGCGGCTCGCTCGGGCTGGCGATCCTCACGTCGGTGTCGACCAGTCGGGCGACGGGCGCGCTACACGAAGGCGCGACCGCCGCTGCGGCGCTGACGCACGGATTCAAGAGCGCCTTCGTTGTCGCCGCCGCCCTGTGCGCTTTGGGCGTCGTGCTCGCGGTGGTGCTGCTCCCGCGCCGCCGGCGGGAATCCGCGCACGGTCACGTCGAGGCGATCGCGCTCGCGTTCACGCGCTGCCCTGGCGCGCCCTACTGCGGTCACCTCACTCGTGTCGTCGCCTTCGGCCGCCGCGCCCGCGCCGCCGCCTCCCGATCGGGCTGAACGCGCGCTTCAGCCGCCGCCGGGCGCGACAGGCCTCCCGCCGCCCCGACCGGACGGGAACCCGCCAGGACCACCGGGCCCGCCCCGAGCCGCCTGGACGCGCCCCTGCCACACCGCCTTGGCGCCGAGATCGCCGGTTCGGAAGCACATATAGCCGGCGCCGATCGCCAGCAGCACGAGCGCGACCCGGAGCCCGCTGAACACCGGTCTCCAGGACAGCGGTCGGTCGACGATCCCAAGGCCGGTGGGCATGCCGCCGGAGATCCGGTACGCCGCGAAGGTGATGATCAGCACGGCCGTGAACACGACGTAGACGATCGCGAGAATGTGCGCTGCCTGCGCATGCTGCGAGATGAGGTTCGCCGCCAGGCCCTGGAGGTCCAGCTCGGCTCGGAGCGCCGACCCCGCCTGGAGGGTGAGGAACACGGAGCTCATCCCGACGATCGACACGGCGGCGAGCGCGATCCCGTAGCGAGCGAGCCACTCGGTCCTGACCATGACGACGACCGCGGCCACGACCGTCACCGGGATGAGGATCACCGGTACATGGACGAACAGCGGATGGGCCGGCAGGCCGCTGTAGACCGTGGTGATGCGGATCGGCAACGTGATGAAGCCAACGAACCCGAGAAGCGTGAGAACGAACTCGGCGCGACGCCAGTCGACGCCGGTTCGGCGTCCTGATATGTGTTCGGTGGTCACAGGAAACGACTCTCGATTCGGCCGCTCGGTGCGGCGTCGGGATACGGGACGGACGGCTCGGCGATGCATGGGATGCGCAGCCACACGTCGGCGCCTCCGGCGGCGAGGTTCGCCGCCCCGGCGTCGCCGCCGTGTGCCTGGGCGATCGTACGGACGATCGCCAGACCCAGTCCCGCCCCGCCCCGGCCGCGCGCCGGGTCGGCGCGGCTGAAGCGATCAAACGCGCGCGGGAGGAACTCGTCGCTGAAGCCGGGCCCACGGTCGCTGACATGAAGCTCGATTGCCTCCCCGCGCCGCTGGGCGCGCATCGTCACCTGTCCGGCGCCGTAGCCCAGGGTGTTGTCGATGAGGTTGGCGATCGCCTGCTCGACGCGATCCGGATCCACGCGCAGCGACACATCGGCCGGCGTCGCCACGTCGTCGACGACCAGGCGTCGCCCGGATCGGTGCACGATGGGGCCGAACCTGGCGCTGAGCTCGGCGAGCAGCTCTCTGACCGCAAGGTCGTGGGCATCGAGGGGCAGCGTGCCATCCTGCGCCCGGGCGAGCAGGAGGAGGTCCTCGGCGAGCCTGATGATCCGGTCGGTCTCCTCGGCAGCGGAGACCAGCGCGGCCCGCAGGTGCGGCTCGCCCCCGCCCTCGCGCAGCGAGACCTCGAGCTCGGCCTTGAGCACCGCCAGCGGCATGCGCAGCTCGTGACTCGCGTTGGCGACGAACAGCCGCTCGTGGATGAGCCCCGCCTCGAGGCGGTCCAGCATCGCGTTCAGCGTCCCCCCCAACCGCCGGATCTCATCGTCGCTCTCAGGCAGCGGCAGGCGGGTGCCGATGTCGTCGGTGGAAATGGTGGCCGCGCGGCGCCGCATCCGCTCCACCGGTGCCAGCGCCGCCGCGGCCAGCATGTAGGCGGCGAACGAGGCCAGCAGCAGCGCGGCCGGCACGCCGATGAACAGGGCGTGGTCGAGCTTGTCGAGCGCGGCGTCCCGAGCGGCGAGCGACACCCCGGCGACGACGATTCGCCGGCCGTCCTCGACGGGCAGCGCGTACAGCCGCGAGCGGTTGCCCTTCTCGACGAGACGCGGGGAGCGCGCGGCCGCGCCCAGCTCGCCGAGCGTCAGCAGCGCCGGGCTGGCGAAGCCCGCGCTCGCCCCGAGCACTCTCCCCGACGGGTCGAGCACCTGGACGAAGCTGTCTCCGCGGACCGGCAGCGTCCCCAGCGTTCCCCGCGTGTCCGCCGCGTTGTCGCTGCGGATGAGGCTCGCCACCTCCGCGGCGCGGGCGCGCAGCGAGCCGTTGATCGTGTAGTCGAGGTCGGAGCGGAAGTGGAGGTAGATGAACGCGATCAGCGCCGCCAGGACGACCGCCATCACGCCGGTGAACATGAGCGTCAGCCGCCACCGGATCGGCAGGCGGCGCAGATCCGTGGGCTGGTAGTCGCGGACTATGCCTCGTTGCATATGCGATAGCCGGCGCCGCGGATCGTCTGCAGGCTGTTGCGCCCAAACGGCCGGTCGATCTTCTCGCGCAGGTAGCGGATGTAGACCTCGACGACGTTGGAGCGATTCTCGTACTCATAGCCCCACGCCTCCTCGAGCAGGTCGAAGCGCGACATCACGTCACCGGCATGACGCATCAACGCCTCGAGGAGCACGTACTCCTTGCGCGAGACGTCGATCGAGGTCTCGCCCCGCCACACCTGATGGCGGGCGGAGTCCAGTCGCAGGTCGCCGACCTCGAGCACGACCGCCCGTCGCAACGGCCCGCGGCGACTCATCGCCCGCACCCGGGCGAGTAGCTCGTCGAACGAGAACGGCTTGATCAGGTAGTCATCGGCGCCGCTGTTGAGGCCGTGCACGCGGTCCTTGATCGCGTCGCGGGCGGTGAGCATGAGCACCGGTGCGGTGATCGTCTCCTCGCGCAGGGTCCGGCAGACCTGGAAGCCGTCGAGGTCGGGGAGCATGACGTCGAGGACGATGACCGCGTATTCGGTGGCGCCCGCGCGGACGATCGCGTCTCGCCCGGTCGTGACGAGGTCGGCGACGATCGAGTCGGTGGCAAAGCCGCGGACCAGGACCGGACCGAGCTTTCGATCGTCCTCGACGACGAGCACGCGCATGCCGCCAAGGGTGAGCGATGCAGATGAGAACCAGATGAAGGTTCGATGTCCGACCCGCGAGGGGGGACCGGGCTACTCGTGGCGAATCGCCAACTCCGCGGCTTTGGTCGGGTCCTGCTCGGCCAGTGACGAGAGAGCCGCATCCCGCCGGGCGGCGGGCAGAAGCTCGCCGATCACAACGCGATGGGCTGCTCGGGAGACCCCTTGACACGGCAACTTTCGCACACACACCAGCCCGTGCAGACGAGGTGTGCCCTCCGACGAGACGCCGGACAGCACCCCGGGTCTGCCCGTCCGCGTCGAGCCGCCGGCGGCTAGCGATGATCCCGGTGCGGACCCGTGCGGCCGCGAGCGCCCCGACTCGCGGCCACACGGGCACGGGTGACGGCTCAGGCGCGCTCGGGCCTGACGTTCTGGTTGACCCGGAACGCGTTGTCGGGGTCATAGCGGGCCTTGACGCGCGCGAGCCGGTCGTAGTTGCCGCGATAGGTGGCGCGCACGCGCTCCTGCCCCTCGTCCATCATGAAGTTGACGTACGCGCCGCCGGCGGAGTAGGGATGGGTCGCGTCCCAGTAGCCCACGCACCAGTCGCGCAGAATGCCGGCGTTGGCCGGATCCGGATCGACGGCGAAGATGACCTCGGCGAACTGGGCATCGCGGTAGCTGAACGCCGTGTCGTCCGGGGCAACGTCGTGCACGGCGCCATCGATCGGGTACAGGTGCATCGTCGAGTGCATGCTCGGCAGCTTCTGTGACCACTCGAGGTGTCGCTCGATCAGCTCGTCGGACAGCTCGTTGACGAAGTCCGCCCGCCAGTAGCACTGCAGGCCCTTGGTGTAGAGCCCGTCGAACAGGGTCTGCAGCACCGGATGCGGCATCGCACCGACCCCGTGCAGCAGCGGGGTGCCGACGTCGTGGACGGGAGCCAGCCATTCGGTTGCCTCCGCCTCGGAGCCGACGATGCACCACATGATCGCCGCGACCTTGCGCAGGTGCAGCTCGGGCGGGAACATGTCGACCGGCGGGACCGTCATCGCCGCGGCGAAGCCGCTGACGGACCGCGGCGCGTTCGGGATGAACTCGCGATAGAAGCGCATCACCTCGGGCAGCTGCTCGATCGGCCAGAACGTCGGGCCGGCCATCACGGTCGCCGGCAGCGGTTGGGTGCGGAACTCGAACGTGGTGACCACGCCGAAGTTGCCGCCGCCGCCGCGCAGCGCCCAGAACAGGTCTGGGTTCTCGTCGGCGGAGGCGTGCACTGGCGAGCCGTCGGCGAGGACGACGTCGGCGCCGATGAGGTTGTCGATCGTCAGTCCGAACCCTCGGGACAGATGGCCGAGGCCGCCGCCGAGCGTCAGTCCGCCGACGCCGGTCGTGGAGATGATCCCCGACGGCACGACACAGCCGTGGTTGGCGGTGACGGGATCGACATCGCCCCAGGTGCACCCGCCACCGACGCGGACCGTGCCCGCGTCTGCGTCGACGACCACCTGGTTCATCGGGGCGAGATCGATGACGATGCCGTCGTCGATCACGCCGAGTCCGGCGCCGTTGTGACCGCCGCCGCGCACCGCGATCGGCGCGTCGTGCTCTCGCGCCAGCGCGATGGCGCGCGCGACCTCCTGTGGAGTCGAGCAACGGATGATCACGGCTGGACGGCGGTCGATCATGCCGTTGTGCACGGCGCGCGCTTCGTCGTAGCCGTTCTCGCCCGGCCCGGTGATCCGGTCGCCGAGATCCGGCAGGTCGCGGCGCGCGACCTCCACGAGAGATGTGATCGTTGTCATGAAACTCCCCGGTGAGATGGTGTCGGGCTCTGAGGCCCCCGACGAGGACGGTAGGCCCGATCGTCGCCGGTGTCATGACCAGGTCTGACCCACTTTCGCCGGTTCTGGCGTCGTCGGTCGCCGGCTGTCATGATCAGATCTGACTATCGGGACGAGCAGCGATCGTATGCATAACCTGCCGGGCCAGTTGCGCCTGACGTCGTCGTTTCCGTTCGCCGGGCGGACGCGGGAACTGGCGACGCTGCGGGCGCTCATCCCGAGCGCAGAGGGCGAGGGACTGCGTCTGGCGCTCGTCTCCGGCGCAGCGGGCTCGGGCAAGAGCCGTCTCGTCCGCGAGTTCGCCGGCGAGGCGGCGGTCGGCGCGGTCGTCGTCTACGGGGCGTGCGATTCGGTCGTGCGCCGGCCGTACGGTCCGTTCGTCGAAGCGATCGAGCAGCTCGTGCGCACCACCGACCCCCAGCTGCTGCGGCATGCGCTCGGCACCGCCGGCGGAGAGCTGGCCAGGCTGTCGCCGGAGTTGGCGCGAGGTGTCGGCGGGATGGCGCCGGCGGTCGCCGCCGACCCGGATACCGAGCGCCACCGCCTGCACAGCGCCGTCGCCGACCTGCTCGCCGCCACCGGCCGCCGCTCCCCCCTGGTGATCGTGATCGAGGATGCCCACTGGGCCGACGCGCCGACCCTCCTGCTGCTCCGCCACCTCGCCCGCATCGGCGCCGACGCGCGCGCGCTGATCGTGACGACGTTCCGTGACACCGAGGCCGAGGTTCCCGACGCGCTGTCAGCCGCGCTGGCCGATTTGCGGCGCGCCGAGGGCGTCGTCCGTCTGCGACTCGATGGGCTCTCCCGCGATGAGGTGTCGGAGTTCATCCGGTTCGCCAGCGGCGACGTGCTCGCGCCGGATCTGGCCGAGGCCGCCAGGGCCCTCCACGACCTGACCGCCGGGAATCCGTTCCTGATCACCGAGCTGTGGCGCACGTTGCAGGACGGCTGGCCGTCGGGGGTCGCCGGCGATGGCGCGACCCTCGCCGTCGCGCTCTCCGGCCTCGGCAGCCCCGAGGGCGTGCGTGAGGTGGTCGCCCAGCGCCTTGGCCTTCTGGAGCAGGCAAGCAGCGGACTGCTGGACGTCGCCGCCGTCGTCGGGTCAAGGTTCGATCTGCCCGTCCTGGCCGCATCCGGGCTTTCCGATGCCGAGCTCCACGACGCCCTGGGACAGGCGATCGCCCACGGGATCGTCGAGGAGCTGCCATCCCAGCAGCTGGAGTACCGGTTCACCCACGAGCTCGTGCGCCGCGCGCTCTATGACCGGTTGCCGGGGTTCCGGCGCGCCGAGCTGCACCTCCGGGTTGGGGAGGCGTTGGAACGGATCACCGACAGCGGCACCCGTGGAGCCCTGGCCGAGCTCGCCCATCACTTCGGGGCGGCCGCGCCGATCGACGGGCCGCGCCGCGCGATCGAGTACTCGGTTCGCGCCGGCCGCGTGGCGCTGCGCAGCCTCGACTTCGACGAGGCCGAGGAACGCTTCTCGTCAGCGCTCGCGCTCGGGATCGACGATCCGCGGCGCCGGGCCGAGATCCAGCTCGAGCTGGGCAGCGTGCGGTTTCGCGCCGGTCGATCCGACGACGCGATGACCGCCTTCCGGGACGCCGCCGAGATCGCGCGGACACTGGGCGATGCCGGCCTTCTGGCCGCGGCCGCGGTCGGATTCGAGGAGGCGTGCTGGCGTCCCGGCATCGCCGACGCGGGCGCGGTCGAACTTCTTCAGGAGGCGTCCGCGGCCGTTCCCGGTGGCGACTCGGAGTTGCGGGTCAAGCTGCTGGCGGGGCGCAGTCGGGCGCTCGCATTCCGTGGCCACTTCGCGGAGAGCACGGTCGCCGAGCAGGAGGCGATCGCGATGGCCCGCCGCATCGGTGACCAGAGAGGTCTCGCAATCGTTCTCATGCGGTCCTATTGGTCGCGGGCCGAGCGCAACCTGGGGCGGACGCTCGAGATGCTCACCGAAGCTCGCGAGCTGGCCGAGGCGCTGGGTGAGCTCGAGACCCAGACCGAGGCGATGGAATGGCGGATCGCGGGACTGATCGCGCTCGGCGATCTCGGCGCCGCCGAGCGTGAGCTCGCCGAGGTCCACGCGCTCGCCGCGCGTGCCCGTCAGCCGTTCCCGCTGCACGTGGCCGAGCACTACGCATCGACGATCGCGCTGTGCGTGGGACGCCTCGACGATGCCGAGGCGGCGGCGAATCGCTCGCACGAGTGGAGCCGGCTGCTCACCGGCCGTCGCGCATCGGGCATCTTCGGCATTCAGATGTTCGGGATCCGCCGAGAGCAGGGCCGCCTCGCCGAGCTGGCCGCGATCACCCGGATGCTGGCGGGGAGCGAGCGCGCGCAGAGCACGTGGCGACCCGGCCTCGCGGCGCTGCTGGCCGAGCTCGGGATGGAGGCCGAGGCTCGCCGCGAGCTGGACCGCGTGCGCCGTGACGGCTTCGACAGCCTTCGGTCATCGCTGTGGGTGGCCTCTCTCACCTATCTCGCGGACGCCTGCGCGATCGTCGGCGACGACGCCCTGGCGGCGGTCATCTACCCCGAGCTGGTGCCTCTCTCCGGTGGGAACGTCGTCGTCGGTCATGGCGTCGCCTGCTACGGCGCCGCCGACCGGTTTCTCGGCCTGCTCGCCACGACGCTCGGGGACCACGACCGCGCCGTCGACCACTATGAGGTGGCGTTGGCCGTGAACCGGCGCATGGGTGCCGATACCTGGCTCGCCCACACGCTGTATGCCTACGGCCGCAGCCTCCGGATGCGCGGCCGCGCCGGCGATGGCGCCCGAGCATCCGAGCTGCTCTCCGAATCGGCGGCCCTCGCCGACCGGATCGGGCTGCCTGTGCTCCTCAATCGCGCCCGTGCTCTCGGAGCCGCGACGAACGGGGCGCCCACCCTGCCCGACGATCTGACATGGCGTGAGCTCGAGATCCTGCGCCTGATCGCCGCCGGGCTCAGCAACCGAAGCATCGGCGAGCAGCTCTCGATCAGCGGCCACACCGTCGCCAATCACGTACGCAGCATCCTGCGCAAGACCGGCGCCGCCAATCGCACCGATGCTGCCGTGTACGCCTACCGCCATGCCCTGGTGGACCGGCCGAGCACGGTGTAGGATCGCCGCGTGCCGATCTATTTGATCGAGCGTCAGTTCGCGGACCAGCTGGAGATGACCAGCGAGGACGTGCGGCTGATCGAGGAGGTCAATGCCGACGAAGGCGTCAGCTGGCTCTTCTCCTTCCTGAGCGCGGATCGCCACCGCTCCTACTGCCTCTACGAGGCGCCCAGCCCCGACGCGATCATCGCGGCGGCCAAACGCGCCGGCATTCCCGCCGATGTCGTCACCGAGGTCGACCGCGTCACCGCGGACTCGTTTCTCTGACGCTCGGGTCGCTGACGGTCAGCCCGGGGGTGCGACGATCGCCGCCAGGAGACCGGCGAAGTCCTCTCCACACGGGCCGCACGCCTTGAGGTGCGCGGCGATCCCGGGGAACTGGCGTTCCGGTTCCGCGCCGGACACGGAGAGCTCGCTGTACACGTGCAGCATGCTCAGCGCGGCCTCGCATCCGACATCTCGCGGATCGGTCGCAAGGAAGTGCTCGAGCGCAGTCCAGCCGTCGCTCATCGACGTGCTCCCGTTTCGGAGCTCATGTAGCCGTTGGCGACGAGCGTCTGGCGCAACTTACGACGCGCGTCGAAGAGGGTCTTGTAGATCGCGTTGCGGTTGGAACCGAGTTCGACGGCCAGGGCATCGACCGGCACGCCGTTGAGGATGATGGCCACCAAGAGCCGGCGCTGGCGGGGGGTGAGCGTTTCGTCGATCGCCCGCCGCAAAGCGTCGATGAGCTCGTGCCACTCAGCCCGCCGCTGGGGGTCAAAGCCAAACGATCCCGGTAGGCGATCCCAGTCCTCCTCGTCGATCGACACGTCCGGCGATCTCCAGAAATGCCGGCCCAGCTTGTTGGACACCTCGAGGATCACGAACCTGTAGGCCCACGTCGTGAAGCGGCTCTCGTTGCGGAACTGATCGAGCTTCGCGATGATCGCCACCATCGCATCGGCGCAGGCCTGATGAGCCAGATCGTCGAGCTCGGGGCCCGCGATCAGAGAGCGTGAATTGCGGCGGCGCAGCTCCGCTCGGGCGATACGCAGCAGCAGACCGTGGAGTCGCTCCAGGGCCGCGTCCCCGTCGGCTCCGCTGCGTCGCAAGCTCTGCACCCACCGAACCGACTCGGCATCAGGCGCGCCGCCCGGACCCTGATGACCAGCGACCAGATCGTCGGTGATCGCCATCGCGACGATACTAGTGTGAGGGATGGTCGGGGATGCAGAGGGATCACGGCGCAACGCGTGCGGGTCACGGTGAACCGGTTCGGCGCCGAGCCGGGTCGAACTGCGCGTGAACGCGATGTCCGTCCCCCCTGAGAGGAGCAGGGTGTCCGACGAGTTGACGACGATCTCCGGCTACCCCATGGCGATCACCCCAGTCGATCACGTGGAGCCGGTCCCCCGGCGGATCCGCGCCGAGCTGGGCGGCCACGTGATCCTCGACACGATCCGAGCGCTCTACCTGTGGGAAAGGGCGCTATGTCGAGCAGCAGGCTCGGATCTGGCGTGTTCGTTGACTTCATGCGTAGCTGACATGTCAGCGAGGCTGATGGCGGCCACGGCTGGGCAACGCGCAAACGACGTACGACCGAAACGACTTATCGAAGGCGCGGGCTCGAGTTGAGGCGGCGCAGCCGGGTTCTGTGACGGGTTGCGAGCGGGGATCCCTCCGTCCGCCGCGAGCGTCCGTAAGGTCGCGAGATGCGAGGCGTCGGGCAGGCGGCGAACCAGGTCGTGTTGCTGAACGGACCGGCGGGCGTTGAGAAGACGATCGTTGGTCGGCGCTTGGCCGCGACCGTTCGCAACGGCGTCTGCGTCCACGGTGACGACCTCAAGCACTTCGTCGTCGCGCGTGACCCCGAGCCAATCCAAACCGGGCTCAGCTACGTCGGCGGTGCCTCGCTCGCCGACGTTTTCCTCGGCGCCGGATACGACCTGGTGGTGTCCGCGTTCATCTTCCCGCGCGCCAGGCACGTCGAGCGGTTCCCTTCTGAGCTTGCGCTCTGAAGTGCAGTGCATCTGGTCACGTTGTGGACGCAGTTGGCGACGGTCGCCCGGAGGCCGCGCCGCCGCATCCCCCGCCCTACTGACCGAGCGACCCCCGGGATTTTCGCTGGGTTGAGAAACGGGCCTGATTGCCTCGGCCGACGCGGCCCGACAGCGCCGCGAGGTTTGGGGCGCCAGCCGGGTTTGGGTGAGCGGCGACCAACACGGGATACTGTTGGGTCTGGTGAGCCGGGAAGTCTGGTCGGCGTGCCCTCACGGGACGCTGCCGTGCATCCAGATTATCCCGACAGTCCGCCATCCTTCTCCCGACAGCCGTCCTTTGTCGGGGTGCTGACGGGGGTGGCGCGTCGTGGCTGACGCGCTGCTCGCGGTCGTATTCGTCGGTGCCGCGGCGGTGAGCCTCGCCACGAGCTGGCTGCTGGTATCTCGGCTGGAACGGATCGGGGCGCGGTTGGGCCTCTCCGAGGCGCTGCTGGGCGTGTTGGCCGCCCTCGCGGCTGACGCGCCCGAGATCACCGCCGCGGTGACGGCGCTGGCCGGGCATCAGTCGCGCATTGGTGCCGGGGTGGTGCTCGGATCAAACGTGTTCAATCTCGCCGCGTTACTCGGGCTCGGCGCTGTGGTGGCGCGCGAGATCGCACTGCACCGGCGGGTGATCCTCCTCGAGGGAACGGTCGCGATGGTGATCGCGACCGTGTGTCTCGGCGTCGTGCTCGGCGGTCCCGGACCCGGGATCGGCCTGTTCGCCGCCATGGCGGTCCTTGTCCCGTATCTGGTCATCTCCGGCGTCAGCCCGGGGCGCCTGGCTGACTTCGGATTACCGCCGAGCTGGACGCGGTGGCTCTCAGAGGCTGTCGCCGAGGAGGAGCAGGAGCTCGATCCCGCGATCCATCCACCGGCGGCGGGAGCTCTCGATGTGACCGTCGCCGTGCTCGCCACAGTCGTTGTCGTCGGCGCGAGCGTCGCCATGGAGCTGACGGCATCGAAGCTCGGTGCCCGCCACCACGTCCCCGAGATCGTGATCGGAGGACTCATTCTCGCCGGCGTGACCAGCCTCCCTAACGCCGTCTCCGCGCTCTATCTCGCCGTCCGCGGCCGGGGCGCAGCCACGCTCAGCATCGCTCTGAACAGCAACGCTCTGAACGTCACCGTCGGTCTGCTGCTCCCGGGGATTCTCGTCGGGTTGGGCGCGCCGTCGGGACAGGCGACGCTCGTCGCTGCCTGGTATCTCGGTCTGACCGCGGTCATGCTGGTATGCGCGTATACCGCTCGCGGGCTACGCCGCGCTCACGGCGCGATCATCATCGGCGGCTACCTCGCGTTCGTCGCGCAGTTCTCATCGCCAGCTGACGGTGACGGCACGCGTCACGGCTTCACCTTTGCCTTGATGCCGCAGCGCGATCCAGGCGCTTCGTAGATCTAAGCCGAAGGCGGGGCAGGATGCTGGTCGCGAAGCGGCTCATCAGGCGGATGTGTTCGCGCGCGACCGGCAACCTCAGGGCCGATCGCGAGCCGTCTCGCTGATGGTCGGGTGCCGCTGGCGTCAGCCTGCAGGCACGTCCGGCTCGGCGGTACTGTCGGGTTGCGCCGCTGCTGTCTCAGACGCGATTGCCGTCGCCACGTCGCGGGGGTAGTCGATTCGGGCGCGGACGGTGAGGATCAGCCCGCCGGCGAGGAGCGGGATCAGCATGATCAAGAAGGCGCGCTGAGTCCTCCGGAGTTAACAGCCTGCCCGCCGGCGTGAGTGGCGGCGCGGGGGGTGCCGAGATGGTCAGAGAGGAAGCCGAACAACAGCGGCGCAGCGGCGGTGGTGACTGATCGCAATAGGGTGCGGACGCTTCGGCGCGTCCCCAGAGCCAGTGGGGCATGATGTCCAGGCGGGCGGCGTCGAGCGGCGGGTTAGAGCCATAGAGGGCGGCGCCAGCAGCCACAGCAGCGGCAGGCCGATCACCAGCGAGCGGCTGAGCAACGGTGGGAGGAAGAGTGCGCAGGCCGCCAGAAAACTACCGCCGGCGACGATGACCCTTGCCGACAGGCGTCCGCGGCGCAGCAGCGCGTCGGCGAGACGCCGGATGCGAGCACGCCGACGAGCGCGGCGATCGCGATCACCGCGAGCAGGGAGGTGGCCACGGACTGCCCGACCGTGTACTGGTGGCGGAGGAACACCACGCCGAAGGTCAGGACGCCGGAGATGAAGAAGTACCCGAGTGCGGAGGCAACGATCAGCGCCAGGTTGGTGGGGACGCGGAGCACGTAACGGACCGCGGTCGGGAGCGTCATCTCGACCGCGTCGGCATTGACCACGTTCTCGGGCCGCGGCCGCACGCCGGCCCGTCGCAGGGCCTGCTCCAGTTCCGGAGCTGTGTCGGGCGCGGACTCATCCTCGGGTGGCTCGACGGCGCCGGCTCCAGTTCCGGTCTCGGTCGCGGCGGCCTGGGTCCGGCCGGTTGGATTCGGTCTGCGCCGCCGCGGGCTGGCTCAGGCAGGAACCTCCCCACTGCCCAGGCGAGCATCGCACCGGGTATGACGAGCACCCAGAACGCCAGCCGCCACGAGATGGCTGCGACATTGCCACTGACAAACAGGCCGATGACTGAGCCCACGAGATCGCCTGAGAGGATGAAGCCGTAGATCTTTCCGCGCTCGCGGGGATCGAAGAAGTCGCCGGTCAGCGATGCCAGCGTCGGGCTGCTGGTCGCGGTCACCGCTCCGATCACCAGCCGGCTGATCAGGAGCATCTCAAATGACGACGAGGCCCCGGCAGCGACCATCGCCAGGCTCCACAGCACGATGCTCCACTTCAACAGCGATACGCGACGTACTCGGTCACTCAACACTCCGACTGGGACGGTCGCGGCGGCGGCAACCAGGGACGGCAATGCGACCAGCAGCCCGATCTGGGTGAAGTCGATGTGCAGCGCCAGCTTGAGCGGCACCGCATCGGCGCCCACCGCGGAGGTGTCCGCGCTTGCCAGGGCGAGCACCGCGGCCAGCAACCCGATCACCTGCGCGCGTTTCCGCCCGCCGACCGCCTGAATTAGGCGCTTGTGCGCAACACGTCTTCCCCTGCGAAGCTCACGGATCAGACAGAGCCCGCGAACGCGGGCTTGGGGCGCCTGGCTCACCGATGTCGCTCTCTGACACGATTCGCGCCATCAGGGTGATCGTGATACTGCCGTCGATGAATTAGCGCACCGTGAACGCGAGGTACGTCTCCGCGCTGGCCACGATTGTGCGGGGCAGCGCGATTCCGTATGGGTACACGCTCACGATCTGGGCGACGGGGAGCGTGCTTGAGCACCGGCATGGGTCGCCTGGCGTCGGCGACGTGCTGTTGTTTGTGTCCGGGGCGGTCGCGGGATTTATGGTGGTCGCGCTGGGAGTCCGGAGCCGACGTGGCGAGCCCCTGAAAGACGCCCGACGCGACTTCACGCGGACCGGGATCATCCAGATCGTCGCCGTGGGTGTCGCCGTGGGCGCGGCAGCGCTCACTTCGGAGATATCGTCGGGCGCCGTGTGGCCGCTGGGAGCATTCCTGGCCACCCTGGTCTACCTCCTGGTCGCCGCGTTGGAGCTGGTGCTGGTCGCAAAACCGATCGCGACGCCGGCTGAGTCCTCGTCCTGCTGTCCCCTGCGGACGGAGCGATGTCACCGAGCCGACCGGTCGGTGCGCTCCGGAGGTGTGGCGCGAGGTCGCGGGCCGGCGTAACCAGCAAATCAGATGCCTAGTCTGGCGCCGCTGGGCTGGCACACACACGCCAGACCCGAGAGTCGAGCGAGGGTGGATCCCCTGGCGCCCGAGTGACCGACGCGCTCCACGCACCGGCGCGCGACGCTGACCGGAACCACCAACCGCCCCCCTGACGGCACCGCTGCCACAAGCTGGGCCGCCGAGATCTCTCCGGGGGCTTTGAGGCTGCGGGTGAAGACGCGTCAAGGACCAGTGGCCTTGGGTTGAACTCACGTTGGCCGACGGTCAGAAGATCAGCCGGGCACGACCGAGATCGACTCTCGCGGGTGAGTGAGCCGCGGTGCCGTGGGCGCGAGGAGGATCACGCGCTCCCCGGCGTGCAGGAGGGTGTCGTCACCGAGCGCGACGAGTTCGTGCTCTTCGGTGACCGCAACCACGAGGCAATCCGGAGGCCAGGCGATCTCGTCGACGCGCCGCCCGAGCGCGGGGAGTCGGGGCCGATCGTGAGCTCGACGATCTCATAGCCGGTCAGCGGGGTGCTGGGCCGGTGGGCGGCCAGCGCCGGATCATCGGCTCCGAAGTCCGCGGCGACGGCACCGTGCTCGATCGATGCCTCAGAGGACAGCACGGTCTGGGTCACAGCGTCGAGCACGTTGTGCCGGGTGATCCATCCTTGCAGGTGCTCGCGGTCTTCAGAGAGCACCGGTAGGCCCGCCGGGCCGTAGAGGGTGAGCTGCCGCAGGGCCTGCTCAAGGGTCTCGTCGCCGAACAGCTCCTGGGGCTCGCGGGTGTCGGTCACCGTTCCGGCGAGGCTCTCCCATGGCGTGTCGGTCATGTCGGCGGCGTCGGACTCCTCGTCCGGGGCCGGGCGTAGTCGGGCGGCGGCGGCGGATCGCGAGACGGGTTGCATGGCGTCGGCGACGGTCAGGCGTCTGCAGCACGTTGGTCGTCTTGGGGCGTTCGATGTCGATGCCGCGACGCAGCAGCTTGGTGGTGTACACGCTGCCGTAGGAGATGTGCTTGGAGACCGCGGCGGCGATCCCGCAGGTGAGCATGATCGGGAGGGTGAGGCCGAAGTTGGCGGTCATCTCCGCGACGCTGGCGATCGCGGTCAGCGGCGCCTGGGCGGCGGCCGCGAACACGCCGCCCATCGCGACGACGGCGTACAGCGCCGGCGGGCCGACCGCGGATCCGAAGAGGCTGTGGACGAGGGTGCCGAACGCCATGCCGGCCATCGCGCCGATAAACAGCGACGGCGCGAACACGCCTCCGGACCCGCCGATCGACAGGGTGAGGCTGGTGGCGAGCACCTTGCTGACCAGGAACAGGAGGATCAGCCCGACGACGACGTGACCGCCGATCACCGTAGTTCATCACCGGATAGCCGACGCCGTACATCTGCGGCACCGCGAGCAGCAGCGCGCCGAGCGCGATGCCACCGACCGCCGGCCGCGCCCACTCCGGGCGGCCCTTCCACAGCTCGTCGACGAAATCCTCCAGCCAGTACAGGAACGTCTTGAAGCCGATCCCGATCAGTCCGGCGGCGACCGCGAGCACCGCGACCAGCAGATAGGTGGTGTCGTTGGTCACCGAGAGGCCGTGCGGGATCAGGGTGAAGAACGGCGCCGACCCGAAGATCGCGCGGCTGATGACATCGCCGGTGACCGCCGCGAGGCTGGTCGCCACCAGCGCATCGAGCGAGAACTCGCGCAGCACGATCTCAAAGCCGAAGAACAACCCGGTCAGCGGAGCGTTGAACGTGGCCGCGATCCCGCCGGCGGCTCCGCAGGCGACGATGATCCGCAGCCGGCTCTCGGACATGCGCACCAGCTGCCCGAGGGTCGAGGCCAGCGCCGAGCCGATCTGCACGATCGGGCCCTCGCGTCCGACCGACCCACCGACGCCGATGGTGATCGCCGAGGCCAGCGCCTTGACGATCGTCACCGGCGGTCGGATCCGTCCCCCGTTCTCGGCGACGGCGAGCATCACCTCGGGGACGCCATGCCCCCGGGCCTCGCGGGCGAAGCGATAGATCAGCGGGCCGTAGATCAGACCGCCGAGCACCGGGACGACCAGCACGAACCAGATCCCCAGCCCCGGCAGGTGCACGCTCGCGGCGTGACCCTGCTGACCGAACTGGTCATGGCCGGTCACCAGCCAGGTCGCGCCGAACACCATCTCGCGAAACAGCGCGGCGCCGAGACCGGCCCCCGCCCCGACCACCAGCGCCATCACCACCAGCCCCAGCCGGTTGCCGCCCAGCCACGCCGACGCCGTCCGCACCACCGACGGGCGAGCCGGACTGGACTGCGCTGCTCACCACGGGCTCAGCGGCCATCGAGATCCCACCCCAGCGACCAATCCTGCTCAGGCACCTCGCCCGCCGCATCGGCAAACGCCCGCAACGCCCGCACCACAGGATCCCGGTGAGCCGCCGGCATCCGCTCGCACGATCGTCGCGATCTCCGCCCGCCGACGCCGGCTCACCTCGGCCACCAGCTCGGCGCCGGCGCCGGTCAAAGAGACCCGCACCGCCCGGCGATCCTGCTGCGCGCGGCGGCGGGTGACCAGCCGCTTGCGCACCAGGCGGTCACACATCCGGGTCGCCGTCGAGCGATCGACCCCCAGGGCGGTGGCCAGGTCGGCCAGGCGCTGCGGCCCGCGCGAGGCCAGCTCGATCAGGAACCGGTACTGCGGCAGCGTCACATCCTCGGCGACGTTGGCCAGCGAACGGGCCGCGACCGCCACCAGCGCCCGACTGGCCCCCAACACCGCATCGACCAGCTCGTCCCGAGCCGGCTCAACGGCCTCGCGTTTCGCCGCGGACGGCTTCGCAGCTGCTTGCATATAGCGATCATTGCATAATGCAAGCAATGATCGGGTCGCGTCTGAGGCGGACGCTGGCTCTGACCAGTCGCCCAGATCGTTCGGCCGCTCCAGATGTAGCGGCGAGCCCCCCCGGCCGAGAAGACCGCCGGTGCACCACGAATGCGGCGTGTTGTTCGAGGTCCTCAGAAGCCGGCCGGGACGTTGCCGGAACGCTCGCTCACCTTCGGGATCTCCCCGACGTGGATCACCGAGCCGCGCGGAGTCCGGCAAGACCATCCAAGGTCTGCTCGGCGAGGAACTGGCGCAGGGCGCATACCAGGCGACGCCGCGTCGAAGTCGACCACCGGCTGCAGCCAATCCACAGCAAGTAGTCCTCAACAGCTCGCGCGTGACGTGCGTCAGCGAGGACACCTCGGGTGCATGCTCCGCCAGCCAGCCGCTGAACTTCTCCAAGTCAGCGAGGTAGCGGCTGATCGTCGCAGCGCTGGTCGACCACAGCAGGCGAGCGCGGTCCACCGCTTCGCTGCCTCCCTCAGCCACGGCTGCTCCAGCCTGTCAAGGCGCAACGGCTTCGCACGAAACGGGTCGAGATCACCGTGTGGGAGATCCTCCGAGAGCCAATGGTCGCGATCCCACTACTGCTCCCAACCACGCGGACCGCGATCACCCGCAAACGACGCGCAACGCGAGATCGCCGGTCACGCGAGCAAATCCTCGAGCTGATGCAGCGCCGCACGCTCGCTCAGCACCGCGCGCAGATCCTCCGCCGTCGGGTGCGTTTAAACACTCGTCGAGCCGGGCGCACGGGTGCGTCAACAACGCCCCGATCACCTCCCACGGCACTCCGCCGCGATACGCGACCGTAGCGTAGCTGTGTCGCAGCTGATGCGAAGTGAAGTTAAACCCCACCGTGCGCGGGTGCATGCGACGAGCTTGTCGACCGTCGGATAGCTCAGCGGATGGCCGATCCGCCCCTCCCACAGATTCACGAACACATGGTCGGCGTCCAGATCGCCGTACTCCTCATGCATGTAGTCACTCCAGAGCCTGATCAGCTCGCCCGCGACGGGATCGACGCGCTCCCCCCGTTCTTCGAACGCGCGCGAGCCGGAGCGCCCTCACGCGGCTGGATCGACGATCCGCCGCTCCCACGGCACGATGTCCTCGTGGCGCAGCGCTCGCGCCTGCCCGATCCTCATCCCGGTGCTCGCCAGCAGCGCGAACAACAGCCGGTCGCGCAGCCGCCATTGCGCGTCAATGATCACCGCCACCTGCTCAAGCGACAACGTCCGCGGTAACCGCTTCTCCTCGGGCAGCCGACCCGCGCGCCCCCGCCGTTGAAACGGCGCGATCCCCGCCAGCAATGGCTTATATCCCCGTAGCCATACCGTCGCTGACACGCCAAAACAGCTCCACATAATGGCCGTCCTACCGGCAGTACCACGTCCCGGTGCAGGACATCGACCCGTCGGTGGTGCTCGACCAGCAGCGGACCCACCAGCTCGGCGAGGGAAGGTCGCCACGCTCGGCCTCCGGGTCGGAGACACCGTCCATTCGTCGGCCGGGCGCCGCTATCTCGAGTCGGTCGTCCCCGAACTCGTCGGCACCGTGCGCTTTGACTCGGAGGCTGTCGATGCCTGGTACAAGGAGGACGAGCCGGTGTTCGTGCATCCCCGTAACCCGTATGTGCGCGTCGACGCTCTGCGCTGCACTTGCCGAGTTCGTGTCGAGCGCGAGGGCATTCTGCTAGCCGAGTCCGCATCACCGATCCTGGTCTTCGAGACCGGCTTGCCCACCCGGTACTACTTTGACCGGGCCGCGGTGAACTTCGACGAGCTCGTGCCCAGCCCGACGTCACCGCGTGCCCGTACAAGGGCCGGACGACCGGCTATTGGTCGTTGCAGGTTGACGAGGACACGATCTCCGATCTGGCTTGGACCTACGACTTTCCGACCCGGCAGCTGCTGCCGATCGCGGGACTGGTCGCCTTCTACGACGAGCAGGTCGACACATTCATCGCGGCGCCGAGCAGCCCCGGCCCAAGACCCACTTCTTCAAGGCTAGAGTCGCGGCTGCGGCCGCCACCGCTCTGTCGATCGGTCAGCTGGCCGCCGCGGCGTGCTCGCGAACGTAGCGGACCAGCCCAATGATGTCCTCGGGCGCGAGGCGCCCGATTGCGCCGCTTGAATAGACGCTGACGACCACTGTGCCGTTGGGCGCGAGCACGAATCCCGTGGACTGCAGGTAAAGCGGGTCGTCATTGACGAACGCCCCGGTCTGCTGCGCCACTGCGCGCGCGTCCGCGCTGTGGCCGACCGGGAAGGTGAGGCCATGCTTCTCGACCAGCTCGCGCGTCGTCGCCTCGTCGTCCACAGACAGCGCGGCGACTTTCAGTTCGAACTCTGCGAGCTTGTCCTGGGCTCGCTGGAAAGCTCGAAGCTGAGCATTGCAATATGGGCACCAGGCCCCCCGGAAGAAGAGCACGACGCCGAAACCGGACCCCAGCGCGTCGGGGAGCTCGAGCGGGGCCCCGTCGGGCGGCGTGATCGTGATGGAAGGAAACTGGTGGTTTGGTTGCAGCATTGTCGACCTCCGATGATGAAGTGCATTGGCGGCGCGTGCGGCCACGGCGGCCGGCGGCGTGCTTGCCGGGTCAGCACCGAAGCGGGCGGGTTTCTTACCTGTAGCCCAAAGACCATCGATATCCAGGGACGGCTCGAGCAGCTCGCCGCTCTCACCCCCGGCCGACAGCTGGCGATCGGCCATGCCGCCGGCGGCTATCCCGGATTGCGCTCCTCGGGCGCGCCGCCGGACTGCTCCCGCCGCAGCCGCGCCCGACGATGGACAGTTCGCGCCTGACCGACTAGCGTCCCGGCGGTGTACCGCAGCGTGACGCACGACGGAGTCGGTGACGTGGTGGCGATCGAGGAGCCACTCGAGATCCGGGTGGACGGCGAGCCGCTGGCGGTGACGATGCGGACTCCCGGTCACGACGAGGAGCTCGCGCTCGGCTTTCTCTACGGCGAGGGGCTGATCGACCGCCCCCGCGCGGCGGGGCTGACCGAGGATCTCGCGAGCAACACGATCGAGGTGGAGGGGCCGCTCGCCCGCGACCCCGGTGTCCGGCGCTTCTATACGACCTCGTCGTGCGGCGTGTGCGGCAAGGGTGCGCTCGAGGAGGTGGCCGTGCTCAGTCCGGCGATCCCGGACGGGCCGGTGATCGAGCGCCGGCTCGCCGCCGAGCTGCCCGCGCGACTCGTGCAGCCCGGGTTCGAGCGTACCGGGGGGCTGCACGCCACCGGGCTGTTCGCAGCGACCGGGGAGCTGCTGTTCACCCGCGAGGACGTCGGCCGCCACAACGCCATGGACAAGGTGGTCGGGCGCGCGCTGAGCGAGGGGCGGCTTCCGCTCCACGGCCACATCCTGTGCGTCAGCGGACGGCTGTCGTTCGAGCTCGTCCAGAAGGCCGCCGTGGCGGGCGCGCCGATCCTCATCGGGGTCGGGGCCCCCAGCTCCCTGGCGGTCGAGCTCGCCGGTGATCGAGGGCTGACGCTGTGCGGCTTTGCCCGCCGCGGCAACGTCAACGTCTACACCCACCCGCGGCGCATCGCGGCGTAGGGGGATTGTCGGCGAACGTTCGGCGGAGCCCGCGCTCAGCTCAGGCCGCCGCCTCGGCGGCAAGCCCCGCCAGCTCCGCCTCCGAGGACCACGCCCCGACCGAAGCGCGGATCAGGCCATGGGACGGGATGCTGCGGACGACGAACCCGGCATCCGCCAACCGGACGACCTGAGCGTCGAGATCGTCGGCCCTCGGCTTCCAGGCGACGAGGGTCGAGCGTCCGCGGGGACCGACTTCGAGGCCGAGCTCGTTCAGCTCATCGGCGAGGGCCGCGGCCAGCATGGCGGCCCGCTCGTGGATCCACTCCCAGCCGGCGTCCTCGAGCACGGCGAGTGACGCCAGCGCCCAGGCGCTGCGCAGACCGGGCGGGAAGCCGTGATCGAAGCGCGCCGCTCCCTCCGCCGGCGGCGAGTCGAGAGCCTGCTGGGCGTCGGCGAGCGAGCCGTACCCCGGCCACGGGACGCTCAGCTCATCGAGCTGATCACGCCGCACGTAGAGGCAGCCGCTCCCCTCCGGTCCGCACAGCCACTTCTGACCGGAGCCGGCGTAGAACGCGCACCCGAGCGCGTGGACGTCGACCGGAATTGCGCCGACCCCTTGCGCGGCATCGAGCAGGACCGGAACCCCGGTCGCCGCCAGTGCGGCGGCGTCGACCACGCGGCCGCTGACCCACGACACGTGCGAGCACGCGACCAGCCGCGTCGACGAGGTCACCTCGCCGGCGATCTCGTGAAACGGCACCACCCGCACCCGCACGCCGACGGTCCGCTTGAGCCGCCCCAGCGGGGCGAGCAGGCCGGGATGCTCCTCGTCGCTGGTGATGATCTCGTCGCCGGCCCGCAGATCCAGCCCCGACAGGACCGTGTTGGCGCCGTCGGTCGTCGACCCGGTGATCGCCACGTCGACCGGGTCGCAGCCGAGCGCCCGCGCGTAGCCGGCACGCAGCCGGGTCGCCAGATCCTTGACCGTCTCCATGTACGCCTTCCCGGCCCGCCCGCCGTTGCACTCGAGCTCGATGCGCTCGCGCACCGCGTCGGCGGCCCGGGCCGGCAGCGGCCCCTCGGTTCCCGCATTCAGATAGGCGACGCGCTCGAGGACCGGAAACTGGGAGCGGAACTCGGCGGCATCGGTCACGGTGCCGCCCATCTTACGGGGCCACTAGGCGCTCGATCAGCGGACCGGCACGCCCGCCTTGCGGCATGCCATGCGGACGGTGTCCGCCGACGGCCCGTTGATCCCTCCCGCCTGACCGACGCCGGCGCACAGCGCCCGGGCGGAGGCGCCGCAGCGATAGACGTGGTCGCCGCCCGTCGAGTAGGCCAGGGAGACGGAGATGCACCCGTGCCCGGACTTCTTCTCCGGCGTGGCCGCCGACACCACCAGCACGACGAGGAGGATGGCGAGAGCGCCCAGGACCCCACCGATCATCCGCTTCTCGCGCGGCGTGAACGGGCGGCGCTGCCGCACGGCCTGAGCATGCCCCGGGGGCAGGATCAACATCGAGTGCCGGCCTCGTGCGCCAGCACCCCGGGATGCAGGTCACCGGGAGTCCGATGGCCACTGAGACCGAGGTTGAGATCGAGCTCGGCGAGGATCGCGCGCAGGACACCCACCACCCCCGCCTCGCCGTCGAGCGCCAGCCCCCAGACATACGGCCGTCCCACCAGGACCGCGTCGGCGCCCAGGGCGAGCGCCTTGACGACGTCGCTGCCGCCGCGGATCCCGCTGTCGAGCAGGACCTCGAGCTCGTCTCCGACCGCATCGACGATCGCCGGCAGCGCATCCAGGGAGGCGATCGAGCCGTCGATCTGGCGGCCCCCGTGGTTGGAGACGATCACTGCATCGACGCCGTGCTCCCGGGCCAGCCGGGCGTCGTCGGGATGCAGGACCCCCTTGAGCGCGATCGGCAGTGTCGTCCGCGACTGCAGGAACGCGAGGTCGTCCCACGTGAGCCGCGGGTTGTGGAACACGGCCACGAATGCCCCGATCGCCGCCGTCATGTCCTCTTCGGGCGGCTTGGCCAGCCGGGCGCGGAACACTCGGTCGATGAGGTAGTTCGCGATTCCCATCCCGTCGAGGAAGGGCTGCCACGCGTGTTGGAGATCCCGCGGCTTCCACACCGGCAGGAGCGCATCGAGCGTGATGACGATCGCGCGGTAGCCGGCCACCTCGGCTCGGTGCAGGAAGCTGGCAGCGAGCTCACGATCGTTGGGCCAGTAGAGCTGAAACCACTGGGGCGCGCCGCCGGCGGCGGCGGCGATCTCCTCGAGCGGGGCGCTGCTCACCGTGCTCACGGCCATCGGCAGCCCGAGCGCGGCCGCAGCTCGGGCCACCGCCAGCTCGCCCTCGGGATGGACGATCGTCTGCATGCCGATCGGGGCGAGCCCCACCGGTGCGGGCATCGGGGTCCCGAGCACGGTGCAGGACAGGTCACGCTCACCGACGCCCCGCAGCATCCGCGGCACGATCCGCCAGCGGCGGAAGGCCGCTTCGTTGGCGCGCATCGTGTCCTCGCTCCCGGCGCCGCCGGCGACATAGTCAGCTGCCGGCGGATCCATCCGGCGGTAGGCCGCCCGGGCCAGGTCGGCGGCGGCGATCGGCTGCTCCGGACGCTCTCCCTTCAGCCCGCGGAGGAAGATCTCGGTCTGGTAGGCGGCGTAGGGTGGGCCGAATGCCGGCGAGTCGGCTACGTCTGCTCCTGAAGCTCGCGCTTGAGCACCTTGCCCGTCGAGTTGCGGGGGAGCTCGTCCATGAACGCCACGTCGCGGGGCGTCTTGTATCGCGCCAGGTTGTCGCCGACGTAGGCCTTGACCTGGGCCTCGGTCAGCTCCCGGCCGTCATGGACGACGACGAACGCCTTCAGCCGCTGGCCGAACCTCTCGTCGGCGACGCCGATCACCGAGACCTCCCGAACCGCCGCGTGGGCCGCGAGGAGCTCCTCCACCTCTGACGGGAACACGTTCTCGCCGCCGGAGACGATCATGTCGTCGTCGCGGCCGTCGATGAACAGACGGTGGTCGGCGTCGAAGTGACCGACGTCGCCCGACGAGAGCAGGCCACGAATCTGTTCCTTGGTCTCGCCGCCCGTGTAGCCCTCGAACTGCGTCACGTTGCCCACGAAGATGCGCCCCGTGACGCCGGGTCTGACCTCCCCGCCGTCGTCGTCGAGGATCTTCACCACCGACCCGCGGACGACACGGCCCACCGTGCCCGGCTCCTCGGCGAGGTCGTCGGGGGTGGCGATCGTGGCGTAGGCGACCTCGGTGGAGCCGTACAGGTTGTAGAGCACGGGACCGAACGCATCGACCGCTCGCCGGACGAGGTCCAGCCCCAGCGCCGAACCACTGGCGAAGATGATCCGCAACCGCCGCAGATCGTGGGCCCCGATGGCGGCCTCGCCGAGGTCGAGGATCCGCTGGAGCATCACCGGCACCAGGATCACCGCCGTGACCTCGTTGTCCTGCAGGCTGCGCAACGTGGTCTCCGGATCGAAGTGACGGCTGACGACCAGGGTCGAGCCGAGCGCCATCCCGATCACCAGGTGGGCGAACCCGAGCGCGTGGAACATGGGCGCAGACAGCTGCGTCACCTCCTGGGCGCGGAACGGCACCTTGCTCAGCAGGCCGCCGATGATCGACAGCGACCGCGGCTCGCTCCGGGGTGCCCCCTTCGGAGTACCGGTCGTCCCGCTGGTGAGGATGACGACCTTGGGGGTCGTCGGCGGCCGAGGCGGGGTGTCGGCGGAGGCGCCGGCGATCAGCGCCTGGAGCGTGTCGGGCGCGCCGCTCTGCGCTTCGTCCTCGGTCCACGCCCGCCACCGCCCGTGCGGCGGCTCTACGCCTTTGAGCATCTCGGCGTACTCGTCGTCGTAGACGAGCAGGTCGGTGCCCTCGCGGGCGGCGACCTCGTGGATCTGCGGGCCCGCGAACGACGTGTTCAAAAGGACGATCCGGGCGCCGCATTTGGCGGCCGCAAACACGGCGTAGACGAACCCGCGATGATTGCGCGCCAGAATGGTGACGCCGTCGCCGGGCGCCAGCCCGCGCTCGAGCCAGGCGTTCGCGAGCGCGTTGGTGTGCGCGTGGAGCTCCCCGTAGGTGATGTCGCCGCGTTCGTCGCGCACCGCCACCCGGTCGCCGGTGCGAATCGCCCCGAGGACCAGCGGGCCGGCGAGCAGGCCGTGGCGCCGGAACGCCAGAGCGATCTCGGCCAGGCGGTGCGGCGGCTCGGGCCGCAGCAGTCCGGCGTGCACGAGCCGGGTGACGAAATACGCCTCGTCGCCGGCGCGCTCGGCCAGCTTGACGGCGCCGCCGAGCAGGGCTCTCAGATCCACGTCTGCCACGGAGGTGTCCTCACGGCGCCGCGGACATTACCCGGTCACATCTTCTGACTCAGGCATAACCCGCCGCACCCGGGGTACCCTGGGACGATGCGCGCAAGCCTGATCGTCACGCCGCTGCGGATCGGCGTCCGCATCGCCGGGTGGGCCGCCGGCGGAGTGCGGATCGTCGCCGGGCAGACCGAGGAGCTCCTCGAGCTCGTCGGCCACGTGCTCGGGCCTGATGGCGGTCCCGGACGCGACGAGCCGCCGCCGCCCCGCACGCGCGTCGCCGAGCCCGTTCCCGCGTCGGTGAGAACAGAAACAGTCGTGGCCGACCCCGTTCCTGCCCGGCCGCACGTCGCCGAACCCGTCTCAGCCGCGCCGAGGGAGGAGGACGTCGTGGTCACGGATATCACCGAGGCCGCCGAGCCGCTGGCCACCGAAGCGGCTCACGTTTCGGAGACCCCGGAGCTCGTGGAGGAGTTCGCCGACCCCGGTGCGCAGGACGGCGCCGGCGCCGAGGTGCGGATCGCCGAGCCGTGGGAGGACTACCGGTCGATGAACGCCGCCGACATCGTGGAACGCATCGCCGCGGCGTCCCGGGAGGAGCTGGCCGCAATCGAGCTCTACGAGCTCTCCGGACGCAAGCGTCGGTCGGTCCTCGACGCCGCCGCGGCAGCGCTCAAGCGAGCCTCGCCGCCGTACTGACCGGCCAACGCGCGCGGGGATCCCGGGGCTCGTTCCCGGAATCCCCACATCCGCTGGCGGTCTCTAGTACGTGAGCACGTAGCCCCCAGGGAGGTAGATGTAGCCTCCGCCGCCGTAGCCGCCGTAGCCGCCGCCGGTGCCGGTGCCGGTGCCGTCACCGTACGGGTCGCCGTAGCCGCTGCCCGACGAGTATCCGTCGCCACCGTCACCGGCAGCGCCACCGGTATCCGACGCCGAGCCGCCGTTGGCCGACCACGCCACCGAGAACGATGACCCGTCAGACGACAGGCTTGATGGTGTCGCCCCCGCCGAACCGCTCTGCGAGACGAACTGGCCACCGCCGAAGCCCGAGCTGTCGGCGCCCGGGCTCAGTGTGACGGCGGTCGGCGACCACTCGGGATCGGAGATCGGGCCGGTGTGACCGTCGCTCGCCGTTGCGGTGGCGTTTGTGAAGTCAACGGTGCCGAAGTCCGCCAGGGACAGCGGGGTGCAGTCAGAGACGCCCTGGCTGCACGATGACGGAGCCTCGGCGATCCATTCGGCGCTTGACACGTCGGGATTGCTCATCTGCAGCGTCTTGGTGAACGAGCCGCCGGTCGTCGCATTTGACAGTGACACGGATACGTTGGTGCCCTCGACGGTGACCTGGCTGGAGATGTGATCTCCGGGATGGATCGCCATGTTCACCCTCACTGGCGCCTGGGGCACCAGCTCATACCAGGCGAAGTACGAGGGCGAACCGCTCGTGGAGCAGTCCACCTCGGTGCCATCCTGCTCGAGGGCATCGGTCTGGCCTGACCCGCCGAGACCGACCCAGAAGGCGGAATAGCTCTGGCCGGTGCTGCACGTGGCGGGTGGCTGCACCCAGCTTCCGGAGACGCTCTTGAATTGTGTGTTCGAGGACCCCGAGGCCGAACTGCCGGCGACATAGCCGGACCAGTTCTCACTCGCGGCCTGGGCCACGTCGGTTGCCGCCGAGGCCGACGCAGCCGGCAGCACGCCTGCGGCGCAGGCCGCCGTTACTGCGATGGGGATGAGTCGCTTCGCTTTCATGAGCTCAATCTGCGCCGGCCCGGTAAGAGGGCACGGAGAGCCGCCGAAGGAACCCTTACGAGTTAACGAAGAGGTTTATGCGCAGCAGACAGCGAGGCGACACGACCTCGTACCGGCCTACTGGAAGCTGCCGCCCGGCGTGAGCGCGGCGCGGGTACGGGCGAGACGGACCGCCGCCGACAGCGTGTCGACGTCGTAGGCGTCCTGATGGCGGTGGCCGTTGATGAAGAAGGTGGGGGTTCCGGACACGCCGCTTTGATCGGCTGATTCGACGTCCTCGGCGATCCGCGGCGCGCCCTTGCGCTTGCGCAGATGGCCACGGAAGCGCTCGACGTCGAGCTCCAGATCCCGGGCGAAGCCGAGAATGCTGCGGAGACTGAGCTCATCCTGGTGAGACAGCATCGTGTCGTGCATCTCCCAGAACTTGCCCTGGGCCGACGCCGCCTCAGAGGCCTCCGCCGCCAGCTGGGCGTTCGGATGCACGTCGTTGAGCGGCAGGTGGCGCCAGACGTAGCGCAGGTCGCCGAAGTCGGAGAGCAGCTCGCGGATCACCGGCTCCGCCTGCCCGCAATAAGGGCATTCCAGGTCGCCATACTCGACCAGCGTCACGGCGGCGTCACTGGGCCCGCGCACGTGGTCGCGCTCGATGTCGACGGCTGGCGACAGGTCGACGATCGCCTCGGCACGGCCGAGCAGCGCGATCGCCTTGATCGGCTTGGGGAGCCGCCGGGTGACCGCCAACACCGTCCACGACACGGCCGGGGCGCCGATGAGGGTGGTGAGGATGCCGAGCTTGGCCTCGGCCAGATTCTCACCGGAGAACGCCAGGGTCGCGATCAGCAGCGACACGGTAAACCCGATCCCGGCGATCGCGCCGCCGCCGAGCACCGAGGCCCAGCCGACGGGCGGTCGCACGCGGCCGCGGGTGAGACGGGCGACCAGTGCCGCGGTCCCGGTGATCCCGAGCGGCTTGCCGACCAAGTAGGCGACGATGATCCCGAGCGTGATCGTCGAGCCGTACGCGTGGGCGAGAAAGCCGGCGGTGATCGGGAAACCGGCGTTGGCGAGCGCGAACAGCGGGACGATCACATAGCTCGAGAACGGGTGAAACAGCGTCTGGTAGCGCTCGTTGGGGGAGATCGCGGAGCGCAGACCGGCGCGGGCCTCCTGCTGAAGCTCCGAGGTCGGCTGCTCACGGAAGACGCGGAACAGGTCGGTCGCGCGCTCCAGGTCCGAACGCGCCGCGGGGTAGGCGATCGTCAGCAGGCCCATCGCCAAGCCGACGACGATCGGATCGACGCCCGACTTCAGGAACGCGACCCACGCCGTGATCCCGAGCACGGCGTACACCGCGCCGTTGCGCACTCGCCGATTGCGCGCCACGAGGATCACCGCAAACGTCGCCAGCCCGGCCGCCAGCGCAACCGTCTGCACGTTGCTCGTGAACGCGACCGCGATCACGATCAGCGCCACCAGATCGTCGACGACGGCGACGGTCAGGATGAACGCACGGAGGCTGTCGGGGAAGCGGCGGCCGACCAGGGCGAGCATCCCGAGCGCGAACGCGGTGTCGGTCGACATCGCGGTGCCCCAGCTGCCGCGGGCGCCGCCCCCGTTGAGGATCAGGTAGATGGCGATCGGGACGACCATGCCGCCGAGACCGGCGAGGAACGGCAGCGCCAGCCGGCGGCGATCACGCAGCTCACCGAGATCGAATTCGCGCCGGGCCTCCAGGCCGACGACGAAGAAGAAGATGGTCATCAGCCCGTTGTTGACCCAGTGGCGCAGATCCTGGGTGATTCCGGCATTCCCGACCCGGATCGACATCGTCGTGTGCCACACCGAGTCGTAGGAGGTGGCGCTCGCGTTGGTCCAGATGAGCGCCGCGACCGCCCCCGCGAGCAAGATCGCGGCCGAGCCGGTCTCGGTGCGGAGGAAGTCACGGAGCGGCGCCTCGAGGTTGCGCGCCCACGCCGTCTTGCCGGCCAGAGGACCGGTCGGCTGAGTCTCGCCCGCCTCCTCGGACGGTTGGATCGGAAGATCGGCAGCGCTCACCCTCGCTCAGGGTAGATAGCCGGGCGCCGCTTGAGAAGATCGACGAGTGCACACGACCGTCCTGCGCAGCGAGGAGTTCGAGATCCGGCTCGGCGATCGGCCGGTGACGATCGCTCAACTGCTCCCCGAATTCGACGAAAGCGACCGCTTGGGCATCGTGCTCCGATCAGACCATGCCGCCGCCGGCGCCGCCGGCCTCATCCTCGCCGTCGTCACCGCCTTCTACGACCGGCTGCGGGCGGCGCAGGATCAGTTCTTCGCCTACCCCGACTACTTCGCGTTCTCCGTCGGCCGCCCCCGGGGCAGCCTGCGCAAGCTCGACATCTACCCCGACCACAAGGAGGTGGTCGTGGCCGCCGAGCCGGAGGAGATCCTGCGCACGATCAACGATCGTGGCGTCACCCGTCTGCTCGTGCCCGACGGCCCTCCCGTCGCCGCCGAGCTGCATCGTGAGACGCGCGCGAGCGCCCAGCGCCGGCTGCGCACCGCGATCGCCTACTCACCGAGCGGCCGGGTCGACCGCCCGGACGTCACCGTCGTCGGCAGCGAGCGCGGGGAGTCGTTCGTGACCGCGATGCTGGCCCCGGAGCCGGGGCGGCCGGACTGCACCGCGCTCGCCTCCGCCCGCGCCGTCCGCGCCGGCGTGTCCGTCGGCGGCCGCCGGCCCATCGAAAGCTTTCGCCGCGTCGACATCGAGCGGGCGCTCGCGATGCTGTCAGCGCCGGCCGGGTAAGATGGCTAAAACGATTTCCGAACACTGTGTGCAGTTGACTTCAGAGGAGTAAGGCCATGGCCGTCACCGAACCGCTTGTTTTCGATGCCATCCGCACACCGCGGGGAAAGGGCAAGGTCAACGGGTCGTTGCACTCGACGAAGCCGGTCGATCTCGTCGTCGGCTTGATGCACGAGACGCTCAGCCGCCATCCGGATCTGGATCCGACTCGGGTCGACGACGTCGTGCTCGGCTGCGTCACCCCGATCGGCGACCAGGGCGCCGACATCGCCAAGACCGCCGCGGTCAAGGCCGGCCTTCCCGACACGGTCGCCGGCGTTCAGCTCAACCGCTTCTGCGCCTCGGGCCTGGAGGCGGTGAACATCGCCGCCCAGAAGGTCGCCTCGGGCTGGGAGGACCTGGTGTTCGCGGGCGGCGTGGAGTCGATGTCACGGGTCCCGATGGGCTCGGACGGCGGCGCCTGGGCGATGGATCCCGAGACCGCGTATGACACCTCGTTCGTCCCGCAGGGCATCGGCGCCGATCTGATCGCCACCGTCGAGGAGTTCGATCGTGAACACGTCGACGCCTACGCGGCACGCTCCCAGCAACGCGCCGCGACCGCCCAGTCCGAGGGCCGCTTCGGCGGCTCGGTGGTTCCGGTGCGCGACCTCAACGACCACGTCGTGCTCGATCACGATGAGTTCATCCGCCCGGGCACGACCGTCGAGACGCTGGCCGGCTTGAAGCCCTCGTTTGCCGCGATCGGCGACATGGGTGGCTTCGACGCCGTGGCGTTGCAGAAGTACCACTGGATCGAGAAGATCGACCACGTCCACACGCCGGGCAACTCGTCCGGGATCGTCGACGGCGCATCGCTCGTCGTCGTCGGCAATGAGAAGACCGGCTCAGAGCTCGGCCTCCGGGCGCGGGCGAAGATTCTCGCCACCGCGGTCTCGGGCGCCGATCCGACGATCATGCTCACCGGCCCGGCGCCGGCCAGCCGCAAGGCGCTCGCCAAGGCGGGGCTGACCGTCGACGACATCGACCTCGTCGAGATCAACGAGGCGTTCGCGGCCGTCGTCCTGCGGTTCGTCCGTGACATGGGGTTCGACATGGAGAAGGTCAACGTCAACGGCGGGGCGATCGCGATGGGGCATCCCCTCGGCGCCACCGGCGGGATGATCCTCGGGACACTCGTCGACGAGCTCGAGCGCCAGGACAAGCGCTATGGCCTCGCCACCCTCTGCATCGGCGGCGGGATGGGTATCGCCACGGTGATCGAGCGCGTCTGAGCGCGCGCCGCGCGGCCGACCATCCCTTCCACAAGCGGGAGAGAAACGAATGACCGAGAGCAGCACGATCCGGTGGGACACGGACGACGACGGGGTCGTGATCCTGACGCTGGACGATCCCAACCAGTCGGCCAACACGATGAACGCCGCGTACGCGGCGTCGATCCAGGCCACCGTCGAGCGGCTCGAGTCCGAGCGCGACGAGATCACCGGGGTGATCATCACCTCGGCGAAGAAGACGTTCTTCGCCGGGGGGGATCTCAGCGATCTCAAGGCGGCGAGCAAGGACAACGCGGAGCAGATCTCGGCCTTCGTCCGTGACAACAAGACGGCGTTGCGGCGCCTGGAGACCCTCGGCCGGCCGGTCGTCGCGGCGGTCAACGGCGCCGCTCTCGGTGGCGGCCTGGAGATCGCCCTGGCCTGTCATCACCGGGTCGTGGTCGACGACGCACGGGTCCAGCTCGGCTTCCCCGAGGTCCAGCTCGGGCTGCTTCCCGGCGCAGGCGGCGTCGTCCGCACCGTGCGGATGCTCGGCATCCTCAACGCGCTCATGCAGCTGCTCCTCCAGGGCCAGCGCGTGCGCCCTCAGAAGGCACTGGAGATCGGGCTGATCGACGAGATCGTCGCCACCCCCGATGACCTCATCCCCGCCGCCAAGACGTGGATCGCCGCCCATCCCGGGGCGCAGCAGCCGTGGGACGCCGAGGGCTACAAGATCCCCGGCGGCACGCCGTCGACGCCCGCGCTCGCTCAGAACCTCCCGGCGTTCCCGGCCAACCTGCGCAAGCAGCTCAAGGGCGCCAACTACCCGGCTCCCCACCACATCATGGCCGCGGCGGTCGAGGGCGCGCAGGTCGACTTCGACAACGCGATCGAGATCGAGGGGCGCTACTTCGTCGATCTCGTCACCGGCCAGGTCGCCAAGAACATGATCCAGGCGTTCTTCTTCGACCTGCAGCGGGCCACCGGGAACCGTGGCCGCCCCGCCGAGATCGAGCCCTTCCGGCCTGAGAAGATGGTCGTCCTCGGCGCGGGGATGATGGGGGCGGCGATCGCCTACGTGGCCGCGAAGGCGGGCATCGAGGTCGTGCTCAAGGATGTCTCCGAGGAGGCGGCGGACCGGGGCAAGGCCTACTCCGAGAAGCTCGTCGCCAAGGCCGTCGAGCGTGGTCGGTCCTCCCGGGAGGACGGCGACGCGCTGCTGGCGCGGATCACGTCAACCACCGACCCGGCGGCCGCCGACGGCGCCGCGCTCGTGATCGAGGCGGTGTTCGAGGACCCGAAGGTCAAGGCGGAGGTGTTCGCCGAGATCGAGCCCCATCTTGCCCCGGACGCCCTGCTCGGCTCCAACACCTCGACGCTGCCGATCACCGGGCTGGCCGAGAACGTGACCCGTCCGGCCGACTTCATCGGGCTGCACTTCTTCAGCCCGGTCGACAAGATGCCGCTGCTGGAGATCATCCGCGGCGAGCGGACCAGCGACGAGACCCTGTATCGCGCCCTCGACGCGGCCAAGCTGATCAAGAAGACCCCGATCGTCGTCAACGACAGCCGCGGGTTCTTCACCAGCCGGGTGATCGGCACGTTCATCAACGAGGGCATCGCGATGCTGCTCGAGGGGGTTCCGGCGCCGACGATCGAGCAGGCGGCGGGCCAGGCGGGGTATCCGGCGCCGGTGCTGCAGCTCTCCGACGAGCTCAACATGAAGCTGATGCGCCGGATCCGGGATGCCGCGAAGGCCGAGGTGCGCAGCGATGGCCGCCACTGGGCCGGACACCCGGCCGAGACGGTGATCGATCGGATGCTCGACGAGTTCGAGCGACCGGGCCGGCTCGAGGGCGCGGGGTTCTACGAGTACGCGGACGGCAAGCGCACCCGGCTGTGGCCAGGGCTCAGGGACGCGTTCCCGCCGATCGACGACCCGTCGCGCGTCTCGCTCACCGATCTGGAGGAGCGGATGCTGATCATCGAGTGCATCGAGGCCGTCAAGTGCCTGGACGAGGGCGTGATCGAGTCCGTCGCCGATGCCAACATCGGCTCGATCATGGGCATCGGCTTCCCCGGCTGGACCGGCGGGGTGCTCCAGTACATCAACGGGTACGAGGATCCGGCCCACCGGGCCGGCCGCAGCGGTCCCGCCGGATTCGTCGCCCGGGCGCGTGAGCTCGCCGAGTCCTACGGCGAGCGCTTCACGCCGCCGGCGTCGCTGGTGGAGAAGGCCGAGCGCGGCGAGGTCTACGCCGACGACGAGGCGCTCGTCACCGCGGGGTGACGAGCCCTCCCACGATCACGTCTCGCCCCGTCAAGGTCCGAGGACCTCACTCGGCCACCGGCGGCGGATAGACCTCGCGGACGTTGTGGTCGACCTGTGCCGGAGACAGGCGGCGGGAGATCGCGGTGTAGTAGATGATCAGGCTCCAGGCGGCCGACACGAGCAACCCGCCGTACAGCCCGAGTTCGTTCTTGCCGCCGACCAGCACGGTCTTGAACGTGCCGACACTGCCGATGATGCCTCCGGGGCCACCGGTGGGTGCGCCGAACGTGCCGAAGTACGAGATCACGCCCATTCCGATCAGGTACGGGAAGATCCAGATGGCGGCGCCCCAGTCGACCGGCGGCCGGTCGGGGTTGAGCTTGAACAGAGCCGACAGCGCCATCAGCGCGTAGCCGACGAGCAGCGCCACCATCAGGGTGGTGTAGGTCGACCAGCCGGCCCAGTACACGATGAACGTCGCCAGGACGAACGCCAGCGGGGCCATGATGTTCCCCGCCGGGATCCGGTAGGGCCGAGGCAGATCGGGCTTCTGCAGGCGCAGCGCGCCGAGGGCCAGGGGCGCCCCGGCGTACATCAGCACGGACGCGCTGGTGACGACGCCGACAAGCTTGCTCCAGCTGGGGAACGGGAGCAGGAACAGCAGGCCGACGATCGCGGCGATGACGATGCTGAACAGGGGCACCTTCGTGCGCGGCGCCCGGGTCTCGAACGCCTTGGGCACGTAACCGTTCTTGCTCAGCCCGAAGCTGATCCGCGATGCCGACGTCGTGTAGATGAGCCCGGTCCCGATCGGCGAGATGATCGCGTCGATTCGGAGGACCACCGCCAGCCAGGCGAGTCCGGCCACCTTGGCCACGGTGTAGAACGGGGCGGCGTTGAGCGCGGCCAGCGCCGGGCTTTGGTGACCGGGCACGAGGTTGGTCCAGGTGTGGGCCTGGGTGAGGAGGCGAGGCTCGAGCGCACCGATGAACGCCACCTGCACGAGAATGTAGATGGAACCGCCGATCAGGATCGACAGAATCACCGCGCGCGGTAGGTCCTTGCTCGGATTTCGCGCCTCACCTCCGAGCTGCACTGCCTGCTCGAAACCGAGCAGCGAGAACACGATGCCCCCGGTCGGAATCGCGATGAGAATCGACTTCACGGCCGCGCCGTGGATGAAGAAGCCACCGCCGGCGGTGAAGTTGGAGCCGTGGAAGTGGGTGAGCAGCAGGACGACGATCGTCAGAACCGGGATCAGCACCTTCCACGAGGTCAACCCGTTGTTGACGCGCGCCAGCCACCGGATCCCGATGATGTTGATGGTCACGAACACGAACATCAGCCCCACGGCAACGAGGTACCCGGTGCCGTGCAGGGTGTTGGTGGTGCCGTTGTACCAGCTGTGGGCAAAGCTGTACGTCGAGGCGTACTGCAGCGCCGCCAGCACCTCGATCGGCGCCACGCTCGCCGCCTGGAGGTACGCGAACCAGCCGAACGTCGCCCCGGCGAGGCTCCCGAACGCGTAATGCGGAAATCGGCTCGTCCCCCCGGTGACGGGGAACAGACCGCCGAGCTCGGCGTGGACCAACGCCAGGACGATGATGATCAGCGACGCGACGACCCAGGCGATGATCGCCGACGGCCCGGCGATCGACGCGGCGGTCAGCGCGCCGAACAGCCACCCGGAGCCGATGATCGACCCCTCCGAGGACCACAGCAGCCCCAGGAAGCCGACCCCCCGGTCCAAACCCTCCGCTTCCGTGTTTGGAGCGAGCTGGCGCTGGTCAACCTGCTGGTCAGCTACGTCTGCCATGGGCCCTCCCGTGGGTCGTGGCGTTCCCCGCGTGTACGAGGATTGATGAATTCGACCGAGAACCTACCTTCCCTCTCCGCCGGCTTCAACAGGCGGGACCTCGACGCCGTCCTCGCGTGGACGTCGAGGAGAGTCAGTAGAGCCCTTCGCGGCGCGCGTAGCGGCCGCCCCGCTCACGCTCGTAACCATCCGCGTCAAAGTCGGGGTCAGTGAGCGACCGCAGGATGTCGCCGCTGCGCGGCAGCTCGGACCGCTTGATGTGGCGCTCCGGGTTCCACAATTCCGACCGGATCAGCGCCTTCGGGCACTGGGTGTACGCCTCCTCGATCGAGACGAGCACCCCGAGCCTCGGAACCTTGCCCTCGACCTCGCTGGCCACCAGCAGCTCCGCATCGTCGGTGATGACCGCCCGGCCGTTGACGCGGAACGTATCGCCCACTCCCGGTAGCAGGAACAGCAGGGCGATCCGCGGGTCCGCAAGCAGGTTGGTGAGCGAGTCGGCGATGCGGTTACCCGGGCGCTCCGGCATCAGCAGCGTGCGCTCGTCGAGGATCCGCACGAAGCCGGCGGGATCGCCCCGCGGCGAGACATCCAGCCCACCGTCGGGCGCGGCGGTGGCGACGCAGACGAACGGAGAGCGCTCGATGAACTGCCGCGTCAGCTCATTGAGGTGATCGGCGATCTTCGACACCACCAGCTCCGTCGGGGTGCCGATGGCCTCGCGCAGCTCGGCCTCGTCGCGGATCGTGTGCACGGTGAGCACCCGGCGGATTCTAAGTCTCATCGAAGAGGCAGAGCGCGCCGGCTGCGATAGGTTCGCCGATGCGATGACCGACGAAGCGCTGCTGGCCGAGCAGCTGGACTACTACCGCGCGCGGGCCGGCGAGTACGACACGTGGTGGCTGCGGCAGGGCCGGTTTGACCGCGGGCCGGAGGACAACGCGCGCTGGTTTGCCGAGACCGAGGCGCTGGAGCGTGTGCTTGCCGACTTCGCTCCCGGCGGGGAGGTGCTGGAGCTCGCGTGCGGGACCGGGCTGTGGACGCGGCGCCTGGTGACGCACGCCTCCCGGCTCACCGCCGTCGATGCGGCGCCCGAGGTGCTGGCGATCAACCGCGCCCGCGTCGGCGATCCGTCGGTGCGCTACATCGAGGCCGACCTGTTTGCGTGGCGCCCGGAGCCGGGCGCCTATGACGCGTGCGTGTTCACGTTCTGGCTGTCACATGTTCCCGGCGATCGCTGGGCCGCGTTCTGGGACACCGTGGCGAGCGCCCTGAAACCGGCTGGACGGGTGCTGTTCATGGATAGTGCCCGGACCGAGCGATCGACCGCGGTCGACCACCGGCTGCCCGCGACCGGCGAGGACCGGATGATCCGCCGGCTGGATGACGGGCGCGAGTACCGGATCGTCAAGCGCTTCTATGAGCCCGACCGGCTCACATCCGACTTGGCGGCGCTCGGGTGGGACTGCCGGGTGCAGACGACGGGGGAGTTCTTCATCGCGGGCTGCGCCAGCCGGCCGTAGATCGCGCCGACGAACAGCTGGTGCAGCGGGTCGATCAGGTCCCGCTCGTTGCGGAGGGTCGGATGCGATCCGGTTACCGTCAGGTGGAACACGCGCTCCGCGGTCCACACCAGTGACGCCGCCAGCGCGCGGCTGTCGGCGCCGGGCGGCGCGACGCCGGCGGCGCGCTCACGGTCGATCAGGCGCGCCAGGCGGAGCGTGAACTCACCCTGGACCCGGAGCCAGATGGCACGCAGCTCCGGGATCGTCGGCCACTCTTCGGCGACGGCGGCAAGCAGCGGGGCGTAGCGCGCACTCGTCTCGATCAGATGGGTGATGCCCTCGCGGATGGCATCGCCCGGGGTGCCTCGGGACGGCGCGAACATCGGCTCGATCTCGTCCCCGATCTCGTCGCTGACGGTCTCCATGAGCTTGACGACGACGTCCTCTTTGGAGCCGAAGTGCTCGTAGAACGACGTTCGGCCGACGCCGGCGGCCGCCAGGATGTCGGCCACGCTGAGCTCCGCCAACGAGGTCGTAGCAAGCAGCCGCGCGGTCGCCTCGAGCACCGCGGCGTACGTCTTGGGGCGCCGGCCTCGGCGCGGACGGGCGGGCATCGCTTCAGCGGGCGTCATCGAACGAGCCGCACTGCTCCTACACGCCGAGCGAGCGCCCGATGATCTCCTTCATGATCTCGGTCGTTCCCCCGTAGATGCGGGTCACCCGGGCGTCGACGAATGCGCGCGCGATCGGATACTCCAACATGTAGCCGTAGCCGCCGTGCAGCTGGACGCAGCGATCGATCACCCGTCCCTGAAGCTCGGTCGACCACCACTTGGCCATCGCCGCATCCTCCCGGGAGAGATCGCCGCGATTCAACGCCAGGACGGCTTGATCGCAGAACGTGGTGGCGAGCTCGACCTCGGTCGCCATCTCGGCCAGGGCGAAGCGAGAATTCTGAAACGAGCCGATCGGCTGGCCGAATGCGGTGCGCTCCTTGACGTACGCGAGCGTCGCGTCGAGCGCACCGCGGGCGGCGGCGACCCCGGACAGGGCGATGCTCAATCGTTCCTGGGCCAGATTCGCCGTCATGTAGCGAAAGCCGAGGCCCTCGTCGCCCAGCCGGTTCTCGGCCGGGACATGGACATCTTCGAAGAACAGCTCGGCGGTGTCCTGGGAGTGCTGCCCGACCTTCTGAAGGTTGCGCCCGCGGTCAAAGCCGTCCATCCCCCGCTCGAGGATGAGCAGGGAGATCCCTCCGTGGCGCTGAGCCGGATCGGTCTTGACGGCGGTGATCACCAGGTCCGCGTTGATCCCGTTGGTGATGAACGTCTTGGAGCCGTTGACGATGTACCCGTCACCGTCGCGCTCGGCCGTCGTCCGCAGGCCCGCGAGGTCGGACCCCATCTCGGGCTCGGTCATCGCAATCGCGGTGATCAGCGTGCCGTCGGCGATCCCCGGCAGCCAGCGCTCGCGCTGCTCGTCGTTGGCGAGATCGAGGAAGTAGGGCAGGCAGACGTCGTTGTGCAGCGTGATCCCGAGACCGCTCCCGGCCGCGCCGGCGATGGTGAGCTCCTCGCCCACGATCTGGTTGAAGCGAAAGTCCTCGATCCCGCCGCCGCCGAACCGCTCCGGCACCTGGATCGCCAGCATGCCCACGGCTGCCGCCTTGGTGAACAGCTCCCGCGCGATGATCCCGTCACGTTCCCATCGCTCGTGGTGGGGCATGACCTCGTCGGCGACAAACCGCCTCACCGACTCCCGAAAGTCGATGTGCTCGGGCTCGAACAGGGTTCTCCGCATGGCGTTAGTCTCGCAAAGGTGTCGCTGACCGAAGTCACGAGCACGCCGCGGCCGGCGAGCCGCGGCGGCGGCCGCGTCCAGGAGGCGGTCGTGACCGCCACCGAGCGGCTGCTCGTGGCGCGACCGCTGCACCAGCTCAGCGTCGGCGACATCATCGGCGCCGCCGGGGTGTCGCGCACCAGCTTCTACGCCCACTTCGGCTCCAAGGCAGCCGTCATCGCGGAGTGCCTGCGGCGGACGATGGATCTGATCACCGAGGCGGTCGCGCCGATCCACTCACAGGCCGGCGACGATCCCGAGGCGGCCGTCCGCCTCGGGCTCCAGCAGTGGGTGGAGGTGTGCAAGGAGCACGGCGCGCTCCTGCGCACCGTCAGCGAGGAATGGCCACACGACGTCGAGCTGCGGGAGCTGTGGTTCGCGATGTTGGAGGCGGTCACGGCCGGAACCGCGAAGGTCATCTGCGAGGCGCGTCGCAGCGGCCGGGCGCCGGCGGGCGCCGACCCGCGGGTCCTCGCCGCCTGCCTGACCTGGGGCTGTGAGCGGGTCCTCCACGTCGCCCTCGTCGGCGAGGCGACGGGGCTTGCCGCGCCCGACGCGATCGTCGAGCCGCTGGCCCAGATGATGATCGGCGGGCTCTATGGCCGTGCGCTCGCACCGCCGCGTACGATGGTCAACGGTGCGCCGTCTTGACCCGAAGTCGCTAGGTCAGCACCTGGATCCGCTCTACCGCGCGGCCTGGGCGCTGTGCGGATCTCGCGAGGACGCCGAGGATCTGGTCCAGGAGACGTTCGCGCGCGTGCTGGCGCGACCGCGCATGATCCGTGGCGACGAGCGCGGCTACCTGATGCGGGCGCTGCGGAACACGTTCTACTCGCGGTTGCGCACATCCTCGCGCCGCCCGCAGACAGGCGGGGCGACAGTCGACGACGTCCAGCCTCCGGATCCGAGAACCGCGCATCAGCCTGAGGGGCACGCCGAAGTGAGCGAGATCCTTGAGGCGATCGCCGAGCTGCCCGAGGACTTCCGGATGGCGATCGTCGCGATCGACATCGTCGGCCTGTCCTACGCTGAAGCGGCCCGCGCGCTCGACGCGCGCGAAGCGACGATCACGACCCGGCTGTACCGAGCTCGGCAGCGAATCGCCCGCCAGCTCGGCGATCCGCCCGGACCGCGCGCGGATGTGCGGGAAGGATCTGGACCGCAGCGGAGTCTTGCCTCATGAAAGGCACGAAATGAACGACAACCGCAATCTCCCGGAGGCCGAGCTGGCACGGCTCGCCGATGGATCGCTGCCGGAGTCCCGGGCGGCGGAGTTGCGCGCGCAGGTTCAGGAGTCCGCGGAGCTCCAAGGTGCCCTGGCCGAGCAACAGCGGGCGGTGGCGATGCTCCGCGCCGTCGATCAGCCGGCTCCCGACGCCCTCCGGGCGCGGATCGACGAGCTGACCGGCGTCGAGGGCGCTCGCGCGGGCGCGGGCGCCTCGCCCCGCCGAGGGCCACGCTGGCGCCGCGCGGTGGTCCTTCCCGGCGCCACCGCGCTCGCCGTCGTCGTGGCGATCGCCGTGATCGTGATCGGGGGCGGCCGGCAGCGCTCCGACCGTTCCTCAGGCGGCCCGGCTGGCGCTTGCCACCGCGACGCTGCCGGCCCCGGCGGTCGAACAGCGCCCATCCGCGCCAATTGGCTCGCGAGCGGCGCCGGAATCCCGTTCCCCAACTGGGCGGGGCCACTGGCTGGGCGGCGACCGGAGCGCGGACCGACACGTGCGCGGCCGTCCGCATCACCACCGTCTTCTACGAGAGCCAGAGGGGCACCCGGGTCGGCTACGCGATCGTGGCCGGTCCCCCGCTGCGAACTGTTCGCGGCACGAGCGTCGAACGCTACGGCGTGCGCTTCACCTACGCGCGTCAGGGTCGGGTCGGGCTGATCACGTGGCGAGAGAACCGTCACACGTGCGTAATCGCAGGCCGAGCTGTCGACTACCCGACACTGCTGGCCCTGGCCGCCGGCGACGCGGCTTCACCCGCTGGCTCGCTGGCCGCCGCGAGCGAAGCGAGCGCACGGGTCGCCTACGCCTGATCGACGAAGGCTCCGCACCGGGATAGGTCGTAGCCGCCGAAATGCGCGACGCGCTCGGTGAAGGCGCTGCCCGCCAGGAGCTCGCCGAATGCAGTGACGCCGGGATGCTCGGTCCAGCGTCGACTGATCCACACTTCCACGACGTGGTTCTCGATCGCCAGAAAATCGAGTCCGAACGCCCGGGCGGCTCCTTCCGTGGTCACGCCCGCGCCCTGCAAGATAGCGGCGAGGCGGGCGGCGTCGAGATGGCCCGCTGCGCGGGGTCCGCGGGGCCGTAACTCGAGCCCAGCCGTCCGCTGTGCGCGCTCAAATGCCTGCTGACTCGCCGCGCCGGGGTCGCGCTGGGCGATCGGGATCCCGCCGGCGAACACAGCCTCGAGCGAAGCGGTCCGGAGCGCCGGTACAACGCCCAGACCAACCTGCCAGCACGCCAGATGCCATCGCTGCACCGGGACAGGCGACTCCGAAAGCGCCGGCTGCGGTCCGTGCACAACCGCCGCGTGCACGGTGCCGCGCGCCAGGGCCCGGAGGGCGGTACCGGTGGGAGCTGAGATCGCCAGCAGGCTGCGCGGTCCGAGTCCTTCGAGCATCCGCTCGGCAAGACCGAGCGCTGGGTCGCAACCCGCGACGACGAGCCCGGCCGGCGTCGCGCGGGGGAACAGCCGCACCTTTCCGGCTTGCAGAATTCCGTCGGGCTTCGCCCAGCTCGCACCCGCGACTCCGTGATCGGCAAGTTCCGCCGTCACCAGCTGATCGGCGACCACGCCGACACGGACGAGAGATCCGTCTCCCGCCGGGGTTCCGAGTGCCGCCGCCGCCCGGCTAGGAGGGCCGGCGAACAGCTCCTCGACGGTCGTCCCCAGCGCACGTGCGATAGCCAGTGCGGCACCGACCGCCGGGGCGTTGCGCCCCGCCTCGACCGCCGCGATGAGCTGACGACTCACACCTGCCTGGACCGCCAGCTCACCCTGTGTGAGCCCTTGCTCCAACCGGCACCGACGCAGCGGAGAGGCCCTGAGCATCGCCAGAATCCTAGTAGGGTGCCCAGATCCTGTCATCCAGAGCGGAGGTACGTGATGAGCGCAACCCGGGTCAAACGCTTGACGGTCGCCGGCGCAGCTGCCGGGCTCGTCGCTCTTGCCGCGGGATGCGGCAGCAGCAGCTCCAGCAGTACCCCCATCTCGTCGTCCAGCAGCTCATCACAGACCAGCTCGGCGGCCGCGGCCGGCGGTGCGAAGCCGATCGTTCTGGCGGCCGCGTCGTTGACCAACGTCTTCCCGATGATCGACCCCAGCGCGAAGTTCACCTTCAACGGGTCGGGCACCCTGGCGACGGACATCGAGCAGGGAGCTCCGGCCGACGTGTACGCCGCGGCGAGCCCAAAGGATCCGGCCACGCTCCTGGCGAAGGGGCTGATCGACAAGCCGACGGTATTCGCCACCAACACCCTGGTGCTGATCGTGCCGAAGAGCAATCCAGCCCACATCGCGTCGGTCTCAGACATCACGCGGCCTGGCGTCAAGATCGTGATCTGCAACGCCACGGTGCCGTGCGGCGACTACGCTCGGACCGCGTTCATGAACCTCGGGATTACGAGCCAGGCAATGAAGAACGTGGTCAGTCAGGCGACCGACGTGACGCAGGTCGTGGCGGAGATCGCCTCGGGCCAGGCCGACGTCGGCTTTGTCTACATCACCGACGCGGACTCGGCCAAGGGGAAGGTCGCGGTCGTCCGGCTACCGCCGGCAGCTAAGCCGGGGACTGAAGATGTGATCGCCGTGGTCAAGAAGGCCCCTCACCCGACCGCTGCCAAGGCGTTCGTGGCCATCGCGCTGTCCCCCAAGGGTCAGGCGACGCTCCACGCGGCCGGCTTCGGCAAGCCGTGAGCTCGGCCGCTGAAAGCGGCGCACCAATGAGCGGCGATCATTGGCCGGCCTGGCTCGCCGGCCTCGGCCGCGTGGCCATCATCCTCGTGACGGCGGTCATCATCGGCGTGACGCTGGCGTTCCTGATGCTCCCGGTCATCGCGCTGATCACCTACCAGCCGGTGCACGATCTGATCAGCAACTTCGGCTCGCAGGTCGCAATCGACGCGATCAAGGTCTCGCTGAAGTGCAACGCGATCGCGTTCGTGCTCATGATCGCGTTCGGGACGCCGTTCGCCTACGTTCTCGCTCGCTGGCGCTTCGCCGGACGCGACGTCGTCATCACGCTGATCGAGCTGCCGCTGGTGATGCCGCCTGCGGTGGCCGGCCTCGGGCTGCTGGTGGCGTTCGGCACCCTCGGGCTGCTCGGGGGCACGCTGAGCGCGCTCGGGATCGACCTCGCCTTCACCCAGGCGGCGGTCGTGATGGCGATCGTGTTCGTCGCCAGCCCGTTCTACCTTCGTGGCGCGATCGCGGCGTTCGAGACGGTCGACCCGACGCTGATCGATGTGGCCGGCACGCTCGGCGCGGGACCGGCGCGGCGGCTGCTGCGAGTGGCGATACCGCTCGCCGGCAGCGGACTCGGCGCGGCGGCCGCGGTGGCGTTCGCACGCGGCATCGGCGAGTTCGGCGCGACGATCCTCTTCGCCGGGAGCTTCCAGGGCACCACCCAGACCCTGCCGCTCGCCGTGTATTCCCTGTTCGATGCCAACCTCGACCAAGCGATCTCCATCGGCGTGCTGCTGATAATCGTCAGCGCTGCCATCCTGCTCACCTCCAAGCTGTTAGCGAGCTCATGGCCGACGTTCTCGAAATCGACATCGCTCTCGCCCGGCGGGCGTTCGAACTTCGCGCGGCGCTGACCGTCGGCGGGGAGACGATCGTGCTCGTGGGGCCGTCCGGCTCCGGTAAGACCTCGCTGTTGCGGACCGTAGCCGGTCTAGAGCGTCCGCATGCCGGGCGCATCTTCCTTGGCCGCCAGGTCTGGTTTGACGCGCGGCGGGACGTTCGCCTGAGCGCGGAGCGGCGTCGGGTCGGCTACCTCCCGCAGGATTACGGACTGTTCCCGCACCTCACCGTCGCTGGAAACGTGCGGTTCGCTGGGCGGCGCGAGCGTCCGGATCTGCTCGAGCGTTTCGGGATCGCGCACCTGGCTCGTGCCCGACCCCGGCAGCTCTCCGGCGGGGAGCGTCAACGAGTGGCGCTGGCACGCGCGCTAGCACGCGAACCTCAGGTCCTGCTGCTCGACGAGCCATTCGGCGCACTCGACGCCGTCACCCGCCAACAGGTCCGCGACGAGCTCGACGGTCTCCTGGTCGAGCTCGGGCTTCCGACCCTGCTCGTCAGCCACTCCTTCGACGACGCCCTCGCCTTGGCCAAGCGGGTCGGAGTGATCGACAACGGTCGGGTCGTTCAAATCGCGTCGCCACACACGCTGCTCAGCCAGCCGGCCAATGCCATGGTTGCGGCGCTGACTGGGGCAAACGTGGTCGACGGCATCGCGACTCCAGCAGCCGCCGGATCTTCGGTCCTACTCGCCGGCGGCGGTCGGCTGATCAGTTCCCGTCGAGCCGACGGACCGGTTCAAATCGCCGTCCAACCGTGGGAATTCGAGCTTGGCGAGCCTGAATCCAGCTCGCTCACCGACACGGTGGTGAGCATCCGCCAGGATCGTGGCGGCGTGCTCGTGCGCCTCACGCGGTTCACGATCCAGCACCGGCCCCAGGGCTTTGGTCAGCCCTCTATCGTCGAAGGTCAGGCAATCGGCCTGCGAGTAGCTCCTGTCAACGTGCGGATTCTGCCGCACACCGGCGAGCCGAGCCCGAGGACCGCCGAGACGGCAACGACGGACAGCTCGTCAGCCGGCACGGAGGTGGGGCGGCGTTCGGGCGGGAGCACGACCGGGGAACAGCGCCGTCTGGAGATAGCGGGTCGCAATCACGCAGGCGATCAGTCCGAGCAGGCGTCGCAGTGACGCTTCGGGAAGGCGTCGCTGCAGCCGCGCGCCGCAGTAGCTGCCGGCAAACCCGCCCGCGCCAAGCCATGCGCCGAGAATCCACTCCGGCGCGATGGCGCCGTGGTGGGTGAGCTGGAGGACCTGATACGTGGCGATGCCGACGATCGAGGTCAGGAACGTCGCGGCAAGCGTGGCGGGGGCGACTTCGTAGACGGAATAGCCGAGCGCGATGACGATCGGCGCAAGGATCGAACCGCCACCGATCCCGTAGATGCCGCCGACGATTCCCACCGCCAGCGACAGCAGCCAGACGGCGGTGTGGTGGCGACGCGTCGGCTCAGGTCGTGGCCGGGTCAGGTTCTGGGCACCGAGCGCCAACCAGAGCCCGAGCGGGAGCAGCACGAGCGCCACGATCACCGTGAAGCTCCGGGAACCCGAGAACACTTCGACTCGGAGGATGGCGCCGGCAACGACCCCCGGTAGCGTTCCCATGACAAGTCGGCGCGTGAGCGGACTCCGCAGCCGCCGCTCATGCCCGAACCGCAGCAACCCTCCGGGTGTCGCGACGACGTTGAACAGCAGGTTCGTCGGAGTGACCGCGGGGCTCGGAACATGGAGAACGCTCAGCTGAACTGGCAGCAGCAGCACAGCGCCTGAGACACCGGCCGGAGTCGTCACCAACGCGAGGACAAACGCGAGCACAGCGCCGACGGGCCACTGCCAGGGCATCCCGCCAGCGTACCCGGACCATCCGGGAGCGCCGCCGAGATCCGCTCGTCGGATCGGCCACAGCTCGTGATTGGGCTTGACGAGTTTGCGATGCTCAGAACATGAGCCATCAGGGACCGAATTGCACCCACCTGAACACCGTCAAGGTCACCGAGCTGCCCGACGCCGTCAGCGGCTGCGAGGACTGCCTGCGCGAGGGGGGAGTCTGGATGCACCTCCGGATCTGCCTCGAGTGCGGGCACGTCGGCTGCTGCGATGATTCGCCGAACCGGCACGCGAGCCGCCACGCGGCCGGCACCTCGCACCCGATCATCCGCTCGCTGGAGCCCGGCGAGGAGTGGTGTTGGTGCTTCGTCGACGAGCTCGGAATGCTGATCCCGGACGTCACCGGCACGACGCGCATCCCGCCGTCGCCGATGCTGTCCTAAGCCACGGTGACGACGACGGAGACCCGCCGCCCGGCGATCCTCGCCGTGGACGACGAACCGAGCGTGCTCGCGGCGGTGGCGCGCGACCTGCGGCGCGGGTTCGGCGACCGATATCGGATTCTCCGCGCCGGCTCCGGCCAGGAGGCTCTCGACCTGCTCTCAGAGCTCCGCCGCCGCGGTGACCCGCTGGCGATGGTCGTCGCCGACCAGCGGATGCCCGGCATGGAGGGGACCGAGTTGCTGGTCAAGGCGCGCCTGATCTACCCCGACGCCAAGCGGATGCTCCTGACCGCCTATGCCGACACGGAGGCGGCGATTTCCGCGATCAACGAGGTCTCCCTCGACTACTACCTCCTCAAGCCGTGGGATCCGCCCGAGGAGCAGCTGTTCCCCGTCGTGCAGGACCTGCTGACGACCTGGGAGGCGGGAGCCGCGCTCGAGGCGGGGGGCGTGCGGGTGATCGGCCACCGTTTCTCCAAGGACACGCACGACCTGCGCGACTTCCTGGCGCGCAATCGGATCCCCGGCCGATGGCTGGACGTCGAGCGCGAGAGCGAGGCCCGCGAGCTCCTGGCGGTCGCCGGCGTCCCCGACGAACGACTCCCGGTGGCCCTGCTCGAGGATGGGTCGGTGCTCGAGCGCCCGTCGGTGCTCGAGCTCGCCGAGCGCCTGGGCATCGCGAGCCGGCCGATGGCCGACCACTACGACCTCGTGATCGTCGGCGGCGGACCGGCCGGTCTGGCGGCGGCCGTCTACGGCGCCTCCGAGGGCCTGCGCACGGTGATGGTCGAGCGCGAGGCGCCCGGCGGGCAGGCGGGACAGTCGAGCCGGATCGAGAACTACCTGGGCTTTCCCGCCGGCCTCTCCGGCTCGGATCTCGCCCAGCGGGCCACCACGCAGGCGCGTCGGCTCGGCGCCGAGCTGCTCACCGTGTCCGACGCCGTGGCGCTCCGTGTGGAGGGGGCCGGAAGGATCGTCGAGCTCACCGGCGGCGTCGAGCTGAGCGCCAACTGCGTGCTCGTGTCCTCGGGCGTCTCCTACCGGCGGATGGCGGCCCCCGGGTTTGACGATTTCACCGGTGCCGGCATCTACTACGGCGCGGCTCTCATCGAAGCCCGCTCGTGCGCCCAGCAGCACGTCGTCGTCATCGGCGGCGCCAACTCCGCCGGCCAGGCCGCCGTCTACTTCAGCGGCTACGCCACCAAGGTGACGATGCTCGTGCGCGCCGACTCGCTCGCCAAATCGATGTCGCACTATCTCATCGAGCAGATCGCCGCGCTGGGCAACGTCGAGGTGTTGACCCGGACCGAGGCGATCGCCGCCTCTGGGGAGGACGGCCGGCTCAAACGCCTGACGCTCCGCGACGGCGACGGCGACGGCTCCGGCTCCGGCTCCGGCTCCGGCAACGGCGCCGAGCGCGAGGTCGACGTCGATGCGTGCTTCGTGTTCATCGGTGCGCTGCCACGGACCGATTGGCTCGACGGAGTCGTCGCCCGCGACGAGCGGGGGTTCATCCTCGCCGGACCGGATGCCCGCGACCACGGATGGCCCCTGTCGCGCGAGCCCCAGCCGCTGGAGACCAGCGTGCCCGGAGTGTTCGTCGCCGGCGACGTGCGGTCTCGCTCGATCAAGCGGGTGGCCAGCGCCGTCGGCGAGGGCTCGATGGCTGTCTCCCTCATCCACCAGTACCTGGCCGAGGGATGAGCCATCCCAGCGTCCCCGAGCTGCGGCCGGTCGATCTCTTCACCGAGCTCGACGACACCCAGCTCCAGCGGTGGGCGGACGTGGCGCAGGTCCACGAGTTCGCGCCCGGGGAGATCATCTCCGAGCAGGGCCAGGACGGGCTCGGGGTCACGCTCCTGATCGACGGCCGCGTCGAGCTGCTGATCCGCGACGGGGAGGTCGAGGATCCGCTCGGGTACAACTCCGCCCCGACGTGGATCGGGGCGATCCCGACCCTCCTGCAGAACCCGAGCGCGATCACGATGCGGGCCGACACCGACGTGCGCCTCGCCCGCGTGGCGCCCGAGGACTTCATCGAGCTGACGCTCTCGCAGCGCCCGGTGTTCAACCGCGCGATGGCCCAGGTGCGGCCGGTCATCAGTCGCTTCACCCAACGCGAGCAGCAGCGCGAGCGGCTCGAGTCGCTCGGCACGATGGCCGCGGGACTCGCCCATGAGCTCAATAACCCGGCGGCGGCGGCACGACGGACGGCCAGCGAGCTATCGGACGCGCTCGAGGTCCTGAGCGCGACCGTCGCCGTTTTTGTCGAGGCCGGGCTCGAGCGCGAGGACGCCGGGCGGCTGGTGGCGCTCCAGCGCCAGGCGATCGAGAGCACGGGCTCCCGGACCGCCCTGTCCGCGCTCGACGCCGCCGATGCCGAGGACGAGCTTGCCGACGTGCTCGACGAGCTGGGGATCCCGGACGCATGGACGCTGACCGAGCCGCTGGCCGGCGCCGGCGCCGACCGCGCGTTCGTGGAGCAGGTGATCGCGATCGCGGGTGACGCCGCCGCTGCCACGCTGCGCTGGATCGCGGCGTCCGTGTCGGCGCGCAAGCTGGCGGGCGAGCTGGCGCAGTCGACGGAGCAGATGAGCCGCCTGGTGACCGCGATCAAGTCCTACGCCTACATGGACCGCGGTGAGGTCGTCCAGGTCGACGTGCGCGAGGGCCTGGAGACGACGCTGACGATCCTTCACCACAAGCTCAAGCACACCCGGATCCAGGTCGACCGCCACTACGACGAATCGCTGCCCCGGCTCACGGTTCACGGCGCCGAGCTCAACCAGGTCTGGACCAACCTGCTCGACAACGCGATCGACGCGCTCGGCGACAGCGGCCACATCACGATCACGACCCGGGCCGACGGAGATTGCGCCGAGATCGACATCGCCGACGACGGTCCCGGCATCCCGGCGGACATCCGTGGCCGCGTGTTCGACCCCTTCTTCACCACCAAGGACGTGGGGAAGGGCACGGGTCTCGGGCTTGACACCGCCCGGCGGATCATCGTCGATCGCCATCACGGCAGCCTGAAGCTCGAGTCCGAGCCCGGCCGCACATTGCTCCGGGCCCGGCTGCCGGTCGACGCCGCGCGACGCTGATGGCGCGGGAGTACTCAGCGTCGACCAAGCGGTTGTCGCTGATCAGCGCGATCCTCGCCTCGACGATCGCCGCGGTCGACTCCTCGGCGGTGAACGTCGCGCTGCCGGCGATCGGCCGCGACCTCGGCGGCGGCTTCGCCGCCCAGCAGTGGGTGTCCAACGCCTATCTGCTCACCCTGAGCGCGCTCATCCTGCTCGCCGGCTCGCTGACCGACAAGCTCGGCGAGCGACGCATCTTCACCGCCGGCGTCGCCGGCTTCGGGATCGGCTCGGCGCTGTGCGCGGCGGCGCCGACGATCGGTGTCCTGATCGCCGCCCGCGCCCTGCAGGGGGTTGCCGGAGCGATGCTGACGCCGGCCGCGCTGGCGATCATCGTCGCCGTCTTCCCCCAGGACGAACGCGGCGGGGCGATCGGCAAATGGACCGCGTGGGGCGGGATCGGCATTCTCGCCGGCCCGCTGCTCGGCGGCCAGATCGTCGACTCCGCTTCGTGGCGGTGGATCTTTGCGATCAACATCCCGCTCGTCATCATCGCCCTGGCGCTGTCGCGGATCGCGGTCCCGGGCCGGGCGCAGGGCGCGAGCACGGCCCGCATCGACTGGCTGGGCGCGGTGTTCGCGGCCAGCGGACTGGCCGGCATCTCCTTCGGCCTGATCGAGCTGCCCGTCCTGGGGACATCGGACCCCGTGATCTGGGCCTCGTTGATCCTCGGCGTCGGATTGTTCGGCGCGTTCATCGTCCACGAGTCCCGGACGCCGGCGCCGATGCTCCCCCTGAGTCTGTTCACCCGCCGCAATTTCGCCGTCGCCAACGCCCAGACGTTCGCGATCTACAGCGGGATCGGCCTGCTCGGCTTCTTCGTGACGATCTACCTGCAGCAGGTCGCCGGCTACAGCGCGCTGAAGTCCGGAGTAACGGGCCTGGTGCCGACGATCGTGATGTTCATCCTGTCGGCGCGGATGGGCAAGCTGTCGGATCGCTACGGCCCGCGCTTCTTCCTCACCGCCGGGCCGCTGCTCGTCGCGGCCGGGTTCGCCCTGATGCAGCGCTACGGGACGTCGGTGTCGCTGTTCACTGACGTGCTGCCGGCGCTGCTCGTGTTCTCGCTCGGCCTGTCGCTGACCGTCGCCCCGCTGACCGCCACCGTCCTCGCCGACGCCAGCGAGTCTCAGGCCGGGATCGCGTCGGCGGTCAACAACGCGATCGCCCGCACCGCCGGATTGATCGCGGTGGCCGCGGTGGGCGCGATCGTCGCCTCGAGCTACGGCCGGCTGCTCGACGAGAAGCTCGGCAATCGCCTCCCCGCCAGCGCCGCGCCGGCGGTCGCCCAGGCCAAGCGCAAGACGTTCGGGACGATCGACGATGGTTTCGTGCCGGCAGACGATCGCGCGTTCGCGCGCCACGCCGCGGCGGCAGCCTCCGAGGGGGCGTTCCACCTGGCGGTCGGGATCGCCGGCGGACTGCTCGTGCTCGCGGGGATCGGCGGCCTCGCGCTCGGTCCGAGCCGGCGCACGACGGTCGCCGCGGGAGAGTGCGCCGGCGGCCAGCTCGCCGGCCAGCCGCGGCTGACCGCCACGCGCAACGCGGCCTGACCGCCGGTCAGGTGCGCCTGGCCACCAGGTCGCCGTACTCGCCGGGGTGCGCTGCGATGAACGCCGCCACGAACGGGCACAGCGGGCGCACTTCCACCCCCCGGGCGCGGGCGTCGTCGAGCGCCTCGCGGACGAGCCGGGACCCGTAGCCGCGCCGTTCCTGCGCCGGGTCGATCTCGGCATGCAGGAACGTGATCATCCCCGGCGAGGTCTCATACGTGACGAACCCCACCGGCGCGCCATCCACGTCGATCTCGTACCGGCCGGCCTCGGCGTTGTCGGCGACGGCGATCTCGGTGCTCACGACGCTCGATCCTACGCGGCCCGCGACAGCCCCGCGTCGAGCATCTCGATCAGTCGGCCATAGCTGGTCTCGATCGCGATCGGGATCGCGAAGCCCCCGTCGGCCTCGAGCGACGCGAACCCGTGCAGGGCGGCGCGGACCACGCGGACGGCGTGGATCGCATCTTCTCCCTCCAGTCCGTAGGCGTCGAGAACGGCCACGATCAGCCGGAGGAGCTCCGCGGCGGCGGCGGCGTTGTCCTCGCTCGCGCCGGGGACCTGCATCGCGGCGTACGTGCCGGGATGCGCGTGCGCGTAGCCGCGATAGGCGATTGCCACCGCGCGGAGAGCGTCGCGCCCGGAGCGACCGGCGGCGGCGACGCGCAGCGCGGCCGTCAGCTCCCGCGCCCCGCGCATCCCGAGGCGGGCGCGGAGGTCGGAGAGGCCGTCGACGTGTGCGTACAGCGACGGGGTCCTGATCCCGAGTGCGGCCGCCAGCCGTCCCAGGGTCAGCTGCGGCAGACCCTCGGCGTCGGCGAGCGCGGCCGCGGCGGCGACGACGGCCTCCGTGTCCAGGCCCGCGCGGGGCATCAGCGTCCCGCGTGGGCGATCGCGGCATCCATCGCGGTCAGCGGAGAACGCACCGCGGGACCGTGCCCGACGACCAGCAGGTTGGGCTGCAGCGACCGCAGCGCCTGGGCCGATCGCGCGTCCTGCGCCTTGTCGAACGTGGCCATCGCGGCCAGCGGAAACCGCAGGTAGAAGTGGTTGGTGACCGCCACCTTGCCGTACGACGTGAACACGTCGCCGGCGATCAGCGTCTGATCTCGGGTGTCGAGGAAGGCGACGTGCCCGGGGCTGTGACCCGGGCTGGGGATCACCTCCAGGCTGCCGACGCGATCGCCGGCCTGCAGGCGGATGTCAGGCGTGGTCTTGAGCTTTGGCCAGCTACCGGTGAGCTTGCCCTCCACCACCTTCTCCCCGGCGAGGATCCGGGCATCGAGCTCGGGGATCAGCACCGGGATGTCCGCGCCAAGCGTCCGCCGCAGCTCATCCACCGAACCGGCATGGTCGAGGTGACCGTGGGTCAGGGCGATTCGGCGGATCGGCGCACCCCCGGCGCGGGCCGCGGCGATCAACGCCTTGCCGCTGCGCGGGACGCCGGTGTCAACGAGCGTGAACCCGTCATCTTCGCGCACGAGATACGTGTTGACGAATCGCAGCCGGGTGACCTGGATGAGGTCGTCGTTGAGCTGAGTGGTCGGCATGGCGTCTCCGGGATCGTTGCCTAATGAAGTTAGGAGAATAACTAATATCCTTAGGCAAGTCAAGCTGAAACCGATCGCGACGATCGGCGCGTCGCCCGCGCCCGCACGACGAAACGCAGCGATGCGGGGGCGGGGGATCGCCCGCGTAGCATGACCGCGGAGGGCGGTTAGCCCTTGCCGAGACGCTGCTTGATAAACGTCGTCGCGTCTTTCGCCGCAGCGATCAGCACGCCGCCGTGGGTCGCGCCCGGGTAGGTGCGGTAGGTGACCTGGGCACCGTTCTTGGCCAGCTCCTGGGACAGCGCCTGGTCGAACGCCGGCAGCACGGTCGTGTCGGCGAGTCCCTGCTCGAGCAGCACCGGGCCCTTGATCTTCAGGTTGTCCGGGTCGTTGGCGGCGAGCTTGGCGATCGTCGGGGCCAGGTTCGCGGTCGGGGAGACGAGCTGGTCGAGCGCCAGGCCGCCGAACGAGCTGGGCGCCTCCAGCTGCTTCAGGCATCGGGTGAGCGTCTGCGGGTACAGCGCCGCACCCGCCGGGCTGAGCAGCGAGCTGATGTGCAGCGAGGGGTAGGCGACGTCGGCGCCGCGCAGGATCAGAGCGGCGAGCGGCGTCAGCGCCGGGCTGGCGATGCTCCTGAGCAGGGACGCCTCCTGCGCGATGTGCGACTGAGGCGCGAACGCAACAGTGCCGAGCAGGCGCAGGTCAGGCGTGTACCTCGGCGCGAGCGCGGCGGCCCAGAGTGCCGCCTGGCCGCCCTGCGAATGTCCGGAGATGACGATTCGGTCGCTGACCGCCCGATCGAGCTGCCGCGCCGCCCGGACGATGTCGAGCACCCCATACCCCTCGGACCGGCCGATCAGGTACGGATGGGGACCGGCGGTCCCGAGGCCCTCGTAGTCGGTGCGGACGACCGCATAGCCGGCCTTGATCCAGCCGTCGAGCAGCGCGGCGGTGCCGAGGTCGGCCTCGTCGGCGCCGCTGCCGAGGCCGGTGTCCCGGCTCGGCGAGCACTGATCGGCGATCCCGGTCGTGCTGTGGGCGAACGTGATCACAGGCCACCCCCGCCGCGGGGCCTTCCCCCGGGGAATCGAGACGATGCCCGAGACGGGGACCTGCGTGCCCCGGACCCCGACCTGCTTGTAGAGCACCAGGTAGTTGTCCGCCCCGGTGAGCGCCGCGACCCCACGCAAGCGGCGCTCCCAGATGAGCGTGCCGTGTGCCCCAGCGGGGAGCTTCTTGGGCGTATAGAAGCGCAGCCCGGAGGGCGCCTTGCGCGGTGGCACCTTCGTCGTCGCGCCGGAGGCTGCCGGCGCCGCCGCGGCGAGACTTCCGAGCGCCACGGCGGCGGTCAGCACGGCCACGATTTGCCCCCTGAAGCGTCCTTTCTTCATGACCGTCTCTCCCTCGAACGAGTATGTGACCAGGATGTGACCGAGCGGAGAATGCCACATCGCCGCCGCGGCATGTCGCGCTCCGTGGCTTGCCGGGGCCGTCCGCGCCGCCGCTAGGATCACAGGACGATGAGCGACACCGACCCCACGCAGCCCACTCCCGAGAAGGATCCGGCCGATTGGGTGACCGGCGACGAGCCGGCCACGGGCCCGCAGCTGTCGTATCTCGGGACGCTGGCGCAGCAGGCCGGCGAGGACGTGCCGGACGACCTGACCAAGGCGCAGGCGTCGAAGCTGATCGACGAGCTTCAGGCCCGGACCGGGCGCGGCGGCGGCCCCGGCTCCTGACCGAGCGCCCGGGCGATCGCCTCCGCGAACCGGTCCGCCGCCTCGAGCGGCGTGAAATGGCCGATGCCCGGCAGAACGTGCAGGCTGACCGCGCTGAAGAACTCCTCGATGCGGTCACTCCACTCGGGCGGAAACAGGGGGTCGTGCTCGGGCCAGAGCACCGTGGTCGGCACCGCGATCCGGTCTTCCGGCGCCGGGACCTCCTCCGCCAGGCTGCGCGCGACGGTGCCGGCGCCGGCGCGGTACCAGTTGATCGAGGCCACGAACGCGCCGGGTGCGCCATAGAGCCCCGCCAGGCGATCGAGCTCCGCGGCAGCGGGATGGTGGTCAGGGCCGGACCAGTGCTCCCAGAAGTGCCCCAGGTAGGCCCGCACCGCTTCCCGGTTGCCATCGAGCAGCCGCTCGGACAGCGCCAGCCGGTGAAACGACTGGTACCAGAACTCGCCCACCGCACGCTCGCTCAGCACCCGTTCGCGGACGCCGGGCAGCGGGGGGGAGATCACGAGCGACCGCACCGACGCCGGCGCGGCGCGAGCGATCTGCTGGGCGATGCGGCTACCGATGTCATAGCCGGCGATCACCGGGCGCTGCAGCCCGAGCTCCTCGATCAGGCCGAGCACGCTGTCGGCCTGCCCTGGCGCCGCGTACGCGGCCGGATCGGCGGCGTCGCGACCGGACTCGCCGAATCCCCGCAGGTCGCAGGCGACGACGTCGGCGCCGTCGCCCGCCACCAGGAGCGCGGCGACTTCGCGCCAGTCGGCGTGGTCGCCGGGCCAGCCGTGCAGGAGCACGACCGGCTCACCGGAGCCGTGGCGCTCGTAGGCGAGCGTGAAGCCGTCGACCGGAGCGGAGCGGAGCATTTGTCGCGAGCCTAGTGATGTCCTCGGCGGTCTGATCACCGTCGGCTCAAAGCCGGGGCGCACGTCTGGACGCGGACGTACGCGACCAGACGCCGGCGCTCGCGCCGACACGGCGGGCTGCGTAGGTTCCGGCGACCCGATGCCGTACATGAACTGTCCCACCTGCGGGCTGAGCGTTCGTATTCGCGCGTCCTACCTCGCCCTCGATCACTGCCCGCGGTGCCTGGCGCGCCGTCGCGTCGTCTCCCCGATGAACATCTCCGAGCAACCCGGCGGCCGGACGGCCACGCCGCAGACCGACGATCTCGGCATCAGGCGTCCCGCGCCCGGCGCGAAACTGAGCTGCGAAGCTCAGTGCGACTGAATCGGAGCGCGCGAGCCGGCGACGGGATCGCGGTCGCGCGGCCTCAGCCGACGCGCTCGCGCTCTCGGACGATGCGGAGGTTGCCGGTGCGGGCCTGCAGCCGGTCCATGGCCTCCTCGAGATCGGTCGGCGGGCGCTCCGTCGACCAGCGCTTGCCAACCTGACGGACCTCGCCCGCCTCCTCCAGGGAGTGCAGGCGCGCGAGGACCTTGCCGTGGTTGAGACCGGCGGCCTTGGCGATCCGTCCGGTCGAGTACTCGCCCGGGGGGAGCTCGCGGAGCACCCGCTTGACCCGGTCCTCGCGGGGCGGGGACGCCGGCGTGGCGTCCGGAGCGGTCGCGGCCGGCGCCTGCGGTGCGGGCGTCGCCGGAGTCGCGGCGGTGGGCGCCGGCGCCGAAGTGGGAAGCGAGTCACCGACGCGAGCGCGGCACGCGGGACACAGGACCATCGGCTCGCCCCCCTCGGGTGCAACGACCTCGAACCGGCGCCAATGGCGACCGGTGTGGCACACCGCGCAGCGGCGTCCGGCCTGCTCGATGGTGGCGATGTCGTCAGGACTCAGCACGATTGTTGTTCAACATAGCCGGTTCGGCCGCCGACCTCGCAAACAGCGTGTAAATCGTCTCGCGGGCGACCGACGTCCCGAGGCCCGTCCGCCTGGTGGGCCTCGCCGCTACCGCAGGTCGCGGATCCGGTTGAACGCATCGAGCCCGGCCACCTTGTAGGCCTCGGCGAGGGTCGGATAGTTGAAGACCGCCGAAACCAGGAAATCCAGTGCCCCCTCGCGCTCCATGAGCGCCTGTCCGATGTGGACGAGGTCGGTCGCCTGGGCGCCGATCACGTGGACGCCGAGCAGCCGCCCGTCGTCGGGCGACACGAGGATCTTCAACAGCCCGTCGTCCTCGCGCATCATCATCGCCTTGGCGAGCTCGCGCCACCACGCGACCCCGGCGACAAACGGCACCGCCGCCTCGGTGAGCTGCTCCTCGGTGCGTCCGACGAAGGAGATCTCGGGGATCGAGTAGATCCCGGTCGGCACCAGGTCCGGCATCCGGGTCAGCGGCTCCCCGAACGCCGCGAGCGCCGCGATCCGGCCCTGTTCCATGCTCGTCGCCGCCAGGCCGGGCGGTCCGGCGACGTCGCCGACGGCGAAGATGTGCGGCACCGGCGTCCGGTAGTCGCCGTCGACCTCGATCCGTCCCCGCTTGTCGGACTCCAGGCCGGCCTGGCCGAGCGCCAGGCTCTCGGTGTCCCCTTGGCGGCCGGTGGCATAGAGCAGGGTGTGGGAGGCGATCTGCTTGCCGGACTGGAGATGGGTGATGACCCGGTTCTCCTGGCGCTCCACTGAGGTGACCTCCTCGCCGAGCCGGTAGGTCACGTTGCGGCGGCGCAGCAGGAACTGCAGCGCGACCGCGATCTCCCGGTCCAGGTACGGCATCAGGCGATCGCGCGCGTCGACGAGCGTCACCCGAACGCCCATCGCGGCGAACATCGAGGTGTACTCGACGCCGATCACGCCCGCGCCGACAATCGTCATCGTCTTCGGCAGCGGCTGCTCGAGGTGGAGCACCCCGTCGGAGTCGATCACCCGCCGCTCGTCGAAGTCGACCCCGTCAGGTCGCGCCGGGCGGGTGCCGACGGCGATGACCACGTTCTCGGCCGACACCGCGACGTCCGCGGCCTCGCCACTCGGGTCGGTGATCCGGATCGTGTGCGGATCCTCGAACGCCGCGCTGCCCATGAGCAGGCCGATCCCGTTCCGGCGAAACTGCTCGCGCACGACCGCCGTCTCGTTGGCGACGACGCGGGCGGTGCGGTCGTAGAGGAATCGCACCGCCGCGCTCTCCCGGCGTTCGGGATGGAGCGGATCGGGCAGATCGACGCCGCGGCTGGCGAGATCCTCCAGGATCGATTGGCGCAGTGTCTTGGACGGGATCGTGCCCGTGTGGATCGACACCCCGCCGATCCGGTCGCGCCGCTCCACGACGCCGACCCGCTTGCCCAGCTTCGCCGCCTGGACGGCCGCCCGCTGCCCCCCGGGGCCTGATCCGATGACGAGCAGATCGAGATCCATGGGCGCCAGCCCGGATTCATAGCACGCTCCCGAGGCTCTGCCGACACTCGTCCGATGGGTGCATCGATCGGGTAGCGAGGCAGAGTGAGCTCCTCGAACCCGCACCGGCCGGGCGGCGTGCTCGTCATCGGCTCCATCAACGAGGACGTGATCATGCTCGTGCCGCGGGCGCCGCGGCCGGGCGAGACTCTGACCGCGAAGCGAACCGACCGGCGCGCCGGCGGAAAGGGCGCCAATCAAGCGGTGGCGGCGGCGCGGGCCCGAGCCGAGGTCCGGATGCTCGGGCGGGTGGGCGACGATGCTGCCGGGACCAGGATGCTCGACGCCCTCCGTGACGAGGGCGTCGATACCGATCTCGTCGAGATCGCCTGCGCAACCCCCACCGGGGCCGCCTACATCACGGTGACCGACGACGGCGAGAACGCGATCGTGCTCGACCGCGGCGCCAACGCGTGCGTGTCTCCCGCCGACGTCGAGGGCCACCGCGAGACGATCGCGAACGCCGCCGTGCTGCTCGCGCAGCTGGAGATCCCGGTTGACGCGGTCACCGCCGCGGTCCAGGCGGCGGTCGGGGCCGGGGTCCGGCCCGTGGTGACGCTGTCTCCGGCCCAGGACGTGCCATCGGAGCTGCTTGCCGGACTCGATCCCCTACTCGTCAACGAGCACGAGGCCGCCTTCCTGCTCGGCGACGGTGCGGCGCAGGGCCGACCCGAGGACGCGGCCGAGCGCCTTCTCCGCCTCGGGCCTCGCTCCGCGGTCATCACCCTGGGAGCGGACGGGGCGGTGTTCGCGACCGGCGACGGGGCGTCAAGCCTTCCCGCCGAGCCGACCGAGAAGGTCATCGACACCACCGGGGCGGGGGATGCCTTCGCGGGCACGCTCGCCGCGGCGCTGGCCGCCGGCGGCGAGCTCCGGGACGCGGTGCACGCCGGGCTCGCCGCCGCCGCGGACGCGGTCGCCCGGCCTGGCGCCCGTTAGGCGTTGCCCGGCGCCGCCGGCCTCGCGCCCCGCCGCCCCGCCGCCCCGCCCCGCCTCGCCTCGCCTCGCCTCGCCTCGCCTCGCCTCGCCTCGCCCGGAGTCAGGATCCCTCATCCCCGAAATTCCCTGACGCGACCCACGAGTGGCCACCGGTCGCGTCAGCGAGCTACCGATATACGGGTGCAACGTGACGCGACCCCCACGGGCCCGCCGGTCGCGTCGGGAAATTTCGGTCGTCACGAACGCGACGCGGATCCCCGGGATCGCCGCTCGCCACGCACGTCGGCGACGTCGGCGAGTCGGCGAGTCGGCGAGTCGGCGAGTCGGCGAGTCGGCGACGACCACGGCGCCGTCGCCGACGCGGAGCTGGTCAAGCGCGGGCCGGACGGGCCGCCCGACCCGCCGGCACGGCCGCCCGGGTCAGGCTCATGATCGCGATGTCGTCGGTCTGCTCGCGATCGAGGAACCCGTCGACCGCGCCCAGGATCCGGTCGGCCATCGCCGGATCGCCATCGGCGAGGCGCGCGACGGTCTCCAGCAGCCGCGATTCGCCGAATCGGTCCACCCTGCCGATCGCGTCGAGCACGCCGTCGGTGTAAAGCACGAGCTGATCGCCGGGCGCGAGCTCGATCACGGTCGCGACGATCTCCAGGTCATCGATGTAACCGAGCATCGGGCTGGCGCGGCCAACCGGGGCGACCGAGGCGGCGCGGCGCAGCAACGGCAGCGGGTGGCCCGCCGAGAAGATCGTCGCGTGATCATCGTCGGTCACCACCACCGCCGCGACCGTGCACAGATTCCGGCAGTCGGCGCTGCGCTGGCGCAGGCGGCGGTTGAGTACCCGCAGACCATAGGCGCAGTCGCCGGTCGTCTCGATGATCGCGGCCAGCGTGTGGCGGGCGCGGGCGGTGAGCGCGGCGGCCTCCGCTCCCTTGCCGACGACATCGCCGATGATCGCGGCCCAGCCTCCCTCGAATGTCAGCAGGTCATAGAAGTCGCCGCCGACATCGTTCGCGCGCCCGGCGGCGCGGTACGCGCTGGAGACATCCCAGCCGGCGACGGGCGGCAGCGACTCCGGCACGAGGCCGGCCTGCAGCGTCTGCGCGATGTGGGTCTGGGCGACCTGCAGCTCGGCACTGTCGATCACGATGCCGGCCTGACGACCGAGGTCACAGGCGAGCTCCAGATCCCGGCCATCGAAACGGCGCGACGTCGAGGAGACGAAGCTGAGCGCACCGAGGATTCTCGCCCCGGCGCGGATCGGAGCGATCATCGCCGAGTTCAGGCCGACCTCGCGCAGGATCGCCAGATGCTCAGCGTCCCGGGCTCCGCGGACGAGGGCGTCGTCGGTGATCTCGTGGACGAGCTGCGGCTCACCGGTCCGGATCACCGACGCGAGCGCATCCTGGCCGCCGGCGCCGAGCGGCCATCGGGCCCGCAGGGTCCAGCCCAGCCGCACCTTGTCAGGGTCGCGGTGGGCGACCGCGCAGGTCCGGATCGTCCCGTCGGGATCAATGAGATCGACCCCCGCCCAGTCGGCGAGGTCGGGGACGGCGGCGTCGGCGATCGCCTGCAGCATCGGCGACAGATCCGACTCCGAGGCCTGCACCAGCGTCCGCGCCGCCTGGGCGAGGAGACGCTGGGCGATCTCGCTGCGCTTGGACTCGGTCACGTCCTCGATCAGACTCACGGCGAGCAGGACGCGGCCGTCCGGACCCTCGACGGCGCTGGCCTTGTTCAGCAGCCAGCGCTCCTCGCCGGTCTCCTTGATGACGTTGCGGACGGTCATCGCGGCCGGCGCCGTTTCGCCCGTCAGCAGGCGAGTCCCCGGCAGATCGGTCAGCGCCACCGGGTCCCCAGCCTCCGTGTAGACGTCGAATCTCGCCATCAGCGCCCCCGGCGGGTGGCCCAGCACGGCGGCCGGGTCGGGGAGCTTGAGCAGATCGGCGGCGGCCTGGTTGGCATAGACCATCCGGCCGTTGCGATCGCGCACGGTGACGGCGGCATCGACCGAGGCGAGGATCACCTGGAGCTGCTGCTCGGCGGTCGACAGCTCCGCCGACAGCGCGGCGTTGTCCAGAGCCAGCCCCACGCGACCGGCGAGAGTCTCCGCGTACTCCCGGTCCTCGGCGCCCGCCCACCGGGCGCGGGGGCGGCACGTGGCGAGCGTCAGGGTCCCCAGTGGCGCGCCGCGAGGCGCGAGCACGACGACGACAGCGGACTCGAGCCCCAGCTGCTCGAACAGGTGCCGCTCGTCCTCGTCGCGGGCGAGCGCGCGCAGTCCGGCGCGACCAAGCGACGGCTCGTGCCGGGTGTGCGCGGGCAGCTGACCCCCGGCGGCCCTGTCATCGCGTTCGATCGTCCGGCGCAGCAGCGCGTCGGCCTGTCCCCCGGCCCGCGCCGCGGCCGCCAGACGCCGCAGCCGACCGTCGGCCCCGATCAGGTCGATTGCGCACAGGTCGACGAGACGGGGCACGAGCAGCACGGTGATGGCCCTGGCGATCTCCTGCACCGGCTGATCGCCGTTGGCGACTTCGGCGACGTCGGCGAGCACCCGCATCCTCCCGGCGTCGCGGCGCAGCTGTTCCCGGTAGATCGCCATCGCGACCGCGAACAGCGAGCCGATCACGACGACGGCCAGGGGCACCCAGTATCTCCACGTCCCGAGGCCGGTTCCCCACACGAACGCAGCAGCGGCGGCCGCCGACGCCAGCACCGCGACCCGTCGCGTCACCGCGGGGGACGTGGTCACGCCACACAGCAGCGGCGCCGCGATCATCATGCTCGTCACCTCCATGCGGTCGTCGGCGACGACGATGTCGCAGACGATCACCCCCGTGATGATCAGCAGCGCGAGCACCGCCGGCGTGCGTCCCCGCAGGAGCCGGGGTGTGCCCGCTGAGCTCGTCACGGTCGGCATTCTCCATCACCCAGCGGTGACCGGGCGATCAGGGTCGCTGGAACCGCTGCCGGGACGCGTCGACCGCCGCCCGCGCGGCGCAGCCGGCGACGTGATCATCGACCAGCCCCATCGCCTGCATGAACGCGTAGGCGGTCGTCGGGCCGACGAATCGCCACCCGCGGCGCTTGAGGTCCTTGGCCAGCATCTCTGACTCGGCGGACACCGAGACCGGCGCCGCGCCGGCGCGGTCGCGCCCGGCAGCGCGCGGTCCAGGCTCAAAGCCCCAGACGTAGTGGGCGAGAGAGCCTTCGGCCTCGACGAGCTCCACCGCCCGGCCGGCGTTGTTGATCACCGCCTCGATCTTGCCGCGATGGCGCACGATCCCGGCATCCCCGAGCAGCCGGTCGACATCACGCTGCCCGAACCGGGCCACGCGCTCGAAGGCAAAGCCGGCGAACGCGTTGCGGAACGCCTCGCGCTTGCGCAGAATCGTCAGCCACGAGAGGCCGGCCTGAAACCCCTCGAGGCTGAGCTTCTCGAACAGGCGGACGTCATCGGAGACCGGAAAGCCCCACTCGGTGTCGTGGTAGGCGCGGTACTCCGGGGCGGAGTCCGCCCACCAGCATCGCGCGACCCCGTCGTCCCCGATGACGACGCGGTCCACGGCTACCGTGCGCGCAGGCTGCGGCGACCGAGATCGAGCCCGAGCTTCGCGTAGCCCCGGAACAGGTGCTCCTCGGTCTCGGCGAGCACCTCGGCCAGAGCGGCGGCGAAGCGGTGCAGCTCCTCCTCGGAGATCACCAGCGGCGGCAGCGCCTTGACCACGTTCATGTGGTGGCCCGCCACCTGGGTGAGGATGCGGTGATCACGGAACAGCGGCACCGTGACCATCTGGGCGAACAGCCCGGGCTGCCGGCGCTCGATCGAGTCCCACAGGCCCTTGGCGGCGCGTCCGGCAGGCGGACCGAGCTCGATTGCCCACATCAGCCCCTGGCCCCGCACCTCGCGCACGATCTCGAACCGATCCACGAGCGGCCGGGTGAGCTCCAGCAGCAGCTCACCGAGCTGCGCCGCCCGGGCGACGAGGCCCTCGCGCTCGATCACCGTCAAGGTGGCCAACGCCGCCGCGGCGGCGAAGTCGCCGTTGCCGAACGTGGAGCCGTGGACGACGCTGCGCTCCATCGAATCAAACGTGGCGTCGAACACGGCGCGGCTGGCGAGCAGCGCGCCCACCGGGACGTAACCGCCCGACAGCGCCTTCGACAACGTCACCATGTCGGGCTGGATCCTCGAGTGCTCGAGCGCGAGGAATCGCCCGCTTCGGCCCAGCCCCGTCTGCACCTCGTCGACGATGAGCAGCGAGCCGGCGCGGTGGCACAGCTCCTGGGCGTCGGCGAGATACCCGGGCGGGGCGACGTACACACCCTTACCCTGCACCGGCTCGACGATGAACGCGGCCACATCGCCGCGCCGCAGCTCCCGGGCCAGGCCGGCGGTATCACCGAAGCGGACGGACTGGCAGTTCGGCAGCAGCGGGGCGAAGCGCTCGCGGAACTCCTCGTTGCCGTTGACCGAGAGGGAACCGAGGGAGAGGCCGTGGAATCCGCGCTCGCAGTAGAGCATCCGTGATCGTCCGGTCGCCGCCCGCGCCAGCTTGATCGCCGCTTCGACCGACTCGGTGCCGGAGCTCGTCAGCACCGCCGCGTCCAGCGACTCCGGCACCCGACCGATCAGCTCCTCGGCGAGCACACCGGCGAGCGTCGACACGCCCAGCTGCGGGAGGTTCGGGGGGTCGGCCTCCAGCAGCCCCTGGAGCTGGCGCTTGACATAGGGATGGTTGCGACCGATGGAGAAGACGCCGTAGCCGGCGTAGAGGTCGAGATACTCGTGACCCTCGCGGTCGATCAGGTAGGCGCCGCGGCCCTGAACCCATTCGCGATCGAAGCCCAGCGTCCGCAGCACCCGCCCCAGCTGACGGTTGAGATACCGCTGGTTGAGCTCCATCGCATCGCCGGCTCGGAGCTCGATCAGCTTGGCTAGGTCTGGCCTCTCCCACCTGTCGTTGCAAACAGACATGACCTAGTCCTCGGATCGTTGCGGCGCAGCGGAGCAGCATAGCCTCTGTGATCCGGCGCGGGAGCCGGGTAAGCCAGTTGAGTACGCAACCTGTTTCAATGTCGGTGTCTGCATGGGCTCGAGGAGCGCCACGATCAAGAACGTCGCCGGATCCGAAGTGCAGTGGGACGGCGGCGATGCCGGCGCTGCTGATCCGGTGGCGGAGACGGTGCCGACCGCCACGCTCGCGCACGCCACATCCGCCGCCGAGGCGGCGCTTGTCCGCGCCCAGGAACACCTGCTGTCGCAGCAGCACACAGACGGCTGGTGGAAGGGTGAGCTTCAGACCAATGTCACGATGGACGCCGAGGACATGCTCCTGCGCGAGTTTCTCGGCATTCGCGACCCGCAGACGACCAAGCGGTCGGCGGCCTGGGTTCGCTCCCAGCAGCGCCCCGACGGGACCTGGGCCAACTTCACCGACGGGCCGGCAGACCTGTCGACGACGATCGAAGCCTACGTCGCCCTGCGCTTGGCCGGCGACGCTCCGGAGGCCGAGCACATGCGGGCGGCGGCGGCGTTCGTGCGAGACGCGGGCGGCGTGCAGTGCGCGCGAGTGTTCACCCATATCTGGCTGGCTCTGTTCGGAGCCTGGAGTTGGGACCAGGTCCCCGCGCTCCTTCCCGAGCAGATCCTGCTGCCCGCCTCGTTCCCGCTGAACCCGTACGACTTCGCGTGCTGGGCTCGGCAGACGGTCGTCGCCCTGTCGGTGGTGCTCGCGCATCGCCCGGTCCGCCCGCTTCCATTCGGGATCGAGGAGCTGAGCGGGCCGCAGGCCTGGTCGCCGCCGCCGGCCGCCTCGCCGCTCGGTCGCGCGATGGTGGCGCTCGACGGCGTCCTCCGCGTCTATCAGCGCCACCCGATCCGACGGTTGCGCAAGCTCGCCCTCGAGCGCGCGGAGCGCTGGATCGTCGACCGCCAGGAAGCCGACGGGTCGTGGGGCGGAATCCAGCCGCCCTGGGTGTACTCGCTCGTCGCGCTGAGCCTGCTGGGCTACCCCCTCGATCACCCGGTGGTCAAGCGCGGACTCGCCGGAATGGACGCGTTCACGATCGATGGCGGGACGCGGCGGCTGGAGGCGTGCCAGTCGCCGGTCTGGGATACCGCGCTGGCGTTGATCGCGTTAGCCGACTCAGGGTTGCGCGGCGACGACGACGCGGTGCTCCGCGGCGTCGACTGGCTGCTGGAGCAGCAGATCATGGGGCGCGGCGACTGGGCGGTGCGTCGCCCGGCGCTCGAGCCCGGCGGGTGGGCGTTCGAGTTTGCCAACGCCAATTACCCGGATATCGACGACACCGCCGAGGTCGTGATGGCGTTACGGACCGCCGATCATCCGGATCCGGCGCGGATCCAGGCGGCGATCGACCGCGGGGTGCACTGGCTCTCGGGAATGCAGAGCTCCAGCGGCGGCTGGGCCGCGTTCGATGTCGACAACGTTCGTGCGCTCGTGCGTGACGTCCCGTTCTGCGACTTCGGCGAGGTCATCGACCCGCCGAGCGCTGACGTCACCGCTCACGTCGTCGAGATGTTCGGCATCCTCGGGCGCGGCCACACCCCCGGCGCCGATGCGGGCCTGCGCTGGCTGCTCGATGCTCAGGAGGCCGGCGGCTCCTGGTTCGGGCGCTGGGGGGTGAACCACGTCTACGGCACCGGAGCGGCGGTGCCGGCGCTGATCGCCGCGGGAGTCCCGACGACCGATGAATCGATTCGCCGCGCGGTGCACTGGCTCGAATCCCACCAGAACGCCGACGGCGGCTGGGGCGAGGATTGCCGCTCCTACGACGACGACGCCTGGATCGGCCGCGGGACGAGCACCGCATCCCAGACGGGGTGGGCGCTGCTGGCGCTGGACGCGGCCGGAGAGCACTCGGCGGCGGTGCGGCGGGGGATCGCCTGGCTGGTGGCGACCCAGCGCCCCGACGGCGGCTGGGACGAACCGCAGCACACCGGCACCGGCTTCCCGTCGGACTTCTATATCAACTACCACCTCTACCGTCTCATATTCCCCATCATGGCCCTGGGAAGATGCCTTCGATGACCACCGTGGTACGCCCGACCGTCGCTGATCTTCCCGATCGGGACGGGGTGATGGAGCAATCCCAGCACGAGAACTTCACCGTCGCCGGCGTCGTCCTCGGCCGGGAGCGCCGGCGGCACCTGCTGGCGATCTACGGCTACGCCAGGCTCGTCGACGACGTCGGCGACGAGGCGGTCGGTGACCGCATGGCGCTCCTCGACGTCGTCGAGACAGAGATCGACCGCATCTACTCCGGCGAGCCGCCTCGCCATCCCGTGATGGCCGCCCTCGCCGAGACCGTGCGCGCGTGCCGGTTGCCGCAGGCACCGTTCCGCCGCCTCGTGGAGGCCAACCGCTCAGACCAGGAGCTCAAGCGATACGAGACCTTCGATCAGCTGCTCGCCTACTGTCAGCTGTCGGCGGCGCCGGTCGGTGAGCTCGTGCTCGGCGTGTTCGGGGCGGCGACGCCGGCGCGCATCGCTCTCTCGGACCGGATCTGTGCCGGGTTGCAGATCGTCGAGCATCTCCAGGACGTCGCCGAGGACCACGCGCGCGGGCGCGTCTACCTCCCACGCGAGGACCTGGTGCGATTCGCCTGCGATGATGCCGACCTGGCCTCTGATCCCGTCGCCAGCTGCCGGGCGCTCATCGCGTTCGAGGCCGAGCGGGCGGGCGCGCTGCTGAGCAGCGGAGCTCCGCTGGCGCGAACTCTGCCGGCGAGGCCCCGGATGGCGGTGGCCGGTTTCGTGGCGGGGGGACGCCGCGCGCTCGACGATCTCCTGGAGCCGGCCCTGAGCACGCAGCACCGGCGTGCGGCGCGCCGGCGGCGGTTCGCGGCACGGTTCGCCCGGGCGGCGATGGGTCGATGACGATTCCCGCGCTCGAGACCGAGTACGCGTGCCGGCGCTGCGAGCAGATCACCCGGCGGGAGGCCGCCAACTTCTATTACGGCATCCGGCTGCTCCCGCGCGCCAAGCGCGACGCGATGAGCGCGGTCTACGCGTTCGCGCGCCGGGTGGATGACATCGGCGACGGGGACGACCTCGGCCACGAGGCACGGCTCGCCGCGCTCACCGCCGAGCGCGAGATGCTGACGCGGATCGAGCAGGATCGGGTGGCGTGCGCCGATCCGGTCGAGGTGGCGCTCGCCTATGCCCGGCGCTGCTACGACGTTCCGCCGGATGCCCTCCAGATGCTGATCGACGGCGTCGAGCTCGATGTGCTCGGCACCCGCTACGAGACGTTCGACGAGCTCGTCGGATACTGCCGGCGGGTCGCGGGATCGATCGGTCGTCTCTGCGTCGCCATCTTCAGCGACGGTCACGGAGATACGAGCCACACCGCGAGCCTTGCCGACGATCTCGGCGTCGCCATGCAGCTCACCAACATCCTGCGTGACGTCCGTGAGGACCGCGAGCTCGGGCGGTGCTACCTCCCGGCGGAGGATCTCCGGCGCTTCGGCTGTCCCGATCTCGCCGCCGACACCGAGCAGGCGAGGTTGTTGATCCGCTTCGAGGCCGGCCGGGCCGCGGCGTGGTTCGATCACGGGCTGCAACTGACGGCGGCTCTGGATGCCCGGAGTGCGTCGTGCGTTCTCGCGATGAGCGGGATCTACCGCAGTATCCTGCACCGGATCGTGAATGACCCGAGCCTGGTGCTGCGCGGGAGGATTTCGCTGCCGCCGTGGGAGAAAGCCTGGGTGGCGGCTCGCAGCCTCGCCGCCGCGCGACCCGGCGGAGTATTCGCATGAGCCGCCCGCGGGTGGTCGTGATCGGTGGCGGGCTGGCCGGCATCACGGCGGCGCTTGACTGTGCCCGCGCCGGCGCCGAGGTCACGCTGCTCGAGGCGCGAGGACGGCTGGGCGGGGCGGCGTACTCGTTCACGCGGGACGGGATCGGGGCCGACAACGGGCAACACGTCTTCCTGCGCTGCTGCACCGAGTACCTGGCGCTGCTGGAGGAGCTGGAGGCGACGGACTGCGTGACGGTGCAGCCGCGCCTGGACATCGCCGTGCTCGCCCCGGGACGGCGCGCCCGGCTGCGCCGCTCCTCGCTCCCCGCCCCGCTGCATGTCGCCGGCGCACTGGCGCGATATCCCCTGCTCGACATCCGCCGGCGCGTGTCCGTCGCCCGTGCGATGCAGAGCCTGCGCCGGGTCGATCCCGATGACCCGGCGGCCGACCGTCGTTCGTTTGGCGACTGGCTACGGGAGCACGGACAGGACGAACGTACGTGGGAGGCGGTCTGGGGCCTGATCGCCCGGCCGACGTTGAATCTGGACCCGGTCGATGCATCGCTGGCACAGGCCGCGCAGGTCTTCCAGCTCGGACTCTTGAGCAGCTCCGCCGCCGGCGACATCGGCCACGCGCGGGTCCCGCTCTCGCAGATCCACGACGACGCGGCTCGCCGGGCGCTCGCCAAGGCCGGAGTCGAGGTCCTCATGCGCCGCGGCGCCGCCGCCGTCACGGTGCTCGACGATGGCTTCGAGGTCCAGATCAGCGCGGGCCCCGCGGTGCGTGCCGACCGCGTGATCGCGGCGGTCGGACCCGAGCGAGCAGCGCGACTGCTTCCGGCCCGAGCCGGTGTCGACGACCAGGTCGTGGCCAAGCTGGGACGTTCGCCGATCCTCAACCTGCACATCGTCTATGACCGGCAGGTCCTCGATGTGCCTTTCGCCGCCGGTGTCGACACCCCGGTGCAATGGGTGTTCGACCGCACCGAGAGCGCCGGTCTGAGCGACGGGCAGTATCTCGTGGTCTCGCTGTCGGCGGCCGACGACGAGCTCTCGACGGCGGCCGGCGAGCTCCGCGCTCGCTATCTGCGCGCGCTGGCCGAGCTGCTCCCGGCCGCGGGCGAGGCGACCGTGCGCACGTTCTTCGTCACCCGGGAGCACTCGGCGACGTTTCGCGTCGCGCCCGGGGTGCGGGCGTGGCGGCCGGCTGCCCGCACCGCCGTTCCGGGGCTGGCGCTCGCCGGGGCCTGGACCGACACCGGCTGGCCGGCGACGATGGAGGGGGCGGTGCGCAGCGGACACGCGGCGGCGCGCGTGGCGCTTGATCCGATGGCGGCGCCGGTGGCGACACCCGCTCCCGCCGGCGTATCGCCGACTCCCGAGGCCGCGCCGGCGAGGATCGAAGCGTGAGCGCCGCGGCCGGAGCCGAGCGCGCGACCCCGGAGGTGATCGTGCTGGCGCCGCTGTGGCTCGAGGCGCACGCGGCCCGCTCGGGCGCTCCCGGAGCCCGCGTGCACCAGATCGGGATGGGGCCGCGCCGTGCCACTCGGGCGGCGTACCTTGCGGGCCACACCGGCGAGCGCGCCGTCGTCATCGCCGGCTTCTGTGGCGCGCTTGACCCGGACCTGGAGCCCGGCGACGTCGTGGTGGCAAGCGAGGTCCGCGGCTCTGCCGGAACCACGGCGTGCCACGACCCGGCGATCCTCGCCGGTGTCTTGCGACGCGGAGGCCTCCGCGTCCGGGTGGCGCCGATCGCGTCGAGCCGGCGGCCCGCGTTCGGCAGGCGACGCCGGATGCTGGCGCGCACCGGTGCCGCCGCGGTGGACATGGAGTCGGCGTGGCTTGCGCCGGCCGCCGGCGACCGCCCGCTGGCGATCCTCCGCGTCGTGCTCGACACCCCCTCGCGTGAGCTGTACCGGCCGTGGCACACCGTGGCCGGGGCGGCGGTCGCCTATCGGACGCTGCGGCGGGCGTGTGCTCACCTCAAGGAGTGGGCGGAGGCGACCGGCCCGCGGGAGGTGGTGCTCGCCTCGCCGCGCGCCTCGTGCGCCGGCGTGAACCGAGCCGTCGAGATCGTCGAGCGGGCGCTCGAGTCGCGCGGGGCGCCCATCTACGTCCGCAAGCAGATCGTCCACAACACTCACGTCGTCGCGTCGCTTCAGCAACGTGGGGCCGTGTTCGTCGAGAACGTGGACGAGGTCCCGCCCGGCGAGACGGTGATCTTCTCCGCCCACGGCGTATCTCCGGAGGTCCGCTCCAGCGCGGCCGAGCGGGGTCTCGATGTCATCGACGCGACATGTCCGCTCGTCGCCAAGGTCCACGCCGAGGCGCGCCGGTTCGCGGCATCGGACTTCGACATCGTGCTCGTCGGCCACAAGGGCCACGAGGAGGTGGAGGGAACATCCGGACAGGCGCCCGACCGCACCCACGTGGTCGCCACCAGCGACGAGGTGGCGCAGTTGGACGTCCGCGACGCCGAGCGCGTTGCCTACCTGACGCAGACCACGCTCGCCGTCGACGACACGGCAGCGATCGTGAACGCGTTGCGGGCGCGGTTCCCGAAGGCCGTCGGGCCCCCCTCCAGCGACATCTGCTACGCGACCCAGAACCGCCAGGACGCCGTCCGAACGCTCGCCGCGGAATGCGACCTGATCCTCGTCGTCGGCTCGGCCAACTCGTCGAACTCGCGCCGCCTGGTGGAGGTCGCCGAGCGCGCCGGCTGTCGAGCCCGCCTCGTCGAGAGTGCGGAAGACCTCGCCCCCGCAGCGCTCGTCGGAGCCCGCCGGGTGGGGATCAGCGCGGGTGCCTCGGCTCCGGAGGCGCTCGTGCAGGGGGTGGTGTCCGCCCTGGACGGGCTCGGCGGAGCTTGGGTGAGCGAACACCGGGTAGCGACTGAGAACATCCACTTCAAGCTTCCCGTGGAGGTCCGGCGCAAAGAGGTGAGGCGATGAGCGTTCCTGTCAGACAATCGGTGCGCATCGGCGCGTATCTCGTGCAGCAGAAGCTCCGGCGGCGCGAGAGGTTTCCGCTGCTGGTGGAGCTGGAGCCCCTGTTCCAGTGCAACCTGGAGTGCGCGGGGTGCGGCAAGATCCAGCACCCCGAGCACGAGCTGCGCCGCCGCATGCCCGTGGAGCAGGCGATCGGGGCGATTGAGGAATGCGGTACTCCGATGGTCTCGATCGCGGGCGGAGAGCCACTCATCCACCCGGAGATCGACGAGATCGTCGCGCAGCTCATCGCTCGCAAGAAGTTCGTGTACCTCTGCACCAACGGGCTTCTGATGGAGCGAAAGCTCGAGCGCTTCACGCCGTCGCCCTATTTCGCTTGGGCGGTGCACCTCGACGGATTGCGCGAGCGCCACGACGCGTCGGTATGTCGCGACGGCGTGTTCGAGAAGGCGGTGTCCGCGGTCCGCGCGGCGCAGGCGAAGGGCTTCCGGGTCACCACCAACACCACGTTCTTCACCCACGACTCGCCGGAGACAGTTCGCAGCGTGCTCGACTTCCTCAACGACGAGCTGCAGGTCGACCAGATGATGATCTCGCCCGCCTACGCCTACGAGAAGGCGCCGGATCAGGAGCACTTCCTCGGCGTCGAGCAGACGCGACGGCTGTTCCGGTCCGCGTTTGCCGACGGCCGCCGCAAACGGTGGCGGCTCAATCACTCGCCGATGTTCCTCGACTTCCTGGAGGGCAAGGTCGACCTCAGCTGCACGGCCTGGGGCATTCCCAGCTATTCGCTGTTCGGCTGGCAGCGCCCGTGCTACCTGATGGCTGACGGATACACCGCGACGTATCGCGAGCTGATCGAGACGACCGACTGGGACGCCTACGGCCGCGGCCGTGACCCGCGATGTGAGAACTGCATGGCGCACTGCGGGTACGAGCCAACCGCGGTGCTCGCCTCCACCCGCTCGGTCAAGGAGTCGCTGCGGGCGATCGTCCAGGGCTAGGGGCGTTCCTGATCCCGCGCGACCGCCGTCCGCGCCGGTTCGCCCAGCTGCTCGCCGGGCTGCTGCTCTACGGGGTGACCGCGGCGATGCTCGTCCTGGCAAACCTCGGGCTCGATCCGTGGGACGTGCTCCATCAGGGATTGGCGCGGACGTTCGGGCTCGGGATCGGCACCTGGGCGATCATCGTGAGCTTCTGCGTCCTGCTCCTGTGGTGGCCATTGAGGCAGCGCCCGGGCCTGGGGACGGTCGCCAACGCGCTGATGGTCGGGATCGTGATCGACGTGGTTCTGGCGATCGCCCCTCCGCCCCACGAGCTCTGGGCGCGCGTCGCGCTGCTGGTCGGCGGCGTGATCGGCAATGGGCTCGCCACGGGCCTCTACATCGGGGCCGGACTCGGACCGGGGCCGCGTGACGGGCTCAGCGTCGGCGTGGCCGCGCGCGGTCATTCGATGCGCGTCGTCCGCACGAGCGTCGAGGCGAGCGTGCTCATCGCCGGCTTCCTGCTCGGAGGCAGGGTCGGCGTCGGCACCGTCGTGTACGCGCTCTCGATCGGCCCGGTCACGCATCGGACGATTCCGGCGCTCGCGATCGACCGCCGTCGCCACGAGCCCGGCGCCTGTCCGGACGCCCCCGCCCGCGCGCCGGCCTGACGGGGAAGCTCCGGCGGCGCCGGCGAATCGGTCGGTTCCGTACCATGCTGGCCAGAGGTCGAAGACTTGGAGACTGAACCAGACACCTCGGGTTCGCTGCGCTCGGCACTTCAGCGGCCGGCGCTGCGAGAGGCCCTGATCCCGCGGCGGCCGAGTTTCGGCAATCCCTGGGATTCCGAGGTCGACATGTTCGCGTGCTACTTCGCCGTCGCCCTCGTCGACCCGCTGCTGCTCTGGGCCGGAGGCGCACTCATGGGCGCGATCTTCGGTTTCAGCTCCCACTGGCCCCTGGGCGTGTACATGGCCGCCGCACTCGTCGGCGCCGCCGGCTTCATGACGATCGTCGGCCGCCAGCGCACTCGGTTGTCGGTCGACGTCGTGGTGATCGGCGCCTGGGTCGTCCTCGGCGTGATCGTCGCCCCCATCCTCGGGCTCGCGCCGCCGCCCGGGGTGGCGATCGCCTGCTACGCGGTCATGCTGCTCGGCATCTTCGTCTACGTGCTCCGTTTCGGCCACTTCCAGACCGCGTTCCTGCGGACGGTGAGCTGGCCGATCACGTGGACGCTGATGGCCCTGGCGTTCGCGTTCATCACCTACCGCCTGATCCTCTACCAGTAGCCGGCGGGCGCACCGAGCGCCCCTGCAACGGCATGATCTCGTAGCGATCGATCACGGGCGGGCGATTGCGGTCGACGCCGGCCCGGCTCACCGCGGCCGCCCTCACCTCGTTGGCCACCGCATCGCTGGCATGCAGCGCCTCGAGCGAATCCCAGTAGGTCACGGCGATCGCGCGGCCGCCGGTGTAGTCGACGCCGACCCACACGCCGCGATAGCCGGGCTCCCGCTCGAGCTTGGGGAGATGCTGCTCCGTGAACTCCTCGAGCGTCGCCTTGATCCGTTCCGGCGCCAGGCCCGGAAACGTGGTCACCCTGGCATGCATGGGTACCTCCTTCAGACGTTGAGGGCAGCCTAGCGCCGCGGCGTCGGCCGATCAACGCGGGTCGGCGGCTATCGGCGGTGCAGCGCCTGCTTGATGCCGTCGGCCATGGCGCCCCCGCTCAGGCCCCAGTCCGCGTCGGTCCACTCGAACGGGATCACGGCCTGCACGCGACTGATCCTGGTCAAGCCGATGATCGACTGGCGCACGTCGCTGCGGAGGTTCTTCCGCGGGACGTGCTGCCACGTCAGCCGGGACGAGTTCCACCCGTACTCATCGACGATGAGGGGCGTCCGGCCGCGGCCGAGCGCACCGGTCTCCTGCGTTGTCCAGCGCACCACCGCGACCGTCGCCGCAGCATTGGAGCCATACGGATGCACGCCGAGCGCGTCGATCGGGAGGCCCTTGAACGCCTTGAGCAGCCGCGGCAGCGACGTCTGATTGAACGCGAGGCCTCCGGTGATGACCTGCGCGTGGCGATTCACGCTCTTGATCGCGCGGTAGGCGCTCATGTAGAGCCGGGCGTAGTCCTGGAGGTTGACGTCCGGTCCCCACGTCCACTTGCAGTCGGGCTCGTTCCAGATCTCGAAGCTGGTGACCGGGAGACGCGGCAGACTCGGGTTGGCCGCCCAGAAGCTCCCACCTGGTCCGTAGCGGCGGGCCAGCGCCGCCGCGTACGCGCCGAACACCGCGTTGTTGCGAGGGGGCAGCGGGGACGTGGTCCACTTGTCCTTGGCCGGCTTGATGTGCTGCTGCTCCCACTTGGGGGTGTAGTCGAGCGTCGGCACCCAGCGCAAGTGCGCCTCGGCCAGGCCCCGGACGATGGTGTCGGAGCGATCCCAGTCGTACCGGTACTGGCCGTGCAGGGGTGGGCCTGGCTCGGTGGCGGCCCACTGCGAACCGGTCTGCGCGACGGTGGCGCCGGCGGCGTGGAGCCGCTGCAACGAGCTTTGCACGAGGTTCCAGCTCCACACGCCGCGGGTGTAGTTGTTGAAGTTTCCGTCCACGGATGCTCCGAAGACGACCGCATGGGCGGCCGCCGGCCACGCGCACACGACGGCGGTGACCACCATCAGCAGGAGGCGGCGCGAGAACATCATGGTCGGCCAAGAACCCCGTAGCGACCCCGGAGTTTCGCGCCGCGCTGCACGCGGTCAGCCCGCTGACCCCGGTATGTCCACCTCAGTGGTTCGTTTCGTAAATACGGCGACACCGAGGGTGGTCGCCGGCGGATGCCTGGCGCGGACGCCGGAGGCGACGTGCAGCAGCGCTGCACGAGCCTCCGAGGACAGCCGGATGACTCGGGCGCGGCCCAATCAGGCGAGGCTGGATGCCGAGTGGGCCGCAAGCCCGAGCAGGCGCCGCCGGAGGCCGCTCGAATGTCGTCGTATTCACGAAACGGGCCACTCAGTGGTTCGCTTAGTCTCATCGCGGCCGCGGTGCCGTCATCGGCTTCGTCGTGTTCACAAGAGGCCCCACCTTCCGCCCTGTCTGAAGATCACCTGGTACGACCCGTGACGGCCGAACAGCACCGCGAGTCGGACCCCGCGACTTGCCAGGAGGTTAGCCAACGGAGTTACGGTTCCCATAAGAGTCTCGGTTGACGGCCGTGGCATCACCGGGCGAGCACCAGGTAGCAGAAGCCGAGCACGCCGCGATAGACCCTCAGGTACTCAGACAGGCGGGCGTCGAGGGCCTGCCGTCGTTCCACGGCGAGCGGAGAGCCGGGGTTGGCTCGCAACCAGTCCTCGCGGCCTGCACGCCACGTCGATTCAAACTCGTCCCATTCGAGCTGGTCGGCGGTGCTCAGGTGAACAATTCGCCAGCCCGCGTCCACCACGCCCTCGGCAAGACCGGCCAGATCGCTCACCGACGCGCCGAACAGCTCGCGAGCGGCCGGGGAGGGCGTTCGCTCCCAACATCCGGTGCCGAAGAGGAGCCGCCCGCCGGGCGAAACCAGCTCGGCCAGCGCCGCGAGCGCCTGCCGATCGCCGTCCCACCCCTGACTGGCGCCGACGCTGATCACGCGGTCGGCGCGCGCGTCCCACTCCGCCGTCGCCCCGCGCTGGAACGAGATCGCGTGTCCCGCTCCACGCGCGGCCGCGGCCGCGCCCGCCCGCTCGAGCGCAACCGGATCGGTGTCCACTCCGATGCCGATGCACGCCTCGCCGCCGGTGACGGCGCGGATCAGCAGCTCACCCCATCCGCACCCTAGATCGAGGATTCGGTCCCGGGGCTGGATGTCGAGCTGCTCGAGGAGCATCGCCGCGTGCGCCTCGGCGAGCGGCGTGTTCCACCGCATCCGCGCGTACCGAGCCCGATCGAAGTCGTCCGCCGATGCCACGATCGGATTGTCGTCGTTGGCGCCGACGATCGGCCGCCATTGCTCTCTAGACTGAGGCGGAGATGAGCTTCTCGCGCAGCTTCGGCGGTTCGCTTGGTGGCGAGCCCGACCGTGACCCGGGGGCGGCCCAGGAATGGGTCGAGGAGCGACGCGCGACCCGTTCGGGCGAGTTGTGCGCGGGGACGCTGGCCTGCGAGCGCTGCGACGCTCCGGTCGCGATCGGCCCCGAGGCGCACCTGCTGACCGACGAGCTCGTCTGCCCATTCTGCGATCACGCCGCGCCGGTGCGCCAGTTTCTCTCGCTGGAACCGCCGACCCGCCCGACTCGCGTCGTCGTACGGCTCAGTCTGCCCCGGATCGCCGGCGGTTGAGCGCCGCTTCCGGCGCCGGCGTGTCGTCGGGCATCGGCTCCTTCGGGGTAGCCTCGCAGGCGTGGTGTCCGAAAACGGCCTCACCGGCCACCCCGACCACGAAGTGGCGTACCGGATGGCGTTCCTGGACTGGCTGGCGTGCGCGGCGGCGGGCGCCGATGAACGCGCCGCCAGCGCCATGCGCGCGGCGGGCGACGACCTTCCGGCCGAGGTCGCCTTTGCGGCGACCGCGGGGCACGTTCTCGACTTCGACGACACGCTGTCCCCCGGCGTCGTCCACGTCAGCGCGGCGTGTGCGCCCGCGGCGCTGGTCACGGCGGCGCATCTCGGACTGTCGCTGAGGGCGGCGCTCGACGCCTACGCCGAGGGGTTCGAGGCAATGGGGGCGGTGGCGGCGGCCAGCCATCCTGCTTTGTACGAGCGAGGTTGGCATCCGACCGCGGTCTGCGGGCCCATCGGCGCGGCCATCGCCGCCGCGCGACTGCTCGGTCTCTCGCCCGCCGAGCGCACCACCGCAGTGGCGATCGCGGTCCTCCGTGCCGGCGGCACGCAAGGCGCATTCGGTTCAGACGGCAAGTCGATCCAGGTCGGTCTCGCCGCGGCCGCCGGCGTCCAGGCGGCGCTGGTGGCGCGGGCGGGAGCGAGCGTCGATCCTCGGGTGGTGCACGGGCCGGTCGGGTTCCAGGCCGTGGTCGGCGCCAGCTGGCCTCATCCCGAGCCCGGCGCCGGCTGGGCTCATCCCAAGCCGGGCGCGCCGAGTCCCGACCTCCGCGTCAGCGCACCCCCGATTGCCCAGCCGGGCGACCGTGCGATCGATCGCAACTGGATCAAGCTCTATCCCAGCTGCCTCGGCACTCATGCCCCGATCGAGACGGCCGTGACAGCCCGAGAGGCCGGCTTTCGCCTCCGGGGCGACCAGGTCGACGTCCGCGTGCACCCCGTTGCTCGGCGAGCCGCGCATCTCGAAACGGTCAACGACGGGCTGTCGGCGAAGTTCTCGATTCCATACTGCGTCGCGTTCACGCTGGATCACGGTCCTCCGGGAGTCCGCGACTTCGGCGCGGTGGACGCCGGCGTCGCCGAGCGCTCAACGATGATCAACGTCGTCGTCGACCCATCGTTGCCGGAGTTCGGGGCGGTGTTCGCCGTCGGCGGCGACGAGCTCGCCGTGGTCCGATGCCCGAAAGGAGCCGCGGAGCGGCCGGTCGGGCCCGCCGAGATGGCGCGCAAGGTCACCGAGCTGGCGGGCGATCGCCTCACCGGGGTCCTGGTCGATCTCGATGCTCCCGCGGCGGGCGCGCTCGACGCCGCCGGGCTGCGGCTCGTCACCGCAGCCGCCTGATCCGCCGTCGCGTCCGCCGAGCCGGGAGCGGATGGCGGTGTAATTTCGGGGACAACGCGTGAAACGGCTTCCTGGACAGATCGGGCACGCAGCCGTGTGGACGGGTCGACTGGTGCGCGGCGAGGTCGTGCGACGGGTCGGCGGCCCGGCCCGGGCGCGTGTCATCGCGGTGTTCGGAGGGGTTCTGGCGCTGAGCGGCGCCGACTCGGCGACGATCGGCGCGATCGCTCCCCAGCTGGAGCACGCGCTGCGCATCGGCAACACGAAGATCGGCCTGCTCAGCTCGGTCACGCTGCTCGTCGGCGCCGTGTTCACGATTCCGGTGGGGCTGCTCGTCGACCGGATCAAGCGGGTGCCGATGCTGGCGATCAGCATCGTCCTCTGGAGCGTGGCCTCGCTGGCGAGCGCGTTCGCCGGCAGCTATTCCAGCCTCCTGTTGACCCGGATCCTGCTCGGCGCGGTGACGGCAACCGCCGGGCCGGCGATCGCGTCGCTGACCGGCGACTACTTCCACGCCCGGGAACGGGGACAGATCTATGCCTACATCCTCGGCGGGGAGATCGCCGGATCGGCGGGCGGCTTCATCATCAGCGGCAGTGTGGCCAGCCTGATCTCCTGGCGGGCCGCGTTCTTCCTGCTCGCGATCCCGGGCTTTTTCCTCGCTCGCGAGCTGTACCGCACCGTCCCCGAGCCACGGCGCGATGGCCAGAGCCGCCTCGCGCCGGGCGTGCCCGACCTCAGCCGCGTCGTCGCCGGCGCGGGCGCAGGCGACGGCAACGCCGCAGAGGAGCCGGAGCCCGAGCTCGACGCCAACGATCTGGCCCGGGAAGCCGCCAGGCGTCGCGGCGTCGTCCCCGATCCCGACCTCATCCTCAACCGCGATCCGGGCACGCTCGGCCTCGTCGCCTCCGTGCGGTACATCCTCTCGATTCCGACTAACGTGCTGATGATCATCAGCTCATCGCTCGGCTACTTCTACTTCGCGGGGTTGTCGACGTTCGCGCTGCTGTTCGTCCGCGGTCACTACCACGCCAGCCAGGCGACCGCCGAGCTGGTGCTCGCGCTGCTGGTGGGGGGCGCGATGATCGGGACGCTCGTCAGCGGACGAGTCACCGACGTGCTGCTGCGTCGCGGGTTCCTGGAGGCCCGGGTGCTGATCCCGGCGATGTGCTACATCGCTGCCGCTGCGCTGCTCGTTCCGGGCTTTCTCAGCAGCCATCTGACTCCGGCGATCTGGTTCGACATCGGCGGCGCGACGCTCCTGTCGGCCGCGAACCCGCCGCTGGACGCGGCCCGACTGGACATCATGCCCGCGGGGCTGTGGGGCCGGGCCGAGAGCGTCCGGACGGTGGTGCGCTCGCTTGCCCAAGCGCTGGCCCCGCTGTTGTTCGGCGGCCTCGCCGACCTGATCGCGGGCGTCGTCCCCGAGCAGACCCCGATCGGGACCCACACAGGCCTGATCTCCCCCAGCACCGCGCGAGGCCTGGAGATCAGCTTCCTCGTCCTCCTGGGAACCCTCGCCGCCGCCGGAGTCTTCCTGCTCAAGGCTCGCTCCACGTATCCGCGGGACGTCGCCACGGCGGCGGCAGCCGACATCCCGCAGGAGGGCGAGACGCCGTCGAGCGACGTCGCGCGTCCGGCGGGCTCGTCGGCGCTGCAGCATCCGGATCCCGGTCCGGCCGGATAATGGCCCGCTCGTGGTTCGTCAGACGAGTCCGCGGCCGTCCATCGCTCCGTCGTTCGAACGCCGCACGCCCGGCTCCGGGAAGCGTGGCGGCGCGGCGTCGTCCCCGAGCGAAGGTTTGATCGTCGTCGCCCGGGCGCGCGCCGGGGTGCCTCCCGGGCCGGAATGCGGGGCGCGGCGGTCGATGGTGTCGTAGATCACCTCGGTTCCGGTCATCCGGTCGTGCCACCCTCGCCGCGAGGGATCGCGGGCGATGGCGAAGTAGCCCAGTCCCGCCGGCAGCAGGCTGACCATGAGCGCGAGGAGACGTCGGGTCGCCACTCCGGCTGAGATCTCCCGTGAGCCGTGATGGGTGAGGCGAATGCAGAGAAATCGCATCCCCGGCGTCTGGCCGGTGAGGGCCCAGAAGCTGGCGAAGATCGCGCCCGCGGCGATGAAGCCCAGCGTTCCCAGCAGGATCCCGCCCGCGAGCGACAACTCTCCACCGAACACGAATGGAATCACCGACGCGAGCGCGGTCGAGGCGAGGGAATAGGCCACAAACAGGAGCCCGAGATCGATTCCGGCGGCGGTCAGCCGGGTGGCGAGCCCCGCCTGATCGGTCTCCGAATCAGGATCCCGGCGACGGACGATGCGCTCCACCGCATCGTCGAGCGCCTCGGTGAGCTTGGTGAGACGGACCCCGACGTCGGTGATCAGCCCCGCGCTCTGCTCGGCGATCGCGGCTCGGATCTCGGGAGCCCCCGCCACCCGCTCCACCAGCATCTGGGCCTGCTCGCTCGCCAGCACCTCCGTCCAAATGTCCGCCGCGGCCTCCGATTCGAGCGCGCGTCTGACGACCTGCGCGATCTCCGCGCTGTTGAGCTCGACCGTCGAGGCATGGCTCTCGATCGCCCGTTCGATGGCGCGACCGATCGCCGGACTGCGCAGCGCTCGGACGATGGCCTCCTCGACCGCCTCGTCGAGGGCGCGATCGACTCCGGCGGCGTGCGCCATCCGCTCGGCGCCTTTCGCCCCGGCGGTCAGCAGTCGGGTGACGGGTGGCTTGCCTGAATTGGGCTCCACGTCCGCACCATTATCCCGTGTTGTCTGACGTCTCTTCCCGGCGTCATTCAGGGCAAAGGACGGCCGGCGTCGACAAAACGCTGGATGGCGCGTGTTCCTCTATGCGGGCGGGTAGTAAACGAGTGACGATCACAAATCGAGGAGAGAGACATGCCTGACAGGGACGGGAACACCAAGGCCGACGAGGAGACGCTGCCGGCGACGCCCTTGCATGCCTATAAGGAGGGCCGCAAGGATGACGTGTCTGGGGATGCCGATGCCCTGGAGTCCACCGATCCGGCGCAGCAGCAAGCAGATGTTCTCGAGGGCGACGACGAGCTTGAGCTGCCCCACGACAAGGCCTGAGGGCGCCGCCGGGCGACGCGCTGAGACCCGCGCCGACCGGTCTGGCGGCGGCGACCGTCGGAACCGCGTGGCAACCGGGAAGGGCCCGCTCCCGGGAGCGGCGAATACTGCGGGATGTACCTCCTGCGGGTCCTCGGCGAGACGACGGGAGAGGTTCGCGACGTCCTCCGCGCGCGCACGCCCACCCACAGCCGCCTTCGCGACCGCCTGGCGGGCATTCTCGTGGCGACGACCGGCGTCGACGTCATCTGCACGGTGCTGGCGTTCCTGTTCGAGCGCCACCAGAAGCAGACGCAGATCACCAGCATCGGCAGCGCGCTGTTCTGGACCTCGACGCAGCTGCTGACCGTGTCGTCCAGCATCCAGAACCCGATCTCGGCTCCGGGACGCGTTCTCGACGTGGCGATGGAGCTCTACGCGATCACGGTGATCGGCAGCTTGGCGGGCGCGCTGGGCGCGTTCCTGATCAAGCGCGGCGAGGAACGCGACCAGGCCGCACAGAGCGCGCGCTAGGCCCGAGCGCTCCAGGCCGCGCAGCGCGCGCCGGGCCCGGACGCCACTGTCACCGGTCGAACGCCAGCCGGGCGGCCAGATTCATCACCGCCGGTGGAAGCAGCTTGGCGAGACGCTCGGCGCCTCCCGGATTGAGCTCGTCGTCATCGGATCGGATCGCGTCGACCACCTTCTCCGCCCACTCGTCGGGCTCCACGTGATCCCAGCCACTGGTGTCGACGTGTGCGGAGAGTTGCTCTTGGACCTGTTGCATCATGTCGGTGTCGACACCGGGAGTGATCAGCTCCAGCACGGTCAGCTCGGTCTGTTCCAGCTCCTGGCGCAGAGACTCGGTGAATCCGTGGACCCCCGCCTTCGCCGCCGCGTAGACGGTCGCCCCCGCGAACGGGGCGTGCCCGATGATCGAGGCGTTGTTGACGATCTTGCCCCGCCGGCGGTGCAACATTCCCGGCAGCAGCAGCCGAGTGAGGTGGATCGGACCCGTCAGCGAGGACTGCAACAGCTCGTAGATGCGGTCCACAGGCTGGGTCTCCAGGAGGCCGCCTTCGAACACCCCCGCGTTGTTGATCAGGATGTCGATCCGTGCGTCCTCCAGCGCGCCCACGCACGTCTCGATCGATTCCCGGGAGGAGAGGTCGACCCTCACCGCGCGGAGATTCGCCAGTTCCGGAACCCCGTGGTCCTGGTCAACCGCCCGAACGCCGGCGAGCACCGAGGCTCCATGCGCGGCCAGCGCCTCGGCGATCGCTCGGCCGATGCCCCGGTTGGCCCCGGTCACGAGCGCCGTGCTGTTCTCGATTTCCACGCTGGCTCCTTTTCACCGACCGTGTCGTCACCCAGCGGGCGCCGGCGACGTTACAGAGGATCCCCGACTTCCGAGAGGCTAAACAGCTTGTCTAGATTTATCTCGGTAGGTGTGGAAGTTTGGGGCGATACGGGACGGCCTCCATCCCGCATGGGGCCGCTGTACCCGGCCGGCTGTTCGTTTATGCGCGGACCTGATCTGATCCGTGGTGGCGTGAACGCGGACGGGCGACGGGCACGGGCCCGCGGGTGCGTCAATCGAGGTGGAAGATCTCAGGCAGCGGCGTCATCGCCGCATCCGGTGCGGTCCCGGGCTCCAGCTGGAAGAACGGCGCCATCTCGGCCTGCCAGCGGGCATTGACCCGCGTCGTCTGCATCGCCGCCTGAACCGCCGCGAAGTCCTCGCACTCCAGGTAGCCGACGAGCGTCCCGTCGTCGCGCAGGAAGATCGAGTAGTTGCGCCAACCGGCCTCACGCAGCGCATCCAGCAGCTCCGGCCAGACGGCCGCATGACGCGCCCGGTATTCCTGCGCCCGCTCGGGACGAATCCGGAGCAGGAAGCAGATCCGCCGACCGGCGGGCGAGGGGGCAACGCCGTCAGCCATGTGGAAAACCTACCGGGCCGGCGATGAGCGACGCCAAGAAGAGCGACGACCCGCACGCAAACTCCCATGCTTTTCGCCAGTTGCGCACATCCTGGCCTAACAATACGGACGCGATTTCCCCTTGACAGCAGCAAACGTGATCTGATTTGATCGACTCTGTTCGTTTAGCTCTGAGGGAGAGAGGCGAGAAGTGACTGTCATTCATGGCACGACCATCCTGTTTCGCGTCGCCATCGGTGTCTGCCGTGAGCTGAGGCCGCGCGGATGACGTGCCCTCCCAGCCTGCCGTCGGCCCCGCGGTGCCGTTCGTCGCATCGCCGCCAGGCAGAGCGGACGAGCATGTCCCGTCAAGCACTCAGAGGAGTCGTCGCATGCAACATGTAAAGGCGCGGGCCGTGCGTGCGCGCCGTTTCCGTTGGTCTGGCCGAGCCGTCCTGGCGGTCGCCGCAGCTGTCGGTGTCGCCGCCTGTGGCTCTTCCAGTAGCTCGTCCTCGTCGTCCTCCGGCTCGTCGAGCGCAGCCGCGAGCGGCGGCTCGGGGAGCGGCAGTTCATCCGGTGGCCTCAAGAAGGGGCTCAACGTATTCGTGATCCCGAAGAATCTCGGGAACAACTACTTCACGGTGGCCGACAGCGTCAAGACGGGTGGCGCGCTCGCCGCGCTGCAGGAGCTCGGCGAGAAGGGGACCGAGACCAGCGGCTCGGCGGCGACGTCCGCGTCGCAGCTGCCGGCGATCCAGGCGGCGATCTCCAAGGGCGCGAACGCCTTGATCGTATCGGCGACCGATCCCGCGGCTCTGTGCCCGACGTTGAAGCAGGCGATGGCCCGCGGCATCACGGTCGTGACCTACGACTCAGATGCGCCGACCTGCCGTGACATGTTCGTCAACCAGGCTTCGACGGCGGCGATTGGAACCAGCGAAGTCGACCTGTTGGCGAAAGAGCTTCACGACAAGGGGCAGATCGGCATCGTGTCAGCGGCCGCGTCGGCGACGAACCAGAACGCGTGGATCGGGTACATGAAGCAGGAGTTGAAGAAGTACCCCAAGATGCAGCTGGTCTCGACCGTGTATGGCAACGACGATCCGACGACCGCGGCGCAGGTGACGAGCGGTCTGCTTCAGCACTACCCCCACCTGGCCGGCATCATCTCGCCGACGACCGTGGGCATTCTCGCCGCCGCGGGCGTGCTCGACACGCCTCAGTACCGCGGCAAGGTGCAGCTGACCGGTCTCGGAACGCCGCTCTCGATGAAGAAATTCGTCGACGACGGCACCGTCAAGGCATTCGAGCTGTGGGATCCGGCGAAGCTCGGGTACCTCGCGGGATATACCGCCGCCGGGCTGGCGTCAAAGAAGATCACCGGATCGTCCGGTGAGAGCTACACCGCCGGCAAGCTCGGCAAGTTCACGATCGGCGCCGACAAGACTGTCATCCTCGGTCCGCCGACCGTCTTCACCAAATCCAACATCGGCCAGTTCAACTTCTAAGACATAGGGCCTCACACAACCCCGCTCGAGACGGGCGCCCGCCGACCGACGGGCGCCCGGCCCGGGCCTATTCACCCAACTGACACCGTACCCATGAGCTCTCCGCCCACCGTCGCCGCCGACGCCGTCAGCGACGACACACCAACCGCGGCGCCCGTCCTCTCGTTGTCGCACGCCAGTAAGGCGTTCGCCGGAGTGCACGCGCTCGAGGACGTGTCAGTCGATCTCTACGCCGGCGAAGCGCACGCGCTGGTCGGAGAGAACGGCGCCGGAAAATCCACTCTGGTCAAGATCCTCGGCGGAGTCCATCAGCCCGACAGTGGGCGATTGACGATCGACGAAGACGACGTGCTGCTGCACGGCCCCGCCGATGCCGCCGACCGCGGCGTCGCCGTCATCTACCAGGAACCGACGCTGTTCCCCGATCTGTCGGTGGCGGAGAACGTCTTCATCGGCCGTCAGCCACTGCGCGCCGGTCGCCGGATCGACTCCCGCGCGATGGAGCGCGAGGTGGAGCAGGTCTTCAAGCGGCTGGGCGTGGGCATCGATCCTGAGCGGATCGCTCGCGGTCTGTCGATCGCTGAGCAGCAACTCGTCGAGATCGCCAAGGCGCTCACGCGCCAGGCCCGCGTTCTGATCATGGATGAGCCGACCGCGGCGCTATCCCCCGTCGAGGCCAAGCGCCTGTTCGGAGTGGTGGAGACATTGCGAGCGGAGGGAGCGGCAGTCGTCTTCATCTCCCACCGCCTGGAGGAGGTGTTCGCCATCTGCCAGCGGGTGACGGTCTTGCGCGACGGACGCCTGATCGTGTCTCGCCCGCTTTCCGGACTGACTCCCGACGACCTCGTTCGCGCGATGGTGGGACGCGACATCGTCTACACCGAGCATGAGGTTCATCACCCCAAGGAGACCGTCCTGAAGGTTGAGCGGCTGACCCGTGAGGGCGTCTTTATCGATATCTCGTTCGAGGTCCGGGCGGGCGAGGTCGTGGCATTAGCCGGATTGGTGGGCGCGGGTCGCAGCGAGGTCGCGCGGGCGATCTTCGGCATCGACCGCTACGACGCCGGTTCGGTCCAGATCAGCGACAAGCGATTGGGTAAGGGATCGCCCGTCGACGCGATGCGGAGCGGGATCGGGTTCGTGCCCGAGGATCGCCGGCAGCAGGGTCTGGTGATGGAGGAGTCGATCTCGCGCAACGTCGCGTTGGCGTCGCTGGGCCGGTTGCAGCGCGGTGGATTGATCTTCGCCCGGGCCGAACGCAGCTTCGGCGCCGAATGGGCGGCGCGGCTCCAGGTCAAGTATGGGCGGATCACCAATCCCGTGTCATCGCTGTCGGGCGGCAACCAGCAGAAGGTCGTGCTCGCGAAGTGGCTCGCTCGCAAGCCGGCGGTGCTGATCGTTGACGAGCCGACCCGCGGGATCGATGTCGGCACCAAGGCCGAGGTGCATCGCCTCATCTCCTCCCTGGCATCGGAAGGGGTCGCCGTTCTCGTCATCTCGTCCGAGCTCCCGGAGGTCCTCATCCTGGCCGACCGCGTCCTCGTGATGCGCGAGGGCCGGCTGACGGCCAGCTTGTCGCGCACGGATGCCTCCGAGGAGAAGATCGTCGCCGCGGCGACGGGGCAGCCGGCACCGACGGCGCAGACGGAGGAGACGGCGTGAGCACGACAACCCAGGCGCCGATGCCGGCGGCCAGCCCGGCGGACGACGCCGGAGCGCTCGCCAATCCGCGCAGCCTGGTCGACCTCGTCCTGCGCGCCCGGGTGTTCGGCATCGTCGTCATCCTCGCGCTGTTCGTCCTCGTCACGTATCTGATCCAGCCGAGCTTCCTCAGCGGATCCAACATCCGGTTCATCCTCAGCGACACCGTCATCTACGCGCTGGTCGCCATCGGCGAGACGTTCGTCGTGCTGACGCGCAACGTCGACCTGTCGGTCGGCTCGGTCGTCGGTCTCTCGGCGTACGTCTCGGCGAACATGTTCCAATCGCATCCCGGCACCTCGATTGTCATCGTGTTCCTGGTCGGGATCGGGGTCGGGCTCGCCTGCGGCCTGGTCACCGGGGCGATCACCGCGGTCGGCCGGGTGCCGAGCCTCGTAGTGACATTGGCGATGCTCTACATCATCCGCGGCGTCGACACGATCATCGTCGGCAGCGGGCAGGTCGTCGCCAACTCACTGCCCAACTCGTTCATCAACATCTTCCACGCCACGACCCTCGGCATTCCGGATCTGGCCTGGATCACTGCCATCCTCGTCGCAGTCGCCGCCTACTATCTCCGGTCCTACCGGTCGGGGCGGGACCTCTACGCCATCGGTTCAGATCCGGTCGCGGCGCGATTGGCGGGAATCCCGATGTCCCGGCGGGTGTTCTTCGCGTTCGTGCTCAGTGGGATGATCGCGGGACTCGGCGGGGTGTTCTGGGCGACTCAGTACAACACGATCGACGCGACCGCGGCCACCGGCCTCGAGCTGCAGATCATCGCGGCGGTGGTCGTCGGCGGAGTGGCGATCTTCGGCGGCAGCGGCAGCGTGGTCGGCGCCGCATTGGGCGCGCTGCTCTTGCAGACGATCAACGTCGCGCTCAACGTCCTGGGCGTGCCGTCGCTGTGGACGGAGGCGATCGCGGGGCTCCTGCTGCTCGTCGCGATCACGCTTGACCGGGGCATCCAGCTGCGGCTGGCGGCGGCGCTGCGCAAACGAAGGAGTCACCTTGGCGCTTGACCAGTCGGTGTCGTCGGGCCGTCGCGGCCTCGTGTCCGCAGACAGCCTGCGCAGCGTGCTGCGCTGGGACTCGGCCCTCGTCGTGGCGCTCGCGGCCGTGTTCGTTCTCGGCATCTCGATCTCGGGACAGTTCACCAGTAGTTACAACCTGTTCACGACGTCGACGAATATCGGCGACCTCGCGCTCATGGCACTGCCGATGACGCTGATCATCATCACCGGTGAGATCGACTTGTCGGTGGCATCGATCCTGGCGCTGTCGGCCGAGCTGATGGGGTCTCTCTGGCTGCACCACTGGTCGATGCCGCTGATCATCGTGGTCTGCCTGTTGATGGGCACGGTCGCGGGGACGATCAACGGATTCCTCGTCACCCGTGTCGGCCTGCCGTCACTCGCGGTCACGATCGGGACGCTGACGCTGTACCGAGGGCTGGCGAACGTCATCCTCGGGCCCCTGTCGGTATCGAACTTCCCGACCAGCCTCACGAGCGTCGGGGTCAACGGGTTTCTCGGAATCTCGTCGCTCTCCTGGTCGGTGGCCATCTTCGCCGTGCTCGCCATCATCACCGGCGTGATGTTGCGGATGAGCCCCATCGGTCGCTCGCTATACGCGATCGGCCTCAATCAGGAGGCCGCGTTTCACGCCGGCATTCGCGTCAAGCGAATCAAGATGTCCCTGTTCGTGCTGTCCGGGTTCGTGTGCGCGGCCGTGGGCATTCTCTACGCCTTCGAGCTCTCCTCCGCCGCCGAGAACATCGGGATCGGCTTCGAGCTTCAGGTGGTGACGATCGTCCTACTCGGCGGCGTCTCGATCTTCGGAGGCAAAGGCGGGATTCTCGGAGTCGTCCTCGCGGCGCTGATCTACGCGCTGTTGCGCAGCGCGCTGCTGTTGACGAGCTCGTTCAACGAGAACGACTTTCAGGTCGTCTCCGGGGGACTCTTGATCCTCAGCGTCCTGATCCCGAACGTGGCCGAGTTCGGCCGGCGCGGGCGCGAGATGATGGCGCGCCGGCGCGGTGCCGGCGCGGCCGCGGAACCAGCCGCAGATGTCTGACCCGCTTGCGCTTGCGGCCGTCGATCTCGGCGCCGAGAGTGGGCGGGTCGTCCTCGGCCGGTTTGACGGGGAGTGCGTCGACCTGGAGGTGGTCCATCGCTTCGTCAACGCTCCGGTGTGGTTCCCCGACGGGCTGCACTGGAACCTGCCGACGTTGTTCACACAGGCGCTGGACGGTCTCGGAACCGCTGCCGCGAGCGGTCATCTGGACGGGATCGGCATCGATGCGTGGGGCTGTGACTACGCCCTGCTCGACGCCGCAGGCCGGATGCTCGGGCAGCCGTTCTGCTACCGCGACGAGCGGACATCGGACGCGGTGATCGCGCGGGCTCACGCGCGGGTGAGCCGCGCTGAGCTGTACGCGCGCACCGGCATCCAGACGATGCCGATCAACACCGTGTACCAGCTCGCCGCCGAGGCCCCCGGCGGCGCCACCACGATCGCGGAGCGGATCGCGCTGATTCCGGATCTCTTTGGGCAGTGGCTGACCGGCACGCTTGTCAACGAGCTCACCGTGGCCTCGACCACGGGGCTGCTCGAGGCGCGGGGGCGAAAGTGGGCCGTGGATCTCATTCGCCGCCTCGGGCTGCCCGAACGGCCGTTCACGGATCTCACCGTCGCTCCGGGCGTCGAAGTTGGCTCGGTGCTGGCGCGCCATGCCGATTTGGCCGGATCCGCGGCCGGCACGACCGTCCGCACCGTGGCGGGGCACGATACGGCGTGTGCGTTTGTCGCTGCGCCCATCGGCGGCGAGCACGCGGCCGTGCTCTCGTCGGGGACCTGGTCACTGCTGGGCCTCGAGCTCGACGAGCCCGAGCTCGGAGCCGCCGCCGCCGGCGCCAACCTCACCAACGAGCGCGGCGTCGGCGACACGATCCGCCTCCTGCGCAACGTCATGGGCTTGTGGCTGGTGCAGGAGTGCCGGCGCGCCTGGCGCGCCCGCGGCTTCGATCGTGACTACGACGAGCTGCATGCGCTTGCCGCCGCGGCACGGCCTGACGTCCCGCTGTTTGATCCCGATGACGACTCACTGCTGCACGCGGGTGACATGCCGGCCCGAATCGAGGCGCTCTGTACCGCCGCCGGACAGTCGCCGCCCGGCGGCGACGGCGAGCTGCTGCGGGCGATCCTCGTCTCCCTGGCCTGCAAGTACCGGTTGGTCCTGGAGCAGCTTCAGAACGTCACCGGCCGGAGGATCGACACCGTCCACGTCGTCGGAGGTGGCGCCCGCAACCTGCTGCTCTGCCAGCTGACGGCCGACGCTCTCCAGCGCGAGGTCCTCGCCGGTCCCGTGGAGGCGACCGCCATGGGCAACGTGCTGGTGCAGGCGCTGGCCACGGGCGAGCTGTCAGACGTCGTACAGGCGCGCCAGGTGGTGACGCGGTCGGTGTCGCTGCGCCGGTTCGAGCCGGGTCCCGCCGGACCAGCCCAGGCCACCTATGAGCGGTTCCTCACCGCCGCCGGGAGTACTGGTGACACGCCCGTCGCCGCGCCCGCCTAATCGAGAAGGAGAGTCAGTGAGTGACAGCGACTACCAACACTTGAGCGAGCAGCTGAGCGACCGCGGGCACGATGTGGCCCGAGTCGAGCGCGGGCTCGCAAGCCTCGAGGTCGAGACACCATCCTGGGGCTACGGGGATTCAGGCACGCGCTTCGCCGTCTTTGCGCAGGCAGGCCGACCGCGGACGGTGTTCGAGCGGATACAGGACGCGGCAGAAGTCCACCGGTTGACCGGGACTGCCCCGGCGGTCGCGCTGCACTTCCCGTGGGATGCGGTCGATGACCTGAGCGAGTTGGCGGACCGCATCGCCGCGAGCGGCCTGCGGGCGGGCGCGATCAACCCGAACCTGTTCCAGGACCCCGACTACCGGCTCGGCTCGATCACGAATCCGGATGCCGGGATCCGACGCAAGGCGCTCGCCCACCTCGTCGAGTGCGTCGCGATCGCCGCCGAATTGAACGCGACCGCGCAGTCGCTCTGGTTGGCCGATGGCACCAACTACATGGGTCAGGACGATCTGCTCGCTCGCCGGGAGCGCCTGGAGGAAGGGCTTGCCGGCCTGTACGCCGCGATGCCGGACGCTCAGGAGCTGCTGATCGAGTACAAGTTCTTCGAGCCTGCCTTCTATGCGACCGACATCGCCGACTGGGGGTCGGCGTTGCTTCTCTGCCTCGGTCTGGGCGACCGAGCGCGGGTGCTGGTCGACCTGGGCCATCACGCGCAGGGCGTCAACGTGGAGCAGATCGTCGGGATGCTCAAACGTCAAGGGCGGCTTGGCGGTTTTCACTTCAACAACCGCAAGTACGCCGACGACGACCTCATCGTCGGCTCGGTCAACCCGCTGGAGCTGTTTGCGATCTTCTCGGAGCTGAGCGCGGGAGACGGGGCTCTGCCACGGCTCACGATCGACCAGTCGCACAACGTCGAGAACAAGATGGAGGCCATGGTGCTGAGCGTGCTCAACCTGCAGGAGTCCTACGCTCGATCGCTTCTGATCGACCGCCCGGCGCTCGCCGCAGCCCAACGCGACGGCGACGTGCTCGGTGGTCACGCAGTGCTGGTTCAGGCGTACAACACCGATGTCCGTCCGCTGTGCGCCAAGGTGCGCGAGGAGCTCGGCGGGGCGGCCGATCCGCTGTCCCGGCTGCGGACCAGCGGTTACACGTCGAGGATGGCCACCGTGCGAGCCGCCGCCCCGGCGTCCGCGGAGGTGCAGGCATGAGCGTGGCGACACCGATTGTCGCGCCCGTCCCCAACCAATGGGACGAGCACGCGGCTGCCCATGCGCAGACGACGCTCGATCAAGTGCTGTTCGCCTCGCATCTGCTGGGTGCCAACCGGGCCTTAGCCAACTTCGGCGGAGGCAACACCTCGGCGAAGGGCAGCGCGGTCGACCACCTGGGCCGCGAGGTCTCGGCGATCTGGGTCAAGGGATCCGGCAGTGACCTCGCCACGATGTCGGCGCAGGACTTCACCCCGCTGCGCCTGGACGAGATCCTGCCGCTGCTGGAGCGCTCGGAGATGAGCGATCAAGACATGGTGGCCTACCTGGCGCGCTGCCAGCTCGAGCCCGCGGCGCCACGATCCTCGATCGAGACTCTCCTGCACGCCTTCGTTCCCGCGGCGCACGTTCATCACACCCACCCCGACGCGATCAATGCGCTCGCCTGCGCGCGAGACGGGAACGCGCTCATCGCTGAGTGCTTCGGAGACAGCGCAGCCTGGATCGAATACATCCGGCCCGGGTTCACCCTGGCCAAACAGGTGGGGGAGGCCGTCCGGGCTCGTCCCGACCTGCGCCTCGTGGTCCTCGCCAAGCACGGCCTCGTCGTCTGGGGCGAGACCGCCCGGGAGGCGTACGACCAGACGGTGGCCGTCTGCAACCAGGCGGCCGAGCTGGTCAACGCTCGGAGCAATGGCGCCGGCCGCTTCGGCGGCCCCTCCGCCGACTGGGATGGGGATGCGCGCGCGGCGACGCTGCAGCAGGTACTGCCGGTCCTGCGGGGAGCGGTCTCCAGCCAGCGCGCCAAGATCCTGATCTCGGATCTGACGCCTGAGGTCTGCGAGCTCGTCGACTCGCGCAACGGCACGACGATCGCCACCGTCGGCGCCGCGTGCCCGGACCATCTCGTGCACACCAAACGCGTTCCCATGTGGGTCGACTTCGATCCCGCCCACGACACGATCGACGCGTTGCGCGAGCGCATCGGAGGGTGTGCCGAGGCCTACCGTGCCGAGTACGAGGCGTACTTCACGCGCAATGCGGGACCGGATGATCACATGTCAGACCCGGATCCCCGCGTGGTGCTGATTCAGAACACCGGGATGGTGGCCGTCGGCCAAACGCCGAAAGCAGCGCATGTCTCACGCGACCTGTATCACCGAGCGATCGAGGTGATGGCCGGCGCCTCCTCGGTGTCGGAGTTCGTCTCGCTCACCGAGGCCGAGAGCTTTGCCGTGGAATACTGGCCGCTGGAGCTCTACAAGCTGTCGCTGGCACCGCCTCCCGGCGAGCTGCAGGGCAAGGTCGCACTGGTGACCGGCGCGGCCGGCGGCATCGGCCGGGCCGTCATGGACGCTCTGGCGACGCTCGGCGCCTGCGTCGTCGGGTTCGACATCGACGGGGAGGGCGCGGCGGCCGCCGTGGAGCCCTATGGCGCCGCCGGTCTCGCCGTCAGCGGTGACGTGACCAGCGAGCATGCGGTCGCCGACGCGTTCGCGGACGCGGTCCGCGCGTTCGGCGGCGTCGACATCGTCGTCTCCAATGCCGGGATCGCCTCGAGCGCGCCCATCTCCGAGACGACCCTCGCCGAGTGGGAGCGCAATCAGGCGGTGCTGGGAACCGGCTATTTCCTCGTGGCACGCGAAGGCTTCCGAGTCATGCAGTCACAGGACCGCGGCGGCGCGCTCGTGTTCGTCGCGTCGAAGAACTCGCTCGTCGCCGGTCCCAATGCCGCGGCGTATTCGAGCGCCAAGGCGGCAGAGCTTCACCTCGCGCGCTGCCTCGCGGAGGAGGGGGGCTCGGCCGGGATCCGGGTCAATACCGTCAACCCCGACGCCGTCCTGCAAGGGTCACGGATCTGGGACTCGAGCTGGCGCTTGGAGCGGGCCCAGGCGTACGGCATTCCGCCCGACCAGCTCGAGGAGCACTACCGGCGCCGGACGACATTGGGCGTCAACGTGCTGCCCGAGGATGTGGCCCGCGCGGTGCTGCACTTCGCGTCCTCGGAGCGCTCCGGCAAGACAACGGGCAACCTGCTCAACGTCGACGGCGGGGTGGCCGCGGCCTACCCGCGGTAGCTGATCGCGCCACACCGATGTGCGAACCTGTTCGGATCAAGGGATCACCTCAGGAGAAGCAATCGGTTGTGCCCGCCGAACGGCGACGGATGATTCTCGAGCTGCTGCGCGAGCGGGGCAGCATCAGCGTCGCCGCCGTCGAGGAGCAATTCGACGTGTCGCCGATGACCGCCCGTCGCGATCTCGCCCTCCTCGCGGAGAGCGGCTACGCGCGACGAACCCACGGGGGAGCGATGCTCCCGGATCTTGCCCGTCACGAGGACTCGTTCCAGAGCCGGGTCGAGCAGGACGCCGACCTCAAGTCCCGGCTGGCCAAAGCCGTGGCGGAGACGTTGACGCCCAACGAGACGATCTTCATCGACTCCTCCAGCTCCGCGTACTTTGTCGTGCGGGAGATCCTGGAGCTCGCGATCCCGCTGACGCTGCTCACCAACTCCCTGCCGGTGATGACTCTGGTGGGCGGGGCCGAGGTCCCCCAGATCGACCTCATCGGCATCGGCGGCAGCTTCCGGAAGCTGACCCGGTCCTTCGTGGGGGCCGAGACCGTGCGGATGATCGAACGCTTCTTCGTCGACCGGATCGTCTTCTCGGTCAAGGGGATCGAGCTGGAGGGCTACCTCACCGACCCTGACCCGCTGGAGTCCGAAGTCAAGCGCGCCATGATCGAGCGCGCTCGATCCGTGCTGCTCGTCGCCCAGCCCCAGAAATTCAGCGAGCGGGGTCTGAACGTGATCGTCCCCGCTGCGCAGGTGGACACCGCGTATCTGTTCGAGCCGCCACCGGCGGGTGTGCGCGTGCTCGAGTCCGCCGGGGTCGAGGTCGTCGCCGTCTGAGGTCCGGCGACAGGCGATTGCCGGTCTCGGCGGACGCCCGGCAGGTGACCGACAACGGCCACCGCACGGCGTGATCACGGCGGCGCCAAACCCCGCCCCACACGGACGTCGGTGAGTGGCCGAGTGTTGACGACGTGGTCCGCCGTCGCCCACCCGCGTCGGGCCGTCGCGACTGACAGTGTCATGTTCGCCAGCCCGCGGACCGAGTGCGCGTCGGTCGAGCAGACGATGAGGACGCCGGCTTCGAGCGCGTCGCGGACGTGCTCGCCGCTGAGGTCGAGCCGGTTCGGGAGCCCGTTGACCTCGAGCGCGACGTTCTGCTGGCGCGCGAGGTCGAACACTCGGTCCAGGTCGAGCGCGTTCTCGGGCCGCCGGTTGATGTACCGCCCCGTCGGGTGGCTCAGGCAGCACACGTTCGGGTGCAGCAACGCCTCCTCGACGCGCTTGGTCATCTCGCGCCGCGGCATCCGCTGCCCGCCGTGGACGCTGACCTGTACCCAATCGAGCTCCGCGAGCACGTCGTCGGGGAGATCGAGCCGGCCGTCGCGAAGGATGTCGCACTCGATGCCGCGCAGGATGCGAAACGGCGCGAGGGCGTTGTTCGCCACCGCGATCTCCTCGCCCTGGCGGCGGACGTCATCGGGAGTCAGCCCGCGGACGGCTCCGACGGCGGGGGTGTGGTCACAGATGGCGAGATATTCGTAGCCCCGTGCCGCCGCAGCTCGGCCCATCTCCTCGACCGTCGTCCTTCCATCTGACCAGGTCGTGTGACAGTGCAGATCGCCGCGGATCTGCTCCGGCTCGAGCAGTGCGGGCGGCTGGCCGCGGAACGGCCGCTCGCGCAGCTCGGGCGGGCACCATGGGACGCCGAGGCTTCGGTAGACCGCCTGCTCGTTGGGCGCGTCGGGCAGCGGCTCGAGCGCGGCAACATAGGTGGACGCGCCCGTGGCGCGAATCAGAGCGCTACCAAACCGGACGGGGTCGACGGCAACGAGCTCGACCGGCACGCCCTCGATCGTCACTCCGACCGCGTGTCGATCACTGCGTTGCACGACGGCGACGATCTGTGGCAGCGCGGCGAACGTCGCGATGCTGGCGCGAGGATCGTGGGTGGCGCAGACCACCGCCAGCCGCTCGCAGGAGTCACGCCACCGGCGCACGTCGCCCGCCGCTGCGCCGCCGACCGCGGCCGCGATACCGCCGACGAGCTCCGCCGCCCGGTGCAGCAGGAGGCCACGCTGCGGTCGCGGCTCGCCCTCGCGGGCCAGCGCCTCGAGCAGACGCGCTTCTGTCTTGGGGCCGATCCCGGGGACGGCCCCGAGCCGGCCGGCCGCCGCGGCCTCGCGAAACTCATCGGCGGTGCGAACCCCCAGCAGCTGCGCGAGCGCCACCGAGCGCCTCGCGCTCAGGCCGAGGTAACGGCCGAGGCCGATCAGATCAGGGGCCAGCTCGCGCTCGAGCTCAGTCAGCTCGGCGATCTCACCGGTCTCGATCAGCTCGCGCAACCGCGCCTCGATCCCGGGACCGATCCCACGCAGCTCCCGCACCCGGTTGGCTCGGACGAGCTCGGCGACCGACACAGGGGCGGCACGAATCGTCTCCGCGGCGCGGCGATAGGCGCGGACGGTGTACGGGTTCGCGTCGCTCAGCTCCAACAGGAACGCGAATGCCTCCAACCGATCGGCGACTTGAGGGTTAGTGGAGTCGGCCATTCCGGGTCGGCGAACGAGGAGAGCACGATGGCGGGCCTGCTTGCGTTGACCGTACAGGGCGACGTCACGACGATCAGCGACGAGTCGCAGCTGGTGCCCTCACGATCAGACGCCGCGTGACCGGCGGTGGCTTGGCAGGGCCGGCGGTACCGTCAGTGCGGTGAGAACATTTCTGCGCGAACGGCCGCTCGTCGCCTCTGCGCTGGCCACCGTGATCGCTGCGATCGCGGTGCTGGCGATCGCCCGGGTCACCGGGGCCGATGCGATCGGGCGCGCGTTCGATGATCTCCAGCCGGCGTGGATCGGCCTGGTCGCCGCCGCCGAGCTGCTCACCTATCCGGCCTATATGTTCGCGTACCGCTCGATCGCCCGGGTTCACGGCCATGTGCCGCTGTCACTGCCGACCGTGGCGCGGCTGGTGGTCGCGGGATTCGGGCCGTTCGCCCTCGGCGGCGGGTTCGGTATCGACAAGCAGGCGCTCCACGCGATCCACGAGGACGAACGCAGCGCACGGGTGCGGGTGCTCGCACTGGGGGCGCTGGAGTGGGCGGTGCTGGCGCCGCTGGCGTGCGTCGTGTCGATCGTCTTGCTGGCGACGGGCGCCGATGTCATGCCGTCGCTGCTCTGGCCGTGGGCGCTCGCGGTGCCCGCGGGGCTGGGACTGGCGTTCTGGGCCAGCGTCCCGAGCAGGGCGCAGCGACTGTGCCGGCTCGGCGGACAGCGTCGGGAGCTGGTCGCGCAGGGGCTCGATGCGGTCGACGCGCTCAGGACGCTGATCAGCCAGCCTCGTACCTACGTTGGAGCCTGGCTCGGCACCATCCTCTACTGGGCGGCCGACATCTGCGCGTTTTACGCCGCGCTGCGCACGTTTGGCCTGGACCCGGGGGCTGGGAAGGTGATCATCGCCTACGCCACCGGGTACGCGGCAACGCGGCGCTCCCTGCCGCTGGGCGGGGCCGGGGTCACCGAGGTCCTGATGACCTACTCGCTCTACTGGGTGCGCGAGCCGCTCGCCCCGGCGCTGGCGGCGGTGTTGGTCTACCGCGCCTTCAACTTCCTGCTCGTGGCGGCGCCGGCATTGATCGCCCACCGCCAACTCAAGCCGTTGTTCACCACCGCGGCTCGACTGCGCCGGACCGCGACGCCTCCCTCCGACAGGTAGCCCGCGGCGCGGCTCAGAGCGGTTGATCGTCGGCTCGGCCGCGATCTCGCCGGGGCGACGCACGAATCACGTAGATGGTCCCCGAGACGACGAACATGGCGGCACTCAACACCAGCCAGCGGACGAGATACGGCGACACCGAGCGGCCCGTGGCCGACGTGTAACTGGCCGCGCCGAGGCGCAGGATGAGGGGAAAGAACACCAGCGCCAACACCAGACTCAGGCATGCGGGCACCACCACGTACGGAGCGCGGTGAGATCCTCGGGAGACAGCCGCTGCCGGGGGTTCGCGGTGCTCGTCCATCAGCTTGCGGCCGACCCCAATTGCAGCGAGTCGATCCACTTCAGGCGGTTGACGCCGGTCGCCGCCGGCACGATGACACGTGCCGGGAAGCCGTGGTCGGGCGAGAGGTCGACCCCGTTGACGCGCAGCGCAAGCAGGGACCGTTCGTCGGCGACCTGATTGGACGCAAGCGAGGCGGTGGCACCGTCGAGCGACTGCATGTTCAGGTCAGACGAGCCATCCGTGCCGACGACAGCGGCCAGATCTCGCAGTCGCACCCCCGTCCAGTGCTGGGTCGTCGACCAGCCCTCCCGGCAGGCGATCGGGAGGGAGTAGCTGTGCTGGGGGAGCCGGCGCAGCTGCTGACGGCTCAGATCGCGGCTGACGCCGTCGTCTCCGGCGAGATGCAGTCGCCAGCCGGGGCCGAGCTGCTTCGTGGTGAGACCCGCCGCCGCCGCGGTCCCGTTGACCTCGAAGTCGTTGGGCCCGGGCCCGGTCTCGTTCCCACGCGGGCCGAGCAGCGCCAGGCGGCGGACCGGTTCTCCGATCACCGGCGCGACTCCCTGGACGAGCAGGATCAGCGAACCCGCGGCGGCGGTGGCCAGCACCGTTGCACGCGAGATCGGCGCCGCCGCGCCGGGCGCCTCCGCGCAGCAGGCGTCGCTGGCGGCCACGACGGTCAGCAGCGCAGACGGCGGCGGCATGTGCACGAGATCTCGTCGCAGCGGCGCGACTGCGCGCCGGAGCTCCAGCGACCGTTTGGCGGTGGGGAGCTTGAGTGCGGCGTGGAGGAGGAATGTCGCGATCACGACCCATGCCCCGTAGTAGTGGGCGGTGATCAGCTGGGCTCCAAACGGGAAGAAGTACTCGATCTCGAAGAAGCCGGTGAAGAACTCGAACAGGATCCCGGCGATGAGCAAGACGAGGCCGAGGCGTTCGAGGACGCGAGCGAGACTGGGCTGCTCCGCCGATGTGAAGAGACCGGGAAGAACCGACCACAGCTTGGCGAGCACGATCGGGAAGGCGGCCAGGCCGAGGGAGACGTGCACCCCCTGGGTCGCCGCGTACAGCCACCACGGGTGCGTGGGCCAGGTGAAGAGATAGAAGTCGAGCGACCCGAGGGTGCGTCCCTGGGCGAGCACGTTGCCGGCGAGCCGGGGGTCGTAGGCGGCATTGGACAGCAGCCCGGTGATCGCGATGACCGGGATGACGACCAGCAGCGAGAACCCGAGCAGCGACGTGAGCCATAGGTCGCGCCGCGCCCCATGCCGGTTCACCGGGGTGGCGGCGTGATCCGCTGCGGCACGCCGAAGTCGTGGTAGTGATCGGTCATGAAGTGACCACCGGTGATCATCCGCACCGCGCTCACCCGCTCGGTGGGAAGGTCGACATGGAGCCGGAACCAGACCGGGAGGCGGGGGCTCATCAGGGCGATGTCGGCTGACCGGTGGCCCGCGACGTCGTGTTCGTCCAGGAGCTGGATCGACCGGGCGTACTGCGGCCAGTCATACCAATCCCGAGTGGTGAAGGTCCCGGCGCCATAGCCGCCGCGCTGCCATCCGTGACCGGGCGTGTAGGACCACTGCGTGCGCCGGATCGTCACGACCTGCGCTCCGGAGCTCACGGTGTAGGCCATCCGGTCGGGAGCGCTCAGGCGGTAGCGGATCTGCTGCACCGGACCGGGAGGACCGGCGGTGAGCGTCTCGGATACCCGCACCCCGGGGAGCGACTGCATGCGGGCAACCGACTGGTGCAGGATCCGGCGCGCTGCGGCGCTCTGACCCACCTCCCAGCGAATGGGCAGATGCAGTACGTAGCGCCGGCCGTGCTCGCGCGCGGAGATGCGCAGCGTGGCTGGGCGGTCGGGCAGGGTGAACCTCAGACAGCCCGGACCGCACCCGCTCGTGGACGAGACGCCGGCGACGGTCGCCGCCTCGCGAACGGAGCCGAAGTTCTCATTCAGGAGCTCGAGGCGACCGGTCAGCCCTCGACCTGCCGGGCTCACCCAGGCCGCCGCGAGAGTGGAGCCGAGCTGGTCGGCGACCGACAGCTCATCGGCGCCGGGAACGAGGATCGGACACGTCGACACGGTGCAGTCGGCCGCGCGCGCATGCTCAGTCGACCCCCTTGCGCCCCCGGCCGACATGTTCATCCCGGGCATCCCGCCTCCTCCGCCGCCGCCCGAGCTGTTCGATCCCGCCGGCCGCGGTGGGCTCGATTCAAGCCAGGAGACAAGCGCGACAACGACGACGGCGAGGCAGGCGAGCGTCGCGATGAGATGGCGCGGGCTGGAGCCGTAGACGCGGCGAAGCGGCCCTCCGAAACTCATCCCGGCCAAGGAAAGCAGAGACCTCCGCGCCGAGCCGCCACCGATCAGGCTTTTATCTCGGCGCACGTCTCAGCTGCGGATCAACGCCCCCAGGGAGTCGGCGTCATACAGCGTCTGTGAATCGACCGGCTGACCATCGAGCGCAGCGGAGGGCGTGCCGTCGGGGTCCTGTTCCTCGAAGACCGCATCGATCTCTCGGACCCAGCGCTGATACCGGCCCTGCGTGACCGCCGCGACGTAGTCGGTGCCCGTCAGGCCGGCGCGCCCGCCGAGGGCCAACAGGTCCTCGGTCGTGAAACCGCCGCTGTGCTCCGGTGGCTGATTGGCAAACAACTCCCGGCGAAGCTCATCGAATCCGCCGCTTCCGGCAGCGGCCGCCAGCGCGTTGGCGGCACGCACCGACTCCTCGCCGAGAAAGGACCGGATCCGATACTCCACGGCCACCGCGCCGGCCGCGACCTCGCGCCGCAGCAGATCACCCGACACGTCCTCGAACTCCCGACAGTACGGGCATTGGGGATCCTCGAACACGACCAGGCGCCGCCGGGCGCCGCCGCTGCCGACGAGCACGCCCCCTTCCGGAGTATGGCCCGACGGGGCCTCGGTGGCTTGCATGACGCTTATTCTGCCTGAGAAGCCGTGAGACTCCGACCGGAGCGACTCGAGCTCCCGCGCCCATCGCCAGAATGAGCCGGTGCCAATCACAGCGGTGATCTTCGACATCGGCGGAGTCCTCGAACGCAACCCGCCCACCGGATGGCAGCGGAAATGGGCGCGTCGGCTGGGACGTGACCCGCGCGAAGTTGAGCGCGAGCTCAATCGCATCCTGAGCCCCGGCTCGATCGGAGCCGTCTCGCTGGAGGAGATCATGCGCGAGGCCGCGACGGTCCTCGGCCTCGACCATGCGGCTGTCTCAGCGCTGATGGAAGATTCCTGGCGCGAATACGTCGGGACCCTCAACAGCGAGATGGCCGGCTATTTCGCCGGCCTGCGCGCGCGGTACAAAACGGGCATCCTCAGCAACAGCTTCGTCGGAGCCAGGGAGCGCGAGCAGGCGGCCTACGGGTTTGAGGACATGTGCGACGAGATCGTCTACTCGCACGAGGTCGGCTGCCTCAAGCCCGAGCCGAAGATCTACCACCTCGCCTGCGAGCGGCTGAACGTTGCGCCACAGGCCGCAGTCTTCCTCGACGACGTGCCGGCGAACGTCGACGGCGGACGCCGGGTCGGCATGCGAGCGATCGATTTCATCGACACCGACCAGGCGATCGCGGCAGTCACCGCCGCGCTCTGGACCTGAGCCCGATCCCCGCATGGCGAGACAAGGATCTCGGGGGGTCCCTCGCCTTGGGGGATCGACTGTGCAGGGTCCATCTCGGGACGCGCTGCGGATCGCGCACATCGCGTTTGCCCTCGGCGTCCTCTATGCCGCGGTCAGCGTCTACTGGGGCCTTGGCGGCACGTGGCTGCTCGATACCGTCGGCGGTTCGCTCGCCCGTCGAGGACACGCCGGCGACGCCACCGTGCTCACCGCGGTCTGGGGTGCCGCCGTGGTCAAGGTGATCGTGGCGGTGCTGCCGCTGCTCGCCGTGCGCAGACGGGCAGATCCCGCGTGGACCCGGCGGGTGAGGATCCTCGCATGGGCGGCCGCCGTCATCCTCATCGCCTACGGGGCAGTGGAAACCGTCGTCGGACTCCTCGTGCAATCCGACCTGATTCACGTCTCGCCGACCGCAGATCACCGGGCGCTGGCCTGGCACGCCTACCTCTGGGACCCATGGTTTCTCATCTGGGGTCTGTTGATCGCGGTCGCGCTCCGTCTCACCCGAGACGGCGGGACAAAGGAATCGGCGCCACTCGACGCCCGCTGATCAGCATCACCATCCCGGCGGTCAGGCTCGTCGCGACGTCACGAGGCCGGCGACGGGGCGACGCGGAGTAACGTCATTTCTCGCCATGCCGACCGAGCAGCGTGCGAGCGTGAATCAAGATCCGAAGCGAACGCGAGGGGTCGCGATCCCGATCGACCGGCCGCGTCGCGTCGCCATCGCGTGTCAGGGCGGGGGAAGCCACACCGCGTTCACGGCCGGAGTGCTCAAGCGCGTCCTGCGCGAGGCCGACCTCGGGAACTACCGCATCGTCGCCCTGAGCGGAACCTCGGGTGGGGCGGTGTGCGCGCTGCTGGCGTGGTACGGGCTCCTCGCCGGCGACTCCGCTCGCGCGCAGCGGCTGCTCGATGAGTTCTGGTGCGACAACTCGGCGACGGCTCCCCACGAGCAACTCCTGAATTCCTGGCTGATGTGGGCGAGCCAGCTTCAGGACCTCGTCGCCACGCCTCAGGTGAGCCCCTACGACAATCCGTTTTCTCCCGCCGGGCTGGAGGAGTTCCGAGCGATGCTGCTGCGGCAGGTCGACTTCGACCGCATCGAGGCGCAGCCGGATCCGGCTCAGCCGATGCTGGTGGTGGGTGCGGTGGACGTCCTCTCCGGCGACTTTCGCTCGTTCAACAGCCGGCGGGAGCGGATCTCCGCCGACGCGATCCTGGCATCGGCCGCGATCCCGAATCTGTTTCGCTCGGTCCACGTGGACGGCGGGACCTACTGGGATGGCCTGTTCTCCCAGAACCCGCCGATCCGAGAGCTGGTTGACGCCGACCCCGACGAGATCTGGGTGATCCAGATCAACCCCAAGGAAGTCGATTCCGAGCCGCGCACGGTCACCGAGATCGCCGACCGCCGCAACGAGCTGGCGGGCAACCTGTCACTGCACCAGGAGCTGCACTTCATCGAGCACATCGACCGCATGCTCGAGGATGGGCTCCTGGCGCGGGATGGCAAGTACCGGTCGATCGTGGTGCGCGTGATCGAGCTCGCCCGGTCGCGCGTCTCGCGGTCGCTGGGGACCGCTTCGAAGGTCAATCGGGATCCCGCCTTCCTCGCCGAGCTGATCGCCCACGGCGAAGACCGCGCCGAGGAGTTCTTCACTGCCCTTGACTTCGAAACTGCGTGGCGCGGCCAGCAGCGGGAAGCCGTGATGGCGTTCTTCACCGACGAGTCCGAGCTGTCGGCAGTCTCACCGTTTCCCGAGTCCAAGCCGCGGGTGGGGCGCAGTCAGATCCGCCGCTTCGTGACCGACCATCTGACCAAGGATGTGATCGTCGACCTAACCCGCAAGCAGGTCGCGCGCGAGCGCGTCACCTGGAACGTGAGCGTCCGCGGCCGTGACGGCAAGCGCCGCACGAGCGGCATTGCCGAGGCCGTGTTCAAGGGTCGACACATCGTCACGTTCCGATTGTCAGGCGCCGGCGTCAGATCACACTGAGCCGTCGCGCCCGTCGTACGCGGGCCGAGCTAGGATCACGAACGGAGATCGCTTCTCCCGCCCCCACCTCAGCTGGCGGCGCGATGCCCGACGAGCTGCATCCGAGGCATCTCGCCCGCCGAGTCGCCGAGATCGCGGCCATCGTGGCCGTCGTCGCCGTCGCGATCAGCGCGCTGCCAGGTCTCGGCGAGGTGCGCGCGCGCCTTCAAGGAGCCGCCCCGGGATGGGTGCTGGTCCTCGCGCTGGCGGAGGTCGGATCGTGCTTCGGGTACCTCCTGGTCTTCCGCTCGACGTTCTGCTCGACGATGTCGTGGGGGCTCAGCTATGACATCGCAATGGCCGAGCAGGCGGCGAATACGCTCCTCCCCGCCGGGGGCGCGGGCGGCCTGGCGCTCGGCGTGTGGGCGCTGCGCCAGGCGGGCATGCCCACTGGCCACATCGCGCGGCGCACTGTCGCGTTCTTCGTCGTCACCAGCGCCGCGAACTTCATCACGCTCGTCGTCGTGGGAATCGGAGTCTTCGTCGGCATCGTGCCCGGCCAGGGCTCCGCGCTGCTCACCCTCGTGCCCGCTCTGATCACCGGTCTCGGCATCCTGCTCGTCGCGCTCAGCCCGCGGCTGCTGCGAGCGTTGGGGGAGCGCGGCCGCGATGCGGATACCAGACACTGGCGCGGGCGGATCAGCCACGCCCTCCGCACCGGATTGGGAGCCGGCGCCGACGGGGTGGAGCAGGCGATCGCACTGCTGCGCTCGCACAGCTTCGGGGTGATCGTCGGTTCGTTGGCCTATATGGGATTCGACATCGCCGCGCTCGGATTCGCCTTCGCCGCCGTCGGGCATGTGCCGGAGCTCGGGACGCTCGTGCTCGGCTACCTGATCGGTCAGCTCGGGAACCTCATCCCGGTGCCCGGCGGGATCGGCGGGACGGAGGGGGCGCTGGTCGGCATCTTCGCGCTCTACGGCGTCAGCGTCGCGGAGGCGACCGCGGCGGTGCTCCTCTACCGCCTGTTCCAGCTGCTCGTGCCGGCTTTCCTGGGCGCACCCGCCTTCGCGCTGCTGCGGCACAAGCTCAAACGCACCGATCAGCAGGAGCTGGTCTGCGTGCCGCTGTCCGTGGAGGCGGTCAGCTTGCCGACGCAGAGTTAGGACCGGTCACATGAGCTACGCAAAGAAGAACCTCCGCGAGATCGAGGATCAGGCGCTCAAGCATGGATTCTCCGAGCATCAGGCGGCTCGTTTCGCGCGCGGCGATCTCAGCGCGGCCGACACCGGCCTCGCCTACGTGACCATCAAGCCTGGACACCGGGAGGCGTTTGCCCACCGCCACCGCGAGGCGGAGGAGATCGCCGTGGTCTTGTCCGGCAGCGGTCAGATCAAGCTCGACGACGACCTGGTGGAGCTCGCCCCGCTCGACGCCGTCCGCGTCTCCCCCGGCGTGACGCGAGCCTTCGGGGCCGGTGACGAGGGTCTCGAGGTCGTCGTCTTCGGCCCGCATGTCGCAGGCGACGCGGAGATGGTCCAGGGTTTTGCGCGCCGGAGCGCGGGCAGCATTGCTCGTAGTCGTACGCATGTCGCGCCAGCCACGTCGGCAAGTCCAGGAGAGATGAGGTATCGAAATGCGCTCGAGCACTAACGCGCCGTCGGTCTGGCGGCGGATGCCCGTCCGGCGGCTGGCGGTGTTGACGGCGGCCATGGTGGCGGCATGGGCGTCCGCGGCGACAGCGATGACCCCCGGGGCATCGGCTCGGCCGGCGAGCGCGCAAACCGTGTCCTATGACCACTACTCGTTCATCATCGACGGCCGGCGCACCTACCTGTGGTCAGGCGAGTTTCACTACTTCCGCCTGCCCAGCCCCAGCCTTTGGCGCGACATCTTCCAGAAGATGAAGGCGGCGGGCTTCAACACCGTCTCGCTCTACTTCGATTGGGGCTATCACTCCCCGCGGCCGGGGGTCTATGACTTCACCGGCGTGCGCGACGTCGACAAGCTGCTCGACATGGCCCAGCAGGCCGGGCTATATGTGATCGTGCGCCCGGCCCCGTACATCAACGCCGAGGTCGACTCGGGGGGCCTGCCCGGGTGGATGACGACGAAGGCGGAGAACAACCGCAGCGCCGATCCTCGTTTTCTGCACTACGCGTATCAGTGGATGACGGAGATCGACCGGCACATCGCTCGCCATCAGCTGACGAACGGCACGGGATCGGTGATCGCCTACCAGATCGAGAACGAGTACTACAACGGCTCGGCCGCGGGACGCGAGTACATGCAGGACCTCGAGAACAAGGCTCGGGCGGACGGGATCACGGTTCCGCTGACGGGCAACAACAACGGCACGTTCAACTCGGGGGTCGGCGAGCTGAACGTCGACGGGCCTGATTCCTATCCGCAGGGGTTCAATTGCTCTAATCCGACCCAGTGGAACCCGGTGCCGGACATCTCCTATGACCACCCGGCCGATAAGCCGCTGTACTCGCCCGAGTTCCAGGGCGGCGCGTTTGACCCGTGGGGAGGACCGGGCTATGACAAGTGCGCCCAGCTGATCAACGACCAGTTCGCCAACGTCTTTTACAAGCAGAACATCGCCGTGGGCGCGACCGCGCAGAGCTTCTACATGCTCTACGGCGGGACCAACTGGGGCTGGCTCAGCATCCCGGAGAACTACACCTCCTATGACTATGGGGCCGCGATCCGGGAGACCCGCCAGCTTGATCCCAAGTACTACGAGGACAAGCTGATCGGCTACTTCACCCAGGCGGTGGCACCGCTGACCAAGACCGAACCGATCAACGCTCAGCCGCCCGACAACCCGGCGATCGTCGACACCGCCCGGATCAACCCCGACACCAGGACACAGTTCCACGTCCTGCGCCACGCCGATTCGACGTCGACCTCGGTCGATAAGACCCATATCGCCCTGGACTTCAAGGCGAAACCGATCTCAGCGGTCACCTACACCTACGACGACACCGACCCGGCGCTGATCTACACCGGCAACTGGTCGCACGTGGCCAACCAGAGCTACACCGGCGGCGACTACAAGAACACCGAGTCGTTTTCGAACACCGCGGGCGACTCGATGAGCGTCACCTTCAACGGGACCGCGGTGCGCTGGATTGGATCGCAGACGAACAACCATGGGTACGCCGACGTCTACATCGATGGGGTCAAGCAGGCCACCGTCGATTGCTCGGGGAGCGCCAGCCAGGCGGTCCTGTTCTCCAAGACGGGCCTGAGCAGCGGGACGCACACCCTGAAGATCGTCGTGGACGGCAGCCACAGCAGCGCCTCCACCGACAACTACGTCTCCATCGACGCCATCGACGTTCCCACCGCGGCGCAGTCGACCCCCACGTATCCCGTCGTGCCCCAGCAACCGGGGACGGCAATCACGCTCGACGGGCGCGACTCGCACATCATCGTCGCCAACTACCGGCTGGGAGACTCCAAGTTGCAGTACTCGACCTCCGAGATAATGACCCAGGCGACGATCGCCGGCCGGGATATCGCCGTGCTCTACGGAGATCCCGGCACCGACGGGGAAACCGTGCTGCGCTACGCGTCCAGGCCCCGCGTGTACGTCACCGGCGGCACGGTCACGACCACGTGGGACGCCGCGCGTGGCGACCTGCGCCTGGACTATGAGCACACCGGCCTGATCCGCGTCACGATCACCCACTCCGGCCAGCGACCGCTCCTGCTGTTGCTCGCCGACAAGCCGACCGCGGAGACGTTCTGGCGCCAGGACACCGCCGCCGGCCCGGTGCTGGTACGCGGCACGCACCTGCTGCGGACCGCCGAGAGCAGCGCCGGCGGGCGGGCTCTGGCGCTCACGGGGGACAACGGCAACGATCCCAACATCGAAGTGTTCAGCGCCGCGAGCCAGGTGACCTGGAACGGCCGCTCGGTGCGCATGATCAGCACTCCGAGTCGCAGTCGGGTTGGATTCATCCCGGTCGCCGCGCCCGTCCCGCTCCCCGCGCTCACCGACTGGCGCCACGAGCAGGAGTCCCCCGAGGCCTCGCCGAGCTTTGACGATGCGAGCTGGCGGGTCGCCGACAAGACGACCACCAACAGCATCACCCCCGTCCAGTCGCTGCCCATCCTGTACGCCGATGACTACGGCTTCCACACCGGAAACGTCTGGTACCGAGGGCACTTCCAGGCCACCGGCAACGAGACCGGCATCCATCTCGTGTCGGACTCCGGCGGCGGCGCCCAGGCTTTCTCGGCCTGGCTCAACGGTCAGTTCCTGGGAAGCTCGACAACGGGCAGCGCTGACTTCAGCTTTCCCTCCGGAGCCGTGCACCCCGGCGCCGACAACGTCATCTCGGTGCTCACTGTCAACATGGGCCACGAGGAGGACTACAACTCCACCAACGCCAACAAGACCGCGCGCGGCCTGACTACCGCCTCGCTCATCGGGGCCTCGACACCCGTCACCTGGCGTATTCAGGGCAACCTCGGCGGCGAGAACATCCAGGATCCGGTGCGTGGCCCGCTCGCCTACGGCGGTCTGTTCGGTGAGCGTGAGGGGTGGGACCTGCCGGGCTATCCCGACCGCAGTTGGGCGCCGGTGACCCTGCCCGCCACCGACACCACGCCAGGCGTCTCGTGGTATCGCACGACCGTGTCGCTGCACCTGCCGCCCGGACAAGACACCTCCATTGGGGTCACGTTCTCCGACAACCCGGCCCGACGCTACCGCGCCCTGCTGTTCATCAACGGGTGGCAGATGGGCGACTACGTCAACTACGTCGGCCCCCAACACAGCTTCCCGATCCCCAACGGGATCCTGAGAACGGATGGGCGCAACACCATCGCCATCGCCGTGTGGAACCTCGACGCGAGCACCGGCGGTCTCGGCCAGGTGTCGCTGACCGACTACGGCAGCTACGCGTCATCACTGCGCGTCGCGCCGGTTTATAGTCCGGGGTACCAGGAGCGCTCGGCGCCGCCGATCGGTCCAACCGACACAGCTGACGGGCAGCGGTAGCGACGTCGGAGGCTTCCAGCAGGCTTTCATGTCGAGCGCCCCCCAGGGTCCGCACTGCGACGGGAAGTGGTCCCGCGATCGTCATCCAGTGGCTCGTGCGCTGGGGCGGGCATGGGTCGAATCAGATGGAGATGGACGCTGGCGACGTTGGTGCGGACGAGCGGCTGAGGGGGCGCTGACCGAGCCGCAGGCCGCGTCGGTCATGCTGGAGCTGGTTCGCGCTCACCACGTCGCGCCGTTGCCGATCGAGCGCGACACGGAGGCGCGCCGGCGCCGGGGGATCACCTTCCGTGAGTCGCCGATCTCTGAGTTTGGGATGCTCTAGGGGGCGCGGAAGTTATAGGCGGGAAACTCGTCGATTTCCGCGCGCATTGCCTCGGGCTTGATCGCGACTCCTCCGGTGAAGGGCAGGTTCAGCGTCAGGATCGTCAGCCCCGATAACGCGATCACGGCTGCGAGCGCCGCCACCATGATCGCTTGCGCCCGGAAGCTCGGCAGCCCGAAGAAGTACGTGAACGCCACCGTGATGGCTCCGCCTCCGATCAGCACGAGCCACAGCGGGCCCGGGATCTGGCTGCTGCTGTCTCGCACTCGTGTACGTCGGTCCTGGGTCGCCGTCTCGACGTCACTGACCGCATGCTGAGGCGAAGTCTCTCTGATCGGCGTTTGTCGCTTGCAGGTTGGTGACCGCCCTCCAGACCCCGTTCAGCGGCGAGTCGGTGCGGCCATCCTCCGCCAGATGCGTTGCCATGTAGGGCCATTCCACATCCACAACGCTGACGGCGTATTCGTTCACCGCCGCCCGAAGTTGTCGACCTTGAGCGCCGAGAGCGACCCCATCGCGGTAGAGACTGCCGACCGCCGCCGCCTCATCGCCCACGGCATTCTCAGCGGAAACATATTGCTCCCACACGATGATGACGACGAAGGCCAGTAGCACGGCGTAGATCACCCCGACGACGGCGATCAAGAAGCCGGCGACCTCGTGTTGGGCCTCGAGCGTCTCCCGCGCCACGATCTTGCGGACGATCAGCAAGCCCACCAGCGAAAGCCCAACCGAGATGACGACCAAGCCCACCCCGAGCCAGACGGTCGGAATGTTTACGAGGAGGAACCTCGTCACCCTGCGGCCACCCTCCCGCGGTCCCGCTCGCCATCACTGGAACAGCATGATCGGAGTCCAGCCATCAAAGCGCACCCTTGGTCAACTGACCCACCTGAGATGAGGGGTCACCGCATCCTAACCGGTAGGTGCCGAGCCCGCAGCCGCGGTTCATCGCCGCGTCCTCGGTCACATTGTCACCCTCCGGCGGGCGCGCTTCGTGGCGCCGCCGCGACGGTGCAGTCAGCCGCCCAGCGTCGGCGCGGCAGTCGATCATCAGTGCCGCTTCCTCACGCACCACCGCGCGACAGGCGGCCGGATCTGGCTGACGCAACGGCCGAGTGCTCGAGGGTCGAACACAGCGCACATCGAGGATCGGCAAGGCGCCAACCGTTGCCCGGCACCGTCGCCCGCCCGCCGAACTTCCCGTCGCATCGATGGCCAGCTCGAGTGAGGATTTTCTCCTGAGCCCTTGACTTCAAGCGCTTGAGGTGTGTTTTGCTAGGCGCATGACAGCTCTGACGATCCAGGATGCATCCCGGCGCAGCGGGCTCAGTGGGCCGACGCTGCGCTACTACGAGCAGGTCGGTCTGATCGGTCCGATCGGCCGTGATCCGAGTAGCCGGCACCGCCGGTACCGCGAGAAGGACCTCGATTCGTTGCAGGCGCTCGCTTGCCTGCGGGCGATGGGCGTCGGGATCGAGGAGATGCGCACCTACCAGGCTAACCGCGAGCTAGGACACGTCAAGGCGGGTGAGCAACGCGACCTGCTGCTCCGGCACGCCGAGCGCGTCAAGGCTGAGATCGAGGCGCGGCGCGTCCACCTCGACTACCTACGGGCGAAGGCGGCGCTCTGGGATGCCCGCGACCGTGCGGATACGGGCGCAGAAGCCGAGGCGAACTTGCAGGTACAGAAAATGCTTCCGCGGCTGGAGGAGGTGGTGCTCGGATGAGCTCCAAGGTGCTGGTGACAGGCGGGTCCGGGTATCTGGGCACGCAGTTGATCGCGGCGTTGCTGCGTGATGGGCGTGAGGTGCGCGCGACGGTGCGCTCCCTGGATGGTGAGGCAGGTGTGCGTGCCGCCGTGCGTCGCGGTGGTGTCCGGGACACCGGGCTAGCGCTGCTGGCAGCAGATCTGACCTCTGACGACGGCTGGCCGGCCGCGCTTGAGGGGGTGGAGGAAGTCCACCACGTCGCCTCGCCGATCCCGTCCTCTCAGCCCAACGATCCAGACGAGCTGATCGTGCCCGCCCGCGAGGGCACAGTGCGTGTGCTGAACGCGGCGCGGGACGCCGGCGCACGCAGGGTGGTGCTGACCTCGTCGTTCGCGGCGGTGGGCTATTCACCGAAGGCAGTCCGCGACTACACCGAGGCGGACTGGACCGACCCGGATACGCCAGGGCTGCCGCCCTACCCGCGCTCCAAGACGATCGCTGAGCGTGCCGCCTGGGACTTCATCGCGGCCGAAGGAGGCGACACCCAGCTGGTGGTGGTGAACCCGACATTCATCGCTGGCCCGTCGCTGGTGGCGGCACTGCGCTCAACGCTGACCGGCTTCAAGGCGATCATCGAGGGCACGATGCCGGCGCTGCCACGCCAGCGCTTCGGCGTCGTCGATGTGCGCGACGTCGCCGGCGCGCACATCACCGCGATGGCCACTCCGGCCGCCGCCGGGAAGCGCTACCTGCTGTTGGCGGACGGCCCGACGATCACCTGGCTGGGGCTGGCACAGATCCTCCGCGAGCACCTTGGGCCTGCCGGCGAGCATGTCACAACCGACGAGGCGCCCGGCGAGGACCCGCCGCCGTTGACGATCCACAACGAACGTGCGAAACAGGAACTCGGCTGGCAACCACGCCCGGCCGAAACCACGATCGTCGAAACAGCCGAGAGCCTGCGTCACCTCGGCCTCCTGGACAGATGATCATGCCGAGTGGTTCAGGGGCACGACACACGTCACAGCACAGCTTCGGCGCAGGTCGATCGGAACCGGCCCGTTCCCTGCAGTCCGCGCAAAGGGAGGCCGTCGCCAGCGGCGACGACATGCTCGCCGGGAGGGAAGCAGGGCGCGGCGTCTTCCGCGTCATGCGTCGGCTGGGTTGGCCCTGTGCCTGTTGCGGCACCGCGATGTTTCCGCGACGCCTGGCAGCGGCACATGGGAGGGACGAGTCGTGTCTAGGCGGCAGCGCGTCCGGTCACTGGTCGGCGTCGCAGTTCGGGGCGCGTGAGGGCTGGTGGCAGGTAGGCGGACTGGTCGGGCGCCCCGACGTCGGTCCCGGGCGGCACGATCGCGTCGATCCGGTCGAGGATGTCGTCGGACAAGCTGACGTCGAGACTGGCGAGCAGGTCGTCGAGCTGTTGCATCGTTCGCGGGCCGAGGATCGCGCTCGTGACCCCGGGATGGGCGATCGCGAACGCTGTGGCCAGGTGCGTCATTGGTAGCCCAGCTTCCTCGGCGATCGGGATGAGCTGCTCGACGGCATCAAGCCGCGCCTCGTCGCTGAAGCTGGTGAAGATCGCGGCGCGGCGCAGGTCGGTCTCCTGCCCTTTTCGAATGCGTCCGGTGAGCATCCCCTTGGCCAGCGGGCTCCACACCAGCGTGCCAAGGCCGTAGCGCTCACAGACCGGCAGCACCTCGGACTCGATCCCGCGGTTGAGGATCGAGTACGTCGGCTGCTCGGTGCGGAAGCGCTCGTAGCCGCGCCGCTCAGCGACCCATTGGGCCTCGACGATGTCAGACGCCGGCATCGCCGAGTGGCCGATGGCGCGCACCTTGCCGCTGTGGATCAGGTCGGTCAGCGCCGACAAGGTCTCCTCGATGTCGGTCTCGGGATCGGGCCGATGGATTTGGTAGAGGTCGATGTAGTCGGTATGTAGGCGCCGCAGTGAGTTCTCGACCTCGGCGATGATCCAGCGCCGCGAGTTGCCCTTCTGATTTGGGTCCTCTCCCATCGGCCCATTGACCTTGGTGGCGAGCACGACGTCGTCGCGGCGGCCCTTCAGGGCGTTGCCGACGATCTCCTCGGACTCACCGGCTGAGTAGCGGTCGGCGGTGTCGACGAAGTTGATTCCGGCGTCCAGGGCCTTGTGGATCATGTTGGCGGCGTCGTCGTGGTCGGGATTGCCCATCGGGCCGAACATCATCGCTCCGAGGGCGTAGGGGCTGACCTGGATGCCGGTCTTGCCAAGGCTGCGGTAGTGCATGGGTTGTGTCTTTCGTTGGGATGATCGAGCGGGTTCGTCGGTAAGCTGAGGTAAATGGAACGCTCTTCCGGAACTATACGGAAAGATATTCCAGTTAGCGGATCAGATGCAGCCCTTGACGGGCAGCGGCGCCCGCGAGCCGATGCGCGACGCAACGCCGAAGCCTTGCTTGACGCGGCCAAAGCGGTGTTCGCCGGCTCCGGCGTCGACGCCCCGCCAAAGGAGATCGCCGACACCGCCGGCGTCGGTGTCGGCACCCTCTACCGCCACTTCCCCCATCGTGCCGACCTAGTCGTCGCGGTGTTCCAGCGCGAGATCGATGCCTGCGCGCAAGCGGCCCCGGCGCTGGCCGCGGAGAACCCTCCGGGGGTCGCGCTCGAGAAGTGGCTGCATCGCCTGACCGAGCTTGTCGCCACCAAACAAGGACTGGCGGCGGCACTGCATGCCGACGATCCGGCGTTCAACGACCTGCCCGCGATCTTCATGGGGCGCTTCGTTCCTGCGCTTGAGGATCTGCTCACAGCGGCAAGTGCCTCCGGCGATGTACGTGCCTCCATCAGCGCAGAGGAGCTCATCCTCGCTGTCGCTCAGCTCTGTCACACGCCGGCTGGAGTGCAGAGCATCAACCAGAGCCAACGGATGGTCGCGATCCTCGTCAACGGACTGCGCTTCGAGGCCGCAAGGTCGTCCGGCTGACACAAGGTCGGACGCGACCGTCGCTCCCACAGAGGTCGCACCGTGCTGCGCCGCGGCGCTCACACCGCCGGTATAAGACAATTGAAGGAGGCCTACGCCGCGGCCTCATCACCGCCTCGGCGACCAAGCGGCAGCGCCAGGATCCTCCTAAAGCGGACGCACCCGGCGGGCTCGGTAGACGTATCCGTCCTGACCAGCTGGAAAGTGCTCCCAGTCGACGTCGACGTGCTGGCCGGCGCGAAGCTCGCGATAGCCGTCGCCTTCGATGTGCGAGAAATGCACCCAGATGTCGCCCGGCACCTCCTCGGAGGTCAGGACGCCCCAGCCTTCCCTTCCACGCACGAGCAGCCACCTGGGCGGCGGCGTGCGTCGCCACGGTCATTGCCCCCGTTTCCTGTTCAGCCGGCGGAGCGGATCGTCTCCACGAGCCCGGTGACGACGTCATAGACGTGTCCCGAGACGGTGACGCGCGGAGAGATAGCAAGCGCGGAGCGCAGGCGCTCGACGTCGCTTGTGACCGTCGCCGCGGGGTCGAGAATGGCGTGCTCACGCAGCCTCGACTCGTCGGCGCCGATCCGCTGGGCGTAGCGGCGGCGGAAGGTGTCGTCGGCCAGCATGGCGGTTCCGCATTGGGTGTGGTGGATCACGGCGACCTCGAACACGGGGCCGTCCGGCACGACGTTCTCGGCGATCTGGCCGATGAAGGCGACGTCGTTGATCACCTCGGGGGTGACCCGGCCGCCGACGTTGCGCATCACGATGGCGTCGCTGAGCTCGATGCCGAGGAAGTGGGCGGGGTCGACCCGGGGATCGAGGCAAGTGATCACGAACAAGCCTAGGTTGGGGAAGACGACGGCGTCGTTGTGGCCGCCGGCGGCCGCGAAGGCGCGGTTGCGCGCGAGTGCGGTCTCGATGTTGCCCGCGCCTTGCTGGTCTCGCCCGGTCACCTCAAACCGGTTGGGCTGGCGCTCGGGGGGGCGATGGGTGGATGGCATGCTCATGTTTCAGTCTCCTCTCACTAGTTTGTTGGTCGTAGAACTCGTCATGTGACACCGAGCGTTCAGGCGCGTGAGGGAGTGGGCGCGGGGCTCGGTGTCGGTACACCCTCTCGTAGCCCGATCCGGTCGTGCAGGCGCCGCAACGGTTTCGGCGCCCACCAGTTCCACGAGCCGAGCAGCTGCATCAGCGACGGGACGAGCAGCGCGCGGATGATCGAGGCGTCGATCAGGACCGCGAGTGCGGTCCCGACGCCGAGCTCCTTGATGAACACCAGCTTGGACGTCGCGAACGCGCCGATCGCGACTGCGAACAGGAATGCCGCTGCGGTGACGATGCGTCCCGTCCGCTCGAGCCCGACCGCGACCGCTTCGGAATCCGATGCACCACCGTCGCGCGCCTCCTTGATCCGCGAGAGCAGGAAGACGCCGTAGTCGGTCGCGAGGCCGAACGCGACGGCGGCGAGGAAGATCGGCTGCGTCGCGTCGAGGGCTCCCTGGCTGGTGAACGACAGCAGCCCCTGGAGGTTGCCGTCTTGGAAGATCACGACGAGGATCCCGAGCACGGCGCTCAGGCTGAGGAAGTTCATCAGGACCGCCTTGACGGGCAGCACGACCGACCCGGTGAACAGGAACAGGATGATCAGCGTCGCGGCGACGATCACCGCGAGGACGGCAGGCAGATGCGCGCCGAGGCTGTGCTCGAGATCGAGGTAGGCGCCGGTCTGGCCGGCCACCCCGAGGTAGACCGGCGCACGGATCGCGCGGATGTCACGCACGAGCTGCTGGGTCGCGCCGCTGAGCGGCCGCTGTCGTGATGCGACGGCCAGCAGCGAGTTATTCACGCCGGCCGGCTGTGCCGGGGCGACCGCCGATACGTCCGGCAGTCGGCTGATCTGCGCCGTCAGAGCCTTGACCTGCGCCGAGCGGGCAGGCGCGCCGATAACGACTTCGACCGGTGAGGTCCGGTTCGGCGGGAATTCGCGCGTGAGCATGTCGTCGACCTGGCGCGCGCTCGCGCTGTGCGGCAGCACGCTCGCGTTCACGGTCATGAATTTGATGCCCGTCAATGGAATTCCGAGCGCGATCAAGAACGTGGCGCTGACGACCGCGATCCGCGCCGGTCGCCGTGTCACCAATCGCGACAGCCGGTACCAGGCTCCGCTTTGCGCCGGCCGGGCGTCGCGGTCGGCCGCGCGCTGCAGCCGCTCTGGCGCGAGCGCGTTGACCCGCGGGCCGAGCACCGCGAGCAGCGCCGGGAGCACGACCAGCGCGAGCGTCGCCGCGACGAACGCGACGATCGCTCCGGCAATCCCCATCGAGTACAGGAACCGCTGCGGGAAGATCGCCAGCGCCGCGAGCGCCGTCGCGACGGTGACCGAGCTGAACAGGATCGTCCGCCCTGCAGTCTGAACCGTGCGTCGCAAGGCCTCGGCGCCGAAGCCCGACACGGCCGCCTCCTCGCGATAGCGGGAGACCATGAACAGGCTGTAGTCGATCGCGAGCCCGAGTCCGAGCCCGGTCACGAAGTTGAGCGCGAACACCGATAGGTCGGTGAAGCTCGAGACGACCCGCAGCGCGAAGAACGTGACGACGATCGCCACTGCACCGAGCAATGGCGGTATCAGGGAGGCGACGAGCGAGCGGAAGAACAGCAGCGACAGCAAGAAGATGAACGGGAACGCGAGCAGTTCGGCGTGCGCGAGGTCGTGGCCGACCTGGGTGTTCGCCTGAGCGCTCGCGATCTGCTGACCGCCCAGGCGCACGTCACGCTGACCGGCGAAGTGATCCTCGATCCGCCGTGCGGCGTCCTGCAGTTGCGTGTCGGAGCGCGGCTTGAAGTACGCGACGACGTAGGTCGAGTGTCGATCGCGCGAGACCATCGCGGGGTCGTGGGTCTCATAGAAGCTGACGACCCTCGCGACGTCAGGCTGGACGCGGAGCTGGCCGGCGACCTGCTCAACCCGCCGCTCGGCTGCCCCTGTCCGAAGGTCACCTGCGCTCACCATCGCGACGATCCCCGGGTCGATCTGCCGGCCGGCCGCCGCCTCGAACCGGTTCGTGGCCTGGACCGATTGCGTTGCCGGGTCGTCGGCGCTGTACGGGCTCATGTGCTTCGCGACCCCGAAGCCGAACATGCCAGCGATCACCGCGGCGATCACCGCGACCATCAGCACGCGGCGCCCGTGGGCGTGAAGAAACGTGGCGAGGTTGGTGAGCATTTGCCTACTCCCTCTCTCTAGCGAGCTCGGGTGGGGTCGTTGTAGGGGTCGACGCCGACCGTCCGTCCCTGTGTCGGATCGAACCAATCCGTGCGGTCGTCGGGCGGCGTCTCAGCGAGGTGCGGAGCAAGGATTGGCCACGCTTGGCCGTCGGGGTCGTCGTGCCTGAGGTCGGGAGCAACGGTGGTTGTCATCGTGTTTCGTTTCCTTGAGAGGATTGGGTCGACGGCGAGGGAATCTCGCGTGTTGGCTGCTCATGGCTTCGCCTTTTGCTTGAAGGGTTGTTTGGTCCGGATTGGGCGCGTGATCACCGGGCGGCCGAGTCGGCGAACGCTGCGCGGGATGTGAAGAGCGAATCGACGAACCTGGGATCGCTGTCGCCGAACAGGTCGAGGCGGGGGCCGCGGTCGCCCACGCCCATAACGGGCCGGCGAGGGCCTGCGTCAGGTCCACCCATCACATCGGGATGGTGCTGGCTCGGCGCTCCCATGATCGACACTCCGGGCGCGCAGTTGGGTTGACCCATGACGGGCGTGACGCCGGAGGCTTGCGCGGTGCGGTCGCGTGGGCGTGGTTTGACAGGGCGGGTCCGGAGGCGTGGGGCCTTGGTCGGTGCTGGGAGCGCGTGTGGCTGGCTGGTGGTGCTCATGCTTGTCCTTGTTGCTTGGAGGGTTGGGTGCTCGGTGTCAGTTGGTCACCGCAACCGTGGCCGGTGAGCCAGGGGCCCCCACCTCGGCGGTGTCGTCGTCGGTGACGGCCGAGTAGGCCGGGAGGAGCCAGAGCGCCATCACGGCGCCGGCGGCGGCGATGCCTGCGGCGACGTAGTTGGCGGTGTGGAAGCCGTGGAAGAAGGCCGAGTTAGCGGCGTTGTGGATCGCTGACGCGAGCTGCGGATGGCCGGCGTGGGTCAGCTTGCCGGCGACTGTGAGCGCGGCGCCGACGGATGCGTGCGCAGTCCGCGCAACGGTCGCCGGCAACCCGGTCGGGATTGCGCTCGTGAGCCGGCTGGCGTACAGCGACGTGTACACGCTGCCGATCACGGCGACGCCGAGGGTGCCGCCCAAAAGGCGCGTGGCGTCGTTGACCGCCGACCCGACGCCGGCCTTCGCTTTGGGGACGACGCCCATGATCGCCTCGGTCGCGGGTGCGCTGGTCAGGCCCATGCCGGTGCCGAGAACGACCATCTGGGCGGCGATCGTCCCGTAGCCGGTGCTGACCGATGAAGTCGAAACCCATAGGTAGAACGCGGCCATAAAGAACAGACCGGAGGCAACGATCAGCTTGGTGCCGAACCGGACGGCCAGCTTGGTGCCCAGGATCGAGGAGATCGCGACGAATGACGCGACTGGCAGCAGGCGCACGCCGGTCGACAGCGGTCCGTAGCCCCTGAGGAACTGGAACAGCTGGGTGACCAGGAAAATGAACCCCGACAGCGCGAAGAACGAGATCGCGACCGAGGCGCTCGCGGCGGTGAACCGCGGGTTTGAAAACAGGCTCACGTCGAGCATCGGCTGCTCGGTGCGCTGCTCCCAGACCACGAACGCCGCCGCCAGCACGGCGGTCAGCGCGAAGCTCCCGAGCGTCCGGGCGCTGCCCCAGCCGTGGTTCGGAGCCTCGATGATCGTGTAGACGAGCAGCCCGATGGTCGCGGTTGACAGCGCGAACCCGGCCCGGTCGGCCCGCGGCGCGTGCCGGTCACGCGAGGTCGGAACGTAGCCGGCGACCAGGACACCGGCGCCGGCGGCGATCGGCACCATCGCGAAGAAGATGCTGCGCCAGTCAGAGAGCTCGAGCAGCCAGCCGCCGACGATCGGTCCGAGCGCGATCGCCACGCCCGTGATCGCGCCCCACAAGCCGATCGCCCGGGCGCGCTCGCCCCGCTCGGTGAACACGTTGGTGAGGAGCGACAGCGTCGAGGGGAACACCATCGCCGCCCCGACGCCCATCACCGAGCGCGTGACGATCAGCGCGCCGGGGCTGTTCATCAGCCCGCCGGCCAGGCTCGCGAGACCGAAGACCGCCAGACCGGCGAGCAGCATCCCCTTGCGGCCGAACCGGTCAGACAGGCTGCCCGCGGCCAGCACCGAGCCGGCGAACAGCAGGTTGAACGCGTCCACCACCCACTGCAGCTGCGAGTCCGACGCGTGGAGCTGGCGCACCAGCGACGGCAGCGCGACGTTGACGATCGTCGTGTCGAGATTGATCACAAACGCCGCCAACAGCAGCGCGACCAGGATCAGAGGCTTGCGTTTCACGACTCCTCCTCATGTCTAACTTGCGTCATGCAAGCCAGACTACGCAGCACTCTGACTGTTGTCAAGCAAGTCAGCTACGATTGGAGCGTGCTGCAACGCGACTATCCCGACCAGGTCTGCTCAATCGCCCGATCCTTGGAAGTCATCGGAGAGCGCTGGACGCTGCTGATCCTCCGCGACGCCCTCGTCGGCCTCACGCGGTTTGAGGAGTTCCAGGCGAAGCTCGGGATTGCCTCCAACGTCCTCACCAACCGGCTCAAGCGGCTGTGCGACGAGGAGCTGCTGCAACGCGTTCCCGACCCGGACAGGCCCGGCCGGCCCAAGTACGTGCTCACCGACAAGGGACGCGAGCTGGGGCCCGCCCTGATCGTGCTCATGAAATGGGGCGACCGCCACTACCCGACCCCGGACGGCCCACCCCGACTCACCCTCCACGCCGGCTGCGGAGGCAACATCGGCCCCGACCTCCACTGCGACCGGTGCGGCAAACATGCCGCCCGCGGAGAGATCGAGCTCCCGCCCGGCCCCGGAGCGCCACACGGCGAGCACACCCGACGGTAAAGATCGGCAGCGCGGACCGGGCCCTCCGACCTGCAGTCTTCACGGTGGCGAGCAGCGTTATGCGCGGCGCCGCCGGGTGCAAACGAAGCAGCTCGACCAGCGAAAGCGGGTCTCGAACCACCACTCAGTTGCGGCGAAACGTTCGCCCATCAGATCCGCGTGAACGCCCGGAACTCATCGGCGCCGCCGGAGATCCGCTGCCGCTAATCCGTCGCATCGCGTCAACGGTGATCGCCGACTGGCCTGGACGTCTACGGCGCCAACCTGCGCGCTCACCACGAGCATCTCGCGCCGTCCACGGGATAGCTGCGGTGGAGCTCAGGCGCCGAGCGTGACGGTGGGCGTGACACAGGCACACGACACCGCCTACGTCGTCAGGCGCGTGGAGGCCAAGATCGCCGATGACTCCAGTGGCACACTGTCGCACGTCTATGAGGTCCCCAGGGGCGAGGAGACCTCAAGCGGGTCGCTCCTCGACCTCAGCCGGCACTCTTTCGACCAGTACGTGTATGACAGTCCGGATGGCAGCCAGTACGAGTGTACGGCGTCATACAACGACGACGGGAACCTGACGGGCTTGTCGTTCTGGAAGATCTATACCGCAGCCGATGGCAAGCAAACTCTCGCTGCAACCCGCATCGATCCCGCCACACACACCTACACCACGTCGCAGACGTTGACCGGAGGGGGAGCGACGATCGACGCGACCGTGCCCCATGTGAGTCCGAGGTGCAGCAGGCGCTCAGGAGCGGCCGGGTGACCCAGATGGGCACGACGACGATCACCGGCACGCCGGCGATCGCGCTCTCCCTGAAGCAAATCCGCGTCGGCTCGCGCGTGATGTCGATCAGCGCGACGGCCTACACCGAGACCTTGTACGTCGACGCGCAGACCTACCAGCCACTGAGCATGGTCGCTGCAAACCCGACCAACAACCCCAGGTACTTCCACGGCTTGTACATCGGTGATTACCTGGCGGTCACGCCGGCCACCATCGCCAAGGCCGAGGACGAATCGATCCCCGCCGGCTACACGAAGGTCAAGCGAGCCAACTAACCCGAGCTGGCCGTCACCGAGCCGCGCATCCACTCGCGCCCGGTAGGTCCGCCGGCGCCGGCCAGACAGGACTGCGGCCAACGCGAAATGTTGCCGTGCGCGAGGGCTATGCCGCCGGTGGCAACACCTCTGCGCCCTCATCGGGCGGTGAGCCGTAGGCGTAGACCACGAGGTCTTCGTCGCCTTCATTGACGGTCTGTAAGGCTGTGCCTGCACGCACGTGAACGACCCCGCCAGCCGAGATGACCTGGCGCTGGGGCGGCTCGGCGAGATACATCGTCAGGCGACCGGCGAGAACAACAAACGTCTCCTCCTGATCGGCGTGAACGTGACGCCGGCCCCGCGCGCCCCGCTCATACCGCCACACGTTCGCGCGGGTGTGCGTGAAGCCCAACGCACCCTGCAGCTCAGCGACATGTCGGGCTGGCTCGCCCGGCTCGTGCGGACGAGTCGTCCATTCCAGCTGCTCAGGCAGAATGACGGAGAAGGACACGACGAGCACCCTACAACGACCTCTCACAACGCCGCGAGCAGCCAGTCCGCACCAGGCTGCCGCCGCCACGTAATGCCCGTCTTACCAGCCCGTCGCGCACGCCTCGTCAGTCTGAACCCACGAGACTGCCCGTTCCACCAGCAGGCGTGTCGCCGCCCGATCGCGATGGTTCAGGCCTTCCGCTTCAGCGCGGCCGGCAAGAAGAACAGCAGTCAGGAGCCCACGGCTGGTCCGGCAACTGAGCAGAAGTCGCTGCCCGCGACTTGCCGGCATCCTTGGCTATCCGTACAGCGCAAGCTCGCCCGATCGTCGGTGCCCGCTGTTTTCAGTTACTCGTCCGCTCAGCGCTTGGCGAGGCGGGAATCCAGTCGGCGGGCAGGGCAGCGGGAATCACGGGATATGCGGCCACGACCCTGCGAGCGAGCGTCGCAGCTGGGCGATCGGCTACCAGGCGGGCGATGTCGGTCATCGCGAGCAGCATCCGAACCGATGGAGCGATCTGAAAGTCCGCTGCGTTGAGCTGGTCGCCGCCGATCACAGCTTGAGCGATCAGGCGATCCACGTCGTCCAGGAGCTCCGGGAGTCGATCGAGATCCCGGCTTACCTGGGCGTCGTTTGCCCCGGCGATCCGGGCGAAGCCGGGAGCGATCGGCGTCAGCAACATGCCCGCGAGGCGGGGAGCGGGCAGGGGACTGGCAACCTGCGCAAACCATTGACGCTGACCCAGATGCTGGCGCAGTCCCCAGCGGATCAGCCGTCGCGGGATCGGCTGAAGGACGGCTTCTCCCCAGCGCTCAGCGTCTGTCACCGCGGCGCGGGCAGCGGGCTGTGCGGGATACAGCGACGGTGATGGCGCTAGCTGCTCCAGCGCCTGCGCGATCGCGAGCGACCCCTGGACGCGCCGACCGTCAGGCAGTCTGATGGCCGGCACGGTCGCGCCCCGAAAACCCGACGCCCACAGCATCGGGGGATGACCACCGGCAAGCAACTCGACGTATCGATAGGCGAGACGCTTGAAAACAAGCATCGCCCGTACCCCCAGCACCGGGTGCGAGAGCGGGATCCCATATAGCCGAATGACGCGACCAGACATCACGGCGAGGCTAACCTCTGGTGCTCGCTGACGCCAATCGTCCGCGCCGTCCTCGTCGCCGCCGGAGGACCGAGCAAGTTGACGTCACGCGACGCTCAGGAGATGATCGCTTCTGGTGAGCTTCGAGGTCGAGTTTCGCAACACGCACGGTCGGGTCGCCTCGATCGGTCGCGCTGGCCCATATACGTTGGTCGTCGACCGCCCTGCCGACGCCGGCGGCGGCTGGTCCCGGGTCCGAGTCCGCGTCGGGGGCGGGTTCGACGGCGACCCTGCGGTCTTTCGAGATGTCTCCTATGACGTCGAGGTCGCAGGCGAGGCCTCCCGCGAACAACTTGACGAACTTGTCTCCCATGTCGATGCGATCGCGGAGATCCCCAACTCGGTCCGCCGCGGCACACCAGTCAAGCTGCGCCACGTTGAAATCGCACCTTCCTGAACGACAGCCCGTCCAACCGTGCGCTGGGCCGCGCTGCGGCATTCACGAATCTCCGGCGGTCTCAGGGGCCGGTTGCGGCGCCGAGCTGACTGCTGCTCCAGGTAGCTCCCTCGGCAGGCAACTCGGAGGATGCGAGGCGAGGCGGGATCCGCGTGTCCTGGACCGGCCGCGGCGTGCTTGGCCGGATCCTCCGCGGGTCTCGGGAAACGCTCCCGCAGCGTGTCGGCGAAGGCGACCACATCTCGGCCGTGGGCACCGTGGCGTCAGGGATCATCCGGGGCGATACGTCCTGTCTCGCCCGTTTTGAGACGACGACAATCTCGGCTCTGACGGCGATCTCGATGTCGACGACGACGGATCGTCGAGGTCAGACAACACGGGGGCGAGAACCTCCCGAGCAAGCAGGCCGGATTTGGTCAAACCCAGGCGGATGATCATGACAGAGGGGTCAGCGGCCGGACGACCCGGCGGACCAAGACGAGGCTCTCGCTCTGCTGCGAGGAGCAGAAGCAGGAGCCGCTCCCCGCTTGGGTGACCGCTCACGCGAGACCCAGCTCTGGCGTCGCAAACGGCGCGATCGGTCTCGAGGCAACCGCATCCGGGAGCGGCCTCGACGGCCTGCCCCTCGCGGGTCGGAGTCACGTCTGCGCCTCGGATGGCGACGTGACCAGCTATACGATCAGGTAATCTGACCAAAACCTGAACAAGCGGGTAGATGGAGGGTGTTGAGACGCAGAATCTCGCTTCTCCGAGGAGGTACTTCGATGATCGATGTGCAGCATGTCGTGCCGTCGCCCCCCGCGGCCCCTGACCACACGGTCCCCGACGAGGACGACGCCGGCGGGCTGACCCGCAGCGGCCTGTTTCGTCTCATCAGTCGCGGCGGTGCTGGTGCCGCCGGGCTGAGCCTGATCATGAATGGACACGCACTCGCGGCGCCAGCGCCCAGTGTGGCCACCGATCTGACCATCCTGGAGTACGCGCTGACCCTCGAGTACCTCGGCGCCGCGTTCTATGACTCGGCGTTGCGACAGGCAAAGCTGCGCGGCGAGAGCCGTGATGTGGCGACGAAGTTCCGCGCGCACGAGCGCGCCCACGTCGTCTTCGTTCGCAACACGATCAGCACACTCGGCGGTCGGCCGCACGCCTCGCAACGGTTTGACTTCGGTGCCGCGACCCGCTCTGAGCAAGCTTTCCTGCGCACCTCCGCGATGCTCGAGGAGATGTGCGTCCAGACCCTCAACGGAGCCGCACCGCTGGTGAGCACGCCGGTGCTGATCGGCGCCAGCAAGCTCGTCTCGGTCGAGGCCAGGCAAGCCACCTGGGTTCGCAACATCCTTGGGCGGCTGCCCGCTCCGTTTACGTTCAACCCCTTCCTCACCGCCGCCGAGTCTCAGGCTCGCCTGCGGGCGACCGGCTTCGTGCGCAGCTAGGAGATCGAATGACCCACTTGAGCATCGCGCAGGTAGACCTCGATGGCGCCATCCGCGAAGGCGCCGAGCAGGTGCAGACCAACACCCGGACCGGATTCATGAGCACCGGAGCCAAGGCGGCGGCGGGAATCGTCGGCGGCGGCGCGCTGCTGGCCCTGCTGCCCCAAGCAGCATCCGCGGCCAGCGCCGGCGACCTGGCCATTCTCAACTTCGCCCTCACGCTCGAATACCTCGAACGTGACTTCTATGCCGAGGCGCTGCGCACCGGAGGCGCCGGGAGCGGCGAGCAGCGGCGCTTTGCCGAGGTGGCGCACGCTCACGAAGCTGCCCACGTCACTGCCTTGCGAAAGGCCCTCGGCCGCTCTGCCATCAGCTCACCGCGATTTGATTTCGGCCACACGACGCGCGATCCCGGCGAATTTCGCCTCACCGCGGTCGAGCTCGAGGACACCGGCGTCCGGGCGTACAAGGGCCAAGCTCCTTTGATCAAGTCAAAGGCGGTCCTTGCCGCTGCCTTGTCGATCCACAGCGTCGAGGCCGACCACTCCGCCTGGATCAGGCGCATCAGCCATCGCGACCCGACCTACACCGGAGCCTTCGAGCAGCCGCTGACCAAGGCCGAAGTGCTGGCGGCCGTGAAGGCCACCGGATTCATCGTCAGCGCCCCACCGCCCACCTCGGGGCTCGGCTGATCGACCGATCCCCGGTCTTGAAGCGCCAGGACAACGGGTGCCTCGGTCGCATCGACTGCCGCTCTGCGCGCGCTCAGAAGCGTCGCAGCACCCAAGCGGCAGACGCCCCCCTAGGCGACTGTGCGGAACTATCGCGAGCCGTCGGACGGCGCGATATCTATCGACAGCTACGAGGTTCTAAGCGAGGTAAAGCGGATGCCGCCTGGTGCCCCCGAGGGCAGCGTCACGCCCTGGTAGACGCCCGCGAGCGCATGTCCGAGCCGTTCGCAGGCCGATACCGCATCATGGGTCGAGGTTGCTCAGGCGAGCGAGGTGGCTTCAGGCGACTGTCTTTCAGCTGGTGGCGTGCTCGTCGCGACGCCGGCACCGAGCGTGTAGGTCAGGTGTCCGCCCAGCCAGCCACCTGCGCCGAGCGCGGCAGAGCCAGCGAGCGAGAGCAGCCTGCCGCGTCCGCGTGCGCCCCGTTTGCGCGCTGAGTAGGAGCCGAGCATCAGCGCGACGGCGGTGGCGTTGGTGGCGGCGTGAACGAGACCAGATCGGCGCAGCGCAGCGTGTTCTTGTTCGGCGTCGGCCCAGTCTGACCAGCCGCTGGCGGCGGTCGCGCCCGCAGTGAGTAGGCCGATCAGGATGAGTCGATCCGAGGCCGACTGACTGTCTTTTCCGCCCGTCCAGTCCAGCAGGATGGAGCTTGTCCAGACGCCGATCGGGACGTCGGTCAGGATCGGATGTAAGGCGTGACCGAGCCACGTGCCGCTCAGCGTGTCCTTGACCGCGCCGTCCGGTATCAGCCTGCGGACCGTCCTGCCGGCCACCCGCCCCACACCGTCAAGCGTCTCATCTGACTCAAGCCGGTCGACGAGCGCGTTGATTGGCGAACGTGTCATCGCATGGTCTCTACCCGCTGTCGCGCGACTGATTCATCGACCAAGCCGACCGCGCGGACTGTTGCTCGCCGGACGAGCCGCACCGGTGACCTGCTGCTGGCCTCGTCAGCTGCCCGGCGGCCTGGTACCAAACATCAGCGTGCGCCGGTCAATGTCGTAGTAGACCGCAGAGCCATGGCCGAGCAGGCCCCGCAGGACCTCCGCGTCCTCGGCGGAGACGGTGACGACCTCCTCCCAAGCGCCCTCGTCGAGCACGAGCTGAAGCGTGAAGGCTCCCGAAGCTTGCGGCTCTCCCGCCACCCAACTGAACTGGTAGTGCGAGACCTGACGCACGTTGATCGTGTCGTCGGTCACCTTCTTGGGGACCCTAGGCATCATTCCTCCTTTGTCGGTTGCTCAGGCTCGTCAGTGACTACCCGGTCGGCGCCGCCCTAACAGAGCGGCCGCCACCTGCTGGGCGAGTGCTCACGCCGCTGCGCACTGCTCCAGATACGAACGCGACGACCGGTCTGCTCCGGGCAGCGCGGCGTTCGAAAAGAAGCACAGCTGACGGGACGGGCTCCGGAGTGTGCGGAGACCAACAGCGCCGCGCGGCGCCAGGAGCCGGCTGCTCCCGAGGACGTGGCGCCAATACTTGCCGCTCCTCAGTGCCGCAATCACGCAGGACCGGGCACGTCATCGACCGAGTGAGCGCCGGTGCGGCGACTCAGCGGCAGCTAGCGGCACTGCGTCGTTCCCGATCAGCCGTCGAACGCTGCTGCGGCTGCTGCGGCCACCTGCTGGTCCTGCTCGACGATCCCACCGCTGACACCGACCGCGCCCACGACCTCGTCGCCAGCGCGTATTGGGATGCCGCCCGCGAAGATGATCACCTGACCGTAGTTGCTGGAGGTGATGCCGTACAGCGATCCGCCCGGCTGGCTCATCTCATAGAGGTCCTCGGTTGCCATGTCAAACGCACGTGCCGTATAGGCCTTGCTGTGGGCGATATCGATCGATCCAAGCCACGCTCCGTCCTGACGAGCGAACGCGGTCAGATTATTGCCGGCGTCGACTACGGCAATGTTCATCGGAACCTCGATCTCGTCGGCCTTCTGCAGTCCTGCGTCGAGCACGTCACGAGCTTGGGCGAGCGTGATTGATGCCATCGAGTTCATCCTTTGGGGTCGAAGAGTGGGAGAGGTGCCGTACACCGGCGGGCGTAGGCACCACCAATCCCATACCCGCTCAGGGCTAACCTAGACGCGCTCCTCCGGCCCGTCGACCCTACGGTTACATCCACCTCGGACGCAGACAGTTTCCAATCGACTGCCCTGGCTCGGTGCCGCACACCCTCCGGCGGCCCGGGCGCCGGAAGCTTCGGCGGTCAAGCGGAGGTCGCTTCCCCGGCTGAGCGATCGGCTCGTGTGCGGGAGGTGTCGTTAGATCCCGGAGTGTTGGCTGCCGCCGAGGTTGAGCCTGGCGGCAGCCGTGTCGCTAGCGGGCGAGGGTTTCGTCGAGCCAGTCGTACATTCGTTGCTCGAGCAGTGACTTTCCCATCGGTTCGCAGTGCAGGCCGGCTCCCTCGGCGGTGGTGAATGACACGAGCTCCTTGGTTTCGGACAGCGCGTCGTAGAGCTGTTGTGATTGTCCAGGCCAGAACTGTTCTCCTTCAGGGGAAGTGATCATGATCGGGGTCTGGATGTCCTTGGCCAGGTCGCCGAGGCGGTACTGCTCGGCGGTCTTGAATGTCGCGTAGATAGATGGTTGATCGCCGTATGGCTTGGCGCGCCAGGCGAACTCTTGCTGCATCGCCGGCGACATCTCCTGAGTCACCGACTCGATCGCGGCGTTGAATGCGGTTTCGTCCGCGGCGTCGAGCAGCGCGACCATCTCGGTGGGGATGTGGTCCTTCCACGAGGTCGAGACGTCGACCACGCCAGGGTCGGCGATGACGGCCGCCAAGCGGTGCTCAAACGCCGCCGCCCGCGGAACCCAATAACCCCCTTGGCTGGCCCCGTAGAGCACGATCTTCGACGCGTCCACTTCAGGACGATCGCCGAGGAAGTCCACCAACGGGGTGATCACGTGCTCCCAGTCAGGCCGGAACGGAACCCCACGCTCAAACAGCATGCTCTGCTGACCGGGGCCGTCGAAGATCACCGTGTTGTAGCCGCGATCCAGACCGGGCTGACCCAGTCCGGGCCACAGGAACGTCATCGCCCCATCGCTGCCGTTGGTCAGAACGACGGTCGGACGCGCGACACCATCATCGGCCGGGACGAACAGGTAGCCCGGCAGATCGCTGTCCTCATACGGGATCGCGATCGGGATCGCGGGCGGGTCGAGCAGCCCAACGTGCTGGTCAAAGCATCTGCGGTGCGCGGCGAACAATTCGGTCAGCTGGGCGTCGGGGTTCTCGGTCCCGTCGACGAACACGCACGCGGCGGCGTAGTACACCGCGGCGCGCAGGTACGCGCCACGCGCACTAACCCGGTGCCCAGCGTTCAGGCAGGCGTCGCCGATCGCGTGGATACGTTCGGCCAGCGCCCGGTATTCCTTGACCCAGCTCGTCGCGTCGCCGTCGCGGATGTTGGCCACGGCGGTGAGCATCTCGCCGATGTCGCCGGCTCCGTAGTGGATGCCTCCCACCAGATTTCGCGTCTCGAAGTCAAACGACGGGTCTGTGAAGAACTTCTCAAACATGTTGCTCCTTTGGTCTTGGGCACACGACGTCCCGGCGAACTCCTGACCTGACGCCACAACGATCCTTCTCAGAACGGCACTCAGACGGTGTCGATTCATTCGTCGTTGTCCCGGGGCAGTTTGGCGGCGGACCGATGATTAGTCCTCAGTAGCCGACTACTGAAATTCCCGGGCTATGACCAAGCCTCGCGACGTCATCGTCTAACGCGCGGCACGACTCCTCCTTCGACCCTGCGGATCCGAAAAGATGGCATGAGCAGCCGACGTGGCGGCCGGTTGAAAGGCGGCCGACCCGCCGCGTCGAATGACATAGGTCGAAGGCGCGCGCGGTGCCAGCCGCGCGGCCGGGCGGGACGGTCGAAGGGACACTGGGAACAGTGTCAGGGAACATCTAGTGTCCGCCGAGGCCTGATGATCGGTAAGAACCCTGTTCAATGCAGGGTTTTCGGGGATGGGCGGTACTGGGCTCGAACCAGTGACCTCCTGCTTGTAAGTTCGACGCCGGGGGTCATAGCTATTCGTCGCTGTTCGCCAAACACAGCAGATCTCGCATATTTGTCGGGTGGCGGCGAGTCATACGTGGTCGTTGGCGGCGGCAGATGCTTTCCCCATGCTTTCCCCGGCTGCGCATCTTGGGTTGGTCAGTCGTCCGAGAGCCGGTCGGCGGCACGGAGCATAGGGCCGAAGGCGGCGTCAAGATCACGCCTCGCCGCGTCAGCGTGCTCGCGAGCTCGGAAGAGATGGACATATATGTCCCAGGTGGTTTTTGTGCTCGCGTGTCCGAGCTGTCGTGAGACGAATTCGACGTCGGCTCCTTGATCAATCAGGATGCTCGCGAACGTGTGCCGGCATGTGTGCGGCGTCGCGTCGTCGACGCCCGCGGCGCTCGCCGTTCTTGTGAAAGCTTTGAGTAGCCGGGTGTAGCCGAGGGTGTTTCGGACGCCGTTGCCAACAACCAGGTCGTCATCGGCCGAGAAAGATGCGGCGAGTCGTCGCTTGCGCAGCGAACGGGCGAGCTCGTCCATCAGGATTACGTCGCGGCGTGCCTCTCTCGTCTTCAGCGGAGTCCGAGCGCCTTGGCGGCTCATCTGCCTGCGCACGCGGATGACGCGCGCTTCGAAGTCGACGTCTTTCCAGGTCAGACCGAGGAGCTCGGCCGCTCGCAAACCCGAGAACACCAGCATCGGGATGACCAAGGCTGCGATCCCTTGTGCTTCGGCGACAAGTGCCTGGATCTCGCTCGGCGTAAGGAACCGGTCCCTTGACCTCCCGGGTTTCGGACGCTCGCGGCGCAGCAGCAGATCGGCAGGGTTCGCGGCAATCAGGCCGGTGCGAGCTGCATATCCAAGAAGGCTTCGGACACCCATCCAGCGTGCTCTGATCGACCAAGCGGCAGCGCCTGACCGGCGCTGGGCCTCATGCCACGCCACGAGGTCTTCGGGACCAATTGAGCCGATCTGGCGGCTACCGAAGCTCGCCAAGAAGTGGAGCTTCACGCCCCCTTTGTAGGACGCGGCGGTTCGCGGCCTCAGCTCCTCGGCGACGACGAGTTCGTCGAGATGGCCTTCCCATTCGTCGGCGGCGTCACGGACCCGTACACGTCGGGTGTTTGGGGTGAGCTGACCGCTTCGAAGTTTGTATGCGAACTGGTCACGTAGGCGTCGCGCTTCCTGGACGCCCACAGCACCGAGTTTCTGCCACTGGGCGCGGCGTTGGCCCTGCGGGGTGACGCATGCCCAGTAGACCTCGCCGGATCGGTACAGGCCGCGCTCGACCGGCCGGGAACGGTCAGCAGCCGGCGTCGCAACACCCGAGCGGTGGGGATGATGGTGTCGGGCAACCCGATCAAGGTGGTCCAGCGCAACAGGTTGTGAGCGAGCGCGGCGATCACCGTCCACGCCGCGTTGGCGAGAAACCGGCCGGACGGGAAGTGCGCCAACGCCTGGTCTTTGAGGTCACGGATCGCGAGTTCCACCACGGCGTGCTGGCGATGCTCGGCTTCGACGGTCTCGATCGCGTCGGTGCGATTGGTCAAGAACGCAAAGTGCCGCCAGTCGGGCCACAGCTCAGCCTGGGCGCCGACCAGTCGGGTGCGGCGCACGATCAGCCGCTGGGACCCGTGCATCGTCTGCGCGATCTGTGCCTCCCCGCCCTCGGGGTAGTTCTCAAGCGGCTGCCAGTCGGGCTCGGGGATCGCCGTGACAGCAGCCTTGATGTGCGGCTGTTGGCGGACCCCGATCGAGTACGTCCAGCCGCAGCGCTGGAGCCGGGCCATGATCTTGGCGTTCCAAAATCCTGAGTCCGCGCGCAGCAGCTTCGGGCCGGTCGCGCCGGCACGCTGCGCCCGTGGGATGAGTTCTTCGACGAACCGCAGCGCACCACGCGACGTGTTCGCCGACCCCTTGCGGGCGCGGATGTGCACCACCTCGCCGGTCGCGGCGCGGGTCGCGAGGATCGGGTGATACCCCCGCTTGTGGGTGTATCCGTAGCCGGCGCCCTGCTTGTCATAGCCATAGACCTCGCCGACGAACGAATCGACATCCACCACCAGCGGATCGTCGCCAGGGCCAGCGCCCGCCGCCCAAGCACGACACAGGCTCTCACCCAGCACCCGGTCGAGTTGGCGAACGTGCCCGAAGGTAAACGCGCGCAAAAACGTCCCCAACGTCGACGGCGCCGCCACCCGATGACCCACCACCGCCCGGGTCTGCCCCGAACGCAACACGTCACAGTCATCGATGCAATCCGCGCCGAGAACCATCGCGGACACCAGACTCATCACCTTCCGGCCCGGGTGCGCCGCACCCGGCCGGTCGCCAAGCGCGACGCACTCATCGATCAGCGCCTCCAGCCCGAGTCGACCGGCGAGCACCGCCGGCAACATCACGCCGGCGTTCGCGACGACCCGCTCATCGTCGAACACCACCCTCGCTGCGTCCGGCAGACCATTCACCATGCAGGTGACCCCCTGGCGCAGGACCCGCAGCCGCTGGCACGGCCCGTCTTGCCTGCATCAGGGGGTCATTTAAATCTCAGCCGCGGACGACTCCCGCGGCAGAACAGTGGATCGAGGCTAAGCGGGAGGCGCGGGCGGGCGTGAGCATGCGGGTGCGAGGTTCCGCGGCGGTTAGCTGAGAACGCCGACGAGCGCGGCGGCGGAGCCGGCGACGACGGTGGCGACGAGCGTCCATACCAGGCTGGTGGTGTGCTGGTTAGCGCCCCCGTAGCCTTGGTTATGGGAGTGGGCAAGCTTGGCGGCGCTGATCAGAACGCCGGCGGCGCACAGAGCGAACACGCCCCACGCGGTCCAGGACAAGATGGTCAGCAGCTTGTCTGATCCGGGGGGCGCGGAGCCCTGTCCGGGGTTGGGGACGGCGGCGAGCACATTGACGACGATGCTGCTCATAGCGGGGCATCCTGGGGATGGCTGAGCTGGTGGACGAGCTGGTGGAGTTCTCGGGAGGCGCGCTGCCGCGTGGGCTGACCGAGGCGCCAGTGCGCTTGCCAGGGCAGCTCCCAGATCCGAGGGGTGGCGCTGGCGACCAGGTCGGCGAGCGGTCGCAGCTGCCTGGGCAGCCGCCCGGGAGCGTCGGCCATCAGCACGAGACCGAGCAGTTCGGCCGCGACCGCCCCCGACGCCCAGTCACGGAGGGCGTGCTGGGCGGCGAGCAGACCGGCATGGCTGGTGCGCGCCACGAGCAGCACCCGCGCGGGGCGGCGGGGGTCGGGGGAGAGCGGCCAGGCGTGATCAGCGGCCCCAGCGCCGGGCAGCAGCGCCGCGAGCGTGGTCTCGCCGGCACCGCCGTGCACCCCGAGGACAAACCACACCCCGAGCAGCTCCTCACGCGATAGGACCCGGCGCGGGAGCCGATCAGCGAGATCCGGGGCGGTGACCCCCGGCTGGGGCGCCAGCGGTTGGCGGTGAGGCGGTTGGCGAGGTGGTGGTGGTGGCGCGGTCGCTGGCGTCGGCGCGGGCGTGAGCCATGGATTGGCGGAGCGACCGGCCGCGCGGCGCCCGTGGACTGGATCTGATCCCTTTGATCCAGATAGGGTCGCTCCTCGAATTAGCTGCACGTAGCTGATCTGCATGTTGTAGCTGATTCTGAAGGCATCAACAAATTGAGTGATTCAGCCGAGATCGCCGCTATGGTATCGCTGATGGCGGCGCTCGCAACCCTGAATGGAGGGACGTTGGCGAGATCTGCCCTGTCGTTGCACCGGCCTGATGAGTGGCCCGAAGTGCTCAGCGTCGCCCAGGTGGCAGAGCTGTTGTCCGTCGGACGCCAGGCGGTCGTCGCCTTGATCGAGCGCGGCGATCTCAGTGGCGTGGCGATCGGTGGCCAGTACCGGATCGCGGCCGAAAGCGTCTGGCCGCTGGTCCCACCCGCGATCCGCGCCAAGTGGCCCGACGGTCGCTGGCGAGAAGAAACAGAGCAGGAGTAGCGGTGATGAGGCGGGGGGGATGCAGCGAACCGGAGTTCTAGTCGCCGCCACCCTCGCGGTGATCGTGATCGGACTGCCGCTCACGATCCTCCTGCTCCTCGATCCCGTCGCCTCGCAGGCATCCTGCGACGCGAACGGCACCCCGGGCGGGGCTGACAGCACCGCTCTCGACGGTGAGGGGGCAGGCACGCAGCCGGTCTCGGGGACCAATTGGGCGGCCCAGATCAACCAGCTCTACCCGACGAACGGGGGCAGGACGTTGCCGGCCGACGTGATCGCGGCGCTGGCCGAGTCAGCCGGGCGCACGCTCGGGGTCGACGTGCCCGGCGAGACGATGGAGCAGGTCACGATCGGCGAGTCCTCACAAGAACCCGGCTCGCACGGCTTTGACCCCAACGGGGTCACCCAGGGCTACGGACTGTGGTCAATCACCACGGTCTACAACGACGACCTGGTCGCGCCCTTCGGCGGCTACGACCAGATGCTCAACCCGATCAAGAACGCGCTGGTCATGGCCGAGATCTACCGCCGCCAAGGCATCGGCGCCTGGTATGGCACCGAGCATGTGACCAACTGGAACCAGCACTACACCGGCCCGCTGCCGCTGGTCAATCTCAAGTCGGTGCTGGGGCTACCCAGCAGTCAAACCCAGTTTGCGTCCACGAGTGGCACAACGGAGGACTGCCCGGCAGCCAGCGGACTCATCACCGGCCCGATGACGCCCGGCATGCAATCGCACATTCTCCCCGACGGGCTGGCCACCATCCCGCAGGACGCTCCCGCAGCGGTGCAGCGCGCGATCGCGGCCGGTAACCGGATCGTTCACACCTTCTACTCCCAGGAGCGGCGGGCCGGCATGCTCTCCCAGGTCCAGGACTCCTATGACTGCTCAGGGTCCTCTGACTACGTCCTCTATCAGGCCGGGCTCAGTGACTCCACCGTCGACGTCGGCGACCAGATCGCTGGTACCGGGATCACGATCGAGGGCTATGGCCAACCCGGGTGGGGACGATGGATCACCGTGTTTGGCTCCAGCGCGCACGAGTTCATCAAGGTCGACAACGTCGTCTTAGATACCGCGCACTACGCGCCGGTTGCGCCCAGCAGCGTCCCGGACTCCTATCCGCCCGATGATCCGACCAACGGTGGGCCGACCAGCGGCCCGCGGTGGCAGCCGGCGTCGATGATCCCGGCCCAGCTGGCCGACGGCAACACCTGGGTGCCGCGTCACCCCGCGGGCCTCTGATGCGAGTCACCCGATCAGCGGCTACCACGCTCCTCACCGCCGCAGTTGTCGGCCTCTCGCTCAGCGCCTGCGGCAACAGCTCGGGAGCCGATCATCCCGGCAGCTCGAGCCGTTCTGCGAACGCGTCGAGCTCACCTGCGCCCCCGAGGGGTTCAACGCAGCGGATCGCCTGGGGGTTCGCCGCGGCCTACGCTCGCTACCTCGACGGTCAGCTTCCGGCCGCGGCGCTCCCTGACGCCACCGCGGCCGCGCGCAGCCAAGCCGGAGCCCGGCTCCCCGCAGCCGCTCACGCCGGCGAGTTGGCCGTCGCCTCCATCCAAGCCCTGCCCGGTCAGCGAAGCTTCGTCGTCGGGTTTAGCGATCGCGCGCACCGCTTCTCAGCCCAACTCACCGTCGCCCCCGACCACGCGCGCTGGCGCGTCACCCAGGTCCTGGCGCCCGATCTGGACAGCATCCTGCGCTCCAGCGCACCGATCCGGCTCCCCCCGCGATCACACGCAGCCAGCGGCGCCGCGCGCCAGTTTCTCAGCGGATACCTGGCCTGGCTATTCGGTCAGGCGCCCGCCATCGCCATTCACGACGGCACACCGCCGCTGGTTGCGAGACTTCGGGCGCATCCGCCGAGGGTGCCGCCGACCCTGCGCCACGTCCAGCTGCGCCTGGTGGCGATCGGGATGCAGCCCGTCCGCGGCGACTGGACGGCCCTGGCCAATGTCACCGACGGCCAGCAAACCTACGAGCTGACCCTCGCGGTGGTTCGCCGCGGCGGGCGCTGGCTCGTGAACTCGGTGCACACCACGTCCTAGCCCCACTTGAGACAGACCGCGAGGTAATCACCGTGACCCGACCCCCCAGCGTCCCCGTGCCCCAGTGGCCCACCGTCACCGCGACCCTTGATCCCGAGGGCGGTGGCGAGATCAATCTCAGCCCGTCCATCGCCGAACCGATCGCTGCCGACACCGTTGATGACGCCCGGATTCTGGTGCTCGAGCGCGTCGCGGCCTACGCCCAGGAAAAGCACGGACGTGCCGTGCGCCTCAAGGTGCGCGACCCCACCGGCGAGTGGCTGCTCGCCGTCAACCCCGACGGGACCGTCGCCGCGCTCGAGCCAGACCCCAGCACGACCGTCGCCGAGCCCGAGCCCGACCCCAACACCCCGGCAGGGCGTCTACTGGTGTCGGGTGCTGATGATTCATCGCCACCACCCGGCAACGGTACCCAGACGCCGGCGCCGCCCGTCATCCGTGTGGTCCCGGCAGATCGCACCCAGCTCGGCCCCGCTCCCGCCGCCGCCAACGCCGGCCAGCGAATCGGGGCCAGTGGATGACGCGCCGGCCGCGGCGTGGTCGCGCGCCGTGGATCGCCAGGCGTTGCACGCTCAGCCGCCCGGGCCGCTGGGGCGGTTCATCGACACCGTCAACGACCGGCTCAAGGACGCCGCCCAGCGCGAAGAAGAAGACCTCGATGCCCAGTTCGCGCGGCGCTATCTGGTGACCGACACCAACCTGCCGATCGTGGTCTCGCCCAAGGGCGGCCCCGGTAAGACAACGGTCGCGGTGATCATCGGCGACGCGCTCGCCAGCCGGCTGCACAACCAGCGGATCGCCGCGATCGACTTCAACCCCGGCGGCGGAGCCCTGGAGGCGATCGCCACCGAGGATCGCGCCGCGCGCTACTCGATGCTCGAACTGCACGACCAGCGCCGCCAGGTGCGTTCCCACGCCCAGCTGCAGCCCTACGTCGCGTCGCTGCACTCGGGGCTGGATCTCCTCGCCGTCCCGCCCGACCCCAGCCTCGCGTTGTCGATCACCCCCGAGCACTACACCCAGCTCTTTGACCGGGTGCTGATCCCCAACTACAACGTGCTGGTCCTCGACACCAGCCCCGACATCACCTCGCCGGTCACCCAGCTCGCTCTGGCGCGCGGCACCCAGATGATCATCGTCCTCGAACAGGGCTACGTGTCCAGCGGCGTGGTCATCCGCAACCTGCCCTACCTCCTCGCCCAGCCCGCCGCCGGCGATCACGGCTCACGGGCGATCGTGGTCATCAACAAGGTCATGAGCGACCCCCGCGCGGGCGCGCTGGAACCACTGCGCGAAGAGATCCGCTCGGTGCACTCCGGCCCGATCATCGAGATTCCCTGGGACCTCGACCTGCGCGCCGACATCGACAGCGGCACCTACGCCCTGGATCGCGTCAAACGCCGCTCCACCCGCCTGCCGCTCAAACACCTCGCGCTGCACGTCGCAGAAAACTTCCGATGAGCATCGTCGCCGAGAACAAGCGCCGCGCGTTCGCCAGCCTCGCAACCCTGATCGTGCTGATCGCCCTGGGTTTCGCGGTCGGGCGCGCGACCAGTGGACCGGCCGCGGCCACTGCCGCCAGTCGATCCATCCCGTCCAACCGGGTGCCCGTGGCATCTGGCGACAGCAGCGCAACCCCTTTGAAAGCTGACCTCGGCAAACGTCAGCAGGCCCAGTTGGTGCCCGCGCGGCATCTCGCTCAGGCGCAAGCCGTCAACCGGCAGCTGAGCCACGCCGCGGCAACGGCTAAACGCGAGACCAGTCGGGCCCGCCGCTGCCAGCACATCCATGCTCCGCGGCGATTTCGGCAGTGCGTGAGCACCGCCCTGAGCCGATGACCACCGCGCGCCGACTCACACCAGCGCTGGTGGGTGCTGACGGCTCCCAGGCCAACGGTTGCGACTCATCGGACTCCTTGCTGGCGACAAGCTCGGCATCGCAGGTTCCTCACCGACAACCACCCCCAAACCCCAAGAGGCAACCCGTGTCGATCCACGACCCCTCAGACGGCATCAGCGAAGAAGTCGAACGCCAACTCCAGCTCGCGATCAGCGCCGCCGCCCTCGCTGCGCGCAAGATGATCGCCAGTCGCCACGCCGCGCTCGCCGCCGCCCACGCCCACAGCACCGCCCACGCCGACCAGCTCCGCGCCCAGCTAGACCGCGACCGCACCCTCGCCAGCGCGCGGCTCCAACCCGTTTTCGATCGCGCCTGGTGGAAGCACGCCACGCCCGCCGAGGTGGGGGAGATGTGGCAACAAACCCAACAGTGGCGAGAGCCCGGCAGCGCCGCCACACCCTCGGTGTTTGACCACGCCGCCGGTCGCATCGAGCAGGAAACACGCGAGCGCTGGCAGCTCGATGTCCGCGACGTCAGCGCTCTGGCCTACGCCGACAACGTGACCGAACATGACCGCCTCGCTAACGACGTGGTCGCCTCAGCGCACGAGCAGCCCCACTCCGAGGATGAGCAGGCCAGCGTCAATGACCCCGCGACCGTCGCCGCGGCGCCCGCTCGCGAGCTCGACGAGCGCTACGACACCCCCGAGCGTCGCGACCGCCTGCGTGCCCGAATGGAGGCCGCCCACGTTCCCGAGGACGCGATCCAAGCACGACTCCTGGCCGACATCGCTCAAGGCCGGCCCATCACTGACGCCGTGCAACAGCCCCCCGACCTGAGCCGCAACCAAACGCGGCCGCGCGGCCGCACCAGCACCCGCCGCCAACAGCGCACGCGCTGAGCCACAGAGCTTTGGGTAGTAACGGCGCGGCCCCGACCTCTGGGCCTTAGCCGACTTCGGACCCCCGCCGCTCAGAGCGTCAGCTTCTGGATCCCACGCTAAGCAGAAGCGGTGGTCGAGAGTCCTCGGTTGGCGACAAAGGGGAAGTCTTCCGCGGGAAGGCATTGGGGCCCGATGGCACAAGATGCGGCTCGCCGCGTGGGGCCTCTTCCGGAGTCTGTGTCGTGGCGGCGGATTGCCGGTTTGAAGCGACCCGGACTATTGGGCGGCGCTAACGAAACTCGGGGTTGGGGTGAGTCGGCTGGGAGAGGTCCCAGTCGTGGGTGGAGTTGCCGTAGGCGGGAAAGCCGCCGGCATCTTTGAGCATCCGCGCGAGGTGCAGCACGTTCCAGGTCATGAACACCGTGTTGCGTGTCGTCCAGGCATTCTCAGGGCCGCCGCTTTCGGAATCGAGATATGACGGCCCCGGCCCGGCTTCTCCGTTCCAGTACGTATCAGACTGCGGGGGGATGGCCAGCCCAATGTGCTGCAGGGCATAGAGGATCTGAGCGTTGACGTGCTTGCCCCCGTCCTCGTTACCGGTCGTCAGTGCCGCACCGACCTTCCCGTAATAGGACCACTGCCCGGCTGAGTTGACGTCTGCAGAGTATGCATAGAGTCGCTCGATGATCTTCCGGGTCTGAGAGCTTTGGTCACCGAGCCAGATCGGGCCCGCGAGCAAGATGATGTCGGCTGGTGCGACGGCGTCGCGGTAGATCGCGGGGAAGTCGTCTGTCTGATAGCCGCGGTCGCGCATGTCGGGCCACACACCAGGCGGGATCTCGTGATCGACGGTTCGCACTTCGACGAACTCAACGCCGGTCCGCTTCAGGATGTTCAGCACGATCGCGAGGAGCCCGTCTGTATGGCTGGACTCGGGAGAGCGTTCCAGCGTCCCGTTGAAGATCACCGCACGCAGGTCGTCGTATCTCCTCGGCGCCGCATCAATCTGCCGATCAATGAACGCCTGTATCGGGGTTGGAATAGCAACCAAGTGGTCCCTTTCGCATGCTCAAGTCAACGCCAATGAACGAGGGTCCGCCACACACGATCGTCAGCCGCGCCCCGCTCCAAGACCCCCGAAGCTCAGGAGATTGAGCATCCAGAAGCCGCCGCCGTCCGCCGACTGATCGCGTGCGTCTCAACGATGTCTGCCTGAGCGTCCTTGGGCAAGCCCAGCCCTTCCCAATTTCGGGAACGTTCATCTCTCGCCGCTCGAACTGCACTGTCCCGCGCTGACCGCCGCTCGCTTCTGCTCCCACGCATGACCGGGCGCGTTGGCGCCGCCGACGGTCGCCCGCCGGGCTTCTACTTTGCGCGAGCCGGGCGGCGGAGCAGGAGCCTCGGGATCACGGCCGGTCCGTAGGGTCGGCGGGAGGCTTCCGGGGACCGCGCGGCTGAGCCGACTGGTCCGGGGGTTGCCTCCCGCCGCCGCATCGAACCGTGCGTGCGGTTCTCCCGCACACGGCTCTCCGACATCGTTCACCGTCTGGCGTACGCAAGCGTTGGTCTGACCGTTCCGTTTAGGCGGTAGACGCCGAGCTGCCCGATCCACTCATAGGTGAAGCGGGTGGTCCAGTTACGGTTCTTGAGTCCGTGCTTGGCGCTGGCGAGGATCGCGAGGCGCTCGTTGACATAGCCGTCGATCTGGGAGAACTTCCGTGCGGAGTTTCCGTAGCGGAAGTAGTTGCCCCAGCCGCGCAGCACGCGGTTGATGTCTTCGACGGCCCATTCCAACGGCAGTCTGGCGTAGCGGCGCTCGGTGCGGGCGCGGATCTTGGCTCTGATCGAGCCCATCGCCCGTCGTGACGGCCACTTCTGCAGATACCACCGGCCCCGGCTGCTTCCAGGACTCTCGCATCCGATGCTCAAATCCCAGAAACTCGAAGCCCTCAGCACCTCGGGAGAGGTGAGCGATCCGGGTCTTGTCGGGATGCAACCGCAACCCGAGTCCGTCCAGGATCGCTGCTGCCAGCTCGCGGGCCTGCTCGGCCTGTTCACGGGTGGCGCAGAGGATCACCAGGTCATCTGCGTACTTCACCAGCTCCCCCAGCCGCCGGCCACCGCCCTGCCACGCCTCATCGAGCACGTGCAGAGCGATGTTGGCCAGCAGCGGGCTGATCGGTGAGCCTTGCGGGGTGCCCGCTTCGATCGCGGACACGACCCCGCCCTCAAACACCCCGCCTCTCAGCCAGCCTCCCAGCAGCTTGAGCATCCGTCGATCACACACCCGCCGCCCGATCTGGGCCAGCAAGGCGTCGTGGTCGATTTCGTCAAAGCAGCTGCGGATGTCGGCGTCGAGCACCCATTGCTTCCCGCGCCAGGTGACGGTCTGTCTGATCGTCTCCAGCGCGTGATGGGCCGACAGCCCGGGCCGAAACCCGTAGCTTGAGGGCAGAAAGTCGGCTTGTCGCGGTAGGGACGGGCCTTGTCTCACGGGTTCGGCCCACTTGCGGCAAACGCGCGATGGCGACGGTCATGGCGGCAGCTTGCGCACTCGGCTGCGGCGCGGCGACCGCGGCGGCCCAGGGGCCGTCGGCTACCAGAGAGCTCGTCGAGTTTGAGTACAGGCTGAGCAACGTCAAGTCCCCGGGCTTCCCCCAGATCACCTACACCGGTGGCGTGGTGGCGAGCGGGGGCGGCTCCGTTAGGGTCTCGTCGGGTGCGGTCCACGCGATCGTGTTTGCGAATGTGAATGCGGCGATATTCGGCTGGAGTCTGGTTTCGGTCGGCAGCGCGCCGTTGACCGCTGCAGTGGACGACTGGCGCTACGTGGACAGCGGCAGCGTCACGGGAACCGCCACCGTTCCCAGCGGGTCATCCATGACCGTCAGCGACGTCGAGACAGGACACACGACCACAGTGAAGAACGGTGCCTTCGCAATTCCCACCGGGATCGGCGCGCTCGGTGGCCGAACGCCCTCGGCCATCAACCGATTGATCCAGTGTCACGGCGGCGCGCGTTCGTGCCAGGCGCAGATCAACTTGGCCGGCGGCGCCCACCAGCGCAAGATCGTAATCCGACTCACCAACACCAACCTTCGGCTGCGGTCGGTCAAGGCTGTGTCAAGCAGCAAGCACCCCGTATACAGACTCCACGGCGGTCACTTCATCCTCGGCGGCTCGGAGTACGTCGTGACCCTCGACGCGGCGCGATCCAGCCCTGGGGGTTCGCATCTGATCCTAACCTTCCGAGATCACGAAGCGGCCGGCGCGCGCATCGCGACCACGCTTGGCCCTGCGCGATGTGGGACGGCGAGCCGGATCGAGCCAGACCGAGTGTTCGCCCCTTGCGGTGGTTGGACGATGGCGGCGCCGACGGCGGCAACTCACGCACTCGGCTACGGCGCAGCGACCGCCGCGGCCAAGACTCTGCCGGTGGGAGTGCTCGCCGAGTTTGACTACACGGTGAGCAACGCCCCCGCGGACTCCCACATCTACCCCAACATCTTCTACACCGGCGGTATCGCCGACGGCTCCGGCTCGGCTGTAGGGGACCAGACCCTCATCGTCCAATCGGGCGCGTTCAGCGCAGCCGACTTCTTGGCAAACGCGTGGGATCTCGTTCCCACCGGTCATACCCCGCTCACCGCCCTGCTCCTCGATAGGCGCTACGTGGATGGCGCCACCGTCACTGGGACCGCCGGCGTCGCCGCCGGATCGTCGATGACCGTCACTAACGACGCGATGCACATGATCACCCTCAAGAACGGTGCCTTCTCGATACCCGCGGGCGTCGGCGAAGCGGGCGCCGGACGGCCGTCGGCTGGTCTTCGCTTGCTCCAGTGTCAGGGGGGCGCGCGCTCGTGTCAGGCGCGAATCGACTTTGCCGGCGGCGCGCACCACCACAACCCGTGATCCGACTCACCAATACCGACCCGTCGCTGCGGTCGGTCAAGGTGTGTCAAGCAGGAAGCGTCCGCGTACAGGCTCACCGGTGGTTATCTCGTCCTCGGCGGCGGGGTACGGCGCACTCGCGGGCCCACCTGGCGGTCTGATCTTCCGGCGGGAGATAAGCCGGGACGATTGATGCGGCGTACCGCTCGGCCGTGCGGGCGCGCGCCTTCGCCGCCTCGTTAGCGCGAGAGGCGTAGCAAAGCCGCTGATCTTGCGCACGTACTCATTTTTCAGCCTCTTCCTCCCGCCACGACTGCAACGCAATCCCGGCCGGAGGTGCCGCGAGCGTGCCTCGCTGTGGCGGTGACGGTGACGCAGAAACGGCGGCGCTCGCTACTGGGAATCCTCGTCCTCAGATGCAGGGTACGGGAGTGGCCGGGCTTCAGCGTCGAGATCTGCCAGTGGCCCAGCGGGTGCCCGGCGTGTCGGCTCACGATGCGCACGTTGTCGACACGAGTGCGGGGGCCACGGCGGGTGACCGTGATCCGGAAGCTGGCCAACCTGCCGGCGGCCACAGCGCGGGGTCCGGCCAGCGCCAGGTGTAGCTTCGGCACCCCGGGAGGCGCGCCCAACTCGGCCGGGGCGGCGTAGCTGATCGTCACCTCGGGAGGCAGGTTGCCCGTGTTCGGCGATACCGAGCCGCCGGCCGGGACCAGCGACGATCCGCCGCCACCACCGCCACCGGGCCCTGACGCGTCCAAGCCATGGTATGAGCCATAGGCGCCGGCTCCACCGCCGCCGCCGCCGTACAGACCGCCTCCGCCACCCCCGCCGCCGCCGCCGGGCGGTTCCCTGATGCTGTCAGAAGCGCCAGCACCTCCGGCGCCAAGCATCCCGGCGGTGCCGTTCTTCCCGGTGGTGCATCCCGGCGGGTCGAGGTTGGCGGCGCATGCGGCACCCGGTATTCCGCCCTGGCCGGCGGCGCCTCCGCGGGTCGCGGAGCCGGCCGTACCCCCGCCCCCGCCGGTCAAATCGAAGTCGGCGCCATTGGCGGTGCCACCGGCAGCGCCGGCCGAACCTCCGTGACCGCCCCCGGTATCTGGACCCGGTTCTCGCGATGCATCGCCCGCGCCGCCGCCTCCGCCGGCGATCAGCAGCCGCGTGTCGTGGCTGAGGCCCGCCGAGCGGGGTGTCCCACGCACGTCCGATGCACCTCCGCCACCCGGGGCGAAGAAGGCTCCCTGGCCGCCGCCGTTGAAGCCCGGCGTGCCGGAATAGCCATAGTCCTGACCCGGCCCGCCAACCTCGACGTACAGGGTCTCCGGGGCGGTTACCGGCAGCAACGCGGTGACGACCGCGCCTGAGCCTCCGGGCACCAAGCCGAAGTTGAGATCGGTCAGCTTGCCTCCGGGCGCGCCGACCGCGGTTACAGAGATGCTGTTCACGCCCGCCGGGACGGGGAACGTCTGCTCGGCGCCCGTCGACGCGAACGTGCAGGTCACAGTGCCCAGAACCTGACTGCAACCGGAGGCGCGCGCCTGCCCCGCGCCCACCGCCCCCGTCAACAGCATCAGCCCGATGACCAGGGGCGCCAGACGCCAGGACCACGCCCTCGCGCAGCCGCGCCCCCACACCTGCACCGAACCCTGCGCGCTCACGTACCGCAAGCCTTGCACACAATGCGCCACAGCACAACCGGGCGCGTCCGGTCCCTTTCGCGGTTTAGCTCACGAAGCAGTCTTCCATGGCGAACGCCGCAACGGCGGCGCAGCAGACATGCGGCCCCGGAGTTAGGCGCGGCTGGCCAGAAGCTCGTGGCAGTTCGTCGCCGGGCGGTGTTAGGCGCTGATCGTCAGGCCGTTGGCTTGTTCCGAACCCGGCCTGGCGCGGAGGTGTCTCGACGGGCGGTCGTTCGTTCTCGTGCGTAGTGGCGCCGCGCTCGGTCGCGGTTGCCGCAGTCGCCGGAGCTGCACCATCGTCGGCTGTGGTTGCGGGTGGTGTCGAGAAATAGCCAGCCGCAACCATCGTCGTCGCAGCGACGCAGCCGGTCTCGGGGCATCGTCTGTACGAGATCGAGGGCGCGCAGGGCGAGCACTCTGGGAAGATCGAGTGGGATCCGCGCCTCGATAGTCCACCGCGCCGGGGTACCGGCGAGCCTGCTGGCGGTGACTGCGTCGACGAACGCCCGGTGCAACGGAGAGCTCTCGTCGATCTGCGGCTCGCTGCTGCGATGCTCGATGCAATCGGCGAGATGCTGGTATAGCTGTTCGCGGAGCGCGTGCACCCGGCGCAGGACGCCTTCGGCCATCCTGCGGTCCCGGACGATCGCGGATCGCATCGCCGGGACGTCACGCTCATCGAGGACGCCGGCGCGCCGGGCCCACGTCAATAGGTCGAGCGGCGCCGCGATGTTCTCGCGCCACCGGTCGGCGTCGTGACGCCACGACACGGTGTTGACGAGATCGAGCGCGCGGTGGCCGCCGATCAGCTCGATCGATTCAGGCCGTGCCGGGATCGTGGGGAACATCATGGAACTATCTACCTAACAGGCTATCTAGCATTAGCCTGTTAGGCTAGCGCAATGGCCATGAGTGACGACGTGCGGACGGGGCTGCGGCGCAGCGCGGGCCTGGCGGGAAGCACGTTCGTCCTCGGCGCGACGTTGGAACCGAGCGCCGCCGCCTCCCCATGGGTTATCGGGTGGGGCAACGTAGCCAGCCGGCGAACCTGATGGGTGCTCAGGTCAAAGCGGTAGACCGCGTCGCTGGCCCCGGTGGGTGTCGAGCCGCCGAGGACCAGCAGCTCGCCGTCGGCGACGGCCACGGCGGCGTAGCGCACGCCGATCGGCAGGTGGCCCACCACGGTCGCGACTCCGCCGGGGGCGAACGCGGCGATCGTGTTGAGGTAGTTGGTGCCGTCAAAGCCGCCGACGACGTACGCGTTGTCACCGGACCGGGCCACGGCCACGTCTGACTGCGGTGCCAGCAGCGTGCCGGCCTGGGCGACCGCATCCGATGCCGGGTCATAGCTGAGGATGTGGTCTAGCTCGGTGGTGTAGCCGCCGCCGAACACGTACACCTTGCCGGCCAGGAAGGCGCCCTGGGCGTCATGTTGCGGCCCCGGGAGCGTGGCGGTGTGCAGAACTCGGTGGGTGTCGGCGATCTCGATGCCGGCGCTCGACACGTCGGCCCCGTCCAGACCGCCCAGCATGGCGAAGCGACCGCCGTCTAGGGCGGTGTAGGCGGGATCGCGCAGTGCAGCCGGCAGCGAGTACAACGGACGGTAGGTCAGCCGGACAAGGGCCGGCCGCGTTTGAGACTGCGTGGGCCGGTGGCGGGCCGCGGCGGTGCGGGTGGTGTGGGTAGTGGTACTTGTGGCGCCGCCACAGCCGGCGAGGATCAGCGCGACTGCGGCCAGGATCGCCATGCCACTCGCCCGGGCCGCGCGCCGGGGACCTGCGGGGCAAGACGCGACGGTCGGCCGCCCGCAGCCGACGGTCGCCGGAGCCGTGTGCCGCAGAACCGCAGACCGGGGGGCGAGGATGTGGCTGACGGCGGCCGACAGGATGGCGCCGAGCCTAGCCAACCACCGGCCCGATCATGGCCGGGGAGGACCCGCGTGTGAAGATTCTCACCGAGCCCAGCGGCACGCTTGACTCCGATGGGGCAGATTCGGACGGTGCCCGCGTGCGTTGTGACCACTGACGTTGAGCGAACGCGGCCGGCGGTCCTGACGAGCCCCCGGGTTGTCGTGCTTCTTGTCACGAGCATGCTGGCGCTGGCCCTGGCCGCGTGCGGCGGGGGCGGCGAGAGTCATTTGACCACCCGCGCGAAGCCGAGCCCGCTGCCGGCACCGGCGTCTGACCGGGCACAGGACGGTCGCGTCAACGTCTACGGAGCGGACGGCCCGCGAGACCTGAGTCCGGTCCTGCGCGGCGATCCAGCGGTGGTGTACGTCCCCAACAGCCTTAGCAATACGGTCGACGTGATCAGCCAGCGCACGATGAAGGTCGTGGCAGAGTTTCCCACCGGGGAGCTGCCTCAGCACGTGACGCCGGCGTGGAACGTGCGGACGCTGTACGTCGATAACGACCTCGGCAACAGCCTCACTCCGATCGATCCTCGGACCGGACGTCCGGGTCGGCCGATCTCGGTCGAAGATCCCTACAACCTGTATTTCACGCCGGACGGGCGTTTTGGGATCGTTGTGGCCGAGCGGCTGCAGCGGCTGGACTTCCGTAACCCGAACACGATGGCGCTGGTGCATTCTCTGTACATCCCGCAGTGCCTTGGGATCGACCATGCCGATTTCTCTCCCGGCGGGCGCTTCATGTTCGCCAGCTGCGAGTTCAGTGGCCGGATGGTCGAGGTCGATCTGCAAAGCCAGCGGGTGATCCGCACCCTGGTGCTCAACGGCGGCAATTCCAGCCCTCAGGATGTCAAGCTCTCGCCCGACGGGCGGACCCTGTACACCGCCGACCAGCTGGCCGGTGGGCTGTGGGAGATCGATCCGAGCACGTTCCGGGTGATCGGCTTCCTGCACACCGGAGCTGGCGCCCACGGCCTGTACCCCAGCCGGGACGCCCGGGTCATGTACGTGTCCAACCGTACCGAGGGGAGCGTCTCGGTGGTCAGCTTCGCCACCCGCAGGGTGCTCGAGACCTGGCAGCTGCCGATGCCCGCTAGCCCCGACATGGGTGGCGTGTCGGCCGACGGTCGCACCCTGTGGCTCAGCGGGCGCTACAACGCCGTCGTGTACGCGATCGACACCCGGTCGGGACAGCTGCGAGCCGCGATCCCCGTCGGGGACGGTCCGCACGGGCTGTGCGTCTGGCCCCAGCCGGGCCGGTACTCGCTCGGCCACACCGGGATCATGCGCTGAACCTGCGCGCGGGAGACGCCAGATCCGGGCTGGTGATAAGCCCGGGCCACGCGGCTTCGGTCCCGGCCTCAGCGGTGCGTTAGTGTGCCGGATGGGTGCTGCTTGGTGAGCACGTATGCGGCATGGAGGTCGGAGCATTGCGCCCGCTGCGATCGGTGGGTGTGCCACGGCCGAACTGACCATCCACCTGGCGATACGGTCGCAAACAGCACGATCGGGTATCTCCTGCGCTTCTCGAGGTTCGGTAGGTAGCCGACGTCGCCGACGTTGAGGTGTGTCAGCCACGCCAGTACGCTCGCGTATTCGACGATCGTGACCGGCTCACCGCAGTCGCGAGCGTGTCGGTAGCCGCCGAGCGTGTCGATTGTCGTCTGCAGCAGTCCGATCTCGTTCGTGCGGCCGCGTTGCGCGCGCAGGTCATGGCGCTCGGTTCGCAGTCGCGTGATCGCGCCCGGCACGAGGGTCGCGACGAGCACCACGATGAGCAGGACTCCCGCCCACTGGGGCAGACCCGGTCGCAGCTTCGGCAGCTCAGTCAGCACCCATCCCACCCCGATCCCGGCAAGCACCGCGGCCACCGCCCCTGGCTCGAACATGTAGCGAGGCAAGGCCGGAAAGCCGTGAAACGCGAACGCGATCTCGATGACCACCCACAGCACGGCCGCTCCCGCGAGCCCCACCACCAGACGATCGCGGCGCAGCACCCCGATCGTGACGGCGACCAACGCCGCGATCCAGATCGGCAGATATTGCAGCTCGGTGAAACGGCCGATCGTGCCGGTCACCTTGCTTTGGTGAAGCTCACGCGGGGACCGTAGCGCCAGCTGACCGGCGATATCCGGACGGCCATTCGTGATCGTCGGGACGGCGAACCACAGGAACGCGATCAGCGCGATCCCGCCGCACAGCATCCACCGCATCGAGGGGACCTTGAACCACGCCCAGACGGAGTACAGGCCTAAGAACGGCCATACCTCGGGGCGGCCGAGCGAGCCGAGCAGACCGAGCACGAACGCCCAACGCAAACGCCCGCGCAGATAGGCGTCGATGGCCGCCAGGCAGAAGGTGACGATCATCGGGTCAGATTGCGCGCTGAGGATGTAGTGCATGTAGTCCTCGAGCGCGAGCACCCCCGCCCCGGCGGCGATCGCCGCGGCAACCGGCGCATAGCTGCGAATCAGGGCAGGCCGATCCCGCTCCGCTGATCGATCCCGGATGATCCGATAGGCGATCCGCGCGGCAAATATGCTGCCGGCCAGGGAGACCGCGACCGCAGTGATCATCCACAGCCGCAGTTGGTCACGATGACCGGCAAGCGCGTAGGGGACCGTAAACACGTACGGCAGCGGCTTCCACGAAGGCGCTCCCCCGAGGTTGAGGCTGAGATGAAGCGTCTGATAGCCCCAGACCAGCCAGCCGTAGGGGTCATAGCCGGGTCGTGTTCTTGCCCACACCAGCAAGATCGCCGAGCCCACGACCAGGGCAAGCCCGGCGATTGCCCACACGCGTCGACGCAGGTGTAGCCACACTCCCGCCCGCGCCCGCCCGGCGGTTACCGGCTCACCGGTCGTCTGCGCATTCAGCATGCCTTCGGACCCAGCACGCGCACCCGTAGCACGCTCGACCACCCGGTTTGGCACAAGAGGCCGAGCTTCAGCCAGTACCGGGCCATGCGCACGATGCAGTGCCGAACCTGTTGGCCAGCGCGTTGATGCCAGCCAGTGGGGCGACGGTACTCGCAGCCACAAACGCCGCGGAGCGATCTGGGCTGGTGGCTGAACTGATTGTGCCGAGTGGCGCGAGACGCCTCGAAACTCAGGCCGGGCAACACCATCGCTATAGCTGCGCCCGCAATGCACCGCCGGGGTACTGCTTACTGTGAATGTTCACATAATAGGCGCCGGGGTGCCGCTCGATCGCTTTGACCAGCACGGCGGTAACGGGCACGCAACCCTGGTGGCGCAGCGTCGGGCCGATCGACAGCGGCACGACAATTTTGCCTGACTTGCCCTTCACGCCATTATGGATATGCGCAAACGTCGGATTGAAGAACCCGTGCAGGTGGGCAAATCTCCAGCAGACGAGCGAGCTGCCGTGAAACGCGATAATCGCATCGCCGGTTCCCTGTGGGGCGCCGGGTGGAGTTTCGGCCTTTCCGCCGATCAGCCTGACTCGGTAGATGTGCAGCGGTCCACCGGCCTTGCTCCGGGGGCCAACGCGTTTGATGAGCTGGCAGCGCTCGGACTGCTGGTGCCGCAGGCAACCACACCGAGCGCCAGCACCATGAGGCTCGGGACGAATAAACCTCGCGCGCATAAGAGTCCTTTCACTCGTTGTTGACCCCCAGGCCTAGCCACACAGGCACGGTTTTGTCAACGAAAGCTTTGGGGCAGGTATCCCGCTGATTAGCGTCGGCTTAGGCGAGCGTCCGAAAACGAGCCGTGGCTGGACGGGTTGCCGTCTGAGTAACCGAAACAGTGCGCTGTCGGACGCGGCTGACCCTCAGGGTAAGCCACGTCTCACCCGCTGCTTAGCCACGGCTTCAAGACCCTGTCGACTATCGCACTCATATGGATCACCGCATCTTCAATCCAGACCGTCGCGACCAACACGCGAGCGCTCGCCAATCCATCGACGCCCGCAACGCCGGGCTCAAATTGGTCCGGCGCGCGAACCGCTGGCTGATCGTCGGGGCGGTGGCTTGCACGGGCGCGGTTGCGCTGGCCGCCCAACACGCATTCCACGGACATACGCTGAGCTCCGGCGCCCGGTCAGCCGCTGCGGCGGCGTCACCTCCAGTCGGGGGAGGCTCAACGCGCCAGGCTCACCCGTCACCCAACGGCGCCGGGGCGGCGCTGCAGCCCCCGGCGCAAGCTCCGGCGCCCGCACAGACCGCGCCGGCGCAGCCGGCACCGAGTCCAGTGGTCTCAGGGGGCTCGTGACGATGGGGGTGATGGCGGCCACGACGACGGGGCCGACCGCGCTGTGGTACCTGACCCGCGCCACCGGCGTCGTGACCCTCATTCTGCTCACCCTCAGCGTCGCTCTCGGCGTCGCCAACGCGCGCCGCGCCAGCACCGAGCATGTGCCGCGGTTCGTGTTTGACGCCGTGCACCGCAACGCCTCGCTGCTCGGCGTCGCGTTCCTGTTTGTGCATATCATCACCTCGCTGCTCGACGGCTTCGCGCCGATTCGCCTGGTGGACGCGGTGATTCCGTTCAGATCGGCGTATCGCCCGTTATGGCTTGGCTTGGGAGCGGTCGCGTTTGACCTACTGGTCGCGGTGACGCTGACCAGCGTATTTCGCCGCCGGTTGGGTTATCGCTCCTGGCGGACGACGCACTGGCTGGCCTACGCGAGCTGGCCCGTCGCGCTGGTACACGGGCTTGGGACCGGCAGCGACACCAACACGACTTGGATGCTGGCGCTGACCGGCGCGTGCCTGATCGTCGTGATCGTCGCCGTGCTCGCGCGCGCCACCGCCGGCTGGCCAGACCACTTCGGTGCGCGCCTGACCACGATCGCCGCGTCCGCGGCAGTGCCGCTCGGCCTGCTGGTATGGCTGCCAAGCGGCCCGCTCGCGGCCGGATGGGCTGAGCGGGCCGGCACTCCCAGCTCGCTGCTGGCCGCGGCGAGCAGCCACCCGTCGCGCCAGTCACGATCCGCGACCGTCCCGCGGTCAGAGTCGGGCGTCCAGACGAACGCGGCAGCATCGTTTGCGGGAGCGGTGAGCGGTACCGTGAGCCAGACAGAGACCGGTGACGGGTCGGCGGTCGTCCACATGCTGCTCAGCGTGGCCGGTGAGCACCTCAGCGCGCTTCACCTCCTGATCGAGGGCCATCCGATCGACGGCGGTGGCGTGGCGATGCGCGCCGGCGAGGTTACGCTCGGCACCGGATCAGAGCCGCACCTGTACCGCGGCCGGGTGACCGCGCTGGAGGGTACGAACATCCACGCCCAGGTGACCAGCGCAAGCGGAGCCGCCCTGGCGCTGATCGCGCGGCTGCGGATCGATCCGACCGGCGACACCGTCACCGGGACGTTGACCGCCGCCCCACCAGGCGGTCAGGGATGACGACTGTGACCCAAGACGACCTGCCGCGACTGCTGGCCGGGAGTAGCGATCGACCGGTGACCGATCTCGAGTCGCATGTCGATGTTCATGGACGGCTTCCGGATCTGCGCCAACGGGCTCCGAGGCAGATCATCGATGATGTGCGTCAGTCCGGCTTGAGAGGCCACGGCGGCGCCTCGTTCCCGGTGGCGAGAAAGCTGGAAGCGGTCGCCTCGCGCCGGGGACCGCGGGTCGTGGTGGTCAATGGCACCGAAGGTGAGCCGGCGAGCAAGAAGGATCGCGTGCTGTTGCGTGAGTTGCCCCATCTCGTGATCGACGGGGCGGTGGTCGCAGCCCACGCGATCGGCGCCCGCGAGGCGATCATCGCCGTGCCGCAGGGCCACGGGCGCACCGCCGAGAGCTTGCGGCTGGCTGTAGGCCAGCGCAGCAAAACCGGCCGGCGCGGCGAGCTCCGGTTCGAGCTGGTCGGCGTGCCCGAACGTTATCTCGCGGGGCAGGAGAGCGCGCTGGTCAACCTTCTGTCTGGCGGCCCGGCGCGGCCAACGTTCGGGGCCCGTCCGTTTGAGCACGGCGTGCGGCAGCGGCCGACCCTGGTGCAAAATGTCGAAACGCTCGCCCACCTCGCGCTGATCGCCCGCCATGGCCCAACATGGTTTCGTCAACTCGGCACGGCTGAGGACCCCGGTTCGGCGCTCGTCACCGTGTCGGGAGCGGTCGCCCATCCCGGGGTGTATGAGATCGAGCACGGCTGGCCGCTTTCTGATCTGCTGGACAGCGCCAGAGTGACTGACGATCTCAGCGCGGTGCTGATCGGCGGCTACTCCGGCTCGTGGCTGCCCGCGGCGCAGATCCCGCGCGTGCTGCTCTCTCCCCGGCATCTGGCTGAACACGCGGCGAGCCTCGGCGCCGGAGTGATCGTGGCGCTCGAAGCCTCCGTTTGCCCGGTCGCCGAGACAGCCCGCATCGCTGACTACTTTGCCGCGCAGGGCGCCGGCCAGTGCGGACCCTGCGTAAGCGGCCTGGGCGCGATCGCCGACACCGTCGTGCGCCTAGCGTCCGGGATCGCTCCGGCAACCGCCCATCGGGATCTCGAGCGGTGGGCGAGCGATCTGCCCGGCCGGGGCGCCTGCCAGCATCCCGACGGCGCCGCGCGGTTTATCGCCAGCGCACTGCGGGTGTTCGCCGATGACTTCCACCACCACGCTCAACGGGGCCGCTGCGCCCGGTGCTCACACCCTCCCGTCCTTTCCATTCCCCGCCCCAACCCGCTCACGAGTCGCCGGTGATGCGTTTACGGGTCAACCCGATCACGTGCGTCGGCCACGGATTGTGCGCCGAGCTGCTGCCCGAACGGATACGACTTGATGACTGGGGCTACCCGATCCTGGATGGCGATCCAGTTCCGCCCGAGCTGATCAGACATGCCCGCCGGGCGGCGGACGCGTGCCCGACCCTCGCATTGCTGCTCGAGCGTGATGACAAGTGAGGTCCCTCGCCGGCCTCGCGATCTACGCTGCCGCCGGACTCGCGCTCAGCGGCTGCGCTAGCGATTCGGCCACGGCGCCATCGAGCCATGGCGCAGTCGCCAAGCCTGCCCGCTCGGCGAAGTCGCATTCCGCAGCCAAAACCTCCCCGCCGCGCCGCAAGCCGTCGCCTCTGTCCTATCCGCGGCTGCTGGGCGCGGCGTCGAGCTCGGCGCCGACGGGCTTTGTGCCGGCGGTGAGCTGGAAAGGTCAAATCGTGGTCCGGGTCGCTCGCTCGCCATCGGGCATCGCGTTGCTGTCGTTTAATCAGCGGCTGGTGGCGCTTCGGCTGCACTCGGGAACGGTCGATGCCGGCGCCGCGGGTTGGCGCTGGGGTCCCAGCGTTGCGGGATCCGAACGCAGGCACCTGGTCGCGGCGTTTAACGGAGGTTTCCGGCTTGACATCGGCGCCGGCGGATTTGTGTCCTTCGGCCGGGTCGCAGCGGGGTTGCGCGATGGGCTGGGGTCGATCGTGACCTACGCCGATGGGTACACCGACATCGGCTCCTGGCATCAGGAAGTGCCCACCCAGGGACGGCCGGTCGCCTCGGTGCGCCAGAACCTGACGCTGCTGATCGACCATGGCCAACCCGTGCACAACTTGGACTGCCTGAGCTGCTGGGGGGCGACGCTGGGTGGTGTCAGCGACCCGGCCCGCTCCGCGCTCGGGGTCACCGCCGACGGACGTCTGATCTGGGCCGCCGGCGAGCACCTGACCCCCGCAGACCTCGCCACCGCGCTGCTCGGCGCCCGCGTGGTACGCGCCGTCGAGCTCGACATCAATCCCGAATGGGTCGCCGCCTACCTATACGAGCACCGCGTCCACGTTGGGCCGCTCGCTGCGGTCCCGATCGTCCCCGGCCAGCCCGGCGTCCCCGGCCAGTTCCTCGCCCCCTACAGCCGGGACTTCTTCACGATCGTCGCCCGGTGACGCTCCGCACGCCAGGCAAATTCGATCGTTATCGCCGGTGAGGCAGCCCCACGGTTCCGGCGTCCGGAGGCAGGGTTGACCTCGCTCCGGCCGGCTACTTTACGAGGCGTTGACGCGACCGCCGTGTCAGCCCGGCATGAAGCCGGGCAGCAGGAGCTCTACCCGCGCTCCCTGGGCGTCACCGGGATCCGCGGCCCGGACGTCACCGCCGTGAGCTTCGGCGATCGCTTTCACGATCGCAAGTCCAAGACCGGTTCCACCCGCTGTACGGGCGCGTCCGGGATCGGTGCGATGAAAGCGCTCGAAGACGCGCTGGTGATCGGAGACCGGGATCCCGGGTCCGTCGTCGATCACCGAGAACCGAATCTGCTCTGAGCCGACCTGATCGATCTGAAGGCGAACGAGTCCCTGCTCCGCGGTGGTGTGCTCGATTGCGTTGCGGGCAAGGTTGCGCAGCGCCTGAGTGAGCCTCTCGGGGTCGGCGCGCAGCACCCCACTAGGTACAGGACCCAGCTCGAAGCGACGCTCGGCAATCAGGCTGACCCCATCCCAGAGCTCGGCGACGAACCGGTGAAGCTGGATCGGCTGAGAACACAGGAAGTTGGTCTGCTCGGCGGCGACGAGGACGAGCAGATCGTCGACCAGGCGACTGATGCGGCTTATCTCGGCTTGCACCAGACGCTCGACTCGGCGCACCTCGGCGTCCGAGGGAGCCTCCTGCGCGACCAGCACATCGAGCTGGCCACGCATCACCGTGAGCGGAGTTCGCAGCTCGTGCGAGGCGTCGGCGACGAAAGCGCGTTGGCTATCGAACGCCGCCGCGAGTCGATCGAGCATGTGGTTAAAGGCCTCGGCCAGTACACGCACCTCGCTGCCCTCGGGGCTGGTGATCTCCATCCGAGGATCGAGCTCACCGGCATCGACCCGAGTGGCCACGCCGGCCATCCTCCGCAGCGGCGCCGAGACGCGAGCGCCGGCCAGGTAGGACGCGAGCAGCGCGATAGCCAGGGTCACCGCGCCAGCCAGAGCAAACGCTCGAGCTACGCCGTGCTGAGCCTGCTCCACCACCGCCAGCGGATCCCCGGCTCCGACCACGGCGGTGAGCTGTCCGACGCGGACCGCGCGCTCGTGGATGCGCATCGCACCGACGTCCGGGACCTGGTGGGTGGAGTAACCAATCCGCGGTGTCAGCAGCTTAACCCCCAAAGCATTCTCCCGTGCCTGCTCCAGGACGGTTTCACCCTCCTCGGGACCGATGGCGGCGAATACCTCGGGGTGGTTGCTGACCGCCGCCTCTCCCGGGACGAGTACGAACAGCAGCGTCGAGTTGGCCGTGTAGGGTTGGGCGCGGACGTAGCGTTGCGCGACAGCGGCGATCTGCGTGGGGTGCTGATCGTCCAGCGAGCCCAGCAAACGCGAGATCTGGCTCGTGTCGCTGGCGATGCCGCGATTGATCTGATTGCGCAATTCGGCGCCGGCGTCCTCGTAGATAACGACGAAGATCACCGCCGCCGCGATCAGCATCACCCCTGCGACCCACATCGTGAGCCGCCACCGCAAGCTGGCCGGCAACGCCGACCTAATCGTCCGCATCTAACCGGTAACCGACAGACCGGGAGCGTGACCGGCGGTGTGCCGTGCTCGCCGCGATTGCGCTTGCGAAGCAGGTATCCAGCACACACGTCGATTACGTTCGCACCACCCGCTCGACCTCGGTCGCCGACAGCCACACCGGCTTACCGCTGCGCGGCACCTCGCGGCTGAGGAGGTCGACATCGATCTCTGCGCCGGTGACTGCGCCGCGCAGTCAAGATGCTCACCGGCAGCGCAGGGCTTGGCCTCGCATACCTCCGCGAGCATCTCGACGCCATCGCGTCCCGCGAGCATCATGTCACTCGACGATCCCGAGCTCATTCTCGATTACAGGGTCACCCTGAACATTCGCTTTCGTCGTTTGCAGCCTCGGGCGATGATAAAGATGCCTCAGCTGCGTTCGAGACTCACAAAGAGCTTTCTCATCCGGCGCTGACCAACGGTTGACGGCGCGCGCGGAGACTTCAGTCATGCACACCAGCGAGCACCCCCGAAGCCCACGGCCAGAGCTAGGCCCTGTGGGGGAGGGGCGGGGCAGCCTGCCTCGCAAACCCCCAATCAGACATCGGCGCGTCCGTGACCTGATCGGCGGTGGCACCGACGGCAACGAGCAACTCACCGCGATGACCGGAGGGGTCCTGATCGTCCTGCTCGCCGTCCTTGGCATCACGATCCTGCGAATCGGACAGCTGATCTCTGTGCACCTGTTCGTCGGCCTCCTGCTGCTCGGGCCACTGGCCATCAAGATAGCCAGCACCGGCTACCGATTCGTCCGCTACTACGCCGGCAGCTCGGCCTACCGAAAAAAGGGCCCACCCGAGCCCACGATGCGGCTGATCGCGCCGATCGTCGTCGTCTCCACCGTAATCGTGTTCATGAGCGGCATCCTCTTGATGTTTGCCGGTCCGAGCGGACGGAACGAACTGCTCCTGATCCATAAGGCGAGCTTCATCGTCTGGCTCCTATTCACCGCCGTGCACGTCCTCGGCCACCTGCCCCGCATGGCTCATCTGCTGCGCCCCGCCGGTGCCATCGCCATTTCCTCCTGGCGCTCGCCGGGCGACGCGGGGCGCTGGATCGTGCTCGCGGGCGGCCTCGTCGGGGGACTCGTGCTGGCGATCGCCCTGATCCCACAGTTCGCGCCGTGGACGACCCACAGCGTGCTCATGCATCACCACCACTAATCGACATCGGGAACCTGCGGGCCGCCCCAGGGGGGCCGGGGCCTGCCCACACCGATGGCGTAGGTCATCAAATGCATTTGCAGCCGCGCCGCGATTTCAGCCCAACTTCGTAGGTAGGAGCGGCGGCTCGTCCGTCGTGCAGTCAGAGACGGGTAACAACGGGTGTGTCCGTGAACACACCCGTTGACGTGCGCATTCGTCGACGCCCAGCGCTTGCGCAGCAAAGGGGCGTGTGCAACACGAGCCCGCTAACCCAAGCCTCGATCCGGCCACGTCCAGGCGGCGCGGCGCAGCTGAGCGCGCACCCGCGCCATCAGCTCACCGGACGAGAACGGCTTGGCCAGAAAGTCGGTGGCGCCCGCGTCAAACGCCCCGATCCGGTCGACCACTTCGGTGCGAGCACAAAGGACGATGACGCGAAGTTCGGGCTTGCGTTCGCGCAAAACCACGAGCACATCTAGCCCATCGCTCCCGGACACCGGTCGATCGAGCACGACGAGAGTCACGTCGCCAGCTAACGCGCACCGCTGCCCTTCAATCCAGTCCGTCGCACCCGTCACCTCAACACCCTCAGCCTGCAACCGAGAGCGAAGAAGATCAAGAACCGCCGAGTCCTCGCCGATCACCAAGACGAGCCCCGCACCCAGACCGCACATTACGCCGGGATCGCGTAAATCGTCCCCCCGTGCTGGAGAACCCTCCGCGGGGGTAGCGGCGCCGGCGGCGGACCGCCTTCGACTGCGCCCGTCCGGGCGTTGTAGAGGCCGCCGTGGCAGGGACACGCAACCTGACCGCCCTGGTAGCCGACCTGGCAGCCTTGGTGGGTGCAGATCGCGCTGAACGCGTTCAGCGAGCCATCGCTGTGACGAATGATGATGTCGGCCTGGTGGTCGCTGGGATCGGTATACAACGCGGCCTGATTGCGCGGGAGCTGGCGGGAGGACCCGATCGGCACCGCTCCCGACGGAAGCGTCCCGCGGTCGGGAGTGGTAGGCCCCGTCGCCGGCGGGTGGGGGTTAGAGGGCGAGCTCGCCGAGCGGGTGCCGGTACTCGCCGGAGGCGAGGCGCGAGCTGTCAGGTGTGTCGCACCCGACCGGTAGCTGCCCCTGGCAAGCGTTGCAATCGAGCCCAGCACCACCGCAAGCCCGCCGGTGGCCCCCAGCGCGCGGACGATCACCCCTCGCCGAGTGACAGCCAGACTCTCCTCGACCGGTCGCTGGCCCCTTGTCCCAAGGCTCCTAGCACTCGCCGTCGCGCGCGTGGTTTGCGTCTGAGCTCGAGCCGGCGGCCGCCGCGTCCTGGCGAGGCGGTCGAGCGAGTTGTCAATCGCCGGCTGGCCACGCGCCCCAGCCAAGACAAAAGGCAGCCACGCAAACACGAACACGATGTCAGAGCCCAAGAAGTAAGGCGACGTGTTCCAGCTGTTAGTTAGAAACAAGATGAGGTTGAGGCCCAGGCCGATCGCTGCGGCCGTACGTGTGAGCAAGCCCCCGAGAACCAGCAACCCGACGACGATCTCCACAAACGCGACGCCAACCCCGGCAAGCTTCGGGTCAGGCAGCGCAAACGCGCGCAACAAGAAGCCGCCCGGCGTCCCATGCGCAAAAGCCTGCAACTGCGTCCCGATGTAAGTAGGAGCGCCGGGATGCAGAAACCCCGGATCGCTCAGTTTCTGAACCCCGGCATACACGAACGTGACGCCGAGAAAGATGCGCAGCGGGAACAAAGCCAACGCCGAACCGACCGCCGGAACCCCGCTGGCTCCCCGCCGCCCTCTCGCATGCACACGATCGGCATTCACTCACCGTCGAGAATCATCGCGAACCGTAAGCCGACCGTAAGCAGCGGCTGAGACTACGCTCATCCACGAAGCAAACACGCACGCCGAGCTGACGACCAGTCGCTGCGATCCAAACCGCAGGAGGAAGGAACTCCTCTCCATAAGGCTCCAAGCGAGGCGGTTGCTCATGATCTCGCCCGACATCTCGGCTCAGAACGATGCGAACGTTCGCTAATCTCGCGGCTCCCGAACCTCGGCATGTCGGACCAGGCGGATCAATCTACATCTACCCAACCATCACAGAGGAGAAGCCGATCTGTTGCCTCCTGGCCTACCGTCGCCACGAAGCAGCTGAGCACAGACTGCACGCGCTTCTCCTCAGCCAAGGCGAAGCGAGGTGTCCGCCCACGCCCGCTTGCTCTCCCTGCCACCCGACGCGGAACAGACGCAGCGGCTGACCCCCCCGCCACAGCAGCTGACGCCTGTGAAGGCGGCGCCGAAGTGTTCGCTCCGGACGCCCGCCAGCACCGCGCCGGGTTTGTCGCCTGAGCTGTGTCGCTCGGCCGGGAACGCAGCAGCGATGACTCGGTGGTTAGCACGGGTCGGATCGTGCTGCTAACGCTCAGTGCTTGCAGCTCCGCCGGCGAGCAAGCAGCCAACGCGGCATGCGGCAGAGTCCGTCGACCTCGCCGATTAACGCGGAACGGACGACAAGCAGCAGCGTCGCCGGCCTGCGCGGAGAGTGTCCCTTTCACGCACATCCGGCACCTGAGCTCGCATCTTGAGGCGGTGGTCTGACTGCTCCTTTGGCTCGGCCACGAGTGGGAGCAGCAGTCCGGCCGCCGCTTCCCTGTGGGCGACATTGCAGAAGTCTCGGCGGCTGGCGCCGAGCCGGCTGCTGGTCTTCTGCCTGCTGTCTGTCGGGCTGTCTCGTGATGTTTGCGCTGGCGGCCTCGCCAGGACCAGCGGTTGAACACTTCCTACCTAAGAAACGCGACGATTGCTGCTCGAGGATCGCCGGCTCAGCCGAGACCGATAGGGGGTGGAGACGGGTTCGTGATCGACGTGCACGTTTGTGCTCGTACGGCCTTGGCCCCGGGCGCGGTGGCGACGACGTCGACGCAGTAGCGTCCACGTTGGCGAGGAGTCAAGCGGCGGAAGAAGCTGAGGCGGCGATCGCGGCCTCGGCGTAGCTCGTGGACGCGCAGAGTACGTCCGCGGCGGGCGTCGACCACGACGTCCCAGAGCGACGAGCGCAGGCGCCGACGGTCGGTGCGACGGTTGTAGACGACGGCGACATAGTGAGCGGGCGTTCCGGGCTGCGCGCGGCGCGGGCCGTGCAGGGTGAGGACCAGGCCGCCACGCGCGGGGTAGCGGTGCGGGCGTTCGCTGACCAGCCGATCAATGTTGCCGCGCGCGTCGCGCGCGCAGCGCCAGCGGTGAGTCAAGCGCACCAGCCTGCGGATATGGCCGTCGTTGATGACCAGCTCGGTCATGAGCTCGACGTGAGGCAGCGCGCGCGGGGCGATCGCGGCTGGCAGCGCCACGCATGCCTGCGGGACCCGCAGCAGCGAGGCGCTGATCCGAAGCGTCACCGTCACGAGGGCATGGTTTCCGGACCGGCGCAGCGCCAAGCGCACTCCTGGATGACTGGGGGCATTCGCTACGAACATGCCGCCCCCGCGGCGTCGAAGCTTCAGTGGCCGCGCCGCTCGGCCCGCGCGCGGTGGTGCCAGCTCACCGCGGCCGGCGGATTCAAAGAGCAGGCGGTTCAGGCGCACCGACGCGCCCGCGAGCCGAACACCGCGCGGTAAGACGGTGGTGGCGCTCACGAGGGCGAACGCGCGTTTCCCGGCGCGGCGTCCGATCCGGCCGCGGCCTAGCACGATCGGAGGTAGCGGGTCTCGCGCGGCGGCCGCCTGTGCTCCCAGACGGACCGGCCCGTTGACGTCGAAGTCTCCGGAATAGCTGTTGAAGTCCCAAGTGTTGGCGCCGATGCTCGAGCGTGGGTCGACGCCCGCGGAGCACGATCCAAACGTCCAGGCGGTCCCCGCGTTGCCCGGCTGATAGGTGCACGTGTCTGACACCGGCCCCCAGATCTGGGTCATGAGATCCGCTGGCGGGGTGGTGTAGGAGCACTCGGAATACACGCTCCCCTGGACACACGGCACGCCGGCCTGGAGGTCGAGTCGCTGGCCGATCGTCGTGAAGTTCTGACCGCCGCCAATAACGCCAGGTCCGGCCGGGACACCTGTACACGTGTTCCCGCTGTTGCGAAAACCAGTGAAGCAGTCGGTGATGGCGTACCGGTCATAGACCGTCGGCATCAGGGTCTGGTACACCCAGATCGCGAACGCCTGATTCGCGGCGCTGGTCATCCCGATCGTGTCAAGCGCCCACGTCCCGCTGGCGCGCAGCTGGCCGACGAGGCTGAGCAAGCCCCCGTCTTGTCGTACGGTTTGGCTCTGCGTCTGCAGCGCCTTTTCGGTCTCCCCAACGATCTGGGCGAACTTTCCCTGCAGGCCGGCGTAGGTGGTCTGGAAGGTGCTCATCGCGGTCGGCGACGCCGAAGGCAGCATCGAGATGAGCTCCGAGGCGACCCAGAGGGCGGCGCTGATCTCCGGCTGGGAAATCCCCGCCAGCGACGCAGCGATCCCGGTAGCGCCGGCGAAGAAGCTCTGTGGACTGAACGTGGCGGTGCTGTCGGCCGCCGCCTGCAGCCCCAGGTCACCGCCGATCGCCGGCAGCGCCGCGTTCTGCGCGATAAACAGGCTCTGACGCATGCTGTCGAGTTGCGCGAACAGGTTGACGACCTGCAGCGCGTTGTAGCTCTCAGCCAGCATCTCGTTGACCACCGCGGTCCATTCCGCGGCGGTAAAGCCCGCACTGTCGGCCGGCGGGGTGCACGCCTGATAGCTCGGCGGGTTACCGGGAACCGCACCCGTGCAGTTCGCGATCGAGATCAGGCCCCGTTGCAGCGACGTCAGGTCGGTGGGCTGCGGAGCGTTCTCCGCCGTCCACACATCGCGCACGCTCGATGCGCTTTGCGGGATCACCCTGTCGCTCTTTGCCAGCTTCGTCAACGAGGTGAAGGCGCCCTGCTGCCCACACGGCCCGGTAACCCCCACGGGACACTGCCGGGCGGGGAAGCCCGCATAGCCATCGGGGAGGTAGCGTGACCAGCCGCTCTGACCATGCAGACTGGCGCACCCAGGAACCTGCGAGGCCCCGCCGCTGCAGTAGAACCAGGTGCGGATCCCGAACGGGCCGCGCGCCACCACATCAGCACGCCCGTCACCGTTCACGTCACCAACCTGCAGCGTGTCGTAATACGCAGGGTTGTTCACGAAATCGGTGCCCAGGTTCAGCGGCGTGCTGGTCGGGAGCTCGCTCCACTGGTTGGCGCCCGGGTTATACGTCCACGCCTCCAGCTGGCCCTTGGCATCCACGAACAGGACGTCAGCCTTGCCATCCCCGGTGATGTCCCCGGTACGAATCGATCCCCAAACGCCCGGCGGGATGCTCCCGGGCGCGCCGGCCAACGCGGTCAGTGTCGCCAGCGAGTCATAGCCACCACCGTTCCAGCGTTTGACGCGCAGCCCGTCGCTGGCACGCGCCAACAGCTCGTCGCCCGGCCGGCCGTCGACGTTGGCGGCCTGAAGCGTCTCGTAGTACGACGGGCTGGTGCCCAGGCAGTCGCCGCTGCCCGGCCCCGACGCCCCCGCGGCCGAGAACGGGCAGTCCGCGCTCGGGAGGTCGGCGAACGGCCCCGGATTGTCGGTCGACCCCAGGCCGTTGGGGTAGGTGGACGCCGGGCCGATCGCGAACCACGGCAACCCGGAGCCGTCGGCCAGCCCGATCGTGCCTTGGGTCCACGCCGACACCCCCGCCGCGGTCCGGAGGAGGATCTGGTTGGGATCGCCGTACACCGTGCCCTCAGGCGGATACGTGGAGAAGTCCGGGACCGTGCCAACCGGGGCGACGTTGGCAGCCTGGATACTCAGATAGCACGCCGGGGTGCCGCAGGCAGCGTCGCCGAACGGGTACAACGGCTGCTGGAAGAGGCTCTCGAGGCGGTCCGTCCCCCCCCACTGGCCGTTGAGGAGCCCGCCGTAGCGGACCGGCGACGGGTCGGCGCTCGTGGCGCGCCGCCGGCCGAAGAAGACCGGAACCGCGAGGCCGAGGTCCGCGAGGTGGATCGTCGAATAGATGCTCGGGTCGTCGCCGCCGACGGCGTCGCTGAAAGGGCCGCCCGCCGCGATCCGCTGCCAGCTTCCCCCGTTGATGCTTGTCGATCCGTTCGGGGGGACGTACTTGTAGACGTGCAGGCCGTCCGCGAAGCGCGCGTACACCTCGTCCCCGGGGTCGCCGTCGACATTCCCCGTGTGGATCGTCGAGTAGTAGTAGGGCTGCTTCCAGTTCGTAGTCCCCTGCGAGGTCAGGCCGGGCGCCCCCTCGTCCGATGGCAACGGCGAGCGGAAGTCACGCAGCACCTGCTGCACGCCATCGGCGTCGACCTGGGGGCGCCACTGACCCAGCGTCGTGTCAAACCAGTACACCTCCAAACCCTGGTCATTACGGGCCAGCAGCTCATCGTGGCCGTCGCCATTGATGTCGGCCAACTGGATCGTCGAGTACTTCGACGGATCCGTCCAACCACCACCATCACCCCACGCCGGCACCGTGAACGTCGGACCGCACGGCCCGTCATAGGACGGGTTGGCGGCCGGACACGGCTGCGCCTGGGCCTCGGCCGCCGCCATCCCCACGATCGCCAAGACCAGCAACGCCCCCACAGCCAAAGCCCGCCGCATGAAGACGAAACCTACATTCGCTGAAACCTCCAGTCAACCGAAGCCGGGGTATCGCGGTTGATACGGCTGACGAGAAGCCAACCCTGAAACGCGATGACTCGTGCGCTCCAGACTGCTGCCTTCACGCACTAGCGGTCGTGTCGGTGGCGGGCTGACGTCGATCGCCGACTACTGCTTGAGGTCCGCGGACGGCTGAAGCGGCAGTGCCGGCGTCGTGGCTGGGTCGGCGAGCGTTTCGTGCGTCCGGATCTTTCCCGATCAAGCTCGGGGCATGGTGGCGCTGGTCTCGAATCGAGTGAGGGGGGACTTTGCTGGGGCGCCTGACGGTCACGCTTGAGGTGAGGAGACTTCGCAGGTCGGCGCTTGGTCGTGTGTCGCTCGGTCTGCACCGCTCGTCGACTGAGACGCCGATCGGCGGTCGATGCGACCCGGGGTGAGCGCGGCACAATCTGGCTGTGTCGCTGCTGCCGTCATTTGCAGATCTGGCCGCAAGCCCGGAGCCCGCGATGGACGTCGTGGCGCTTGCCATGGCCGCCGAGCTGCGAGTCGTCGATGCCCTTGCTGCCATCGGGCGTCTCGACGTTCTCGGCGCGGATCTCTCGCGCGTCGCCGGCCAGACCGAGCAGCGGCCGCTGGAGCTCTCGCTGGCCTGTGGTCAGGTGCTTGGCCGCGAGCACGGGTTCGCCGGTGACCGCGAGCGCTACGACCATCCCGACAACTCGATGCTCGACATCGTGCTCTCACGACGACGCGGGCTGCCGATCCTCTTGTCAGTCATCTACATCGAAGCTGCTCGCCGCGCCGGCATCCCACTGGCCGGTGTCGGACTGCCGGGCCATTTCGTCGTCGGACATTTCGGCAGCGACCCTCCGATACTGCTGGACCCCTTCAACGGCGGCGCGCTCGTGCGCGCCCCTAATGTAGGCATCGTCAAGCCCTGGCACCCCCACCAGATCGCCGTGCGAATGCTCAACAACCTGGTCGCAAGCTATCAACGCCGCGGCGACCTCAGCCGCGCGATCCGCGCCGCCCGGATGCGCCTCATGCTCCCGATCGAGAGCTCGCTGCGCCAGGCAATGAACGCCGAGCTTCGAGCCCTGCAGGCCCGACTCAACTAACTGACGACCGCTGCCCCGACCAACATCGGGCGCGTGACAGCCAGCCTCAGCCTCCCGGCAGGATTGCGCTTCGCTCCCGGCCGGATTCAAAGCAGCAGCGGCCCGCCGATGACCGCCTCGGCGACGAAGCAGGAGCCGATCGCGCCAGGCGGCCGATTCCTGGACAGATAAGCAAGCGGCTCTGCGACACCGACCCCGACTTAGGGACACCCACTTCCACGCAGCCTGAGCGTGTCATGAGCTCATGGGCGTCGGCACCAGCCTCCTCCCCATCGGCCCGGAGCCTCTCGCTCAGCGCTGTTTCCAGCGTTATGCCTAGACCGCGGGATCGGCGACCCGCGTCCCCGCGACAAACCGATCGTAGTTGAGCTGCATCAGCTCAACCACATCGCGGACGTCGGCATCGTTCTCGATCCGGCGCGAGCCCGGCCCAACCCGGCCGGGGAACACCGGGTGATCGGTGATCCGCCCCTGCTCCACGAGCTCCACCCACACCTGCCTCGGGAACGAGAAATGCGCGGCGTGATTCCCGTGCAAATGCCCGATCTCCCTCTTACCGACCTTGAACGACCATTCGCCCCGACGGCCAGTGCCGGCCGTTACGCCAGTCCACGACGTGACGACCTCTGTGATCCGCTGGCTTGCTGAGATTGTCATGAGATCTGCTCCTCGCGTTGGTCCACACTCACCGTAGGCACAGGCCCGCTCGGATGCCATCGGTAATTGGTCCTAAGCCCCGGGCCCAGCCAGGAAGGTCCAGGGCTGAGCAGACTTCAGCTCTCACGCACGTTCGCTCGCGAAGCGGCAGTCAGCGGTTGATACCTGCCTCGGCGACGATGCGGCAGTGTCGCCGGCGGACCGCGCGGTGCGCGAGCGAGCAGGCTCTGGTAGGCGCCTGCCCGGCCGATCCTCTCACCAACGCGACGAGCGGGACGGGGTTAGACGCCGGGATCGCGAGCTAGCGGCTCGGCCGAGGTGTGTCGCGCGGCGTCGTCATCATGGACTCATGCCAGGGGACGGAACATCACGGGATGCGACGCGAGCCTGGGTGTCGATGAAAGCGGGCGGACGCCGGTTGGTGTGCGTCTCGGGATTGGGCGGTGAGACCGATGAGTGGATGAACGTCGGCCCGGCGCTGGCTCAACATGGTGACGTGATTGCCGTGGAGATGACCCTGGCTGCGCAAAACGCGATCCAATGTGGGGGCGGTCCGCTGCAGATCGCTGTGCAGGCTCTGGATCGCCTGCTCGCCAGCGAACCGGACCGGCCGGTGCTCTTGGGTCATTCGATGGGAGCTCTGGCCAGCATATTGGTCGCCGCCAGCCGGTCAGATCGCCTGGCCGGGCTCGTGCTCACCGCCCCGTTTGTGCCCGCTGCTCGTGACGGCCGCTCCACCTTGGTCACTGCGGCTGACTATGGACGCCATCGGGTCCTGTTTTTGACGGGCGTGCGGCGACGCCGGCGCGTGCGCCGAGGATCTCCCGCGGTGAGCCGACGGTTGCGGGTCGCGGGCCTGGGCGCCCTCGCGCGATACGGGTTGCGGCCGGGCGCCTTTCACGCTGTGGCTGACCGAGTGGCATGCCCGGTCCTGCTGGTGCACGGCGGAGATGATCACTACGTGCCGCCCGCGTTCGTGCTCGCCGCGGCCGCCCGCCATCCCACCTGGCAGCTCGCCCTCCTCGCGGGCGCCGGCCACTTCCCCCATCTCGACCACCCGGCCGCCTGGCTTGCCCGCGTGGACCCCTGGCTGCAGGGCCTTCAGCCGCGTTGACTACGGAGCGTCGGCCACGATCCGGGTGCCGCCCGCCGACTCGAAGGGCACAGCAAACGCGCAGTGCGGTAACAGCACCCAGCCCGTGTGACGACGGCCGTCGGCTCGTTTCCGTCGCGTCAGCGCCGGCCCCAGCCCGTCGGCTGGGCCCGGCTTCGCATCGCTTATAGCCGCAAGAGCAGCAGCGAGCCGCTTGCGACTGCAGGGGCGACAATGCAGGTGCCGGCCCTGTTCCACACCGTGACTTCCGCGTGCCGCGCTTTCCGAGACTGAGGCCGCCGCCGGCCAGATGCTCGTCGGATGATCAAAGCCGGGCTGGGCTCCCGGTCGGGTGTTTCATCCGGTTCCGTGACTGCTTACCTCATGAAGCCAACGACCGAGGAATGGGAGTGGTTGCTGCTAGCCGCCAAGTCGCGTGCCAGGACGGCGCGGGCCTTCAGGTCACGAAGATCGCCTGCTCGAGGCTGGTCCCGGCGGCCAGGTTGTCGCGCAGCGGTATCTCGTCGAAACCCTTGCCCCTCGGCTTGAGGATCCAGAAGAGGCCGCGGGGGGACTCGGTGCCGACGATCACATCGCCTACGTAACTGGCGACGGAGGCCGCCGGCGCCATGTAGGTGTAACCCGTCTTGTCGTCGTTGACGTAGAGGCCGGGAGAAGCAGCGCGAGTGCTCCCGGTGCTGCTCTGGAGCTTGGGGATCGGGGCGATCGGATCCGGACCATCCGGGAAGGTCGCGATCGGTCGCGTCCTCCCGCGGGGGTCCAACGCGACGACGGCACCGCCGTGCGGGCCAGCGTCGACGGTGAGGAGCGCGTCCCCGCCGCCCGAACCGAATCGACGGGGTGCGATCACGAGCTCATCAGCGCCTCCCGGCCCGGCGTAGTTGCCGACACGATGCACGTGGCCGAGACGGTCGATCGCGTACACCACGCCCCCGGCCGGTTTAGGGCCGCCCGAGCGCCCGGTCGCCGCGAGCAGCCGGTAACCGAAGCGGCCAACGCTGTCGAATGCCAGCGCCCCGTCCGCCGCAGGCGGGTAGGGCGCGGGGAGGCTCGCGAACACGGTCTTGTTCGCGCCGTCCGGGCTGATCTCATAGATCTTGTTATCCGGCGAATGGCAGAAGATCGCGCCGAACGGGAAACCGTGGCCGCCGGGCGAGAGGATGCAGCGGGTCTCCTCCACCAGTCTCGGCATCTTCGCGAACTTATGAAGAGGCCGGCCTGCCGGCGGCGCAGCCCAGACCGTGTTTGCGGTGTTCTGGACGTATAGGAACTGCCTGCCAGTCCAGACGATGCTGTCCAACTTCTGCGTCGTCTTTACGATCACGTGGAACGTCAGCGTCGGCCTCGGGTCGGCTCGCCCCGGCGCCGCGGCCGTCGAGCCACAGGACGCCAGCGCGGCGGCCAGCATGAACACGAGGGCAGCGGTCAGCGCCGACGTTTTACGGAGTCGCCTCATGCGCCGGTCACCGCGGGCACTCTGTTTCGATCTTGACGGCGCCCTGGAGGCCACGGCCAGATACCCGGTCCTCCCGGCCGCCAGGACTCAAGGACCGGCCTGGCCTATCCGCCCTCAGCCAGGCCGACCACATCGGCCTCCAGATCGGCGAAGCGGGGGATCCTTGGGCTTGGCGGGTGTCCATCGGGTCTTAGAACGCATTGTGGCAGCGGTTGAGCATGTCCTGGAGCTGCCAGCCGACGCATGCCCGAGCTATTAGCGGTATCTCATCCGAGATGAGTTCCCGTCCTCCCCAAACCGGCCCTGACTCACGGAAGCGCTGACGACTACGCATGCCGGCGCGGACACGAAAGCAGGTTGACGGACCATGGCTCGCGTGTCGCGCAATTCGGCCAGAACCAGGAGCGGCCCGGCGACGACAACAACTCCTCTGGCAGACCCGCTTTCACGCACCAGCAGACATGTCGCCGCCCCCTCCGCGGCGGTGTGGGACTTCTGCTTCGCTGCGGCCGGCGACCAGAGCAGCAGCCGGAAGGACGTGGCCGCTCGGGCGAATGAGCAGGAGCCCGGGCAGCCGGCTCAATGCGACCTTCTCGCGGATCCGGGTCACGATTGGTAGGCGATCCGCACGGATCGGCGACCGCGGCTGGACGTGTCGTCAGGTGCCGCAGTACGTCACATGGTCGCCGTAGCCGGGCGGCGCGGGGACTGCGTAGGCGTCGAGGCCGGGGCGCTCCTCGAACGGGTGGGTGACGGCGTCGAGGAGGCGCTGGTAGGGCCCGAGGTCGCCGACGGTGGCTTGGGTGAGGGCGTCCTCGACGAGGTGATTGCGCGGGATGTACAGCGGGTTGACGCGGTCCATCACGTCTGGGTCGGGCGCGAGCGCCAACCAGCGCTCATGCCAGCCGACGAAGCGCTCCGGGGCGGGGAAGACCGCGGCGAGCGAATGCGTGTCGCCCCGAGCGACGCCGGCGAGGGCACGGAACGCTGAGGTCCAGTCGACCCTTTCCTCGCCCAGCAAGGTGAGCAGGCCTTCGACGATCGACTCATCCTCGCAGCGCCCCGGGGGGAGGCCGAGTTTTGTGTGCATCCCGGCGCGCCACGCGGCTCTGAAGCGGTTCGGGAACGCCTCGAGGATCGGCATCAGCGTCCCGACGGCAGCCTGCTGATCGACCGGGTCAACGAGCGCCGGCAGCGACTCGGCCAAGCGGGCGAGGTTCCACTGCGCGATCTGGGGCTGCGCGCCGTAGGCGTAGCGGCCGCCATGGTCGATCGAGCTGAACACCGTCTCAGGGTCGTAGGCGTCCATGAACGCGCACGGGCCGTAGTCGATGCTCTCCCCGGAGATCGTCATGTTGTCGGTGTTCATCACCCCGTGCACAAACCCGACGAGCATCCACCGCGCGACGAGGTCGGCCTGCGCGGCGGCGACGGCATCGAGCAGCGCGACGGCCGGAACCTCGGCCGCGGCCGCCGCCGGATGGTGGCGGGCGATCGCGTGGCCGGTCAGGCGCCGCAGCAGATCAGGGTCGCGAAGGGTGGCGGCGACGTACTGGAAGGTCCCCACCCGCAGGTGGCTGGCGGCCACGCGCGCGAGCACGGCGCCCGGCAGGAGAGTCTCGCGACGCACCGGCTCGCCCGTGGCCACGACGGCCAGAGCCCGGGTCGTCGGGATGCCGAGCGCGTGCATCGCCTCGCCGACGAGATGCTCGCGGAGCATCGGGCCGACCGCCGCCCGCCCGTCGCCGCCGCGCGCAAACGGGGTGCGCCCCGAACCCTTGAGGTGAACGTCACGCCGGCGCCCGTGGACGTCAAGGACCTCACCGAGCAACAGCGCGCGCCCATCCCCAAGCCGTGGCGACCAGCCACCGAACTGATGACCGGCATAGCCCTGCGCAACAGTGAGCCACCCGTCTGGAACACCTGTCCCCACAAGCAGAGCGATCCCATCACGGCCGCGCAGCGCGTCAGGGTCAGCGCCAAGCTCGACCGCCAGCCCGTCGTTAAGCACAAGCATCTCAGGCGCCGCGGCAGGGGCCGCTGCCCACGGCTCATACAGCCCCCCGAGATCGCGAACGAACGTCGGCTCCGCAAACGACAGCAACGAACGCGCGGTGACCAGCATCGCCCAAGCATACGAACCGCCCGGCCGGTGCCGGCTGGTCCGTCGCCTACCCCGCAGACCGTGCCCTCGCCACCCGACGCGCACGGCCAACTCAATGCATGGAAAGCAGACGTCCTGTGTCAACCCCTGGCGTGGATAGCGGAAGTCGGCTTGCCGTCAAGCGCTTCGCGCTTGGCCCTGCGGGCCGCCCTTTGGGTGACAGCGGCGCCGGCCATCCGCTGGGTGGCGGGGAGGTCGGGCACAGGGCCTGACGGTGTTGGAATGGTGACTGTGATGTGTTGCTGCAGGGCGCGGTGGCGGGCGGGATCGTAGGGCACACCGTCTTGCCAGCACCGCCACACGATTCGGCACCACGCGCGGCCGAGGGTGCGTAGCGCGCGGGGGTGGTCATGCCCGCGGGCGCGGGCGGCGGCGTAGACCGTCTTGGGCCCAGGGGTGCCAGTGGCGGGTGCTGTCAGCCAGCGCGCAGAACGCGGAGCGCAGGCGCTTGTTGCAGCCCCAGCGAAAGCACGCGGATTTGCGTTTGCCAGATTCGATCGCGACGGCGGCCTGGCCAGCGTCGCCGGCCAGCGCATCACGGGATGGGTAGCGGGCGCGGCAGTCGCCGATCTCGGACAGCAGCTCGGCGGCGGTGATGACGCTGTACTTGAAAAGCGACAGGAAGATCTGGCCGTCAGGATGCTCGCGGATCGAGGTCGCGATTTGGCGCTCGAGCTCCTTGATCTGCGCGTTGAGCGTTCTCATCGTCGCGACCAACGTGAGCACGAGCTGACGGCGCGTTGCCAGCTCGAGCTCGCCGACGCGACCCTCGGGCGCCCGCCGGAGCTTTGTCAGCAGCTGCGCGGGCTTCTGGCGGCCGGAGTACCGCTCGCGGGCGAGAAACCCAGCCAGGCGCGCCTCGCCCAGCCCGCGCGCGTCGGCCGGGCTCGGGTAGCGCTCAAGGAACGCCAGCGAGATCCGGCCGTGCAGATCGCTGAACAGGCTCAGCGGGCCAGGCCAGAATCGCTCAAGCTCCGCTCGCAACTGGTTAGTCAGCGCCGTCCGCGTGCCGACGAGATCCTCCCGCGCGCGGGTCAGTGCCCGCAGCGCCTTGGTCTGATCGCTGTCGGGCTCGAGCACCCGGAAGCGGTGATTGTCGGTGCGCGCCAGCTCGCAGATCACGAACGCGTCAAACCGGTCAGACTTCCCGCCCGATACACGAAAGCGATCGCGAGCCGCCGCGACCTGATTGGGATGCAAGGCCAGCACCCGCAACCCCGCGTCCAGCAGCCGCTCGACCAACAGACCGTCCGGCCGCTCGATCGCGACCAGCTCCACCTTTAACCGCACCAGCGTCCGGCACAACGCTCGCAGCCCCTGCTCGTCATGCGCGTACGTGGCCGCCAACAGCTTCTCGCCCGTCGCATCAGCGACAAGGACGTCGTGCTTCTCCGACGCCCAATCCACACCGGCGTAATTGCCCATCTGTACTCCTTATCGGTCAGGACTCTTCACAGCGCCCCGACCAAGAGGTACCGTTGCGGATGCTCATAGACAGGCCCTCAAACGGGGCTACGTCCTGTTGCCGCTTCGCGGCACCTCACCTCCGCCGGGAGGGGCAGGTCTGCTTTCGGCCCTGGCACGGGCAAGCAGCGGTGGCCCTCTCCCGACGGCGGTCGAGGCAACAACAGGATGACCTATGAGCAGCCGCTGCGTGGTGGCCGCCTGGGCGACGAAGCAGGGAGCCGTCGCGCGAGGCGGCCGCGATTCCTGCACAGAAAAAGCAGAGGCGACTCGGCGACACCGACCCGACTTAGGAACACCAACTTCCACAAAGCCTGAGCCATTTCATGAGCTCAGCGGCGTCGGCACGGAATCCTCCTCATCGGCCAGAGCCGATGCAGAAGCCTCTCGCTCACCGCCGTTTCGGCGAATGTCTACACCGCGGGCTCGGCGACCAGCGTTCCCGCGACAAACCGATCGTAGTTGAGCTGCATCAGCTCGATCACGTCGCGTACGTCGGCATCGTTCTCGATCCGGCGCGAGCCCGGCCCAACCCGGCCGGGGAACACCGGGTGATCGGTGATCCGCCCCTGCTCCACGAGCTCCACCCACACCTGCCTCGGGAACGAGAAATGCGCGGCGTGGCTCCCGTGCAAATGCCCGATCTCCCTCTTACCGACCTTGAACGACCATTCGCCCCGACGGCCAGTGCCGGCCGTTACGCCAGTCCACGACGTGACGACCTCTGTGATCCGCTGGCTTGCTGAGATTGTCATGACATCTGCTCCTCGTGTCGGTCCACACTCACCGTAGGCACAGGTCCGCTCGGATGCCATCGGCAATTGGTCCTAAGCCCCGAGTCCGGCCAGGAAGGTCCAGGGGCGGAGCAGACTTCTGCTCTCACGCACCACCGGCACCCTTGGCCGCTGCTCCGGCCGGTCTGCACACTTCCGCTCCAGATCTGGGACGACCCGGAGCAGCAGCCGGGACCTGGTGGCCGGATCGGCGACAATCCGGCAGTCTGAAGCCGGGCACAGAGATGATTCGGTGGCCGGTCAGCGCCGGGGTGGACCGGGGACGGCTCGTGTCCAGCGGCGAGGCTCGGCCGCGACCTCCGCGATCAAGCGCTGCGATGTGCGCCATCCCCGCACGCGCCACTCCAGCCGCCGGCCGGAACTCAGCGGATCAGTCGAGGTTGCCTGAACTACCCAGGGCCGACCGAGCAACTCCGGGCAATCACTCCCGCCGCGAGGAGCGCACCTAGGATGATGAGTTCCAGGCCGAAGAACACGACAGGGATGAGCACCACGGCCACGACGCCGGCGAGGGCGAGGAGCTCCTGTCCGAGGTCAACGCCCCCGAGGTCCGGCCAGACGGAGCCAAGGTTCTGCAGCGAATTGGAAGCCGTCGCGCTTTGGTGTCGTCGAAGAAGCCGCGGGCCGCGCCTGGGGCCCAGCTGCAGCGACATCCTGACCGCTGTACCCACAACAACGCCGATCCTTTCGCCAGGTCTTCCCACGTCGGCCTGGCGAGCCAGGGGCGCGCCGCTTGCAGCCAGCCGCCAGAGCGGAAGCTGAGCGCAGCAACCGGCTTGGGTCCGGCAGTCTTTGAGGCCGCAGCGGAGCCGGCTGCGGGCGTCGGCTCGGCCCGGCTCGCGGGCCGCCGGGTCACGTTTGCGCCGGCGACCTCGCTGTGACCGCCTATACAATCACGTTTCTGGCCGAAAACGTGTCAGTGAGATCCTGAGCCGGCGCGTTGCGTTTGCGGGGCGCGTGGTGGATGGTCCTTGACGGCGCCGGGCTGACCCTCAAAACGTGTGCCGGCTGTTTGGTCTGGCCTGCTTAGTGAGTTGTTGCCTGACGCCGTTCAAGGACCTGCTGGCGTGACCTAATAGGAGCGTGGCACCGCCCCGACTGAGACATGTCCGCCAGCTGTCCGCTTTCTGAGCTCATCGACAGAAGGGACGGGACGTATGGTGACGATCGGGATCGATCCGCACAAGGACACTCATCAGGCAGTCGCAGTCGACGCGCTTGGCAAGCTGCTCGCCGAGCGAGCGGCGAAGTCCACCGGGGACGGGTTCGGCGCGCTGCTTGAGTGGGCCCATGGCCTTGGCGGCGAAGAGCGGCTGTGGGTCCTCGAGGATTGTCGGCATGTCTCGGGGGCCTTGGAGCGGTTTCTGCTTGATCGCGGCGAGCGGGTCGCGCGGCTGGCGCCGCACCTCATGGCCCAGGCCCGCACGCATGTCGGGACACGCGGAAAGTCCGATCCGATCGACGCGCTGGCGGTCGCTCGCGCCGCGCTCGCGCACGGGCCTGAGCGGCTGCCGACCGCCCGGCTGGCCGGGATCGAGCTTGACATTCGCCTGGTGCACCAGCACCACCAACGACTGGTCCGCCAGCGCACCGCGCTGATCAACGATCTGCGCTGGAACATGCACGACCTGTGGCCTGAGCTCACCATCCCGCGCCGACAGCTCACCGGGCTGACCTGGCAGGCCCGGCTGGCTCGCAAGCTCGCCAGCGCGCCGCAAAGCACCCGGGTGCGGATCGCACGTGACGAGCTGCGCCGCGTCCGCGAGCTCACCCGTGCCATCCACGAGCTCGTCGCCGAACTCGCCACCCTCGTCTCTCAAGCCGCCCCGCAGCTGCTGGCTCACACCGGCTTTGGGCCAATCACCGCCGCCGCGCTGATCAGCGAGATCGCTGGCATCGACCGCTTTCAGACCGACGCCAAGCTCGCCCGGACCGCCGGCTGCGCCCCGATCCCCGTCTCTTCCGGACGGACCGACCGCCACCGCCTAGACCGCGGCGGCAACCGCCGCCTCAACCACGTCGTACACATGATCGCGATCACCCGCATCGGCCACGACCCCGAAACCGCCCTCTACATCGCCAAAACAGCGCAAAGCCGGCAAAACCCAACGCGAAGCGATCCGCAGTCTCAAACGCCACCTCATCCGCCGCATCTGGCGACTGCTGACCGATCCCACCAGCGTCCCCACCACCGTCTGCTTGACATAGGAGACTCACTAAACGGGCTCGCGCCAAATCTCCCAAGCTCCGAGCTTTAGTGTCTGTGGTCACTAACGCCGAGTGGGGTTCGCGGGATAGCTTGGGGTGTCGGAATGCCCTCGGCAGAGAGGGTTTGACCGTGAACGGTACGGGTGGGCAGGCTGTGGGCCGGGGCAGGTGGGCGGGCGGCTTGCTCCGCGTGCTGGCGACTTTGGCCGCTGGTGGTTTTATGGCGGGTGCGGTGGTGGGATCGACGGCTCCGGCGGCGGCGGCTGCGACGCCTGGCGCGCTCACACCGGGTACGGTGTTCATCGCCGATTACGACAACAGCCGGGTGGTGGAGGTGCCCGCCGGCGGGGGCGCCCAGACCATCGTGGGCACCGGCCTGAATGACCCGTTCGGGGTGGCGGTGGACGCCGCCGGGGACGTGTTCATCGCCGACACCGACAACAGCCGGGTGGTGGAGGTGCCCGCCGGCGGGGGCGCCCAGACCACCGTGGGCACCGGCCTCAGCACCCCGACGGGGGTGGCGGTGGACGCCGCCGGGGACGTGTTCATCGCCGACTCCGTCAACAATCGGGTGGTGGAGGTGCCCGCCGGCGGGGGCGCCCAGACCACCGTGGGCACCGGCCTCAGCAACCCGACGGGGGTGGCGGTGGATGCCGCCGGGGACGTGTTCACCGCCGACTCCGGCAACAGCCGGGTGGTGGAGGTGCCCGCCGGTGGCGGCGCCCAGACCACCGTGGGCACCGGCCTCAGCAACCCGAAGGGGGTGGCGGTGGACGCCGCCGGGGACGTGTTCATCGCCGACACCGGCAACAGCCGGGTGGTGGAGGTGCCCGCCGGTGGCGGCGCCCAGACCACCGTGGGCACCGGCCTCAGCAACCCGGAGGGGGTGGCGGTGGACGCCGGGGACGTGTTCATCGCCGACACCTTCAACAGCCGGGTGGTGGAGGTGCCCGCCGGCGGCGGCGCCCAGACCACGGTCGGCACCGGCCTCAACACCCCGACGGGGGTGGCCGTCTACGCCCCGGCGCCGACGTTCAGCGCTGACACGCCCCCAGCGACCGCCACCGTGGGCACGCCCTACGCCTACACCTACAGCGCGGTCACCCCGGCCGGGGAACCGCCAGCCACCTTCGCCCTGGCCAGCGGCGCCCTGCCGCCGGGACTGAGCCTGGATCCCAGCACCGGGGGCCTATCGGGGACACCGACCACGGCCGGCAGCTATCAGTTCGTAGCCGAAACCGAAAACGCCGCCAACAGCTCCCTGGGACCGCCGACCACGGTCACGGTGGGCCCGGCTCCCAGACGATCACCTTCACCTCGACCCCGCCGGCGAACCCGGTGGTGGGCGACACCTATATGGTGGCGGCCACCGGCGGCGCCTCGGGCAACCCGGTCACCTTCAGCTCGGGGTCAACCGCGGTGTGCTCGGTATCGGGCGCGACGGTGACCTTCACCGTCGCCGGGACCTGCGTGATCGACGCCAACCAGGCCGGCGACGCCAACTACAGCGCCGCTGCCCAGGCGACCCAGGACGTCACCGTGGGCCCGACGGCCAAACCGTCCGCCGACCTGGCGGTCACGATCACCGCGCCGGCCAAAGCCGGGCCGGGATCCTTTACCGCCAGTGTCACCGTCACCGATAACGGACCGACCGCCGCCACGGCGATCGCGACCGGTCTGGCTGTCGGCTCCGGCCTAACCGTGACCGCCGCTCCCGGCGGCACCATCGCCGTCCACGGGCGTGCGGCCGGCTACTACGCAGCCAGCCTGGGCGCGGGGCAGTCGATCACCTACACCGCGACCATCACACCGGGGCCCGGTGCCCACGGAGCCCAGCTGCTGGCGGCAGGCACCGCATCCGCCAAGACCCCCGACCCCAACCCCCACAACAACGCCACCACCACCACCGTCACCCTCCCCTGACACCCCGGACCCGTACCCGGCCGCGGAAGCAGCGGCCGGGAGCCGCCAGACGCTTGTGCATCGCGGCACAAACGGGGGACGAACTCGGGGGTAAAGCGGGTGCGCAGCAGGTCGGCTGCTATGCGCAAACCTGCGTTGCCCGGTTGACGAACCTCGAGGCCGGTTAAGCCGTCGAGCGGCCGTCGGCGGGCTGTCGCCGCGACGACGATCCGGGCACGACTACCACCGTCGCTCTAGCGAAGTGGAGCGGTCTGTGCCGGCGGCGTGGAGCTCGGGGTGTAGTCGTCGGCGGCGATGGTGCTGAGGAGCGCTAGCGCGTGCGCGTGGCGGCTGCCGGGAGCGGCGCTGATCACGTAGAGGGTGTGTCCCTCGCTGCCGTTGAGCGCGAACGTCCGGCTGCGGAGGCGGAGCGCCCCCACAACGGGGTGGCGGTAGAGCGGCCCCTCTCCCGACAGTCCTGGCTGGACGTCGTGGCGAGCCCAGAGGCGGCGAAACTCCTCGCTCTGGCGCGACAGCTCGTCGACCAGGTCCTGGACATCGGGATTGTTGGGGTCGCGGCCAACGTTGGCGCGGAAGTAGGCCACGGCAAGGGTGAGGACGAACTCGACGTCGTCGTAGCGCTGGCGGTTCTCGAGGTCGAGAAACCACGCGCGCAGCAGGTTGGTGCCGGGCTCAGCCAAGGGCGTGAGCGCGCGGGCGAGCGCGTTTGACGCCAGCACATCCAGCCGGCGGTCGTGGATGAGCGCGGGGGTGGTGGTCCAGGCGTCCAGCAGGTCCTGCAGGTCAGACGTGACACCCCGCTCGCCCAAGTGAGGTTGCGCAGTCGGGGGCGCCGTACCGGTGAGCGCAAACAGGTGAGCGGTGGCGTCGTCATCGAGCCGGAGCGCGTACGCCAACCCCTCCAGCACCCGCTCGGATGGTCGGTGATCACGGCCCTGCTCAAGGCGCATGTAGTAGCCGGCGCTGATGCCGGCCAGCATGGCGACCTCCTCGCGACGCAGTCCCGGCGCGCGCCGCCGATCGACGCCCGAGAGGCCGACGTCCTCGGGCTTGACCCGGGCCCGCCGCGCCCGCAGGAACTGCGCCAGCTGGTGAGAACGGTCCATTGATATGCATCTTAGGGGTAGACCTGACGTACCTAGTAACCCGAGGGGTCTTGCTAATCACCGCGCCGGCGTTGAGGATCGTTCGTGCGGTCTGACGTTCTCAGGTCCGGCGGGGACGGACCCCGCGTTCATATCGACACTGCGTCTGCGAAATGAGGAGTTTGCACATGTTTGGTCAACTATGGGGCCGCGTGACCTTTGCGAACGTCGTCGCGAGCTTGGCGTTGTTCGTCGCTTTGGGTGGGACGTCGTACGCGACGCTGAACCTGCCGAAGAACTCCGTGGGCAACAAGCAACTGAAACGCTACGCCGTGACCTCCTCCAAAGTGAAGCCAGCCTCGCTGGGGCTGATCGATTTCCGACGGTCAGATCGCGCCCGTTTGCGGGGGCCGGCGGGTCAACGGGGGGTCGCCGGCATGCCAGGCGCACCGGGACCGAGGGGTGCGGCAGGCCCACAGGGTGCGACAGGCCCACAGGGTGCGACAGGCCCACAGGGTGCAACCGGCCTACAGGGTCCGGCCGGTCCGCCCGCTGTGACGCTGTTCGCGCACGTGACTGACGTAGGCGATCTCAGCTACGGGAGCGGCGTCAGCACGGTATCTCGCACGGCTGCGGGGACGTACACCGTGACCTTCGACCGGTCGGTCGTCGGGTGCATCGCGCTCGGGACCATCGGGTCGCCCGGATTTCATGACTACGACACGACCCTCTACGCGGATGTCGGAACTCCTGACGCCACCAGCGTGCAGGTCACGATGGAACACGCGGGCGCGCTAGCGGACAACAGCTTCCACCTCGGAGTGCTCTGCTAGCCCCGCGATGACGTAACTCCTCGTGTCCCGTGAGCTCGAAGGCAAAGACAAAGCGTCGGATGTCGAGGCCGTAAGGGAAGCTGAGGGTGGTGTCGGGACACCGTGCGTTGCGGTACCTATGGCCCGTAGCGCGACTGGCATTCACCGCACCGGATCGCAGCCGATACCCGCGGTTCGACCGACGATTCCTTCGCGTTGCCGAGGCGCATGCCCGCGATCGCATTGCTCACCAAACCGCAACTCCGCGGACACGGTGCAAGCTACGCACGAGAAAGCAGAGCGAATGACGGGCAGTCAGCGACAGAGCTGCGTTCGAACTGAGAAGAGCGCGACCCCGAGCCGGTGCGGGGATTCGCGGGACAGCTCTCGGCAGCCGCCGTGGCCATCAGCGCTTCTCCTGCCACGCACCAGCAAGCGCCTCAGGAGCGGCGGGAGGCCCGAGCCAGCCGGCGCTTCCGGATGGCCAACGGCTGAAGCAGAAGCCGCGACCTCGTGGCCGCTCGGGCTGGTTCGGATACTGTGATGGTGGTGGTGACCGTACCGGGCGAGGCGTGAGCGCGGTGGGCAGGCGAGCATCGTGTGTTGGGCGCGACGTGTCGTGGCGTGAACGATTGGGGGGTCGGTTTGATGAGCTTTTTGGGTGAGTTGCGGGCTAGGTTGGTGGGTGGCGGCCGGGGTCGAGGGATGGCGGCAGTGGTGGGATCTTTGTGTGGGCTGGCTGTGGGGGCGGGGCCGGCGGTCGGTACGGCGCTCGCGGTTCCGCAGATCTACTGGGCCAGCGGGTCTGGGATCGGGGTGGCGAACGTGGACGGCACCGGTGTGAACCCGGGGTTCATCACCGGTCCCGAGCCGTTCGCGGTGGCGGTCGACGGCCAGCACATCTACTGGGCCACGAGCGGGACGATTGGAAGGGCGAACTTGGACGGCACCGATCCCAACCCGAGTTTCATCACCGGGAGCCAATCCGTGGGCGGGGTGGCGGTCGACGGCCAGCACATCTACTGGACCGATCCCGCCACCAACTCGATCGGAGTGGCGAACCTGGACGGCACTGACGTCAACCAGAACTTCATCACCGGCGCCGACCTCCCGATTGGGGTGGCCGTCGACGGCGAGCAGCTCTATTGGGCCAACGGCGACGGAAACACGATCGGGAGGGCCAACTTGGACGGCACCGGCGTCAACCAGAACTTCATCACCGTCACCGACACGCCGGTAGGTATCGCGGTCACCGGCCAGCACATCTACTGGACCACCGCCGACAGGGGCACGGTGGCGGACGCGAATCTGGACGGCGCGGATGTCAACGAAAGCTTCATCACCGGTCCCGCGGGGCTGTCCGGGGTGGCGGTCGACGATCAGCACATCTACTGGACCAACACCAACGCCAATACGATCGGGGAGGCGAACCTGGACGGCACCGGCGTCAATGAGAGGCTTATTACCGGCCTGAGCCTCGGCGGACTCCTGAGTTTGCCGGCGGTGTCGGTGCCGGTCGCGCAGGTGAGCCCGGTCGCGCCAGAGCCGTTTGCAAACACGCCCCAGGGGTCGCTGAGCGGCCCGTCGACGCTGACGCTGACGAACACCGGCCAGCGAGCGTTGTCGTTGACGGGACTCTCGTTTGCGGGCGCCGACCCGAGCGACTTCCTCGTCAGCACCGGCACGTGCCTGGCGAGCGTCGATCCGGGCAACAGTTGCCAGCTGCAGCTCTACTTCTCACCCCAAGGGCAGGGCACACGGTCCGCGACGCTCCAGATCGCGACTACCGACTATGCCAACAGTCCCCTGCAGGTGCCGCTGTCGGGCGCCGGCGCCGGCGTGTCGGTCACGCCAGGCCCGCAGGGACCAGCCGGTCCAACCGGACCGGCGGGGCCACAGGGACCGACCGGCGCGACGGGGCCTAAGGGGTCGGCCGGCGCGCCCGGCAAGGTTGAGCTGATCACCTGCAAGACCGTCAACACGACCGTGATCAAGAAGATCAAGGGCAAGCGGCGCAAGATCCGGGTCAAGCGGCAGAAGTGCACCGGCAAGCTGGTGTCGGGCAAGGTCAAGTTCACCATCGGTGGCGCTGCCGCACACTTCACCATCTCCCGCAAGCGCACCATTTACGCAACCGGGGTGAGCGTGTCGAACGCCATGCGTGGCTCGGAGCTCGTCGTCACCGACCTGCGGCTCCTGAAGCGCGGGCGCTACACGCTAACGCTGCAAAGCCACGACGGGCGGCGCTCGATGATCCGACGCACCCAGATCACGATCATGTGAACACGACGACGCGTACAGGCGTCCGGTCAGCCCCAGCGCGATCACGACGCACGCCTAGCCATCGCCGCGCTCCCCTGAACCGCGACGCGACGCCGACGGGACGCCCCCACTCGACCAGGGGCATCCCGTCGCTGCGCACATAGGCTCAGGCCGCCACGCGTCGGCGAGTCCGCGCAACTCTCCCTGGCCAACGGGCATAAAGAGCCCGGCTCGGTGGTGTCCGCAGGTCAACCCACATCGTGATCGTTGGGTCGGCCCATACGCACATAGGTACGCGAACCACGGCCGGACGTAGTGCTGCAACCACGCACCAGCAGGCGTGTCGCCGCCATGAAGACGGCGCTACACGGCTTCTCCTTCAGCTCTGCCGGCCCGGAAAGCAGCAGCGCCACCGAGACTGCTCAGGCGGCGACAGAGCAGGCGTGATCGCCCGGCGCCGCCGACTTCTACTTCGGCCCGATCATTAGCTGGAAAGCTGCTAGCAACGCGGACGACTCGTGCTCGGTTTCCGCGCAAACGAGGGAGCCTGGAGACTCGGGTCCGGATGCCCGAGAGATGACAGAAGCGGGTCGGTGTGCCGTGGTGTCAGGCGCGTGCATCCGCGGTCAGGCTGACGAGCTGGGCGCTTTGTTCCCATAGGCTCTGTGCCAGGTTGTCGTCCTGGGCCTGGTCGCTGGGTTCGACCACCTTCTCGTCTTCGATGTACTTGCCGGTGAGCTCGGCGGCGGCGTCGGATAGGGCGAGCCACGCCAGCGAGCGGGCGCCGCGCTCCGGGGAGCGGAGGAAGGGCGCGCCGAGCGTGGCGATGACCTTCCAGATTCCGTTCTCGTTCTTCGCGAAGCCGGTGCGCACGACGCCGGGGTGAAAGCAGTTGGCACGCAACTCCGGCGCGCGCCTGGCCAGCTCCCGGGTAAAGAGGATGTTGCACAGCTTGGAAGTTCCGTATACGCGCGGCGAATAGGACTTCTCCGATTGCAGGTCGTCGAGGTCCAGACGAGCGGACCTGTGGGCGCCCGAAGCGGTGGTCACGACGCGGCCGCCCGCGAGGCGATCTCGCAGCAGATTCGTGAGCAGAAACGGCGCCAGATGGTTCAGTGCGAAGGTCTGCTCCAACCCCTCCGACGTCTCCTTGCGCGAGGCGAACAGCGCCCCGGCATTGTTGGCAAGGACGTCGACGTGCCCGTAGCGTTCACGGATCTCCTCGGCCAGCACCCGCACATTGGACATCAGTGATAGGTCGGCCACGTGCCCGTGGAACCGTCCGCCACCTGCCCTCGTGGCTTCGTCAGTGATCAACCTGAGGCGCTCGGGGTCGCGTCCCACGAGGACGACCTCGGCTCCCCGCCGAGCGAACTCACTCGCGGCGGCTCGCCCGATGCCGCGAGTGGCTCCCGTGAGCACGACCACCGTCACGCACCTGACCTTACCTGCGCCCGTTCACCTCGCCAGTACATCGTGAACCGGCGAGGGGCTGAAGTGCCCGCGACTACGAGTTCCAGACCGCGGCTACAGGGATCGGGGTGTCTCCGAAGGTGGCCGCGTCCGCGAACCGGCCGCTGAGTCGGGGTCGTGTGAGGGCAGTTAGATCGTCGGGTGCGCCGCGCAGTGAGCGAGGATCGTCCGCATCGTGGCGATGTGAACGTTGGCGTCCGGTGCGACCGCGTCGGCGCGAAGCACATATAGCTGCTCGAGCGAGTCGGTGGTGTCACCGGCGAGCATGATGTGCCGGCCTGCGTCATCGACGCAGATCACTGAGATGTGGCCGGGGGTGTGCCCGGGAGTGTCAATGGCGACGATCCGGCCGTCATCACTGAGCGCGCGGCTTCGCGCAAACGCACCGAACTGGCCCTCGTGGAGCGCGAAGGGCTCGGGGGCGAATCCGGTGGGGAGTGGCTGCCGCAGGACGCGGCGCATCACGCGCGCCGTTGGGGATGCGAGGAACTCGAGCTCCTTCTCGTGGATCAGGGTTCGCCCGCGAACGTGGACGAGGCCGTCCCTGTGGTCTCCGTGCGCGTGGGTGAGCACGACCTCCGAGACGTCGTCGAGCTCCAGGCCGGCGGCGGCGAGCGCGGCTGGAAGCTCCTGCTCAGGGATTACCTCCATGCGGGCGAACGGGACGTTCCGCGCCGCTGCGGTCTCACCGGTGTCCACCAGCCGCAAGACCCCGTCGTGCTCGATGGCCCAGCAGTGGATCGGCAGCGGGTCTGAGAAGGGGCCGGGTAGGAACAGGTCCAGCTGCCGGCGGGGCCCCGGTCTGGGAAAGAGGAAGCTGTGCTTGACGCGGACGGCTCCGGTGGTCAGGACGTGGATCTTCATGGGTCCTGGCTCCGATCTCGGTCGGTGTGTGGCCAGTTCAGCGACCTGAGGAATCCCAGGACGGTGTCGGTCGTGATGTCTGGTCGTTGCGATTGGGGGTAGTGGCCGGCTTCGGGCACCATCACGACCTCGGCGTGCAGCGCGTGTCCGATCCAGTCAGCTTCCGCGCTGGGGTTCGGGAAGTCGGGGTCCTGCTCGCCCATCACGACCAGAGCAGGCTGCGACACATCGCCGAGTCGGGCTTCTGCTGGGTCGTGGTTGGTTCGTGTGGTGAGCGAGAACGCCTTTGCGTAGCCTGGTCGGCGCATGCTTGCCACTACCCGGTCGCGGTAATCGTCGAAGTCCGCCGGCCGCCGGCCGGCGTAGAGCTTGGGCATGTAGGCCTTCCATGCGAGCGCCGCCCAGGGTCTGGCCATCGCAACCCGCAGCATCAGCCGCTGCAGAGCGCTCGTCTTGCCGTTGCGGACGAACGGCCCGAGCAGCACGAGGCCGCGTACGCGGTCGGGCTGCTCGGCGGCCGCGAGTGCTGCCGCGCCGGCGCCCATCGAGTTACCAACGAGGATCGCGGGGCCGCCGAGCTCGTCGATCAGCGCGAGGACATCGCCGGCGGTTTCGACGTCGCCGTAGGAGCTGAATGTCGTGTCGCTGTCGCCGTGGCCGCGAAGGTCGGTGCTGGCGACCCGGTAGCCGGCATCCTGGAGCGCGGGGGCGAGGAACCGGTAGGCGGCTCGCAGGTCACCCATACCGGGAACGAGCACGACGAGCGGGCCTTCACCGGCAACGTCATAGCCGATGCGCCCTTCAGGTCGGTCGAGGTAGACGGTTGGTTCCGAGCGGGCGCGGTCGTCGTCATGGCAGCCTCTCTGGCTCTCCTGCTGGGATGCGGCTGTCCCAGCGGGCGTAGTAGGGCCGCACCCCGAACACCTTGGCGAGGACCGCGAGCGGCGGGAGAACGAGGTTCTGGATCCAGATCGGGGGTGAGGTGGCTCGGCTCTCGTGGCGGCAGAGCATGTGGCGGCAAGCAGCACACCGCCACATGCTCTGCGCGAACGGACTCCGGGGGTCAGTGTTCGACCGCTGGAATGGCGATGGGCCTGGAATGGCGATGGGCGGAACGGTCTCCGGCCGCTCGCCGATTCGTGCGACGTCGAGGGCGATCAGGCCGAGGTTCGCACCGGCAACCTGCTCCGACGATCGTGGTGATGACCGCCATGATCCCGGCTGTTGCGTTGAACCCCAGCAGCGCGCCGATGAGGGCGCCCGTCAGCGCGACCCAGATGCCGATCCTCGTGGCCCTGGCCGGCCGGTCGCGGTTGACCCAGGCCCAGTAGGTGCCGAGGCCGATCGGCGTGCCGATGGAGAGAACAGCCATGAGTTCGCTGTTGAGGGGCACTGTCGGCAAAGCCACCAGCACGATGATCAGGCCGATGAACCATCCGCCGAGGCCGAGCACCAGCAGGTAGACGGAGCGCAGCATCGCGCTCGCCTTGCGCCCGAAGCCGCCGCGCTTGTGCGCCCGGCGCCACATCAGTAGCAGTGACAGGATCATGAGGAGTCCGAAGCCCGTCATCGCGCCGAGGCCGTCTTCGGCGTATTGCGCCTTGGCTGGAGCTTGGGCTGAAGTCGACCTTGTTGTGGGTGTAGAGGGACGTGTCGACCTTGCCGGTGTCGAGGTAGGTGTTGATCAGACGGGTGCCGGCTGCCGGTTCGTAGGGCCAGAAGTCGTCGGAGTGGCCGAGGTTCGAGAGCACCACCTGACGGCCGTTCGCGAGGTGAGGCAGGAGCTCGCTGGTCGCATTCTCGGGCGGCGTTGCGAAGTCGAGGTTGCCGCCGATCAGCAACGTCGGAACGTTCGAGTCTTGCACGTGGGTGTACTCGTTCTCGTCCGGGTTCGCCGGCCAGGCGTCGACGAGGCTGCCGCCGGCCCAGATCAGGTCGTTGCCGGCAGCACTGATCAGCGATCCACGGTTTGCTCCCGACGCGTAGAAGTGCTTCGCGTAGGTGGCGTCGCTGCGGCTGATCGCCGCCAGGTCGCCCCAGACGAACGCGCTCGGAAAGGTGAGCCGTGCCATCAGCGACAGGAACCACGCACCGCTTGCGTCGCCCTTGTCGGCGGAGAGGAGAGAGTCGATCGTCAGTGGCGCGGCGATCGAGTTGCCGCCGGCGGAGGTCTCGTTGATCAGGCCGAAGAACGCGGCGGCTTTGAAGTCGCCCTTCTCGATCGGCAGGAGCAGCCAGTGACTGGGAACGTGAGCGAACGAGGAGTTCACCGACGCGGCGAGATCCGGCGTCCGGCTGCGACAGCTCGTCGCCTGGGCGCAGAGCGCGGAATAGCGGCGGATCTGCTCGTTGGTCGTCTTTGCGTCCCAGAGGAAGTTCCCGGGTGGATTGACGCCGATCATCACCGAGCGATGGATGCTCTTCGGGTAGCGCCAGGCATAGATCATCGCGACCCGGGTGCCCGCGCTTTCGCTCACCAGGTCGATCTGGTGGTAGCCGAGGGCGCGGCGGGCCGCCTCGAGGTCGCCGACTTCTTCGGGGATCGAATAGCCGGCGAGATCGACACCATCGCTGCGGAGCCGGTCGGCGCACGACCGGTACGCCGCGGCGACGGCGCGGTACGACTGCTCGCTGAGGAGGTCACGCGAGTTCTCCATTGCCGAGCTCACCTCCGGGCAGTCGAGCCGGACGGAGCCGTCGACGCCGCGGTAGCCGACGAGGACGACGTCGTGGTTGGCGGTGAACCGACTGGCGTCTGGGAACGACATGTTCGTGATGCCGGGGCCGCCTTGCAGGCGGAAGATCGGGTCGCCCGGGTGTGCCGAACGCGCACGGATCCGGATGACCGGCAGCGCGATCAGCCGCGAGTGCGGGTCGGCGCGGTTCTCGGGCACGACGAGCGTTCCGCAGTCGGCGGCGTAGGCGCCCTTTTCGGTGTTGTAGGTACAGCTCTTGAGCGTCAGCTGGCCTGCATGCGCGCCGGCAGGCACGGAGACGGCGGTAGAACTGCCGGCGAAGTGGAGGTAGACGAGCCCGAGCGTGAGGAGGGCGATCAGCGCGAGGCCGGTGATCCGGCCTGGCCCGAAGCGTTTTGCGACGGTCTTCTTGCCGTTACTGGAGAGATCGCGCATCGGTCAGCCCTCCGATCCGACGGCGACGGCCGGCAGGATCGAGTTCTTCAGTACGGCGTGTGGTGCGGTCATCACTGCTCCTCAGGTTGGTGGTAGTTGCCTGGGGATCAGTCTGGGACCGTCGGCTGTGCCTGTCATCGCCCGCGGGGCATGTCTGGCATCCTCCTCAGCGCAGATCTTTGCCGCTCGCGCCTCTGTCGAAGGACAGAGGCGCGTCTACGCGCCGGGCGTGACCAGCCCGCTCTCGTACGCGAGGACGACTGCCTGCACCCGGTCCCGGAGTCCGAGCTTGGCGAGCAGGCTGGAGACGTGGGTCTTGATCGTGCCCTCGCTGACGAACAGCTCGGCGGCCAGTTCGGCGTTGCTCTTACCGTGCGCCAGCATCCTCAGCACCTCGCGCTCGCGCTGCGTCAAGGCCTCCAGCCGCGTGCCGAGCTCCGGCCTGACCGGACGGCGTGCGAACTGCTCGACGATGCGTTGCGTGACCGACGGGGCGAGCAGCGCCTCGCCGGCAGTCACGACGTGCATCGCGTGCAGGAGCTCCTCGGGTGGGGCGTTCTTGAGCAGGAACCCGCTGGCGCCCGACCGCAGCGCCTCGAACATGTACTCGTCACGCTCGAACGTGGTCAGGATCACCACACGACTGTGCAGCTCGCCGTCTTCGGTAATCCGCCGCGTGGCCTCGAGCCCGTCACCGTCGGGCATCTGGATGTCCATCAACACGATGTCGGGCCGCAGGCGCCGGGTGCTCGCCATGGCCTGCTCGCCGTTCGCCGCCTCGCCGACCACCTCGATCTCGGGATCGGACTCGAGGATCATCCGAAAGCCGGCGCGAACCATCGCCTGGTCATCGGCCAACAGCACACGGATGCTCACAGCCCACCGTCCGAAGTGGCAGCGGCGTAGGCGAATGGGTGATAGAAGGCCCCTAGCGCGCGGGCGCGGGCGTCGGCAAGGTCGAAGCGGTGGCCGCCCCGCGTGTCGTCGACCGAGACGGTCACTGCGTCCTGGCGGGTGACGGCTGCGCCAGCCCGAGCAGCGCGCGCAACGTCGTGCTCTTCCCGGCCCCGTTCGGTCCGAGGAACCCGGTGACGCGACCGGGCTCGATGTCGAACGAGAGGTGATTGACGGCGCCGACGCCACCGAACTGCTTGGAAAGATCGCGGATCTCGACAGGGGCCATCGGTCAGCCCTCCGATCCGACGGCGACGGCCGGCAGGATCGAGTTCTTCAGTACGGCGTGTGGTGCGGTCATCACTGCTCCTCAGGTTGGTGGTAGTTGCCTGGGGATCAGTCTGGGACCGCCGGCTGTGCCTGTCATCGCCCGCGGGGCGTGTCTGGCATCCTCCTCAGCGCAGATCTTTGCCGCTGGCGCCTCTGTCGAAGGACAGAGGCGCGTCTACGCGCCGGGCGTGACCAGCCCGCTCTCGTACGCGAGGACGACTGCCTGCACCCGGTCCCGGAGTCCGAGCTTGGCGAGCAGGCTGGAGACGTGGGTCTTGATCGTGCCCTCGCTGACGAACAGCTCGGCGGCCAGCTCGGCGTTGCTCTTACCGTGCGCCAGCATCCTCAGCACCTCGCGCTCGCGCTGCGTCAAGGCGTCCAGCCGCGTGCCGAGCTCCGGCCTGACCGGACGGCGTGCGAACTGCTCGACGATGCGCCGCGTGACCGACGGGGCGAGCAGCGCCTCGCCGGCAGTCACGACGTGCATCGCGTGCAGGAGCTCCTCGGGTGGGGCGTTCTTGAGCAGGAACCCGCTGGCGCCCGACCGCAGCGCCTCGAACACGTACTCGTCACGCTCGAACGTGGTCAGGATCACCACACGACTGTGCAGCTCGCCGTCTTCGGTAATCCGCCGCGTGGCCTCGAGCCCGTCACCGTCGGGCATCTGGATGTCCATCAACACGATGTCGGGCCGCAGGCGCCGGGTGCTCGCCATGGCCTGCTCGCCGTTCGCCGCCTCGCCGACCACCTCGATCTCGGGATCGGACTCGAGGATCATCCGAAAGCCGGCGCGAACCATCGCCTGGTCATCGGCCAACAGCACACGGATGCTCACAGCACACCGTCCGAGGTCGGCAGCTTGACGCGCACGGCGAACCCGCCGCCGGCTGCCGGCCCCGCCGTCAGTTGGCCGCCGTGCAGGGCGGCACGCTCGCGCATGCCGATCAACCCCAGGCCGCCCGGGCTCGTCCCTGATAGCCCCGTTGCGCCGCGGCCGTCGTCGATGATCTCGACCTCGAGCTCGTCGGGCCAGTACCGCACGCGCACGTCGGCGCGCGACGCCGCCGCGTGCTTGAGGGTGTTAGTCAGCGCTTCCTGCACGATGCGGTACGCCGACACGCCGATCATCGGCGGCAACGATCGTTCCTCCCCTTCGATGCTGACCGCGACAGCGAGCTCGGACTCACTCATGCTCGCCGCCAGCCGCGGAAGCTGGCTCAGGCCAGGGCGCGGAGCCAGCAGATCGTCCTGGTCCCCGGCCTGCCGCAGGAATCCGAGCAGGCGGTGCAGCTCCCCCACCGCCTGGCGGCTCGAGACCTCGATCGCGGTCAACGACTCCTTGGCCTTGACGCGGTCACGGTCGATAACGACCCGGGCCGCGCCGGCCTGGACGCCCATCATGCTCACGTGGTGGGCGACGACGTCATGCAGCTCCCGCGCGATCCGCACGCGCTCCTCGAACACGGCGTGCTCGGCCTCTGTCGCGCGTGACTCCGCCACCTCGGCCTGCTCGGCCCGCGCGCGGAGGGCAAAGCCTGCAAGCCAGGCGACGGCGAAGTCGACGGGAATGAAGACGAGCTGGTCGACCGAGTGCCCAGGGATCTTGTAGACGACCGTCGCCACAGCGCCGAGCACAATCGCCAGTCCGAGGCCAGCCCGCCGGGCGTCCCGAAGGTTCCCAAGCAGGAATGCGACCGCCAGCTGCATCGGGAAGAGGGACTCGGGGTACGGGATCAGCAGCGGGTCGACGAACGAGATTCCCACGGCCAAAAGCCAAAACGCCGCCGGTCCCGCAAACGGAAACCATCGCCGCGCGAACACCGGTAGCACCAGGATCGCGAGCGCGGGAAGGCAGAACCACAGCGTCGTTGTCGGAGCTCCGGGCGAGCCGCGGTCGAGCACCACGTTAAGCATCGCCACGATCGCCAGCAGCGCGATCAGCAGATCGAACCAGTACGTGCGGGCGAGATGTTCGCCTCGGCTCACACATCGAACGTACCCCACCAGCCCGCGGACCCTCCCACAAGGTCACACCCGGGATCCCTCTCAAGTACTACCCGCCTCGGAACCGGCAGCCTGGCGACGACGCCGCGCCGGCGACGCCTCGCCCTAACGGCGCCCACACGCTCGCGGACGACGCCCACACCGCGCACCACTGGCGCTCGCACGGCGCTGCCTCCACCCGCGCCCGGACGAGGCGCCGGAACCGCTACCGGTCAGTCCCCCGCGCTCGCTGCCAAGACAGCCGCATCCCCGCCGCTGCGGAGCTCATCAAGAACGACCGCTTCCGATCCGCCAACTGCCAAAGGAGGCCTTAAGCCCGGATGCCCGTGCCGACATCAAACCAGGGCGCAGAATCCAAGCGCTGGTCGGTACCGCTCCTCGCCAAAACCTCGCCTCGGCGCTTGCTGCCTTCGTGCTAGCAGTCAGGCCAATCCAGAAGTCTCGGCCGGAGCCACCACGCTGCCGGATCCACGCACACGCAGAAGTCTTGCGCGTAGCTGGGCGGCAGCGCGAGACTTCCGCTCTCGACCAAGAGCAGCGTTCAGACCGGCTCCATGCTTCGCTCGGCCGCTATCGACCCCGCGGGCGTCGGCGTTGAGATGGGTTGGTGACACGCCGGGCGGCGACATCCTGGGGGATGGCGTCGGGGGCGCCGGGGCGCAGGGGCGGCTGCATGGCCAGCAGCTCTGCGACGCGGGCGGCGCGCTCTGGATCCGCCGGCGCCGCGGCGGGGTCAGCGGAAGCTTGGGAGGCCAGCTGGTGGTGAGCTTGGTCAATCTGGGCAACCAGGCGGGTCTCGATCTCGCGGGCGCGATCAACTTCACCCTGGAGCCGGTGCAGCATCGCCAGCTCACGACCCAGGAACGACACCTGTCGGGTCAGCAAGAACCACCCGCTGGTGCTATCCGGGCGCGCGCCCGCCAGCAGGTAGAGCGCGATCACCGACCCGCGCGGCCGCGGCCGCCCCATGGGCGGGCGGTGCACGGCGCGGTGCTCGGCCGAGCGTGCCAGCTGACGCGAGGACCGCGCCAGTGCCCCGGGCGTATTGCCCTCCAGCGCGACTGACCACGCGGCGAGAATCCCCGCCGCGTCGTGAGCCGCCCGACCGGTGGCGGCGGGATCCCCGACAGCATCACGCAGCCGGCTGCGCAGCTGGTCAATCTCACTCATGCACTGATGCCAGCTCACCGCCCGCTCTTCCAGCTCGGCGATCCGCTGCGCGGATGACCGCGGCGCCGGCTGCGTCCACGGCCCCCATTCGGTGACCGCCGCCGCCTGCTCGGCGGGGTCCTGCGCCCAGTCCTGGCGCAGCGACGGCAGCGTCAAATCGCGTGCCAAACGCCCGCCGCCAAACCACACCGACCGGTCCGGGCCGCGGTCAGGACCCGGGAGGCGCACCGAGTAGCCCACCACCGCGGAGCGCCCGCCCTCCGCGTAACGCGGACGGACGCGAACGTCGTGCTCGCGCAGCGCGCGAATGAACTCGCTTTCGGTGCGGCTGGCGGCCGCGCAGCCGCGGACGATCCGCTCAAGCGTCTCCCGCGAGCCACGTTCGGGATGATGACCGTCCGGGCCGTGATCGCGTCCGCGACGGGTATCGGCCATCCGCTCCCCGGGCTGGATGCCCCGGCTGCCGGTACCCCGCGTGCGTGCCTCCAGGCGCTGCAGGCCGAAGCGCTGCTCGAGCTCGCGGCAGGCGCGCTTGGCGCGGTCAAAGTCTTCGTGCACCCGCGCCTTGCTGCCGTCCTCGGCGACCAGCCCGACGACAACGTGCGCGTGATCGTTGCCACCGGCGGACTCTCCATGGCGGACCGCCACCCATCGGCATTGCCGTTGCGGATCCTCGCCGACAAACCCCATCGCCCTCATAAATGCCTCGGTGATCTCTGACCACCGCTCATCAGACAGCGCGGCCTCATCCGGCGGCAAGCTCAACGAGCAATGCCACACATGCGCCGGACGCGTGCCCACCACCCGGCCGTGCTCATCGCGTTCGGCGACCCGGACCTCGGTCCCGAACAGCTTGCGCGGCTCGTCGAGAAACCGGCCCAGCTCGCCGGCGTCCGCTCGCCCCAGCACACGGTCCTCGGCGATCCATCGCGCTTCCGAGGAAGCGGCCACCAGCCGCGGCTGCTCGTGCTCGTTGCGCTTACCCGGACCCACCAGATAAAACAGCACGCCGCTGGCGTTACCCCCCTTCGTGACTCTCGCGATCACCGCTGCGCCCCGGTCAGCGCCCGCAACGCCACGATCACCTCGTCGACCTCACCCAGCGTGCGCTCCAGCCGCTCCCGCGACCCGACCTCGCCCGACGTGTTCGCCAGCTTCGCGAGCTGGTTGACATTGTTGGCCACCGTCGCCAACAGCCGCCGCGCCTCAAACAGGTCAGCGATCATCTGCCGCCGCGCGGCTGGGGTCTCCACTCCCGATAGCGCCGCCTCGACCATCAGCCGCGGGACGCTCACCCCCAGCGCTGCCGCGCGCTCACGCAGCCGCTCGTCCTCAGCCACCGACAACTTGACCTTGCGCTCCACCCGCCGCGGCGCCGTTCTCACGCCGCCGGCGCGACCGCCCCTGAGGCCGGGACTCCGACGTGGCGCTCACCGCGCCCGCCGCCTCGCCCAGCGCAGCGACCCGCCCCCGGTGGGACTGGCTGTTCGACCGCTCCGGCGGTCGTGCATAAGAGGGTGCGTAAGCACCCCCTTATGCTATATCTTGCTCCGGCGATTTGCGTGATACTGAAGCTATCGCTGATTTCGCGTGTCTTCTCGTTTCACTGCAAACGCGCGGAACAAGCATCGCCGGCACGGCCTTGGCTGCGGGACGCCGATAAGGCCGAAGCGACTCGCCCTGGTGTTGGAGCTCGCGAACTTCGGGCGGCGGACGGGCGGCGACCCCGCCCCCTCCGCTTTCGCCGTGATCCGGGCGTCTCTTGCAGCGGATAAGCGCGCGCGAGAGTTCTGCAGCTGCGTGGGTGCAGAAGCAATCGATGGCCGCTGCCGAGGTCCGGGGCTTCCGATCGCCGCGCCGCCGCGCCTGCTGGCTCCTGCTTGGCTGAAAGCAGAAACTGGCGCCGACCGCGCTTAGGCGCATGTGCTTGCTCGTCGAGAGCTAGCACCGCGTCAGAGCCAAGTTGCGCTTATGGGCGCCGGTTGAATACTGGGCCACCTGCGCCGGTTGAAAACTAGGCCACGTGGCGTGGGGTCGGGGTGTTGTCCGGCCGGCTGTTGACGCTCGTCTGATCCGTGTGGGATCGGGCGAGGAGGAGTGTGTGGTCGGCGTGGAGCGGTGGGCTGAGATCAGACGGTTGGTGCTGGTCGAGCAGCGTTCTCAACGGCAGGTCGCGAAGTCGTTGGGGTTGGCGCGTGACACGGTCGCCCGGGCGCTCGCGTCGGACGCGCCGCCGAGGTATGAGCGGCCGGCGGTCGTGTCGAAGGTCGATCCGTTTAAGGAGTGGATCTGCGGGCAGCTGCACGCAGATCCGGTGATCCCGTCGTTGCGGCTGCGGGAGATGGCCATCGAGCTCGGGTATGAGGGTGGCAAGTCGATCTTTGACGACTACGTTCGCGAGGTCCGCCCGCGGTTCCAAGTCCGTCGTACGTTCCAGCGGACGATCTATCGGCCGGGCGAGCTGGTCCAGTGCGATCTGTGGGAGCCGCGGGAGCTGATCTCGGTTGGTCACAGTCAGCAGCGCCGCGGCTATGTGGTGACTGCGGAGCTGTGCTGGTCGCGGTTGATCGCCGGCGCGTTGATCTTCTCCAAGGACGCGCCGGACATCCTTTCAGGCCTGGGCCGCTGCCTTGGCCGGATCGGGGTGCTGCCGGAGAAGCTGGTGTGGGACCGGGAGGGCGCGATCGCCGGTCACGGCCGCCCGACGACTGAGTTCGCGGCGTTCTGCGGTCAGCTCGGGGTTGGCTGGATCATCCTGGAGGCGGCTGATCCGCAGGCGAAGGGGATTCTCGAGCGGTCGCACCGGTTCATGCGGTCCAACTTCGTGCCGGGGCGTCGGTTCGCGAATCACCTTGACTTCCAGGACCAGCTCGACAGCTGGTGTGACCGGGTCAATCAGCGGGTGCATCGCACGATCCGAGCCGTCCCGGCGGAGCGGCTGGCCGAGGAGCGCACCAAGATGCGGCCGCTGCCCGGTCGGCTGCCGGACACCGACCGGCGGATTGTGGTGCGGGTGGCGCAGCAGCCATATCTCCGCATCGATCGCAACGACTACTCCGTCGACCCCGTGTTCGCCGGGCGGCGCGTCGAGGTGCGCGTCTCGCAGACCCACGTGACCGCCGTGGTGCTCGACACCGGCGAGTTGGCGTGTCGGCATCGTCGCGTGTTCGCTGGCGGGCTGACGTTCACCGACCCGCAGCATCAGACCAAGCTCGACCGACAACGGGTCCGGCGCCGGCAGCGGCACGAGGTCGACGTCGAGATCCGGCCGCTGTCTAGATACGACGCGCTGATCCCGGCATGACCAAGACCGCGTCCGAGCTCTCGCATCTGTTTCGTTCGCTCAAGGCGCCGGCAGCGGCCAGGGCATTACCGGTGCTCGCCGACCGCGCCCGCGAGGAGCAGTGGAGCTATGAGCGGTTCGCCGAGATCCTGCTCGGGACCGAGGTCTCCGCCCGCGAGAGTCACGGCGGCGAGGGGCGGATCAAGACCGCGAGGTTCCCCGCCCGCAAGACCTTGGAGGAGTTCGACTTCACCTTTCAGCGGTCGGTCAAGAAGACCGTCGTCGAGCACCTCGGGCAGCTCGACTTCCTCCACGGCAAACAGAACGTGATCCTGCTCGGACCCCCGGGGACCGGCAAGACGCACCTCGCGATCGCGCTCTCGATCCGCGCGTGTCTCGCCGGCGAACGCGTGCAGTTTCAGACCGCGACCGAATGGGTCGCCCGCCTGTCCGAGGCCAAACGCCAGGACAACCTCGAGACCGAGCTACGCCGCCTGTCGTTCATCCCGCTGCTCGTGATCGACGAGGTCGGCTACATCCCGTTCGATCCCGAAGCCGCGAGCCTGATGTTCTCGCTGGTCTCCAACCGCTACGAACGCGCCTCGATGATCGTCACCTCCAACAAGCCGTTCAGCAAATGGGGCGACATCTTCGGCGACGACATGGCCGCCACCGCGATGATCGACCGACTCATCCACCACTCCGAGATCCTCTCGCTCAAAGGCGACAGCTACCGCCTGCGCGGCAAAGAACTCGACGCCCGGCCAGCGGCGAGACTCCCCGAAATCGGCTGACCTAATCCCCTTCGCTGCCCTCGCCGAAGGCCGCAGAACGCCTCACAGCGCGCCGATCCCACCGCCGGGCCGCGTCAGACGGGCTTAAAGCGACCATCGCCGCTTCGGCCTCGCCCTACGGGCTCGGCCTCGCGACGACGGTCGCTCTCCCCTCAGCTCACCCGGAGGGGTCAGTTCTCAACCGGCGGGGTGGCCTAGTTTTCAACCGGCGCGAGCGGCCTAGTTTTCGACCGGCCTTGACACCTGCTGGCTCCTGCTTGGCTGAAAGCAGAAACTGGCGCCGACCGCGCTTAGGCGCATGTGCTTGCTCGTCGAGAGCTAGCACCGCGTCAGAGCCAAGTTGCGCTTAGTCGCCAACGCGATCGCGCGCTCTGAAGCGGTGCACAGAGGTAAGCGATCGTCCGCTGACGCGGCGCCTGCACTTCTACTTGGGCCCAGGGAGGTGCTCAGGTCCTCCGACGGGGCAAGAGCGGTGGGATCCCGCCTCGAGGTGAAGCGGCAGCAGCAGTCCGTTCCGTCAGCGGGAGCCGAGTAAGCGGACGTCAGCGCGAGTTTTGGCGGTCGCTCAGTACGGTTACCAGATGGTGGAGCCGCGGCGAACCTTGCTGGCTGAGATGGCGTTGCGCTTCGTCGATCAGCGGGAGACTTTGGCGACTGCTTCGCTGGGTCATGTTCTTGCGGTGTCTTCGGTCGCCCGGGATACGGTGCGTGGCTGGCTGGCCGAGCGCGGCGTCACGGGGCCGGACGGGCTCGTGTATCGCACCGAAGTCGTTGACGCTGTGCAGGAGGGGCGTCCGGACGTCGTGGGAGCGATCGGCGACACGCGGCATCTGATTCTTGAAGGGAAGTTCTGGGCGGCGCTTACCGAGGCTCAGCCCACCGGGTATCTCCGCAGCCTGCAACCCGGCGGGTGCCTGCTGGTCGTCACGCCGGGTCTGCGGTTCGAAACGGTGGGCGCCGAGCTCGCTCGGCGATGCCAACTCGCGGGTTTGGAAATGACTGACGCGGGGTCGCTGACGAGAGGCGGCATCACCCAAGTCGGCGAGGGGCAGTGGCTCGGTGTGGTGAGCTGGCGTGCGCTGCTCGGATCCGTCCGGGCGGCCGTCATGGACAGGGGTGAGGTTGGTCTGGCGGGCGACGTTGAGCAGCTGCTTGGCCTTTCGGAACTGGAAGACGAGGAGGCGTTTCTTCCGGTCACTGTTGAGGACCTGGCCACACCGACCCCTCGTCGTGTTCAACAATTCATGGAACTCGTGGAGGCTCTCTGTCGCCGTGGCGTGCAGATCGGGCTGCTTCACCGGAGCGGGCAGCGGTCCGTTGGCGTGTTGGGTAAGTACACCCGTTACGTCGCTGCTGGCCCGATCCAGCTCGGTGTGTCGGTCGATCTCGGCCGTTGGGCCCGCCAGCGCCAAACCCCGCTATGGGTCGAGGCGGCGATCGAACCCGAGCAGGCATTGACCTCGCTCGAGGCCGAGATACCGCCGCGAGTGTTCTACGACGGTCTCCATGGGCGGCCTGTGATCCCGCTTGAAGTCCCATTGCACGTCGAGCTCGACGCCGTGTTGGACACGTTGCTCGAACAGCTGCACGCCGTCATTGAGCGCATCCGCGATTGCCGGCCGACCGCCACGATCCGCGACCCACTCGCATAGCAACACTGATCAGCATGTCCTTCGTCGCCGATGCGCTCGCCGGCGTTTGGTCAGGTCGTCGATGAAAGCACTCGCGACGGCAAGCCGAGGTCGGGCGGGTCGTTCGCGTCGTCGTCGCGAGCGGATCCACGCGAGTGCGCATGCGTGCGGTCCGCTGAGGTTGCTTCCGTCCGCGCGGGTGTTGGCGACGGTCCGGTGCGCGGTGCTACAACAGGGCGACCGTGAGGTTTCTCGAAACCTTCGTCGTCGGCGCAGCGCCGGAGGCGGTCTTTGATTACATGACGAACCCTGCGAACCTCCGTGACTGGCAGACGTCGAAGACGTCGGTGCAGCAGCTGTCCGATGGGCCACCCGGGCTGGGGACGCGGGTTCGAGAACGCACGAAACCACCGGGGGTCAGGGAGTTCGAGCAGGTTGTCGAGTTCACGGAGTTCGATCGGCCGAGGCGTTTTCACGTGCACATCGTCGAGGGCCCGCAGCCGATCGATGGAACCTGGACCTTGGCGCCCGACGGTGCCCGGACGAGGGTTGTGTTCGTGGCCGAAGGTGAGCTCCGCGGTCCGACACGGTTGATCGCGCCGATCGTCCAGCGGGTGATGGCGCGCGAGTTCGCCGGCTATCACCGCAACCTCTGCGAGAACCTGCAGCGCGGTTAGCCTTGGCGTCGGGCACCGCTCGCGCTTCGCGCGACAAGCACTCGTCGGCACGCGCGCTGTCGAGGCCAGCGCGTGGAGGCCGCTCAGGACGCTTGCTTCTCGCGCATTGCTATCGCCGACCTGGCGGAGCTTGGCCCAGCAGCCATCGCTGGAGTGTGGCGGTGAGGTGCTCGGGAGCGTCGAACTGGATCAGGTGGCCAGCGTCGGGCACCAGGCGCAGCTCGGCGCCCGGGATGACCTCGGCGAGCCGACGGGCGCGGTCGACTGGGATCCACGCGTCCTCGGCACCCCACACAATCAAGACAGGCATCTGGATGCTCGGGTACAACGGCTCAACATCGTCGGTGTACCGTTGGTCGGCCTGCTCGATCTGTCGATAGAACGCCGGTTGGCCGCGGGCACCCAGCCACGGCGCGACGAGTGCGTCGAGGTCGACGTCGGCAAGCGGACGGTGGGCCGCGCCGGCGATGTAGGCGCGGAGCAGCGCTTCGTGCAACGGAGGCGGAATCTGCGCGAAAACGGAGCTGTTGGCCGCGACGAGGCGGAAGAACTCAGAGCCCCAGGGGGCCACCGCCACCGCGTCGACTAAGGCCAGCGCACGGTAGCGGGCGCTGTGAAGCAAGTGCGCACGAAGCGCGACCGCGCCTCCATAGTCGTGGGCGACCACGTATGGCTCGGCGAGCTGCCAGTGCTCGAGCAGATCGACGAGCAGCGCGCCTTGTGTGGCCAGCGAGACATCCTGGCCATCTTCCATGGTGGAGGCGCCATAGCCGAGCATGTCCCACATGTAAATCGTGAAGTCGCGGCATAGCGCATCGCCGATGCGTCGCCACACAACCGACGACCACGGGGTCCCATGACAAAACACCAGCGGTGACCCCGAACCCTGCCGCGACCACCGAACCTGCCGGTCTCCGCGCCAGGTGAACGTCTGCGTCAACATGATCGCACGGATGATGGCAGCCGCGTCCCAACAGCCGCCGACACGAAGACGTGCTCCACGCAATGATCAGGCCCGTGCCTGAGCCGCGTGATCGCTAGGCCGAGGCTTGAGCTGATGGGAGCGTGATCATCTCGCCGCGCGGGAACGCTTCTCGCAGGCAGACGATGACATCGCGCCATGCAAAGGAGGTAGAAGGTGCTCGATCACATGGGATTCGCGGTCAAGGACTATGACCGCAGCAAGACCTTCTACGAGCAGGCCCTCATCCCGCTCGGACTCAGCGTCCTCAAGGATTTCCCGGGCGCAGCCGCCGGATTTGGCAAAGACGAGCACGCCGCGTTCTGGGTCGAAGCGCAGGGCCGCCCCGTGCAGGGCAGGCTCCACATCGCCTTCACCGCCGACAGCCGCGAGGTCGTCGACGCGTTCCACGACGCCGCTCTGGCGGCAGGCGCCACCGACAACGGCGCGCCTGGAGTGCGAACGATCTATCACCCCAACTACTACGGGGCGTACGTCCTCGATCCCGACGGCCACAACGTCGAGGCCGTCTGCCACAAACCCGGCGGTTAGTCACGAGATCGCGCCGCCGCCGGCTGGTCTCCTTGCGACCAGCCAGGTCTGTTGTGGCCGGTCGGTCCGCCGCCCTCCGTCGCGCGGAAACCGAGCAAGTCGCCGGCGAGCGCTTGCGTCATCTGGCCGGCCGCTGAGCGGACGATCCCAATG
>CAVSVH010000003.1:0-321784 GCA_963731395.1 uncultured Solirubrobacteraceae bacterium
CAAGCGCCGGGCGTGGACGATTGCGGTGGCGCTGTTCGCGGCGGCTGCAGTCGTGAACCTGCTCCACGGTCCCGATCCGTTGGCGGTCCTGCTGTCGGTCGCGATGCTGCTCGCGCTGATCTGGTTTCGACGCGACTTCCGCGCCCAGTCGGATCGCGGGTCGCTCGCGCAGGCGATCGCGTTTGTGCCGCTCTACCTGCTGGGCGTCCTGGTTTTCACTGCGATCACTCTGTTCGCCGCCCGGCACCAACACGCCGGGCCTGTCGTTCACCGGCGTGGTGCGGACGGCCTACGGCGGACTGATCGGGATCGCCGGCCCCTACACGTATCACCAGCGGGTGTTCCGCGGGTTCATCAACACCTCGTTGCTGGTGCTGGGGATCGTCGGAGTGATCTTCTTCCTGTACCTGATCCTGCGCACGTTTGTCCAGTCCGCACCACCCACCGCCGAGCGCAGGCGCCGGGCGGAGCAGATCGTGCGCGCCTGGGGCGATGACACGCTCGACTATTTCGCGCTGCGGCGAGACAAGAACTACTACTTCTCCGACGACGGGCGGTCGCTGATCGCCTACGTGTACGTCCGTGGCACCGCGATGGTGGCCGGTGACCCGGTGGGGCCGCCCGAGGACACCGCCCGGACCGTCGACGAGTTCCTGGCCTTCTGCGCCGGCCGCGGGTGGAGAGTCGCGTTCTTCGCCGTGCGCGAGGCCGACGCCCGGATCTACCGGGCCTGTGGTATGCACGCGATCGATCTCGGCGACGAGGCGACCTGCGCTGCCGCCAGTTCAGCCTCGACGCACCGGGCATGAAAGCGGTGAGGAGCGCGGTGCGGCACGTCGATCGCGACCACGACTTCGAGCTGATCGCCGAGACCGAGGCGAGCACCGAGCTGATCGCCGAGCTCAATGAGATCAGCGCCGAGTGGCGGGACGGCGCCCCCGAGCGCGGCTTCACCATGGAGCTGGGTCTGGATGTCGAAGGCGTCGAGCCCGATTTCGTGATCGGCCTGGCCCGCGACGACAGCGGTCGCGTCGCGGGTTTTCTGCGCTTCGTTCCCGTCTACGGCGATCAGCCGGGCTACTCGTTGGATCTGATGCGACGCCGGCCTGACGCCGCCAACGGCATCACCGAGTATCTGATCGCGCGCTCGGCGCTCGCCCTGGGAGCCCGTGGTTTTCAGCGGCTATCACTGAACTTCGCGGCCTGGGGCCGGCTTCTGGACAGCGCCGAAGACGCCGGCCTGTCCGGTCGGCTGCAGCGGTTGATGGCCAAGGGGCTGAACCCGTTCTTCCAGATCCAATCGCTGCGCGACTTCAACCAGAAGTTCGGGCCTGAGTGGGTGCCGCGGTCGGTCGTCATCGACGATGTGTCTGACCTCCCGCGGATCGCGCTGCTGTACGCAAGCGTCGAGGGGTTCCTGGACGTGCCACTGCTGGGGACGGTGCTCGAGCCGCCGATCCGACAGCACGTCGAGTCGACCACCTAGCGGCCGTCGCCGCCCGCCGGCCAGCAGAAGCCCTGCGAGACTAAGGGTGTGGGCGTCGAGCGCGGCACGATGGGCTGCCTGTCGTACGCCGCGATCGGCGAGGGTCGACCGGTCGCGGTGCTTTCCGGACTGTCTCCCACCACCGGGGTCGACGGCGACTTGATCGTGCGGGCGATGCTGGGTCCGGTGGTGTCGCTGGCCACGACGCATCGCCTGTTTGTCTTCAACCGCCGGCCGCACCTGCCTCGCGGGATGACGATCGGTGAGCTCGCGACCGAGCATGCCGACGCCCTGCGCGAGGGTTTCGGCACGCCGGTCGACGTGATCGGCCTGTCTACCGGCGGCAGCATCGCGCAGCAGCTCGCCGCCGACCACCCCGACGTGGTTCGCCGCCTGGTCTTGATCAGCACCGCCTGTCGCCTCGGGGACGGCGGCCGAACGCTGCAGCGCCGCGTGGCGGCGCGGGTACGAGCCGGCGCACACCGTCAGGCACTGGCATTGTTGGCGGCGGACCTGGTGCCGACCACGCCGGGACGAATCGCTGCCGGAGCCGGGGCCTGGTTGCTCGGTCCGTCCGTGGTCAGGCCGCGCGACGACCTCGATGCGATGGCGACGACGATCGAGGCCGAAGACGCCTTCGACCTCGGCGAGTGCCAACGACCGATCACCGTCCCCACGCTGATCCTGGTCGGCCGCGAGGATCAGACATACAGTCCGGAGCTGTTTGAGGAGACAGCGCGCCTGATCCCCGGCAGCAACCTGCAGATGTTCGACGGTCGTGGCCACGTGAGCGTAATGCACGATCCCCGCTTCCTCCCGGCCCTGTCGGGGTTTCTGGCTTGACCTCCTCGCGGGTCGAGCGCTGGCCGCCCCGACAAACGCAACGAGCGCGAACCGCGGCTATCCCATAGCTAAAACGATTCCGGCCGTGGAGGGCGTCGCACGAGGTCACTGTGTGCCGCAAGTGCGCCGATCAGCCGACCGATTGATTGCGTTATGCAATAATCGCTGTATGCAAGCAGCTGCGAAGCCGTCTGCGACGACACGTGGGGGCGTGGAGCCGGCTCGGGACGAGCTGGTCGATGCGGTGTTGGGGTCCAGTCGGGCGCTGGTGGCGGTCGCCGCCCGTTCCCTGGCCAACGTCGCCGAGGACGTGACGCTGGCGCAGTATCGGTTCCTGATCGAGCTGGCCTCTCGCGGTCCTCAGCGCTTGGCCGACCTGGCCACCGCTTTGGGAGTCGATCGGTCCACGGCGACCCGGATGTGTGACCGCCTGGTGCGCAAGCGTCTGGTTACTCGCCGCCGCACCCAGCAGGATCGCCGAGCGGTGCGGGTCTCCTTGACTGGCGCGGGCGCTGATCTGGTGGCCGAGGTGAGCCGGCGGCGGCGGACGGAGATCGCGATGATCGTGGCGCGGATGCCGGCAGCTGACCGGGATCCGGTCGTGCGGGCGTTGCGGGCGTTCGCCGATGCGGCCGGTGAGGTCCCCGAACAGGATTGGTCGCTGGGATGGGATCTCGATGGCGGCTGAGCCGGTGGTGGGAGCGCAGTCCAGCCCGGCTCGCCCGTCGGTGATGCGGTGGACATCGGCGTGGCTGGGCGAGAACCGGCTGGGTCTGGTGGTGATGGCGTTGATGGTCGGGGCGGGGGCGGGTCTGGGTGCCGCGGGGTTTCGCTGGCTGGTCTACGGGGCGACGTGGCTGGTGACCGGGCATGACCAGTTCGGCCAGCAGGGTCATGCTGCGAGCTTGCACCTGCCGGGGCTGGGGATCTGGTTCGTGCTGGTGGTCCCGGTGCTCGGCGGTCTGCTCTATGGCCCGCTGATCTACCGCTTCGCTCGCGAGGCCAGGGGCCACGGTGTCCCCGAGGTGATGCTCGCCGTCGCAGAGAACGGGGGACGGATCAGACCGCCGGTGACGATCATCAAGGCGCTGGCCTCGGCGATCACCATCGGCGTCGGCGGTTCGGTGGGACGGGAAGGACCGATCGTGCAGATCGGCTCGGCGCTGGCTTCGACCCTCGGGCAGCTGGTGCGCATGTCCGAGGCCCGGCTGCGGATCATCGTCGCCTGCGGCGCCGCCGGCGGGATCGCGGCCACGTTCAACGCTCCGCTGACTGGGTTGTTCTTCGGGTTTGAGATCGTGCTGCGCGAGTTCTCGCTCGATGCCCTGGTGGCCACCAGCCTCGCCGCGGTCACGGGCGATGTCATCAGCCGGGCGATCTTCGGCTCTGCCCCGTTTTTCGCCCAGATCCCGCACGGCCTCTCGGTGACCGCCGACACCACCTATCTGCTGGTGGCGGTGCTCGCCGTCGTGGCCGGGCTGATCGGGATCGGCTTCAAGACCTTCCTGTACTGGCTGGAGGACTTCGTCGACGAGCTGTGGAAGGGCCGCCCGGAGTGGGCGCGGCCGGCGGTGGGTGGTATCGCGCTCGGCGTGCTGCTGCTCGCCGTCCCGCAGATGTACGGCGTCGGCTATCCGGTGATGAACTCGGTCATCGGCGGTCACGTGGTGGTCGGCCTGATCCTCCTGTTCCTCGTCAGCAAGATCCTCGCCAGCAGCCTCACCCTGTCGATTGGCGGTTCCGGAGGCGTGTTCGCGCCGTCGCTGTTTATCGGCGCGATGGCCGGCATGGCCTTCGGCACCCTCGTCCACAGCCTGTTCGGATCCGTGACCGGCCCCCCGGCGCTGTACGCCGTGGTTGCCATGGGCGGAGTGTTCGCGGCCGCCGCCCAGGCGCCGCTGACCGCGATCGCCAGCGTCGCGGAGATGACCGCCAACTTCGGCATCACCCTCCCAATCATGCTCACCTGCGGGATCGCCGCAGCGGTCTCCAAGCACATCTCCTACGGAAGCGTGTACACCACCAAGCTGCTGCGTCGCGGCATCGACATCGAACGCCCCAAGCCGACCAACGTGCTGCACAGGCTGACCGTCGCCGACGCCATGCAACCCGTCTCGCGCTCCGCCGCCGCCGCCCGACTACGCCCGGCCCCGGACGAGGAGTCCGACGCCACCAACACGATCGACACGCCATGGGAGAACCTGGCCGGGCCGGTCACCGACACCCGTGAGCCCCAGGAGCTGTTCGGCGATGAGACCCTTGAGCAGGCACTGCGGCAGCTCACCCTCTACGGCCCGGCGGGCCTACCGGTGCTGTCTGAAGACCGGGAGCACGTCCAGGGGTGGATCACCCGGCACAGCGTGCTCGACGCTGTGACCCAGACGGTGCTCTCCTCTGAGGCATCGATCGAGCACGGTGCAGTCGCCGCAGACTTTGAAGCAGACGACCCGGCGTCGGCCGCCCACCGGCCCAGCACCCCGCTGACTGGATATGAGATCGTCGAGCTCACGATCGGCCCCGGCTCGGCCGCTCTCGGGCGTCGCGTCCGCGAGATCGCCTGGCCGCCGGATTGCCTTGTGGTTGCGGTCACCGAAGCGCACGAACTGGTCGCGCTTGGTGACGACACCCTCCTGCACGCCGGGGAGCGCGTGATCCTCCTCGCGCCCACGGCACCACGGCTCACTCACCCGCGAGAGTCGATCTCGGTCGTGCCGGGCTGATCTTCTGACGGTCGGTCACCGTGAGTTCAAGCCAAACGGCAGTTGCGTTGACAGCCAGCCTGGGCATCTACTTTGCCGGCGCGACCTCCTCCCACACCCCCGTAGCGGCCGCGGGGGGACGGGCCCCGGTGGGACGGGCCACGTCCCAGCGCTACCCGCGCGACCATCAGGAGGAGACTCAGCTGGCATCGGGGTCGGTTTTGCGGACGAGCACCAGCTCCAACGCCGCGAGCAGGAGGTAGAGCAGGGTGGCCACGAATGCTCCCAGCGGCCACACGACGCCCGACGATATCTCCGAGGTGAGCGCTGCGGCGCCCACGGCGACGCCCACAGCGACGATCTGGATGACCCCGGTCCGCGTGAAGTCGCGGGGAGCGTCGTTCAGGGGCTCGCTGCGCCGGCTCCGGACTCCCAGCGCGACCACCATAAATCCCGCGACCGCCCCCAACACGAACAACAGCACGTCGCCGACGCCAGGCGACCCGTGCCGGTGCTCGACCACACTTCCCGTCGCCCAGATCGTGAGCGTGTACCCGTATGGAATCGCGCTGCTCCGCACAATCGTGGTCAGGGCGGCGACGTATCTCGCGGTCACGGTGCGCTAATTCGTCGACGGCAGCATTACGATCACCCTGATCGCGGGATGGTGCCAAAGCTGTCTTCGCGCTGTCGGGATCTCGACGCGGAGACGTAACCGAGCCAGGGAGCCATTTTTGCGTGATCGCGGAACCGGACCGGGCGACGCGGGAAAAACGGCCGGCCTGTTGACTCGCCTCTTTCATCTCGTCTGTCGCCGACGGCCGCGAATTGCCAAACCTGCCGCTCGCCGTACTACCTCGTGGAGATTGAGCACGTCAGGGGACGTCGCCCGACCACCCATCCGGCGCGTCGAGGGGCTGCGGCGGGTCGTCACAGAACGTATGCATGCGAGCCGACCAGTGGTGATCCGCCTGCCGCTCCTCTGGCTTGGCCGGCGCCGCCCTGCACGGTTCCAACCCAGCGCTCGCCGCCCGCCTGGACATCATGCCCCACTGGCGCTGAGGACGCACCGCAGCAGTCCGCACCCTGCTGCGATCACTCACCACCGCAGCCGCGCCGGCTGCTGTTCGGCTTGATCTCTGACCATCTCGGCACCTCAGGCCCTGCCACTCACGCCGGCGGACAGGCCCTCAACCCCGGAGGACTCGCCGGCGCATTCCTGATCATGCTGATCCCGCGCCTCGCCGGTGGCCTGATCCTTAACCCTTGGAGCCAGAAAGCGCGCGGCCGGGGCAACGCCATCCAGCCCGAGTGCGCGGCCAAACCAGCGCCACCGCCCGCCACAGGAATCGGTCGCGGTCAAGGCTGAGGCTGCCGGTCGCATGAGACACACCTTTTTGCCGTGCGCTGCCTGTCGTGCTCAAAATGACCTGATGGATCTGCTCCGCGACCAGCAACCCGCGTCCCGCCTCCACGAAAGTGCAAGTCACTAAGCGGCTGTCACCGTCAGCTCGAGATGAGAACCACGGTGACGAACGCGAGGTAGCCGCCGATAATAATTGCGCCGTGGGATCGAAGGAGTCCGGATCCGGTATACGCGCACGCGAGGGTGACGGCGGTCAGGCCGAGATACCAGGCGGCGACGAGGGTTCCCTGTCGCGATGGCGCGCCCAGCCCCACGAGAATCCCGGGGAGCAGCAGACCGACGGTGACGTTCAGAGCGTTGCTGTTTAGGGCGATGCTGAGCGTCGCTGCGCCCCGGCCGCGGACGGCGAGATACAGCGCGGAGACAGCGTTGGGGAGGCTGGTCACGCCAGCGAGCACCAGCGCCCCGGTCACGATCTCAGCGACATGGTGGCGCGCGCCGAGCTTTGCCGCCGTCAACTCCATCACGATGCTCGCGCCGACCACCACGGCGGTAGCGAGACCGGCGACGGTCACGTCGCGAGCGCCGGCCGGTGGGGGGTGGATCGCCGGATCGAGCTCTTGCTCCTCCTCGACGACGGCCTCTGAGAGCCACCGCGCCCAAGCCGGCCGCAGCCCCAAGTGACGCAACCGGGCTGGGCTCACAGCCGAGACAATCAAGTACGGGACGAGCACCGCGACGGCAACGAGCAAGCCGATCCCAGGTCCGGGGCCGCCGACCACCACCCCGAGACACACGGTCGCGATCACCATCGCGACCGTCCCCTCGAGAAGGATCACCCGCCGGTGCAATGTGATCTCGCCCGCGACCACCGCGCTGAGACCGAGCAGGGCGGCGAGATTGAACACGTTTGATCCGATCACCACGCCCGCCCCGATCCGCGGTTGATGCCCGGCCAGTGCCGTGACGCTGGCGGTGATCTCCGGTGCGTCAGCCGCGAGTGCGGCCAGCACGCCCAGCAACGCCTCCGAGAGACCCAGTCGCGCGCCGACCCGCTCAAGCCGAGAGACCAGCAGCCAGCTCGTCGCCAGGCTCACCGCTGCGGCCGAGACGAACACGAGCGCGAGCAGCCCGTCAGACACGACGCGCCACCCCCGTCAGCACGCCGGCCGCCGATGGCTGCCCGCACGGTGATGGCGGTGTGTTGGGGTAGTCAGGGTGCATGGCAGCGTCGCCCATGAGGGCACGCCGACCAGACTTCCCGGCTCACCAGACGCAAATTGTCGCACGGGTTCCGGGCGACCCTCGCCGGCCTCGGGCCCCCTGGGCTGGACCGGGTTCGGCGAAGACCTGAACGTCCCAGCCTGCTTCTACGGTTCCGTCTGGGAGGAACGTGACTCGACGGCTTTTCAGGGTCGCTTCGGTTAGACGAGCACGAACCGCGTCCGTGCCGCTCTAACAGCGTGAGCACGATGGCGTCATCCTCTCCACCCTCGGCCTCCCGGGACGACCGTGATCGGCTGGTGCGTCGCGCCAGAGTTCTGCCGTGGATGAGCGTGGGCTGGATGACGGTCGAGGCGGCCGGGGGCGATCGTGGCGGCGCTCATCGCTGGTTCGGTGGTCCTGCTCGTGACGCAGCTGCTCATCTCAGGAGCGGCATTGAGCATTGACAACCTGATCCTCGGGTTCGCGCTTGGGTCCTACAAGGTGCCGCTCGTCGTAGGCGCGATGCTCATCGCCTCTGCGCTCACCACCCGGGCGCGAGGTGCATGCCAGACGAGCTCGCTCCTGTGTCTGGCCTCCTTCTCGAACTCGAAAAGGACGGTCGCGAGTTTGATCGAGCCCCCGGGCACATTGCCACGAACGAACTCGTCAACGCAAGCCAGGCCTTGCCAGACAGATCTCATTTGCCTGAAGGACCGCCGCCGTGAAGAGCGGGGTGGCCGATTTCCAGGGACGTTGTCAGTGGAGCCAGCCGGGATCGAACCGGCGACCTCCTGCTTGCAAAGCAGGCGCTCTCCCAACTGAGCTATGGCCCCCTCCGCGTTGCGAGTCTAACGGTGGCGATGCCGGGCCCGAGGCATCCGGTCGGGACAGACCGCCGCCCGCCCCCGCTGAGCGTAGGCCCGAACCAGACGGGAAGGGCGCTAGCTCCCGACGGCGAGGTCGAGCCCGAGGGAGGCCAGGTCGGGGATCCCGCCCCCGGAGACGCGGACGACGTTGTGACGGCCGGCCCGGCGCAGGAGGCTCGCGGCGAACGCGGCGCGCATGCCAGCGGCGCAGGCGACGGCGGTCGTGCGGCCCCGCTCGGGGAGTGCGATCGCCTCGACGTCGCCCAGCCGGTTGAGCGGGACGTGGTGCGAGCCGACAACGTGTCCGCAGACCCATTCGCGGGCCTCGCGGACATCAACGAGCTCCACCGAATCGTGTCGCAGGCCGTCGGCGAGCTGCTCGACATCCCACGCGCCCGCCGATGCCACGGGAACGGCGTGCTGGCGCCATGTGTCTGGATCGGCGAGGCAGGCGCCGGCGAGCTGCCAGAAGCCGACGGCGTGCAGGGCACTGGCCATCCGCCGTACATCGCGCTCGTCTCGGGCGACGATGACGGCCGGGGCCTCCGGATCGAGCGCCCAGCCGGCGCGGGTCCCGACCCCGGGTGAGCTCACCGGGAGGTTGACCGAGCCGGCGATGTGGCCCGCGTCGAACTCCGCGGGTTCGCGGCTGTCGATCACATTGGCGTGAGCGACGAGCAGCTCGCGAAGGCGGAGCGCATCCAGCGGCGCCGGTAGCACCGGCGACGGTCCGTGGGCTCGGCGGTTGATGCCGACGATGCGCTCGACGTTCGGCGGACGGGAGGGCAAGCTCGAGGTCAGATCGTTGACAAACCGTGGCTCGTCCATTGCCAGCAGGGGGTTGTGGCGACGCTCGAACCCGATCGTCGAGCTCGTCTTCCCACTCAGGCCGGCCCCGCCGCAGAGGGATCCACCGACGTGAGCGGGCCACACCTCGACGTGGTCCCCGAGGGAGAGCAGCCGTCCCAGGCTCTCGTGCAGAGCCTGAGCGCCGTCCACCGCTTCGACGGCGAGGTCCGGCCGCGCGATGTCGCCGACGAGCAGCGAGTCGCCGGTGAGCAGCATCCACGGCTCTGTCCCTCGCGACAGATCGGCAACGGCAAACGTCAGGTGCTCAGGCCGGTGGCCCGGCGTCGCCATCGCGGTCAGGCATACCGACCCGACGACGATCTCGTCACCGGCCGTGATCGCGTCGGGAGCCGAACGATCCTGGCGCGGACGGTAGGGGCGGGCGCCCGTGGCCTGCGCCAGCCGCGCACGGCCCGACACGTGGTCGGCGTGCTCGTGCGTGTCGATCACGTGAGCGATCGTCAGCTGCTCGGCCCCGGCGATCTCCAGATACTCGCCGATGTCCCAACGAGGGTCGACGACGACCGCCTCGCCGGCATCTCCCAGCACGTACGAGGCGCAGCCGAGATCGCGATACAGCACTTGACGGAAGAACAAGGGCGATCCTTTCGAACCATATTCGACCAGTTCAGTCGAGTTTGTATACCCCAGCATTTCGTCCGCGTCAATGGCGCGAAAGTCGCTCGAAGTTCCCGCGATTTCGAGGCTCTGAGCCCCGACGGAACTCTCAGCCGTCGAAGTCGAAATCGCGCGGCGGGCGCTGCTCGAACCACAGGCGGTCGTGGTCCGGCGTGTCCTGAAGGAACTCAGGCGTCTCCTCGAGGACGTCCTCCCGGTCTTCATCGCGGGGGACGAGGGCGTCGTCGACGTCGTACTCGACCGTCTCACCGCCACTCATGTCGCTGAGCGGATCCTCTGGGCTCTGCGCGGGTTCGGGTTCCTTGCTCCTGCGCCGGAGGCGTCCACGGGGCCGTGGCGCCTCACGCTCGGCATCGAAGGGGGTGCCGCGACCGCCGTCGTCGGCCGGCGGCGAACCCGTGGCGAAGTCCGGCGGAGCGAGATCATCGTCGGAAATCGTCGGTTCGCGCGGAGCTTCGCGGGTCGCCGACGCTCCGCCAGGCGCGCTGGGCTCACGCGGATCGTCGCCACTCCAACCGGGGTCTTCGTCCTGGTCATAGGCGAAGGCTCCCGTACCGGCGGCGCCGTTCTCTGGCTCCGGGGAGTCCCCCGGCTCACGGTTGCGCCGGACCGGCCCGAGCGCCTCACGCTCGGCGCGTTCCACCTCTGACGGATCAGCGCCGTGGCGCCGCTTCAGGTCGAGGTGTTCTCGTATCGCGTCGTCCAGAAGACCCATACGCAAAGCCTACTCGCCGCCCGTCACGTTAGCGAGATCCGCAACGGGCCGACCGGCCGATTCGATTCGATGCATGCGGAGCCGTCCAACGGGTGCAAAGGCTCATCGTTCGTGGGCCAGCGTATACCGTCGATTCTCGTCGATGCAATGGCGGGTCGTGTTCGTACACGACCTCGCGTGCGGGGAACGGCGGGCCTCGGGCGACTACACTTGCCGCTCACCGCGCGGCACGTGCCGCCGCCCGGGGCTATAGCTCAGTTGGGAGAGCGCCTGGATCGCACCCAGGAGGTCGGGGGTTCGAGTCCCCCTAGCTCCACTACCGAATCGCCCGTAGGTACGGGCGATTCGCTCTAGGTCTCCGTCGTAGACCAGCCGGTCTGCGATTGGGCATCAGCATTGGGCATCAAACCGCCACGGTGTGAGGCCCAACACGTCTTAAGGAACAGATGGGGCCTCGTTCGATCAGGTCGGCCCCCGTAGGACCCTGTCGGCGACTTGAGCACAACAAGGGAGCCTCCGTCTCAGGCTTCGGGCGAGAAGGTCTACTGGGACGCGGAGTTGGCGGTATCGGCCCGGCCGGCGAGCCGCCGAACTTCAAGAAGCAGCGGCTCGAGCTCGCCCGGCAAACGGCGGACGGTAGCCGGGCCAGGCCGAGAGCTACCGTAGCCGGCCGACGATCACGCCGGCGTAGGCCATGGCGCCTCGCGATTCCAGACCTTGCGGCTCTCCTCGAGCTGCTCGACGAGCCTCATGCCCAGGCGTGTCGCCTCCTGGCGAGTGAGGGCGACGTCAGCCGTCCGTCGTGCATGCCGTGGTAGGTGATGCTGATCCCGCCCGTCGCCTCGTGTAGCGCGGACGGAGCCACCTCGACGGTGGTCAAGCTGGAGCGCAAGTGGTGAGAGTGACCTTACATCAGAGAACGCCTCCTGGTGGGTCGATTGCGCGTGCTCCGCGTCATCTGACCGGCGGCACCTTGCGGGTGGTGCGGGGCAGTCCAGGGAGCCCCGTCAGGGGTGCGCGAAGCGCAGGCCGAAGGCCCGACCTTGACGGCCCCGCGCCACGCGCGATCATCATGCCAACAGATGGCAGGGGGCCGGCCGCCCCTATGGGGCGTCAGCCCAATCTGTTCAGGCTTGACGAGCTTCGTGGTCACGCGCGCCGGCCTCCGGCCGCAGCGATCGCTTCCGCGGCAAAGCGCTCGCCGGCCCGGCAGATGCGCTTTTCGTCGCCATTGCGCTCGTTCTTCAGCGCCAACTCGAGCAGGAAAGCGCTAGTGCCGGGCAGCTGGCCGCGTTGCTCCTTTGGCAGAGGAGCAGGCGCCAGAGGTGGCCGACCGCACGCTCGGCGACCTCGTCCCATCCGGCAGCGACGCAGGCGTCGACGCGGGTGGCTGCTCCGTCGGCCGACCAGCTCAAGCTGGGTCAACCTGGTCGAAGGCTTCTTCGCGCAGCTCACCAACCAGGCGATCCGCCGCGGCGCGTTCGCGTCCGTTCCCGATCTGATCGCAGCCATCGACACCTACCTCGCCGCCACCAACACCAACCCCACACCGTTCACCTGGACCAAGACCGCCGAGCAGATAGTCGAGAAAGTCCAGTGCGGACGAGTGACACTCGACGCAATCACCAACTAAAACGCTGACGAACCACTAGCAAGCACATGAGTGGCTCGCGCAACCGCGGGCGAGCTGTAGGCTGAGGACGCGACTTGGCCGCGTGTGTCGTCTCTCGTCCGAAGCGTAACCTCGGTCATATTGGGCGTGCGGACCAAGGTCGAGCTGGCGTCGAGAGCTCCGAACGCGCGACTGTCCAGGTTGTGAGCCTGCTCACGGTCCGCCGTAGCGGATACGGGCGCTGGATTGCTCATGACGTCCTGGCCGAACATCAGTCGATCGGCTTTTGAATCTTCCTCGTGGGCCGCGATCGTCCTCAGGTCGTTGGTCGATGCGGCCGCGCGCGATGCTCGCATTGGTATGTATCGAGATAGATTGCCTGCGATCGCGGGTTGCCGCGCAGCTTGTGTAGCAGTCGGAGAGTTGGTGGCTCCGGGCCCGGGTGCTCTGTTGTAGGTTCCGTTATCGCGGATGTCATTCGATCCATTGTCAGGGCTGGTCGAGAGTTGACCGCTGGCCCCTCAGGGTGTCCGCATGGCCTACCTCCCGGCGGCCTGGCATAGAGAATTGTGGAGGAGCGGAGATTGCGTGGCGTCCGTGCCCGGTCGACCGCCGGGCACGGACGCGTGGATCGTGATCTCTGCAGGCGGCTGTCAGCGTCGCCCACCCAGGAGCAGTCTTAGCGGGATCGCGTTCGCCATCGCCTCGTAGCCGACGTCGTTCGGATGGAGACTGTCGTCGATGCTGTATGCGGAGTTGGAGTTGGCGGCATAGACCGGGTTGAGGTACTGCGGGTTGTAGGGGTCCTGCGTCACCTTGGCGAAGTCGATTACCCCGTCGAACGCGCCGCTGGTCCGGATCCAGTTGTTGACCTGTTCGCGCAGCGTCTCACCGTACGCCGTGCCGTAGTACCCGCCGTAAATGGCGTTGGAGCCACCGAAGGGCGTCAGCGTGCCGGCGTAGATCTTGACCCGGCGGGCGTGAGCCATCGCGATCAGGTCGCGGTATCCGCTCTCGATCTGGGCCGCGGTCACATTCGGGTTGTTCGGGGCCGTGCAGCCAGAGTCCGGGTCTCCGGCTTGACCGATGTCGTTGATCCCCTCAAGCAGGATCACGGCCTTCACGTCTGGATGAGATAGGGCGTCGCGCTCGAAGCGAGACTCGGCGCTTACTCCGAAGCAGCTGGAGTCACTCAGGACACGGTTGCCGCTGATCCCCTCGTCCACGACACCCGGCGCGTGGCTACCGAAGAGTGCGTTGAGGCGGCGGGCTAGATAGTTCGGCCAGCGGGCGTTGGCGCCAGTCAGCGAAAGGTAGCCATCGGTGATCGAGTCGCCGAAGGCCACGACCGTGCCATCAGCCGACGCGGAGCTCACGTCAACCCCGTCGACGAAGTACCACGAACTGGTTCGACTCGTATAGGCGGTTGCGTCCGCATCACCGGTGTGATCGCCCGAGGCGATGTAGTTGATCTGCTGCGCGTCCGAGTGGTTGGTCGCCGGGCCAGTGGCGTCCGGCAGGTAGACGCTCACGGCCAGTTCTGTGAGCGGCGGCACGCTCATCGTTACCGGGTCGCTAAGCACTTGTGCGCCAGGCGCGACGGTAATCGATGTCTTTCCGCCGAACGTTACGGTGTGGCTCGTTCCCGGTACCAACTGCGCTCCGTCCAGGACGACACCCACGCTGACCCCGCCCACCGTCAGCGGTGCCGACCCGAAGGTATTGCTCACCTGCACACGCAGCGACTTACCGCCCACGCTGGTGTAGATGACGTTGCGCACCGTCTGGTCGGAGAAGCCTGTGCTACCGGCCATGGGGCTTGCCGCCCAGGTCGAAACCCACCCTCGGTGGTTGACCCCGCCTCGGGTCCCCCCGTGGTGGCGGACCCGATGGGACGTGGGCGTCGCCGACGCCACGCCGACCGGGATAAGGCAGGCGCAAATCACCGCTCCCGCGATAAGCAACCAGCGCGATCGCCGGACGCGATTGAACCCAGGCCCTTGAACGTTCAAAAAGCTCATCCTTCATGTCTCCAATGTTGATGTGACCACATCGATGATTTGATGAGGCGTTTATGCCGTGCTCTCAAGGCACCGCGCGAACGTGATCGCCCTAACGCTCGCGCGGTCGGGCCGTTGTTCGAGCAACGCCCTTCCCTACCTAAAATGAGCTGTGTCTCGTGAAAACGATTAGTGGGACCTAACTCTCCTTCGTTTGCCGCCTCCTTAGCTGGCAGCGTTCTACCCAGGCAACGACGACGAACAACAATCAGCGGGCTGGCAAACAAGCGCCGCGGCCTGAGCACAGTGAGACTCGCTTCCGGCCGTTCGTGTCGTGCGCGCTCATCGTTGGTCCTGGTTGTCGTCGTCGCCTGGCGCGCAAGCATCACAGGCCTGCCGCAACGGCACTGGTTTCCGTCGCGGACGCCCGTCCGCAGGATGGCGACTCGGTACCGTCTGCGGGCACCGTGGGCGCGACGCGGAGCATCCTCCGAGGCTCGATCCGTTTTGAGCGTGAAGGGCTGAAGCTGCAATGGGGTGAGCGGTTCGCGCTTGGTGTCGGCATCCCGCTGTTCATCGGCGCCGCAACGGGCAATCTGATCGAGGCGGTGGCTATCTCGGGTGGAGCGCTGTTGGTCGGCCTGACGGATTCGGGAGCGCCATATCGCAGCAGGGTCCGCGCGATGCTGTTCACGTGCGTGAGCGTCGCGGTCTGCACCTTCGTCGGCGAGGTCGCCGGCAACAGCGCCGTCGTCCTTGTCGCGCTGCTCGCGGTTGCGAGCTTCGGGGCGGGCATGTTCATCGCGCTCGGCGTGCCGACATATGTTGTCGCGCTGACGGCGCCGCTCACGATCACCGTCGTCTCGAGCGCGCCGGCAGACGCCGCGCACGCGCTCGAGCGCGCCGCGCTCGCGTTCGCGGGCGGTCTGTTCGCGATCGCGCTCGTCCTCGTGCCCTGGCGCGCCCACGCCCATCTGCCCGAGCGGCGGGCAATCGCCGGGGTCTACCGGGCATTGGCCACGTGGGTCCGCGACCCGAACGCCGACGACCGCAGGCCGATCCGGGAAGCCCACACCAAAGCGCGTCAGGCGCTCGATGCGTCGGCAGGGTCGACCGCCGTGCCGAGCCCGTCCGTCGAGGCGTTCCGCGTCCTCGTCGACGAGGCCGATCGCACGTACCGCGACCTCGTCTCGCTCCGCAGCGCGCGGCAGCGCCTCGAGCCCGTCGACCCGGCTGTGTCGGGGCGTGCCGTCGACGTCGGCCGCGGTGCTGCGGCGGAGGCGCTCGTCGCAGTCGCCCAAGCGCTGGAATTCGGGCGCTGGGAGGCTGACGCCGACTCGATCCGCGACCGTCTCGACGACTCCGTGGCCGCACTGCGCGACGAGCTCTCAGTCGATCGCGCCGCCGGCGAGGCGCTGCGAGCCAACGAGCTCGAAGAGATGCTCCGACGAGGCGCGTCGGTCCGGGGGGACCTCCGCGGCGCGATCGATCTGGCCACGTCCTGGCAGGGTGAGGGCCCGCCCCCCGATCCCGTGCGCCACGCACGGCCGCGGCGCGCCGAGCTCGGGGTGCGCCGTCCCTGGCCGACCCTGCGCGCCAACCTCACATTGCGTTCGAGCGCGTTCCGGCACGCGATCCGCCTCAGTCTGACGGTGGCTGTCGCGACCGCGATCGCCGAGATCTCGGGGCTGGCACGCGGCTACTGGCTCCCGCTGACGGTCCTGTTCGTGCTTCGACCGGACTTCGGCTCGACCTTCACGCGGGGCCTCCAGCGCTACGCCGGCACCGCCCTCGGCGTCGTCCTCGCAACGCTCATCACCGCGGCACTGCATCCCGGGCCATATGCGCTCGCAGCGCTGATCACCGTGCTCTCGTTCGCGGTCTCGGCGGTGCTGTATGCCAACTATGGGTTGTTCACGCTGTCGATCACCGCCTTCGTCATCTTCTTCGTGGCGTACGCGGGAGTGCACGACGAGTTCGCGACCGCGCTCGACCGGCTGCTCGACACGACGATCGGCGCAACCATCACGCTCGGCATCTACGCGCTCTGGCCCACCTGGGAGCGGACGCTGCTCCCCGACACGACCGCGGACCTGATCGAGGCCGACCGTGTGTACGTCCACGCGCTGCTTGGCTCATGGTTCGACGGCGGCAAGAGCCGCGACGCTGTTGCCGACGCCCGCGCTCGCGCGCGGCTGGCGCGGACGAACACCGAAGCCTCGGTTCAGCGCGCGTTGCTCGAGCCACAGGTCGGGCGCGCGCAATTCGGCACCGATCGGGCGACCGGGACCCTGACGAGCATGCGCCGGTTCGCCGACGCAGCGCTCGCGCTCGAGGCGTATTTCGACGACGAGCTGCCGCCCGCGCCGCCCGTGGCGCGGACGCTGGCCGATCAGCTCGACGCGACGCTCACCGAGCTCGCAGCAGCAGCGCGCGAGCACCGGCCGCCGTCGGGTTTGCCGCCGCTGCGCAACACCGAGCAGGAGCTCGCGGCGCTGGTCGGGCCGGCGGTGCCGCTCGCGGAGGAGACCGACCGGATGGTCAATAGCCTCGCGATCGCCGCCCACGTCCTCGAGGCGCCAGCCACCGACGTTGACCGCGCCAGAACCAGTCCCGTCGTCGTTGCAGTGGCGCCGAAACAACGTGCCTAGCCCGGCCGATCGCTGCCACTCGGATAGCGGACCGGGAGACGCGAGCGAGATCGGACTGTCGATCGCAACGAACACGCCGACCGGCCCAGGCCAGAACCGGTCAACTCCGCGCGCAGCTGGTTGGCCAGCGCCACCGCGCGCCCAGGAGATCCGCCAGAGTAGTCGCGAGCTCACGCCCGGCCCGGCGGCGATGCGGGAGTGAGCTTCCTGCTGGTCGGATCCTCAGTGTTGGTGAGCTTCGGCTCGTGCACTTGCGTGGTCAGCTTCAGGGACCGAGCGGCCTGGCCGTAATGCGCGGTTGGTCGCAACGACGCCGTTGCCGGTCATCCATCTGCCAGATCTCGTCGTAGACGTCCTGAGCGACGATGAAAGGCGCTAGCTCCTGCGCATCGTCCGCGGTCGGCACCGAGCATTGCTCCTACGAAGCTCGAGCTCGCGCCGCGGGTCCGGACGCGGCTGACGAAGCTGGCCAGATCCAGTGAACCGGCCCACAAAAGGTGCCCTCGGAGTCGTTCCAGATGAGGCGTTCCGACGCGTGGACCCGGTTGCTCAGGTGTTGGCATGAGTACTCCGCCGTTGGCAAGGCAGAGCCGTTTAGCCGATCGACGCCCGAGCGTACCCTTCGACCGATGGCCTCGGATCGACGGACCCCGCCGGCCACGCTGAGCGAGCTTCTGTCGAGTGTGGCCGAGCGCCATGGTGAGCGCCCAGCCCTGATTGAACGAGACGGCACGACGCTCACGTTCGCGCAGCTGAGCGGGGCATCGGCGGCGCTCGCCCGCGAGCTCCGCGTCCGCCGGGTTAGCCGGGGTGACGTCGTCGGCGTGTGGCTCCCCAACTGGGTTGAGATGGTCGTGTGGGAGTTCGCTCTCGCTGCGCTCGGCGCCGCGATGCTCGGCATCAACACGCGTTACGGCGTCATCGAGTTGACACACCTCCTCACGCGCGGTCGGCCGGTGGGCGTGGTCGCCCCCGCGCGGTTTCTCGAGCTCGACTTCGCGGGCCGCCTTCGCCGCGCGAGCGACGCCGCGTCCGGTGTCGCGGCCGCCGCACCGTGGGTGGCAGTCGCGAGGCCGAGCGGCTCCGATGACCTCGCCCGCTTCGACGTCGGCGGCGGGACCTGGACGCCGACATCGGTGCGCGAGAGCTCGACCTCGCGTGAGCAGATCCCGAACGACGGTCGACCGAGCGATCCGGTCAACTACTTCACGACATCGGGCTCGACGGGACTGCCGAAGCTCGCGGGCCATGACCAGCGCAGCGTCGCTGTCCACAGCGCGAACGTCGTCGCGGCGCTCGAGATGAGCGCCGAGGATCGCTTCCTCGCGGTGCTGCCGCTGACGGGAGTCTTCGGCTTCAACCCGACGATGGCGATGCTGAGCGCCGGCGGGGCGTGCGTGCTCGAGCCCGTGTTCGACCCGAGGGTCGTGCTGTCGGACGTGGCGGCGCATGGGATCACGCACGTGGTCGGCGGCGATGACATGCTCGGCCGCCTGATGGACGTATGGCGTGCCGCGGACACCGATCGGCGTCAGACGCTTCGGTGCCTTCGCCGCGGCGGCATCGCCGACTTCGCCGGACGCGCCGGTGCCGTCATCGAGTGGGCCGAGGACGAGCTCGCCGTCCGGCTCAGCGGCGTGTACGGGTCCTCTGAGCTGTTCGCGCTGACGTCGATCTGGCCGGCGGTGCTCGACCCGGCCGAGCGGCGCCGCGGTGGCGGATCGGTGGTGTCAGCGGAGATCGAGGTTCGCGCGATCGATCCGGCGTCGGGCGACACGAGCCCGGCGGGGTCCATGGGCGAGCTCCAGTTCAGGGGCTACAACGTCGTCACCGGCTACCTCGGAGACGACGATGCCGCCCGGGCCGCGTTCACCGACGACGGCTGGTTTCGCTCCGGCGACCTCGGATTCGTCCTCGAAGAGCACGGTTCGTTCGTCTACATCTGCCGCGATGGCGACGCGCTGCGCCTCCGCGGCTTCCTCGTGGAGCCCGCTGAGATCGAGCAGTTCCTGTGCTCGCATAGCGACGTCGCGGCCGCGAAGGTGGTCGGGGCGAGGTCGGCCGCCGCCGGGGACGTCGCCGTCGCCTACGTCCGGCTCGTCGCCGGCGCAGCCGTGACGAGCGACGAGCTCACCGCGTTCTGCCGCGAACAGCTCGCCCCGTTCAAGGTCCCCGCGTACGTCAACGTGATCGACGAGTTCCCGGTGACGACCGGCACAAACGGGACGAAGATCCGCACGGCGGAGCTGCGGCGCCGGGCCGAGGAGCAGCTCGCGGCGCAGCGCCGTCGCTGATCAGGCCTTGACCTCGCGTCCGTCCTCGCCCCACATCACGTGGAACGCGCCCCCGCGGTCGACCCGCCGATACGTGTGCGCCCCAAACACGTGGCGCAGGCCCTGAAGCAGCGACGTGGGGCCGGGGGCACGCCGGTACTCGTCGTGATACGCAAGCGAGGAGGACAGCGCCGGCGTGGAGATTCCGAGCTCGGCGGCGGCGCGCGACGAGGCTTTGCCACGAGTGCGATCGCCAGCGCGGCGTCGTTGCGGACGACTGGCTTGGCCCGTGGTTTAGCCGATGCCGTACTTGCCCGGTGCGATTACCCCACCCGGGTCCAGCGCATGCTTGATCGCGCCGCACACCTCCTGCAGCTCGGGCAGCCGGGTGATGGCGCGCTGCTGCCAGTCAGTCGGCGCACGGCCGATGGGGTAGCCAGCCTGGTCGTAGCTGTCCACCAGCGCCTGATAGCAACTCCGCGCCCGAGCGCGTTCGGCCTCGTCGGAGCGATCGAAGATGATCAGGTGCAGCCCACGCGCCGCCCGCGGCCCGCACACGAACTCGACGATGTAGTCAAACCCGTGCTCGGCGAGGATGCGCCGCGACAGGTCGTGCTGGCGCTGAGCGACCTTGCCGATCATCGGGGTGGCCGGCAAAAACCAGGTGGCGCCCCCGCCGGGCAGCCAATTGAGCAGGTTGAGCTCGCGCGTGGTGGGGTCGCCGCTGAACGTTGCCAGGTGGATGCCGAACATCGGGCTGTCTATGAACCGCTCGGGCGGCAAATAGGACGCGTGAGCGGATCGTCCGAAGTGCCCCCGGACCCGGTCGATCACCGGTTGCACCGCGTCCAGGGTGGGCCCGTAGCACGCCCCGGTGACCGTCCAGGCCCCGGTGCCGTGCTCGTGCTCGAGCTCGTGGCGTACGTCATCGGGCAGCGGCCGAACGCCGCCGGTGCGCGCAAATGGATACGACATCTCGGTGGCCAGCCCGTACAGCCCGCTCGTTACCTTGATCAAAGTCGGCACCACGTTGGTCTGCTTCAGCGGGCGAACCAGGTCGATGATCTGCGCCAGGTCACCATCATCGGGGAAGGTAAACCCGAACGCGCGGATCACCGGCGGGCGTGGCATCAGCCAGATCGCCGCCCGGGTCACAATCCCCAGATTGGACTGGCTGAACAGCCCGTCCAGCAGCGGGCCAAACCCCGACTTGTTGATCCAGCGGGTGTTGGCCCCGGCGAGCGCCCCGTCGCCGGTGCGCAGCACGGTGCCGTCGGCGAGCACCACCTCCAGCCCGCACAGCATCCCGAAGTGATCAAAGTAAGGGGTATAACCGGCGCCGCGGTCCAGCGCGTTACCCAACACACTGCCGTGCGGCGGCCCTGAGGTGGTGCTCATCATCAGCGTGTCGCCACGCGCGGCCAGTTCGCCGCGCAGTTGCTCAAAGGTAACCCCGGGCTCGATCACCGCGTAGCCCAGCACGTCATCGACCTCGACGATCCGGCGCATCCGCCGGCCCAGATCAATCACCACCTGCCCCGCCCGCACCGGGCTGTACTCACCAAGGCCCTGGTTTTGCCCAGCGCTGGTCGGCCACAGCACGACCCCATGCTCGCCCGCCAACTCCACCAGCACGCGCACCTCATCGGTCTCGGCCGGAAACACCACCGCAGCCGGCCGACAATCCCCGCCCGGCAACCGGTTAAACCCATACGCCGCCAGCGTCGCGTCGCTGCTGTCCACCGCCGCCTCGCCCAAGGCCACGCGCACCGCCGACACGAACCTCTCGGTCATCCAGCCCACCCTAACCCACAGCCCCAGATCCCGGCTGTAGACAAGACCGAAGCAACCGTCGAGGCCGGCGCGGCCGGATCCTCCGCGAGGCTCAGTCAGGGGCGCCGCGCGATGGCACGCGCTTGATTTTCGCGCATGGCGCAAGCTGCGGATGGCTGGCAGGACCCCGTCAGCGCCTACGCAAACCGCCGACCTTCGGCGCGCGCCGAGAGTGTGGCAGGGGCGACGTTGCAAAAGCCAGCGTCAACTGCCGCCGACTGCTCCTACTCGATCAACCGGACAGTTCCACTGCTTGAGCGGCGGTGCCGCTCTCGCCTCGAGCCAATACTCCGGGCCGGCCCGATCTCCTCCCTGCCGCACTGCCCCTGGCGCTGCGATGGTTATTCGGCGTGTCGTGCGCGGGGTGGGCTTCGATCGTCACGCGGTCATCTTGTGAGCGCCCGGGCGCGACCGGAGGGCGAAGACCTATAGTCCGCTCGGTGCTGGCGGCGCTCGCGGTCGTTATCCCGCTCGGGCTGGGCGGAGCGGTCAGCCCGGTCATCTTGACGGCGCAAACCGTGCTCCTCGCCGGCCCCGACGGTGGGAGGGCAGGGTTGCGCTACGCCGCCGGTGTCGTCCTCACCACGCTCGTGATCGTCGTTGCCATCGTGCTGTTCGGACGCGCGATCTCGCTCCCGACCAGGCCGCACCTCGATGCGACGCTCGACGTCGTTCTCGGCCTGGTCTTGGTCAGCTTGGCGGTTCTCATTGTCGTCTCGCGACGGCGCCGGGGCGGGTCGCCCGAATCGCGAGGGCGGTGACGACCGGAGTGCGAGTGGTTCGCGCCGGGCTCGGGCGGCGTTTGCGTTCGGCGTGTTCGCCATGGCGACGAACGTCACGACGCTGGCCCTGATCGCACCGGCCGCCAAAGAAATCTCCAGGACTGAGGTTAAGGTCGTACCTGAAGCGGTGCTCGTCCTCGTGCTCGTCGGACTGGTTGCCATGCCCGCTTGGGTGCCCGTCGTCCTGACCAGGGTCGCCCCCGGTCCCAGCCAGCGGGGGCTCACTGCTCTACGCGATCAGATCGGTCGCCGCCGTCGCGGGTTCACCCTCGGGCTGCTCAGCGCCGCCGGGCTGTTCTTCATCGGACGCGGGCTCATACGGCTGCTCGGCTGATGATGCCGTCGCGGAGCGCGTCGGTCGACCGTTGCATCGCGGGATGCGGCAGCCTGCACGGGCTGGCTGTTCGTGGCCGAGGCGGTCGCGCGTGCGGGTGGGGTTGCGCATCTCGCCGAGACGGTCACGACACGAGCGTTGCGGGGGCGCAAGCGCCGTGCCGAGACCGACCGCCAGGACGCCGTGTGGCTGCGCGAGCTGTTGGCCGAGGGCCGGCTGCCCGAAGCGTGGATCGCTCCCGCACATCCGCCAATGGCGGTCGCGGCTGCACCTGCGAAACGCGCTGATCGGTGAGCGCACCCAGTGGCTGTTGCGGATCCGCTCGATGCTCTATCACCACGGAGCGAGCGCCAGGTCGCCCACCACCAAGCCGGCTGCCAGGCATTGATGACGTGAGTTCGGCGTCGGGGAGCTGATCGCCTCGACGATGCTGGCCGAGCTCGGCGACGCCACCCGCATGTCTTCCTCGCGCGAGGCGGTGCGGTTTGCCGGGATCGACCACGGCGCCGGGCTTGTTCGGGCTAGGCGTGAACAGTTCGCTGCCTGCCGGAGCCGCGTCACCATTGGGGCAGCATCGCCTTGGGGTAGCGGGCGCCGTGCGCGCCCTGGGGGAGGATCTCGTGGATGCGGCCGAGATCCTCGTCGGTCAGCCTCACGTGGGCGGCGGCGGCGTTGTTGGCCATCCGTTGGGGGCTGCGGGTCCCGGGGATGGGGACGACGTCATCACCCTGGGCCAAGAGCCAGGCGAGGGCCAGCTGTGTGACGTCGATGTCGTGGGCGCGGGCCAGCTCGGTGAGCTGGTTGATCGCGTCGATGTTCTTCTCGAAGTTGCCCGGCTGCCAGCGCTCGTCCCAGCTGCGCATGTCGTTTTCGGGGTACTCAGCGGCCGGCTTGACCGTCGAGGTGAGAAAGCCGCGACCGAGGGGCGAGTAGGCAACAAAGCCGATCCCGAGCTCGCGGATGGTCGGCAGGATCTGAGCCTCGACGGCGCGCTCGAAGATCGAGTACTCCGTCTGCAGGACGGAGACCGGCTGCACAGCGTGCGCTCGCCGGATGATTTCCGGCCCCGCCTCGCTGAGACCGAAGAATCGGACCTTGCCCTCGTCGATCAGCTCCTTGACGGCTCCGGCAACGTCCTCGATGGGCACGTGGGGATCGACCCGGTGCTGGTAGAGGACGTCGATGTGATCCGTACCGAGGTGGCGCAGGCTGTTCTCGGTCACCTCCCGGATGTGCTCGGGCCGGGAATCGAGCTCTCGAGTCATGTTCTCGGTGCGGGGCAGCACGAAACCAAACTTGGTCGCCAGCACCATCTCGTCGCGGAAGCCCGCGACGGCTTGCCCGACTAGCTTCTCGTTCGCGCCGGTGCCACCTCCGTAGAGCTCGGCGGTGTCAATGAAGGTGACGCCGAGCTCGTGCGCGCGGCGGATCGTCTCAATCCCACCGGCCTCATCGCCCGCCCCATAGGCCATCGTCATCCCCATTGTCCCCAGCCCGACCGCCGATGTGACCAAGCCCTGCTCTCCGAGGGTGCGCTGCTGCATGAGGATCCTCCGATGCCAAGAGTTCGAACCGTATGGTTCGCTTGTGGTCATGCTAGCAAGCTGCTGATCCAACCAGTTCGTTCGCTACTGTGGGGCGATGCCCTACGACGCCGCGGCGACGCGATCGCGCCTGATCGAAGCCGCGGTCGGCGAATTCGCTGCCCTCGGCCTGGCTGGCGCCCGCGTCGACCGGATAGCGACTGCCGGTGCGGCGAACAAGCGTGCGATCTACGACTACTTCGGCAATAAGGAGGGGCTCTTTGACGCAGCGCTCACACGCGTGATCGGCAACCTGATCGAAGCCGTCCCGCTGCCAGAGGACGATTTGCCCCGCTATGCCGCCGAGCTCTTTGACTATCTCCAAGCGCACCCTGAAGCGGTCCGGATGCTGAGCTGGCGCCGACTCGAGCGTCCGGAGGCCGGCCCGCATATCGCCGACACGTTCCTTGAGCGCATGACACAAGTCCGCGACCGCGCGCAGGCCAGCGACACCGAGCCCGCGATCGACCCGATCGACCTCGTCATTCTCACCATCGGGCTGGCCAACGCGTGGCATCTCAGCGCACCCGACCTGCTCACCAATCGCGGACAGGATCCCACCGACACCGAGCGGATCGCCACCCACCGCGCCGCCGTGATCGAGGCCACGCAGCGCATCAGCAACCCTCCTGACGCTCTGGCGAGGTAGCGGATTCGAACCCTCGAGGGACACAAGCCGCAGCCCGGATCTCATACCCTGCGGGCGGTCGCTCCGGCCATGTCGACTTTCACAAGCTCCGGCCGTGTCGACGACACCGTCGGAACGGTCGCCGGGATCTGCTTTAGGTCGACCCTATCGAGAGCGGCAGCCGGCTGCCGGCTTCCCGAACCGGCGACAGAGCGCCAGGCCGCGATGTCTCCTGCCTATAGAGCGTGGGTGAGGGCGGTGATGCGTGCGAGCTCGATCTTGGTGGCGTCTTCGCTTCCGGATGGAGCCGTCATGGCGACGATCGCGCGATCGGTCGCGTCCGCGTCGCCCGAGCGGACCGGCCATGCCTCGACGCCTCCCCGGCTGCCCGGGATCGGAAAGCGCGAGCAGACCAGGCTGCGGTCCGCCGGTGCGATCCGGGACGGGTCGCCCAGCAGCGCAGCCCAGCTGTGGTTCCACCACACCAGCCGCCAGTCCGCGGCGAACACCGCGACCGAGACGTCCCCCAGACGTGTGAGCAGACGCTGCACCCCGGGGGAGATGTGATCATTGATGATCCGGTCAGCGGGGGGCTGCAGGGCCGCCAGGCGGTAGAGATGGTCGCGTTCGGCGCGGGTGAGCTGCAGGGCGCGCGCAAGTGCGGCCACGACCTGGCCCGATGGCGTCGTCGCCCTGCCCTGCTCGAGCCGAACAACATAATCGACTGAGACACCGGCGAGATCGGCGAGCTCCTCGCGGCTCAGCGACGGGTTGATACTCGGCAGCAGCTCGAGCTGCTCACGCAGCTCGGAGAGCTGCGCAAAGCCGGCGTTCTCACCGAGGCCGAGTTCGCCGCCAAGAAGGCCGAGATCCTCGGGGGTTAGCAGCCGCCGCGTACCAGCCCGTGGCGCCTCGGGTCAGGGCCGATGGCAGCCCGGCGACATCCGAGCGGCGATGCTCAGGCGGTTCCAGGCGTTGATCGTCGCGATCGCAAACAGCAGCGCCGCCAGGGTCTCGTCATCGAAGTGGGCGGCCGCCCGGCGGTAGACGGCGTCGGGGACGTGGCCCTCGCCGAGCTCGGTGAGAGCCTCGGTGAGAGCCAGGGCCGCGCGCTCGGCCTCACTGAAGAACGGGACATCACGCCACGCGCTGAGAACGTACAGGCGCTGCTCGCTCTCGCCCGCGGCGCGGGCCTCCCGGGCGTGCATGTCGATACAGAAGGCGCAGCCGTTGATCTGGGACGCCCGCACCTTGACCAGCTCGTGCAGGCGCGGGTCGAGCTGGGCGCACACCGTCCGTCCGAGCGTCACGAGGTCGCGGTAGGCCGCGGTCGCATGGGCCCGCAGATCAAGCCGGGGCCCGGAACGGTCGTTCACATCCAGGCGGCTCGTGCGCACCGGACACCGACTCCAGGCATGGACGCAACGGGCCACTCAAGCTTGGGCGCGGCGAGCGCCTGCCGGGTGACGCTCGCCGCGCGCGTGAGTCGGTCTCGGGGCGTTGCCGGCGATGTGATCCAGGTGCACCGCTCGGTGGCCACGCCAGAGGCCGCTGCGTCCCGGGAGTTGGAGAGAGAGGACGCGTTCACCCCCCCATCCTGCCTCCCGGCGCGCGGGATCGCGCCGGGGGACCACCCCGGAGTTAGCGAGTCAGCTCCCGGGGGTTTTGCCCTCCGCGCCGGCGAGCGCCTGCGGCAGCCGGTCGCGCGAGGTGATGTCGAGCTTGCTGTACACGTGGCTGAGATGCCACTCGACGGTCTTCGTGGTCACGTAGAGGTGATTGGCGATCTGAGGGTTGGCGCGACCGGCCGCGGCGAGCTCGGCGATACGCCGCTCGGTCGGCGTCAGCGCGTCGGCACCGGTGAGGGCGGCGCGGCGGGGACGGGCGCCACTGGCGCGCAGCTCGGCCAACGCGGTCTCGGCAAGCGGGTGCGCGGCGAAGCGGTCGGCGAGCTCGAGCCCGCGTCGCAGCGGCGGCCGGGCGGCGGCGCGTTCGCCACCGCGACGCAGCGCGCCCCCGAGCTCAACCTGCGCCCGGGCGTACTCCAGGCGGGCCGGCGAGCGCTCCAGGATCGTGACCGCTTCGCGCAGGTGGGCGATCCCGCGGGTGCCGCCGGCGATGATCCCGGCGACGCGGAGCGCCTCGCCGACGGGCGTGGCCACGCCGGCACGGCGCGCCTCGGCCATCGCGACGCCCAGGTGCTCCGACGCCAGGTCTCGATCGCCGGACTGATGCGCGGCGAGTGCGGCAGCGCGCCGCCAGGCGAAGATCCCGGGATGCCACAGTCCATAGCGCTCGGCCAGGTGCCGGCCGGCGGCCTCGAAATCCTTGAGCGCCACCGCGGGCTCTCCGTCGACGAGGGCCAGCCGCCCACGGGCCTCGAGCACGAGCGTGCGGTCGATGCCCGCCGGCGCCGCTTCGCCGAGCGCGATTGCCTCTCGAGCGCCATCGATCTCCCCCATCTCGATGCGAACGTGGGCGAGGATCGCCGCGCTCCACCCCTGGTAGGTCGTCCAGCCCGACTGGGCGATCTGCAGCGCCGCCTCACCGTCGACGATCGCCTCGTGCAGGCGGCCACGCCGGTAGTGCACGAACGCGCGCCAGTGTCGCGCGGCTCCGGCGGCCACGAGGAGCCCGCGCGCTCGCGCCGACTCGATCGCGGCCGCGAGCGCGTCCTCGGCGAGCTCAAGCTCATCGATCTGGATCAAGGCGGCGACGGCGAAGCCGAGCGCCCGCCCCTGGGTCACCGGCTCGATCAACGGATCGCCGGCCAGGGCGCAGTCGGCGAGACGGCGGACATGCTCATGGTCGGCGCCGTCGCTGCCCTCACGCAGGGCGAGCTGAGCGCACAAGGACGGCTCCGCCGGGAGCCGGCCCCTCAGAGCGTCGTGCCGCACGATCTCGAGTTGGGCGAGCGCTTGCGACCGAGAGGCGGGATGGAACACCGCGGCCGCGAAGTAGCCCGCCTCCAGCTTGGCGTGCAGCGGGTGCCCCGGACTGAGCTCGGAGAGACCGCGGCGCGCCACCGCCGCGGCGCGATCGAAGTGGCCCTGAGCGGAGAGGAGGCGACAGAGAGCGTGCGTTGCCGCGGCCCGCTCTGCGGGGTCGGAGATGAATGCGAGCGCTCGGTCGAGCCGGTCGGGGGCCTGGGGCTCCCCGTTGGCGGCTTCGGCGTAGGCGAGATCGAGCAGGACCCCGGGCAGGGTGTCGTCGCTCGGGGGCTCCTCCAGCGCGCGGCGCAGCAGGCGCGCCGCCCCCGTCGACTCACCGGCGGTCAGCGCCGCCCGAGCCGCGGCACGGAGGACCTCGACGCTCCGGGAATCGGCCTCGGGCCGAGTGGACAGCAGGTGCCCGGCAATCGCCCGATCGTCGGCGCCGGCGGCCACGAGCAGGGCAACCGCGCGGCGGTGAGCGCGGCTCGTCGCCAACGGCCCCATATCCTCGATGACCGCCGCGGCGACAAGGGGATGGCAGAACGTCAGCGGCTCGCCGACATCGAGCAACCGCGCACGCACCAGAAGGTCCGCGGCTCGCTCCGCAGCCTCGAGGTCGCACTCGGCGAGCGCCGCCACCTGCGCGATCGCCGCTCGGTCGCCGAGGATGGCGGCCGCGCGAGCGAGGCCGACGGCATCTTCCGGCAGGCGGCCGAGGCGCAACGCAGTCGCGTGCAGGACCTCGTCGGGGACCATCCGCCCCACCCGGGCCGCCGAACGCCCGTGGGGAGCGACCCCGTCGGCACGCAGGCCCTCCACCAGCGCCGTCAACAGGAATGGGTTCCCGCCGGTGGCCCATGCACAGGCGCGCACGAACGCGGGATCCGGGGACGCGCTCAGCGAAGCGTCCAGGACCTGCTCGATCGCGACCAGGGACAGCGGCGGCGGGCAGACGACGGCTCCGGCCTGCTCGCGCAGCCGCAGGAGCGGCTCATCGCGCAGCTGCGGCTCCCCGGCACGGACCGCGACGATGACGGCGATCGGCAGTTCCTGGATCCGGTCGGCGAGCTGGGAGAGGACGCCAAGCGACGCTTCATCCGACCATTGGGCGTCGTCGACGGAGACCACGAGCGGCAGCGGCCGATCCTCCGGGCGCGAATCCCAGACGAGATTGGCGGCCAGCCAGCATAGGCCGGCGGTCAGCGCGGCTCGGCGCTCTCCCCCCAGGAGCAGCTCGTCGGAGTCGGTCCCGGCGAAGAGGGGAGCGGCATAGGCCGCCGGTCCGCTGAGCAGCCGCTTCATCCGCTCTGCGGACGGCTGCAGCTGGGGAGAAAAGAGCTGGAGCGCGACGCCGAACGGGAATTCCCGCTCGAGCTCAGCACCGCGGGCGGAGAGCACCCGCATGCCGGCGGCCCGAGCCCGGGCACGTGCCGCGGTCAAAAGGCGTGACTTGCCGGCTCCGGGTGTCCCCTGCACGATGACCAGCCCGCCCCGGCCCTCGCGCGCGCCGTCCAGGGCGCTCTGCAGGGTCTCGAGCTCGGCATCACGCTCGAGCAGATCAATCGGCGGGGATTCGTGGGGCCAGTCCGAGCGAGATCTGTCTGCGTCGGCGGATCCGGAAGCTGACCGTGCCCCATGCGCCGCGGTGAGGGGCGCCGCCGGCACGGCACGGCCGTCCTCAGAGAGGCCGGCGGTGGCGTGAAGAGTGTGCGCCCAGCTCATCGACGCTCCGAAGATAGGCCTCGCGCGCGCGTTTGAGGAGGTCCAATCCGTCCCACAGACCATGGACCGCTGCGACGACGCGAACTCATCGCGGGCGCAGACCAAACACCGGGGCCGGATGTCGCAAACCCCGGGGTGATCCTCTGGCGCGACCACTCCGTCATCCGCCCATCATCGGGGTCGTGACGACCAAGACGCAGCCCGACACTGCGCGGCACGGATGCGTCCTCCCTCTATCCGAGCAGAAGGCACGATGATGACACCGTCCACTCCCACACCCCATCCGGATCAGATCGACCGGCTCATGGCGCTGTATTGCGAGTGGCGGACGACCTGCTGGAACGTCCGCTCGAGCTATGACCGGTTCTGTGCCGCCGACCAGCGGCGACGAGACCTCGCGTTCGGCGTCTACTCGGCCGCGTTGGATCGAGAGGAAGCGATCGCGGAGGCGTACGCCGCCCAGATCAGGCTGGTGTCAGCCCAACTCGTCGACGATCCGGTCACCGACGCCGCCCACGCCCGGGGCTAATCGTCGACTTCGATCCCACTCAGGAGGCCAACCGCCACATGAAAAGTCTCAGTCGCTGGTGTATTGCGCATCGTCGGTGGGTGGTTGTTGGTTGGGTTTTGATTGCGGTGGTGAGCACGGTGGTCGCGGGCGCGGTGGGGCGTCAGTATGCGACGAATTTCAGTTTGCCGGGGACGGAGTCTCAGCATGTGACGGATCTGTTGGCCAAGGAGTTTCCATCGCAGGGTGGGGATGTCGACACGATTGTGTGGCATGCCCGGTCGGGGAGTGTTCGCGATCGGCGGGTGCGCGCGGCGATCGTGCCGGTGTTGGCGCGGGTGGCGGGGATGGCGCATGTGGTGAGCGTGTTGAGTCCGTATGGGCCGCGGGGTGGCGCGGAGATCTCTGGGGATGGTCAGACGGCGTTTGCGACGGTCAACTATTCCAAGCGGGCGAACTTGTTGCCCGATGGGACGGGTAAGCCGGTGTTGGCGGCGGTCAGCGCGGTCCGGGTGCCGGGGCTTGAGGTCGCGGCGGGGGGGCAGGTGATCGAGCAGGCCGAGGGGTTTAGTGTGGGGCCGGCGACGTCGGTGGGGGTGATCGCGGCGTTGGTGATCTTGTTGGTGACGTTCGGGTCGTTGTTGGCGGCGGGGATGCCGTTGATCACCGCGGGCCTGGGGTTGATCACCGGGGTCGCGCTGATCGGCTTGGCGACGCATGTGACGAGCATGTCGAACATTTCGCCCGAGCTGGCGCTGATGATCGGCCTCGGGGTGGGGATTGACTACGCGCTGTTCATCCTCACCCGGTTCAAGGAGAACTATGCGCGCAGCGGGGATGTGGCGGCGGCGATCACGGGGGCGATGGACACGTCGGGGCGGGCGATCTTGCTGGCGGGGACGACGGTGATCATCGCGTTGCTGGGAATGTTCGCGACCGGGGTGACGTTCATGTACGGGCTGGCGATCGCGTCGGTGCTCGCGGTGTTGCTGGTGCTGGTCGCGTCGTTGACGGTGCTCCCGGCGTTGCTCGCGTTCTTTGGGGCCAGGGTGGCGCGTCCGACGCGGTCCGCGCGGCGGCGCGCCGCCCAGGGGCGGGCGCCGCGGGCGTCGGCGTGGCGGCGGTGGAGCCTGACCGTGCAGGCCCGCCCGTGGCCGCTGGCGGTCGTGTCGGTCGCGGTGATGGTCGCGTTGTTGATCCCGTTTTTCGGGATGCGTCTGGACACCAGCGACGCCGGGAACGATCCGACCAATACGAGCACGTATCACGCCTATCATCTGCTCGCTGACGGGTTCGGCGCCGGGTTTAACGGGCCGATGCTGATCGCCACCCAGCTCTCCGATCGATCCCAGGCGGCACAGCTGCCCGGGCTGCGGGCGACGGTGGCGCGCACGCCGGATGTCGCCGCGGTCACCCCGGCGCGGGTGTCGCCGTCAGGCCGGGTCGCGGTGATGGAAGCCTACCCCCGCTCGGCGCCCCAAGCGGTCGCGACCACCAATCTCGTGCACCATTTGCGCGACCGCGTGCTCGCGCCCTACGCGTCACGGTTCGCGTCCCGGCCGCTGGTCGGCGGGTTCACCGCCGGGTCGATCGACTTCTCCGGCGTGCTATCGGCCAAGCTGCCCCTGTTCATCGGGATCGTCGTCGTCTTATCCGCGCTGCTGTTGTTCGTCATCTTCCGGTCGCTGGTGATCCCGATCCAGGCCGCGATCATGAACCTGTTGAGTATCGGCGCCGCGCTCGGGGTCACCGTGCTCGTGTTTCAAGACGGCGTGTTCGCCAGCGTGCTCGGCATCACCCCCGGCCCGATCGAACCGTGGATCCCCGTGCTCATGTTCGCCGTCGTGTTCGGCCTCTCCATGGACTACGAAGTGTTTCTCATCTCCCGCATCCACGAAGAATGGGTCCGCCACCGCAACCCCACCCAAGCCGTCGCTGACGGGATCGCGTTCACCGGCAAAGTGATCAGCGCCGCCGCCGCGATCATGGTCTGCGTCTTCCTCTCGTTCATGCTCGGCAACGAACGCACGATCAAAGAATTCGGGTTCGGGCTCGCCGCCGCCGTGTTCCTCGACGCGCTCGTCATCCGCTGCGTCATGCTCCCCGCCATCCTCGAAATCCTCGGCCCCACCACCTGGCGCCTCCCCCACTGGCTCGACCTGCACCTCCCCCGCATCAACATCGAAGGCGGGGATGCGCATACGACATCCGTGCCTTCGGGTCGGCCGGCGGATCGCGCCGGCGAACCCGGTCAGGGAGCACGACCCGAGCCGGTTCAGTCGAGCTGATACCGGCGAGCGGCCCGCTGCCGGCGGCCGAGTTGGCGGCGCAGCTCCTCGTTCTCCTCCTTGAGGGCGCGCGTGCCCCTCTGCAGCACCGCCAGGGATTGGGTCAGGGCCTCGATCGTCGCCAGATCAGCCCGGCGACGGCGGCGCAGCTGTGTCAGCTCCGCGGCGTCGCCCCCGCTGCGGATGTCGAGGTGACTGGTCATCGCCCCGGTGTGTTCGATGGTCGAGCCCATACCCGCGCCTCCTGTCTGATCAACGATCGAGACGCCCACCGCTTGCAGCCGTCGCCATCGCGGCGGCCAACTCCCGGACGGCCCGGCCGATCGCCGCCTCGTCGATCAGCCCGTAGCCGAGCAGCAGCGCGGGCGGGGTCGGTCGCGAGACCGCGCAGCCCTGATGCAGCGTGTGAACGGCGACGCCGCACCTCGCCGCTTCCTCGGCGATCGCCGTTTCGTCGGCGTCGCCGCCGAGCCACGCGATCAGGTGCAATCCGGCCGACGCGCCGCGGACGGTCACCGCGGGCATGCTCACCGCCAGCTCCCGGACAAGGGTGCTTCGCCGCGCGTCGTAGCGCCGGCGAGTCCGGCGCAGATGGCGATCGATGTCTCCGCGCTCCAACATCGTCGCGTAGGCAGCCTGGGCGAGGACGCTCGGCATGGCCCGGGTGACGCCGTGCGCGACCGCGGTCTCGCCCACGAGATGACCGGGCACGAGCAGCCAGCCGAGGCGCAGCCCCGGCGCGAGCGTCTTGCTCGCGGTGCCGACGTAGGCGACGCAGTCGGGGGCCAGCCCCTGCAGCGACGCGATCGGCTCCCGGTCAAACCGATACTCGGCGTCGTAATCGTCCTCGACGATCAGCGTCCCGTGGCGGCGGGCCCACGTGATCAGCTCCGTGCGGCGATCGGGGGCGAGAACGGCGCCGGTCGGGTACTGGTGGGCCGGGGAGAGGACGACCGCGTCCGCGCCGGCCGCCTCCAGCTCGCGCACGACCAACCCGCGCGCGTCCACCGCCACCGGGATCGCCTCCAGCCCACACTGGGCGACCGAGGCGGGAATGGCCGACCACGCGGGGTCCTCGACGGCGATCCGCCGGGCACCACGCTCGCGCAACGCATGCCACAGGATGGCCATCCCCGCCGTCGCGCCCGCGGTGATGAATACCCGCTGGTCCTCGGCGACGACCGCTCGCACGCGCGCGAGATAGTCGCTGAGCGCGACCCGGAGCCGGCGGTGCCCGTGGCGTGACCCGTAGGCGAGGGCGGCGTCGGGCAGGTCGCGCAACGCGGCGATCGTTGCCAATCGCCAGTCGCGGCGAGGGAAGAACGACAGGTCAGGGACGCCGCTGCTCAGGTCGTAGCGAATCGGACGTCGCGGCGTATCGGGTGCCCGCGCTGCCGGCGGCGGCTGCGCGACTCCCTCGGCGATCCGCGTGCCATCGCCCGACCGCGCGACGAGATAGCCCTCGGCGACGAGCTGGGAGTAGGCCTCGACGACGACCCCGCGCGACACGCCGAGCTCGTCGGCGAGCAGCCGGCTCGACGGCAGCTTGTATCCCGCGCGCAGCCGTCCGGAGCGGATCGCCTCCCGGAGCTCGCGCTCGAGCTGGGCGCGCAACGGCGCGTTGCGGTCCAGATCGAGGTGGATGTCCATCACGGGCGCAGCCTAGGCCGAACGCCGCGTGACCGACGCCCGCCTGCGGCCGGTCCGGGGCCGCCGCGCGATCAGCCCGTGAGGGCGCCGATCACGTCGCGGGAGTGGGTCACCGGCAACCGGTTTCCCTCGAGCTCGATCCGGGATCCGCTCGTGTCGTCGATCAGCTCGAGAATGCGCACGTTGACTCGCGGGTGGATCTTGACCGTCAGGTTCACCCGGGGCATCTGGAAGACGAGCGCGCTGGGCTCGCTCCGTCGACTGGCCGCGGCGAACCCGTAGACCGAGGACTCGGAGACCGCGACGAGCATCTTCGCCGGTAACCCGGTCGACGCGCTCGCGGCGCGGCCGCCGGCGAGCGAGCCCGTCACCGTGCCCACCGCCTCGCCGACTCCGCCGACGAGACCGCCGGCATCACCCCCCACCAGACCGCCGGCGAACTTGCCGCCGGTGTGACCGCGCGGATAGAACTGCCCGGCGGCGATCACCCGGTCGTCGATCCCGCGAGCGCTGAGCGCGCCCTGAGCGAGCTCGACCATCTGCTCCTCCGACATCCCGACGCCTCCGGGCGGCTTATCCGGCGCTCGTCGCCGCCGCGCGGCCGATCTGTGGCCCGAGCTCCACCAGTCGCCGCGCAGCGGCGGCGATCGCGTCGGCGTCGATCCCGGCGTCGGCGAGCAGCTCCGCCGCCTTGCCGGAGCCCGGCAGGTGCGAGACCCCGAGCTTGACGACCCGCGGGCGCTCGTCGGCGTCGGCGAACACGCTCAGCACCGCCTCGCCGATGCCGCCCTCCGGCCAGTGGTCCTCGGCGACGACGAGGCGCCCGCCGGTGGCGCGTGACGCGGCAGCGAGGGTCTCGGCATCGACCGGCTTGACGCAATAGAGGTCGATGACGCGGGCGTTGACCCCTTCGGAGCCCAGCGCGTCGGCGGCCTTGATCGCCTCGTGGAGGGTCACGCCGGCGCCGATCAGGGTCACCTGGTCGTCATCGGACTCGCGCACGACGCGCGCTCCACCGATCTTGAACTCCTCGTCGGATCCGTAGAGCGTCGGCAGACCGGCGCGGGTGGAGCGCAGATAGGAGATCCCGTCGTGGTCGGCCATCGCCTCCACGAGCTTGGCCGTCTGGTTGGGATCCGACGGATACAGCACCACCGAGCCGGCGAGGGCGCGGAACTCGGCCAGATCCTCGAGCGCCATCTGCGACGGACCGTCCTCGCCGATCGACACGCCGGCATGAGACCCGTTCAGGCACAGCTTCGCCTGCGAGATGACCGCCATCCGGACGAAGTCGTAGGCGCGCGATTGGAAAGCCGCGAACGTGGCCGCGAACGGCGTCCACCCCCGGACCTGGAAGCCGACGGCGGTGGCGATCATCATCTGCTCGGCGATGTAGATCTCGAAGTAGCGCTCGGGGGTCTCCTTGATGACCTCCTCGGTGTGCGTCGAGTTGCCGACCTCGCCGTCGAGCGCGACGACGTCGCCGCGCCGGCGCATGACCGCGGCCAGTCCCTCGCCGTACGCCTTGCGCGTCGGCACCGGATCGCCGCCGACCTCGTAGGCGGGCAGTGGGATCGACGGGTCGGTCTCGAAGCGGTGCGGGGTCCCCGCGCTCTCCGGCTTGGCGACGTCGACATGGATGTGGGGAACATCCCCGAGCTCCTGGATCGCCTTGTCCGGGTCCTTGAGCGGCTGCCCGTGCTTGCCCTCGACATTGGCGGTCTCGGTGGCGCCATAGCCCTTGATCGTCCGCGCGACGATCATCGTCGGCTGCCCGGCGGTCGCCTCGGCCTCCGCGTACGCCCGGTCGATCTCGGTGATGTCGTGGCCGTCGATCTCGATCGTGTGCCAGCCCCCGGCCTCGGCGCGCTTGGCGTAGGAGTCGAGGTTCCAGCCGTGCATCGTCTCGCCGCGCTGGCCGAGCCGGTTGACGTCGACGATCACGACGAGGTTGTCCAGCCCCCAGACGCCGGCGTGCTCCACCGCCTCCCAGATCGAGCCCTCGGCCATCTCCGAGTCCCCGCACAGGGTCCACACGCGATACGGGAGGCGATCGAGCTCACGGGCGCAGAGGGCGATGCCGGCGGCGATCGGCATCCCCTGGCCAAGCGATCCGGTGGCCACGTCGACCCAGGGGAGGACCGGCGTCGGATGGCCCTCGAGCCGGGAGCCGAACTGGCGGAAGGTGAGCAGCTCCTCGTCGGTGATGGCGTCGGCGGCACGGAACATCGCGTACACGAGCGGCGACGCATGGCCCTTGGAGAAGATCAGGTGATCGTTGTTGGGGTTCTCCGGGTTGTCGTAGTCGTAGCGGAAGTGGCGAGCCATCAGCACCGCCATCAGGTCGGCGGCGGACATCGACGAGGTCGGGTGACCCGAGGAGGCGGCGGCCGCCGCGCGGATCGAGTCGATGCGCATGCGCTGGGCGAGCTGATGAATCTCTTCGTTGGTCATCTGGCCTTCCTCGGGATCGGGGCCGTTGCACAAGACGTTTTGCACGCGATGCGACGCGCTCAAACATCCACCACGCCCCACGTTTGATAGCACCCGGACAGCGGCCAGCTCAACCAGAACGCGGCGCGCTCGTGGCTGCGGTCGGCCGGCGGGTCAAAGCGGCCCGACCCACGGTGCTGGGGGCGTACGATTGATGTATGACCACGCTGGGAATCGCGCTGCTCGTCGCCGGAGCGCTGGTGGCGGTCGCGGAGGCCCACTACCCGACCCACGGCATCGCCGGCGGGGCCGGCGTGCTCGTGATGGCGGTCGGCGCGGTGCTCGCGATCAGCGGGCTCGGCGCTCCGGTGCTGCTCGGACTCCTCGGAGGAGCCGCGCTGGCCGGCGCGGGCGCCAGCGCGCTCGGACTGTCGGTCAAGCAGGGACTCGCCGTCAAGCAGCGCCGGGTGCGAACCGGCGCCGAGGGCATCGTCGGTCACATCGGCGTCGTCCGGACCTGGGCGGACTCGATGGGCAGCGTCGATCTCGACGGAGCGGTGTGGCGCGCGCGCCGCTCCCCCGCCATCGACGACGAGGCCCCGGAACTACACAAGGGCGATCCGGTTGTCGTGGAACGCCTCACTGGACTGACTGTGTCGGTGCGCCCGGCCGAGGAATGGGAGCTGATCTAGATGCTCACTGTCATCATCGTTGTCGTCGCCGTGCTGCTGGCGATCGGGTTGACCGCCTTGGCGAGCTCGGTCCGGGTGCTGCGCGAGTACGAGCGCGGGATCGTGTTCCGCCTCGGACGCCTGATGGACCAACGCGGCCCCGGCCTGCTGCTGCTGATTCCGACGATCGACCGAATGGTGCGGATCAGCCTGCGCACGGTGACGCTGACGATCCCGCCGCAGGAGATCATCACGCGCGACAACGTCCCGGCGCGGGTCACGGCGGTCGCGTACTACCGCGTGATCGATCCGAGCAAGGCGGTCACCGAGGTGGAGAGCTTCTCCTCCGCGACGCAGCAGATCTCCCAGACCTCGCTGCGGTCGATCCTCGGCGTCGTCGATCTCGACACGCTGCTGTCCGAGCGCGAGCACCTCAACGAGTCGCTGCAACACGTGATCGACGCCCAGACCGAGCCGTGGGGGATCAAGGTCACGACCGTGGAGATCAAGGACGTCGAGATCCCCGAGCGCATGCAGCACGCGATCGCCCGCCAGGCGGAGGCCGAGCGCGAGCGCCGGGCGCGGATCATCAATGCCGAGGCCGAGGCCCAGTCCGCCGAAAAGCTGGCCGAGGCGGCCGACGTCGTTGCTCGTAACCCGGTGACGCTGCAGCTCCGCTACCTGCAGACGCTGCGCGAGATCGGCGGGAACTCGACGATCGTGTTCCCGGTGCCCGTCGATCTGATGAAGCCGATGCTCAACGCGCTGGGGTCGAGCGCGCCCGCCGCCGCCCAGGCGCAAGCGGCGGTCGGCGGCGAGCCGACCCCCGAGCACGCCCAGCTCCAGGCCGTCGCCACGCCCGAGCTCGGCGCCGGCCCGGTGCAGCGCAACGGCCACGCCGAGCCCGAGGACGCCGGCGGCCACGCCGAGCCCGAGACCGTCACCGCCCCGGATCCGCTCACGCCGTAAGCCGGACGCCGGCGCGGACACCGGCGACCGCAGACCGGTGCAGTGGTTGCGTCTAACCTCAGCCGCCGGTCATGGCGCTTCGCTCCGACATCCGCAACATCGCGATCATCGCGCACGTCGACCATGGCAAGACGACGCTCGTCGACGCGCTGCTGTGGCAGTCGGGAGCGTTTCGCTCCAACCAGGAGGTCGCCGAGCGGGTGCTGGACTCGATGGACCTCGAGCGCGAGAAGGGGATCACGATCCTCGCCAAGAACACCGCGGTCCGCTACGGCGACGTCAAGCTGAACATCGTCGACACACCGGGCCACGCCGACTTCGGGGGCGAGGTCGAGCGGGGCCTGACGATGGTCGACGGAGTGCTGCTGCTCGTCGACGCCAGCGAGGGGCCGCTGCCGCAGACGCGGTTCGTGCTGCGCAAGGCGCTCGAGGCCCGCCTCCCGGTGATCCTCGTCGTCAATAAGGTCGACCGGCCGGACGCGCGCGTCGACGAGGTCGTCGACGACGTCTACGAGCTGTTCCTCGACCTCGATGCCGACGAGGCCCAGATCGAGTTCCCGATCGTCTACACGAACGCGAAGGCGGGACAGGCCTCGCTGCAGCCGACCGGCTGGGCGGACGGGGGCGCGGGACCTGATTCCGACCTCGAGCCGCTGCTCGACCTGCTCGTCGACCACGTGCCCGCCCCCGAGTACGACCCCGGCCATCCACTCCAGGCGCACGTCACCAACCTCGACGCGTCGCCGTACGTCGGACGGCTGGCGATCTGCCGCGTGCGCAACGGCATCATCCGCCGCGGCGAGACCGTCGCCTGGTCCCGGCACGACGGGACCATCGAAAGCGTCAAGGTGTCCGAGCTCTATGTGACCGAATCGCTGGAGCGCGTCGACGCCGCCGAGGCGGCGGCAGGCGAGATCATCTCCGTCGCCGGCATCCCGGAGATCACCATCGGCGACACCCTCACCGATGCCCAGGATCCCCGGCCTCTCCCGGTGATCACGGTCGACGAGCCGTCGCTGTCGGTGACGATCGGGATCAACACATCGCCGCTGGCGGGCCAGGACGGCACGCTCCTGACCGCGAGCCAGGTCACGGCGCGGCTCGAGCGCGAGCTCGTCGGCAACGTCTCGCTGCGCGTGACCGAGACCGAGCGTCCTGATGTGTGGGAGGTCCAGGGGCGCGGTGAGCTGGCGCTCGCGATCCTGGTGGAGCTGATGCGGCGCGAGGGATTCGAGCTCACCGTCGGTAAGCCCCAGGTCGTCACCCGGGAGATCGACGGCCGCCTGCACGAGCCGGTGGAGCGGATGAGCGTCGACGCGCCCGACGCGTACGTCGGCGTGATCACCCAGCTGATGGCGCTGCGCAAGGGCCGGATGGAGCAGATGGTCAACCACGGCACGGGCTGGGTGCGGATGGAGTACCTCGTGCCGGCCCGAGGGCTGATCGGCTTTCGGACCGAGTTCTTGACCGAGACGCGCGGGACCGGGCTCGTGCACCACGTCTTTGACCGCTGGGAGCCGTGGCATGGCGAGCTGCGCACGCGCCCTACGGGCTCCCTGGTCGCCGACCGGCGGGGCACGGTGGCGGCGTTCGCGCTGTTCAACCTCCAGGAGCGCGGAACCCTGTTCGTCGAGCCGGGCGACGAGGTCTACGAGGGGATGATCGTCGGCGAGAACTCCCGCGCCGAGGATCTCGATGTCAACGCCGTCAAGGAGAAGCACCTGACCAACATGCGCTCCTCCACGGCCGATGAGCTCGTCCGGCTCATCCCCAAGCGCGAGCTGTCGCTCGACCAGGCGCTCGAGTTCCTCCGCGCCGACGAGTGCGTCGAGGTCACCCCCCACGCGGTCCGCCTGCGCAAGGTGACGCTCGACGCCAACGCGCGCCGCAAGCTCAACCGCACGGCCAAGATCGCCTGAGAGACCCGTGACCGCGGGAGCCGTACGCCCACCGGCGCGGCGGCGCCCCGCCCGGGGATGGCGTGACCGATGGATCCCGCTCGGCCTGGCTCTCGCCGGGTTCGCCCTCGCGTTCGCTCAGCGACCCGGACAGGACACCGCCGATACGAAGGTCAACCTCCACGTCGACCCGGGGCGCTTCCTCTCGGACCTGGCGTCGGTGTGGAGCCCGACCGAGGGTCTCGGCCACGTCCAGGGCGGACAGTACTCGGGCTATCTGTGGCCAATGGACCCCTGGTTCGCGCTCGGGCATCTGCTCGGGCTCCCCGACTGGGTGACCGAGCGCCTGTGGCTGGGAACGCTGCTGGCACTGGCGGCGTGGGGGGCGGTGCGCCTCCTCGACGAGCTGCTGGCGCGCGAGCGGGGCGTCGGCCACGTCGTCGCCGGCGCGGTGTACATGGTCAACCCGTATGTCGTCGTGTTCACAGGCCGGACGACGATCTTCCTGCTCGCCTACGCGGCGCTGCCGTGGCTGATGGTGATCGTCCACCGGGGCCTGCGCGAGCCGCGGCGCTGGTGGTGGCCGGCGGCGTTTGCGCTGGTGACCACGTCGAGCGGGGGCGGGGTCAACGCGACCGTCACCGCGCTGATGCTGCTCGGACCCGTGCTCCTCGTGCTCTACGAGATGCTGCTGCGCGACGTCGCCGGGCGGGCCGCCGCCTCGTTTGCGTGGCGGACGATCCTCGCCACCGCGGTCTCCAGCGCATGGTGGGTGGCGCCGCTGCTCGTGCAGTCGCGCTACGGCTTGAACTTTCTGCAGTTCACCGAGCAGGTCGGCGCGATCTGGGCGACGACGAGCCTGACCGAGAGCCTGCGCCTGATGGGGTACTGGCCGTCGTACCTCGGGGTCGGCTATGGCGCCCGCCTGCAGCCGTATTACCAGGACGCCGCCACCCTGCTGTTCAACCCGTGGGTGGTCGTGTCCTCGCTGCTCGTTCCGGCGCTGGCTCTCGCCGGCTACCTGTGGACGCGACGGTGGCGGTACGGGCCGTTCCTGCTCGCGCTCGCCCTGATCGCGCTGCTGGTGATGAGCGTCGGCTATCCGACCGGCACCCTGGCTCGCAGCGGGGCGACCTTCATCTACAACCATCTGACCGCAGTCCAGTTCCTGCGGACGACCTACAAGGCCGGACCGCTGCTGGCGCTGGCGATCGCGCTGCTGGCGGGCGCGGCAACGGTCACGCTGTGGGGCCGGGTGTCGGCCGCGACGCGCCCGGCGGCCGCCGGCGTCGGGCTGGCCCTGCTCGTGCTGAGCGCGCTGCCGCTGTTTGAAGGCCGCGCCCTGGAGCTCACCTACCGCGCGGTGCCGGCGGCGTGGACCGAGGCGGGCCGGGATCTCGACACACGGCTGCCGGCGAACTCGCGCGCCGTGGTCCTGCCCGGCCAGGCATACGCGTTCTATGACTGGGGCGCAACGGTCGATCCGGTCCTCACCGCCACCACCACGCGCCCGGTCGCGATCCGCAACGTCCCTCCCTACGACGATCTCCACGCCGTCGACTTCCTGTGGACGGTCGACGGCCTCGTCCAACAGGAGCGCCTGCTCCCGGGCCAGCTGGGCCCGCTGCTCGATCTGATGAGCGCGCGCACCGTCGTCACCGCGACCGACGACGACGACGCGCTCAGCGGCGCGATCGACCCCGCGGCCGCGGCGCGGACCCTCGCCGCCCAGGACGGCCTGCGCCGGCCGGCCCGCAGCTACGGGCCGGTCACCACATTCGCGTCGCCCCCGCAGACCGCCGATGCCCCCGTGCGCCTGGCGCAGGTGCGGACCTACGACGTCCCCGCCCGCGGTCTCGTCCGGATCGAGCCCGCGGGACCGAGCACGGTGGTCGACGGCTCGGCGCAGGGAATCGCCGACATCGCGGCGCTCGGAGAGCTGCCCGCGACACAGCCGCTGTTCTACGCCGGGGATGAGCCCGCGGCGGCGATCCGGCGCCAGGCGCTCGCCGGCGGTGACGTGTTCATCACCGATTCGAACCGCCGCCGGGTGTTCGTCGCCTCCCGGGTGCGACAGAACGCAGGAGCGACAACCGCCGCCACCGAGGCGTTCAGCCCCGATGCCGCGGTGCTCGATCCGTTCCCCGCGCGCGGCAGCGATGCCCAGACAGTCGCCGTGTTCACGGGCGTGCGCTCGATCGAGGCGCCGTACAACCCGGAGATCGCCCAGTTTCCCGAGCACGCTCCCTACGCGGCGTTCGACGGCAACCCGCGGACGTCGTGGCAGGCCGACCCGACCCTCGATCCGAGTCGTCACTGGATCCAGGTCGACTTCCGGTCAGCACGCGACGTGCCGAGCATCGAGCTGCTCGCCGACCAGTCCGATCCGCTCGTGGAGGTGACGCGGGTGGAGATCGCGGGGCGCAGCTATGCGCTGCATCCCGGGTTCAATCGGCTGACCCTGGGCCTGAGGCACGCCGCGGCGCTGCGCATCGCGCTGACCGGCGTGCGCAGTCTCGGCGCCAACACGGGCAGCGCCGGCGGACTGGCGGAGGTGCGCATCCCAGGGGTCCACGCCGGAGAGTTGCTGCGGCCACCCGTGCTCGCCGAACAGGCGCTGCGCGGGACCGATCTGCGCCACACCCCGCTGACCTACGTGCTGGAGCGCACGACCGCCGACCAGCCGCTGCGGCGCGGTCCGCCGGCGCCGCGGGAGATCGTCCACGGCGACCGGCTCCAGGCCGAGGCGACGCTCATCGCGCGGGCGCAGGACGCCGAGACGGGCATCACGCGGACGATCGATCCGCCGGCGGCGCGCAGCTGGACGATCGCCGGGCTGGCGACGGCGGCCCCGGCCGCCCCCGACCCGGAGCTGGACCGCCTCGCCCGGACCGAGACCGAGGGCGCGGTCCTGCGCTCCTCGGGCCGCCTGCAGGGACTGCCGGGCTACCGCGCGTCCTCGGCGTTCGACGGCTCGGCGGCGACCGCGTGGGTGGCGCCGCTCGGCCCCGACCAGCCGGCGTGGATCGCGTGGAGCACGCCGCGCCCGCATACGCTGCGCCGCTTTGCGCTGATTCGCAGCGCGCTGCCGGCCCGCTTCCCGACGCGGATCTCGGTCACCGCCGGCGCCGGCCCGGCGACCACCGTGTCCGTCGGCCCTCAGGGCGGCGTGACGCTGGCCCGCCCGCTCCGGGCCCGGAGCTTTTCGATCGGGATCGTGCGGGCGACGGGAGCGACGCGCGCCTCGGTGGCGATCGCCGAGATCCGCGGCGCCGGGATCCCGCACGTGACGGCGCGCCGGACGGGCGACGTCGCCGGCCGCTGCGGCCAGTCGGTCGGCGAGCTCGGCGGACACCGGGTGGCGCTGCGCCTCGGCGGCTCGATTGCCGCGCTCGACGCGGGCGAGCCAATCGCGCTGACCGCGTGTGGCGGCGCGGTGCGGCTGGCGGCCGCGCCGGTCGACCTGCGTGTCGGCCCGAGCGTCGTGGCGCCGCTGCTGCTGGCGCTGCGCTCGCCGGCGCCCGATCCGCTGGCCCATGCGGCGATCGGCGCGACGGGGGCGGTGACCGACAGCGGCCGGCAGGCCGATGGCTCCTACACCGCCGTCCACGTGCGCGTCGGTGGGCCCAGCTGGCTGGTGCTCGGCGAGAGCTACAACCGCGGCTGGCAGGCGTCGTGCAACGGCCACTCGCTGGGCCGCCCCCGCGTGATCGACGCGTTTGCCAACGGGTGGCCGGTCGGCGCCGGCTGCCGGAACGTCTCGATCGTGTTCGCCCCCCAGAAGCAGGTCGACCTCGGGTACCTGATCGGGGCGCTCGCCTGCGCCGTGCTGGCGCTCGTGCTCCTGTTCTCCTCGCCGCGGCCCGCCGATCCCCGGTCGCCCGAGGCGCTGGCGCCGTCGGATGCCGTCCCGCGCCTGCCGCTGGGAACCGCGGTGGGCGTCGGGATCGTGTGCGCGGCCGGGTTCGGATTCCTGTTCGCGCTCCGCGCCGGCGCCGTGATCGGGCCGCTGAGCGCTCTGATCCTGTGGCGCGGAGTGGCGACCCGCCGCCTGATCGCAGCCGCGGCGCTGCTGCTGGTGATCGCCGTCCCGGTCATCTACGGGCTGTTCCCGGGTCAGAACCAGGGCGGCTATGACCTCGGCTACACCGTCCAGCACCTCGGCGCCCACTGGGTCGCGGTCGGCGCGTTCGCCCTGCTCGTGCTGGCGCTGGTCCGCGATCTCAGTACGGCCAGCGATCGCCGGGCGCGAGGCCCAGGCGGGCGGCGACGCCGGGCGCCCCGGCGACGAGCGCAAGCTTGATCGCGACGTTGCGCGCGAACCACGGCAGCTGCGCCAGCTGGACCGCGACGTTGCGCCGCCGCGCGGCGCCGCGCAGCGGCGGGACCGCGCGCCGGTACTCGGCCAGGGACCGTGACCTCCCGCGGTAGGCGAACGCGGCGCCGGGCACGAGTCGCGTCAGCAGCGCCAGGGTGACTCCAATCGACGAGAACGCGTCGTGGATGAGCATCGTGCCCCCGGGCGCCACGCGCGCCCCGTAGCCGGCGATGTCGGCCGCCGCCGGCCCGTAGCGGTGGGCGCCGTCGACGTACAACAGGTCGATCCGTGACCCGGCGTCGTCCAGCGCGACGCGCGATGGCAACCGCACGTGGCGCACCGTGTCGGCGACGCCGGCCGCCCGCAGGTTGGCGAGGAAGGCGTCGTGGTCGGACTCGCCGCGGACGCCATCGGCCGCGATCTCCTGCGGCCCGCGGTCAGAGCCGGCGTGCGGATCGATCGCCACCACCGTCGCCCCGGCGGGCGCGCCGAGCGCGAGCACGATCGTGGAACGGCCACGGAAGCTCCCGATCTCCACGATCGTCGCCGCCGGCGCCAGCGCGCGGGCCCGCTGCCACAGGCGCTCCGCCTGGTCATCGGAGAGCCAGCCGTCGACGCCGGCGATCGCCGCCCGCACATCGGGGAAGCCGTCGCTCATCGCTTGAAGCGCAGGATCGGTCGCTCCACGACGTAGTAGCTCGCCGCCGCGCAGACGACCGACAGCGCCAGCCCGATCACCACGAGCGCCAGCAGGGGCGCCCGGTGCGCCGCCGGCAGGCCGTGGAAGGCGCAGCCGAGCTCCGGCCCCGGCTGGCAGATCCACACCAGCAACGTCTGGTGCCACAGGTAGATCCCGTAGGAGATGAGCCCCAGCCAGGCGAGGACGCGCCAGCCGAGCACGCCGCGGATCCACCCCCCGCTCCCGAGCATCGCCGGGACCAGGAGCCCAACCGCGGTGACGGCGTACAGGACGTGGCGGGCGACGTCCTGCGGGCCGGTGTACAGCAGGACCGGATTCGGGCCCGCCCGCAACAGCTGCGGGCCGTGCTCGGTGAGGCTGACCAGGATGTACGCGCCGGCGGCCACCGCGAGGCTGATCGCCGGACGCCGGGCGACGAGTGCGGCCGGCCGCGGCAGCGGCCGATCCTGCCAGTAGGCACTCAGCACCGCGAGCGCCATGCCGGGCGCAAACCAGTCCAGGTGCGTCGGCAGCGCGTTGAGGACCGGGCTCAGGGATCCGTGCGTGCGCAGGACGTAGCGGTAGGCGAGCGACGCGGCGGCGATCGCGGTCAGGAGACCGAGCTCGGCCACGACCTGGCTGCGGCGCGAGCGTCGCCCCAGCAGCCCGCCGACGACGGCCGCGTACAGCGGCAGCAGCAGGTAGAACGTGATCTCGATACACAGCGTCCACGCCGCGGGGATCCCCTGGAGCGCGTACTGGTCGTCATAGACCTGTCCGAAGCCATAGAAGACCCACGAGTGACCGGTGAACAGCCCGGCGAGCCCCGGCCAGATCGCCAGCACGGTCAGCGCCAGCCAGTAGGCGGGGACGATCCGGAGGATCCGGCGCCGCACGTAGCTGCTGACCGCCGAGCGCCGCGCCCCGTTGAGGCGGGCCGACGCGAACGGGCGATACAACAGGAAGCCGGAGATGGCGAAGAAGATCGCCACCCCCACCTCGGCATGGGAGACGAAGCCGTGCAGCGGCGTCACGGTGAGGCCGCCGGCGTGGACGACGACGACGGCGATCGCGGCGATCGCCCGCAGTGAATCGACCAGCGGGAAGCGGGGGTGGCCCGGGGGCGGGGCCACGACGTCGGGAGCGGCCGCGGACTCCGCGAGGCTCTCGGCGGCGGGGGCGATGACGGGAGCGGTCGCCGTCACGCGGGAGGAGTGTACGGACGGCGGAGCAGGCTCAAGCCGGCATCGTGTCGCCGGAGACGGCGAGCGGCGCGGCCGGCGGCGACGCCCCGGCGGCCGGGTCGAGCCCCGCCGCCGGCGGCGCGGCGGGATGAGCCCGGCGACGTTGGGCATCGAGCAGTTGCAGGGTGCGCCGGGCGGTCGCGTCCCACGTGAACTCGCAGGCCCGCGCCTGGGCAGCTCGGCCGAGCGCGTCGCGCAGCTGCGGGTCGGCGAGCACCCGACCGACCTTCTCGGCGAGCGCCACCGGAGTGTCGGCGAGCACGCCGGTCCGGCCGTCGTCGATCGCCTCCGCCAGGCCCCCGAGCGCCAGCGCCGCGCTGGGGGTCGCGCACGCCCCGGCCTCGGTCACCGACAGTCCCCACCCCTCGGCCGACGAAGTCGTGATGTTGATCCACGCCTGCTGGTAGAGCTCACGCTTGGCCAGCTCCGAGACATGGCCGTGCATCCGCACGCGGTCGCCCAGCCCCCGGGCGGCGATCTCGGCCTCCAGCGCCGGGCGGTGATCGCCGTCGCCGGCGAGGTCCAGGACGACACCGGGGTTGCGCTCGAGCACTTCGAGCACGACCTCGATCCGCTTGTAGCGTTTGAGGCGGCCGAGGTACAGCAGGGTCGGCTGGGCGGCGCGGAGCGCCGGGTCGGGTCCGAACGCGGCGTGCTCGACCCCGAGGTAGGAGATGTCGATCCGGCGCGGATCGATCCCGTGGCCGGCGATGTCGCGCGCCGACGCCTGCGAGATCGTCAGAAACTGCGTCCGCCGGTAGAGCAACCGCAGCGGCAGCGTCTCGAGCGCGAGCGCCGCCACCCGTCCCTTGGCGCCGAGCTCGCGCACGAAGTGGTCTGAGTGGATGTGGTGCACGAGCGTCACCCGCGGCGTGCGGCACCACAGCGGGGTCAGGAACGTGATCCCGTTGACGACCTCCAGGACGACGTCGGCGTCGGGCACGAGGCCTCTCCACTGGCGGACGATCGCCCGCGGGAACACGGTCGAGCGGCCGCCGACGCGATGCAACGTCAGGTTCCCGAGCCGCTCACACGCCGGGGCGCCCGGGTACGAGCAGGCGATCACCGACACCCGATGGCCCCACTGCAGCCAGCGCATCGCCTGGGCATGAAGATTCGTCCCGGTCCCACCCCCCTGGGGGTGAGTCCAGTCCCGGTCAGACAGGATCAGGATGTGCAGGCGCGTCGGCTCGCAGGACGGTGAGGACGAGGTCGTCTGCCGGGAGCCCTCCATGCGAAGCGGCCAGTCTAATCACCCTCGGCGTGAGAACCGCCGTCTCGGGGATCGGCGACGGGTGGCACGATGACCGGATGAGCGACCCGCCAGGCGACGTCGGCGACGCGGTCAAGCTGGCGTTCCCGCGGGCCGAGCTGCGCCGGCGCACGGTGCACGGGGTGCTGATCAACGCCCTGTTCATGGGGGGCGCCGAGGTGCTCGTGCTCGCGCAGGGCCTGATCGTGACCGTCCTCCTCGGACCGCACTCGATCGGCCTGTACGGAATCGTCACGACGACCGCGGTCACCGTCGCGGCGCTGCGCCGGATCGGGATCGACGAGGCGTTCGTGCAACAGCGCGAGGACGACCAGGAGGCCGAGTTCCAGCGAGCGTTCACGCTGGAGCTGATCGTCGGCGGCGCCTTCTCGCTGGTGCTGCTGCTCGCGGCCCCGATCGTCGCCCTCGTCTACGGCGACGACCAGCTGCTGTGGCTGACGGCAGCGGTCGCCTACCTGCCGACGGCGTTCGCGTTGCAGGCGCCGACGTGGATCTTCTTCCGGCGGATGGACTTCGTCCGCGTGCGGACGCTCCAGGTGCTCGTCCCGGTGGTGACCTTCGCCGTCACCGTCCCGCTCGCCGCCGCGGGGGTCGGCGTGTGGAGCCTGGTCATCGGGCCGGCGGTCGGCAACACGGTCGCGGTCGTCGCCGGGATCGTCGCCTGCCCGTACCGGCTGGCGCTCCATTTCGATCGCGAGGCCCGGGCGCGCTACTTCCGCTTCTCATGGCCGGTGTTCGTCGCAGCGGCCTCGCTGCTCCTCGTGGGCCAGGGGCAGATGCTCGCGTTCACGCTGCACGGCGGCCTGCGCGCGGCCGGCTACATCACGCTGGCGGTGACCCTGACCCGGTACGCCGACCGTGCCGACCAGATCATCGCCACCACGATCTACCCGGCGATCTGCGTCGTCCGCGACCAGATCGGGACGCTGCGGGAGATCTTCGTCACCTCCAACCGGGTGGCGTTGATGTGGGTGCTGCCGTTCTGCGCCGGGTTCATCCTGTTCTCGCCCGATCTCGTCCACTTCGTGCTCGGTGACAAGTGGCGGCCGGCGGTGGCGCTCCTGCAGGGGCTGGCGGGCGCCGCCGCGATCCAGCAGCTCGGCTACAACTGGTTCTCGTTCTACCGGGCGCGGGGGGACTCCCGCCGCCAAGCGGTGGAGGCGGTCGTCATGACGGTCGCGTTTCTCGGGCTCGCGGTGCCCGCCCTGTTCGTGTGGGGGGTGTGGGGGTTCATCGGCGGACGCCTCGCCGGCGCGCTGCTCGTGCTCGGTGTCCGGCGCCACTACGTGCGCAAGCTCTTGGGGGTCGAGCTGGTGACTCTCGGGATCCGCGGGGCGGCACCGATCGCCGCGGCCGCCGGACTCGTGCTGGTCGTCCGCGGCGTCGCCTGGTCGGGCGCGCGCACGTGGCCGCAGGCGCTGGCCGAAGTGGCGCTGTTTTTGGCGGCGAGCGTCGCGCTGACGTGGACGGCCGAACGGGGCCTCGTCCGGGAGCTGATCGCTCAGTTGCGCGCCCGTCGCGCGCCCGGACCGATGGCGACGAGCACGTCGTAGTGATACAGCCGCGCCAGCAGCCGATAATGCGCGGCGATCCACCGATCGAGCGTGTGCACCCCGCTCGAGCGACCGCGGAGGTTGGGCTCCCGCGACGATGAGCTCGGGTCGGTCCAGCGGACGATCACCCGCGGCCGCGCGCGCGTCAGCGCGGACACGATCCGGGCCTGGGCGGCGGCGCTCGTCAGCAGGCCGAAATCCTGGCCGGTGGGATTGTCACGCTCGGTCATCACATAGATGAGCGGATCGTTGTAGCGGACGAGATCCGAGCGCCGGGGAGCAACGTAGATGTCGCCTCCCGGCGGCACCCGGGCGTCGACGAGCGCCACCATGCGCTCGATCGCCCGGGCCTCGGCCGGCGGCGCCTCCACCCCGTCGGCAACCGGGATCCGCAGCGCGACGGCGGGCGGCGGATGCACGAGCGCCGACAGACGATTGGCGACTCCATGCGCGAGCAGGAGGGCGAGCACGATGAGGCACGCCGCCGCCACCGGTCGCGGCGTGCCCGCGGCGACGAGCGCCAGCGCGACGCAGACGACGACGAACAGCGGCTGGACATGGAACTCATCACTGCGCGACAGCATGTACGCGAGCAGTCCGCCCCCGAGCACGATCAGCCCGAGGAGGAGCGCGGGAGGGCGGCGGTCCTGCCACCAGATCCCGAGCGCCGCCACGACGACGAGCGCGAAGGCGATCACGACGAGGAGGGGGACGTAGAAGTCAAGCGCCTTCTTGAGCGTCTTCGCCGCCCCGGCCCCCGCGGGAGGGTGGAAGTGCACCGGGAACGGGAGCGTCCAGTAGGCGCGGGTGTGCAACGAGTTGCCGATCAGCGCCCGGTACAGGTCGGCCGGCCCGTCGGCGATCGCGAACGGCAGATAGACGAGCACGATGAGCGCGACGGCGACCCCGCCGAAGATCACCGCGGACCGGAGCCGGCCCACCCGGGCGGCGCGCGTGCCCGAGCGCCGGACGACGCGCGGATCCCCCCGGGCCGCGATCGTCACCGCGCCCGCCGCCAGGCCGTAGAGCGCGAAGTCAAGCCGGAACGCGGCGGCGACCGCCGTCAGCAGGGCCGCGCCTGCCAACCGGCGTCCGGTCGCCGCTTCGCCTCCGGCGGCGATCAGCAGCGCCAGCAGGACCGCGAGCAGGGCGAGCGGGAACGGGTCGGCGCTGCGCGGCTCGGAGATCTCACACGCGACCGCCAGCCATGCCGCCAGCGCCACGGGTTGGGGCGCCCGCTCGGCGACGAGGAGATATGCCGTCAGCGAGATCCCCGCGTCGGCGAGCACGCGCATGATCCGCCACTGCAGCATCGAGACGCCGAACAGCTTGAACAGGCCGGCCAGGATGTAGGGCTGTGCCGGACCGTAGGCCCAGAGGAAGTCGCGGTACGGGAGCTGGCCGCCGGCGACCCGGCGCGCCGCCTGCAGCATCAGTCCCTCGTCGAACGGGTCGATCCCGTTGCGCAGCGAGAATGCCGAGATCAGCGCTCCCCCAGCGAACAGGACCACGGCAAGGACGACCGGCGACGTCTCAAGGCGTGCGCCCATGCGATGCTGCCGGTGATGAATCACTGGCGGGTGCGCATCCTGGGAGTCGTCGTGGCGGTGATCATCTGTGCCTGGTTTGCGATCGGGATCCGCCAGTCGCACGACACCGACCGGGCCAGCGACATCATCACCGGCTCATCTCCGCTGGCCCCCGGTCAGGCCCACCGCGCCGCCACGCTGCTCGACGGCGCCAAGCAGCTGAACCCCGACGCGACCATCGACCTGCTCCGCGCGCAGCTGGCGGCCAAGCAGGGGGACGGCGCGCGCGCCCGCGCGATCGCGCTGAGCGTGACGCGCCGCGAGCCGGAGAACATCCAGGCGTGGCTGGCCTACGGCAGCGCGTCCACCAACGACCGCCACGCCTTCCTACAGGCACTGCGCCACCTGCGCGCGCTGGCGCCCCCGGTCCCCGCCAGCGGATAGACGGAGCCTCATGGCGCCGCCGGCTCGCGGCCGGCTCCGGCAGGCGCCGCGGCCGCCGCGGCCGCCGCGGCCGATCCTGGGACGTCCGCGACCGCGATCAGCAGGCCGGCGGCGACGAGCGCGATCAGGGTCACCGCCGGCATCTCCCAATCCCAATCGAGGGGAGCATGCGCGACGTAGGTGACGAACACCGCCGCCGGGCCGGCAGCCAGCACCGGCGCCCCGCGGATCGCGTCGCGGGCGGCCGCGGCCGCCCCGCCGAGGAACGCGAGCAGCAGCGCGAGCCCGATCACCCCGAGCTCGGCCATCGTCTGCAGCGGCAGCGAGTGAGCGTCCCGCGCGCCCTCGTTGACCGTCCGATCGCGCAGCCAGTACACCGCCCAGCCGCCGGCCCCGACCCCGCGGACCGGCTCGGCGGCGAACGCGTCCAGGGCCACCCGCCAGTACGCATACCGATTGCTCTGCAGGGTCTCGTAGCGCCCCGCCCCGGCCGACAGGGGCTGGGTGCTGCTCTCCTTGCTGCCGAGGACGATCGCCAGGGCCAGGCCGACGCAGACGACGCCCAAGGCGATCGCCGGCGCGCGTCCGGGAAGCCGCAGCATCTCGCCGCGGTCACGCCGGCCGGCCACGAGCTGGACGAGCGCCGCGGCCCCGGCCACCACCGCCACGGCCACGAACGTGATCGCCCCGTCGCGCTCACGATGCCCCAGCGACCCGGCCAGCGACGTCACTCCGGCAAACGGCGACGCCGCCAGCGCCGCCAACGCGCCGGCGCCCAGCCCGACCCCGATGCTCTGCAGCTGAGCGCGTTGCGGTGCGAGGACGATCAGCGACACGAGCCCGGCCGCGCACGCGAACAGGGCTCCGCGGGAGACGCTGAGATACAGCCCGAGCCCGAGCGGCGCGCACGCCGCCGCCGCCGCGGCGCGCATCGCCCGCGGCCGGGTGGCGTCGCCCGCAAGCCGGGCCGCCAGGACGAACCCGAGCGCCGCCAGCTCGCCCATCGCGTTCCAGTAGGTCAGCGGCTGCTCGAGCCGTCCTTGGGCGCTGATCGAGCGTGAGAAGTGCAGCACCCCGGGGAGCAGACGGTTCGACAGCCCGTAGCCGATCACGATCAGGGTCCCGGCAGCGAGCGCCGGCTCGACGGTGCGCGCGCCGACGCGCCCCTGGAGCAGCGCGGCGCTCGCGATCAGCGTCCCCGCGTACAGCATCACGAGCTGTCCGGCGTCGTAGGCGCTGCCGGCAATCGGCGCCCACGTGATCGACAACAGCGTCCACAGTCCGAGCCCGAGGAGGCCGGCGATCGCCAGCCGTCCGGCGCCCCGCCGCGGAACCGGTGAGCGAGTCGTGAGCATCGCGACCGCGACGAGCGCCCACGCGACCAGCCCCGCCCAAACCCGGGGACCGCCGAAATAGCCGCCGGTGAAGAACGCGAGCACGGTCGGCCCGGCGAGCAGCACCGCCCGGCCGGCGGTGAGCACGGCACGGCGCGCCATCAGGGGTGAGGGTCGCCGGCGGCACGCCTGATCAGGCGCGTCGACGCCAGCGGCTGGCGCCCCGTCTCGGCCGACCGCGCACCGTCGGCGTACGCCGCCTGCACCTGAGCGAGCATCCGCCGGCGAAACGTGGCGAGATCGAATTGGGCGGCTTTGCGCAGACAGGCCGACGGGTCGATCGCGGCGTCGTCGAACCCGAGCACGGCGGTCGCCAGATCCTCGGGGCCGCCGGACCACAGGCAGCCGGTCACGCCCTCCTCGATCGTCTCGAGCGCGCCCCCGCCGTGGCGCGCGATCACCGGCCGTCCGGCGGCTTGGCATTCCACGGCGGCGATGCCGAACTCCTCCACCGACGTCTGGACGAGCGCCCGCGCCCCCTGCAGGACCTGGGCGACACCGGCATCCGAGAGCCGCCCCGTGAACCTGACCGTCGGGCCGGCGGATCGCCGCAGCCGCCGCCCCTCGGGTCCGTCGCCGACGACGATCAGCGGCAGACGAAGCCGGTCAAACGCGGCGATCGCGACGTCGATTCCCTTGTGCGGCATCAGCTCCGAGATGACCGCGTAATGGTCGGCGACCGGACCCGGCGAGAACCGGCGGGTGTCGATCGGCGGATGCACGACGTGCGCCTCGCGCCCGAAGTAGGCCCGGATCCGATCCTGGGTCATGTGCGAGTTGGCGAGGTAGCGGTCGACCCGCTGCGCCGCGATCCAGTCCCACTGGCGCCAGCGGCGGAACACCTCACGCAGCGCCGCGCGGGTGACCGGGTTGCGTCGCCGCGCGAGCGTGTGGTCGCGATCGTTCCAGGCGTAGCGAAACGGGTTGTGGCAGTAGCTGACGTGGACGGTGCCCTCGTCGCACAGCACCGCGTGGGCCCACGCCGAGGAGCTCGAGACGACGAGGTCGTAGTCCGAGAGGTTGAACGACTCGATCGCCGACGGGTACAGCGGGAGCAGGGCGCGGAACGTCGCCGCCGACGGGTGCAGTCGCTGCACGAACGACGTGTGGATCCGGCGCCCGGCGAAGCGGCGCTCGGTGCCCCGCTCGTCGTAGACCGCGGTGTAGAGGTCGGCGTCCGGCCACAGCCGACACAGCTCCAGGAACACCCGCTCCGCGCCGCGCACGTCGAGTAGGAAATCGTGCACCAGCGCGACCCGGGGCCGTCTCTGCTGTCCTGGCTGCGACTCCCTCAAGAGCGGGCAGTCTAAGCGACTACGCTCCCGGCCCGGTGGTTCTGTTCGTCTCCTACTCAGGGGTGCTCGGCGGCGCGGAGCGACTGCTGGTCGACTACGCGTCCGCGCTGCCTCAAGGACGGTGCCTCGCCTGCCCCCCCGGGGCGCTGGCCGACGCCGCCCGGACCGCCGGGCTGCCGGTGCTGCTCATCCCGCCCCGGAGCCTGGCGCTGCGGGGAGGTCTCGGCGAGCGGGCGCGGGCCGCGGCGCGGCTGGCGGCGCACGGGCGGGAGATCCACGCGCTGCACCGCACGCTCGAGCCCGAGCTGGTGGTCGCCTGGGGGATGCGCTCGGCGATCGCGGCGGCCCTGAGCGGCGCCCGCGTCCTGTTCGCCCACAACGACCTCCTGCCGGGCCCGCTGATCGGCGCGCTCGTCCGGATCGCCGCGCGCCGGGCGGCGTCGGTGGTCACCCTGTCGCATGCGATCGCCTCCGAGCTGGCCCCCGGCGCGGTCGTGCTCCATCCGGGGGTCGACGTCGACACGTTTCCGGGCGCCGCGACGGCGCCCGCGCAGCCACCCGAGGTCGTGGTGCTCGGCGCGCTGGTCGACTGGAAGCGTCCCGATCTGGCGCTCGAGGCGGTGGCCCTCGCCCGCCGCCGGCTGCCCGACCTTCGGCTCCGCCTCGTCGGCGCGCCGCTCGCCGGCGACACCGAGCTGCACGATCGCCTGCGGATCCGGGGCCGGCAGCCGGATCTGGCCGGCGGCGTGGAGCTGGCCGGACTGGACCCCGATCCCCGCGGCGCGCTCGCCCGGGCGACGTGTCTGCTGCACTGCGCCCCGCGCGAGCCGTTCGGGCTCGCCGTGCTCGAGGCGCTGGCGTCGGGACGTCCCGCCGTCGTTCCCGACGCCGCGGGGCCGGCGGAGATCGTCGACGCGACGTGCGGGGTGCGCTATCCGCCGGGGGACGCCGTCGCCGCCGCGGCGGCGCTCGTCGCGGTGGTCTCCGATCCCGCCCGGGCAGCCGCGCTGGGCCGGGCGGGGCGCCATCGGGCCCGCGAGCGATTTGACCGCGGGGCCGCGCGGGCGCGGTTCTCCGCGCTCGTCGCCGCAGCTGCTCGCCCGACGGCGCCGCGGGCGCCGCGGGCGCCCGCACCGTCGCTCGCGCTCGTCACCGTCACCCACAACTCGGCGAGCGACCTCAAGCGGCTCCTGCGGTCGGTCGACCGGCATCTCGCCGGAGCTCACGTGATCGTCGTCGACTGCGACTCACGCGACGGGAGTCTCGCGGTCGCCCGGGGCGGCGACGGGGTGACGGCGATCGCCCTCGGGACGAATCTCGGCTTCGGGCGGGCCTGCAACCGCGGGCTGGAGCACGTCGCGGCGCCGGTGGTGGCGCTCGTCAACCCCGACGTCGAGCTGCTCGACGACTCCCTGCTGGAGCTCGCCGCCGAGGTGCTCCGGGACGATCGCCCCGAGCGGCTGCTGGCTCCCCGCGTGCTCAGCCGCGACGGCAGCGTGCAGGACACGGTTCATCCGAGACCGGGATCGGCCGCGGATCTGATCCGCGCCTTCGTCGCACCGGCGGCGGTGCCCGGCCGGCCGGGAGTGGCATTGGCGCCGTGGCGATCCGGGCGGCCCCGGCGCGTCGGCTGGGCGGTCGGCTGCGCCCTCGTCGCCCGGACGCGGACCCTGCGCGAGCTCGGCCCGTTCGACGAGGCGACGTTTCTCTACGGCGAGGACCTGGAGCTCGGGCTGCACGCCGGCGCCCGGGGGATCGGGACGTGGCTGTGGCCATCGGCGCGGCTGATCCACACCCGCGCCCACGCCACGGCGACGGCATTCGACGGGGAGGCATTCGCGCGCCTCGCCCGGGGACGGCACGATGCGGTGCGCCGGGGCCTGGGCCCGGGGTGGGCCGCGGTCGACGACGTCGCGCAGATGGTGACGTTCGCGTCGCGGCTGGCGCTCAAGCGGGCGCTCGGACGTCCGGCAACGCGCGAGCGCCGCCAGCTGGCGGCGGCGGGATCGGTGTGGCGTTGGCCTCCGGGCTGACACCGTGACCGGGGAGCGGTGGTCGTGGCCGGCCGCCGTCACCGCCGTCGTCCTCATCGCCGCGGCCGTCGTCGTCGCGGTCCTCATCGTGCCCCTCGGTCCGGGAACGCGCCACCGCGACCCAGGCGCGCCGGGGGTCGCGGCCACCCCCGAGGCCGGCCTGCCCGCGCCCGGCACCGAAGCCTTTGGCGTCAACGTCAACCGGCTGTTCAACGACTTCGCCGACACGGCCGCTCAGATCGACGGACAGCTGGCCGCGGTCCGTGCGACCGGCGCCACCGTCGCCCGCAGCGACGCGTTGTGGGAGGCGACCGAGCCGCGAGCGCCCGTCGCCGGCCGGCACGACTACGACTGGTCCTTCGATGACGCGATCGCCGGCGCGCTGGCCGCGCACGGGCTGACGTGGCTGCCGATCCTCGATTACTCCCCGTCTTGGGCGGCGTCGATCCTCGGCCAGGATCACTCGCCACCCCGGTCCGACGCCGACTACGCGGCGTACGCGGCCGCGTTCGCGGCGCGCTATGGCAGCGACGGGACGTTCTGGCGCGCCCATCCGGATCTGACGCCCGCGCCGGTGACGACGATCGAGATCTGGAACGAGCCCGACACCGCGGAGTTCTGGGCGCCCGCCCCCGCCGCCGGGCGGTATGCCGACCTCTACCTGGCGGCCCGAAGCGCCATCGACGGTGTCAATCCCCGGATCCGGGTGATCGTCGGCGGCCTCAGCGATCCGACCACGTTCCTGCCCGCGCTCGTCGGTGCCCGGCCGGCGCTGCGCGGCCACGTCGACGGGGTGGCGATCCACCCCTACGGATCGCCCGCGGTCATCGTGGCCAGGGTGCGGGCGGCGCGCGCCGTGCTGAGCTCGGTGGGGATGGGGACGGTGCCGCTCTACGTCACGGAGTTCGGGTGGACGACCGAGCCGCCGGGGGCGGTCGACTACGCGGCGGCGCGGGTCCGTCCGGCCGACATCACGACGAGCTTCGTCGCCCTCGGCCACCTCGCGTGCGGTCTGGCGGTCAGCCTGCTGTACACGTGGGTGACGCCGCGGCGTGATCCGGCCGACAGGCAGGACTGGTACGGAATCGCCGATCCCGAGCATCCCGGTGTGGCGACGCCCGACATCCGGGCGTTCACCGCCGGATTGCGAGCCGCGACCCAGCCCGGCCCGGCGCGACCGTGCGCGGGGTGATGGGGCGGCCGCGACCGTCGGCTACCGGATGCAGCTGGTGGCGGTCGCGCCCTTGCGCGTACAGCGCTCGAGCGCCAGGGCAGCGCGGCGAAACGCAGTCAGGGCGGGCTTGGCCGTGACCCGGCCGCCGGCGAAGCGCTCAAGACCGGAGAAGTTGAACGCCTGGGTGCCCCTGGTCTCGGCGCCGACCCACGTGTAGTAATAGAACCCGGCCAGGCGCAGCGAGGCCCGCTGCGCGCCAAGCAGGGGCAGCAACGTGGCGATGTTTCTCGCCTGACCAGCCTCGGTTGTGTCGAAGTCGTAGTGGCTCGAGGTCTGCCCCCGCGCCGACGGCCAGCTGATCTCGGTGGCGATCAGCGGCTTGGCCCGATCCTGGAACCGGTTCATCGCGTCGCGCACGAAGCGCAGATAGAGGATCACGTCCGCGGGGGTGCGAGTGAATCCGTTGACGGCGACGACGTCGAACAACCGGCGAGCGCCGGGAACCCGATAGATCTGGCCCAGGGACACCCAGGCGAGGTTGGTGAGCGCGCCGAGGACCACCTTGGCCCCGGGATCGGCGCGCTTGATCGCGGCGCGCGCGACGCGGACGAGCGACACGTAGCTGGAGGCGAACGGCTGCTTCCAGTAGTACGCGAGGTCGGGCTCGTTCCAGATCTGCCACATCCGGATCGGCACCTTCGGGATCCGGGGATTCTGTTGCCAGAAGCTCCCGTGGGGGCCGTAGCGCCCGATCAGCGCTGTGACATAGGCCGCGTAGGGCGCGTTCTGACGCGGCGTCGCGACCCCCGCGGGATTGGCGACGGCGTCCCAGGACGGCGCATAGAGGACGGTCGGGAGAATCGACAGGCGGCGGCGGGCGGCGTCGCCGACGATCACGTCGGTGCTGCGGAAATCGGTCGGCCGGCCGGCCACGTTGGTGAAGTCCGCCTGCGCGGCGGCCGGCACGGTCGACCAGCTTTCGTACGGCTGCGCCGCCGACCAGCTGAAGGCGACGCGGATGCTCTGGACTCCGCTGGCCACCATGGTCGCGGTCTGGCGGCCGAAGTCGAGGGTCGAGCCGGGCGCGAACAGGGGCCCGTCGGCGTCGACGCCGACGAAGCCCCGAGGGACCGCCGGACGCGCATGCGCCCGCCCGCTGGCCGCGGGGGCGACGGCCGCAACGGCGACGGCGGCGACGGCGAGCGCAAGCGCAAGGGGGGTCCGGGTCGGCCGCACCGCTCAGGACCGTCGCGTGCGCCAGCGAAGGACGAGTCCGGCGGCGATCAGCACCAGGCCGGCGACACCCACCAACCCACTGTCATAGCCGGTGAACGGAAGCTGGCCGCCGCCGGCGGCGGTGGTTGCGGTCGGGGCGGCGCCGGAGGCGATCGTGGCGGTGGGCGAGGGCGCCGCAGCGCTCGTCGGCGGCGCGCTCGTCGCGGGCGGGCTGCTCGCGGGCGGCGCGCTGCTCGTCGGGGGCGCCTGAGACGGAGTGGTGGCGGCGGGCGTCGTCGGCGTCGGCGCGCTCGTCGTCGGCTGACTCGTCTGCGTCGGAGTCGAGGTGCCGGCAAACGGGTCGGTGTACTGCTGGTCCCCGGCCGAGCCCCCGCCGCCGGCGGCCAGCGCCGCCGCGGGAACCGCCAGGAGGAGCACGCCGAGGAGCAACAGCGCGGTCACGAAGCGACGAGACGTGGGCACGCCGGCGAGTATGTCACCGCGTGCCGCGCGGGTATCCCGGTTGCGGCCCGGCCGTCCGGGAAGGCTCGGCGGGGCGCAGGTGGCGCACGAGGAGCAAGCCCAGCGCCGGGATGACGACGATCGCGATCAGCGCCAGGAACCATGCCTGACCCGCGTCGGTCCCCTCGCCCAGCGAGTGGACGAGTCCCGCCAGCCACGCGAGCGCCGTGAATCGGTGCAGGGCACGCCAGCGCGCGTTCCCGATCGCTCGCCTGAGGTAGTAGGACAGACCGAGCGCGGCCAGGCTCCAGCCGGCGATGATCCCGAGCGACGTCCACACCGTCCTGTAGCCCGACACGAACGGAATGGCGATGTCGGCGATCGAGGGATGCAGGTACCGGTCGCCGAGCAGCGATGCCCCGTGGACGACGATCGCCGCGAGCGTGGCCAGCGAGAGGATCTCGTGGAGCGCGATCAGGTCGGGCCCCCGGCGACGCATCAGCTTGAGCGACATGACGAGCCCGAGCGAGACGCTCAGGCTGGCGAGCACGAGCGCCGTGATGCCGGCGGCGCGACTCGTGATCCAGAACAGGTGGGGTGCGGCGGCGGTGGCGATCGTCATGTCCGCGCGCCCCCGGGATGGACGAGCCGTCGGGCGGCGACCGCTCGCGCCGCCGTCACCGGAGCGGCGCCGGTCGATGATCCCTCGTAGGTGACGGTGAATGCGGTCCCCGCCGCGGTCAGCGCCGACGGCGCGGCGATCATCACGGCCCCGGCTCCCGGCCTTCCCATCGACAGGAACCGGCGACCGCCCCGCGCAAGGCCGATCTTCGTCGTCGTCCACCCCCGGTTCTCGATCGCGCCCGTCGTCCCGAGGCTCGTCGTCGCCCGGGCGGAGCGCAAGCGCGTCGAGCCGAAGTCGGCGAGCGGGAGGGTCTGGCAGCCGAACCTGGCCGAGCAGGCCGATGGCGCCTCGACGATCCACTCCGCGGAGCTGGCGTCGACCGTCGTCGCGCGCACCTGCTTGGTGAACAGGCGATGGCGCGTCAGATCCCGCAGCGTCAGGGTCACCGCGTGCCCGATGACGGACACGCTCGCTCGCATGCGGTCGCCGGGGTGGACCGCCAGCGCGACGGCGCGGGAGGCGGACGGCACGAGCTCGTACCAGGCACTCGACACCGTCCGTCCCGACGCGGCGCAATCGTCCTCGGTGCCGATCTGCTCGAGCGCCCGCGACGACGGTGTTGTAGCCCCCGATGCCGATCCAGACGGCGGAATACGTCGCCGTCCCCGCGCTGCATGTCACCCGAGGCTGGGTCCAGCTGCCGAGCACCTTGATGAACCTCACGTCCCGGTGGTGGACGGCGTAGCCGGCCCAATTGGCGCTCTCGGTCGCGTCGGCAAACGCGGCGGGCGCGCACCACAGCCCGGCGGCGACCGCCGACAGCACGACGAGCCGCCTGATCACGACGCCGCCCGGGCGGCAGCCGCGAGGATCGCCGCCGCCTTGCCCTGGAGGTCGTACATCGTGACCCGCGTCCCGTTGACCGTGAACGTGACCTTGCGGCCGACGCGCTGCGCGATCGCAATCGCCGACGCGCTCCCCTGGCGGCCGTCGGCGGGGCCGGCGAAGCCCTGTCCGGACTCGGCGAGGATCCAGCGCAGACGGCCGTCGCGGACCTCCATCGCCAGCCACGAGGCGGTCACCGAGCTCTCGCGGCCGGAGAAGCCGCCGATTCCGGCGACGTTCGCATCCGAGGAGATGATCGCCTGCGCCGCGCTGCCCTGACTCTCGACGGCGACCGTCCCGCCGCCATGAGCCGCCGCGTACTTGGACGCCGCGGTCAGGCTGGCGGTGTCGCCGCCGAACATGCCGCCACCGCGCAAGCCGCCCCGAGACCCGGCGCCAGCGGCGCCAGCGGCGCCACCGGCGCCACCGGCGCCACGCGGGCCGCCGAACAGACCCTGGATCCCCGGTGCCGAACCAGGGCCGCCGCCCGGGAATCCCCCGCGTCCGGGCCCGCCGCCGGGTCCGCCGTGGAAGCGGATGCCGCGGCCACCGGAGCCGCCGAACCCGGGACCGCCCGGGCCGCCGAAGCCGCCCGCGCTCGCGCTCGCCGGGCCCCCCGCGGGGAACGTGCTGCTGGTCGCGTGGCCGAGCGTTTCCGCCGCCCACGTGGCCGGCGCCGCGATCAGGGCGGCGAGGGCCGTGCCGAGCACGATCAGCCGTACCCGGCTCGACAGCCGGAAGGCGAGCGCCACCGCGGACCCGGCGACGACGACGATCACCAGCGGCGTCGCCCACGACAGGTCACCGGAGAGATGGCCGAGCACCACGAGTTCGGTGATCGCCCCGGCGGCGAGCGCCAGCGGGGCGAGGATCCGGGCGCCCCACCCGCCGGCCAGGATCTCGCCGACGCCGGCGCCGATCAGGGCCGCGGTGAACGGAGCGAGCAACGAGACGTAATAGGGGTGGAAGATCCCGCCGGCGAAGCTGAACACGACGGCGCTGACGAGAAACGCCCCGCCGACGGCGATCAGCCATCCAGTCCTTGGATCGGCCCGGCGCAGGCGCGACGCGACGAGGATCCCGAGTCCGGCGACGAGCGCGAACCCGAGCAACCAGCCCGCCTGGTCACCGAGCCCGGACTGCAGCAGCCGGAACACCCCGGTGGCACCGCCGAATGCGCCGCCGCCCCCACCACCGAAACCGGCCCCCGGGGCCCCGGTCTGGCCCGTCACCCGGCCGACGCCGTTGTAGCCGAAGATCAGCGACCAGATGCTGTTGTCCGAGGTCCCCGAGATCCACGGGCGATCGGCGGCGGGCGTCAGCGTGACGAGCACCGGCCACGCCAGTCCGACCACGGCCAGCGCGACTGCACCGAGGGTCAGCTGGCGCAGGGCCGTCACACGCCCGCGGGGGGCGGCCCACAGATAGGCGACGGCGATGCCCGGGACGACGAACAGCGCGACCGCCATCTTGGTCTCGAACCCGAGTCCGACGCAGATGCCGCACAGCATGAGCCAGCGGGTCCGGCCGTCCTCGAGCGCGCGCACGGCGAGCCACAGCGCCGCCACGCAGCACAGGACGAGGAGCTGGTCGGGGTTGTTGTGTCGAGAGATGGCGACCGCGATCGGCGTCGTCGCCAGCGCGATGCCGGCGGCGAATCCGGCGGGGCGGCCGAACCGGCGCCGCGTGAGGTCATAGATGAGCGCCGCGGCAGCGACGCCCATCAGCGCCTGCGGCACGAGAATGCTCAGCGGGTGAAAGCCGAAGATCCGCGCTGACAGAGCCTGCACCCATAGGCTGAGCGGCGGCTTGTCGACCGTCATCAGGCCGGTCTTGTCCAGCGACGCGAACAGGAAGTCGTGCCAGCTCGTCGTCATCGACCGGACGGCGCCGGAATAGAACGTGTTCGCCCATCCGTTGATGCTCAGGCCCCAGAAGTTGAGCACGGCCGCGATCCCGACGACCCCGAGCAGCTCGGGACGCGCCCGGAGCGTCTGCACGAACCCGGGCGCCGGCCGTCGCGACAGCCAGGCGGGGCGCAACGAGGCGCGCAGTGGCGTCGAGCTGGAGCTCATCGGCTCAGAATCGGGGTCGCGGGTGAGAGGAGGCTAAGAGCTCTCATGACTGGTCGGGGGCGCGGTGCGCCTCGGTATAGACGCCGGCGGCGACGAGCACGCCGACCGCGGCGGCGGCGAGACTCAGGGAACAGCGAACCAGGATGGGCACGATCGACTCCTTGCGCAAGCGAGGTCTTTGGGATGCACGGCCAGCATCGTGGTGGTGGCGAAGCCGCGCCGAAGACGTCCCTAAGACGCGCGTAGGAGCGCGAAGCGGCCACCGGGGCACGAGAAACCTGCCGCGGCCACCGCACGCCTAGAGTACGGGGCACCCCATTTGACTGACATCCAGGAGTGCGCGAGAAATGTCCGCTCAGACCAACAGCTTCGATGCCCGGTCCACGCTCCGCGTCGGCGACCGCTCGTACGAGATCTTTGCACTCGACGCCCTCCAGTCCAGGTTCGACATCGCCCGGCTGCCGTTCTCGCTGAAGATCCTGCTCGAGAACCTGCTGCGCAACGAGGACGGCGAGTCGATCCGCGCGCAGGACGTGGAGGCGCTGGCGACGTGGAACGCCACCGACGAGCCCGCCAAGGAGATCGCATTCACTCCCGCGCGGGTGGTGATGCAGGACTTCACCGGCGTTCCGGCCGTCGTCGACCTGGCGGCGATGCGCGATGCGATGGTGCAGATGGGCGGGGATCCCAACAAGATCAACCCGCTTGTCCCCGCCGAGCTCGTCATCGACCACTCGGTACAGGTCGATGCGTACGGCTCACCGCAGGCGTTCCAGCGCAACGCCGAGCTCGAGTTCGAGCGCAACCAGGAGCGCTATGCGTTCCTGCGCTGGGGGCAGGGGGCGTTTCACAACTTCAGCGTCGTGCCCCCGGACACGGGGATCGTGCACCAGGTCAACCTCGAGTACCTCGGCCGCGTCGTCTTCGTTGACGACAAGCGCGGACTGGCCTATCCCGACACCTTGGTGGGAACCGACTCGCACACGACGATGATCAACGGGCTCGGGGTGCTCGGGTGGGGGGTCGGTGGGATCGAGGCCGAGGCGGCGATGCTCGGGCAGCCGATGTCGATGCTCATCCCCCAGGTCCTCGGGTTCAAGCTGACCGGGGAGCTGCATGAGGGGGCGACCGCCACCGACCTCGTCCTGACCGTGACCGAGCGCCTGCGCGAGCGGGGGGTCGTCGGCAAGTTCGTCGAGTTCTACGGCGCCGGGCTGGCGGGGCTGCCGCTCGCCGACCGGGCGACGATCGGCAACATGTCGCCGGAGTTCGGATCCACGTGCGCGATCTTCCCGATCGATGCCGAGACGCTGCGCTACCTGGAGTTCTCGGGACGGCCCCGGGAGCTGATCGAGCTCGTTGAGGCCTATGCGAAGGAGCAGGGGCTCTGGCACGACTCAGATTCCGAGGAGCCGACCTACTCTGACCAGATCGAGCTCGATCTCGCCGATGTCGTCCCGAGCATCGCCGGACCGAAGCGCCCCCAGGACCGCGTGTCGCTGACCGAGTCCAAGGCGGCGTTTCGGATGGCGCTCGACGACGTCCTCCCCGAGCCCGACGACGACGACGCGGATGGCGAGGACGGCGAGGACGAGTCGCTGGCCGGCTCGTTCCCCGCGTCTGACCCGGTCTCGACGCACGTTCTCAACGGCGACGGGCACCGCCCCCACGGCGGAACCGGGGGAACCCAGGTCGCCGATCGCCGCACGGCCCAGGTGCCGGTGACACTCGCCGACGGCACCGAGACCGAGCTCGACCACGGCCACGTTGTCATCGCGGCGATCACCAGCTGCACGAACACGTCGAACCCGTCGGTGATGATCGGAGCCGGGATCCTCGCCCGCAACGCGGTCCAGAAGGGGCTGACGGTGAAGCCGTGGGTCAAGACGTCGCTGGCGCCGGGATCCAAGGTGGTGACCGAGTACCTGGATCGAGCCGGCCTGACCGAATACCTCGACGAGCTCGGTTTCAACCTCGTCGGCTACGGCTGCACCACGTGCATCGGCAACAGCGGGCCCCTGCCCGAGGAGATCTCCGACGTCGTCGGCGCCGAGGACCTGGCGGTCGTGTCGGTGCTGTCGGGCAATCGCAACTTCGAGGGCCGGATCAACCCCGACGTCAAGATGAACTACCTCGCCTCGCCCCCGCTGTGCGTCGCCTACGCGCTGGCCGGGACGATGGACATCGACCTCTACGACGAGCCGCTCGGTGAAGACACCCACGGCGGGGCCGTGTACCTCAAGGACATCTGGCCCGACTCCACCGAGGTGGGCCAGACGATGGTGCAGGCCGTCCAGTCCGACATGTTCCACAAGAGCTACAGCGAGGTGTTCGACGGCGACGAGCGCTGGAACTCGCTGAACGTTCCGACCGGCGACAGCTTCCAGTGGGATGAGGGCTCGACCTACGTCCGTCGCCCGCCGTTCTTTGACGACCTCCCCACCGACCCCGAGCCGCTGACCGACATCGAGGGCGCGCGCGTCCTGGCGGTGCTCGGCGACAGCGTCACCACCGACCACATCTCCCCCGCCGGCTCGATCAAGCGCGACGGGCCGGCCGGCACCTACCTCCAGGAGCACGGGGTGGCGCCGCGGGACTTCAACTCCTACGGCTCGCGGCGGGGCAACCACGAGGTGATGATGCGCGGCACGTTCGCCAACATCCGCCTGCGCAACCAGATGAAGAGGACCCCGCCCCTCCCCGAGGGCGGCGTCACCCTGTTCCTCGGCGACGACGGCGAGGAGGAGATGTCGATCTACGACGCCGCCATGCGCTACGCCGAGTCCGACACGCCGTTGGTCGTGCTCGCCGGCAAGGAGTACGGCTCCGGCTCCTCGCGTGACTGGGCGGCCAAGGGCACGCGCCTGCTCGGGGTGCGCGCGGTGATTGCCCAGAGCTTCGAGCGCATCCACCGCTCCAACCTGATCGGGATGGGCGTGCTTCCGCTGCAGTTCTCCGATGGCGACTCCGCGACGTCGCTGCGCCTGAGCGGCAAGGAGACATTCACGATCGCGGGGATCACCGAGGGCGACGAGGTGGCGCGTACGCTCACCGTCAAGGCCGACGACACGGCGTTCGAGGTGACGGTCCGAATCGACACGCCGAAGGAGCAGCTCTACTACCGCCACGGCGGGATCCTCCAGTACGTGCTGCGCGAGCTCCTGCACTAGTGTCAGGGTCCATGGCGACTCCTGAGCTCCTCCAGGCCCTCATCACCACCCCGGGGCCGTCCGGCCACGAGACCGGTCCCGCCCAGGTCTGGCGGGACGCATGCTCGGCCTTCGCCGACGACGTCCGCGGCGACGCGGTCGGTTCCTCGATGGCCCGTGTGCCCGGCACCGGCGACGGGCCGACGCTGGCCATCATCGGCCACATCGACGAGATCGGCGTCCACGTCTCCCATATCGACGACGAGGGCTACCTGCGGTTCGGCGAGGTGGGCGGCTGGGACCCGGTCGTGCTCGTCGGCCAGCGCGTCCGGATCGCCACGCGCGGCGGCGACATCCGCGGGGTGATCGGCCGCAAGCCGATCCACCTGATCAAGGATGACGAGCGCGATCGCGCGCCGAAGGTCAAGGACCTGCACATCGACATCGGGGCCAAGGACGGCGACGACGCCCGCGCGATGGTCCGGGTCGGGGATGTCGCCGTGATCGATTCAGAGCCCGTGGAGCTGCCCAACGGCCGGCTGATCTCCCGCTCGCTCGACAACCGGATCGGCTGCTACGTCGCCGCCGAGGCGGCTCGGCTGGTCGCCCTGGACGGCGGCGCGCCCGGGGACGTCCTCGCGCTCGCGGTCGCCCAGGAGGAGACGGGGTTCGCCGGGTCGCGCACGAGCGCGTTCGCTCTGGAACCCGACCTCGCGATCGCCGTCGACGTGACCTTCGCCACCGATCAGCCTGGGATCGAGCTCGGCGCGATGACCAAGCATCCGCTCGGGTCCGGGCCGGTGATCGCCCGCGGGACGACGCTTCACCCCCGGATCAGCGAGCTGCTCTACGACATCGCCGAGGAACAGGCGCTGCCGTTCACCGTCGAGTCGCTCGGCCGGGGCACGGGAACCGATGCCGACGCGGTCCACGCCAGCCGCGGCGGCGTCCCCACCGGCCTCGTCTCGGTGCCGCTGCGCTACATGCACTCGCCGGTGGAGCTCGTCTCGCTCGCCGACGTCCAGGTCGCCGCGGAGCTGATCGCCCGCTTCGCCCAGCGGCTCGAGCCCGGCACGTCGTTTCAGCGCTGAGCGCCGCGATGGCCGGCCCGCGCGCAGCCGCACCGCTGCTGGTGCTGTTCGACATCGACGGGACGCTCGTGGGACAGGCCACCGAGGCCCACAGCGCGGCGCTGCGCGAGGCGCTGCACGAGGTCCACGGCATCGACGTCCGCGCCCCTCGGTCACGGATCTCCCCCGCGGGCCGCACGGACGGCGAGATCGCCCGGCTGCTGGCGCTCGACGCCGGAGTGTCGGCGCGGACGATCGACGAGCGGGCGACGGCCGTGCGGGCGGCGTGCTGTGCCGCCTACGCCCGGCTGTGCCCGCCCGACCTCTCCGACAAGGTTCTCCCCGGGATGATCGACCTGCTGCAGTGGCTCGATCCGCGCGACGACGTGCGTCTGTCGCTCGTGACCGGCAACTACGAGCCGGTGGCGCGGCTGAAGCTCACCCGGGCCGGCCTCGGCCACCACTTCGCGCCGGGGCAGGGCGGGTTCGGCTCGGACTCCGAGGATCGCGCCGGGCTGCCGGCGATCGCCCGCAAGCGCGCCGGCAGCGACGGGGTGTCCCACCCCCGCCGCGCGACGATCGTGATCGGCGACACCCCGCGTGACATCGCCTGCGCGCGCGCCGACGAGCTGCGTTGCTTCGCCGTCACGACCGGCCCGTACAAGGCCGACGATCTGGCGCAGGCCGACGCCGTCGCCGCCGACGGCACTGAGCTGCGGCGGCTGCTGGAGAACCTCCTCGCGTGACCGTGCCGCCCGCCAGCTCGCCATCCGAGACGCCGCGAGCATGCGTTCCGCGACAAAGCCGGTGCGCGCCCGGAGATTTGGAGCGTAATGCAGGCTGACCATGCATCGCGCGACAGATGCGAACGCCCGATCCGGCTTTGTCGCGTTTTACAGGTCGAGGGACCGGGGCAGAGGGGATGGCGCGGGTCCCGGGGGCGCAGCGAGGGCTGACCGTGCCCCGATCGCGGCGGGCCCCGGACGGGTAGAACCCCCGTGGCCACATCTTCGGCGAGGGAGGACCTCATGGGCAGCGACGAGCAACGCGATTCGGTCAAGCCAAGCGAGCAGCGCGGCGGAACGACACCCGGTGAGCAGGAGGCGCGGGAGAAGGGACCGTGGGCGGCCAAGGCGGCCGAGGGCGTCGTTCCGGCGGAGCTCGGCGGCTCCGACGCGCCGTCCGACATGCAGGGCGACGATCCCGAGCTGGGCAGCTCGGTCCTCGGCGCCACGACTGGATCGGATGAGCCGGCGACCGAGGGCGGGATCGATCTCAGCGCCGGCGACGACGCCGATGCGGTCACCGACGGAGGGCCGGGACCGGCGTCGCCGACCGGCGAGCCCGATCTCAAGGACGCCGCGGCCGGTCCCCGTCAGGCCGACGTGAAATCGGCGGAGTAGGGGCGCGTACGACCCTCCGCGGCGAGCACCGCCCGGTAGTCCTCCCAGGTGTCGACGTCGAGTGGGATCGGCGCGTCGATGGCGATGTCGCGCACCGCGTCGGCGTGGCGGTCCAGCAGCTTCCAGACCCCCTTGTCCCCGTGCAGCTGCGCCAGCTCGGCGAACACCGAGCGCGCGAACATCAGGGGATGACCGCGACCGTCGCGGTAGCCACACGCCGCGATCGGGGCATCACCGCGTCCCTGCATCAGCGCCGTGACGGTGGCGGCGGTGACGCCCGGCTGATCGCCGAGCAGCAGCACGAGCGCGTCTGACCGAGGGTCGACGGTGGCCAGCGCGGTCGCGATCGAGGACGAGCAGCCGTCGCCGAACCGGCGGTTCTCCACCACCTGCACGCCGTCGAGGTCGACCCGCTGCGATACCTCGCCCGCGCCGCCGCCGAGCACGCAGACGAGTTGGTGAAACGGGCATGCGCGGGCGATGCCGAGCACGTGCCCGAGCAGCGTTCCGGAGCGATAGGGCAGCAGCTGCTTGGGCCGGCCGAGGCGCTGCGAGCCACCCGCGGCCAGCACCAGCCCGGTGAGCCGAGGCCTAGGCGTGCTCGCGGGCGTAGCGGTCGCGACAGCCATCTGAGCAGAAGTAGACATTCCCGGACGCCAGGTGCAGTTGGGGGGTCGCGTCGGTGACCGCCGCTTGCATGCCGCACACCGGATCGACGGCCACCGTCACCGGCGAGGGCACGACCACCTCGGTCTCGGGCCGGGCGGGATCGGAGTGCTGCTGGGCCACCAGCTCGGCGAGGATCGAGATGGCGACCTCGCTCGGTGACCGAGCGCCGATGTCCAGCCCGGCCGGGGTGCGGAGCTGGGAGCGAAGCTGCGCGGGGACGTCGAGCTGCGCCCGGACCGCGGTCCCCCGCTTCGTGCTCGCCACGAGCGCGACGTAGGGGACGCCGGCGGTCAGCGCCGCCTGGAGCACCGCCTCCTCGGCGGTGCCGTGGGAGGCCACGACGACGGCGCCGGCACCGTCCACGGCTGCCGGGTCACCGTCCGCCCGGCGGGTGCAGTCATAGCCGGCGGCCCGCCCCACGCGCTCGAGCGCCGCGGCGATCGGAGAGCCGCCGATGACGAGGAGCCGGAGCGCGGGCAGGACGGGCTCCAGGAAGATCTCCAGCGAGCCGCCGCTGAGACACGGGTTGCGCTCGATCACCGCCCCGTCGACGTTCTCGGCCGGATCCGCGCCCTCGCCGTCCCCGGGGACCAGGCGCAGGAGCAGCGGCTCGCCGGTCTCCATGGCGCGCAGCGAGTGCAGGCGCACCGACGACGCGGCGCAGACACCGCCGACGAACCCGTCGATCGTCCCGTCGCGGAGCACGAGCGCGGCATCCCCGGGCCGCACGCTCGTCGGTCGCCGCGCCCGCACGACGGTGGCGAGGACGAACGGGTGGCGCTGCGCACTCAGGCGCTCCATCGCCGCGGTCAGCTCGTGTCTCATCATCTCGCAAGCTCCTGCCCTTTCCCAGGTCGCCGGGCCGCCTCGACGGGCAGCTCCGCGGCGATGTTCACCGTCCGGCAGCGCGCGCAGCGGACCCGCACCCGCCGGGTCATGTACGCGGGGTCCATGCCCGTAGCGAGCAGGCTGCCACACGCCACGCACACGTAGTCGTCCTCGCCGTTGCCGCGAAACACGGGACGGTCGACCCGCTCCTGGACCGCGGTGCCGCCGTCGACCGGAACCTCGCCCGCCTGCACCGCTCGCATGATTCTCACTGCCATCATGGACCGATCAGATCGTCGCCAGCTTCGCGGTGAAGTCCTTGATCAGCGCGTCGAGCACCGTCGAGACGACGCCCTCGCCCATCGATGCCGCCTTGCCGGTGATCGCCGCGGCCGTGTGGACGGTGCCCCCGCCGTCGGCAAGCGTGAACACGACATCGGCGTTGGCGTGACCCTGGCCGCCCGCCTCCCGGGACTTGACCTGCATGACGGCGCGGTGGTTCGCGTCGTCGCACTCGACGACGCTCACCGTGCCGGTGAACTTCATCGACATCGCGCCCATCTTGACCTTGATCTCCGCCTTGACCGACTCGGGGCCGGTCTTCTCCAGCACGGAGCCACCCTCCACGCATGGGATCACGCGCTCGAGATCGAGGATCGTGGTCCAGCTCTCGTCGATCGGCTTGTTCATGGTGAAGGGATGGTCGAGCTCGACCATGCGTGGCCTCCGTTCGCTTGTATGTTCTCTCGCTCAGCTGTCATCTGGAGAGAGGATGAGATCCGCCGATGCCGATCGAGCCGGGCACATACGCACTGGGACCGCAGGACGGCACGCTCACGGTGCGCACCGCGCGGCGCGGGGCGATCGCCAAGGTCGGGCACGACCTCCTGATCGAGGTGGACACCTGGGGGGCCACCGTCCAGATCGGGGCCCGGCCCGAGGAGATGGTGGTCGAGCTCACCGCCGACTCCAACTCGCTGCGGGTCGTCGACGGGACCGGCGGGGTCAAGGCGCTCGGCGACGACGACCGCGCCGGCATCGCCCAGACGATCCGGGAGGAGGTGCTCAACGGAACCTCGATCACGTTTCGCTCGATCGCCGTCCAGGATCGCGGCGAGGGGCAGCTGCGTGTCCAGGGCGATCTCGAGCTGGCGGGCGGGATCAACCAGGTTGCCTTCGATCTGCGGATCGGCGATGACGGGCAGGTGGCCGGCGCCGCGATCGTCAAGCAGACCGACTGGGGGATGACGCCGTACACGACCCTGTTCGGGACGCTCAAGGTGGCCGACGAGGTCGCGGTGGCGATCGACGGCCGGCTGTCTGCGGTCTAAGTGGTTCGTTACGAAACGGGCCACTAAACGCACGCTGATCATTCCCGGTAGACGGTCTGGGCGTCGAGACCGCCGTCGATTCCCGGCGGGAGCACTCCGGTTCCGTGGGCGTACATCGCGAGGTCGGCGATCGTCCTGGCCTGCTCACCGTCGGCGGCGGCGACAAAGGCACCGTCCGTCCACCGCAGCGCCTCGGCCGGCATGTCCAGGGCGGCGCCGGCCAGCAGCGCAGCCTTGGCGAGGATCTTGCCGGTGGCGCTGCTGATCGCCGCCGGGGTCCCGGCCGACGGGCTGGCGTTGAATCCGTGGTCGACGCCGAACCGGTCGGTGTCGGCGGGGACGACCTTGACGTCGAGCGCCGGCACGCCGAGCTCGTCGGCGACCAGCCGGGCGTACTCGCTCTCCCTGCCGTCGGACTCGGTCGTCAGGCTCAGCACCATCTTGCCGGTCGGGTGCACTCGCAGGAACACCGCCCGGTAGGCCTCGTTGGCCATCGTCTAGGACCTCCCTCGCGTTGGCTGACTCGCCGTCCCCCGCCCCGCGGCGGGAGACGTGCCGGCGCGCGCCCGGCGCCGGCGCTCCTGGTGGGCGGTCAGTGCGTTGTGCTCCTCAAGGTCGCAGAAGCTCGGCTGCGGCCCGCCGAGAACGTGCGGCGCCACCGCCGGGCGCTCACACCCCGGGTAGATGCAGATCTTCACGGCGCGGTCGCTCATCCCGGGTCCCATCCCGGCGTCGTCGCGCCGCGGCTCGGCCCATAGCCGCTCGGCATCGACACCGAGCTCCCGGGCACCGGGGTCGCGCTCGCCCAGGGTTGCGCCGCCTCTTCCGGGGCCGCCGGGCCGCCTGGCCGCCCGCCGGTCGCCACCGCCTCGTCACGCGGGCGATCGGCGCCGATCGCGTCGATGACCTCGCGCAGCGCGGCCAGGCTATGCCCGCTGACCAGGGCGTCGCAGTACGGCAGCGCCGCCGCCATGCCGCCCGCCTGTGGCGAAAAGCCGCTGGCAGCGACGCGAGGGTTGACCCAGACGATCCGGTAGGCCAACCGCGACAACCGCGCCATCTCCCGGCCGACCGAGCCCGGGTCGCCCCGCTCCCAGCCGTCGGAGAGGATGACCACGACCGCGCCCCGGGCCATCCCCCTGCCGCCCGTGCCGGTCGTTGAAGGTCTTCAGCGCGTCGGCGATCCGTGTCCCGCTGGACCAGTCCGGCGCCGTGGCGGCGGCCCGCTGGATCGCCCGGTCGGGACGCTGCGCATGCAGCGCACGGGTGAGCCGCGTCAGGCGTGTCGCAAACGTGAACACCTCGGCGCTGGATCCGGCTCCCGCCGCGCAGGTCAGAAACTGGAGGTAGGCGCGCGCGTAGGGCTCCATCGACCCCGAGATGTCGCACAGCAGGACGAGCCGCCGGGCCGTGATCCGGCGGCGGCGCCGGGCCAGCCGGATCGGGTCGCCGCCGGTGCGCAGGCTCGCGCGCAGCGACCGCCGGAGATCGATCCGGGCGCCGTGGTGGGCGCGCTCGTGGCGACGGGTCCGCCTCCTCGGCGTGGCCAGAGCGAGGTCCTCCATCAGGCGGTACAGGGTGGCGAGCTCGTCGGGCGCGAGCGCATCGAAGCGCTTGGCGCGGATCGCCTCCTCGTCGCTGGCGACCGCCGCCACGGGCACGGCGTGATCATCACGACGCTCGCGCCGGCGCGGGCCGCTCGGAGCCGGCGACGACCCACTCGACCACATATCCGCCGGCGCAATCTCGCTCGGCTGCGCGCGGCGCGGCGACTCGGGCGTCCGGTCGGGGGCCGGCGGGGCCTCCAGGACATCCGCGAACGGGACCGCGGCGGCCAAGCCAGGGGCGGCAAAGACCTCGGCGAACACGGCGTCGAAGGCGCTGACCTGCGCCGGGTCAGACACGAACACCGACCGTGCGGTCCAGTACAGCCGCCGGCGCGCGATCGGCTTCACGAGGGTGAGCGCCTGGGCGAAGCGCGCCGCACGCTCGGGGCTCACCGGCACGCCGGCTTCGTGCAGACGGCGGCCGAAGGCCCCGACCAGCGGCGGCAGGTCGAGCTCGATGGTCTCGACGGCGAACTCGCTGGGGGTCACCGCCGCCCCCTCACCCGCGCCCACTCGTCAGAGCGGCGAGACCGGCGGCGCGGATGACATCCTGGTCCTCGCGGTACTTCAGCACCGAGCCGAGCGTGCGATCGACGGCCGCGACCGTCAGCTCGCCGACGCCGAGCATCTTCAGCGCGGCCAGCCAATCGATCGCCTCGGCGATCCCCGGCGGCTTCTGCACGTCGGAGTCGCGCATCCGCGAGACGGCATCGGCGACCTGGACGGCGAGCGCGGCCGAGGCGCCCGTGACCCGCCGGCGGATGATCTCGACCTCGCGCGCGGCGCTCGGGTAGTCGATCCACTGGTACAGACAGCGTCGCTTGACGGCATCGTGGAGGTCACGCGTCCGGTTGGAGGTGAGCACGATCACCGGCGGGTGCGTCGCCCGGATCACCCCGAGCTCGGGGATCGTGACCGCGGCCTCCGCCAGCAGCTCGAGCAGGAAGGCCTCGAAGTCGTCATCGGCGCGGTCGATCTCGTCGATCAGCAGGACCGCGGGGCGCGGCCCGGGGTGCTGGAGCGCCCGCAGCAGCGGCCGCGGCGTCAGGTACTCGGGGCCGAACAGGTCCCGCTCGCTCAGCTCGGAGCGGGCCGGATCCGATTCCGCCAGGCGGATGGCGAGCAGCTGCCGGGGGTAGTTCCACTCGTACAGCGCCTCGGCGGCATCGATCCCCTCGTAGCACTGCAGGCGGACGAGCGGCGTGCTCAACACCTCGGCCAGCGCCTTGGCGGCCTCGGTCTTGCCGACCCCCGCCTCGCCCTCGAGCAGCAGCGGCTGGGGCAGGCGGAGGCTCAGGAACATCGAGGTGGCGAGACCCTCGTCGACGAGGTAATCGACCTCCGCCAGGCGGCGAGCGAGCATCTCGACGTCGGGCACGAGATCCTCGATCTCCTGCCGGGCCTCGTCGGTCATCAGCGGATCGTCCGCCGGCTCACTGCGGCGGCTGGGGACGGCCCTGCATCGCCGCCCACACCCGGGCGGGGCTGCAGGGCATGTCGATGTGGTCGACTCCGTGCGTCGGGTGCAGGGCATCGATGACCGCGTTGACGATCGCCGGCGGCGAGCCGACGTTGGGCGACTCGCCGACGCCCTTGGCGCCGAGCGGATGGTGGGGACACGGCGTCACCGTCTGGCCGAGCTCGAAGTCGGGGCACTCGAGCGCGGTGGGGATCAGGTAGTCCATGAACGACGAGTTCAGGCAGTTGCCCTCCTCGTCGAAGGTGATGACCTCCATGAGCGCGATCCCGATGCCCTCGGCGAGACCGCCGTGGATCTGGCCGTCGACGATCATCGGGTTGATCCGCACCCCGCAGTCATCGACGGCGATGAAGCGCCGCACGGTCACCTGAGCGGTGTCGGGGTCGATGTCGACGACCGCGATGTACGCGCCGTAGGGGTAGGTCAGATTCGGCGGGTCGTAGATCACCTGGCCGTCCAGGCCGCCCTCGATTCCCTCGGGCATCGGCTCGCCGCTGTAGGCGTAGGCGGCGATCTCCTCGATCATCGCCCCCTTCTCCGGATCGCCCTTGACATACCAGCGGCCCTTCTCCCAGACCAGGTCCTCGGGCCGGGTCTCGAGCATCGTGGCCGCGATCAGGCGGGCCTTGTCGCGCACCCTCCGCGACACGATGGCCACCGCGGCGCCCGACACCGGGGTCGATCGCGAGCCGTAGGTGCCCAGGCCGTAGGGAGTGCGATCGGTGTCGCCGTGGCGGACCTGGATGTCCTCGGGCGGGATTCCCAGCTCCTCGGCCACGATCTGCGCGAACGTCGTCTCGTGCCCCTGCCCCTGGGTCTGAGCGCTGATCGAGACCATCGCCTTGCCCGAGGGGTGCACCCGCAGGTCCGCGCCGTCGTTCATCGACATGCCGAGGATGTCCATGTGCTTGCGGGGACCCGCGCCCACGCCCTCGGTGAAGAACGACACGCCGATTCCCATGAGCTCGCCGCGAGCTCTTTTCTCGGCCTGCTCGCGGAGAAGGTCGTCGTACCCGGCGATGTCCATCGCCACCTTCATCGTCTCGGCGTAGTTGCCCGAGTCATACGTCCAGCCGGTGGTCGTCTCGTACGGGAACTGATCGGGGGCGATGAAGCTGCGCATGCGCAGGTCGATCTGGTCGACGCCCATCTCCAGCGCCAGCGCGTTGACCATGCGCTCCACCAGGTAGACGGCCTCGGTGATCCGGAACGAGCACCGGTAGGCGACGCCGCCCGGCGCCTTGTTGGTGTAGACGGCCTTGACCTTGACGTGGGACGCCTGCAGGTCGTAGGAGCCGCAACAGATGTGAAAGAACCCGGCCGGGAACTTCGTCGGCTGGGCGGTCGAGTCAAACGCCCCGTGGTCGGCGATCACGTCGACCCGCAGACCGGTGATCCTGCCCTCCTTGGCGCACATGTCGGCACGCATGATGTAGTCGCGCGCGAACCCCGTCGACATCAGGTTCTCGGAGCGGTCCTCGACCCACTTGACCGGGACACCGGCGACGATCGACCCGGCGATCGCGCACACGTACCCGGGGTAGACCGGCACCTTGTTGCCGAAGCCGCCGCCGATGTCGTTGCAGACGATGCGGATCATGTGCTCGGCCAGACCGGCGACGTGCGCATAGACGGTGCGATGGACGTTCGGGGCCTGATTGCCGTTGTAGATGGTCAGCTGACCGGTCTCGGGATTGAAGTCGGCGATCATCCCGCATGTCTCCAGCGGCGCCGGGTGGCAGCGCGGGTAGATGATGTCCCGGGTGACGATCGTGTCCGCCTCGGCGAAGGCGCGGTCGGTCGCCGCCTCATCGCCGGCCTCCCAGGTGGGGCTGGCCAGGTTGTCGACCTGACCGTCCTTGTCATCGCGGATCAGCGGGGCGTCGGGATCGAGCGCCTTGCGGGCATTGACGACCGCGGGCAGCGGCTCGTACTCGACGTCGATGAGCGCCGTCGCGTCGCGCGCCGTGTATGCATCGGTGGCGATCACGAACGCCACCTCCTGGCCCTGGAAGCGCACCTTGTCGCCGGCGAGGACGGCCTGGGTGTCATAGGAGATCGTCGGCATCCACGCGAGGCCGAGCGTCTCGAGATCCTTGGCGGTGACGACCGCGGCCACGCCGGGGTGCGCGAGCGCCGCCGAGGTGTCGATCGAGACGATCTTGGCGTGCGCGTACGGGCTGCGCAGGATCGCGCCGTGCACCATCCCCGGCAGCCGGATGTCGTCCAGGTAGATGCCCTGGCCGCGGATGAAGCGGGCGTCCTCCTTACGCTTGAGGCGACCGAAGCCGATCGGCCGCTCCTGACCGGGACTGGGGAGGTTGTGCTCGGTGACGGCCATGGTTGTCTAGTGGACCTCCTGCCCGGTGCGGGCGTCGGCTTCGTGCTCGGCCGCCCAGCGCACGGCGGCGACGATGTTCTTGTAGCCGGTGCAGCGGCAGATGGCGCCCGAGATCGCGGTGCGGATCTCCCGCTCGGTCGGGTCCGGATTCTCGTCCAGCAGCGCCCGGGCGGTCATCAGCATCCCCGGCGTGCAGAACCCGCAGTGCAGGGCATGCAGCTCGTGAAAGCCCTGCTGGATCGGATCGAGGTGGCCATCGACCTCGAGCGACTCCACCGTCCGGATCTCGTGGCCCTCGCACATCACCGCGAGAATCGTGCACGACTTGATCGGCCGATCGTCCATCAGCACGACGCACGCCCCGCAGTTGGAGGTGTCACACCCCCAGTGCGTCCCCGTGAGGCCCGCGGTGTCGCGGATGAAGTGCACGAGCAGCTGGCGCGGCTCGATCTCCCGGGAGACCTCGTGGCCGTTGATGGTGACGGTGACATTCATGGGGTTCACGCCTCCTGTCTGAGCGCTCGGGCGGTGGCGCGCCGCAGCGCCCGTTGCGCCACCACGCCGGCGAGGTGGCGCTTGTAGTCGACGGGCCCGCGGCCGTCGGCCGACGGCGAGCAGTCGGCGGCGGCGATCTCCCCCGCCTGGTGCAGCAGCTCGTCGGAGGGCGCGGCGCCGCGCAGCAGCTCCTGCGCCCGGACGACGTGGACGGTCGTCGGACCGACCGCGCTCAGCGCGAGCCCCGCATCGGCGATCCGTCCCCCTTCGATCCAGACCGCCGCCGAGGCGGCGGCGATCGCCCAGTCCCCGGCGCGCCGCTCGACCTTCTCGTGCGCGCTGCCACTCGTCCCGCCCGCCCGCAGCGGGATCCGGACCTCGGTGAGCAGCTCCCCGTCGCCGACCGCGGTCATGTACGGACCGAGATGGAACGCGTCCATGGCGACGATCCGCTCGTCCGCGGCGCCTCGGATCACGATCTGCGCGTTGACCGCCGCGCACACCGCGCTCAGGTCTTCCGCCGCGTCGGCCTGGCAGAGGCTGCCCCCGATGGTGCCGCGGTTGCGCACCACGGGATCGGCGATCACCTCCTCGGCGTCGGCGAACAGCGGGAAGTGACGGTGCAGGACGTCTGACCTGAGCAGCTCGACGTGGCGGGTGAGCGCCCCGATCCGGATCTCGGGGGCGGGCGGGCCCGTCTCCCGGATGTAGGAGAGCTCCCGGAGATCGTTGATGTCGATCAGGTACTCGGGCGCTGCCAGACGAAGCTTCATCATCGGCAGCAGGCTGTGGCCGCCGGCGATGACGCGCGCCTCCGAGCCGAGCCGCTGCAGCGACGCGATCGCCCCCTCGACGCTCGTGGCCCGCTCGTATGCGAAGGGTGCGGGGGTCTGCACGCTGCTCAGCTCCTTTCCGGGGGTCCGGCCGGCATCCGCCGGCGCGGTCCGCCGACCTCTTCGTCGGGGTCGTACTGGATCGGTGAGTCGACGCCGATCACCGGCGAGCGCGGCAGCTCCTGCGCCTGGGTCGGGCGGCCCTCCGGGTACAGCCCCCGCGCCGCCAGGCTGCCGTAGCTCGGGTCGCGCAGCGCGGGGCCGTTGGGCGAAGCCGCCGCGATCGGCGCCTCCCGGCCGAGCCGGGCCAGCGTGAGCGTGCCCCGGGTGTAGACCTCGCCGATCCGGGGCGCCGTGATCTCCCTGCTCTCAGGGAAGTTGCGCAGACCCTGGGCCGCCGCTCCCGGGTACAGCCCGTCGATCAAGCCCATGGCGTCGCTCATTCCCGCCTTCTTGACGAGCAGCCCCTCGAGCAGGTCGACGCCCGCGTCGAGGTTCTGGTTGATGTCGGCGACGATCTCGTTGACCGGCGCGCTCTTGCCGATGATCTGCACCACCGCGGCGATCGCGTCATCCAGCCCCGCCGTGATCGTGCGCAGCGCGAGGATCGTCGACACCAGGTAGTAGACCACGGTGACCACGATCGCCACCACGGCGATGATCAGGACCACTCCAGCTGCCGGCATCGCTCACGCCTCCTGTGCGTCATCGAGGATCACGTCCAGCGAGCCGCCGTAGTCGGCGGCCGCCGCGATCGTCTGACCCACCCGCTCCTGGGTCGTCACCAGCAGCGGGGCCGCGTCCAGATCCTGGGATCCCGCCCGCGCCGCGGCGGCGATCCGGTGCACGCTGGGAACGATCGAATTGGCGGCGTGCAGGACGCCGTGCAACAGGTAGATGACGACCGGCAGCACGACCAGCAGCAGGATCGCGTCGCCGATCCACTCGAGGATCATCGTGGCCTGCGCTCAGCCACGACCGCCGCCTTGGCGGCGATCCCCGGGAACGCTCCGACGATCACGTCGAACTGAGCGTTGATCGCTGTGACCGCGGGCTCCAGGGGTGCCAGGTGCTCGGACTCCACGGTTTGCAGCGCGGTGGCGAGGGTCGCCAGCTTCTGAGACGTCGACTCCAGGGCCGCCCGAACGAGCATGAGCGCCCCCGCGAGCACGGCGACGATCACCACCGCCAGGATCACGCTCAGGATCGTCAGCGTCGTCGCGCTCATGCCGCACCGAACCCGTCGGTGAGCGCGTTCATGTACCCGTCCTGCACGACAGCCTCCTCCACGATCTGCCCGAGCACCGGCGCGGTCGCCTGCAGCGCAGGGATGTGCCCCGTGTTGGCGGCGACCTGGCCGGCGGCATCCAGCAGCGCGCCCGCCGAGCGGTCGATGTCGGTGACGGTCCGGATGAGCACGGCCAGGAGCGCGGCCACCGCCAGCGCCGCGACCAGCCCGATGACGAGCGCGATCTCCCACGCGCCGTGATTGGAGAGAGCGGCGAAACCGACCATCACCTGCCCACCGCCACCTTCCGCAGCGAGCGGGCCGCGTGCAGGATGCGGATCCCCGAGTCGTTGATCTGACCCACCCCGTCCAGCCCGTCCGTCTGGTCGCGCACCGTCTGCACCCCGCCCACCGCGATGCGCGCCTGCCCGGCGATCCGCCGGGCGAGCATCACGATCGTGATCACGATCGCCGCCGCCACGAGGACGACCACGATGCCGAGCACCAGTCCGATCGTCCAACCACCCGACGCCCCGACAACGATGGTCATCTCCGTCTCCTCTCATTCCTTCCCTGGACGAGAGGCCGGCGTCCGGCCCCGCCGTCGGCTCTCTCCTCGATATTCATGATTCTGGCGGTGCTCGAGCCTCCTTGCAAGCCCGGGCGGTCGCCGCGCACGATGCGGACGCGCGCCGGCTACTGCGGCTTCGGCGTCGGGTACGCGCGGCGCATGATCAGATCCCAGGCGCGATCCGGGGTGATCCGGCGCTGGTTGATCAGCAGGTGCGCGCTCGGTGTGACCGGGTAGCGCGCCTTCGGGCGCTTGGCGGCGAGCGCCTTGGCGATCGTGGCGGCCACCACCTCGGGGCCGCCGCCGAGCTTCGACAGCGGGCCGGAGTAGGCATCCGTGGTCAGCTCGGCGACGTGGCGGTTGAACTCGGCGTACGGCCCGGCGGCGCGGGCGTCGTCGACCGAGGCCGAGGCCACATCGCCGAAGCCGGTGCCGATCAGCCCCGGCTCGACGAGGATCACGTCGACGCCGAAGCCTCGCACCTCGAAGCGCAGCGAGTCGCTGATCGCCTCCAGGGCGTACTTGGTGGCGTGGTAGATGCCGGCGCCCGGGAACGTGAGGCGCCCGCCCATCGACCCGACATTGACGATCTTGCCCCAGCGCTGGTCACGCATGCCCGGGAGCACGAGCTGGCACATTCCGATCAGGCCGAACACGTTGGTCTCGAACTGACGGCGGACCTGGTCCAGCGGCACGCTCTCCACGGCGCCGGACTGGCTGTAGCCGGCGTTGTTGATCAGCACTCCGATCGGGCCCTCGGCCTCGGTCACCCGTGTGACGGCGGCGCTCATCGACGCCTCGTCGGTGACGTCGAGCGACAGGGTGATCGCGCCCTTGTCGGCGAGGTCGGAGATCGCCTCGGCCCGGCGGGCGGTCGCCCACACCCGCCATCCGTCGAGCAGCATCCGCTCGGCGGTGGCGTGGCCGATGCCCGAGGAGCAGCCGGTGATGAGGACGTCCCGGGAGGACAACGCGTTTAGTTGCGCACGAGCTTCTTGTAGGTGATCCGGTGGGGGCGGTCGGCCTCGGCGCCGAGCTGCTCGCGGCGAAACGCCTCGTAGGCCTCGAAGTTGCCCTCGAACCAGCGGACCTGGGAGTCGCCCTCGAACGCCAGCACGTGGGTGGCGATCCGATCGAGGAACCAGCGGTCGTGGGAGACGACGACGGCACAGCCGGCGAAGCTCAGGAGCGCCTCCTCGAGCGCCCGCAGCGTGTCGGTGTCAAGGTCGTTGGTCGGTTCGTCGAGCAGCAGCAGGTTCCCGCCGGACCGCAGCAGCTTGGCGAGGTGGAGGCGGTTGCGCTCCCCGCCCGACAGCTTGGCCACCTTCGTCTGCTGGTCGGTGCCCTTGAAGTTGAAGCCGGCGACGTAGGCCCGGCTGTTGATCGTGCGGTCGCCGAGCGTGATCTCATCGAGTCCGCCGGAGATCTCCTCCCACACGGTCTTGTCGGGGTCGAGCGCCTCGCGCGACTGGTCGACGTGCGCGAGCTTGACCGTGTCGCCGATCTTCAGCGTGCCGGCGTCGGGCTCCTCCTGGCCGGTGATCATCCGCAGCAGCGTCGTCTTGCCGGCGCCGTTGGGCCCGATCACGCCGACGATCGCCCCGCGGGGAAGGGTGAAGCTGAGATCATCGATCAGCAGGCGGTCGCCGTAGGACTTGCTCAAGCCCTCCGCCTGCACGACGAGATCCCCGAGTCGCGGACCGGCCGGGATGTGGATCTGCACCTGGTCGAGCTTGACGTTGCGGTCCTGGGCGAGCAGCGCCTCGTACGCGTTCAGCCGCGCCTTCGGCTTGCCCCGGCGCGCGGAGGCGTTCATCCGCACCCACTCGAGCTCCTGCGCGATCGTCCGCTGGCGGCTGGACTCCTGGCGCTCCTCCTGCCTGAGCCGGACCTGCTTTTGCTCCAGCCAGCCGGAGTAGTTGCCCTGGTAGGGGATCCCCCGGCCGCGGTCGAGCTCCAGGATCCAGCCGGCGACGTTGTCGAGGAAGTAGCGATCGTGGGTGATCGCCACCACCGTGCCCTTGTAGTCCTGGAGATGCTGCTCCAGCCACGCGACCGACTCGGCGTCGAGGTGGTTGGTCGGCTCGTCGAGCAGCAGCAGGTCGGGCTGGCGCAGCAGCAGACGGCACATCGCGACCCGGCGGCGCTCGCCGCCCGAGAGCGTGGTCACGTCGGCGTCGGGCGGCGGGCAGCGCAGCGCGTCCATCGCGTACTCGAGCGTCGTGTCGAGGTTCCAGGCGTCGGCGGCATCGATCTGCTCCTGGACGCGGGCGAACTCGTCGGCGGTCTCCTCGGAGTAGTTCATCGACAGCTCGTTGAAGCGGTCGAGCAGCGCGCGATGCTCGGCGACGCCGTCCTCGACGTTGCCGCGCACGTCCTTGCTCGGGTCCAGCTCGGGCTCCTGCTCGAGCAGGCCGACGGTGGCGTTGGCGGCGAGCTGGGCCTGACCGTCATAGTCGGCGTCGAGCGCGGCCATGATCCTCAGCAGCGTCGACTTCCCGGCGCCGTTGTAGCCGAGGACGCCGATCTTCGCGCCGGGGTAGAACGACAGCGAGATATCGGTGAGGACCTCACGGTCGGGGGGATAGCGGCGCGAGAGCCGATGCGTCGTGAAGATGTACTGGGCGGACATTGCCCTCAGCATAGGCGGGAGCGACCGCACGCCCGCCAACGACTGCGCAGGCGCCGGGAGTCAGGCCGTCTGCAACCAGAAGCGCCGGCGCAGTCCCTCCACGCCCAACGCCGTGATCAGGACCAGGCCGGTGGCGACGTACTGCCAGTAGGAGCCGATTCCGTAGAGATCGAGAGCGTTGGAGACGAGCGTGAAGAAGATCGCGCCCGTGAAGGAACCGATGAGCGTCCCGCGCCCGCCGTTGAGGCTCGTGCCCCCGACGACCACGGCAGCGATCACGTTGAGCTCATAGCCGGTCGCGACCGTGGAGTCCGCCGAGGAGACGAGCCCCGCCAGGAGCACGCCGGCCAGCCCGACGCACACGCCGAGGAGCGCGAACGTCGCCACGCGGACCCGGGCGACCGGGATCCCCGCCACCCGGCTGGCCCGCTGGTTGCTGCCCAGCGCCCGGACCTGACGGCCGAACCGCGTGCGCCGGAAGAGATACCAGCAGACGCCGTAGGTCCCGACCATGAACACGAAGGGGGTGGGGATCCCCAGGACGTTGCCGGCGCCGAGGGCCAAGAACGCAGTGCTGGTGATCACGACCACCTGGCCGTTGGTCCACAGCAGCGCGATTGCCAGGTAGACGTACTGCATTCCGAGAGTGGCCACGAACGACGGCACTCGGAGCCGGGTCACGATCAATCCGTTGAGCGTTCCCATCGCGCCTCCGACGAGGAGGGCCGAGACGATGGCGAGCACGAGGCCGACGTCGCCGTCGAGGTGGCCGGCGACGATCCCGCACAGGGCCAGCATCGGGGCGACCGAGAGGTCGATGGCCCCGCCGACGATGAGCAGCGTCATGCCGGCCGCGCCGATCCCCACGAACGCCGACTGGCGCAACACCCCATCGATGTTGTTGGAGGTGCCGAAGCTCGAGCTCGTGAGCAGGAGGACGATCACGAAGACGACGAGCACGACCTCGATCGTGTAGCGCGCGATCACTGTGGTGAGAGCGCTCCGCACTCGGTCGGTCATCTCGGTCACTCGCTCTCCTCGGCGGCCGACCGCCCCGTGAGCCGAGCGCGAAGGCTCTCCAGCGCCAGCGCGGCGATCAGCAGCAGGCCCACGACCAGGTACTGGTACAGGGTGGCCACGCCCAGGATGTTCAGCGCCCCGCTGATGCTGGCGATCAGGATCGCCGCCAGCAGGGTTCCCACCAGGTTCCCGCGACCGCCGGCGAGGCTGGTGCCCCCCAGGACCACGACGGCGATCACGTTGAGCTCGAAGCCGACCCCGACCGTACCGTCGATGTAGGCGACCTGAGCGGTGAGCAGGACGCCCGCGATCGCCGCCGACAGGCCGACGATCGCGAAGACGATGACGATCAGCCGTCCCACCCGGATCCCCGAGGCCACGGCCGCGTCCTCGTTGCCGCCCGCCGCCGCGATGTGACGACCGAGGGGCGTCTGATTGAAGAGCGTCCAGGTGGCGAGCAGGGCGACCAGCGTGATCACGAAGGGCAGCGGCACCCCCGCAATCGAGTCCCGCGAGATGCCGGTGAAGCTGGAGTCACTGACCAGGAAGGACCCGCCGCTTGAGTAGATGAGCGCCACACCGCGGGCGATCGACATCATCCCGAGGGTCGCCACGAAGGCCGGCACGCGGAGCTGGCTGATGATCACGCCGTTGATCGCGCCCACGAAGAGGCCGACCAGGAGGGCAATCGCGATCGCCATCCCGACCGAGGTGCCGGTCGACGAGAGCTTGGCCGCGACCACGGCGGCCAGCGCCTGCACGGAGCCGACCGAGAGGTCGATTCCGCGCATGGCGATCGCCAGGGTCATCCCGAAGCCGCACACCGCCAGCATCGAGGAGTTGATCAGGATCGCCTTGATGCTGTCGGAGGAGACGAAGCGGGGCTCGGCGATCGAGACCCCGACGAAGACGGCGGCGAGAACCGCGATCAGCCCGACGCTCTGCAGGGCATCGAACGCTCGCCGGGGACTCAGCCGGCTCGGACGGCGCAGGGTCGCCGAGGCGGTGGTCACGACGACGTCTCCTCGTCGGCGCGGGCGCGGACGGCCGTGGCCACGATCGTGTCCTCGTCGAGCTCGGAGGGACCGAGCATGCGGATTGCGCGCCCCCGGCTCATGACCAGACAGCGATCGCACACCTGGGCGAGCTCGAGCGCGTCCGAGGAGCTGACCAAGACCGCGGACCCCTCGCCGGCCAGCTTGCGCAACGCCGCGTAGATGTCGGACTTGGCGCCGATATCGACGCCTCGCGTCGGTTCGTTGAGCAACAGCACGCGGGCCTTGCTGGCCAGCGCCCTGCCCAGGAGCACCTTCTGCTGGTTGCCGCCGCTCAGCGTCGGGATGGGCTGGTCCGGAGAGTTGGCCCGGATGTCCAGGAACTCCTTGACCTGCTCGTATTCCCTGGTCTCGGCGTCGGCGTGCAATCGCCAGCTCGAGCCGTTGTCAGGCGAGGCGGTGAGGAACAGGTTCTCGCGGACCGAGAGATCGGGGATCAGGCCATCGGCCTTGCGATCCTCGGAGAGGAGGAAGACCCCGGCGGCGAGCGATTCCCGCGGATCAGTGCCCGTCAGCGCGGTGCCATCGACGTCGGCGCTGCCCGCGGTGGGAGTCAACAGCCCGAACAGCGCCCGCGTCAGCTCGGAGCGCCCCGATCCCACGAGGCCGGCGACGCCGAGCACCTCGCCGGAGCGGACCTCGAAGGCCACGTCCTCGAACGCGCCGTCGAGCGACAGACCGTCGACGCGGAGCAGCGCGTCGGTGCCCTCCCCGGACTCCTGGGGCTCGTGCTCATGCTGCTCGAGCTCGCGCCCCAGCATCTCGGTGATGAGCTCGTCCTCGCTCATCGAGTCTCTGTCGTGGGTGCCGACGCGCTCCCCGTCACGCAGAACCGTGATCCGGTCGGCGAGGCGGAACACCTCCTCCAGGCGGTGGGAGACGTAGACGATCCCGACATCGCGGTCGCGCAGCGCTCCGACGACGTCGAAGAGGCGATCGACCTCGGACTCGTTCAGGGCCGCGGAAGGCTCGTCCATGATCAGGACCGTGGGTTTGAGCGAGAGCGCCTTGGCGATCTCGACGAGCTGCTGATCGGCGATCGACAGCGACGCCACCGGGGTCCGGGGGTCGGCCTCGAGCCCGAGATCGGAGAGCAGTCCCGACGTACGCTCGCGCATCGTCGGCCAGTCCAGGAGGCGCCACAGCCGCCGGGGCTCGCGACCCAGGAGCACGTTCTCGGCGATCGAGAGCTTGGGCACGAGCGTGAACTCCTGGGCGACGACGCCGATCCCCGCCCGCTGGGCGGCCAGAGGACCGCCGAAGGAGACGCGCTGCGAGCGCAGCTCGATCTCTCCCTCAGTCGGCTTGTGCAGACCGCCGAGCACCTTGATGAGCGTGCTCTTGCCGGCGCCGTTCTCTCCCACCAGTGCGTGAACCTCGCCAGGACGCACATCGAAATCCACACCGCCCAGGGCCTGCACTCCGCCGAAGCGCTTGACGATGCCGCGGGCAGCCAGGATGGCGTCGGAGCCGGCCACGGTCAGCTCCCGTGCTGCTTGTCAAGGGTGGCCCTGGTCACCAGCTTGATCGGGAAATCGATCGTCCGCGCACCGGGCTGGTTGAACTTCACGGGCTTGTTGTGGATCAGGGCGTCGGCGGCACGCACGGCGGCCTCGCCCTCCCCATACGGGTTCTGGGCGATGGTGGCGGCCATCTGCCCGCTCTTGATCAGCGCGAGCGCGGGAGCATCGCCGTTGAAGCCGACGACCACCACGTCGTTGTTGCCGTTCTTCCCGGCCTGGGCCATCGCCTGCACGGCGCCCTCGGCCTCGGAGTCGTTGGCGGCGAAGATCCCGGCCAGGTGGGGATGGGAGATGAGCATGTCCTGGGCGACGGTGAAGGAGTCCAGGACGTCCTCGTTGCCGTTGAGGGTGGCGACGATCTTGAACCCGGGGTGCTTGGCGATCTCGCTCGTGAATCCCCCGACCCGGAGCGCGCCCGAGACGTTGCCGGGGGCGAGGTCGATGACGCCGATCTCCTTGATGCCGGGGCGCTTGGCCAGGCGGCTGACCATGTAGCGGGCGGCCAGCGCTCCGCCGCCCCGGTTCGCGGACTGCACGAAGACGTCGTACTTGCCCACGGCGCCGACGTCCCCGATGATCACGGGGATCTTGCTGGCATGAGCGCTGTCCTCGGTGGCCGTCAGGGCAGCCGGCTGGACCGGGGAGACGATCAGCGCGCTGATCCCCTGGTCGATCAGATCCGAGCTGCTCGTAACCTGAGCCAGCTCGCTGCTCTTCTGATCTGATTCGGCGAACCCCATGTGCAGCGCCTTGGCCTCGGCCTGGATGCCCGCGGCGTAGCTCTGCCAGTAGGGGTCCTTGAGGTCATAGACCGAGTAGCCGATCTTCAGCGGCGTGCGCAGCTGGAAGTGAGCCGGGCGCTGTGTGCCCGAGGAGTCACCACAGGCGGTGACGGCGACCGTCATGACACAGGCGCTCACCAGCGCCACTACCGCGCGAACCGCCGTCCTGCCACCGTGCACTCTCGCTCGCTCGCTCTCTCGCTTTCGCGGATAGAGACGTGTGTCACTGAGCCTCTCCGGGCTCGCGACATCGCAAACCAAAAGTCCAGGCGGGATCAGGCGACCCCCCGCTGCGGGGGCCGGCCACAGGCCGGGCGGCCGGCTACAGGCCGGCCGCTACCCGCAGCTCGTCGGCCCTGTCGGTGCGCTCCCAGGTGAAGTCCGGGTCATCGCGGCCGAAGTGCCCGTACGCGGCGGTCTTCTGGTAGATCGGGCGATGGAGCTTCAGGTAGTCCCGGAACGCTCCGGGCCGCAGGTCGAAGGTCTCCCCGATCAGCTGGAGGATCTGCGCGCGACCGATCTTCTCGGTGCCGAACGTCTCCACCATCACCGACACCGGACGCGCGACCCCGATCGCGTAGGCGACCTGAACCTCGGCGCGGTCGGCCAACCCCGCGGCGACGACGTTCTTGGCCACGTAGCGGGCCGCGTACGCCGCGGACCGGTCGACCTTGGACGGGTCCTTGCCGCTGAACGCCCCACCCCCGTGGCGCGCCATCCCGCCGTACGTGTCAACGATGATCTTGCGCCCCGTGAGCCCACAGTCGCCCATGGGACCGCCGATCACGAACCGCCCGGTCGGGTTGACGAGGAAGCTGCGCTGCAGCTCGCCGGCGTCGTACAGGTCATCGGGCAGGACCGGGGTGACGACGTGCTCCCACAGATCCGCGCGGATCCGGTCCTCGGCCCCTTCCGCGTGCTGGGTGGAGATCAGCAGCTTCTCGACCGCCACCGGCCGGCCGCCGGCGTAGCGCACGCTGACCTGCGTCTTGCCGTCCGGACGCAGGTAGGGCAGCGTCTCGTCCTTGCGCACCTGCGCCAGCCGCCGCGCCAGGCGGTGAGCGAGCGCGATCGGCAACGGCATCAGCTCCGGCGTCTCGACCGTCGCGTAGCCGAACATCATCCCCTGGTCGCCCGCGCCGGCGAGATCGAGCTCGTCGTCGGCGTTGCCGCCGGTCCGCGTCTCGAACGCCGTGTCCACTCCCTGCGCGATGTCGGGCGACTGCTTGTCGATCGCGTTGAGCACCGCGCACGTCTGATAGTCGAAGCCGAACGCCGCGTCGGTGTAGCCGATCCGCTTGATCGTCTGCCGGACGACGTCCTGGATGTCGACATAGGTCGACGTCGTGATCTCGCCCGACACGACCACGAGCCCGGTGTTGACCAGCGTCTCGCACGCCACCCGGGCGCCGGGATCATCACGGAGCACGGCATCCAGCACGCCGTCGGAGATCTGGTCGGCGATCTTGTCCGGATGACCCTCGGTCACCGACTCCGAGGTGAACAGAAACTCATCTTCAGCGAAGCTCATCGATGGGGGCTTTCCTTGCTCTTGCGGGTGATCTCGAGTAGGTACGCGACCATCACGTCGGCCGATCCAAACTTGAGGTGGTATGCGTCTGAGTACTCCTCCACACGGACGATCTGCTCGCTCTTGCTGTTGAAAAGGTCCGAGAACTCGAAGAACGAGAAGTCGACGACGCGCGCCTGGTAGCCGATTCGATCCAGCAGCTCGGCGGTGCGTCGCTGGCCGATTATCGACAATTGCATCATGTAGGCGGTGCCATCCTCGGCCAGGGCCTCCGGCAGCACCCGGATCAGGTGGTCCAGCAGGTTACGGCCCCAGTAGTCGAGCGGACGGTGGGTGCTGACCTGCTCGAAGGGATCGACCGGGGTCTGGTAGAGGCTGGCGACGATCACGTCGTAACGCTCCTCGGGAACCCAGGGATACAGATCCTGGGCCGCGGCGCTGACCCGATCGGCGACTCCGTTGCGAAACGCGTTCGTCAGCGTGTTCTTGACCGCGGCGGACTCGATGTCGATCGCGTGGACGTGGGCCGCTCCGTTGCGGGCGAGCTGGACGGTGAGCAGGCCGCTGCCGCAGCCGATGTCGAGACAGCGCTGATGGGCCCCGATGCCCTCCCGGTAGAGGTACTTCCAGGCGAGAAAGCTGCCCTGGGTGGGGACGAATACGCCCTCCTCGACCTCGATCTCCGGCACGTCGAGCGGGAACAGGTCGCGTCCCCGCGGATCCGCCCACGACGGCGGCTCGCGCCGCTTGCCGCGGCCGCCGCCGTTCTCGTCGGTGGGCGCCTCCCGGCGCTCGTGCCCGGGCTTGCTCCCGGCCAGCGCGGTGCGCGCCGCGGCGAGATGCTCGGGTCGCACCCCGCAGCAGCCACCGATGATCTGAGCGCCCTCACCACGCCAGCTGAGCGCCAGCTCGGCGTACTCGTTGCCGGCCACCCCCGGCTCCTCGCGCCAGCCGGCGGCCGAGAGGTACCCGAGGTTGGGATACACGCCGAGCGGCAGGTCGGTGAAGTCCCGCAGCCAGGAGAGCATGCCGCCCACGTGGTCGGGGGGGATGCAGTTGATCGCCAGCGCGCCGATCCCCATCTCCTCGAAGCGGCGTGCCGCCCGCCCGAAGGCGTCGCCCTCGGGACCGCCCCAATGCTCGCCATACACGCCGCAGACCCCGTGGCGGCAGCGGCGGAAGCTCAGCCAGACGGGAATCCCGGTCCCGAGCAGCGCCTCGACGGTGGCGTAGGTGGAGCTTCGGACCAGCGACATCGTCTCGAGCAGGATCAGGTCCGGAGGCGCCTCCTCGAACGCCCGCGACAGCAGCGCGATCGTCTCCCGCCCGTCCGGGCTGTCGACGTCACCGTTGAGGCTGAACGCGATCGCCACCTCGTCGCCGCGGCCGGCGTCGATCGCCGCCTGCCGCGCCAGCGTCACGGCGCGTCGGGCGATGTCCATCCAGTGGACGGGCTCGGATGACTCCGACAGGGCACCGGTGCCGTCGCGCAGCGCGGTCGGCAGCCCCCACGTGTTCGTGCACACCACGTCGCAACCGACGTCGATGTAGCTCGCATGAACGCGGGCGACATCCGCGGGTGCGTCGAGCAACGCGGTCAATCCCCAGACCTGCTCCTCGACCTCGGCCGGCCCGGCGTGAATCTTGATCAGCTCGGTTCCGTTCGCGCCGTCGAGGATGACGCACTGATCGGTGGCGATCATCCGGGTCAGGCGGGCGTAGCGGTCCACCGTCCCGGCGCCGTCCGCCGGACGCGATTGGGTCGTCATCTTCACATCTCCCTTCCTAAACGACCTAGACTTTCGGATAGGATGACGGACCAAACCCGCGGTATCCGCAAGGAACATCTCAATCTGCAGGGTAAGTCATGCCAAAAGAGAAGGGGCGAGTGACCGTGGACTCGGTACGGTGCCGATGGTTTGTCCGTTCACGCGGCATCTCATTACGGCTCGGCCGCCGGGGAGCTGGCGGCGTGCGTGACCGCCGTCGGCATCGCCGACTGCTCCGATCTCTCAAAGCTCGTCCTGGACGGACCATGCGCCGACCTGCGCCGGCTGGCGGCGGAGCTCGCCGACGTCGCTCCGGCTCCGGGCGGAGCCGTGCTCAGCGAGAGATCGTGGTGGTGCGCCCCGAGCTCACGGCGGCTGATCGTCCTCTCGCCGCCGACGGTCGGCGGCTGGCTGCACGCCCGGCTCATCGACCGCTTGTCTGCAGGCACGGCGATCTCGGTCGCCGACCGCAGCGCCGATTGGGCCGCATTCGCCGTGCTCGGCCATCGGGCACCGCATATCCTGGCGACGCTCGGCGTCTACGGCGAGTCCGGCGACCCGCGGAGCGCCGCCCCGGTGGCCGTGCGCTCCGTCGCCGGAGCCGACACGCTCTGGCTGCTGGAGTCCGACCGCAAGGCGGTGGCGCTGACCCGGCGGGCGTGCGCCGCGCGCATCTGGCAGACGATCGAGCGGGCCGGGCGGCCGTTTGCGATCTGCGCGGTGGGCAACGAGGCGGTGGCGCGATACGCGCTCGTCTGCCGCTCCGGCGATGCGGTCTGACGCCATATTGTGCAGCGGCCGAGGGCGATGGCATCGATCGCCCCTGAGGAGCGCCGCGGTGCCGAGACCGAGCGAGTTCTGCTCGATCTGCTGGTGCTCGAGCGTGAGCTCTCAGAGCTCGAGTACGTGCGGCGGACTGACGCGCTGGAGCGGGCGGCGGATGCGATCCGGCGCCTGGGCGAGGTGGCGCCCACCGAGGGGATCCTGACCCGAGCGGCGGCCGAGCTCGGCACCGCCTCCGAGTTTCACCGGGTCGTGATCAGCGAGGTCGTCGACGGCCGAATCGTGGCGCTGGCGATGTGGGCGAGCGGCGATCCGGAGGCCGGCGCGGCCACCGTCGCGCAACTGGCCCGGACTCCGGTCAAGCTGGAGTACCCCCTCGTCGAATACGAGGTCGCTCGCCGTCACGAGACCGAGATCGTCGATGTCGCCGCGGCCGGCGCACGAACGCCGGGACCATGGGCGCACGGTCTGCGCTGGAGCGCATACGCGGTGGCGCCGTTGACGGTGAGCGGCGAGACGATCGGGTTCCTCCATGCCGACGCCGGCGCCGGCGGACGCGCGGTCGACGCCGTCGACGCCGACGTCGCCTCCCGCTACGCCGAAGGGCTGTCAGGGGTCCTCGAGCGGGCGGTGCTGCGCCACACGCTGGAGCTGCATCGGGCGCAGCTGAGCTCGGCGGTGCAGTGGATGAGCGTCCGGCTCAGCCGACTCGAGGACGCGACGGGACGGGTCGGCCCGCGGCCGGCCGGCGGCGCCGGCCCTCAGCCGCTTCACGCGCTCACCCCGCGCGAGCTCGAGGTCATGCGCCTGCTCGCCCGCGGCAACACCAATCTGGAGATCGCCCGCACGCTCGTCGTCCGTGAGGGGACCGTGAAGTACCACGTCAAGAACATCCTGCGCAAGCTGGGTGCGACCAGCCGCGCCGACGCCGTGGCCCGGTTCGTGCGGGCCGGCGGATGACGACCGCCGCCCCCCGCGGCGGCGCCCGCGCTGCGCCCGGGGTGGAGCCTCACGATCGCCTCGTGTCGGCCGTACTGCAGGCCCAGGGCCTGCTCGCCGCCGACCCCGACCCGGCGGTCGCCCGCGATCCGGTGGCCCTGCGGCGCCTGATCGAGCACCTGACGCAGACATGCGGCGGACACGTCAGCGCCGCGGTCCGCGATCAGGCGGCCGCGCTCGCGCGGGTGCGCAATCGCTACGACACCCGCTTTGAGGCGCTGCGCAGCGTGCACCGCGCGATCGACGAGCTCCGGACGAATCACCGCGCCCGCAGTCATGCTGACCCGGGCGCCGGCGGCGCTCAGTGGTGCGTCGAAGCTGCAACGGGTCCTGCTCAGCCTCACCGGCGAGGGACGGATGATCGCCGTGGCCGCGCACTTCGAGGGTGACGCCGCCGGCGCCGACGCAGCCGTGAGGACGCTGCGCGAGTCCCCGATCAGGCTCGAGCATCCGCTGATCGAGACCGAGCTGATGCGCCGCCGGCGGGCGACGATCATCGACGACGCCGAGGTCCATCCACGCGTCGACCGCCGGCTCGTGGAGCTGCTGCAGGCGACCTCGTACGTGGCGGCCCCGCTGGTCGTCGGGCCTCACGTCGTCGGGATCGTGCACGCCGACCGAGGGCACGCATGCAAGCTCGACGTGCTCGATCGCGATGTGCTGTGGGAGTTCACGAGCCTGCTCGCCCAGGCCTACGAGAGCGCCAGCCTGCGGCGCACGCTCCGCCACGAGCGCGAGCAGATGCGCGAGTTCCTCGAGTGGCTGGGGGCCCGCTCCGGAGAGGTGATCGATGCCCCGATCCGCCTGGCGACGATGCAGCGGCTCGCGGCGGCGCCATCCTCGGCGCCCGAGGCGCTTCTCGCCGGCGCCGAGCGCGATGACCGGGTCGTGTTCGAGGGGCTGCTGACGCGCCGCGAGCTCGACGTGCTGCGCCTGCTCGCCGACGGAAACTCCAACAAGGCGATTGCCGAGGCGCTCGTGATCTCCCCCGGCACGGTGAAGTTCCACGTCAACAGCATCCTGCGCAAGCTACGCGTCGCCAACCGGGCGCAGGCCGTGTCCCGGTATCTGCGGCTGCTCGGAATGCGGACGCCGTAGGGGACACCGCACGAGATGGTCCGCGTCCTGTCGGCGCTCCTCGCCCTCGCCGCCGTCGCCTGCATGTCGCTGGCGATCGTCGGGATGGTCACCGGCCGGCCGAGCGACCGAGCCGGATGGGCGCTGCGCGTGGGCGCGGTACTCTGCTTCGGGGCGGCGGTGGCGTGCAACGTGGCCGCCCACTGACCGTCTCAGACCGCAACGACCAGGGTCCTCGGGGGTTTCTGGGAGACCACATGCATCGCGCGCTGCGAACCGCTCTGCTGGTGCTGGTGATCGGAGTCGCGCTCCCGGCGGCGGCGAGCGCGGCCCAGGTCACGTACGGGCTGGGTGACGCCCCCGGGCAGTTCGCCCGCTGCGCCGACCCGAGCCAGCCGTGCTGTGACGACGCCACCGCCTCGTGCCCCGACGGCGCGGTCGCCGGCTACTACGACAACGGTCTGTTCCGGGTCCTCACCAGCCCCGCGAGCGCGCACCGGATCACCGAGGTGCGGCTCTTCGTCGCCTACGACGCGGTGGCGGAGTTCAACGGCTCCACCACGTCGCCGGGATGTCAGTTCTCGCGCGTGCTGAGCCACTCGTGGAATGACGAGGCCGGCCGTGTTCATCCGCCGGGGGAGAGCTGGAACGACCTGCGCGTCAGCCTCGTCGAGGCCGGGGCGGAGGACTTGACCCCGGTCATCTCGATCGCCGGCTACGGGGTCCCCCACGCGCGGCCCGGGTGGGATCAGCCGGCCCCCGATCCGACGACCGTCGCCGGCTACTGGGAGTACCGCTGCGGCCTGCAGGGGATCCTCGACGCCGTCAGCCGGCTGCCCCTGGCCGATCAGCCCCACATCTGGGAGGCGATCAACGAGCCGGATCTGCTCGATACCTACACCGGCGATACACGGGACACCACGGGCTCGTGCCGCCCGAGCCTCGCCGGCGCGGTTGACGGCGCGGCGAAGGCGGCGTGCGTCTACCTGATCGCCGAGCAGGAGATCCACCGGTTCGCGGGCCATGGCGCCGACACCGTGATCGCCGGCGTGTTCGGCCATCCCGGGATTCCCTACCTGCGCGACTACGCCGCGCTACTGGCGCGCCAGGCGCCCGGCGCCCTGTATCCGACGACCTGGTCGGTCCACGACTACAACGACGTCACCGCCTCCTATGCCGCACCAGCGCTCGCGCCGCTGGAGGCGTTCGACACGGCACTGCACGCCGACTCCGGCGGCGCCGCGCGTGACCTCTGGGTCACCGAGGCCGGGACCGAGCTCACCGACCTGGCGCCGTCCACCGGCTGCAGCCACGCCCCGGGCCTCCCCGAGACGCTGGGGTCGTGCGTCAACGGTCAACCGGCGCGCCAGGTGATGACGGCGGCGGCGTTCTTCGCCCTGCCCCAGGCGGGCGTGGCGGTGCCGATCACGCATCTGTTCTGGTATGAGTGGCAGGCGGCCTACGGATGGGATTCGGCGATCACCGACGCCGTCGGCGCGCCGCGAGCGCCGTGGTGCGCGTTCTACGGGGGCGGGGTCTGCGGCGGAAGTCCCGACGCGCAGTGAGTCGTCCCGGGGGCTGCGCCGCACCCGGCCCCGCCCGTGACGCCCCCTCCCGCGTGGCTCGATAACATCGCTCGCGGCATTCCCGGTGTGGGCTGTCTCGCAGGCGCGTTCGGTGATCGATCGCAAGCCGGCGCCCACCAATCTCGCGAGCGCGGGACGCCGTAGCTGATGCAAGAATGCCCCGGGTCGGACTGAAAACATCATCAATCGGAGCATCGTGCCCACTTCCACTCTCACCTCAGCACTGAAGAACGAGCGCACCAAACGCGTCCTGCACGCGACCGGGATCCGGCGGCCATCGCTGACCCAGCGTCAGACGCCGCACTACCGCATCCCCAAGGTGGTGGCCAACGGCGGCTACCTTCTCCTGAAGAAGTACGACGGTCCCGAGATTTCCCCGGAGGAGTACGAGGGGCTCACCTTCACGACGTATGCGAGCGACGAGACGACGACGCTGGCGCCGATCACCTCGTGCACCGGCGAGCTCGAGCTCCGCGGATTCGAGGCGTACGGCAAGCCCGACCTCGATGGCGTGTGGACGGAGAACGCCCAGAAGTGCCCGACGATCGTTTCGTGGGTGGAGTCCATCGGCGCGCGCTTCGGCCGCGTGCAGCTGCTCAGGATGCAACCCAACACGATCCGTGAGTGCCGCTGGGGACTGCATCTTGACAACAACAATGCCGTCAACAATCCGGAGCGCAACGGCTGGGTCGTCCGCCTCTGGCTGGAGCTCACCGACGATGAGTCGAGCGCGCTCGTCGTTCGGCGTGACCAGTTCAACAAGGCGACGGAGCACCCGATCGCACTGCCCAAGTACCAGCAGGTGGTGGTTGATTCCGAGTTTCTCTACCACGGCGGCTACCACCGGGGCCCCGGCACCCGTTACGCGCTGATCGTCAGCCTCGAGAGCGGCCCGGCACTCGAGAAGTGGATCGAGACGCAGCTGCCCTAGCGGTTCACCTCAGTGCGCCGAACCGACGGCCGGACACTGCTTCTCCAGGGCTTACGCAGAGACCGTGGACCTCATGACTGAAAGCGAAGGTGGGATGTCAAGTACGGACCGGGACATTGCGCAGCGAGTTGCGCAGATGTACAACCATTACCCATTTCCGAGTCCGCAGCGCAAGCACTCGTACCGGCAGCACGCCACGCACGTGCGCGAGTTTCTCTCGCAGCGCGGGGTGGATCCGACGGGCAAGCGCTTCGGCGATATTGCGTGTGGAACCGGCCTGATTCTGCTCGACTACGCGCAGGAATTTCCCGAGGCGCAGTTCACCGGCTTCGACATCACCGAGGCCTCCGTCGCCAGCGCCAACGAGACGCTTCGCTCCGAAGATGTCACGAACGCACAGGCTCAGCAGCAGAACATCATGGAGCTCGAGCTCGAATCCGAGTTCGACTATGTTCTGTCATGGGGGACGATTCACCACCTTCCCGATCCCGAGGAGGGGGTGCGCATTCTCTGCCGGGCGCTCAAGCCGGGCGGGATCCTCCGGACGGGAATCTACGGGTTCTACGGAAACTGGGAGCGACAGATCCAGCAGGAGGTGGTTCGGACGATCGCTCCGGAGGACGGTTCCGGAGACCTGTCACGGCGGATCGCCGCTCTGCGGGACTTCGCGAGTGGTGATCGTAACTTCCGAAACTATTACACGGCCCCGCCGGTGGATCTCTCCGACGATGTGTGGGTGGTGGACGAGTTTCTGCACGTCTGGGAGAAGCACATACCGCTGCGCGACGTTGTCGGCTGGCTTCAGGCACAGGGAATGGAGGTGCTGAAGATGACCGACTATTACGATCAGGACATCTCGCTGGATATCGCGCGACACTCAACGAGCGAGGCGTTCATCGAGCGCGTGCGGGCGCTTCCGTTTGCCGATCAATGTCACGTCATCGACCTCATCGCGCGACCGTACTGGCTGTCGCTGTTCGCGCGTAAGCCGTCGCCATGAGCTCGACCCAGCACCTCAAGCCCCGGCCCCGCCGCGCCGTCGCGGTGGACGCCGGCAAGGCGACACGGTGGCTGTCGCGGCGACTCGGGAGAGGGGGCGGCACCAACTATCCCGGCTTGGTCACGCAGCGCATCGATCCCGCCGCGCTCCGGGACCTGGCGGCCGCCGTGCCGAATGGCTGCGTCTTCGTCACGGGGACCAACGGCAAGACCACGACGACACGGATCCTCGCCGACGCGATGCGCCGATCAGGTCTGACGCCACTCACCAACCGCGAGGGGTCGAACATGACATCCGGCGTCGCGACCGCCCTGATCGCGCAATCCGATGTCCTGGGCACGCTGCGCGTCGACGAGAGGACGATCGGCATCTTCGAGGTTGACGAGGGCCACCTCCTGCCGGCGGTCAAAGCTGTGCAGCCGCGTTTGATCCTGTTCACGAACCTGCTCCGGGATCAGCTCGACCGATACTTCGAGCTGGACTGGACGGTCCATCTCTGGCGTGAGGCGTTGGCGGCGCTTCCGCAGACGACGACCCTCGTTCTCAATGCCGACGATCCGCAGATCGCGTACCTCGGAGACGATCTGCCCAACCCCGTTCTCTACTACGGCGTCGAGGACTCACGCCATGCGTTGCCCGAGCTCGAGCACGTCTCCGATTCGCGGCGCTGCCTGCGCTGCGGCGCCGATCTCCAGTACCAATCGGTGTTCTATGCCCATCTCGGGCACTACAGCTGCCCGGCGTGTGGCTGGACGCGGCCGAACCCGCGGGTGTCGGCGTGGAGGGTCGACCTGGACGGACTCGACGGCAGCCGCTTGGAGACGGTGACTCCCGGGGGAGCGCTCGAGTTGAGGCCCTCGATGGGGGGTCTCTACAACGCGTACAACGCGCTGGCGGCGACGGCCGCGTGCAGCGCCCTGGGCGTGGGTATGTCCTCGGTGGCAGAGGCGGTCGCTTCGGCGCCCGCCGCGTTCGGCCGGCTCGAGCGCATCACTGTCGAGGGCAAGGAGGCGCGCCTGGCGCTGGTCAAGAATCCCAGCGGCTACAACGAGGTGCTGCGTCTGCTCCTGGCCGATGAGAGATCGACGGGAGTGCTCCTGGCCCTCAACGACGATGGCCCGGACGGACGGGATGTGTCCTGGATGTGGGATGTTGATCTGGAGCGTTGCCGCGACATGCGATTTGTCATCTGCTCCGGACGGCGTGCACCCGATCTCGCCTTGCGCCTCAAGTACGCCGAGCTCGCACGCGCTGAGCCGGCCCCGCAGGTGATCATCGAACCCGACATCAACGAGGCGTTCAAGCTCGGGCTCGGCCGGCTTTCCGACGGCGAGATGCTCTGCGTGCTGCCCACGTACACAGCGATGTGGGAGCTCCGCGAGACGCTGGCGAAGTCAGGCCATCTCCCGGAATTCTGGAGGAGCTGATCATGCCCAAGCTGACGATCGGGTACCTGTATCCCAGCGTCATGTGTCACTACGGTGACCGCGGTAACCTCATGTGCCTCACCAAGCGCTGTGAATGGCGCGGCATCGAAGTGGACGTGCAGCACCTGGAACGCGGCGATCCCGTCGACTCCGATGCCATCAACCTGTTTCTCATGGGAGGCGGGGCCGACTCCCACCAGCGGTTGATCGCCGAGGACATGGTCCAGGTCAAGGGCGAGGCGGTGACGGCGGCTATCGACGACGGCGCCGCGGCCCTCATGGTCTGTGGCGGCTACCAACTGTGGGGGGAGTTCTATCGCGCCTACGACGGCACCGAGCTCCCGGGGCTCGGGATGTTCCCGTCCTACACCATCCACCGGGCAGCCGAGATCGGCAGCCGACTCCGGAGCATCAGCGACGCCCGCGACGTGCGCTCGGTGGGCAATCTGGCCATCGAATGGGAGTACGGCACCCTGATCGGCTTTGAGAATCACGGTGGCCGCACGTACCTGCGCCCGAGCGCCGAGCCACTCGGGCGCGTCCTCGCGGGCGAGGGCAACAACTCGCAGGACGGCTGGGAAGGCTGTATCTACAAGAATGCGATCGGCACCTACCTCCATGGTTCGGTGCTGCCCAAGAACCCCGCTCTGGCGGACCATCTGATCGAATCAGCACTGCGCCGCGACGACCCCGACTTCCGGCTCGAGCCTCTGGATGACGATGTCGAGCGCAGCGCGCACGAGAGCGTTCTGCGATCGGTGCTCGCGCAGGCGGAGAAAAAGACTCGTCGCGGCCGAGATGGCGGGCAACGGCGTTCGGACAGTGGCTACGCTGATCCCGGCTGATCGCGTCCGCTGGCAGCTCGGCGTCCACAGGGCAGACTGACATCTCCACTACGACGCCGCCCGGAACGTCGTCATCCCCCCCGCGCCGCCGGATCGCGCGCAACACGGTCGTCTTCGCGGGCGCCACCGGGCTGTCGCGGCTCGGTGGGCTCGGAAGGGAGATCGTTGCCGCCAGCTTCTTCGGGACCACCGCGGCTGCCTCGGCGTTCACGATCGCCGCGCAGGTGCCGAATCTGACGGCGAACCTCTTCTCCCAAGCGGCCCTGTCGGCAGCCTTCGTGCCCATCTTCACCGAGCTGCTGCACGAAGGGCGCAAGCGAGAAGCGTTCAAACTGGCGTCAGCGGTGTTTTGGATCATCACCGTCGCCCTGGGCGCGGTGACCGTCCTCTGGATGTTCACCGCCGGCGCGATCGTGCCGCTGATCACCGGTGACCTTCACCCGGCGGTCGCCGCGCTCACCGTCGGTCTCTCGCGCGTGCTGTTTCCGGTGGTGCTGCTGCTGAGCCTGACCGGCCTGCTGGTTGGAATCCTCCAGTCCTACGACGAATTCTCGGTTGCCGCGCTGGCGCCCGCCGTCTGGAATCTCGTCATCCTGGTTCTGCTCCTCGTTCTCCATACCCACTTTCACGGCCACGACGCCCTGTATGCCTATGCCGTCGCCTGGCTCGTCGCCACCGTGGTGCAGCTGTTGATGGTCGCCGCGGCGCTGCGCAAGGTGGACTTCCGCCTCAGTCTCAGGGTCGACTGGCGCGATCCGCGGATCCGCCAGGTGCTGATCCTGTTTCTGCCGGTCACGATCAGTATCGGGATCATCAACCTCGATGGCTTCCTCAACGCGGTCTTTGGGGCGCTGGTCTCGAGTCAGGCGCCACGCGCCATCGACAACGCGTTTCGCATCTACATGCTGCCGCAGGGCGTCTTCAGTGTCGCGGTGGCGACCGTGTTGTTCCCGGCCCTGAGCCGCCTCGTCGTGCGTCGAGACCCCGCTGGGCTGCGCCGCGTGATCGGAAACGGCATGCGTCAGATCAATCTGCTGATGATCCCGTCGGCAGCGATCCTGCTGGTGCTCGCGACCCCGATCACACGGCTCGTCTTCCAGCGTGGCGCCTTCAATGCGTATTCGACTCACCTCGTGTCGACGGCGCTGTTCTGGTACGCGTTCAGCCTGCCGTTCGCGGGGGTCAACATCCTCATGAGCCGCGCCCTGTTCGCGCTCAAGCGTCCCTGGGTGGCGACACGGATCGCCGCGATCAACATGACGGTCGACGTGGTTGTCAGCCTGGCGCTGTATAAGCCGTTTGGCATCGCCGGGCTGGTGATCGGGACGGCAAGCGCCAACGCCGCAATGACGGCGCTGCAATATCGCCGGCTGCGAATCGGTTTCGGCGGTCGGCTCGAGGGTGGTCAGACGCTGATGATCACATTCCGGATCCTGATCGCGTCCGCGATCATGGCCGGCGTCGCCTGGGGCCTGTGGACCCTGGTGGACCGAGTCGTCGGCCAGTCGTTGATCGGCCAGATCATCTCACTGAGCGTCGCCGTCGCCGTCGCCTGTGCCCTGTATGCGAGGGCCGTGCTCGTGATGCGGATCCCGGAGGCTGCGCAGATTCAAGCATTCGTGACGTCGCGCCTTCGCTCTCGCTCCCGGATGGGCGCAAACGGCGCGGCGTGGTAACCGCTCAGCGGGGACGCGCTTGTCTCAGAGGCCGGCTGGGTGACGCACGACGTAGTCACCGCCGTCGGCCAGGTTGCCGGTCGGGTCAGAGCGCCACCGCGGCCCGGTACCCGCGGGGATGTTGGGGCCACCGTAGTCGGCGGTGTCAAACGCCAGGCCGGCGATCGCCGCAAACACGTGCTGTGAGTCGGCATACACGGTGATCCACCGTCCCGGGCCGGGACTTCCATACCCCTCGAACTCGACGGCGAGCGGCGCTGACAGCAGCCCGCCACCGTGAAGCGCATAGCTGACCGCGCCCGAGCAGTCATAGCCCGGAGCGATCCAGCTGGCGTGGCCGCCGGCATAGATGTAGGGCTTGGCGATGATCTGATTGGCCGCCGCGATCACCGCCCTGACCGCCGGCGGGGCATCCGCCGGAGCCGTCGCCGTCCCGTCGGGGTTGATATGTGCCTTCTGCACCGCGCCACCGGTTTCAAGAGCGCTGACGGCGACTGCCAGTGCGTTGACAACGGCACTGGTCACCGTCCCGTTGGCAATCAGGGCATGGGCACGCTGGAACGAGACGACGCTCGCTTTGGTCTGCCTGCCGAAGTACCCATCGGTTGAGGTGGGGAAGCCCGCGAGCGTCAGGTCCTGCTGGAGCAGGCTCACATCGTCTCCGCGCATACCGCGGCGCAGCACGCGTGAGCCGACCGGCCCAGAGCCGGAGGCCGCCTGGTCGGGTCTGGAGGTCGTCGCAGCGCTCCCTCCGTACGACGCGCCGCCGCTCGTGCCGGCTGATGCGGGAGCGACGAATGCCACGGTCGCCACGAACGGGGCGATGGCAGCAAGGTACACACCGAGGTGAAACCTCGAGCTCGACAAAGAGACCCTTCCTCTTTCCGGCGCCTACGGGGTTAGCTGACGGGCTCGCGCTGAAAGAGCTGCGCTACGCCGGACAGTCCGGCGACTCGCCCCTGAAGCCCTGATGGGCTCCTCCGGGTCCCCCGCTCCCCGGACGATGTGACGCCCGGGGACTCGGCTGGGATTTTCAGTTCGCGGGCAGGATACTCAAAGACCGAGACGAACGGCAGAGTTGACGGCTTACGTGCAAAATGCCGAAGTGACCATCAGTAGCCGGCTGGGTGACGCACGACGTAGTCACCGCCGTCGGCCAGGTTGCCGGTCGGGTTGTAGCGCCACCGCGGCCCGGTACCGGACGGGATGTTCGGCCCACCATAGTCGGCGGTGTCAAACGCCAGGCCGGCGATCGCCGCAAACACGTGCTGAGAGTCGGCATACACGGTGATCCACCGTCCCGGGCCGGGACTTCCGTAGCCCTCGAACTGGACCGCCAGCGGCGCCGACAGCAGCCCGCCGCCGTGGAGCGCGTAGCTGACCGCACCCGAGCAGTCATAGCCCGGAGCGTTCCAGCTGGCATGGCCGCCGGCATAGATGTAGGGCTTGTCGATGATCTGATTGCCCGCCGCGATCACCGCCTTGACCGCCGCCGGCGCATCCGCCGGAGCCGTCGCCGTCCCGTCGGAGTTGATATGCGCCTTTCCAACCGGGGCGGTGGGATTGGTGAGGGTGCTGCTCGAAGGGCTGGTGCTCGGAGCCGGCGTGGTGCCCGTGCTCACCGCGGCCGACAGAGCGGACGCGGTCCGTCGACCGACAGTTCCGCTGGCCGGATAGAGCGCATGGGCCAGCTGAAAGCGCCGCACAGCGGACTTGGTCATTGGCCCAAACCATCCGGTCGCCGGGACCGGGTAGCCCAGCGCCGATAGCACCGTCTGGAGCTTTGAGACCTGCGCCCCGCGCTGGCCCATGCGCATGACGCCCGTGAATTCCGACAGCGACGCGACAGCCGCCTTCACCTGAGTTGGTTTCGGCCGAGCTGTCTTCGCCCGAGTTGTCTTCGCCGCCCTTGTCTTCGCCGCGCCAGACAGTCCAGCTCCGCCCGAGCCGGCCATCGCGCTCGAGCAGAAACAGAGCGTGCCCGCGAGCACGAATCCGACGCGGACACCGTGACTGCGCATGAGCACCGGTCCGCGACTCACAAGGAGCTCCTCAGGACATCTCCCGTGCCTGGGCACGGTGAGTCAGAAGACGCTGATGGGAATGCGAGCATCTACAAACCTCCGCGGATGCGGCTTTGCGATTGAGCCCTTGGCCTGCGGAGTTAGCTGACGGGCTAGCGCTTTTTATCAGCGCCTCTTGCGGATCACCGCAAGACTCGCCCCAAAAACTTGGGTTCCCCGCTCCCCGGGGCGGCACTCCGGGGATTCGGCGCCGGGGACGGTACCAGAAGAACCGGATCGGTGTGCGGCAGAGTCGTGCGGCGCACGATGCCGGCTACAGCCCGGGGGGATGGCGAGCGACGAAATCGCCGCCGTCGGCAAAGTTGCCGGTCGGGTCAGAGCGCCACCGCGGCCCGCTCCCCGCCGGGATGTTGGGGCCGCCGTAGTCGCTGGTGTCAAACGCCAGGCCGGCGATCGCCGCAAACACGTGCTGAGAGTCGGCATACACGGTGATCCACCGCCCTGGGCCGGGATCCCCGTACTGCTCGAACTGGACCGCCAGCGGCGCCGACAGCAGCCCGCCACCGTGGAGCGCATAGCTCACCGCACCCGAGCAGTCATAGCCCGCGGCGATCCAACTGGCATGGCCGCCGGCATAGATGTAGGGCTTGTCGATGATCTGGTTGGCCGCCGCGATCACCGCCTTGACCGCCGGCGGCGCATCCGCCGGAGCCGTCGCCGTCCCGTCGGGGTTGATGTGCGCCGGCGCCACCGCCCCCCCGACGAGCGACTGGGGCGAGGGGAGAGCCGTCGCGACGCCCCCCACCGATGCCGCCCCGGCGGTGAAGCTCGCCGCCTCGCGCCGTGCCTGGGCGGCCGCGCGCGCCTGCAGCGAATCCAGGTGGCGCTCCAGACCGTGGAGGTTCTGGGCCTGAGTCGCTCGGGCGCTCATTTGGGCGATCTGCCGTCGGGCGAGCGCCACCTTCAACGCGGCAACCTGGTCGCGGCGCCCCAGCACTTCGTCGACGACCCGGCGGGTCCGCTGCTCCAGGGCGGCCAGCGCGACAGCCTGGGCCGCCACCCGACCGCGAGCGACGCGCACGGTCTTCGCCACGTCCGCGTCCTGGTCGCCGATCCGGGAGAGGAACCGCATCCCCTCGAGCAGGTTGGTGAACCCGCGCGAATCGAGCACCACCGTCGCGATATCGGACGGCGGGCTCTCGTATCTGGCGACCAGATTTGCGGCCAAGGCGCTCACCGCGAGCCGCAGCCGAGCCTCCAGCTCGTGCAGATGCCGGCGCGCCGCCAGCAGGCCGGCGCGGAGGATGTGCAGCTGCGTCTCCCGCGCGGACAGCTCCGCCTGCAGAGTGTCCAGTTGGCCGCGCGCCTGGTCGAGCCCGTTGGTCGTCGCCTGAATGTGGGCGCTGTCAACCGCGATGGCCGACCGCAGCGAGGCCACCGCCGAGCGGGCCTCGGAGATCTGGCTCTGGACGTCGCCGGCTCCGGGAGCGGTCAAGTCGGTCGCAACGAGGACTGCGGTCACCCCGAGGGTGACGACGACGACGCTGAGTATTCTCAAAATCCGTTCGGAGAAGTGCATGTGTCAGTGGCGCAGCTCGGCGTTCCCGCAATGAATACGAGTCGTGTCTACTGCGATCTGGTGACCCCATTAAAAGGGCCATCTGGCGGGGCGACGGTCACCCTAACATGCGTCGTCGGGAGCGGGCAGCGCACACCTGCCTCCGCAAGAAGTCTTGCAAGACGCCGGCGTGACGATCCAGCCTGCGCGGCCGCGTTCGTACTGATCGACCACGATCGCACCCGTCACTAATCGTGATTCGGGATGCCGTGCCTCAGCCAGTCGCCCTCGAGGATCTGGGCGGCGTGCCTGACGGTCACCGTGCCGGCGCAGATCAGAGCATGCACCGCGTTGGCGACCACCGCCTGGGTGAGTGCGCCGCCCCATCCGTACCGCAGGATCGGCCACACGTTCTTCGGGTCGGCGGGGCTACCGCCGTCCTGGACCGGCACCACGTGGCCGAGCACGTACGTCGACGGAGCGCCGGCGCTTCCGTACGTGATCATCATTGCGATCTTGAGGCGCCGCAGACCCGCCTCGGGCGCCTCCAGCTTCGCCAGGTAGCGGCGCCGGCAGATCGTCTTGCGCGGGTGGGCGAGCGCCGCCCGGTTCAGCGCACCGGGCGTGCACCGTGGATCCGCTCCAATTGCGCCGTCGGCGTAATGTCGGTCGTGGCAGGTCGCGTCGTTCGCGAGGGTGGACGTTGCTCGAGCCGCCGGGTAGCCGGCGGAGCAGCCAGCGACCAGCCCGGGTACGAGGATGATCAGCAGATATCGGCGCATGTCACCTCACTACGGCGGCGGCGGGTAATAGGAGGTGCCGATCGTCGTCGGGTGAGGAATCGAGAGGTCCGCGCCCGTTCCCGGGTTCGCCCCGAGCGCCTGCAGCAGGTAGCGGAAGTCCGCACCTGACAGGGTGCTGTAGCCCTCCCGGTAACCCTCCACGCCGCCGAGTGGACGGCCCGCATCGATCGCCCACCAGCCGATCTCGATGCACGATCCGGCGGCCGCGTACGTCGCGACCGTCTGCCCGGCGCTGACGGTCTGCCGCAGGCTGATCGTCGGCGTTATCTGCTCTGACCAGTACCAGTCCCTGCCCGCGAGCGGACCACCGAGGATCTGCAGGACCATCGCGGGCTCACCCGCGTAGAAGTCCGGTACCAGCTGCACGTACCGGGAGGGCGCGAACGCGAGGAGGGGCGAGCCGGCCTGCATGCACGCGTCGACGCCTTGATCGGTTCGCGTCCACGAGATGCCCTTCGCGGCGGCGAACGGATCGGTGTAGCCGCGAATGCTGCCGGTCAGCGCGTAGGCCGCGTTGCACGCCTGGCCGGGCGTGAACGAGACGAGCTGCGTCGAGCCCGTCGCCGTCGCGCCACCCGCGGCCTGAAGGGCCGCGACGGCGTAGCCCTCGCGCCGGCCGGTCATGCACAGGCCCGCCGGGTCAAACGACAGCGTGCCGTGGGGGCCGGCGCCCCGGCACTGCTCATAGTCGTTCTGCCATTCGATCGCCGCCTCCTGCGGCGAGGTCGCCGCGTTCAACCTCGCCAGCAGCGAGGCGTCGGCCGAGTGCAGCTCGGAGGCGATGTACATCAGCTGCCCGGCCACCGTGTCAGGGTTCTGGCCGACCGACCGGTCATAGGACACCAATTGCGCCCACCACCCCGGATTCCACTGAGCGAGCCCCTGGCCCGGCTCCATCGGGTTCAGGCCCGACTCCTGCTCCAGGTTCCCGACGATCCCCGCCGCCCCGAACGCGCTCACGCCCTGACTCTCGAGGTAGCGGACCATCTCGCCGGCGGTCTCCGTGCTGGCCAGCGGCGTGCTGACGGTTGGCGTGCCACTCCCGCAGTTCGGTCCCGCCACGATCGCCGTCACGACGAGGGCCAGCGTCACCGCCAGCAACGGGAGCACGATCGCCAGCGCAAGCGCGGCCAGCAACAGCCGTCGCATCGCTGCTCAGCGCTCCCGGTGGGGTGCGAGGCGGGCGCCGACGACCATGGCGCGACGATAAGCGCGCCCGGCGGCCCGCCGGCCGGATTGGCACCGATTTGTTGCACGTCGGAGCCGCTCGCGGAGGATCGGATGCTCGCTAACGTTTAGGCGTCATGGCTCGCATCCTCGACGTTGAATCCGCGCTGCTCCTGCTCGAGCTGGAGCCGCCGTTCGATCAGCGCACCGTGCAGCTCGCGCGGCGCCGGATGGCGAAGCGCTGGCATCCGGACATCGCGCCGCCCGGGCGACGGCACGAGCATCAGCGCCACCTCCAGGCGATCAACGAGGCGGCCGACGAGCTCGCGCGGCTCGCCGAGACCTCGCGCGGCGGGCGGGTGTCTCGCAACGCGGTCAAGGCATCGGCCGCCGCGACGCGCCGCGCCCGGGAGGACGCCGGGCGCCGGGCGTACGAGGAGGAGCAGCGCGAACGCGAGACAGCTGCCGACCGGGCCAAGCACGATCCGTTCGGCTCCCGGGTCCCCGATCACTCAGTGGTGCACCGGTATGCGCGGTGCGTCTCCTATCCCGAGTGGGGTGTCGGCACCGTGACCGGCATCTACTTCTCCGGCGACGGGGACGACTCGCAGCAGTGGGCGCGGGTGATGTTCTCGGTCGGCGTCCGCACGGTTCCCGCCGGGTCGCTGCAGTTCGTCGACTTCTCCAAGCCCGATCCCGCCGCCGACCGGGTGCAGCGGTTCATGACCGCGGCCCAGCACGCGCTCGCCGAGGGCGACGCGAAGCTGGCGGCCCAGCGGCTCGTCTACGCGCGAGATGCCGAGCCGGAGAACCCGGCTGTCCTCCGGCTGCTGACCGCGGCGTTCTGGCAGGCCGGAAACCTCCCGGCAGCCGCCCGCACCGTGCGCGATTGGGCGCGGGTCGACACCGATCGACCGACCCCGGAGCGCTTCGCGAGTCGAATCTACGAGGACATGGGCGCCGTCGACCTCGCCGCCGACGCCGCCGTGCGGGCGGCCAACCGGGCCCCCGCCGACGCATCGGCGTGGGAGCGACTCGGCCGGCTGCGTCTGCGGCTCAACGACCGGTCGGGAGCGATCAGCGCGCTCGAGCGCGCGCGGCTCGTCGGGCCGTCGGTCGACGGCCTGCTCGACCTGGCGCTCGCCCACCACCTCGCCGGCGACGTCGGCGCCGAGGTGTCGGCGGCCGAGGCGGCTACCCGGATCGAGCCCGACGCCCGGCGCGCCTGGTCGGCATATGCGCACGCCCTGGCGCGCACCGATCGCCTGGCCGAGTGCGCCAACGCCTGCCGCCACGCGCTGTCGCTCGGCCAGGACGCCGAGGTGTCAGAGCTGCTGGCGAGGGTTCACGCCGCCGCTCCGCGGGGGCTGTCGGAGCGCAGCGCCGCCTGAGCGGCGCCGGTTCAGGCGGGTCAGTCGTCGCGTCGCGCCGGCGGGGCCGTCAGGGCGACGGGACCGAGCCCTCGCGCCCGCACACCGGGCACGCCTCCTGCGGGCCGAGCTGCCGGCCACCGCAGGCGGGACACTGCTCGAGCTGCTCGAGCACGCCCAGCAGCTCACCGACTCGGCACACGAGCAGGCGCTCTTCGTCAACCTCGATCCAGGCCCCGGCGGACGCCGGGAAGACGACGTGGTCGCCGGGGGTGACGGGCATCCGGACGCCGACGTGATCCCACCAGTCCAGCCCGGGCCCCACCGCGAGGATGATCCCGTGCTGGGGCGGTGGCTCGTCAGACCCCGGCGGGACGAGCAGGCCGGAGCGACGGACCCGATCGGGATCGAGCTCCTTGATCACAACCCGGTCAAACAGTGGTCTCAGCTGGCGGCGCATCGTCGCTGTCAATCATAGGCAGGCGCCCGACGCGCCCCGCCCGCTGACCCCGAGATCATTTTCGGTTTGATCCACCACGCGGGTGCCGCCCGCTCCTTGCACCGCGTCCGATCCCGCGCTTATGTTGCGCCGATGCGATTGATCGTCGCCCGCTGCTCAGCCCGCTATACCGGCCGCGTCTCGACGGAGCTTCCCGAGGCGGTCAGACTGCTGATGTTCAAGGCCGACGGCACCTTCATGGTGTGGTCAGACCGCGGCAGCCAGAGCGTCAAGCCGCTGAACTGGATGACCCCGCCGACGGTGATCGAGGAGGGAGACCGCCGGATCGTCGTCCGCAGACGGGGCAGCGCCGACGGGGACCGGGTGGAGATCGTGCTGCACGAGGTGCTGTCGGACGCGACGCACGAGATGGGCCCGGCCGACGCCGAGGAGTCGCTCGCCAAGGACGGCGTAGAGGCCCACCTGCAGGAGCTCCTCGCCGACGCGCCCCACTGGTGCGGGGACGGCTTTCGCCTGGTGCGGCGCGAGTGGCCGACCGACATCGGCCCCGTCGACCTGATGTGCCGCGACCGCGACGACGGTTGGGTGGCGGTCGAGATCAAGCGCGTCGCCGGCGTCGAGGCGGTCGAGCAGCTGACCCGCTATCTGGGACGGATCCGCGTCGACCCCGCGTTCGAGCAGTGCCGCGGCGTGCTCGCCGCCCAGGTGATCAAGCCCCAGGCGCGGGTGCTGGCGGGCGCGCGGGGCATCGACTGCGTCGCGGTCGACCTGGCGGTGCTGCGCGGCGAGCGCCAGCCGGACCTGAAATTGTTCGTCGCATGAACGACACCGACCCCGCAGTCCTCACCGAGCGGCGCGAGCACGTGCTCGTGGTCACGATCAACCGGCCCGACCAGCGCAACGCGGTCAACGCCGCGGTGGCCGCCGGCATCGCCGCCGCGCTCGATGCCCTCGACGCCGAGCCCGGTCTGTCGATCGGCGTCATCACCGGCGCCGGCAAGGGCTTCTGCTCGGGCATGGATCTCAAGGCGTTCGTCGCCGGCGAGACGCCGCACGCCGGCGACCGAGGGTTCGCCGGCATCACCCGGCGAGCCTCGGTCAAGCCGCTGATCGCGGCGATCGAGGGGTTCGCGGTGGCCGGGGGCCTGGAGGTGGCGCTCGCCTGCGACCTGATCGTCGCCGCCCGCGGAGCCCGACTCGGGATCCCCGAGGTCAAGCGCTCACTCGTCGCCTCCGGCGGAGCCCTCCTGCGCCTGCCCCGCTCGCTGCCGCGCTCGATCGCGATGGAGCTGGCGCTGACGGGCGATCCGATCGCCGCCGAACGGGCTCACCAGCTCGGCCTCGTCAACCGGCTGGCCGAGGCCGGCGAGGCGCTGGCGACCGCGCTCGAGCTCGCGGAGGCGATCGCCGAGAACGGGCCGTTGGCGCTCGCCGCCAGCAAACGCATCCTGACCGAGTCGGTCGATTGGCCGGAAGCGGAGTTCTTCGCGCGTCAGGAGGGGATCGCCGGACCGGTGATGGCCTCGGCGGACGCCCGCGAGGGCGCCACCGCGTTCGCCGCCAAGCGCCCGCCGGTGTGGCGGGGGCGCTGACGCCGGCCGGTCGCCCGGGCTGTCAGGCCCCCGGGCTCGCCTCGCCCCAGGCGGTCGCCATCATCCTGCGCGCCCCGCCGTACTCGCGGTGCTCGCACAGGTAGATCCCCTGCCACGTGCCGAGCGCCAGCTCGCCGTCGGACACCGGCAGCGTCAGGGTGGGTCCGAGCAGTCCGGACTTGATGTGGGCGGGCATGTCGTCATCCCCTTCGAGGGTGTGGGTCCAGTAGGGGGCCCGCTCGGGCACCGCCTGGTCAAACCAGGCCGCGAAGTCGCGGCGAACCGCGGGCGACGCGTTCTCGTTGAGCGTCAGCGAGGCCGACGTGTGCGCCAGCAACAGGTGGAGCACCCCGACGCGCAGCTCGGCGAGCTCCGGCAGGGCCGCCACCACCTCGCCGGTGACGATGTGAAAGCCGCGAGGCTGGGGCCGCAGCCTGATCGTGCGCTGGATCCACCTCATCGCGGAATCCGGGCGGCGCGCATATCGACGCGCTCTCCGTTGAACGGGACCCCCTCGCGCTCGAGCAACCGCCGTTGACGGCGGCCCTTGGCCAGCGACCCGTCGGCGCGCACGATCCGGTGCCAGGGAACCCCGGCGTCGTCGCACTCCGACAGGACGGCGCCGGCGACCCGCGGAGCACCGGGGGAGACGTCGCCGTAGGTGCGCACGAAGCCCTCCGGCGTCGCCCGCACCCGCTCCAGGATCACGGCGTCCCGCTGCTCGCGTGCTGCCTGCACCGGCACAGGATCGCAGCCCTCGGGCTTCGGGTCACGGCTGGAGAACGATCTTCCCCCGGGTGTGGCTACGCTCGAGCTCGCGGTAGGCGTCGCGCACCTCGTCCAGCGGATACACCGCGGCGATCGGAATCTCGAGCTGCCCGTCGGCGATCAGCCCGGCCAGCTCGGCGAGGACGTCGGCGCTGGCCCCCGCGGCGCTGCCCTCGGCCTTGACGCCGTGCTTGGAGACGGCTTCGAAGTCGGCGATCGTGTCGATCCGATCCGGCGCCACGCCGAGCTCCAGCGCCAGCTCGACGTAACCGTCGCCGACCGTGTCGATGAACGCGTCCACTCCATCCGGAGCGGCCTCTCGGATCCGGTCGGCGACCCCGTCGCCGTAGGTCACGGCAACGACGCCATGCTCGCGCAGCCAGTCGTGGTTGGCCTCGCCGGCCAGTCCGATGACGGTTGCCGCCGTCCGCCGGGCGAGTTGGACGGCGATCGAGCCGACACCGCCCGCCCCGCCGGCGACGACCACCGTGTCGCGGTCGTTGAGGGCGACCGCGCGCACCGCAGCCCATGCCGTGGCTCCCGCGACGAACAGCGAGCCGGCGACCTCCCAGGGGACCTCCGGGGGACGACGCGTCGCGTTGGAGGCCGCGACCACGACGAGCTCGGCGTGGCTGGCGCGATTGTCGGTGAAGCCGATCACCTCATCGCCCACGGCGAACCCGTCGACGCCGTCTCCGACCTCGGCCACGACCCCGGCGAGGTCGCTGCCCTCGCCAGACGGAAACGTCGCCGGGTACTGCTCCGCGAGCAGGCCCTGGCGGATCTTGGCTTCCCCGGGGTTGATCCCGGCGGCTTTGACTGCGACCAGCAGCTCACCCGCTCCGGCCTGGGGCGGATCGACGTCGACCACGTCCAGCACGTCGACGTCCCCGTACTGCTCGAACCTCACCGCGCGCGACATCGCATCATCTCCTTCGTCGTCGTTGAAGCCGCCCCCTCCGCGACCTGATATCTTCGCCACGGCCGCACGTTTTTCCTGGTTTTGCAGGAATTCTTGCATAATCAGGATCTCTCTCCGATGAGCGATCTCCTGACCACTGCCCGGTGCCGATTGGCGTTGGCGGCGACCGCCGCCGTGGCGCTGATCGTGCTCGCGGTCATCGGTCCGAAGTCGTTTGCGGCCACGCCGAGCCTCGGGCAGCTCAACGATGAGCTCGGTCGCCAGCAGTCGCGCGAGCAGAGCCTGGCGACGAGCATCACCTCCCTGAACCGATCGATCGCGGTGCTCGACGCGCAGATCAGCCTCGTCCGCGACCGCGAAGCGGCGGTCGACGAGGAACTGGCGAGCGACCGCGTCCACCTGGCGCACGTCCGGGCGTCGCTGGCCACAGAACGCGCCCGGCTCGCCGCGCTCCGCCGCCGGCTGGCCGGTGCCGAGGCGATGCTGGCGCGCCAGCTCGTCTCGAGCTATGAGGGCGCTGCGCCCGATCTCGTCTCGGTTGTGCTCGAGGCCGATGGCTTCCCGGACCTGCTCAACCAGCTTCGCTACCTCGGCGACGCCGAACACCAGCAGCAGGCGATCATCTCCATCACGCGGTCGGCGAAGGCGCAGGCGGCGCGCGCCGCGGCGCGGCTGGCCGTGCTCCAGCGCGTCGACCGCCAGATCACGGCGGCGACCGAGATCCGGGCCCGCGCCCTCGCCGGGATGAACGAGCTGCTCGACGCCAAGGAGGCCGGACTCGCTCGCGCTCGGTCAGCCCAACAGCAGGATCTCGCCGTCTCGCGTCAGCGCGCGAACGCCCTCCACACCCAGATCTCGCACGTCCAGGCCGAGCAGGCGGCGGCCGCCGCCGCCGCGGCGCAACGCGCCGCCGACACCGGACCCGCCGCGCCCAGCTCCGGACCCGCCGCGCCCAGCTCCGCCGCGCTCGGCCCCGGCGGGGGCCAGGGGGGCTGGTCGATCCCGTATCCGATCGTGCTCTGCGAGTCCGGCGGCCAGAACGACCCGCCGAACAGTGCCGGCGCGTCGGGGTACTACCAGATCATCCCCGGCACGTGGCGGGAGTACGGCGGGACCGGGCCCGCCGCGTACCTCGCCAGCAAGGCCGAGCAGGATGCGGTGGCCGCCCGCATCTGGGCGGGCTCGGGACCGTCGGCGTGGGACTGCGCCAGCATCGTCGGGATCCACTGAGCGGCCCTCCATGCGGTGGCCCGGGGCGTAAGCTGCGCCGCACGTGATCCGCTCGCGGGCTGCCATGGGGACCCTCGTCGCCGCGGTGCTGATCGCCGCGTTCGCGCTGCGGTTGGCGTACGTGGAGTCGGTCTCCTACCGCGCGGTCAATGACGCGGGCACGTACAACCGCCTCGCCTCGGAGATCGCGCGAACCGGCGACTATGACGTCGGCAACGGGCCGCACACCGGAGCCGGAGGCTCGCACGGGCCCACCGCGTACTTCCCGCCGGGGTTCCCGTACTTCCTGTCCGCGGTCGACCTGATCACCGGCCACGCGGCCGGCGGCAAGCCGGCGATCGGCCCGGAGCGGATCGCCCAGACGGTGTTGGGGACGGCGGCGGTGGGGCTGATCGGGCTGGTGGCGCTGGAGGCGTTCGGCGGACTGACCGCGATCGTGGTCATGGTCGCGGCCGCCGTCTATCCCGTGTTGATCGAGCTCTCGGGCACGCTGGTGGCCGAGAACCTGCTGATCGTGTGCGAGCTCGCGGCGACGTGGACGATGCTCCGTGCCGGACGCTCCGGGCGGCCGTACGCCTGGATCGCGGCGAGCGGCGTTCTCCTCGGCCTCGCCACGCTCACGCACGAGAACGCGATCCTGTGGATCCTGCCACTCGGACTCGCGGCGTGGGCGGCGGCACGACGCCACCAGGGTCACGCCGCGCGTCGCGTGGGGTCCGGGCGGCGCGCCCTGCTCGCACCGGCGACGCTCGCCGTCCTCACGATCGCCTTGATTTCGCCGTGGACGATCCGCAACGCGATCGTCATGCACCACCTCATCCCCGTGTCTGACGAGACCGGGATCACCCTGGTGGGGACATACAACGCGGACGCGGCCGGCTTCAAGCCGGTCCCCTACAAGTGGCAGTACTTCGCGCACACGCCTCAGTACGCCGCGTTCACGCGCACGGCGACGCGCTACTCCGAGGTCGGGCTCGGCCACAAGCTCGAGAGCGACGCGCTGCACTACATCGACGTCCATCCCCTCGCCCCGCTGAGCGTCGGCGCTCACAACGCGCTGCGCATGTTCGAGCTCGAGGGGTCCTACGCGTGGCACGCGTCTGCCCTGGCGATCGGCCTGCACCCCGGGACCGCCCGGGTCGGCGTCGCGTCGTTCTGGGTCCTCTGTCTGCTCGCCGTCGCCGGGCTGTTCACGCGCCGGGCGCGAGACGTCCCGCGCTGGCTGTGGGCGATCCCGCTCCTGTACGCGCTCTCGATCGTGTTCGTCAACGTCGAGACGCCACGCTTTCGCGAGCCGATCGACCCGTTCCTGATCCTCCTCGCCGGGTGTGCGGTCAGCGCCGGGCTCGAGCGGCTCGTGGGCCCACTAGGACTGGGCGGTGCGCCAGTCCGGCGTCGTCGGCGATCGCCCCAGCTGGCGCGCCACCACCTGTAGCTGGTCGAGATGATCGAGGGCCTGCCCTGATCCGACCGCCACGCAGGTGAGGGGCGAGTCGGCGCGGTAGACGGGCATGCCGGTCTCGGCGGCCACCATCTCCGGGAACCCACGGACCAGCGTTCCCCCGCCGGCGAGCAGAATGCCGTCACGGGCGATGTCGGAGGCGAGCTCGGGCGGGGTCTGCTCGAGCGTGTCGCGAATCGCCCGCAGGATCTCGCGCAGCGGCGCGGCAATCGCCCCCCTGATCTCCTCGGAGCGCAGCGGCACCGCAGTCGGCAATCCGGTGACGAGATGGCGGCCGCGGACCTCGGTCACCTGCTCCTCCTTGAGGGGGATCGCGGACCCGAGCTCGATCTTGATCGCCTCCGCCGTGCGCGAGCCGACCGCCAGCTGATAGACGGAGCGGATGTAGTGGGCGATCGCTTCGTCCATCTCATAGCCGCCGACCCGCACCGAGCGCGAGATGACGATACCGCCGAGCGAGATCACCGCCATCTCGCTCGTGCCGCCGCCGACATCGACGACCATTCGCCCGATCGGCTCCTCGATCGCCAGGCCGGCCCCGATCGCGGCGGCGATCGGCTCCTCGATCAGGTGCACGCGCCGGGCGCCGGCCGCCAGCGACGCCTCCTCGACCGCCCGCTTCTCCACCTCGGTGACACCGGAGGGCGCGCACACGATCAGACGCGGGTGGGCCATCCGCCGGTCGAATCCCTTGCGAATGAAGTAGCGCAGCATCTCCTCGGTGACCTCGAAGTCGGCGATCACGCCGTGGCGGAGGGGGCGCGTCGCCGAGATCGTCGCCGGGGTGCGGCCGATCATCCGCTCAGCGTCGTTGCCAACCGCGTGAACCTCTCCGGTGGAGACGTCGGAGGCCACGACCGATGGTTCGGAGACGACGATCCCGCGCCCGCCCACATACACGAGCGTATTCGCGGTGCCGAGGTCGATCGCCATGTCGTGGACCCCGATGGTGGGCGCGAAGTGGCGCCGGGAATTGTCGCGACGAGAGCCGTCTCTACGAAAGCGGATGCGAACAGACTGCCATACCGACGACGACGACGCGCGAGTCCGGCGGTGACACGGCCCGCGGGCGGAGGCCGGAGCTCAGCGCTCGCCGGGCAGCTTCTGGGGGTACTGGGACACCGACTGTCGGGTATCGAGCGCGGCGCCGAGGATGCGGTGCTGCTCGGTGGCGTGGGCGATCGGGTAGCCCTCCCCCGCCGCGGCGCGCTCAGGACGCCCGATGTATCCGAAGTTGAGGGTCTCGGGCAACACTTGGAGCAGCCGGGGAGACATGAAGGCGCGCGCTCCCATGTTCCGCGGCTCCTCCTGCACCCACACCACGTCGGTGAGGTTCGGATACGACGCGACGAGCTCCATCAGCTCGGACTGCGGGAACGGGTACAGGAGCTCGACGCGGCCGATCGCGGCCTGCGGGTTGTCCTGACGTGCCTTCTCGGCGAGCAGGTCGTAGTAGATCTTTCCGGTGCACAGGACGAGCCGCGTTACCTGCTCGGGATCGGCGTTCGGGTCGCGCAGGATCGGCTGGAAGCGGCCGTCGACGAGGGCCTGGAGCGGGCTCGCCGCCTGGGGCAGGCGCAGCAGGCTCTTGGGCGTCATCACCACGAGCGGCCGCTGCTTGGCGATCCGGGCCTGCCGGCGCAGCAGGTGAAAGTACTGGGCGGGGGTCGTCGGGTTGGCGACGCGGATGTTGCCCTCGGCGGCAAGCTGGAGGAAGCGCTCCAGACGCGCCGAGGAATGCTCGGGCCCGGAGCCCTCGTAGGCGTGGGGGAGCAGGAGGGTCAGCCGGGAGGTCTGGCCCCACTTGGCCAGCCCGGAGGTGATGAACTGATCGATGATCACCTGCGCGCCGTTGACGAAGTCGCCGAACTGCGCCTCCCACAGGACGAGCGTCTCGGGACCCTCCTGGGAATACCCGTATTCGAAGCCGACGCAGGCCATCTCCGACAGCGGGCTGTTGTGGAGCTCCATCGGCGCCAGCGCCCCGGGGAGGTGCTGCATCGCGCAGTGCTCCTGCCCGGTCTTGGGGTCATGGAGCACGAGATGGCGCTGGCTGAACGTGCCGCGCTCGGTGTCCTGCCCGGTGAGCCGGATCGGGATTCCCTCGGTCAACAGCGAGGCGAAGGCAAGCTCCTCGGCATGAGCCCAGACGACCCCCGGCCGGCTGGGATCCGCCACCGCCTCGCGCCGGGCCTCGAGCTGCTTGATCAGCTTGGGATGGACGGTGAAGCCATCCGGGACCATGAGCAGCTCGTCGTTGAGCACCGTGAGCTTGTCCTGCGCAACCGCGGTCCTGACCTCGGGCGACGGCGTGCGGTCGAGCTGGTACTCGCCGGTGGCGTGCTCGACGTCCTTGGCGGCGGCGATCCGCTCCTTGAGCCGCTCGTGGCACTCGCTGAGCACCGTCCAGACCTCGTCGGTCATCTCGGTCGACTCCTGCTCGGAGACGACCCCCTGATCCACGAGCTGGCGGGCGAACAGCTCCCGGGCCGACGGGTGCTTCTTGATCACCTGGTACATCTCGGGCTGGGTGTAGGCGGGCTCATCGGCCTCGTTGTGGCCGAAGCGGCGGTACCCGATCAGGTCGATGAGCACGTCGTGACCGAACTCCTGGCGGAACGCGAACGCGAGCCGTACGGCGCTGATGCAGGCGGCGACGTCGTCGGCGTTGACGTGGATGATCGGCACGTCGAAGCCCTTGGCCAGATCCGAGGCGTACGTGGTGGAGCGGGCGTCGTCGGGATCGGTGGTGAATCCGACCTGGTTGTTCTGGATGATGTGGACCGTGCCCCCGACGGTGTAGCCGTCGAGCGCTTGGAGGTTGAGCGTCTCGGCGACGACCCCCTGGCCGGGGAACGCGGCGTCGCCGTGGAGGATCACCGGGATCGCGGCGTTGGTGTCCTGGTGGGCGTGCGGGCCCTGGCGGGTCGTCTGAGCGGCGCGGGTGGCACCCGCCGCGACCGGCGCGACGAACTCCAGGTGGGAGGGATTGGACTCGAGCCGGACGATGATCGACTCGCCGTCCTGGACCTGGTAGGACCCCTGGGCGCCATGGTGATACTTCACGTCGCCGGTGCCGCCCTGGGGCAGCGTCGTGATCGGCTCCAGCGTCGAGGAGCCCTCGAACTCGGCGAAGATCGTGCCGTAGGGGCGGCCGAGGTTGTGGGCGAGCACGTTGAGCCGGCCGCGATGCGCCATCCCGATGACCACCTCGCGGGCGCCGCGCGTCGCCGACAGCTGAGTGAGCTCGTCGAGCATCGGCACCGTCATGTCGAGGCCCTCGACCGAGAACTGCTTCTGGCCGAGGTAGGCCTTGTGCATGAAGCGCTCGAAGGCATCGACCTCGGTGAGCCGCTTGAGCAGCGCCTTCTGCTCCTGGATGGTCAGCGGTCGGCGGAACTCACCCGATTCGATCGATTCACGCAGCCACAGGCGCTGACGGTGCGACGCGATGTGCTCGATCTCGTAGGCGATCGTGCCGCAATAGGTCTCGCGCAAATGCGGGAGGGCGTCGGCCAGCGTCGCCCCGGGCACGTACATGCGCAGGATCGACGCGGGGATCTGGGCCATGATCTCCGGGGTCAGCCCAAGCGGCCCGGGGTCCAGCGACGGATCGCCCTCGGGCTCGCGGCCGAGCGGATCAAGCCTGGCCGCCAGGTGCCCGTGGGTGCGATGCGCCTTGAGCAGAGACGTGGCGGCCTGAACGGCCTCCATCAGCTTCTCTTCGTGCGCGTGGCGGTCGGCGTCGGGTTGCGCGACTGACGGCGCGGCCGCGGCGCGCGCCGCGGCCTCGGCCGGCGCCGCGGCGGGCGGGACCGGCGGCGGGGCGAGCTCGGGCAGCTGCTCACCGAGGTCGGCGAACACCTGGGCATAGAAGTCGTCCTCGCCCTGCAACAGCGCCTCGATCCGCGCCAGGAAGCGCCCGGACTCAGCGCCCTGGATGATCCGGTGATCGTAGGTGGAGGTCATCGTCATGACCTTCTCGGCGCCGACCGTCGGCCCGATCCGCTCGAGTCCGGGCGGATAGGCGATCGAGCCGGTGGCCACGATCGTCCCCTGGCCGACCATCAGACGCGGGACGGAGGCGATCGTGCCGATCCCGCCCGGGTTGGTCAGCGTCAGGTTGCCGCCGCTCAGGTCGTCCGCGGTCAAGGTGTTCGTACGCGCCTTGTCGACGAGCGCGTCGTAGGCGGCCAGGAAGTCGTCAAAGCGCAGGCGCCCGGCGTCCCGGATCACCGGCACCATCAGGGCCCGCGAGCCGTCCTTGCGCTCGACGTCGACGGCGAGGCCGAGGTTGACCGCGCCGTCGTCGTGGCGGTAGGGCTTGCCGTCGATCTCGGAGAAGTGGTGGGCCATGACCGGCATCTCGTCGGTGGCGACGCGGGCGACGGCATACGCGATCAGATGCGTGAACGAGACCCGCCGTCCGGCGGCCTTGAGCTGCTTGCGCCGCCCGTCGAGGGTGGTGACGGTGAGGGTCCGCAGCGACGTCGCCGTCGGGATCGAGCGGCTCTGGTCCATGTAGCGGGCCAGCGCGGCGCCGGCCCCCTTGATCAGCCGGGCGCCCGCGGGGGCGGTGGTCGTCGTAGGGGCGGGGCTCGCCGGGGCGGGCGTGGGGCTCGGCGCGGCCGTCGCACCGTTGCCGGCGGCGAGCACGTCGGCCTTCGTGATCCGGCCGCCGCGGGCGCTGCCATGGACGCGGGTCAGGTCGACGCCCTCGGCGGCGGCGACACGGCGGGCGATCGGGGAGGCGTGGGCGTCGCCGTTGGTCGCCGGCGTCGCCAGGGCGGCCGGCGGCGCGACCGCCGCGTGCCCGCCGTCGCTCGCGGGCGCGCCCGCGCCGACGCTGATGCGCCCGATCACCTGACCGACGCTGACGGTCTCGCCCTCGCCGGCGAGGATCTCGGCGACGGTGCCCGCGGCCGGCGCCGGCAGCTCCATATCGACCTTGTCGGTGGAGATCTCGACGATGGTGTCGCCGTCGCGCACGGTGTCGCCGATCTTGACCGACCACTCGACGATCGTCCCCTCGGTCACCGATTCCCCGCCGGTCGGGGTGACGATGTCGACGGTCTGGGTCTCGGCGGAGGCCCGTTGCGCGGAGGCGAGGCCCTCGGCCTCGGTCTCGGCGCCGGCGGCGGCCTCCTGCTCGGTGACCGGAGGCGACTCGCCCGACACCGGGTCGGCGGGCGCGGGGACGGCCGTGCCGTTGCCGGGCGCGGCGGCCGGAGCGGGGGCCGATCCGTTGCCGTCGGTGGCGATCTCGGCCAAGAGCGCGCCGACGCCGACCGTGTCGCCCTCGGCGGCGTGGATCTTGGCGAGGGTACCCGCCGCCGGTGCGGGAACCTCGGCGTCGACCTTGTCGGTGGAGATCTCGACGATCGTCTCGTCGGCGGCGACGGGATCGCCCTCCCGCTTGTGCCATTCGAGGACGGTGCCCTCGGCGACGGAGTCCCCCATCGCCGGCATGACGACTTGCACAGTGCTGGTATCGACCGCCATCAGTCCCTCATTCACTGTACTGCGTCCTCGCCGCTCGCCGCCGGTCTGCAATCACGAACCCGACCGTCCCCGCGAATGGCCCCAGGCCGCCGATCACGGCGACGAGAACCGCGAGCCAGAAGGGGATGATCCGCAGCCGCGCGGCGGCGATGCAGACGAGCGACATCCCGATCCAGAGCACACCGTGGGCGAGTCCGAGGATGAACGTCTCCGGCTGCGGTTTGTGGAGCGCGAAGGCGCAGACGAGCAGCGCCAGGTAGACGAACGAGTGCGTGAAGGAGACCGCCTCCAAGCGCCCGAACGTGATCAGGCGCATCACGCCGCGGTCGATAGGAGCGCCGCCGTCCGCCGCAGCGGATCGTCGGCGTGCTCCGGCCAACGCGAGACGTCGGCCGGCCACCAGGCGTAGTCGTCGTGCTCGGCGTCCGGCGTCACCGCCGCGCCCTCGGCGAGCCACGCCATCCCGACGAGCATCGCGATCCCGTTCGGGAGTCGCACGAGCGCCTCGACGCTCAGCCGCTCGGGCGTCACCGACCACTCCTCCGCCAGCTCCCGGGTGAGGGTGTCGGCCGGATTCTCGCCGACCTCCACCGAGCCCGCCGCGCCCAGCGCCCATCGGCCGGCCCATGTCGCGAGCCACGCCGCGCGCCGCCCCGCCAGCCAGCGTCCGTCGGCGGAGCGTACGGCGCACAGCACCGACAGGCTCTGCAGCGCGTCGCCGGGCAGCAGCCGCACCGACCAGCGAACCGGCTCGCAGTCGAGCCGCAGCTTCCCGTCGTCGACCGCGTAGCCACGCAGCCGGGCCGCCAGCCCGTCGTGACTCGGCGAGCCGCGACCGCGCAGAGCGGCGAGCGCCCGGTCGGCGGCCTGCACGATCGCGGGCGCGAGCGCGAACGGCTCGTCGTGCCAGGTCGCCTCAATCGCCTCCGGCGGCCACGGTCCACGCGCGAGAATGCCGGAAGCGGGAGTCATCGCTACACCGTACCTCCGGGCCGGGGGATGAAGGTCAGGTGTCGCCGTCAAGGCGCGCGAGCACCGCGGGGGCGGTCGGAGCGACCTCGGGCGGGAGCCGGCGCAGCAGCTCCCGCCAGCTCGGGTTGACGGCGAGCGCGGCGCGGACATGGTCAAGCGCGGCGTCCATGTCCCCGACCTGTGCAGCCCCGAGGCCCGCCCAGAAGCGCAGCTCGTCGGACTCGGGAGCAAGCTGCGCGGCGCGCAGGAACAGCCGCGCCGCCTCGTCGTGGCGCCCCTCGGCGGCGCGCTCGTCGCCGAGCCCCGCGGTTCGGTAGGCATCGCCGAGCCCCACCAGCCGCCCGAGCTCGCCGAGCGGATCGGGGTGATCCTCGACGCGCAGGGACGTGGCAGTGTCCCAGGGCTCACCGGCGGCGGCAACGACGAGGATCGCCGCCGATTGGCGGCCCCGCAGGTCGCCGCCGGCGTCCTGCGCGGCGTGAAGAGCTGCCATCAGCCGTGCCGTCAGCGCACCGCGTGAGGCCAGGTAGGCGTCGAGCATCGCCGGCCATACCGCGTCGGAGGCCATGATGTTCGCCTGACAGGAGACGCCGTCGGCCTGGACGTCGCCGGCGCACGCCATGCAGGCGCTGCCGGTGTGGGCGGCGACGGCGCCATGGCCGTCGACGATCGCCACCTGCCGGGAGTCGCTGAGCGGATCGGCGGCGACGAGCTCGTCCAGCGCCTGGCGCGCCGAACGCCCCCGCGCCAGGAGATCGAGCCCCCGCGGCCCGTACGCCACCTCGACGTTGGCCTGGGTGGCGATGGCGCCGATTCCCGGCCGGGCCCACGGCACGAGCGGCCCGACCGAGAACCAATGCGACTGGACCGCGACCCCCAGCTCTCCCGTCTTGCGATCGCGGGCAACGATCGAATAGGTCACCCGGGTCAGTACTCGACGACCCGGGACAGGCGCTTGGCCTCGGCCACCCACTTCTGCACCTCGGAATCAGAGGGCACGCGGCGCACCAGGTGCCGGCTGTCATTGACCTCGGCCATCTTCGCCTGCAGGTTGCCACCGCTGCGCTGAGCAAGCTCCGGCACGGTGTCGACTCCGGCGGCCTCGAGCAACTCGGCATATTCACCGGCCACCCCGTTGATCCGGAACAGGTCGGCGTGGTTCACCCACTTGAGAATGAGGTCACCCGAGATACCCGCCTGATCGGCGACGCCCTTGCGGCCCGCCGGGGTGGCTCCCGCCTTCAGCAGCGCCTCCACGGTCTTGACCCCGGCGTCGGACAGCTTCCGGGCATAGACCTCGCCGACGCCCTCGATGTCCACCACATCTGCCATCGCTACCTCCCGCTTGTGTAGAAGTCAAACGAACTGTACGGGGGCGGTACGGGCCAGATGTTTCGGCGGGTATCGGGCCGCGGCAGTGGGCCAGCCGGATATGGCAGGCTGTGCCGCGATGCCGGAGATCGCGCTGCTGGGCCCTGGCGGGGTCGGAGGCTTCGTCGCGGCGGCGCTGACACGGTCAGGGAACGGAGTGACGGTCGTCGCCCGCCACCAGACGGCGGCGCGCGTGCGCGCCGCCGGGCTCACGGTGACCAGTCGCGTGCTCGGCGAGTTTCACGTGCACCCACGCGCCGGCGATGAGCTCGTCGGCGCGGTCGACGCGCTCGTGGTCACCACCAAGGCGACGGGACTGATACCGGCGCTGGAGCGAATCCGCACCGATCCCCCGCTGGTGGTGCCGCTGCTCAACGGTCTCGACCACCTCACGGTGCTCCGGCGACGGTTCGGAACCGAGCAGGTCGCCGCCGGCGTGATCCGGATCGAGTCAGACCGAGCGCCGAGCGGAGTGATCGTGCAGACGAGCCCCGCGTGCCGCGTCGACCTCGCCACCGCCCACACGTCGCTGGCCCCGGCGCTGGACGCGCTCGCCGCCGCACTGCGCGCTGCCGGTCTCGATGTCCGGATCGGCGACAGCGAAGATCAGGTGATGTGGTCAAAGCTGGCCCGGCTGTGCGCGCTCGCGCTGACGACGAGCGCGTCTGACCGGCCAATCGGCTTCGTCCGCTCTGATCCGCGCTGGCGTTCGGCGCTCGAGGGGGCGATCCGCGAGACGGTGGCGGTCGCCAACGCCGACGGGGCTCGCCTGGACGCCGCGGACACGCTCGACGAGCTCCGGCGCGCCCATCCCGAGCTGGGCTCGTCGATGCGGCGCGATATCGCCGCCGGCCGCGAGCCGGAGCTGGATGCGATCGCCGGCGCGGTCCTGCGCGCCGCCGGCCGCCACCGGCTGGGCTGCCCGACGGTCCGGTGGCTCGCCGGACGGGTCGCCGCACGCGCCGGCCTCGACGTCACTGACGTCAACTAGAGCGGCGGGCGGATCGGCTCGGCGGGCCCGTCGGCGTAGACGGGCTCGGCGAGCTCCTCGGAGGCGACGGCATCGACGGTCTCTGCCTCCTCGCCCTCGTCGGCGCCATCGTGCTCGCCGTCGCACAGGACCCGGAAGTTGCCGGTGCCACCCCCGTCGGACTGAAGGACGATGCCGGGGAGGATCTCCTCCCCCTCCTCGAGGCCGAGGCGATCGATGTCGAAATAGGCCATGCCGATGCCCCAGCTGGTGTGATCCGGGTTCTCCCGGTCGTGAGCGGCGACGCCCTGGGCGAAGCGCTCCAACAGCTTGGCCATCGTGGCGGTGTCGACCATCAGCTGCGCTCGAGCAGCTCGATGCGGTAGCCGTCGGGGTCGCGCACGAAGCACAGGCGGTTGCCGCCATCCCGGATCGTGTACGGGGGCTTCTCGGGCTCGATCCCCTGCTCGGAGAGCCGGGCGAGCGTTCCGTCGAGGTCGGCGGTCGTGATGGCGATGTGGCCGTAGCCGCTGCCGAGGTCGTAGGGCTCGGTGCGGCCGTGATTGAAGGTCAGCTCCAGCCGGGGTTCGTGCCCGTCCTCGGGCAGGTTCATGAACACGTTGGTGGCCTCGTCGCGGATCGGCGCGCGCCGAACCTCGTTGAATCCGAGCGCCTCGTAGAACGCGACCGACCGGTCGATGTCGGTGATGCGATAGCAGGTGTGGATGAGGCTCATGCTGCCGGTAAGCGTACCGGGTGAGGGCCCTCGCCGCCGGTCGGATCGGACGCGGCTGTGCGCAGCCGCGCCGGTGTCAGCGGAGCCATCCGGCCGACCAGCGGATACGCTCTTTCGCATGATCGTCGAGCGCTCGATGAGTGATCAGTGGCTCTCGAACACCTATGTGGTGGCCGACGAGCTGGGCGGCAGCGCGGTGATCGTCGACGCCGGCGGGCCCGTGGCGCCGCTGTTCGATCACCTGCACCGCGGTCAGCTGACGCTGACCCACGTCCTCCTCACGCACCACCATCACGACCACGTCGCCGAGCTCGACGCGATCCGCGAGCGCTTCCCGGAGACGCCGGTGCTCATCCACCCGCTGGAGCGCGACCACGTGCCCGGCGCCACGGCCACGATCGACGCCGGCGAGACGATCGAGAGCGGCGCGATGCGGATCGCGACGATCCATACGCCGGGGCACACCGCGGGAATGCTGTCGCTGCTGTTCGACGGCACCGACGTGTTCACCGGCGACACCCTGTTCAGGGGATCGGTCGGCGGCGTGCGGGCACCGGGCCACACCACCTATGCCGACCTGAAGGCGTCGATCATGGACAAGCTGCTCGCGCTGCCGGCGGCCACGCGGATCCATCCCGGCCACACCGACCCGACGACGGTGTCCCACGAGCTGGAGCACAACCGATTCGTCCGCATCTGGCGCGGGCTCGACCCCGAGGGCGAGGCGCCGTGCACGGCGCTCGGCGAGCCGGCGACGCTGATCCTCCTCGGCGACGACTACGACGGCGGGCACAAGGCGTGGGTGCGCTGGCCCGACGGCGCTGATGACATCGTGCCCGGTTCCCAGGTCCGCCAGGGCGAGCCGCGGGGCTGACGAGCAGCGTGTCTCAGGACAAGATCCCCACATCACGCGTGGGGCGGACTGCCAGGCTCGGCGGGTTGGCCGCCGGCCAGGCGATCCGCCAAGCCGGCACGCGGGCCGCCAACGTCGGGCGCGACGAGGAGGGCCGGCAGGCGGCGCTCGAGCGCCGGCAGGTGGAGGCCGCCGAGCAGATCGTGGCCGCGCTGGGCACGATGAAGGGCGCGGCGATGAAGGTCGGGCAGGTGCTCTCGTTCCTGGACGTCGGGATGGTGCCCGATGAATACCGCGAGGAGTTCCAGCGCAAGCTGGCCGTCCTCCGGGATGCCGCGCCGCCGGTGACGTTCCCCGACATGCGCAAGGTGATCGAGGAGGAGCTCGACGAGCGCCTGGCGGACGTGTTCACGGATTTCGATGAGACGCCGATCGCGGCGGCCTCGATCGGGCAGGTCTACCGGGCCCGGCTCTACGACGGCCGCGAGGTGGCGGTCAAGGTCCAGTATCCGGGCGTGGCCGCCGCGGTCCGGGCCGACATGCAGAACCTCGGGCTCATCCTGCGGCTCGTCAAGCGAATCGCGCCGGGCATGGACCCCGCGGCGATCGGGGAGGAGATTCGGTCCCGCGTCCAGGAGGAGCTCGACTACGAGCTCGAGGCCCAGAATCAGCGGACGCTGGCGCGGATCTTCCGCGGACACCCGTTCATCGTCATCCCGGACGTCGTCACCTCGCTGTCCCACGAGCGGGTGATGATCTCCGAGTACGTCCACGGGACGGGATTCGAGGCGCTGCGCACCTATCCCCAGGAGGACCGGGATCGGATGGGCGAGATCCTGTTCCGCTTCTACTTCGGGTGCCTGTACCGTCACGGCCAGTTCTCTGGCGATCCCCATCCCGGAAACTCGATGCTGCTCGACGACGGCCGGATGGCGTTCTTCGACTTCGGGCTGTTCAAGCACATGCCGGCCGGCGCGGTGGACCTGGAGATCCGGGTCGCGCGCGCGATCATCGAAGGCGACTGCGACACGATCATGCGGCTCGGGACCGAGACCGGCTTCTTTCCCGAGCCCGACAAGTTCAACCCCGACCGCGTGCTGGCCCACTTCCGCGCCGCGACCTCCTGGTACACCAGCGATCGGGAGGTCCAGCTGACCCCCGACTACGCGACCCAGGTCCTGATCGACATGAGCGACCCGCGGTCGGAGTACTTCGGCTACCTGCGCCACGAGTCGGCCCCGCCCGACCACATCTTCGGCCGCCGGATGGAGGTCTTGACCCTCGCGGTCATCGCCCAGCTGCATGCGCGCGGGAACTTCCATCGCATCGCCCGCGAGTGGTTCTACGATGATCCGCCGGCGACCGAGCTGGGCCGCCAGGAGGCCGAGTTCTACGGGAGGGCCGTCGCCTGACCGCGACTGCGGGCGGCTCAGGTTCCTGCGGGCCCTCAGCTGGCCGGCAGGGGCTGCCCGTTCTGGCGTGCGACGGCGACGTCCGCCGGCTGCGCCGGGATCTCGCGCGCGACGTGCGCGGACTGAGCGCTACGGCGGCGCGGACGCCACACCCGGAGGTACTGCGCGAGCCCGTAGGAGCCGACGACGAACAGGAGCGCGAGGCCCTGGCCGACGAACGTCTCCCAGTTGTCGAACAGGCTGAACCAGGTGCCCATCCATCCGGGGATGCTCAGGCCGCCGATCGGCGTCGTCCCGAGCCAGCCGGCGAGCTGCATCTCGTTGACCTCCTCCCCCACTTGAACGAGGAGCACGAACAAAAGCATCACCCCGGTGATGATCAGCAGGCGCCTGTAGGGCAGGCGCTGATGCAGCGCGAACGTGAGCACGCCGACCGCGCCGGTGAACAGCAGGCCGATCACGACCCCCTCGATCACGACGTTGGCGCCGTAGAGCTGGCGCAGGTTCTGGAGGAAGATCACGACCTCGAAGCACTCGCGGTACACCGAGGTGAAACCGAGCAGCCCGAGCCCGAGCAGCATGCGTCGCTTGCTCGTCTCCCCATCGGCTCCGAGCAACGAGCGGCGGCGCTTGTGATGGTGCGCGATCCAGCCGGTCCAGTAGACCTTGTGGAAGAACCAGTTCATGACGACGAGCAGCACGATCAGCGCGGGGATCCCCGTCGCGGCCTGGATCGAGAGCTCGGAGCCGTGGAACCGTCCGATCAGCCAGATGACGGCGAACCAGGTCACGATGCCCGCGCCGATCCCCAACCCGCCCCCGGCGGTGACCGGCCTGCGGTAGACCCGGTTGGCACCGAGGAAGCTGGCCATGATCGCCGCCAGCACGAGGATCGTCTCCAGCCCTTCGCGAAACACGAGAATCGCGCTGTCGATCACGACCGTCGTGTGGCTGAGGCGATGGCCGGGCGCCACGGCGGTCGGGTCGGTGGTGCCACCCCGGGCGTGCCAGCTGAGGACGACGATCCCGACCGCCGCCGCGAGGATCACCGCCGTCCACACCAGGAAGCTGATCGAGCGTCCGGAGCGAGGCGCGGCGGTGCGAGACGGGGGAGCTGAGCTGGGGCGCTGGGTCACGAACGAGCCCTCGGGAAATCCGACTGTTGTGGTCGGACTCTCGGCGCGGCCAGCGTAACACAGATTAGGGGTCCCTAATAGCGGCTGGTAACCAGGGTGACCAGCCGGCGTCAGACCTCCTGGACCTGGAACAGGCTCGTCGTCCCGGGACGGCCGCTCGGGAGGCCGGCGGTGATCCCGACCCGCTGGCCCGGCTTGACCCAGCCGAGCTCCACCACCCGGCAGGCAGCGTCGGCGATCAGCTCCTCGGTGATCTCGTGGCGGCGCATCGACGCCGCCTGCACGCCCCACATCAAGTTGCAGCGCCGCACCGTCTCGCGCCCCGGCGACAGGCAGTAGATCGGCACCGCCGGCCGGTGGGCCGAGATCAACCGGGCCGAGCGGCCCGACAGCGTCGGCACGACGAGCGCGGCGAGCCCGAGATCACGCGCGGCGGCGCACGCGCTGTAGGCGATCGTGTACGCCGGGTCACGGGCGTCGCGCCGCACCCGCCGCTCGTTCCACTCGTCGTAGGGGAGCACGCTCTCGGTGCGTTCGGCGATCGACGCCATCATCGCCACCGCCTCCACCGGGTAGGCGCCGACCGCCGTCTCCTGCGAGAGCATGACGGCGTCGGTGCCATCGAGGATCGCGTTGGCGACGTCGGTGGCCTCGGCCCGCGTCGGGCGAGTCGAGGTGACCATCGAGTCGAGCATCTGCGTGGCGGTGATCGAGGGACGGGCCAACCGGCCGGCGATCCGCAGCAGCTGCTTCTGGACGATCGGCACGTCCTCGATCGGGAGCTCGATCCCGAGGTCGCCGCGCGCGACCATGACGGTGTCGGCGGCGCGAATGATCTCCTCGGCGCTGTCGACCGCCTGGGGCTTTTCGATCTTGGCGATCAGCGGCAGGCGGGTGTGGCGACGGACGGTCTCGATGTCCTCGGCGGTGCGGACGAACGACAGCGCGACGACGTCGACTCCGATCGACTCGCCGAAGCTCAGCATGTCGAGATCCTCCTCCGGCACGGCCGCCAGGCCCCGCGTGGAGCCGGGGATGTTCAGACCCTGGCGGGAGGCGACGGTTCCGCCGACCTCGACGACGGTCGTGATCTCGCACTCTGGCACCCGGACCTCCGCCACCCGCAGGCGGATCGCCCCGTCGGCGAGGTAGATGATGTCGTCGGGATCGACGGCCTCGGCGAGTCCCGCCCATGAGACCGACATGCGCTCCCCGTCGCCCGGCTCGGCGCAATCACACACGAGCACCAGTCGCTCACCCGGCTTGAGCTCCGCGATCTCGTCCCGGATCGGCCCGATGCGCAGCTTCGGACCGGGGAGGTCCTGGAGGATCGCGACCGGGCGGCCGGCCGCCTCCGAGGCGGCGCGCACGCGGTCGGCGTTCTCGGCGTGCGTCGTGCGGTCGCCGTGTGAGAAATTCAGCCGCGCGACGTCAAGACCGGCATCGACCATCCGCGCCAGCGTGTCGGGCTCCCGCGAGGCGGGCCCGATGGTGGCCACGATCTTCGTGCGGCGCATGGGCGCTCACGCTACTAGTCGCAGGGTCTCGCCGTCGGCGGTCAGCCGGCCGCCCCCGCGCAAGTCGCAGACGAGATCCCAATGCAGTGCCGACGCGTTCGTGCCACCGGTCTCGGGATACGAGCGCCCGAGCGCGAGGTGAACGGTGCCCGCCATCTTCTCGTCGAGCAGGATGTGGCCGGTCGGGCGGTCGACGCCGACGTTCGTGCCAATCCCGAGCTCGCCCAGGAAGCGGGCGCCCGGGTCGGTCGCGAGTGCCGCCTGCAGGTATGCGTCGCCGCGCTCGGCGGTGGCGGCGACAACCTCGCCGTCGCGGAACGTCAGCGCCACCCCGGTGACGGTCACCCCGCGTGGCCCGGTGGGAATGGTGAAGCGGACGGTGCCGGTCGCCGAGCGCTCGTGCGGGCCGGTGAACACCTCGCCGCTCGGCATGTTGCGCCGCCCGTCGGAGTTGATCCAGGTGCGACCGGCGACGGCGAGGCGGAGGTCGGTGCCCTCAGCCTCGATCCGGATCTCCGCGGCTGCCCCCAGCCGCGCCACCAGGGCCGCCTGACGCTCGCTCAGCTCACGCCACGCGGCGATCGGATCCGGTCGGTCCAGGAACAGCGCTCGGCTGACGAAGGCCGCGTATTCGCCCGACGCCATTCCCGCCTGCTGGGCGAGCGCGGGCGTCGGCAGCAGGGTGCCGGTCCAGCGCAACGCCTGCGATGCCTCCTGCAGCGGCCGGCGGGCGACGGCAACCTGGGCGACGCGGGCCGGATCGATGTCGGCCAGCTCGTTCGTGTTCGCGGGCGCGTCGATCCGGACGAACGCGTCGGTGGCGCCGGCGACGGCCAGATCGGTCGGCGGCGGCGCAGCGCGGTGTCGCTCTCCCCCATGGCGGTAGAAGTCGGCGGCCAGCGACGGCGGCTCGAGGCGGACGTACGGCCACCCGTCGCGCTGCAGGATCGCGCGGTGCAGCGCGACGGCGAGCGGCTCGGCGAGGGTCGAGGAGTAGACGCCAACCCGGTCGCCGGGCGCCACGCGGACGCACCAGTCGCAGAGCAGCGCGGCGAACCCCGGGTGATCGAAGGCGGCGTCGGTCACGGCGGTCACGGGGTCTCGAGCTCGGGGAAGTTGTCGGCGACGTGGGTGCGAAGCGACGCAAGCACGGACTCCCGCTCGGCGGGCGATCCCATCCGGTAGCGCCCGAGCAGCTCCTTCTGGCGGTCGATCGTCAGCCCCGCCACGGTCCACGAGATCGCCAAGCGCTCGAACAGGAGCTCGATACCCCGCTGCCGGGCGTCATCGCGATCCAGGCCGCCGGCGAGCACCTCCATGTACTCGCGGCGAGCGGCCGGGGTCAGGGAGCCGCGCAGCACGAGCACGTTGCCGGCGTCGTCGGCATACTCGCCCACGGGGGCGGTGAGCTTGACCCGCTGGCGGTGACGCCGACCCACTAGAGCGGCGCCGCGGCCGCAGCTTCGAGCTGCCCGGACACGTCACCGGTGACGGGGTCGGCGTGCCCCGCCCACACCGCGGCGGGCGCCAGCGTCGCGAGCTTGCGGATCGACGCCCGCGCCTGCTCCACGTCGAGGTCGAACGCGGGGTGCGGAATGCGCGGACCGCCCTTGCGCCCGGTCTCGATATCGAGCGTGTAGATGCAGTCGGAGACGAGCGCGAGCCGGTCAGAGCCCCGGAACAGGCCGATCAGACCGGGAGCATGGCCCGGCAGCTCGACGACCTCGAAGCCGGCGATCGCGTCGCCCTCGGTCACCGTGCCCTCGATCGGGACGGCGCCACCGTCCCAGGCGCTCAGCATCCGGGCGTAGAACGGCCGGGCGTACGGACGCACCTTGCCCATATCCCAGTAGTCGCGGGTCGCGGCGGTGCTCTCGGCCGCGGGGCGCTCGGCGGGATGGCACAACACCGGCGCCCCGAGCGCCGGTGCCGCCCCGGCATGGTCGGGGTCGGCGTGGCCGAGGACGACGCGGCGGATGCCTCCCCGCCGTACGCCGGCCGCCCGCAGAGCAGGCCCCATCGCCTCGATGCCGGCATCGAACACCGTCACTCCGCCGTCGTCCTCGATCAGATACACGTTCATCGTCTTGGTCGGGAAGCCGCCGCGCGCGACCCACACCCCGTCGGCGACCGGCTCGATCCTGATCCCTCGCAACGCACTGCGCGCCCGAGTGCGAAGGTTGGCGACCCGGGTCAGCCGCGCGTCCGCGGCAGATCCCGCCGCCGGCAGCAACCCGAGCTGGCGGGCGAGCTCGCCGGTGTCGACGTACGCCTCGTTGTCGACGATCAGGTCATCCTGCACGGTGAGCACGTCGCAGCCTTCGATCTCGACCCGGGCGTGGTTGGGTTCAAACCCCTGAAAGCGGCCGGGGCCGGCAAACGTCCCGCGCGCCCGCCAGCGCACCGCCGTCCGGTTGCGCGCCGTGGTCAGGTCGCGCACCTCGAACGTGAAGTCCGGGAACGCGGCGAACATCTCGCCGAAGTACTTGCGGATGCCCTCGGGGGCGATCAGCGGCTGCCCGTCGGCCGTCCGGTCGACCGAACCGGGGCGCCAGCAGGCGACGGCCGCGTCGAGATCGTGCGCGACGAGGGCGGCGAAGTAGCGCCTGACGATCTCCGCGGTGCCGGCCATTTACGGCGTGTCGTGAGGGGTGCGGGCCATCGCAGCGCCGCAGTGTACGCGTCGCCAATATGGTGCGCGCGATGACACGCCAGCGAGAGCTCGGCCGCGGTGAGCGGGTCCTGCCCGGCCTGTGGCGCCTGCGGCTGCCGCTGCCATGGGCGGGGATCCCGCACTGCAACGCGTGGGCGATCGCCGCCGGCTCCGGCATCGTGCTCGTCGACACCGGGATGTACGAGCCCGGCTCGATGGCCCAGCTCGAGCGGGCCCTGGACCAGGTCGGCCTCCAGCTCGAGCAGGTGGCGCTGGTCATCTGCACCCACGCTCATTCCGACCACTGGGGCCAGGCGGCGCCGATCGTCGACCGCGCCGGCTGCGAGCTGTGGATGCACCCGAACCACGCCATGGCATTCGCCAGCGCCGCCGCGCCGGAGGCGGCCCTCGCCCGCCGGCTGGAGGTGGGCCGCATGAGCGGTGTCGGGGAACGGGCGCTGGCCGCGTACGCCGCTCGCGCCAAGGAGTCGCCGTCGGGCGTCGCCCGGATCATCGAGCCCACCGCACCGCTCACCGCCGGCGTGCAGATCGACACCGACCTCGGGACGTGGACCGTCCACGAGACCCCGGGGCATACCCCGTCGCACGTCTGCCTGCATCAGCCGGAGCGGCGGCTGCTGATCTCCGGCGATCATGTGCTCGGGCGCATCTCGCTGTTCTTCGACTATGGCTACTGCACCGATCCGGTGGGTGAGTTCATGCACTCGCTCGACGTCGTCGACGCTCTCGACGCCCGGCTGGCGCTGTCGGGACACGGAAAGCCGTTCGTCGACGTGCCCGGCCACATCGCGGCCAACCGGAGACTCGTCCGCGAGCGACTCGAGCGGGTCGCCGCCGCTGTCGCCGACGCGCCGCGTACCGCGCTGGCCGTCGCGCCATACGTCTACGACGAGCAACTCGATGCCGGTAACACGTCGTGGTTTTTGACCCAGACGCTGTGCTATCTGCGCCATCTGGAGCAGACGGGACGGGCTGTGGCGCAGCTCGACGGCGCGGCGCAGCAGTGGCGGCTGGCGTGATCGACCGAATCCAACCTTGACACGCATGTGTCAAGGTTGGTACGGTATCGCTCGTGCGGATCGACCGGATCATCACGGGAGCGGACGAGCCGGTCTTCTCGTTTGAGTTCTACCCGCCGCGCAGCGATGCGGGAGAGCGGGTCCTCGGGCTGGCGCTCGAGTCACTGCGCCAGCTCGCGCCCGCGTTCGTGTCGGTCACCTACGGGGCCGGCGGCAGCTCCCGCGAGCGCACCCTGGATCTCACGAAGTGGATCAAGCAGGAGCTTGGGATCGAGGCGATGGCGCATCTCAGCTGCGTCGGCTCCACGCGGGACGAGTTGCGCGCGGTGCTGGCGGACATGGACCGCGCCGGGATCGAGAACATCCTCGCGCTGCGCGGCGATCCGCCACGCGGTGAGACCGATTGGCAGCCACATCCCGGCGGGCTGAGCTACTCGACCGAGCTGGCCAGCCTGATCCGCGCCGACTCCGACGCGTGCATCGGCGGAGCGTGCTTCCCCGAGGTCCACCCGGAGGCCCCGGACCTCGCCCACGACCTGCGGTTCCTCAAGGACAAGATCGACAACGGCGTCTCGTTCCTGATCACGCAGCTGTTCTTCGACAACGAGGTCTACTTCCGGTTCGTCGAGGAGGCGCGCGCGGCGGGGATCGAGGTGCCGATCCTGCCCGGGGTGATGCCGATCACCGACCTGCGCCAGATCAAGACGATCACCGGCATGTGCGGCGCCACGATCCCGCAGTCGCTCACGGAGGCGCTCGAGTGGCGATCGCACGATCCCGACGCCGTGCTCCAGCTCGGCGTCTCCTACGCGACGCTGCAGTGTGCCGAACTGCTGGCCCGGGGAGCTCCCGGAATCCACTTCTACACGCTCAATCGATCCCACGCCACCCGGGCGATCCTGTCCGCGCTGCGGCTACACCGCCCGTGGGTCGCCCGCGAGGTCGTCAGGACGGCGGCGTGATGTCGAGGGCATGGGCGACCATCGCCCGGCCCGCGACCTCGTAGCGCACGTCGACCTCGTCGTTGCGGCCGTAGGTCCCGATTCCCCAGAAGCCCAAGAACCAGGCCCAGCCGCTCAGCTTCCGGTGCACCAGCTCGCGCCCGAAGACAAGCTCGCCGGCGCTGACCCGGTAGTCCCGGCCCAGCTCCTGGCGTACGCCGTTGACGTAGACGTCGAACGGTGTCCGGACGCCGGCCGGAAGCGGGACGCGCCACTCCTTCATCTCGCCACCAGGTCGCCGGCCACCAGCGACATCACCGTGACGTCGATCCGCTGACCGCGCTCGCACAGGTACGAGCGCAACCTTCCCTCCTCGCTGAACCCGGCGGCGACCGCGGCACGGCGCAGCGCCACGTTGTCGGGCTCGGTCAGCAGCGCCACCCGCTCGAGCCCGCAGCTGCGCACGAGCCAGCGGCCCGCGAGCGCCAGCGCATCGGCGCCGAGCCCCCGGCGCCGCATCCCGGGAGCGATCCAGATGCCGAGCTCGGCCCGGCCGTGGTCCCAGTCGACCTCGTGGACATCGATCTGCCCGCGGCAGTCGTCGGTGTCCGGCGCGAGGATCGTCAGCCACGCGGCGCGGCCCACCGCTCGATCGGCCGCGTCCTCCTCGATCCGCCGTCCGAGCTCGGCGCCGCTCGGGGGACGGCGGAGTCCGAGCCGGATACAGAGCTGCGGGTCGTCCTCGTGGGCGATGAGGATCTCCGGGATGTCGCGCTCGGCGACGAGGCGCAGGCGCGCCGTCGAACCGGCGAGAGGCTCGCTCAGGGCGGGAAAGGACGGCATGTCGGGACTGGACCGTACTCTGCCCGAGTGCCCTGCAACGGAACCGAGAGCGAGACCGGCAGCCCCGCTGCGGCCAACCTCGACCGGGCGCCCGCGCCCGCTCCTGCGGGCGAGATCGCCTACCGGATCAGGCGCTCGGAGCGGGCGCGGCGGGTGCGCGTCACCGTCGATGCCGTCGGCGTCGAGGTGGTGCTCCCGCGCCGGGCGTCCGAGCGCGAGGCGGCCGCCGCGATCCGCGAGCTCGAGCCGTGGATCCGCCGCCGGGTGCGCGAGGTGCAGGCGGCCCAGGCGGCGGTGGCGGCGCGGGGGGAATCGGTCCCCTACCTCGGCCGGCTGCTGCACGTCCGCAGCGAGCCCGGTCGCACGCGGGTCCATCGCCGCGGCGACGAGCTCGTCGCGCCGGCCGGGGCGGAGCGCGAGCCGGCGCTGGAGCGCTGGTACCGGCGAGCGGCGCGTGAGGAGATCGCCCCCCGGCTGGAGCGGGCCTGTGCCCTGACCGGGAGCTCGTACTCGACGCTGACGATTCGCGGTCAGCGCACGCGCTGGGCGAGCTGCTCGCGCGGCGGCGCGATGAGCTTCAACTGGCGCCTGCTGCTCGCCCCCGAGGCGGTGCTCGACTACGTGGTCTGGCACGAGGTCTGCCACCTGGAGGTCATGGACCACTCGCCGCGGTTCTGGGTGCTGCTCGGCCGCCACTGCCCGGACTACCGCGAGCGATCGCGGTGGCTGCGCCGCCACGGGCAGACGCTGGTCCTCTAGCGAAGCCGTCGGTCAGCGGCGTCGACGAGCGCGCGACGCAGCGCGGCATAGGCGTTCTCCGATGCGCCCTCGGCGATCGCCTCTCGGCGGACCCGGCCGCGGTACGCCTTCGCCGAGCCGTCGCCGCGGATGTCGATGCCGGCGCGGACGCTGGGCACGAACCGCTCCGGTCCGGACACCTCGAGCCGCGCGACCACCTGCTCCGCGGGCTCAAAGCGCTTGAACCTGGCGTCGACGGCCGTATCGGGCGCCTCCCGCGCGAGCTCCCGGCCGCGGACCTCGAGCTCGTCGAGCGCCGCGGCGACGTCACCAAAGGCGCGGCGCTGGACCTTTGGTCCGGCGCGAACCGTCAGCTTCCAGCGCACCCGGCGATGATCGCAGGCGCCGGCGGTCCCGCGTCCCGCCTTTGCGGGAGAACGAAGTCGACCTCGGCCACGGCGCCATCGCGGTGCCAATCGGGCGGGGTGTCGGCGACGCGGGTGATCAGGCGGCGGATCGCCAGATTGTCGGCGAGCGTGATGGCGTGGAAGCGATCCACCCCTCGGGTGACGGCGGCGTCCGCGAGTCGTCCCAGCAGCTCGCCGCCCAGGCCCTCGTGTTGGTAGGGGTCGCCCACGACGATCGCGAACTCCGCCGTCCGCGGCTCCTTGGGCAGCCGGACGAATCGGGCCACCGCGACGATCGCCTCATCGTCTCCCTCGGCGACCGTCGCGACGAGCGCATAATGGTCACGGCCGTCGATATCGACGAGATGGCCGGCGTCGGTGGCGGTCAGATCGGGCTTGGCGGCCAGGAACCGCCGGTAGCGCGATTCCGGCGACAGTCGCTGGTGCGAGCGCTGCAGGCGCTCGCGATCATCGGGCCGGATCGGCCGAATCGTGACCACAGTTCCGCCTGGCAGAGCACATAGGTCCATGCCCTCACCGTAGATCCGCGGGGCCGGGAATTATGTGGGACTGCGCACGGAGCGCGCCCGGTGTGGCGAGCGCTCTAGGAGCGCTCGCCGATCGGCACGTAGTCCAGCCCGCGGCCGCCGGTGTAGATCTGGCGCGGGCGGCTGATCTTCTGCTCCGGGTCGTCGATCATCTCGAGCCACTGGGCGATCCAGCCGCTCGTACGGCCGATGCCGAACAGGACGGGGAACATCTCGACCGGCATCCCGAGCGCCTCGTAGATCAGCCCCGAGTAGAAGTCGACGTTGGGATAGAGCTTGCGCGAAACGAAGTAGTCGTCCTCGAGCGCGATCTTCTCCAGCTCGGTGGCGATCTCGAGCAGCGGATTCTTCCCCGTCACCTCGAACACCTCCTCCGTCGCCGTCTTGATGATCTTCGCCCGCGGATCGAAGTTCTTGTAGACCCGATGGCCGAAGCCCATCAGGCGCTCGTTGCCCTCCTTCACGCCCGTGATGAAGTCGGGGATGTTGTCCTTGCTCCCGATCCGGCGCAGCATCCGCAGGACGGCTTCGTTGGCACCGCCGTGAAGCGGCCCGTAGAGCGCCGCCACGCCGGCGGCGACGGCCGAGTAGGGATCGACCTGGGAGGAGCCGACGCTCCGCACCGCGCTCGTGGAGCAATTCTGCTCGTGGTCGGCGTGCAGGATGAACAGGACGTCGAGGGCGTGCTCGAGGCGGGGATCCGGCTCGTACTTGAGCTCGGTCATCTTGTAGATCATCGACAGGAAGTTGCCGGCGTAGGACAGGTCGTTGTCCGGATACACGTATGGCTTGCCCTGGTTGTGGCGGAACGCGAACGCGGCCAGCGTCGGCATCTTGGCCAGCAGGCGGATGACCTGGATGTAGCGCGCCTCCGTGTCCTTGATCGCCGCCGCCTCCGGATAGAACGTCGAGAGCGCCCCCACCGACGCGAGCAGCATCCCCATCGGGTGTGCGTCGTAGCGGAAGCCCTGCATGAACTCCTTGATGTTCTCGTGCACGAACGTGTGGATCGTGATCAGGTGATCCCACTCCTGCAGCTGCGACGTGGTCGGCAGCTCGCCGTGGATGAGGAGATAGGCGACCTCGAGGTAGCTCGACTGCTCGGCCAGCTGCTCGATCGGATACCCGCGGTACTCGAGAATGCCCTTGTCCCCGTCGATGAAGGTGATCGCCGAGCGACACGACGCCGTCGCCATGTAGGCAGGGTCGTAGGTCATCAGGCCGAAGTCGTCGTCGTGGGTCTTGATCTTGCGCAGCTCGGTCGCCCGGATCGTGTTGTCCTCGATCGGGATCTCGTACTGCCGGCCGGTCCGGTTGTCGGTGACGGTGAGGGTGTCGCCGGACGTCGCTACGCCGCCGCCGTCCGTCGATTGCTGAGTCTCGGTGGTCATGGCACTCCTTGACGCGGTTGACCGATGGCCGGCGGCGCAGAGCGCGCGTGCGACCCTTCCGCAGATGCTAATACCCGCGGCTGCGCAGCCCCGACACCGGAGCCGGCCGCCGGTGCCGGAGATCCGTCAGCCGGTGAGGACCGCTGCGCCGATCGCCAGCGCGACGATGACCCCCGTCAGGGCGATCACGCCCTGCTGGCCGCGCCGGTTATAGGGGAAGTCGGGCCGATTGAGACCGATCGTCGCCAGGATGACCGCCCACAGGGCCAGCACCCCCCCGAGGATGTAGAACGGAACCTTCGAGGTCTCTGCGGCCGTGAGCAGCAGGGGGGTCATCGGCGGCGAGCCTATCCCATCCCGCGGCGCGGCGGCGTCGATTGATAGCGGCTCGCCGTGGCGGCCCGCTGACCCTGGTAGTGACTGCCGAGCTCGGGGCTGCCGTACGGGCGCTGGGCCGGCCGATCGAGCACCATGAACGACAGCTGCGCGATCTCGAGCCCCGGCCACAGCTTGATCGGCACCCGGGTCAGGTTGTTGAGCTCCAGCGTCAGCGTCCCCTGCCATCCCGGATCGCAGAAACCCGCGGTGGCGTGGACGATCAGCCCCAGGCGGCCGAGGCTCGACTTGCCCTCGATGCGCGCGACGACGTCGTCGGGCAGCTCCACCCACTCGAGCGTCCGGCCGAGGCAGAACTCCCCCGGGTGGATCACGAACGACTCGCCGTCGGGGACGACGACCTCCTCGGTCAGGTTGTCCGGCGGGTCGCGCAGATCGATCGCCGACGCGCGGTGGTTGTGAAAGACGCGGAACGAGTCGCCGAGGCGCAGGTCGACGCTCGCCGGCTGCACGAGGCCGGGATCCCAGGGATCGATCCGGATCCGTCCCGCCGCGACGAGCTCCTTGATCGTCCCGTCCGAGAGGACGGAGACCGGAGCGCGACGCGCTGCTCCGCCGGGCGCTGAGGTGCGATCGCCGTGCATCGCCGGCAAGTGTGACACCGGACGACTGAGCTCAGTGACCGAGGGTGCGCGCCCGGGCGCGCACCGTGCGGACCCGCGCGGGCGGCTGCGGGGCGGGGTCGCCGTGCGGGCCCCGGCGGGGGCGGCGGGGAAACGGCTCGCGCGGATGTGGCCGCGGATGACGGCGCTTGATGCCGCCGTCGTCATCGGAGGACGGCTCGTCGGGCTCCTGCTTGATCGCCCACCAGACCAGGTAGATCAGCGCCGCGATCGGCAACTTGAGCGCCAGCATCAACCAGACGAATCCCCACGTCACAGAGTCGCGATGCTACTCGGTCGGCTCCGGGATGAAAAGGGGCTCCGGCGCTCACCGCAACGGCCGCATCCGTTCGCCGGCAGGATCCAGCAGCGGCTCGGCCGCCACCGCGCCGGCCACCCAGCGACCGAAGATGTCGACCTCCACGCCGGCGCCGATCGCGATCTGCGCCGGCAGGTAGGCGTAGGCGATCGAGCGCCCCACGGCGTAACCGTAGCCACCGCTGGTGACCCGTCCGCACACGTCGCCGCCGACCCGGACGGGCTCGTTGCCCAAGGCCACCGAGCGAGGATCCTCCAGCACGAGGCAGCGCAGCCGACGCTCGGGCTCCCGGAGGGCTTCGGCGCCGACGAACAGGCGGTCGTCGCGGACGCAGAATCCGAGCCCGGCTTCGAGCGGGGTCTCGTCAGGCGTGATGTCGGCCGCCCACACGCGGTAGCCCTTCTCGAGCCGCAGCGAATCGATCGCCCGGTAGCCGCCGGCAACGAGGCCATGCGGCTCGCCGGCCTCCCACAGCGTCCGCCACAGGCCGGCCCCATACTCGGTCGGTGCGTACAGCTCCCAGCCCATCTCGCCGACGAACGTCACCCGCAGAGCCCGGACCGGGACGTCGCCGACGGCGATCTCGCGCATTCGCATGTAGCCGAAATCGAGCGGATCCGAGGTGAGCGGCGCGAGGATCTGTCGTGCCCTGGGGCCCCACAGGGCGAAGCACGCCCAGCGCGAAGTCGTGTCGTTCAGCGTCACCGAGCCGTCGTGGGGGAGGTGCCGCCGGATCCAGCCGGCGTCGTGATTGCCGAACGCGGTCCCGGTGACGATCTGGAACGTCTCGGGGTCGACGCGCGTGACCGTGAAGTCGCATTCGATGCCGCCGCGGCGGTTGAGCATCTGCGTGTAGGTGATCCGCCCGACCTCGCCGTCCACCCGGTTGTCGCACAACCGCGACAGGAGCCCGGCGGCGCCGGGGCCGCTGACCTCGAGCTTGGCGAACGAGGACTCGTCGAACAGGGCGGCGCTCGTGCGGGCGGCGAGCGCCTCGGCGCCGATCGCCGCAGACCAGTGTCGTCCCGCCCAGCCCCGAGGACGCAGGCTCTCGTCGCCGGCCGCGGCGTTGGCCTCGTACCAGTTGACGCGCTCCCAGCCGGACTTCTCGCCGAACGCGGCTCCGTGGTCGCGATGCCACCCGTACGCGCTCGAGGTTCGCAGCGGGCGGCCCGCCTCGCGCTCATGGCCGGGATAGCGGATGTCGTAGTAGGTCTCGTACACCTCCTTGGCGCGGGCGAGCGTGTACCGCGGCGAGCGGTAGTGCGACCCACCCCGCCCGAAGCGCCGGATGTCCATCTCCCACACGTCGAGGGACGGCTCGCCGGCGATGATCCACTCCGCCATCACCTTGCCGATCCCGCCGGCTCCGGCCAGGCCATGGGCGCAGAAGCCGGCCGCGACGAACAGCCCGCGGACGTCGGACTCCCCGAGGCAGAACTCGTTGTCCGGAGTGAACGCCTCCGGCCCGTTGATCAGCCGCGTCACACGCACGTCCTCCATCGCCGGGACGCGGCGCGACGAGTTGGCGGCGATCTCCTCGAAGCGCGGCCAGTCCTCTTCGAGCAGGCGCGCGTTGAAGTCGCCGGGGATCCGGTCGAGCCCGTGCTCGTCGAGTGACCACGGCGCGCTGTGGCGCTCGTATCCCCCCATGACGAGGCCGGCGCCCTCCTCGCGAAAGTAGATGAGGAGGTCCGGGTCACGCAGGGTCGGGAGGTGCGCGTCGGCGGCCCGGTCACGGAACGGCTGCGTGACCAGGTACTCGTGGGCAAACGGGATCACCGGGACGCGCACCCCGGCCATCCGCCCGATCTGAGCGGCGTACATGCCCCCGGCATTGACGACGACCTCGGCCTCGATGTCGCCCCATTCGGTCCGGACCCCGCGCACCCGTCCCTCGGTGACGACGATCTCGTTCACCCGCGTGTGGGTGAACACCTGGCCTCCCGCGTCCCGAGCGCCGTCGATCAGGGCGTAGGTGAGCAGCGACGGATCGAGGTAGCCGTCGGTCGCCAGGTAGGACGCGCAGCGCACGCCGTCGGTGACCATGAGCGGGAACAGGCGCTGCGCCTCCTCGGCGCCGAGAAGCTCCAGCGGCAGCCCGAACGTTCGCGACCACGCGACCTGGCGCAGCACCTCCTGCTCGCGCTCCGCGCTGCACGCGAGCCGGATCCCGCCGCACTGCACCCAGCCGCAGTCAAGCCGGCGGTACAGCGCGACCGAGTCCATCATCATCCGCGTCAACGAGGCGCTGCCGCGTAGCTGGCCGACGAGCCCGGCGGAGTGAAAGGTCGACCCACTCGTGAGCTCGTTGCGATCGAGCACGACGACATCGCGCTCGCCGAGCTGGGTGAGGTGGTACGCGATCGACGCCCCACCGACGCCGCCGCCGATGATCACGACGCGCGCCCGATCGGGCAGCTCACGCGGTCGCGCCATCGAGCCACCTCTCGAGCCGGGGATCGGCGGCACCACGTCGCATCCGCGTGAAGTGCCGTGTGGCGTAGTCGTCGAAGTCGAACTCGAGCGCCGAGATCGACCGCTGGAGCACCCCCCAGGCCGCCTCGCGCGCGTCGGAGACGAGCATCATCAGACGCAGGGCGGCGACCCGCCCGGGCGTGACGGGCACCTCGAAGTATGCTTCGATCAGTCGAGACTGAGAATCAGTCTCAAACTCGTTGTTGACCGCCAGATTGGCGAGATCGAACAGCCGGTGGCCCATGCCGGCGTACTCCCAGTCGACGAGCACCGCGCGCCCCGGGTCCGCGTCGGCCGCCAGCACGTTGCCGGGAAGCAGGTCGTCATGGCAGGGAACGGGCTCGGCGAGCGGCAGGACGGCGGCGATGCGTGCCACCAGCGCCTGCGCCACCCGGTAGTCGCCGGGAAGCGTCGCGTCCCGCCGGGCGATGATCTCGGCGTAGCTGTCAAGCAGATCGGGAACCCAGAAGCGCACGGGAAGCCGCAACCCGCTGTCGTGAAATGCGCGCAGCGCCCGCGCGGCGCTGGACGGGTCGGCGCGCAGGCGATCGCCGTCGATCGGCGCTCCCGGCAGCCATTCGGCGACCAGGCACTCGCCGTCGGCGGCCACCAGCGCCGGCGCGATCCCGAGCGCGGCGGCGCGCTCGGTGGCAAGGCGCTCGGCGCGGCGATCGATCCCCAGCAGCTCGGTGTCCTTGCCCGGCAGCCGCAGAACGCAGTCGCGACCGCCGAACCGGATCCGGTAGTTGCGGTTGGTGATGCCGCCGTCCAGGGGCACCGGCGCCCCGTCGACGCGTCCGAGCCGCGCGGCGAGCCGATCGAGGAGCGCGCTCGGTGGGGCCGCGGTATCCGCCATCGGCGAAACCTACCGTCACTGCGGCGCCGACAGCGGTCGGGGGATCACACCCGGTTGGTGTCCCGCCGATACGCGTAGGCGGCGACGGCCACCAGCACGACCGTCCACCCGGCGACGACGAGCCAGCCGGTCACACCCCAGGCCGACCCGCCGAGGGCCACCCGGCCCGCCTGAACCAGCCAGTACGACGGCAGGCACTGACCGACGTCGTGGAGGAACCCGTGGGTGACCGGGAACCACGTCCCACTGACGAGGGCGAGGATCGACACCAGGCCGCCCGTGACGGGTCCGATGGAGTCGACGTTGAGCAGGTGACCCAGCCCGATCCCGAGCGCGGCGAACGGCATCAGCCCGACGAGGACGAGCGCCGTCATCTCCACCCAGCTGCGCGCCGACAGGCTCACCCCCATCGAGATGCCGGCGAGGTAGAGCAGCGCGATGGTGGCGGTCGCCATCGCGTAGGAGGTGATCACCTTGGCGCGCAGATAGGCGCGCGGCGACAGGGGCGTCACCCGCAGCTGCCGCGTCCACCCCACCTGCCGTTCGCCCGCGATCCGCCCGCCGGCGGAGATCATCGCCATCTCGGTGCCGAACGACACCAGCCCCGCCATGTAGTAGAGCGCGATCGGGATTCCCGACCCCCCAAAGTTGTCGTTCCCCGACTGCGGGGCGACGATCACGAGGTAGAGGACGAGCGGGAAGCCGAGCGAGAAGATGAAGAAGCGGCGGTTGCGAAACGCCCGCACCAACTCGTAGCGCGTGTAGACGGCTCCGGTCATGACGGCACCCTCGCCGGCCGGGGCGACGGCTCCCCCCCATCGTCGCCGGGATCACTGGTCAGTTGCAGGAAGGCGTCCTCGAGGGCGGCGCCGGTCACCTCGACGTCACGGGCCGATGCGTAGGCTGCCAGGAGCGCGCGGAGCGCGGCATCGGAGTCCGCGCAGCGCAGGATCACGGAGTCGCCGTGGCGCTCCGCGGTGCTGACGCCGGTCAGCACCGAGAGCTCGTCGATCGCCACCCCGGGCAGCGTCGCCCGGATCGTCCGGGTGCCGACGGCGGCCTTGATCTCGGTCGTCGGCCCGTCGGCGACGATCCGGCCGTTGGCCATCAGGATCGCTCGGTCGGCGTTGGCGTCGGCCTCCTCGAGGTAGTGGGTGGCGAACAGGACCGTCTTGCCGCGCGCGGCGAAGCTCCGCATCGTCGTCCAGAACTCGCGGCGAGCCTCCACGTCCATCGCCACCGTGGGCTCGTCGAGCACGAGCAGCGCGGGATTGCCGACGAGCGCGCCCGCGAACCGGACGCGCTGGGTCTGACCGCCGGACAGCTTCTGGGTCCGCTGGTCCGCCGTCTCCCCAAGCCCGGCGAGCGAGATCACCTCGTCGACGTCGAGGGGATCGGGATACAGCGACGCCATGACCACGATCAGCTCGCGCACCGACAGGTCGCGAATCAGCGCGCCCGTCTGGAGCATCCCGCCGACGAGGCCGGCGTCGACCGCCTCCCGCGGCGTCCGGTGAAACGTCGTCACCGTGCCGGCATCGGGCTGCGTCAGCCCCAGCAGCATGTCGATCGTCGTCGACTTGCCGGCGCCGTTGGGGCCGAGCAGGGCGACGGTCTCGCCCTCGTCGATCGTGAGATCGATGCTCCGGACCGCGTGCACCGTCCGATGGGCGTTCTTGAACGACTTGTCCAGTCCGCTGATCTCAATTCCCGGGCTCGCCATCGCGGCGAGAATACCAGACTGAGTCGAACTTTGTACTCAGGCTATTATGTTTGACATCATGTCCGGACTGCGCGAGCGCAAGAAGCGCGAGACACGGGAGCAGATCGCGCTCGTCGCGGCGGAGCTGTTCGTCGCCGCCGGCTTCGACGCGGTCACCGTCGACCAGGTCGCAGAGGCCGCCGGCGTCTCCCGCCAGACGGTGTTCAACTACTTCCCGTCCAAGGAGCAGATGCTGTTCGACCGCGACGCGGAGAACGAGGCGGCGCTGGTCGCCGCCGTCCGCGATCGCGCGCCGGGCACCTCCCTCGTCGGCGCGTTTCGCGGCCACACGCGCGCGTTCTGGTCACGGGTGGAGGTGATCCTGCGCGACGGTCCGACCCCGCACGGGTTCTGGGGAATCGTGCGCCAGAGTCCCGCCCTGCGCGCCCACGCCGAGGCGATGTTCGCCCGCCACGCTCGCAGCGTCGCGCGTCAGATCGCCGCCGAGCGGGGCGTGCCGGAAGACGATCCCGTCTGCGAGGCGTTGGCCCGAGCGCTGTGTGGGGTCAACGTCGCCGTGTTGACCAGCGGCTTCGAGCGTCTCACCGACGGCCAGCCGGTGAGCGCCGTCGTCAGCGACGTGCTCGCTGCGGCCGACGCCGCCTATGACCTGCTGGAGCACGGGCTCGGGACGTCATGAGACGCCCTGATCGGTGTTGGTATAGCGTGAGCGCAGCGTGACCTTGGTGGCCCACTTAGGGATCGGAGGCTGACGTCGTGAACCTCGACGAGCTACGTGGCCGGGTCGACGCCGGCGAGATCGACACCGTGCTGCTGGCGCTGAGTGACATGCAGGGCCGGCTGCAGGGCAAGCGGCTGACCGCCCGGCACTTCGTGCAGGAGGTCGCCGAGCACGGCGCCGAGGGGTGCAACTACCTGCTCGCGGTCGACGTGGACATGAACACCGTCGAGGGCTACGCGATGTCCTCGTGGGAGCGTGGCTATGGCGACTTCGTGCTGCGCCCGGACCTGAGCACGCTCCGGCTGGTGCCGTGGCTGCCGGGAACCGCGATGTGCCTGTGCGACCTCGGCTGGGAGGACGGTTCCGACGTCGTGGCCTCGCCCCGCCAGGTCCTGCGCCGCCAGCTCGCGCGGTTGTCGGAGCGCGGCTGGAGCGCGACCGCAGGTACCGAGCTCGAGTTCATCTTGTTCCGCGAGACCTACGAGTCGGCGTGGCACAAGGCCTACCGCGACCTCGAGCCGGCCAACCTCTACAACGTCGACTACTCGATGCTGGGGACCGCCCGGGTCGAGCCGCTGATTCGCCGGATTCGCAACTCGATGGAGCAGGCGGGGATGGCGGTGGAGAACTCCAAGGGCGAGTGCAACTTCGGCCAGCACGAGATCAACTTCCACTACGCCGACGCCCTGCGCACCGCCGACAACCATGCGATCTACAAGAACGGCGCCAAGGAGATCGCCGCCCAGGACGCCACGGCGATCAGCTTCATGGCGAAGTTCGACGAGCGGGAAGGGAGCTCCTGTCACATCCACTTCTCGCTCGCCGACGAATCGGATCCCGCCCACCCGCTGTTCGCGCGCGACCAGGCCACATTCGAGTCGTTCCTGGCCGGTCAGCTCGCCTGCCTGCGCGAGCTGACCCTGCTCCTGGCCCCGAACATCAACTCCTACAAGCGCTACGCCGCGGGATCGTTCGCCCCGACCGCAGTCGCCTGGGGGCGCGACAACCGCACCTGTGCGCTGCGGGTGGTCGGGCACGGCGCCGGGCTCCGGTTCGAGAACCGGGCCGGTGGCTCCGATCTCAATCCGTACATGGCGCTGAGCGGGATCATCGCCGCCGGCCTGCACGGCATCGAGCACGGGCTGGAGCTCGAGCCCGCGTATCCGGGCAACGCCTATCTGGCGACCGACAAGCCCCGGCTGCCGAGGACGTTGCTCGAGGCCCGTGACCTGTTCGCCACCAGCGACGTCGCCCGCGCGGCGTTCGGAGACGAGGTGGTGGAGCACTACGTCAACGCCGCCGACGTCGAGCTCGCGGCGTTCGACGCCGCGGTGACCGACTGGGAGCGGTTCCGGGGCTTCGAGCGACTCTGAGTCGGCACGGCGCCACCACACTGGAGGCGGTGTTCGCCCCCGTGCGGTCACAGACCGCGTTCGAGGAGACGGTGGAGCGGCTGGGCACCGCCATCAAGCTCGGCCTGCTCGCGCCCGGGACCCGGCTGCCCGCCGAGCGCGAGCTGTGCACGCGGCTCGGGATCGCCCGCTCGACCCTGCGCCAGGCGCTCATCGCGCTGGGCCAGAGCGGTCACCTCAACGCGACCCGCGGACGGGGCGGAGGAACGTTCGTCGCCGATCCGCAGCCGCCGGCGCCGCCGCCGTCATCCGAGCTGCTTGCCGGCTGGCGGGATGTCTGCGATGGCCGGATGACAGTCGAGGTCGGGATCGCCGTGCTCGCGGCGGAGCGGGCGTCCCGCGGGCCGCTGCTGGACGGGCTCGCGGCGACCGTCGTCGCGCTCGACGCCACGCTCGACGACTTCACCAGCTATCGCCAGGCCGACGTGCGCTTCCACGTCGGGCTGGCGGAGCTCACCGGGAGCCCGCGGCTGATCACGCTCATGACCGAGACCCAGGGGGCGATGAGCAACCTGATCTCCCACATCGCCCACCCGCCCGAGGTGCTCGACTCGGCCAACGAGCAGCATCGCCGGCTGCTGGCGGCGGTCCGCCGCCACGACGAGGCCGGCGCGGCCCGGGAGATGACCGAGCACCTGCGCGGGACGGAGTACATCCTGGCGGCGCTGCTCCCCCCGCCGTGACGCGCGGCGTTTGGCCACGTGGCGCTTGACTTGGCCGGCGAGGCGGATATGTTGTCCCCGCCCTTGAAGGACGGATCACCAGACCTTTCCCCGAGGAGGACCGGATGACTACTGGGAGTGAGAGCCTGTCTCGCGACGAGCAACGTCTTGCGGAGCTGGGCTACAAGCAGGAGCTCAAACGCGGGTGGAGTGGCTTCTCCAACTTCGCGATCTCGTTCTCGATCATCTCGATCCTGGCGGGATGCTTCACCACCTACGGTCAGGCGTGGCTGAACGGCGGACCGGTCGCGATCTCGATCGGGTGGCCCGTGATCAGCGTGTTCATCCTGCTCGTGGCGTTCTCGATGTCCGAGCTGGCCTCGGCCATGCCGACGGCCGGAGGCATCTACTACTGGTCGTCGAAGCTGGGGGGACCGGGCTGGGGCTGGTTCACCGGGTGGTTCAACCTGATCGGCCTCGTGGCCGTCACCGCCTCTGTCGACTACGCCGCCGCCACCTTCCTGAACTCGACACTGTCGTTCTACGGCCTGCACGTCATCGGGATCAACTTCGCCACGACGAGCGTTCAGGCGTCGTTGCACCACGTGTTCGTGCTGTTCGCGCTGATCCTGATCATGCACGCCCTGATCAACATCTTCTCCTCGCCGCTGGTGGCGCTGTTCACACAGGTTTCGGTCTGGTGGCACGTGATCGGGGTGTTGGTGATCATCGTGCTGCTGGTTGCCGTGCCGAGCCACCACCAGAGCTTCAGCTTCGTGTTCGGCCATCGGCAGAACTTCTCCGGGTTCAGCGACCACATGTACTGGTTCTATGTGCTGCCCCTCGGATTCCTGCTGACGATGTACACGATCACCGGCTACGACGCGTCGGCGCACATCTCCGAGGAGACGCACGACGCCGCCCAGGCCGCGCCCAAGGGCGTCTGGCGGTCCGTCTTCTACTCGGCCGTGTTCGGCTGGATGGTGCTGCTGGCGCTGACGTTCGCCGCCACCCACACGAAGGCGATCGACGCCGCCGGCGGCACCTCGCAGTCGATCATCGAGACGGCCTTGAGCTCGGCGGCGGCCAAGGCCGTGCTCGTCATCTCCACCATCGGCCAGCTGTTCTGTGGGATGGCGTGCGTGACCAGCTCCAGCCGGATGACGTTCGCGTTCAGTCGTGACGGCGCGGTGCCGGGCCACAACCTGTGGCGGCGGCTGAACAGCCACCGCACACCGAGCTGGGCGGTCGTGTTCGTCGCGGCGTTCGCGTTCATCATCACGATCCCGGCCTACAAGGGAAATCACGCCGGGCTGCCCGTGGCGTTCCTGGCGGTCACCTCGATCTCGGTCATCGGTCTCTACATCGCCTACACGATCCCGGTGTACCTCCGCTGGCGGATGGGCGACTCGTTCCAGACCGGCCCGTGGACGTTGGGTGCCAAGTACAAGTGGGTCAATCTGATCGCGATCATCTGGGTCGTGATCTGCGTGATCGTCTTCTGCCTCCCGTTCACGCCGGCGGCGGTGCCGTGGAACAGCAGCTTCAGCTGGTCGTCGTTCAACTATGCGCCCCTGGTGACGATCGTGGTGATGCTCGCGGTCACGGCCTGGTACCTCGGGTCCGCGCGCAGGACGTTCAAGGGCCCGGTGCGCACGATCCAGTTCGCGGAGGATGGGGTGACGGTCCTGGATCCCGAGGCAGAAGTTGTCTGACTCGGACACGCTGGAGGTTCTCGAGCCCGCGACCGAGGCGGTGCTCGCGGAGATCCCGCGCGCCGGCCCCGGCGACGTCGACCGCGCGGTGGCGCGCGCCGCCGCCGCGTTCCCGGCGTGGCGGGCGGTGACGCCGGCGGATCGGGCCGTCCGGTTGCGGCGGCTGTCGGACGCCGTGCGCGAGCACCAGGAGGAGCTGGCGCAGCTGGAGGCGCGCAACGCGGGCAAGCCAATCGGCGACGCGCGCGGTGAGATCGACATGGTGGCGCAGGTGTTCGCCTACTACGCCGGCGCTCCCGAACGGCTGCTCGGCGCCTCGATCCCGGTCGCCGGCGGTCAGGCGTGGACGGTGCGCGAGCCGCTGGGCGTCGTCGGGCTGATCGTGCCGTGGAACTTTCCGCTGACGATCGCCGCATGGAAGCTCGGGCCGGCGCTCGCCGCCGGAAATACGGTTGTGCTCAAGCCGGCCGAGCTCACCCCGCTGACCGCCCTGCGGTTCGCCGAGATCGCGCTGGAGGCCGGCCTCCCCGAAGGGGTGCTCAACGTCGTCGCCGGCCCGGGCGCAACCTGCGGCCGGCGCCTGGTGGAGCACCCGAGCGTGGCGAAGATCGCATTCACCGGTTCGACCGCGGTCGGCCGCGCGATCGCCGCCGGGGCCGCCGAGACGATCAAGCGGGTGACGCTGGAGCTCGGCGGCAAGTCGCCGAACATCGTCTTCGCCGACGCCGACCTCGCCGCGGCGGCCGCCGCCGCACCCGGGGCGGTGTTCGGGAACGCCGGCCAGGACTGCTGCGCCCGCTCGCGGATCCTCGTCCAGGCATCAGCGCTCGACGCGTTCATGGCCGAGCTGGAGCCTGCGGTGACCGGGATCCGGGTCGGCAATCCGCTCGACGACACGAGCGACATGGGCCCGTTGATCTCGGCCCAGCAACGGGCGGCGGTCGCGACCTACATCGACGACGGCGCGCCGGTGGCGTTCCGGGGCAGCGCGCCCGACGGATCGGGCTTCTGGTTTGCGCCGACCGTTTTGTGCCCGGTCGACCCCGGCGATCGCGCCGCCCGGGAGGAGATCTTCGGCCCGGTGGCCGTCGTCATCCCGTTCGACGACGAGGCGGACGCGGTCCGGCTGGCCAACGACACCATCTACGGTTTGAGCGCCTCGATCTGGAGCGGCGACGGCGGCCGCGCGCTGCGGGTGGCGCGGGCGCTCGATGCCGGGGTGCTGTCGATCAACTCGAACACGTCGGTCCGCGTCGCCACCCCGTTCGGCGGCTTCAAGCAGTCGGGCTACGGACGTGAGCTCGGGCCCGATGCGCTTGACGCCTATACCGAGGTCAAGTCGATCTTCTACGCGACCTCATGAGATTGGCGGGCAAGGTGTGCGTGATCACGGGCGCGGCCGGTGGGATCGGCAGCGCGACCGCTGCGGTGTTCGCGCGCGAGGGGGCCCGCGTGGTCGGCGTCGACCTTCTCTCGCATGGGACCGGTGAGCTGGCGCTGACCGCCGACGTCAGCGATGAGACCGCCGTCGCCGACCTGTACGCGCGCGTGCACGACGAGCTCGGACGGATCGACGTGCTGTTCAACAACGCGGGCATCTCGCCGACCGACGACGCGTCGGTGCTGGACACCGGGATCGACGCGTGGGAGCGGGTCCAGGCGACGAACCTGCGCAGCGTGTTCCTGTGTTGCAAGCACGGGATCCCGCACCTGCTCGACGGCGGCGGCGGCTCGGTCATCAACACCGCCTCGTTCGTCTCGGTGGTGGGCTCGGCGACATCGCAGATCTCCTACACCGCATCCAAGGGCGGCGTGCTCGCGCTCTCCCGGGAGCTCGGGGTGCAGTTCGCCAAGCGCGGCGTCCGGGTCAACGCGCTGTGCCCGGGACCGGTCGACACCCCGCTGTTGCGTGAGCTCTACGCTTCTGACCCGGCGCAGGCGCAGCGCCGGATGGTGCACGTGCCGATGGGCCGTTTCGCCGCCGCCGAGGAAATCGCCAACGCGGTCCTGTTCCTCGCCGGCGACGAGTCCAGCTACGTCAACGCGACGACGTTCCTCGTCGACGGCGGGATCAGCGGCGCCTACACGACCCCGCTGTAGGCGACGTCGCGGCGCTCATCCGCGAGCCTCGGCTGCTGCCGCGCGACCGCCAGCGCGACGCCGACCCCGAGCAGCACCCAGGTGGTCGGATCCTCGAAGAAGTCGGCGTACAGCATCGAGTGAAAGACGAGCGCCAGGAACGCCGCGGCGACCGCCGAGCGCACCGGGTCCCCGCGCGCGCGGCGCACCAGGACGACGATTGCGGCGATCACGAACGCGAGGTAGACGAGCTCTCCGATCAGGCCCTGCTCGGCGGCGATCGTGATCGGGATCGTGTGCGAGGCCGACAGCGTCGTCGCGGTGTGGCGGTTGTGCGAGCGGTACTCCTTGACGAAAGACCCGGACCCGTAGCCCCACACCGGCCGGTGCCCGAACAGCGAGACGCCGCCGCTGACCAGGCCGCCGCGGCCGCTGGACGCGCCGTTGACCCCCTGGTTGAGGCCGAACGTCGTCGGCGACACGGCCACGGCGAGCGCGCCGACGGCGATCACCACCAATGCGACCGCCAGCGCGCGCGAGGGCCGGAACCGCAGGGCGGCCAGGACCGCGAGCCCGACGAGGAGAGCGCCGAGGCTGGAACGCGAGAGGGTCAACACCAGGCAGCCCCAGAGCACGGCGAGGACGACCGCCACCGCGGCCTGCTCGCGCTGCGGCCGCTCGTAGATGAGCGTCCCCGCCAGCAGGATCATCACGATCGCCAGGTAGCGCCCGAAGATGTCGGGATCGAAGAACACCGAGTTGACGGTGAAGTACGTGTGCAGGTCGTTGGCGACCACGAGCTTGGGGTTGAGGATGATCGTCTTGGTCGCGTACTCGAAGAAGCCGATGAGGGAGAACACGATCGCCAGCGCCGCGGTCAGCGCCAGGCAATCGCGGATCAGCCGCGGCGTCCACCGCAGGTCGCGCAGCAGCCGGTACAGGAGGGCGAACGGCACGTAGAAGAAGACCATGTTCTGAAGGGCCTTCTCGAAGTCGGGCGAGTAGACGGCCTGGATCGCGTACACGACGACGTACAGGGCGAGGAGGCGCTGCACCCACACGATCACCTCGTCGGCGGGCGCCGCCTCCGTGTCCCGGGTCGCCGCCGCGTCTGGCCCGGAGAACGCGGCATACACCGACGCCAGCACACCGGCGGCGATCACGAAGTACAGGGGAACGAGCAGGTTCGCCGTCGTTGTGCCGGACTGGATCGGCACCCGGAACGGCAGCGCCGCGACGGCGAGCGGCGCCACCAGCGACGGCCACCGGTGCAGGACCCCGGCGGCGACCAGCACCACCCCCACGAGCACGAGCGCACCGACCGCCGCCTCCAGGGGATGGTGGTGGACGAGCCGCAGCTGCGGCGAGTTCCAGATGTCGCCCAACAGGAGCACCGGCGCGAGGACGAGCGCACCGAGAGCGGCCGCCGCCCGCGCGCGACGATCGGCGACGAGGATCGCCGATGCGGCAAGCAGCGCGACGACGACGACCCCGGTCTTCGGCAACGGACCAGTCAGAGCGGCGAACGTGATCACGATGACGGAATGATCCACTACCCTCTTGGCCCATGCCCTCTGCGAAGCTCGCGGTGGCCATCGGGCTGGCCGCATTTTCGCTCTCAGCGTGCGGAACCACCTCCAAGCCGGAGGCGGGCACACCGGAGGCGATCGTCAAGAATCACAAGGGTCTCGACGACCCCCGCAAGCGGCACATCGAGTGCCTGCAACAGCACCACATCGCGGTGCGGCGCGAGCAGATCACGGTCGCCGGTCAGAGCCTTCCGGGATTCCAGGTGCAGACCGCTCCGTCCGGTCCGACGGTGAGCTTCGAGCCGACGCCCGGCGCCGCCCAGAGCCTCCAGATTCACGGGCAGTCCCAGGGGGCCGAGGTGATCGGGTCCGCGCTGCTGTACCCCAATCAGGCGTCTGACAGTCTGCTGAGCAAGGTGGAGGACTGCGTGGCTGTGGGAGTCTCGGGGTGATGCCGAGGCGGCCGCTCGCGTCCGTCCTGTCGGCCTCCACGACCGATTTCCCGGCCGCCCCGGCGCGTGCGCCGGTGAGCGGCGCAGCGGTGCGGCCCGCCGACAGCTCCCGCTTCTCGGCGCGCCACTTCTACATCGGGCTCGCCGTCGTCGCGGTGGCGATCGGGGCCGTCTCGCTGCTGATCCCCTCGACGCCCAGCTACGACCCCTGGGCATGGATCGTGTGGGGCCGAGAGATCGTCCACCTCAAGCTCCACACCACCGGCGGGCCGTCGTGGAAGCCGTTGCCGATGATCTTCACGACGATCTTCGCCGTGTTCGGGAAGGCGGCGCCGAACCTGTGGCTGGTGATCGCGCGCGCCGGGGCGTTCGCCGCGGTCGTGATGGTCGCCCGGATCTCATTCCGTCTCACGCGACGGATCGGCAGCTACTTCACGACCCCGGCGGCGACGCCTGACCGGGTGGCCGCGCTGGCGCCGGCGCTGTTGGCCGGAGCGATCGCCGCGCTCTCGCTGCCTCTGCTCACCCCCGGGTTCATCTCCGACAACGCGCTCGGGTACTCCGAGGGCCTGGCGACGGCGCTGATGCTCATCGCGATGGAGCGCCACCTGGACGGCAAGCCCCGCCAGGCGTTCGCCGTCGGGTTCTTCGTCGCGCTCGACCGACCCGAGATCTGGCTGTTCTGGGGTCCCTACGGGCTGTGGCTGTTCTGGCGAGACCCGGGGGCCCGGAAGCTGGTGATCGCCCTGTTCGCGCTCATCCCGGTGTTCTGGTTCCTCCCTGAGTACTGGGGATCCGGCCACTTCCTGCGCGGGGTCAACCGAGCGCAGCACCCACGTTCCAACAGCCTGGCCTTCGCCTCCAGCCCGTTCCGGGCCGAGTTGGAGGACGCCGCGTGGCCGACCATGCTGCTGCGCACGAAGATCGCCGCGGCCGTCCTCGTCGCGGTCGTCGCCGGGGCCCTCGGCGTGCGCTGGCGCCGCCACGGACGGGCGGCGCTGACGACGCCGCAGACCCGAGCGATGGCGGCGGCGGCGCTCGCCGGAGTCGCGGGGCTGGCGTGGTTCGTCGTGATCGCGACGATGACCCAGATCGGCTTCTCGGGCAACAACCGTTACCTGGTGCTCGGATCGGCGCTGGTGCAGATCTGCGGCGCGGTCGCGTTCGGCTGGGCGGCACAGGAGGTCGGCAATCTCATGGCGGCCGTCGTCACCGGCCGGCGCCACCAGGGCGGTGCTTCGCTGACGCAGGCCTGTGCCCTGGTCGGCGTCGCTCTCGTCGGACTCGTGTTCGTCCTGGTCCCGGGCTCTGTCGGCGGCAAGCTGATCTCAATCCAGCGCACACATCGCTCGCTCGTCTACCAGGCAGACTTGCGCACAGGCGTGACCAGGATCGTTCAGGACTACGGGGGCCCGGCGAAGCTCCTGCGCTGCGGCTCCGTGATGACCGAGGGCTTCCAGGTCCCGATGGTGGCGTGGACGCTGGGAACGCACACGGCCCAGATCGAGGGGCCCGCCGCCGCTGGCACGCCCCCGGGCCCGGCGCCGAACGTGATCCTGCAGACGCGGGACACACGGTCCGCGACGCTGCTGCCCCAGCTGTCGACCTGGCCGTCGGTCCGCTACCACTACGTCGCCACGAGCGGCCCGTTCCACCTCTTCACCCACTGCCAGTAGTCGTTGATGGCCACCGTCACCGCTCCCCAGCCCGACATCGGCGCCCCCGGTGGGCACGAGAACACGACACCGCGTCCGCCAAGTCGGTTGGCGCGGGTTCCCGCCTGGTTGTGGATCGCCGGCGGCCTGGTGGCGCTCATGGCCATCTCGGCGTTCCTGCGCTCGCGCTACCTCGGCGGCCAGTACTGGATGGACGAGGCGATCACCACCGGGATCTCGCTGCACGGGCTCACGGCGATCCCGGGCGTCCTGCGCTACGACGGCAACCCGCCGCTGTACTACATGCTGCTGCACGTCTGGATGTCGATGTTCGGCTCCACCGAGACGGCAACGCACTCGCTGTCCCTGGTCTGCGGACTGCTGACGATCCCCGCCGGCGGCTGGGCCGGCTGGACGCTCTTTGATCGGCGCGCCGGGATCATGGCCGCGCTGCTGTTCGCGTTCAACGCCTGGCTGACGGCGTACGCGCAGGAGACCAGGATGTACGAGCTGATGGGGCTGCTCGGGGTGCTGGCGACGGCAGGGTTCGTCCTCGGCTTCGTGTATCGGCGCCGGCGCTACCTGCTGCTGTTCGGAGCTGCGCTGACGTTGATGCTGTACACGCACTCCTGGGGGACGTTCTTCTTCATCGGTACGGCGGTCGCGCTGATCCCGGCGCTGCTGGCCGCTGACGACCGGCGCGGGCTGCTCCGCGACGCTGTGATCACGTTCGTCGCCGCCGGGATCCTCTACCTCCCGTGGGTTCCGACGCTGCTCTACCAGGTGGCCCACACCGCGGCGCCCTGGGACACCGCCCCTCGCTTCGGCGCGCCCGTCCAGATCTCGCGGGATCTCCTCGGCGGCGACCGGATCACGATCATCCTCGTGTTCACGGCGATCATCGGCCTAGGCCCGCTGTTCACCCGCAGCCGTCGCCGGACGCGGGAGGCCACCGTGCTGTGGACGCTGATCGCGATCCCCGTGGCGACGCTGGGGATCGCCTGGGTGGCGTCGCAGGCGAACCCCGCCTGGGCGTCGCGGTACTTCGCCCCCGTCCTCGGCGCGCTGCTCCTCCTCGTCGCATGGGGCTGCGCCCGCGCGCGGCTGCTCGGCGTGTTGGCGATCGCGCTGTCGATCGTGTTCCTCGCCAACCCGGCCTCGTATACGCCCCAGTACAAGTCCGACATGCGCGACGTCGCCGCCGAGATGGGGCCGTTGCTGCGCCCCGGCGACGAGGTCGTCGTCGGCCAGCCCGAGCAGACTCCGCTGGCCTGGTACTACCTCCCCGGCGGGCTGCGCTTCGCCAACACCGCCGGGCTGGTCAAGGACCCCAGGTACATGGACTGGGTCGACGCGCTCAAGCGCCTGACCCACACGAATCCGCACACCACCCTGGCGACGGTGCTCGCCGGGTTGGCGCCCGGTCAGCGACTGCTCTTCGTCCGGCCGCTCACCGAGGGCGCGCAGAACTGGCAGGCCCCATGGACGGTGATGGTGCGGCGGCGCTCCGCCCAGTGGGGTCAGCTGCTCACCGACGATGTCGCCGCCGGCACGTTGCGCGCGGTCGCCATCGCGCCCCACAATTACCGCGGCGCCTGCTGCGTGGCCGACAGCGCCGTGCTCTACCAGAAGGTCTCCTGACGTCGGCCCGGACTCCGGCCCGCCCACGCCTCGTCGCCGTGCCCGCGCAAGCGCCCCCATGACCACCGCCACCCCACCGAAACGCCGCTCGTCGGGCTCGCTGCGCTCGCTCGTCGAGCTCCCGCCGATTCGCGACGTGCAGGCGCCGGCCTGGTTTGCCCGGCTTCCGCGGTGGCTGAGCACCGGCGGCGTCCTGCTCGTGCTGCTCGTCGTCTCCGCCGTGCTGCGCAGCCGGACGCTGAGCGGTCAGCTGTGGCTCGACGAGGCGAGCGCCATCGGGCTCGCCTCCCATTCGCTCGGCGCGCTTCCCGGGGCGTTGCGCGCCGCCGGATCCTCCCCCTTCTACTACGTCCTGCTGCACTTCTGGATCAACGCGTTCGGGACCTCGGAACGCGCCACCCATGCGCTGTCGCTGATCATCGGACTGCTGACGATCCCGGTCGCGATGTGGGTCGGTCAGAGCTTCGGCGGCCGTCGCGCCGGCTTCTTCGCCGCGGTGCTGTTCGCGTTCAGCTCGTTCCTCACCCGGTACGCGCAGGAGACGCAGGCATTCGAGCTGATGGCGCTGCTCGGCCTGCTCGCGACCGCGGGCTTCATTCACGGCTTCGTCCACCGCCGCCGTGGCTTTTTGTGGCTGTTCGCCGTCTCGATCGCGCTGATGCTCTACACCCAGGGGGCGGCGCTGCTGTACTGGTTCGGAGCCGCGGTCGCGCTCGTCGTCGTGTGGCGGGCCTGCGCCGACCGGCGCGGACTGTACCGCGACGCGGCGCTGTGCTTCGGCGGCGCCGCCATCGTCTACCTGCCATGGCTGCCGACGAGCATCCATCAGATCGCGCACGCCACCTCGCCGTGGCAGTACGCGCCGCTGCTCGGCGCGACGATCCCCAGCCAGCTGCTCGGCAGCGAGCGGGTCGACGTCACCCTGCTGGTGGCGGTCATCATCGTGCTCGCGCCGCTGCTCGTCGCCGCCCGCCGGGGCACGTCCGTCGCCGTCGTCTTTTGGACGCTGATCGCTATTCCCGCCGCGGCGGTGATCCTGGCGCGGGTCGTCGGGTTCTTCCTCCCGATCTGGGCGTGGCGGTACTTCGCCCCGATCGTCGCTCCGCTGCTGCTGCTCGGGGCGCTTGCCTGCGCCCACGCCCGCCTCGTCGGCCTCGCCGCGATCGTGCTGTGCGTCGCCTTCCTGGCCAATCCGTCGTCGTTCGCCCCGTCGAACAAGAGCGACATGCGCGACGTCGCTGCCGAGATGGGTCCGCGGCTGCATCCCGGGGATCTGGTGGTCGTCGGGCAGCCCGAGCAGACTCCGCTGGCCTGGTACTACCTGCCCTCAGGGCTGCGGTTCGCCGACACGATCGGGCCGGTGGCGGACCCGCGATCGACCGACTGGAACGATGCCTACAGCCGCTTGCAGGATGCCGATCCCCAGGCGACGCTGGCCCCCCTGGTTGCTAGTCTCAAGCCCGGCCAGCAGCTCCTCTACGTGCGCCCGTTGACCGAAGGCGTGATCAACTGGAAGGCATCGTGGGCCCAGTTGGTGCGGCGTCGTTCCGCGCAATGGGGGGCGATCCTGGCCAGGGACACCGCGACCGGGACGCTGAAGCAGGTCGCCTGGGCGCCCCACAACTATCGAAGCGCCTGCTGCCTGGCCAACAGCGCGATGCTCTACCAGAAGGCCCCCTAGGACACCGACACGATGACCGACACGAACCCCACAGACACTTCGCCGGGCGGGGCCGACATCACGCCCGAGCACCCCGTGGTCGTGCTCGGCGCGGGCCCGGCCGGCCTGACTGCCGGCTACCTGCTCGCCAAGCAGGGCAAGCCGGTGATCGTGCTCGAGTCGACCGGCCAGGTCGGCGGGATCGCTCGCACCCAGGTGCGCGACGGGTACCGCTTCGACCTCGGCGGCCACCGCTTCTTCACCAAGGTCAAGGAGGTCGACACCCTCTGGCACGAGATCATGAAGGAGGAGTTCCTCAAGCGCCCGCGGCGGAGCCGGATCTACTGGAACGACAAGTTCCTCGAGTACCCGCTCCAGGGCGTCGACGTGATCAAGAAGCTGGGCCCGGTCGAGCTCACCCGCTGCCTGATCTCCTATTTCGTGGCCGCGATCAAGCCCAAGGGCCGCGAGGACACGTTCGAGGCGTGGGTGTCCAATCGCTTCGGCAAGCGGCTGTACCAGCACTTCTTCAAGACCTACACCGAGAAGCTGTGGGGTGTCTCGGCCGATGAGATCCGCGCCGAGTGGGCGGCCCAGCGGATCAAAGGGCTGTCGTTCTTCTCGGCGGCCAAGGCGGCATTCTTCGGCAACGAGGGCAACAAGATCAAGTCGCTGATCTCTGAGTTCAACTATCCCCGCTTCGGCCCCGGCCAGATGTGGGAGCAGATGACCTCCGACATCCGCGAGCAAGGCGGTGAGGTGCGCCTCAACGCCCCGGTCACCCGGCTGCGCGTCGCCGACGGGCGCGTCGCCGAGGTCGTCGCCGGCGGCGAGACGCTGCATCCCTCGCACGTGATCTCCTCCCTCCCGCTGCGCACCACCGTGGGAATCACCGAGCCCCAGGCCCCCCTCGAGGTCCGTGACGCCGCCCGCGGCCTGCGCTACCGGGAGTTCCTCACCGTGCTGCTCGTGATCGACGGCGAGGATCCGTTCCCCGACAACTGGATCTACATCCATCAGCCGGGCGTGCGCGTCCTGCGGATCCAGAACTTCAAGTCCTGGAGCCCGTGGATGGTGCCCGAGGGCGTCAACGCGTCCTCACTCGGCATGGAGTACTTCTGCTTCGAGGGCGACGACCTGTGGAACATGGCCGACGACGACCTCGTCGCCATGGCCGGCGGGGAGATCGAGAAACTGCATCTGGCCCGCGCCGACCGCGTCAGGTTCGGCTTCGTCGAACGCGTCCACAAGGCCTATCCGATCTACGACGAGCTCTACGCCGAGCGGGTGCGCACGATCCGCGGCTGGCTGGACACGATCTCCAACATCGCGCAGGTCGGCCGCAACGGCCTGCACCGGTACAACAACTCCGACCACTCGATGCTCACCGCCATGCGCGCCGTCGACAACATCCTCCTGGGCACCCACCACGACATCTGGGCGGTCAACGCCGAGAGCGTCTACCACGAGGAGCACCAGGACAACGAGGATCCATACCGCACGCCTCCGTCGACGCCGGCCATGGAGCAGCCACTCGCGTCCGAGCGATGATGCGCCGCGGCGCGTTGCCCAGTTGGCCACTTAGGGTCCGTAGGGAAATTAGTTGCGGGATCCGGCGAGTGGCTGGGCGTGGCTGGCGCCGCCCGCTCGCCGCGACAGTACTGGGCGTACATGAGGGCGAGCGGGTGGCGCCAGGCGCGTCCGGACGCCGTCGGAACCGTCACATAATTTCCCTACGGACCCTTAGGCGGCGGCCCGGGTCGGCGCGGCGCTGCCTGGCAGCGGTCCTGGCGCTCGGGATGACGGTGCCGGCGGCCTTGCTGACGCTGCCGGCCAGTGCGCTGGCCGCCCACCCGGCGATCAAGGCGACGACGGCAACGGCCACCGCGGCCACGTCGACGGCGGGGTCGGGCGCGTCCGGCGGGGCAGCGGTTCCCGGAACATCGAGCAACCCGCTGTCGGGTGGGGTCGCGCCCATCTCGCCGCTGCCGACGACATCCTCCACCACCCCCACGGTCCTCACCAGCACCGGCACGAGCACGGCGGGCGGCAGCAGTCTGAGCAGCGGCGCGGCGCTGGCGATCGTGATCGGCGCAATCGTCGTGCTCGGCGGGATCGCGCTGTACATCTGGCGCGACGCGCGCCGCCGCGCGCCGGTCACGGGGGCGCATGCCGACCGCAACATCGGCTCCGACGGCCGGCGCGCGGGTTCCAAGCCGCCTCCCAAGCCGCGCAAGCTCAGTGCCGCCGAGCGCAAGCGCCGCAAACGGGGGAGCGCGCGGCGGTGAACCCCGAGCCTTGGCGTTTAACGTGACCCACAGTCCCGTAAGACGCCACGGTCAGGGTGTTAGCACGGGCGCGGTCAGCTTCCGTCGCGCCCGCAGGAGTTGCCGTTCCACGGTGCGGCGGGTGAGGTCGGTTTCGCGGGCGATCTCGGCGTAGCTGAGCCCGAGTCCCTGGAGCCACACCAACTGTCGCTGGCGCTCGCTGAGCGAGTCCATCGACGCCAGCCGCACCCGCAGCTCGATGAGGTCCTCGAGCGATGGCGCCAATCGGGGCGGGTCGGCGCCGTCCTGCACCAGCGCCTCCAGCGAGAGCTCACGGTTTTCACGCCTGACCAGTCTGAACGCCTCGTGCACCGCGATCGCCACCAGCCAGGCGACCGCCGTCTCACGGCGCACCCGCCGGCGGTGCTCGACGAGCCGGAGCCAGGCGAGTTGGCACGCGTCCTCGATGATCGGTTCAGGCGCCCGAACGGCTCCGTGGACCAGCCGGTTGACACGAGCGGCCGTGGCCGCGTAGAACGCCGCCACATCGCCGATCCCGCCAACCGCCGTCTCGTTCCCAGCCGCCGAAATTGCACCCATCGCTCACCTCTTGAATCTAATTGAGACAAACTATTGACGCTTGAGCCTAGCAAGATGCTTTGACATTGGCTAGGCTGCAAGAAGCTCATTTGGCTCAATTGAATTCAGGAGGACGTTCATGGCGCCGATCCCGCTGGCAGTGGTCACCGCCCACCCCGATCTGCAGGGCTTGCCCGGCAGCAATGTCCTACAGCAGCTCGTCAATGGCGCCGAGGCGTGGGCGCTCGTCATCGCGCTGCTGGGCGCGTTCATCGGAGCCGGCCTGTGGGCGGTCGCGTCTCACAGCCACAACCACCACTACGCCGCACGCGGACGCATGGCCGCGCTGATCTCCGGCGCGGCGGCGCTGCTCGTCGGCGCCGCTCCGGGCCTCGTCAACTTCTTCGCCCATCTCGGAGCGTCGGCCAAATGAGCGGGTCGCTGAAGGCGATCGCGGTGGTGATGATGGTGGTCGGCACGCTTGTCCTGGTCGCCCCTGCGCCGGCGTCCGCGCTCAGCCCCGTCGGCACCGTGTGTGCGCTCGGTGGCCTGGTGAGCGGGGTCGTCGGGAAGGCGTGCACGGTGGCCACCCACGCGGGACGCGTGCTCCGCGCCGGCCAGAAGCTGCTCGGCGGCCACGTCGGCGGGGCCCTCGGGGCGCTCGAGGGCAACGGAGCGGCGCGGGCGGCGACGGCGACCGTCGGGCTGGCGGCGATCGTCGCCTCGGTGGTGGGAGGCGCCCGCTGGGCGCTGAAGTCGACGGCGGATCTGATCGGGTCATCCACCAGACCGAACCTGCAGACCACCTGGTTCTCGGCGTTCTACTGGCGGATGGCCGCCGTCTCCGCGCTCCTGACACTGCCGTTCCTGTTCGCGGCGGCGATCCAGGCGATGATCCGCTCGGATCTCACGTTGCTGCTGCGCGCGGCGTTCGGCTACCTGCCGCTTGGCCTCCTCGCCGTCGGGGTCGCCGCACCGGTGACGATGCTCCTGCTGGCCGGCTCTGACGAGATGTCAACGATCGTCTCGTCCGCGTCGGGGAACGCGGGCAGCGCGTTCCTCACGCGCGCCAGCGCGCTGACCGGCCTGTTGACGATCGGCAGCGGAAGCCTGTTCATCGGCTTCTTCGTCGGCCTGCTCACCACGGCGGCCACGCTGACGCTGTGGGTCGAGTTGATGATTCGCGAGGCGGCGGTGTACGTGATCGTCCTGATGCTGCCGCTGTTCTTCGCCGCGATGGTGTGGCCGGCGCGCCGGATCTGGGCGATCCGTTCGATCGAGCTCTTGGTCGCGCTGATCCTGTCGAAGTTCGCGATCGTCGCGGTGCTCGCGCTCGGCGGCGCCGCGCTCGGGCACACGCCGTTCCCCGGTCCCGAGTCGTTCCTCGCCGGCGCGACGCTCGTTCTGCTGGCCGCCTTCTCGCCGTGGGCGCTGCTGCGGCTGCTGCCGCTGCACGAGGTCGCGAGCGCCGCAGTGGGCGGTCTGCGGCCGGCCGGCGGAGGATCCGCACCGATCTCGGCAGCGCAGCGTGGCGACGCGGCGGCGGATGCGATCGGCCCCACTCCTGGCGAGCTGTCCGAGCGCTTTCGCGGCTGGAGCCAAGAGCCTCCCGCCCGCGTCCCGGAGCTCGCGAGCGGCCTGCCGGCCCAGGCCGCCGCCGAGGGCCCGGCGGCGGCGGGGCAAGCGGCGGCGGCGGGACAGGCGGCAGCGACGGGCCAAGCGGCAGCGGCGGGGCAGGCGGCAGTGGCGCAACCGGCCGCGGCGGACCCCGCACCCGACGACCCGCAGAGCGGTGCGCCAGTCGATCTCGTCGGAGGCGCCGCGGCCAGGCCGCGGGACGCCCGGCCCCCCCTCGACCCGGTGTTACGAGCCGACGGCGGCGCGTCGCGGAACTTGCCCCTCGAGATCGAGGAGTTCGAGTCCGACCGGCCGCTGCTGGAGCCCGGCGCGGGCCCAGAGGCGGCCGACCCGGCACCGACCATCGATCCGGCCCCGACCATCGATCCGGCCCCGACCATCGATCCAGGCCCCGACCATCGATCCGGCCCCGACCATCGACCCGGCGGAGGGATCGTGAGCAACCCGCCGGTGACCTACTCGTTCGGCCCGCTCGAGCGGCGGGGGATCCTCGGCCCCGTCCGCGTCGGCCAAGCCGGGCTGCTCGCGATCTCCGGAGTCGTCGCGATCGTCGCCCTCGACGTATCCCCATCGGCCCCAGGCGCCCTGCTGGCAGCAGCCGTCGTGGCGTTCGGCGTCGCCCTGGCGTTCGCGCCGGTGGCCGGGCGCACGGCACAGGAATGGCTCCCGGTCACCGCCACCTTCGCCGTCCGCCGGCTCGGGACGCCGCGGTTCCGGTCGCCGGTGATCACCGCCGGAGCGCGGATCGGGCCAGGCCGCGCCCGGCGGGACCCCACCGCGGTGGGGCCCGCGACGGCCCGCGGCGTGCGGATCGTCGACGCCCCGTACCGCGGGCGGGACATCGGCGCGTTCTCGGAGCGGTCGGGACGGCGCCTGACCGCGGTTCTGGCGTGTCGCGTCTCCGCCTTCGCCCTGCTGGACCGCGACGCCCAGGAGCGGCGGCTGGCCCGGTGGGGCACCGTGCTCGCCTCGTCGGGGGGCACCGCGATCAGGCGACTGCAGTGGATCGAGCGGACTGCCCCCGCCCAGGGTGACGAGCTCGCCCGCTGGGTCCACTCCGAGCGCGACCCGGCGATCCCGTTGCGCGGCACGCCGATGATCGAGTCCTATCTGGAGCTGATCTCCAACAGTGCCCGTGTCTCGCAGGAGCACGAGGTTCTCCTCGCCGTCCAGGTCGATGCCCGCCGCGTTCGTGACCGTGGGGCGACGACGGTGATGCGCTCGCTCGTGGAGCAGACCGAGCGGGTAGCGCAGGGGCTGGAGGCGGCCGAGATCCGGGTGCTCGGGGCGCTCAGCGCCGGACAGCTCGCCCGGACGCTGCGGACCGCATTCGACCCCTTCGCCCGCGCCGAGCTCACCGCGCTGGAGGCCGCCGACCCCGAGCGAGACGGGTTGGCCGAAGTCAACGGCTGGCCGCTCGGCGCCCGCGAGACGTGGGATCACTACCAATGCGACGGAGCCCTGCACGCGACGTACTGGATCGGCGCGTGGCCGCGAATCGACGTCTCCCCGATGTTCATGGACTCGCTGCTCGGCCATTCCGGCGCCGTGCGCACGGTTTCGGTGACGTTCGAGCCGCTGGCCGTCGATCGGTCCACCCGGGAGGTGGAGGCGGCGATCACCCGTGACCGCGCCGACCGTGAGCTGCGGTCACGCTTCGGGCAGTCCGAGACCGCCCGCCAGCGCCAAGCGGCCGATTCCACCCTGCGCCGTGAAGCGGAGCTCGCCGCGGGACATGCCGAGGTGCGCCTGAGCGGCTTCGTCACCGTCTCGGGGCGTGACCGCGACGAGCTGCGGGGAGCCTGCAGCGAGGTGCTGGAGCACGCCGCCCGCGCGCGGCTGGAGCTGCACCGGCTCTACGGCCAGCAGGCGGAGACGTTCGCCTTCACCCTGCCACTCTGCCGGGGACTGCGGTGAGCCAGCGCGCGGCCGAGAAACGGACCTGAGATGAGCCTGCGCGCGGCCGAGCGCCCTGGCCACCGGTGCACGACCCGGCATGCCCAGGCGGTCTATCCGTTCGTCAACCCCGGCGGGCTCGGCGGCCGCGGCGTCTACGTCGGACGTGATTCCGGCGGCGGAGCGTTCTGCTACGACCCGTGGCTCCTCTACGGCGAGGGCATCCTGGACGATCCCAATGCGATCGTCCTCGGCAAGCTCGGGCAGGGCAAGAGCGCGCTGGTCAAGACGTTGCTGTGGCGGATGCTGCTCTTCGGACGCCGCGCGTTCGTGCTCGACGTCAAGCGGGAGTACGGGCCGTTGTGCGACGCCGTCGGGGTGCAACCGATCTCGCTCGTCCCCGGAGGCGGCGTCCGTCTCAATCCACTCGCCTCGCGTCCCGAGGAGCATGCCCAGCTCGAGCTGCTCCGCGCCGTCACCGTCGCCACCCTCGGCGACGCACTCACCCAACTCGAGGCGGCGGCGTTGCGCGAGGGTCTGCGCGTCGTCCGCGCCCGCGCCGCCGGCCGCGGCCCACGCAGCGCCGGCGAACCGACGCTGCCGGAGATCGCCTCGGTGCTGTTCTCCCCGGTCGCGGCGATGACCGAGGCGCTGCAGACGGATGCCGCGACCCTGGCGGCGGAGTCTCGGCGGGCCGCCCTCGCGCTGCAGGACCTGTGCGAGGGCCCGTTGCGCGGAATGTTCGACGGGCCGACGACGCCGGGATTGGAGCTCGACGCCAAGCTGCTCGTCCTCGACCTCCACGCCGTCCGCGATTCACCGGCGGTGGGCATCCTCATGGCGTGTGCCAGCGCGTGGATCGGCGCCCTGCTGGCGCGCACGGCCGAGCGGCCGGGACGGGAGCGGCTGGTCAGCGTCGCCGACGAATCGTGGAAGATCGTCCAGCACACCGGGCTCGGAGAGTGGTTTCAGTCGAACTTCAAGCTCGCCCGCCAGTTCGGCGTGATGAACCTGGTGGTCCTGCACAAGCTGGCCGATCTGCAGGCGGCGGGCGACGCCGGATCGCGGGAAGCGCGGATCGCCGAGGGGCTGGTCGCCGATGCCTCCACCCGGGTCATCTATCACCAGGACGAGAGCCAGGTGCCGCTGACGAAATCGCTGCTCGGCCTGTCCGAGAGCGAGGCGCGGCTCATCTCGATGCTGCCGGCGGGGCAGGCGCTGTGGCGGGTCGGAACCCGCTCGTTCGTCGTGGCCCACCACCGCTCCCGGATCGAGACGCAGTTGACCAACACCGATGCCGGGATGAACGCCGGCACGTCGGGGAGGCGCCAGGGATGAGACCTGACCGCCCGAGCGCGGTGTCGGACCGGGTGATGGTGGGCGTGATCACCGCCGGCTTGGCGCTGGGCCTCGCGGTGTGGCTGTGGGGCGGCGTCGCCGGAGCGCTGTTCGGACGGGGCTGGCCTCACGTGCCCGCCGGAGAGCTGCCCGGGGTGCTCGCGCGCCTCCCCGGGAGGTTGTCGCACCCCGCCGCGGCGTGGCCCCGCGTCGTCCGGCCGATGTTGCCGGACGCCGCCGGCTTCTATGCCGCGCTCGGCATGATCGCCCTGCCGGCCACGGCGGCGGCGACGCTGCTGGCGCGCAGCGGTCTGACGACGGGTCTCGTCGCCCGCGGCGGCATCGGAGACCGCGATGGAGCTCGCTGGGCGGGCGTGGATGAGCTGCGGGCTCTGCACCGAGGGTGGCGAGGCGGGCGAGGCGGGCGGCTGGCGCTCGGGCGATATCGGGGACGGCTCCTGCATGCCGAGGAGCGCCATGCCCTCGTGGCGTTCGGACCGCCGCAGTCGGGTAAATCGGCCGGACTCGCCGTTCCCGCCCTGCTCGAGTGGGACGGACCGGCGGTTGCCTCCTCGATCAAGACCGATCTCCTCGCGTCGACCGTCGCTCGCCGGCGCCGGTTGGGGCGGGTGTTCGTCTTCGACCCGTTCGAGCTGTCTGGGGCGCCGGCGCAGACCTGGTCCCCGTTGCGCGGCGCGGACACGTGGGACGGGGCGCTGGAGGCCGCCTGGCGGCTGGCGGCCGCCGGGGAGCTGGATCAGCGCGGCGTCGAGGGCGGCGACTTCTGGGCGATCGCCGCCGAGCAGCGTCTTGCCCCGCTGCTGTTCACCGCCGCCCGCGCGGAGGCCGGCATGGCGGCCGTGGTGCGGTGGACCTACGGGCAGGGATCGCGCGAGCTCGACGAGACGATCTCCGCCCTCACGGGCAGCGCCCGGGACGAGGCGGAGCTCGAGGGCGCGCACGCCGCCTACGACGCGCTGCGGGCGTTCGAGTCACAGGCGGATCGGACGCGCTCCTCGATCGAGGCGACGGCCCAGGGACTGCTGCGCGCCTATCGCTTCGCCCGCGTGCTGCGCTCGGCCCGCACGTCGGAGATCACGCCCGACGAGCTGCTCAGCGGGCGCGCGACCCTGTACCTGATCGGAGACGCGAAGGCGTCCAAGCTCCTGCGGCCGCTCTTCCTCGCGCTCCTGTCGGAGATCGTCGATCGGGCCTACGAGCGGGCCACGCTTGCCGGTGGCCGCCTGGAGCTCCCGCTCCTGCTTTGCCTCGACGAGGCCGGCAACGTGGCGCCGCTGCCGAACCTCGCCGAGGTCGCGTCCACCGCGCCCAGCCACAACATCCAGCTCGTCTCGATCTTCCACGATCTCGCGCAGGCGCGCAGCCGGTACGGCGGTCAGGCCGAGACCGTCGTCAACAGCCACCGGGCGCGCATGCTGCTCCCCGGGGTCGCCGACCTGGAGACGCTGCGCTACTTCTCCGGACTTGCGGGCGAAGCGGAGATCCGGGAGACGACGCGCACGACCGGGGCGCAGGGCGGGTCCCGCACGATCGGCGTGCGCCGGCGTCCGCTGGTCGCGCCCGAGGCGCTGCGCCAGCTCGCTCCCGGACACGCGCTTCTTCTCTACGGGCGAATTCCGCCGGCGGTCGTGCGCCTGCGGATGTGGTTCGGCGATCGCCGGCTGAGGAGGCTGGCCGCTTCATGAACTGGCACGACCCCGACGATTGGCGTGACGACCTGCCCCGTGACGACGGATGGTCCGATGAGGACGCCGGCCGGTGGCCGCTGACGTGGCGGGGGCTGCTCCCGCGCGAGCGATGGCTGTGGTTCGAGCGGCTGTGGAGCGACGTGTGCTCGTTGCGAGACCGCTATCGCCTCGCGATCCGCTCACAGTGGTGGGAGGACGAGGTTCAGGTCGAGGCGCTCGCCGCGCTCGCCGCGTGGACGGATCGCTACGACTCCGGAGAGTGGGACGATCCGCCGGGGAAGCTGGCGCTCCTGTTCGACATCGAGCGCGTCGCGCAGCTGCTGCGCGACGGGGTCGATCCGTTCCATCCCGATCGCGACCGGATGGCGTTCGTCCGCCATCTCGTCGACCTCGGCTGTCAGCCCCCACCGGGCCGAGGGGTGCAAGAGTGACCCGCCGGGCACAATCGGTCATCGATGACCCGGGCGGATGGTCACCGGCGACCGGACTTCCCGATCGGGGCGTCGCTCACGCTGGCGCAGCTGGACCGCGATCCCCACCCCGCGCTCGCGCGGCTGCGCGAACGCGAGCCGGTGTCGTGGCTGCCGAGCCTCGGCGGCTGGCTCGTGACCCGCCACGACCTGGTGCTGGCGGCGATGCGCGACGCCGAGGCGTTCACCGTCGATGATCCCCGGTTCTCGACCGCGCAGGTGGTCGGTCCGAGCATGCTCAGCCTCGACGGCGAGGCGCACGCGCGGCATCGGGCGCCGTTCGTCGGCCCGTTCCGGGCCACGGCGGTGGCGGGCCGCTTCGCGGAGCTGACCGCCGCGCGGGCGAAGCGGCTGGTCAGCGAGATCTCCGGGTCCCCGGGGCGTGCCGGCCCCGGCCGGGCGGAGCTGCGACGCGCGTTCGCCGGCCCGATGGCGGCGGCGATCGTGACGCGGGCGCTCGGGCTCGGATCCGACGAGGTCGCCGAGCTCCTCGCCTGGTACGACGCGATCGTCGCATCGGTCACGGAGATCACCGCCGGCCACGGCGCCACCCCGGCGGGTGGCGAGGCCTTCGACGCGCTCAGCGCCCGGCTGCGGTCGGTGATCGACGGCGGCGATCCCGAGTCGCTGTTGGCGGCCGCGGCCGGCGGCGGGACGCTGTCGACCGACGAGATCGTCTCCAACGCCGCGGTCCTGCTGTTCGGCGGCATCGAGACCACGGAGGGGATGATCGCCAACGCCGCCCTGCACATCCTCCAGGAACCGGAGCGAGTGACGGCGGCCCGCGCCGGACCGGAGGCGCTCGATGCGGCGCTCGACGAGTCGCTGCGGCTCGAGCCCGCGGCGGCGGTGATCGACCGCTATGCGACGGCGGACGCGACCCTCGGCGACGCGAGGATCGGCCGCGGCGACCTGGTCCGGCTGTCGATCGCCGGCGCCAACCGCGACCCCGCCGTGTTCCCGGATCCGGACGCCTTCGAGCCCGACCGGCCCAACCTGCGACGCCACGTCGCCTTTGCCCAGGGACCGCACGTGTGCGTCGGCGTCCACCTCGCCCGGCTCGAGGCGCGCGTCGCGCTGACGGAGCTCCTGCGCCGCCTGCCGAACCTCAGGCTCGATCCCGTTCGGGCCGCCGAGGTGCGAGGGCTGGTGTTCCGCAAGCCGCGTCGGCTGGATGTCGTCTGGGACCGGGGCTGACCCCGGCGACCTACGCCTCGGAGTCGCCCTCGCCCGCTGAATCGTCGTCCGGTCCCGGCGCCCGCGGACCCCGATCGCCGCGCACGATCGCCCTGATCTCATGCCCGACGCCGATCGAGGGACCGCCGATCAGCTCCCACGCCCGGGCGATCCCGATCAGGAAGCAGACGATGACGAGCACGGCGATGGCGTGGGCTGGGCCCGTCTCGTGCGGCCGCCGGATCAACCGCAGACCGCTGTCGAGCTCGAACGCGAATACGACTCCCAGGCTGACGATGAACAGGAGATCGCGCTTGGGACCCGTCCGATAGCCCCGGAGCCGGACCAGCGACGACGCCGACGCGAGCACGAAGAACATGCCGACGATGCCCGCCGAGAACGCGGCCCAGGCGAGCACGGTGCCGGGGATCAACGCGAACAACGAGACGGTCAGCGCGTTGGTGAACGACGTGAGCGCGGCGTCGGCGCGGACGCGGTGGATTTGCGTCTCCCCCGTCTCGGCCAACCGCTCCTGGGTCACCGAGATCGCGACGAACAGGAGCCCGACGAGCGCGCCCGCAACTCCGGCGGTGGCGACGAAGAACTCGCGGAGGTTGTCCGGGGTCACGGCGAGATCACCGGGCGGCCGGCTGCCCAAGCGCGCGGCTGGGACACCGAACAGCCGACTGTGGCAGCGTGCGGCAAGGCGGGCGAGGACTCAGGAGCGCTCGACCATCACCGATGTCGCCTTCACGGTCGCGGTCGCCTCGACGCCGGGGGCGAGCGCCAGCTCCTGCACCGAGTCGCGGGTCACCGCGGCGGTGACGAGAAACGGGCCGGCCTCGATCTCCACCAGCGCCATCACCCCGTCGACCTCGACCGAGCGGACGATTCCGGTCAAGCGGTTCCGCGCGGAGAGCTTGCGCCCCGTCTCGTGCCGTTGCGGCCGGCGGGTGAGCCGGTGGACCTCGTCGGCGGACACCATCCGGCGATTGCGCTCATCGCGGAAGGTGACCAACTTGCCCGCCCGGTCCCAGCGCCGCAACGTGTCGGCGCTCACCCCGATCGCCGCGGCCGCCTCCCCGAGGGTCAGATTCGCGTCCATGGCTCACAACATTGCATAGGAGGCCCCTCGCCGCCATCCGGTTCGCTTTACTGGTGTCCCCACCAGAGAGGAACCCCGTGAAGCTGAGTGCGCGCAACCAACTCGCCGGGACCGTAACGGAGATCCACCGGGGCGAGGCGATCGCGAACGTCGTGCTCGACGTCGCCGGCCAGCGACTCGTCTCATCGATCACGGTCGAAGCCGTCGATCAGCTCGGCCTCGCCCCGGGCGGCCAGGTAACCGCCGTCGTCAAGGCGTCCGACGTGATCATCGCGACTGACTGACCTCAGCAAACGCACCGAGGTCAGCAGGACTCACTGAAACCACCGACGACAAGAGGAGAGCTCGGATGGCATTGACCGCGCGCCAGCAGGGGAGACGGCACAACCGTTCCATCGCGCTTCCGGCGCAGCAGCTCGGCGAAGCCGAGCTGCCGATCGACAGCCTGCCCGATGCGGGCATTGGCACCGATGCCGCCTACGAGCTGCTCAAGGCCGAGTTGCTGCTCGACGGCCAGGCCCGACTGAACCTGGCCACGTTCGTCACCACCTGGATGCCGAGTCTGGCGGCACGGCTCATGGCCGAGACGGCCGACAAGAACATCATCGACAAGGACGAGTATCCGCAGACGGCCGAGATCGAGGAACGCTGCGTGAACATCCTGGCCGACCTGTGGAGCTCACCTGAGCACGAGAACGCGACGGGCTGCTCCACCACCGGCTCCAGCGAAGCGGCGATGCTCGCCGGAATGGCACTCAAGTGGCGCTGGCGCGACCGGATGAAAGCAGCGGAGCGACCCACCGACCGGCCGAACCTCGTAATGGGCGCCAACGTCCAGGTGTGCTGGGAGAAGTTCTGCCGCTATTGGGAGGTCGAGCCACGGCTGGTCCCGATGGAGGGCCACACCTACCACCTGACGCCCGAGCGAGCGGTGGCCCACTGCGACGAGAACACGATCGGCGTCGTCGGGATCCTCGGCTCCACGTTCGACGGCAGCTACGAGCCGATCAAGGAGATCGCCGACGCGCTGGATGAGTTGGAGGCCGACCGCGGGCTCGACATCCCGCTCCACGTCGACGCCGCCTCGGGTGGGTTCGTGGCGCCGTTTCTGTCTCCGGAGCTTGAGTGGGATTTCCGCCTGCCGCGGGTCCAGTCGATCAACGCATCGGGCCACAAGTACGGGCTGGTCTATCCCGGTGTGGGCTGGGCGATCTGGCGTGACGAGGAGGCGCTCCCGCGCGACCTGGTGTTCGACGTCAACTACCTCGGCGGCCACATGCCGACCTTCTCACTGAACTTCTCGCGGCCCGGGAGCGAGGTCATCGCTCAGTACTTCATGTTCCTGAGCTTCGGCCACGAGGGCTACGTCGCGATGATGCGCTCTCTCCAGGAGGTGGCGATGCACCTGTCGAAGGGGGTGGCGGAGATGGGTCCCTACGAGCTGATCAGCGACGGCAGCGACCTGCCCGTATTCGCATTCGCGCTTAAGCCCGAGGTGAAGAACTACAGCGTGTTCGATGTCTCGGATCGGCTGCGCGAAGGCGGCTGGCTCGTGCCGGCGTACTCGTTCCCGGAGAATCGGCAGGATCTGACGGTGCTGCGCATCGTCGTGCGCGCAGGCATGCATCTCGAGATGGCCGACAAGCTGCTCGAGCTCATCCGCGACAAGACCGAGCAGCTGGAGTCACTCGACGCACCGCTGCCCGAGCCCGCCACCGACAAGGCCACCGCCTTCGCCCACTGATCGTCAGATCAGGTCGGCCAGCGCCCGCCCTGCCGCCTCGATCTCGTCCAGGCTCGATGCCTGGATCACCTGATCGAGGTCGAGGATCCGGGCGCCCATCGCGTCGAGCTCTCGCGTGCCGACGACGGCGTGGCAGGGCACGCCGGACTGCCGAGCCCGGGTCGCGACCTCGGCCACGACCTTGCCGACGAGGCTCTGCTCGTCGAGCTTGCCCTCGCCGGTGACGACCGCCCGGGCTGCGCGCATGCGGGCGTCGAACCCGACGGCGTCGAGCACGTGGGCGGCTCCGGGGACGAGCTCGGCGCCAAACGCGCTCCACAGACCGCCGGACAGCCCGCCGGCGGCACCCGTCATCGGGATCCCCCGCGGATCGGGGTCCAGCCGCCGCGCCTGACGATTGAGCCGCTCGGTGAGCCGGCGAACCTCGTCCTCGTCGGCTCCCTTCTGGGGACCGAACACCCGAGCAGCGTCCTCGAACGGCGTCCGCACGTCGCAGAGCACGACCAGCCGCACGCGGTCCAATCCGCCGGCGTGACGAATCGCCTTGATCGCCCCCGCCCCGCCGTCGGTCGTCGCGCTGCCGCCGACGCCCAGGTAGACGGTGTGCGCGCCGGCGGCGGCGGCCGCGGCGATCAGCTCGCCGGTCCCCGCGGTACCGGCGCCACCGGCATCGCGGTCTTCCGGGGCGACGAGCTGCAGGCCACTGGCGGCGGCGGTCTCGACGACCGCGACATCGCCGGCGATCGCAAAGTCGGCGGTCACCGGCTCGCCCATGGGACCGGTGGCGTCGACGCGGCGCCGCTGCGCGCCAAGCGCCTCCGCAAGGACGTCGAGGGTCCCCTCGCCCCCGTCGGCGACGGGACACAGGTCAACCGGGCGGCCGCCGTCCGTCAGCCCCCGCCCGATCGCCTGGGCCACCTCGGCGGCAGTGAACGTGCCCTTGAACGCGTCCGGGGCGATCAGGACCGTCTCGGGGACACCCGGGATCGGGCTCATGCCGGCAGTATCCGTCATCCTGTGCTCCGGTGGCCGAGTACGAGATGATCGACGCCGGTGGACGCGAGGTGCGGATCTCCAACCCCGGCAAGGTGTTCTTCCCGGAGCGCGGAACCACCAAGCGCGACGTGATCGACTACTACCTTGGGCTCGCCGGACCCGTCATCAACCAGCTTCGCGATCGCCCGACGGTGCTCAAGCGGTTCGTCAACGGTGCCGCGGCCGAGCCGTTCTTCCAGAAGCGGATCCCCGACTCAGCCCCTGACTGGCTGCAGACGACGATCGTCACCTTTCCCAGCGGCCGCACCGCCCGTGAGCTGCTGCCCAACGAACCCGCCGCGCTCGTCTGGGGGGTCAACCTCGGGGTAATCGACTGGAACCCGTGGCCGGCCCGCGCCGCCGACCTCGACCATCCCGATGAGCTCAGGGTCGATCTGGACCCCACTCCCGAGGCGAGTTGGGACGACGTGCGCCAGGTCGCGCTCGTCGCCGGCGAGGTCCTCGCCGATCACGGTCTGACCGCATATCCGAAGACGAGCGGCTCACGGGGGATTCACATCAACGTCCGCGTGCTCCCCGAGCACGACTACCTCCAGGTTCGGCGAGCCGCGCTCGCGCTGGCCCGGGAGATCGAGCGCCGGGCGCCCACGCTCGCCTCCAGCAAGTGGTGGAAGGAGGAGCGCCATGGGGTGTTCGTCGACTACAACCAGAACGCCCGCGACCGCACCGTCGCCTCGGCATACAGCGTGCGACCGACGCCCGATGCCCGGGTCTCGACGCCGCTGCGATGGGACGAGGTCGCCGACGTGGAGCCCGCCGAGCTGACGATCGATACGGTGCCGGAGCTGGTGGCGCGCCGGGGCGACCCGGCCGCCGACATCGACGCCCACGCCGGGTCCCTGGACGCGCTGCTGGAGCTGTCGCGCATCGACGAGGAGCGCGGGCTCGGCGACGCGCCGTGGCCACCCCACTTCCGCAAGCAGGCGGGCGAGCCCAAGCGGGTACAGCCCAGCCGCGCCCGCAAGGATCCCCAGTAGCCCCCGTCAGCCGGCGGGCTCGAGCACGAACACCGGGATCTCCCGCTCGGTCTTGGACTGGTACTCGGCGTAGTCGGGCCACACCTCGACCGCCCGCTTCCACCACAGCTCGCGCTCGTCGCCTTCGAGCTCGCGCGCGGTGAAGTCGCCCTTGAACGTCCCGTCCTGGACCTCGACATGCGGATGGTCGACGAAGTTGCGATACCACGCGGGGTTCTGCGGGTCGCCTCCCTTGGAGGCGACCGCCGCGTACGAGCCGCCGTGCTCGACGCGCATCACCGGGTTCTTGCGCAGCTTGCCGGATCCGGCCCCCATGGAGGTGACGACGATCGTCGGCACCCCGCGCATCGTCGTGCCCCGGGTTCCGCCGGAGCTCTCGTACTCCTGCACCTGATCACGCACCCACTTGGCCGAGCTCGGCGCGTATTCACCCTGTAGCGGCATGTCGTCTCCCTCGCGGTTTGTCGTTCGTACCGGGCTACATCGTTCTCAGGATTGCATCTGCCCGAGCCGGCACTCCCGCGGCGGCTTGTCGTCGCGCCAGCGCAGGATCTTGGTGCCGTGGCGGATCCGGCCCCCGCTGGAGTGATCGAACGTGACCTCGACGACCAGCTCGGGTCGCAGCGAGATCCACTCCAGATCCTTCTCGCTCTTCCAGCGACTGGGATCGCCGTGGCCGCGTTCGCCGGTCTCATAGGGCGTCAGCCGTCCCACCAATTCACGCTTCTCGTCCGCCCGCAGCCCGGAGGAGTGCCCGACGACGTGCAGCCCTCCGGCGTCGTCGTAGAGGCCGAGGATCAGCGAGCCGACGGTCCCGGGGTCCTTGCCCGGCCGATAGCCGGCGACGACCGCGTCGATCGTGCGCACGCGCTTGACCTTGACCATCCCCTTGCGTTCCCCCGGCCGGTACGGAGCGCGCAGGTCCTTCGCGACCACCCCTTCGCCGTCGCGCAGCCATTCGCCGGTGCCGTCGGGGTCCTGGGTCAGCGGGGTGAGGCCGATCGGGTCGCCCGCCAGCGCCACCAGCGCGATCCGCCGCTCGCCGAACGCCCGCGGCAGCAGCGACTCGTCGTCTGAAGCGAGGAGATCGAACGCCACATAGCGCGCGGGCGTCTGCTGCGCCAGCAGCTCGATCCGCGAGGCGGCCGGATGGATGCGCTGCTGCAGCGCGCCGAAATCCTGCTGGCCATCGTCGGCGTCGATGACGATCTCGCCGTCGATCACGTAGCGGCCGGGGGCGAACCGCAGCTCGGGAAAGTAGCGTCCGAGCGGCTTGCCGCTGCGCGATTGGATCAGGACGTCGTCGCCGTCGACGAACACGATCGCACGGAAACCGTCGAACTTCGGCTCGTAGGACCACTGCTCGCCGAGGGGCAGCTCCTTGCCCGAGCGGGCGAGCTGCGGCTCGATCGGCGGGGTCAGGACAAACGCCACGGTGGGCGATGGTAGCCAGACCGGCCCGAGTAGGATCAAACGATGGCCACCGCCCACGTCTCCGCCGCCGAGCAGGAGTACCTGGAGTCGCTGTTCTGGCTCTACGAGGCGGAGCTGCCCATGACCGGCGCCAATCTCGCCCGCGCGATGCGGCTGTCGGCGCCCACCGTGCACGAGATGCTCGGCCGCCTGGAGCGCGACGGCTACATCGAGCGCACGAGCGGCCGCGGGATCGCGTTCACCGAGGCGGGGCGGCAGAACGCCGAGGAGATCGTCGGGCGCCACCGGATGATCGAGCGCTTCCTCACCGACGTCGTCGGGGTGCCATGGGACGACGTCCACGCGGAGGCCGAGAAGCTGGAGTACGCGATGACGCCACGGTTCGAGGCCTACCTCAAAACCGCCGTCGGCGACGCCACGACCTGCCCGCACGGACATCCGATCAAGGTGGGCGAGCGGATCGACGGCGTGCCGCTCGCCGACTGCGAGATCGGCGCGCGCGTGACGATTCTGCGGCTCGAGAACGAGGCCGAGGACCTGCTGCACTACCTCAAGGATGCAGGGATCGAGCCCGGGATGCACGGCACCGTCGCCGCCAACGACGGCGAGCAGGTGCAGGTCAGCACCGACGGTGCCACGACTCAGATCACTGTCAGCGTCGCCGAGACGGTGTCGGTCCTCGCCGACCCCTCACCCCCGCCACGCACCGCGCTCCCGGAGCAGCTCGTGCTCGGGCGCGAGCGCTACGGGCGCTGATCGGCGCGTAGCCAGCCCTCGATCTGCGCGTAGACCGCGGGGTGGTTGAGCAGATCGAAGTGGTTGGCGCCGCCGAGGTGGCGGTACTGGCCGACGGGGAACTGGAGCCGCTCGTGGCGCTGTGCCTGCGACCAGGCGCTGCGGTGGAGCACAAGCAGGTCCCCCACCAGCCGCCCCAGCGGATCGTCGGGATCCCGTGCCAGCGTGGCGCTGACGAAGTAGTGGCTGGCGGTCTCCAGGTAGGGGACGACGGTGGCGGTGTTATCCCGGAACGCATCGGGATCGTGACCACCCCAGTCCTCGTCGACGACGTAGCCGTAGCGCAGATCCTTGATGCCGGCGCTGCGGATCCTGATCGGCGCGGCAAACGGCCGGGTCTCGGGGAGCAACGACGCGGCGTGCCCGGCGGCGTTGACGGCGCGCTCCAGCGGCGCGCCCCGGTGCGGCGCGCCCAGCATGAACACGTGACGGACCCGCTCTCGCCAGCGATGGGTGGCGGCGTAGTGGCAGGCCGAGCGGATGACGAGCCCGCCCATGGAATGGCCGACGAGCGAGACCTCGGCGACGTCCACCGGCCAGCAACGGGTCAGCGCGTCGAGAATCAGCGCCAGCCGGCGGCCGTTGTCGGAGACGTGGAGGCCGCTGTTGTAGCGGATGTAGACCGGCGTGTAGTGCAGCTCGGACGCCAGCCGGTCGCCGTACGGGCGGCTGCGGTCGGAATGCGCCCGCCACGCGTCCTCTGTCTCACACAGCCCGTGGACGAACACCACGAGCCGCCGCGTGGCGTCCGGATACGCCGCTCGCAGCGACTCCGGATCGAGCGCCACATCACGTCGGTGGCAGCGCACCGCCATGGTAGTCGCCAGCGAGCTGGCATCGCGGAGCAGCGTGTCGCCCCACAGCCCGTTGAGAACGGCGAGAGCGACCGCTCCCGAGGGATGCTGCGAGAGCGAGCGGACGTCGTCGCCGCGCGACAGGCTGATAGCGCCGGCGCCGGCGCGAACCACCGCTCCGGTCAGCGCCCGCGCTCCCGCGTAGGCTCCGCCGGCGACCCCGTCGTGCACGAGGCGCACCGGGATCGCGGGCGGGCCGAGGGCGGCGAACACGCGCCCGGCGATGCCCGCGTGCACGTCACGAGCCTGCGTGGCGACGCCGGCGGCGGCGGCGCCGGCTAGATCCCCTAGCGCCCTGACCTCGTCACGCCGCATTGGCGGACGCGGCGACCTGCCGGTAGGCGTCGGCCAGGCGCCCGACGCCGTCCTCGATCTGAGCCGGCGTGACCCCCGAGTAGGCGAGTCGCAGCGAGGACTCCCCGCCCTCTAGAACGAAGTCGGTGCCCTTGACGAACTGCACCCCGCGGGCTGCCGCGGCATCGAACAACGCCGAGACGTTCGTCGCCTCGGGGAGGTCGATCCACAGGAAGTAGCCTCCCTCGGGAGCGACGAAACGCGCGTCCGGCAGGTGCTCGGCAAGCGCCCCGCACAGGGTCTGCGCCCGTTCGCGCAGCGCCGCCCGGACGGTCTGCACCGACCGCTCCACCGCGCCCGAGCGGCAGAACTGGTTGACGATCGCCTGCGCCACCATGTTGGGCGAGATGTAGGTGCTCGTCGCGATCTTGACGATCCGGGCGATGAGGTCGGCGGGCCCGACGAGGTAGCCGACACGGATCCCCGGGCAGACGGTCTTCGAGAACGAGGACGCGTAGACGACGACGTCGCCGCCCATCGACAGCATTGTCGGCAGAGGCTCGCCCTCGAAGCGCAGCGACACATACGGGTCGTCCTCGAAGATCGTGAACCTGTGGGCGCGAGCGAGCTCGAGCAGGCGCTCGCGCTTGGCCGCCGACAGCGTGTAGCCAGCGGGGTTCTGGAAGTTCGGGATGATATGCGCGAGCTTCGGCGCAGCGCCGGTGGCGAGCACGCGGCTGAGCGCCGCGGTGTCGATCCCGTCGGGCTCGAGCTCGACCATCCGCACATCGGCGCTGCGGTTGCGCAGCGAGAGCAGCGTCCGGTCGTACGTCGGACGTTCGACGATCACCGTGTCGCCCCGGCCGACCATCGCGTCGAACAGGAACGCGTCGGCCTGCATCGAGCCGTTGGTGACCAGCACCTGCTCGACTCCGACCTGGTGGCGCTCGGCGATCCATTCGCGCAGGGGCACGTACCCGACCGCGGTGCCATACGCGGTCATCCCGCCGGGATCGGCAGTGAACGCCTGATCGGCGGCGGCCCGCAATCCGTCGACGTCGACGATGTCCAGCGAGGGAGCACCGCGGGCGAAGGAGATCGTGCCGGTCATCTCGTTACAGGCTAGTGGGAGGCCCACTTAAAGGAGCGCGGCCGCGGCCTGCGCGACCTGGGTCGGAGTGCGCCCGACCCGCACGCCCCGGCTCTCGAGCGCCTCGGCCTTGGCGGCGGCGGTCCCGCGCGATCCCGAGACGATGGCGCCGGCGTGGCCCATCGTCTTGCCCGGTGGCGCGGTGAAGCCGGCGATGTAGGCGATCGTCGGCTTGGTCACGTTCTCGGCGATGAACTCGGCGGCGCGCTCTTCGGCATCACCGCCGATCTCGCCGCACATCACGATCAGCTCGGTCTCGGGATCATCCTGAAACATCCCGATCACGTCGATGAAGTCGGTCCCGGGGACGGGGTCGCCGCCGATTCCGACGATCGTCGAGTTGCCGAAGCCGCTCTGCGCCAGGACGTTGCCGATCTGGTACGTGAGGGTTCCGGAGCGCGAGACGACGCCGACGTTGCCGGCGCTGAAGAAGTCCGCGGGAATGATGCCGACGTTCCCCTTGCCCGGCGACAGGATCCCGGGACAGTTGGGACCGATCAGGCGCGAACGGCCGTTCTTCTTGAGCGTGTTATAGACGCGGAGCTCATCGTGGGCCGGGATCCCTTCGGTGATGCAGATGATCAGCTCGATCCCGGCGTCCTCGGCCTCGAGGATCGAGTCCGCGGCGAACCGAGGCGGCACGAACACCATCGCGGTGTTGGCGCCGACCGCGTCCACCGCCGCGTGAAACGTGTTGAACACGGGGATTCCATCGACGTCCTGGCCGCCCTTGCCGGGCGTGACGCCGCCGACGACGGCGGTGCCGTAGTCCCGGTTGCGCAGCGTGTGGAACGTGCCCTCGCGGCCGGTGATCCCGCTCGTGCACAGCCGCGTCTCGGTGCCGACGAGGATGCTCACTGCGCTGCGGCCAGCTCGACGACTCTCGCGGCGGCGCCGTCCATGGTCGATTCCGCGTAGACGTTGGGCAGCTGCGCGTCGGCGAGGAGCTTGCGCCCCTCGTCGCCGTTGGTCCCGTCCAGGCGAACCACGAACGGGACGCTGGGCTGGATCTGGTGAAACGCCTCGATCAGGCCCTGGGCGACCTCATCGCAGCGGGTGATCCCGCCGAAGATGTTGAACAGAACGGCTTTGACCTTTGGGTCCGACAGGATCACCTCGACCGCGCTCGTGATCGCGTCGGCGCGGGAGCCGCCACCGGCATCGAGGAAGTTGGCGGGCGCCCCGCCGGCCTCGGCGACGACATCGAGCGTCGACATGACCAGGCCGGCTCCGTTGCCGAGGATGCCGATGTCGCCGTCGAGCTTGACGTAGGTGAGGCCCCGCTCCTTCGCCATCTGCTCCTGAGGATCCTCGTTGGAGAGATCGCGCAACTGGGCGTTGTCGCCGTGGCGATACAGCGCGTTGCCGTCGAGGGTGACCTTCGCATCCAGCGCCTTGACGTCGCGCTCGGGCGTGACGATCAGCGGGTTGACCTCGACGAGCGTCGCCTCCTCGCCCGTGAACACGTCGTAGAGCTTGGCGAGCATCGTGCCCACCGGCCTGACGAGGTCGTCGTCGACGCCGGCTTCGAACGCCAGCCGGCGCCCATGGAACTCCTGGAAGCCGAGCAGCGGGTCGACGTGGAGGTGGGCGATGGCCTCGGGGTCCTCGTCGGCGACCTGCTCGATGTCCATCCCGCCCTTGGTCGACAGCATGACGAGCGGCGCCTTGGCCGAGCGATCGAACACGACCGACGCGTAGTACTCGGACGCGATCTCCGACGCCCCCTCGATCCACAGCTCGCGGACGGTGAGTCCGCGGATGTCCATGCCGAGGATCGCCCGCGCGTGGGCCTGCGCCTCGTTGCGGTCGTGGGCGATCTTGATCCCCCCGAGCTTCCCGCGACCGCCGATCTGCACCTGGGCCTTGATCGCGCAGGGGTAGCCGATCTCGTCCGCGGCGGCCACGGCATCCTCGACCGTCCGCGCCGGCTGACCCGCCGGCACGGGCACGCCGTGCCGGGCGAACAGCTGCTTGCCTTGATACTCGAGCAGGTCCACGGCGGTCAGCCACTCTAATGATTCCGGTCGCCGGGCGACATCAAGATGCAGCGTCGGGTGGCGCCATGGCATCATCCGCCCCAATGGCAATCCCCAAAACAGTGTCCTTCGTGACCTTCGACGTGTACGGGACGCTGATCGACTGGGATACGGGGGCGTATGAGGCGTTCCGCGCGGAGGCCGAGCGGGACGGGTTCACCCTGGAGCGCGACGAGCTGCTGCCGCTGTTCCATGAGATCCAGCAGCAGATCGAGGCCGGATCCTACGAGCTCTACGCCGAGGTGCTGCGGCGGACGGCGGTCCAGATCGCCAAGCAGCTCGGCTGGCCGCTGGAGCCGTCCCGGTCGGGCTTTCTCCCCGATTCGGTGCACCGCTGGATGCCGTTCAAGGAAACCAACCCGGTGCTCCAGAAGATCGCCAAGACCCACAAGGTGGGGCTGATCTCCAACATCGACGACAAGCTGCTCGGCCAGACGCGGCGCCACATCCCGCTGGATTTCGACCTCGTCGTCACCGCGCAGCAGGTGCGCTCCTACAAGCCCGACCCGGCACACTTCACCGAGTGCGAGCGACGGATCGGCGCCAAGAAGGGGTGGGTCCACGTCGCGGCGAGCTACTACCACGACGTCGAGCCCTGCCTGAAGAAGAAGATCCCGGTGGTCTGGGTCAACCGGACCAAGCAGCAGCTGGAGTCCGGGCAGAAGAAGCCCGACGCCGAGGTCGCGAACCTGCGCGAAGCGGCGAAGCTGCTCGGCGTCTCCTGAGGCGGCGCCGGCGGCGCCTGGCGACGGTCGATGCGCGCCCTCGCTCTGCACGCCGATGTGATCGTGTTCGTCTCCGACGTGTGGCAGACGACGTGTACTGCGGTCCGTCATCACACCGAGGGGTTCGTGATCGACTCGCCCGTGTACCCCGAGGAGCTCCGGGCGCTCCCCGACGTTCTGGAGCAGGCGGGCTTTCCCGTCTCCGGTCTCCTCGTCACCCACGGTGACTGGGATCATCTCCTGGCTCGCATAGCGTTCCCTCAGACGTCGCTGGGGTGTGCCGAGTCGACCACCGCCCGGCTCGCCGCCGAGATCGGCGACGCCCAGCGTCGGCTGCGCGCGTTCGACGCCGAGCACTACGTCGACGGACGCGCACCGCTCGGGCTCCCGTCCCACCCACCCTCGCTGCAGTCGCTGCCGGTGCCGGGACGGCTGGAGATCGGATCCGAATCGGCCGCGGGGGGCGACGCCCATGAGCTGGAGCTGCATCAGGCCGACGGGCACACCGTCGACGGCGCCGCGTACTGGCTGGCGTGGGCTCGGGTGCTCGTTTGCGGGGACTACCTCTCGCCTGTCGAGATCCCGATGATCTCGCCCGGCGGGTCGCTGCCCGGCTACCGGGGGACGCTGGGCCGGCTGCGGCCACTCGTCACCGCGGCGGAGTGGGTCATTCCCGGTCACGGCGCTCCGCTCGATTCGGGGCGGGCGATCCGGGTGCTCGAGGAGGACGACGCCTACCTCGCCGCGCTGGCCGCCGATCCGCCCGCCGCGTCGCTTCCCCACGGCCGCGCGACGCCGCCGCAGCGGCGGATCCACGACGCCAATCTGGAGGCTATCCGGACGCCGCGCTGATGACGGCCAGGGTGTCGCCGGAGGCAACCGCCGTGCCGACCGCGATCGGCAAATCGGCGACGTGGCCGGCCTTGTGGGCCGTGATCTCGTTCTCCATCTTCATCGCCTCGATCACGCAGATGAGCGCGCCCTCCTGCACGTCGGCTCCCGCCTGCACGGCCACCTTCAGCACCGTGCCCTGGAGCGGAGACGCCAGCGTGTCCCCGCCGCCGCCGCCCGAGCGCTCGCTGCGGCGCGACGGCCGGCGGGCCGCCGCCACCGCGGCGCCGTCGCCCTGACCCGCGCCGTTGGCGGTCGCCCCGGCAGACAACGGAGGCCCGATCACCCGGACGTCGAAGCGCTTGCCCGAGACCTCCACCGTGTAGGCCTGCTCGGTGCTGGGCTCCGCGCCGGTGCCGTCCGGGGCCGCCCCATCGGCCGACGGGAACGCGAGCGTCTTGAGCCAGGCACGATCCTCGATCAGATCGCGGCACGTCTCGGCGTTCGCCCACTGCTCGGTCGCCAGGAGCGCCTCGTGAAACGGGATCAGCGTCTTCAGACCGGTGATCTCGTACTCGCGCAGCGCGCGGCGCATGCGCGCCGTCGCCTGCTCACGATCGGCGTCCCAGACGATCAGCTTGGCCACCATCGGGTCGTACATCGGCGAGATCTCGGCGCCCGGGCCGACGCCGGAGTCGACCCGCACGCCGGGGCCGGCCGGCTCCCGATAGGCCGCGATCGCCCCAGGGGCGGGAGCGAAGTTCTTGGCGGCATCCTCGGCGTTGATCCGGCACTCGATCGCATGCCCGCGCAGCACCACGTCCTTTTGAGCGATCGACAGCGGCTCACCCGCGGCGACCCGGATCCCCTCCTTGACGATGTCGATGCCGGTGACCATCTCGGTGACACAGTGCTCGACCTGCACCCGGGTGTTCATCTCGAGGAAGAAGTACTCGCCGCCCTGGAGCAGGCCCTCGATCGTCCCCGCGCCGGTGTAGTGCACGGCGGCGGCCGCCTCGGTGGCGATCGTCCCGATCCGCGCGCGCAGGGCCACATCGACCGCCGGCGCCGGCGACTCCTCGATCAGCTTCTGGTGGCGGCGCTGCACCGAGCAATCGCGCTCCCCGAGGTGGATCACGTTGCCGTGCGCGTCGGCCAGGACCTGGACCTCGACGTGGCGCGGATCGGGCAGGTAGCGCTCGAGGTAGACGGTGGCGTCGCCGAAGAACTTCTCACCCTCGCGCGCGGCGCCCGCGAACGCGTCCGCGAGCTTGTCGTCGGAGATCGCTACCCGAAAGCCCTTGCCGCCGCCACCACCGGCCGCCTTGACCGCGACCGGATAGCCGATCGTGTCGGCGATCACCGCGCGGGCGGCATCGACGGTCGCCACCGGCTGGGTCGTCCCGGGAACGATCGGAACCCCCGCCCGGGCCATCAACTCGCGGGCGCGGGTCTTTGACCCCATCGCCTCGATCGCCGACGACGGCGGACCGATGAACACGGTGCCGCGGTCCTCCAGCGCCTTGGCGAACGCCGCGTTCTCGGCCAGGAACCCGTATCCCGGATGCACCGCCTCGGCGCCGGAGCGATCGACGACATCGAGCAGCTTGTCGATCGCCAGATAGCTCTCGCTCGCCGGGCCGGGGCCGAGCAGGTAGGCCTCATCCGCCCGCCTCACATGCAGCGCGTCCCGGTCAAGCTCGGAGTAGACCGCGACCGTCGCGATCCCGAGCTCCTCACACGCGCGCATGATTCGGACCGCGATCTCGCCGCGGTTCGCGATCAGGACCTTCGAGAACATGCGGCCGGGACTCTACCGGCATGCCGTCGCCGCAGGCCCCCGGCGCGTACCCTTCGCTGTGCCAGTGGTCACCGCCGCCGCCTCCCCCCGCAAGCGCCATGCACTTCAGCTGTTTGGAGGACTGCCCCCGCTCTATGACCAGATGGGGGCCGTGCTCAGCTTCGGCCAGGACCCGCGATGGCGTCGGGCGATGGTCGACGCGGTCGACCCGCAACCGGGACAGAGGATCCTCGACGTCGCGACCGGGACGGGCATGGTCGCGTTTGCGCTCGCGCAGCGCGGCGCCGAGGTGATCGGCCTGGATCAGAGCGAGGCGATGCTCGGCGCGGCCAAGGGCCGCCTCTCCAGCCGGCAGTCCGGCGCCGGGAGCGTCACTTTCACCGTGGGCGAGGCCGAGCGGCTGCCGTTCGGCGACGGCGCGTTCGACGCGCTCACCTTCACCTACCTCCTGCGCTACGTCGACGATCCGGCCGCGACGATGCGCGAGCTCGCGCGCGTGGTCAGGCCGGGTGGCCGGATCGGCATGGTGGAGTTCGGCGTCCCCTCCCGGACGCGGCTGCGTGCCCTGTGGCGGGTGCACACGCGCGTCGGGCTGCCGCTGCTCGGCCGGCTGGCCTCGCGGGCGTGGTACGAGGTGGGCCGTTTCCTGGGCCCGAGCATCGAGCGCTTCTGGGCCCACGAGCCCGGCCTCGCCGCCGTGTGGGAGGCCGCGGGAGTTCGCGACGTCACCCAGCGGCGGATGAGCTTCGGCGCCGGGCTCGTCATGTGGGGGGTCCGCGACGGCGAGCGCGCGTAAGCTCGACCGGCCGGCTTTCTACGCTCTGGCCCCGGGAGGCTGGCGGGACTTCGTCACCCTCCTGCACCCCCCGTACACGGCGTGGCATCTCAGCTATGTCGCCGTCGGTGCGGCGGCAGCGCCGACGTTGTCGGCCGGTCGCCTTGGCGCCGCCCTCGGCGCGTTCTTCCTCGCCGTCGGCATCGCCGCCCACGCGCTCGACGAGCTGGTCGATCGTCCGCTGCAGACCGCGCTGAGCCGGCGAACGCTGATCGTGCTGTCGGTCCTCGGTCTCGGCGGAGCGGTGACGATCGGGGCGATCGGGGCGGCGACGATCTCGCTGACGCTGATCCCCCTGGTCGTGCTCGGGGCGTTTCTGGCACTCGCCTACAACCTCGAGCTCGGCGGCGGTCGCTTTCACAACGATGCGTGGTTCGCGCTGGCGTGGGGCGGCTTTCCCGCCTTCACCGGCTACTTCGTCAACTCACTCCAGATCCGGCCGGCGGGGGTGCTGGTGGCCGCCGCCTGCACGCTGTTCAGCGCCGCTCAGCGCGCGCTGAGCAAACCGGCGCGGGAGCTGCGGCGCCGTACCGCCGAGCTGAACGGAACGCAGCGTCTGCGCAGCGGCGAGATCCGCGAGCTCGACATCGCGCAGGTGGCGGCGCCACTGGAGCGAGCCCTGCGGGCGCTGTGGCTGGCGATGGTCCTGCTCGCGGCCGGGCTCGTCGCCGTCCGGCTGTGAGACCGCAAAGCGGTCAGCTGGCGCTGATGATCATTCCGGCAGCGACGGTGTCGTTCGTCGACTCGTCGATCAGGATGAAGCTGCCGGTGCTTCGGTTGCGCGCGTACGGGTCGACAACGAGCGGAGCGCTGCACCGCAGCCGGACGCGGCCGATCTCGTTGAGCGCCAGCTCGCTCGCCGCGACGTGCTCCAGCGTGTTGATGTCGACGCGGTGCTCGATCTCCTCGACGATCGCCCGCGCGCCCCGGGTCGTGTGCTTGATCGCATAGCGGCCCCGCGATGCCAGCGGCTTCTCGCTCATCCAGCAGACAAATGCCTCGAGCTCACGGGCGGTCGACGGCTGGTCGTCGAGCTCGACGACCATGTCGCCGCGCGATACGTCGATCTCGTCGGCGAAGCGGAGTGCCACCGACATGGTCGGGAACGCGGCCTGCACCTCGCCGCCGAACGTGTCGATCGCGGCGATCGTCGTCCGCTGGCCTCCGGGGAGGACGACGACCTCGGAGCCGGGGCAGAGAATGCCGCCCGCCACCTGCCCGGCGTAGCCGCGGTAGTCGTGATGCTCGTCGCTCATCGGCCGGATCACCCACTGGACGGGAAAGCGGACGTCGTTGAGATTCCGATCCGGAGCGATGACGACGTGCTCGAGGTGGTAGAGCAGCGGGGCGCCGCCGTACCACTGCATCGCGTCCGAGCGGGTGACGACGTTGTCGCCGCGCAGCGCCGAGATCGGGATGAAGGTGATGTCGGGGATCTGGAGGCGAGCCGCCCAGTCGGTCATCTCCTCGAGGATGTTGTAGAAAACGGCCTCGTCAAAGCCGACGAGATCCATCTTGTTGACGCACACCACGAGGTGGGGAATCCGCAGCAGCGACGCGATGTAGGCATGACGGCGCGTCTGCTCCGAGACGCCCTTGCGCGCATCGACCAGAACCACCGAGAGGTCCGCGGTGGAGGCGCCGGTGACCATGTTGCGGGTGTACTGCTCGTGCCCGGGGGTGTCGGCGATGATGAACTTGCGGCGTGGCGTCGCGAAGTAGCGATAGGCGACGTCGATCGTGATCCCCTGCTCGCGCTCGGCGCGCAGGCCGTCGGTGAGCAGCGCCAGGTTGACATAGCCGTCGCCCCGCCGTTCGGAGGTCTCGACGACGTGCTCCAGCTGGTCCTCGAAGATCGACTTGGAGTCGTGGAGCAGGCGGCCGATCAGGGTGCTCTTGCCGTCATCGACCGAGCCCGCGGTGGCGATCCGCAGCAGCTCGGAGTTGCGACGGCGCACCGCGTAGGCATTGGCTCCGTTGGACGACCCGGCCGGGGCGGCAGCGGGCGGGACAGGGGCGGTCATCCTTAGAAATAGCCCTCCCGCTTGCGGTCCTCCATCGCGGCCTCGGTGACCCGGTCGTCCGCGCGCGTCTCGCCCCGTTCGGTGATCCGAGTGGCGGCGATCTCGGCCACCACGTCGGGCAGCGTCGCGGCACGGGAGCGGACGGCGCCCGTACAGGTCATGTCGCCGACGGTGCGGTAGCGGACCGATTCGGAGAACGGGGTTTCGCCCTCGATCAGCTCGATGAACTCGTTGTGGGCGTAGAGCATGCCGTCGCGCGCGAACACCGCGCGCTCGTGCGAGAAGTAGATCGAGGGGATCTCCAGGCCCTCCGTGCCGATGTACTGCCAGACGTCGAGCTCGGTCCAGTTGGAGATCGGGAACACGCGCACGTGCTCGCCCTTGCGGATGCGCCCGTTGTACAGCGACCACAGCTCGGGCCGCTGGCGCTTGGGGTCCCACTGGCCAAAATCGTCGCGGAACGAGAACATGCGCTCCTTCGCCCGGGCGCGCTCCTCGTCCCGACGGGCACCCCCGAAAGCCGCGTCGAAGCCGTTCTCCTCGATCGCGTCGAGCAGGGTCGTCGTCTGCAGCCGGTTGCGCGAGGCGCGGGGACCTGTCTCCTCCACGGCGCGCCCGTTGTCGATCGAGTCTTGAACCGACGCGACGATCAGTCGCTCGCCGAGCTGGGAGACGATCCGGTCACGGAACGCGATCACCTCGGGGAAGTTGTGACCCGTGTCGACATGCATGATCGGGAACGGGAACCGGCCGGGGCGGAACGCCTTCTCGGCGAGGCGCAAAAGCACGATCGAGTCCTTGCCGCCGCTGAACAGGAGCACCGGCCGCTCGAGCTCCGCCGCGACCTCCCGGAAGATGTGGATCGACTCGGCCTCGAGGCTCTGCAGATGGGACAGCTCGTAATGGACGGGATTCACGGTGCGAGGGGCGGTCGGCGGATGCGGCGGGCCTGATCGAGGTGCCAAGCGGGGAGCGGCGGATCTAGGCGACGTGGATGCCGCACTCGGTCTTGTCCTCCCCGGCCCAGCGGCCTTCGCGGCCGGCGCCGGGGAGCGTGCATGGGGCGCACCCTATCGAGGAGTAGCCCTCGTCGTGGAGCGGGTGGTAGGGCAGGTCGTGCTTGAAGATGTATCTCCAGACGTCCTTCTCAGACCAGTCGGCGAGCGGGTTGAGCTTCCAGATCCCGCGTCGCTCGTCGCGCTCGAGCTTCGGGGCCGCGGCGCGGGTGGGCGCCTGCTCCCGGCGGATCCCGGTGATCCACGCGTCGACGTCGGACAGCGCCTCCCCCAGGGCCGCCACCTTGGCGGCGCCGCAGCAGTTCGTCTGCGACCACGGCGTGCCCGGGCTGTGCGCGTCGATCACCTCGATGCTGAGCGAGAAGCGATCTTCGAAGCGCTTCCACGTGGCGAGCGTCTCCGGGAACAGCACCCCGGTGTCGATCGTGAACGCCCGGATCGGATCGTGCCCGCCACCGCCCGACGCCTCGATCTCCGACAGCATGTCAAACATGACCGTCTCCTCCTTCTGGAAGGAGCAGGCGAGCGTCAGCCGCGGATGGAACCGCTCGACGCCGTAGGCGAGGATCTCCTGCGCGGTGGCGCTCTCCAGGTCAGGGACGGTCGCGCTCACACCGCACACTCGCCCTCTCCGCGCGCAACCTCGAACGGTCGGTCGCGCTTGAAGTCGATGAAGTAGTTCATGTTCTGAAGGCTGAATTCGATCGGCATCGTCAGATCCTTCACGCGCTGCTCGAATTCCGGGGCGCCGACGCGGTCGACGAACGCCCGGAACGGCTCGCCCTCGTGACGATCGGACTCATAGAAGCGTATCCAGCGCTCGACGGCCTCGGGAACCCGCTTGGCTGGAAGCCGGGCCTTGAGCCGCGTGCCGTAGCGGACCTCGCCTCCGGCGTAGGAGCCACCGATGTGCGGGATGTACGCCGGGATCGTCCGCTCGCCGACTTTGATCGACGCCCCGTAGAAGCCGATGTCGGCGATGTGGTGCTGACTGCAGCCGTTCGGGCAACCGCTCATCTTGATGTGGATCCGGCGGGTCAGCGGGTCGTCTAGGTCCATCGCCACGATCCGGTCCTGGACGGCCTGGTTGAGCCCCATCGAGCTCGTAATCCCGAGCTTGCACGAATCGGTGCCCGGGCAGCTGACGACGTCGGAGATCTCATCGGCGCCGGCATCGCCCAGCTCCAGCTCGCCCAGCGCGTGCCAGACCTCGTACACCGACGCGTCCCGCACCCAACGGAGGACGACGTTCTGATGCGCGGTCGTGCGCGCGAAGCCACCGCAATAGCGACGCATGATCTCGCCCAGGCCCCGCAGCTGCTCGGGCGTCAGGTCGCCGCGGCGCACCTTGACCTCGACGGTCACGAACCCCTGCTGGCGCTGGGCCCGGACGTTTGACTGCAGAAAGTGGTCGAACCGCCGCCGGTCGCCGTTTGGGCTGGCGTACGCAGCGCTCGGCCTCGGGGCGTTGGCCTCCTCGTCGTCCTGCAACAGGATCTCGTCCAGCGAGAAGTCGCGCTCGGTGACCCAGTCCTCCTCCAGCTCCTGCTCCACCAGCTCGCGGAACGCGTCGATGCCGATCTTGTCGATCAGCACCTTGATCCGCGCGCGGGCTCGGTTGACGCGCAGGAAGTCCTGGCGATCGAAGATCCGCATGCACGCCTCGGTGACCTTGAGGTAATCGCCGTTGTCGAGCTCGACGAAGTCATACAGAGTAGGGGCGATCCGCGGCATGATCGAGGTGCCGCCGCCCACCCGGATCTCGACGCCGCGAATCCCGTCACGCTCCTGGGGGATGAACGCCATGTCGTGGATGCCGGTGATCGCGTTGTCATCGTCGTTCGCCGTGAACGCCGTCTTGACCTTGCGCGGCATCGCCTGCGTGGTCGGGTGACGGACGAAATAGCGCACGTAGGCGCCGGCATAGGGTGTGATGTCGAACAGCTCGTCGTGCAGGACTCCGGCGCGCGGATCCCCGGTGACGTTGCGCATCGTGTTGCCGCACCCTTCGCGGGAGGACAGGCCGGCGTCGCCGAGCTCGCGGATCAGGGCGGCGGCGTCGGGCAGCGGAACGTGATGCATCTGGATGTTCTGCCGCGTCGTGACATGGCCCTTGCGCAACGGGACGTAGCGGTCGATCACGTCGGCGAACGCGTCCAGTTGATCCGGGGTCACGCCGCCCATCGGGAGCTTGACCCGCACCATCTGGACGTCGGGCTGGCGCTGACCGTAGACGCCCTGCTTGAGGCGAAACTTGATGAAGTCCTCCTCGGTGAGTCCTCCGTTGAGGTAGCGCGTCGACTCCGTGTCGAAGTCGTCGAACTCGCGCTCCAGGATCGGAATCACATGGCCGGGAACGTTCTCGACCACCACTGGGTTCTCGAGCGAGCCGGTGCGAGGGGCTTTGGATTGGATCGAGGCTGGCTCCATCGGGGTCCTTCCGGATCGGGAACGGTCGTCGCGCCGCGAAGGGGCTCGGCCACAAACTACCAAAAGCCGATCTGGGTTTAGATGTTTTGCCTCGACACGCCGAAGCGAGCCAAGGGAGAAGCCGGCGGCGCCCTGAGACCAACCGAGCCGATCGTCGTCAGGGGCTGGCCGCCGCTCGGGTCACGATCTCTGTCCTTGACGTGACCGGAGCGGCGTGCGCCAACACCCGCAGCTCTTCGTTTCGCGACCGCCGATCGGTCAACGGGTCGGACGGTCCGGCTTATCCTCGTCCGCTGCTCGGAAGCGACCCGATGAGCTTCAGCCGGAGCCCTCGGCCTCCACCGACGGTGATGATCGAGCTGGTGACGTTGTGCTTCCAGCCCTTCGGCAGCGACGTCCGCAAGGCAAAGAGCCGGGCCACGTCCTTGCCCGCCTGATGACAGCTCAGGCCGCCGATCGCCCATATCTGATACCTGCCCCTGCCCACCACGAACTTGTCGATGCGGGCGTCGTTGCTGGTCACGGCGATGGTCGAACACGACGTGCCCTGGGTCTCCCCGCCGCCGCTGGTCTCGCCCGGGCTCGCGCCGGGCAGCACCGCGGCGCGAAAGCCGATGCCGGTTGGCGTGCGAAACGTGTTCGTCGAGGCGACGAGAGTCCATGGGCTCGGGAGGGGCCGGGAGGAGTACTGAGCGAGGAACAGCGCGAACTGGCGGCTGGCGTTCAGGCACGAGAACGCAGCAGACCTGCGCAGCAGCGTCACGACGTAGTTGCCCGCGGGGAACGACACCGACGCGACCTTGTCGTTATGCAGCACGCTGAACGCGCCGGGGCAGGTCAAGGTGCCTGGGCCCGGCGGGCCCGGCGGGCTGGGCGGCCGCTTAGCCAGCGCAACCGTGAAGCCGACGGCGCCCCGTTGAAAGCCATGGGCCGTGACCTTCCACCCGCCCGGAAGATTGCCCGTCCACTGCGCCAGGAACGTCGTGAACAACCCCGAGGCCTGCGTACACGACAGGTTGCCCGAGACCGTGATCACGTAGGGGCCGGCCGGAAGCAGCAGCGAGCCCACGCGATCACTGTGGAGCACCTGAAACGTGCCGGGGCACGAGCTCGACGCGCTCGGCGCCGCCGATGCCGATGCCGATGCGCTCAGCGCCGACACGGCAAGACACCCAACAGATGCGATGCAGATAAGAAGACGACGAAGCGACACGCGGACTCCAAAGGGCCGAAGGGAGAAACAGCGCGCGCAAATATACGCGATCGACCATCGACGCTTCCGGACATGTCCATCGCTCCAGATCAAGCGCACCGTTCCGGCACGATGCGGGCGAGAACCCCAAGCGACGGCCGGGCTAGCGGACAGTCGCGGCCAGCCGAAGTCGCTCGCGCGTGATCGCTTCGGAGAGCGTCATCAGCCGCCCCGCGCGAGCGTCGTAGGCTTGGACCGCGGCGGCCTCTGCGGCCTGCGCCGCGCGGGTGCGGGTCAGGAGCGCCGCGCGGTCGAAGTTCACGAGCAGCGGCCGGACGTCTCGGGGCGCGGCGCCGGCCAGGGCAGCTGCGAGCCGGCCCGCACTGCGCTCCATGCCATTCAGCGAGGCGAGCTGGGCCATGTAGGCGGGCACCGACACCGCTGGCGGCGTGAGGCGATCCAGCCGCACGACGATCCCTCGTACGGTGTCCTTGAAGCGGCGCAGGGCCCTGACCTTCGCGGCGTAGACCGCGGAGACGGCCGCGCCGCCGGCCGCCTTGCGGACCGACAGCGCGCGTTCGAGCGTCATCAGCGCTGGTCCGAGCGGGTCCAGCGCCGAGCCGAAACGCGGCAGAAAGCCAATGAGCAGGGCCAGCTGACGTGTGAGCGCGGCCTGCGCGGCGGTCAGCTGGAGCAGCAGCGATCGCAGCCGAGCCGCCGGAGCCGGAGCGGGAAGCGCCGCCAGACGGTGGGCTTGGGATCGGATCTGCGTCTGCGCTGTCGCCAGTTGGCCGGCCGCGCCCCTCCCGGCGAGCGTCGTCCGGGTTCGCGACGCGATCTCCGCCGACACCCGGCTGACGGTGCTGAGTGCCGGCGCGAGCGACGACTCGATCCGGTTGACCTCGGCGACGTATCGCGCGACGTGGGCACGCTCAGGCGGCGCGTGCCCGCCACAGCCCGCGAGCGCCGGCGACACGCTCACGACCAGAGCCACGATCCTCAAGCGCCCCAAGATCGCCACGGAGACTACTGATCCGCGCTCCCTCTCAGAACACGTTGGCCTGCCCGCCGATGCCGCCGATGGCGGCGATCAGGGCGGGCAGGCCGTCGTGCGGGTGTCGGTCAGGGAATCGGCTCGGCTGCCGAAGGTCGGGAACATATTCCCGGCCCGCGGCGCGCCAAACCGGTTGCCGTCGGCATCCATGCCGGGTTTGGAGACGCACCGAAGCCTGTCCGCGCCCTCTGGTGCAAGCGGCGCGTGGCGGTCGGAGAGGCGTCCCCAAGATGTGGTCGCGCGCGGTCGGGGATGGCCGGCCGGCCCCGTGTGCGGGCGCGCGATGAAGGCTGAGGCGGCAGCCGGCCTGGCCAGCGCGAGGAGCAGGCTGCCTTGGCTTGTGGCGACGCCATCGCGCGCCGAGGACGGCGCCGGAAGATGGATGACGTCGGAGGTCGGTGGGTTGCCCACCGGAGGGATCAGTGCGGGTCCAGGGGCGAGCGGGGGTCCGCGCGCACCGAGGGTTCCTCTGATGCTGATGCTGAAGGGGTCGTGAGGATCCGCGTGAAGCCGGGTGCTACCCGGGGAGAGCTCGGCGGTCGTGAACCGCGCCGGCGCCGGGCCGCCGGCCGAGGTCACGGCGCCGATCATCGACGTGCCGCCGGCAACGACGATGCTCAGGGAGCCCGAGACGCTGTTCCAGCTCGGACCGGAGACGGAGGCGGAGTCCGATAGCTCGAGGCCGAACCCGCGCGTGTCGGCGGCGTTCACGTCGGTGGCCGTGACGCGCTGCGTCCGGGACGGGGCAGTCGCGGCCGGATGGCGGATCTCCAGACGGGCGTTCATCGCCGGACGGATGACCCCCCCGCTCGGATCCGTGACCATGTCGAGCGGCGACCCCGACTGCAGCGGCTCAGCCGCCACCGCTCGCACGTTGGCCCGGCCGGCCACCGCCGTCTTCAGCTCAGCGGCGGCCGACGCGTTGATCTGGAACGCCGTCAGGAAGGTGTCCGCCGCGGCGGCCGAGCGGTTGTTCGGTCGGGACGCCACGAGCTGCGGCGTAACCACGGCGACCAATGACGGGCTCTGCGCTCCGGTGACGGCATCCGCGGCCGTTGACTCGGCGACCGCCTCGTCCTCGGAGGCGACCGGGCCCGGGGTGACCGAGCCCGCGCCGGAAGCGGACGGCGTCTCGTCTGGGCGCGCGTTCGAGCCGGTCGGCGTGAAGCTGGCCGCGGGCGCGACGTTTGTCGGCGAACTGTCGCTCGAAACGGCGTCGGTCGGCGCGCCCTGGCCGGTGCTCGAGTCGACAGCCGAGGTCGATTCTTCGGGGGCGCTGCTCGCGGATCGCCCGCTGTCAGTCGAGCCGGAGCCGGCGGACGGAGCCGCGGTGGCGGGGGCAGCGTCCGCGGCGGGGGCAGCGTCCGCGGCGGGGGCAGCGTCCGCGGCGGGGGCAGCGTCCGCGGCGGGAGCGGGGGCAGCGTCTGTGGCGGCGGGGGCAGCCGGGTCTGCGGCGGAGGCGGGGGCGGGGGCGGGGGCCGGGGCGGCCGCGGCGGGGGCGGCGGGGGCGGCGGGGGCGGCGGCCGTGGCGGTGGCGGCCGCGGCGGGGGCAGCATCCGCGGCAGCGGCGGGGGCGGCGGCCGGGGCGAGGGCGGCGGCCGCGGCAGGGGCGGGGGCAGCATCCACGGCGGCGCCAGCGGCGCTCGGCGCTGTCGTCCCACCCGCTGTCGCGGCGTCGGCCACGTCGACCGTATCGACGACGTCCTCCGCGAACCCGGCGCCCGGAGTGCCAACCACGTCACCCGGACCGTCAGTGGCCGGGGCCCGCACCGGCGCGGTGGCCGCGGCGGGCGCAGGGCCCCTGTCGCCGGCCGTCACCGGAGACGTCGCGGGTGCAGGCGGCGCCCGCCTCAGCGACGCCGCCGACGACGTGTTGGTGACCACCGGCGCAGCCGCCAGCGCCTTGGCGAGACCGCCGATCGTGGCCGCCCGCGGGCTCGCGGCCCCGGCGCGGCGGCGCACCGCTCTGAGGCCGTGGCGCGGTCCGGATGATCCCGCGGCGTGGCGAGCGCCTGCGGTCTCAGCGCCGTGTCGGCTCGGATGGATCACGCTCACCGGACGGGCGCCGAGCACCGGGAACTGGGCGACGGGGACGACGAGCTCCGGGATCGGTACCGGACCGGTGGCCGGATCGACGACGCCCCTGATCGACGCCGTGAACACGCCCGAGTACGGCAGCACGAGCGCGAGCAGGCCGAGCACGCCGAACCAGAAACGGCGCCGGCGAGAGCCGAACGCTCCAGGCCCTGGGCCAGAAGACCCCTGCACCGAGGGGGCTCCGGCATATGCCAGTCTGGATCTCAACTGTTGACGTGTCCCGAGCGGATACCCCACGGGGCCTCACGACGCCCATCCGCTCGGGGCCCCGGGCTCAAAGCGATTGGCAGCGGCAGCCCAGCTGGCACGCGTGCCTGCTGCCGCTCGCCCGTGGACGGTACACCGCCACGCTCACTCGTCAAGTCCATCGCGCCTCAGAGCGCAGGTTTGCCGAGTTTTTGCTTCAGAGCCCGCCGGGATGCAGGTCCGGGCTTCGCGCGACGCCCTCGTGCAGCGCCGCCCGTTGCCAGGGATTGGCCGGCGGCTGCGCCGGCGCCGGCGGCGGGGCAGTCGCCCGCATGAACCGCTCGATCGCCGCCACCACCGCAGCGGCCTCCTCGGGCGACGCGCCCGGAGCGATGATCGAGAGCTGCGGCCGTCGGTTCATCTGACCGTCGAGGGTATCGTCGGCGCACGATGGCGACGCTGCCGGTTCTCGACCATGACGCGGTCCTCTCGACCGTGTCGGCGCACACGGCGATCGAGCGGGTTCGCGAGGGTTTCCTGCGTTACGCGACGGGCGACTGGTCGATGCCCGCCAAGGTCTATCTGAACAGCCCACCCTTCGGGGATTTCCGCGCGATGCCGGCGCGGGGCGACGGCTTTGCCCTCCTGAAGTGGATCACCTCGTTCCCGGGCAATCCGCAGCGGGGACTTCCGACCGTCACGGGCGTGATCTGCCTCTCCGACGCGACCACCGGCCTGCCGTTGATGCTGCTCGACGCCCGCTCGGTCACGGCGCTGCGCACCGGCGCGGTGGCGGCGGTGGCGGCGCGGGCGCTCGCCGCCGCCGATGCGCAGTCGGTCGGCATCATCGGCTGCGGGCGCCACGGAGCCTGGGCCGCGCGCTGCCTGCGGGCGGCCGGCTACGGGCCCGGCGTGGTCTTCGACGCCCGGCGCAGCGCCGCTGCCGAGCTCGCGGCCGAGCTGCGCTGGAGCGTGGGCTCCTGCGCCGACGCGGCGCGTGCCGACGTCGTGTGCTGCGTCACCCCGGGGGCCGAGCCGGTGATCGACGTCGGCGTCCTGGCGCCCGGCGTGCACCTCAACATGCTCGGCGCCGACGGCCCGGGAAAGGCGGAGGCGACGGTCGAGGCCGTCGCCGCCTGCACGCTGTTCTGCGACGAGTGGGAGCAGGCCTCCCACGGCGGCGAGCTGACGGGGGCGATCGCGGCCGGGCTCGTCGGACGCGACCAGGTGACCGAGCTCGGCGCGGTGCTGGCCGGCGAGGCGCCCGGCCGTCCCGCTCCCGAGGCGCTGACCCTGTTTGACTCCACCGGACTGGCGATCCAGGACCTGGCGATCGCTCTCGCCGCCTACGACGCCTGGCGCGCCGGCGCGGTGGAGGCCCAGACGATCGCGCTCTGACCGAGGCGTGGCGTCTAACGAGACTCCTGGTCGCGAAACACGCCAAGCCCCCCCGAACTACAGCGGGATGTTGCCGTGTTTCCGGCGCGGGCCGGCTTCACGCTTGGTCTGGAGCGTGCGCAGCGCGGTGATCACCTTGGGACGCGTCTCGTGCGGGACGATCACGTCGTCGATGTAGCCGCGCTCCGCGGCGACGTACGGGTTGGCGAAGTGCGCCTTGTAGTCCTCGATCAGCTTCTGGCGACGGGTGTCGGGGGTCGGTGAGGCCGAGATGTCGCGCCGGTAGATGATGTTGACCGCGCCCTCGGGACCCATCACCGCCACCTCGGCGCTCGGCCAGGCGAAGTTGAAGTCGGCCGCCAGGTGCTTGGAGCCCATCACGTCGTAGGCGCCGCCGTACGCCTTGCGGGTGATGATCGTGATCTTCGGAACGGTCGCCTCGGCGTAGGCGTAGAGGAGCTTGGCCCCGTGGCGGATGATCCCGCCCCACTCCTGGGTCGTGCCGGGCAGGAATCCCGGCACGTCGCAGAAGGTGACGATCGGGATGTTGAAGGCGTCGCAGGTGCGGATGAAGCGGGCCGCCTTCTCCGATGAGTCGATGTCCAGCACGCCGGCGAGCTGCGACGGCTGGTTGCCGACCACGCCGACCGAGTAGCCGTCGAGACGGGCGAAGCCGCACACGATGTTGCGCGCGTAGTGCTCGTGGACCTCGTAGAACTCTCCGTCGTCGACGACGAGGCGGATCACGTCGCGCATGTCGTAGGGCTTGTTCGGGCTGTCGGGCACGACCGAATCGAGCTCGGGGTCCTCCCGCAGCGGATCGTCGGTGGGGCTCACCCGCGGCGGGATCTCCAGGTTGTTCTGCGGCAGGAACGAGAGCAGGTAGCGAGCGTCCTGAAGGCACTGATCCTCGTCGTCGGCGGCGAAATGGGCCACCCCGGACTTGGCGTTGTGCGACATCGCCCCCCCGAGCTCCTCGAAGCCGACCTCCTCGCCGGTCACCGTCTTGATCACCTCGGGACCGGTGATGAACATGTGCGAGGTCTCCTTGACCATGAAGACGAAGTCGGTGATCGCCGGCGAGTAGACGGCGCCGCCGGCGCACGGGCCCATCACCAGGCTGATCTGGGGAATCACCCCGGAGCAGCGGACGTTGCGCAGGAACACGTCGCCGTAGGCACCGAGCGAGACGACCCCCTCCTGGATCCGGGCGCCGCCGGAGTCGTTGATCCCGATCACCGGGCAGCCGAGCTTGGCCGCCAGATCCATGATCTTGCACATCTTCTCGGCCATCACCTCGCCGAGCGAGCCGCCGAACACGGTGAAGTCCTGGCTGAACACGCACACCCGGCGGCCGTCGATCGTGCCGTGGCCGGTGACGACCGCGTCGCCCCAGGGGCGGTTGTGCTGCATGTCGAAGTCGAGCGTGCGGTGACGCACGTAGGTGTCGAGCTCCTGGAACGACCCTGGGTCCAGCAGCTTCTCGATCCGCTCGCGAGCGGTCAGCTTGCCCTTCTCGTGCTGCTTGGCGACCGCCGCCTGGGTGCCGTGGTGGATGACCTCGTCACGCAGCTCCTGGAGCTGTGCGAGCTTTTCCGCGTATGTCTCGGGTGCCTTCTCGCGCATGGCGCGCGAGTCTATGGCCTCACGGGCGCCTCAGCTCGCGAGTATGGGCGGTGGTGCGCCCGGCCCAGGCTGTCCAGCGCCGCGACGAGGACGCGCTCGTCCCTCGGCTCGGGAGCGGACGGCACTGGCGCCGCCCCCGCGGCTCCAATCGCGATCGGCTCCTCGGCGGTCCGAAACCGGAGCATGCGCGCCAGCCGCGCGAGGAGTCCCGGGCGCGCCGGCGGCGCGGTCGTCACCGGCTCCACGGTCGGCTGCTGCGCCGCCGCCTGACTGCACTCCTCGCCCGGGTCCTCGGTTGTCGTCAGAGTCACTCGGGTTCCCCATCCCGCGGGCTCGAGCCGCACCGTGCCGCGTACGGCGGCGCCCTCCCAGGCAACGGCGGTCTCCGGCTCGAGCTTGGTGATGCGTATGTCCTCAAACGCCCCGAGATGCCGGGCCAGCGACGCCGCGTCGCTGCACTCCGCCCACAACTCGGGCGCCGACTTGACGAGTGTTCGGCTGGTCTGGTGCTCGGTCATGGCACGTGCTTCGCCCGTGCGAGCATGACTCCTGCCCGAGCGGGCACGCTGCAACGGCGGTTCCTGAGCGCGGCTCAGCCGCGGTGGGCGCGGGCCACGAGGCCGTCGAGGAAGACGTCGATCGCGAAGCGGAAGCGCTCGTCGCCGTCGCCCGAGGTCAAGTCCGCACCCAGCGGGGCCAGGTTGGGGTATCGCTGCGCCGACAATGACGTGAACGCGCGCGTGATGCGGTCGATGAACTCGGTGTCGCTCTCACCGGCGAGATGGCGCTCGTGATGGACGGCGCTCTCCACCGCCGACGCGGTGACGATCAGCGGCAGGATGTCGCACGACCAGGCGGCATCCCGATCACGCACGCCTCCGGCGCGCAGCAGTCCCACCAGGTTGTCGGCAAACCGCATCGCCTGCTCGCCGGTCGGCGGGTTGGCCACGGCGACGGTGGCGATGCCCGGATGGGTCTCCATCGCGCGAAGCATCCGATGCAGGAGGCGCTGAACCTGCTCTCTCCACCGAGCCGGGTCGGGGTCCTCCAGCTCGACGAGACCGGCCACCCGGTCGAGCATGGCGTTGCGCAGCTCGTCGCGGCCTGAGATGTAGACGTAGAGCGATGCCGGTCCGGTGTCCAGCTCGGACGCCAGACGGCGCATCGTGACCGCCTCCAGGCCCTCGGCGCGGAGGATCCGCAGCGCCGCCTTAAGGATCACGTCCTCGCTGAGCGGCGCCTTCGCGGGTCGGTCGCGTGTGCTCCGGGGACCGGTCGATGACACGGAGGCGAGTCTACTTGACACGATCGCTGTTCGTTACGTACAGTGTTCGTCACGAACACTGTTCGACCACTGATGAGGAGGACCACATGAGCACCGTCACCGCCGATCCACCCGGGTTTGCCCCGGAACCGCCGGCTTCCGTCCCGTACCGCTGGCGCTGGGTGGTCCTGGCCGTCGTCCTGGCCGCCGAGATCATGGACCTGGTCGACTCCACGATCGTCACCATCGCGGGCCCGTCGATCCGTCGCGACATCGGCGGTGGAGCCTCCACCCTGCAGTGGCTGAGCGCGGGCTACACGCTCGCCTTCGCCGTGCTGCTCGTCACCGGCGCGCGGCTCGGGGACATCTTCGGTCGCCGCCGGCTCTTCCTGATCGGCTCGGCCGGCTTCACCGTCATGTCGGCGGCCTGCGCGGCCGCCCCCTCACCCGAGCTGCTGATCACCTTCCGCGTTGCGCAGGGCGGGTTCGGCGCCCTGCTCATCCCCCAAGGGTTCGGGATGCTCAAGGAGGTCTTCGCCGAGGCGGAGATGCCCAAGGTGTTCGCCACCTTCGGCCCAGCGATGGGACTGTCGGCGATCGCCGCGCCGATCCTGGCCGGCGCCTTGATCGACGCCAACCTGTGGGGGACGGGCTGGCGCCTTGTCTTCCTCATCAATGTTCCCGTCGGCCTGTTCGCGCTGGGCACGGCGATCCCCGTGCTACCACGCGGCGCCTCCCACCCCGGCGTTGCCCTCGACGTTCCCGGGATGGCGCTGGTCGGGCTCGCGTTGGTGGCGATCATCTACCCGCTCATCCAGGGCCGGGCCGACGGATGGCCGGCGTGGATGTTCGCGGTGCTCGCCGCCGGGGTGGGGCTGCTGGCGACGTTCGTCCTCTACGAGCGTCGGCGGACGCGGGCGCCGCTGATCGAGCCCGGGCTGCTGCGCAATCACACCTACACGAGCGGGATCGCGGTGGCGCTTGCCTTCTTCGGCTCGTTCGCCGGCCTGATCCTCGTCATCTCGCTGTTCTGCCAGCTGGGCGAGCACTTCTCGCCGATCCACGCCGGGCTCACGCTCGTCCCGATGACGGTCGGCATGGTGATGGCGATGGTCATCGCCATCGCGCTCGTCGCGAGGCTCGGGCGCCATCTCGTCCACATCGGGGTCGGGCTGGTGGCCGCCGGAGCGGCCGGTCTGGCGCTGATCGCGTCCGGAGCTCAATCGGCGACCACCTGGGACCTGGCGCCCAGCCTGTTCGTCATCGGCGTGGGCGCCGGATTGAGCTTCGGTCAGCTGTTCGACTTCGTGCTCGCCGGGGTCGCCATGGACGAGGTCGGCTCGGCCTCCGGCGTGCTCAACGCCGTCCAGCAGCTCGCCAACGCGCTGGGCGTCGCCATCCTCGGCACGGTGTTCTTCTCGGTGCTGTCTCGCGGTCACGTGGCCACCGGCGCACTGACGACCACCGCCTGGGTGTGCCTGATCCCGCTGGCGATCACCTTCCTGCTGGCGTTCCGGCTGCCGATGCACCCCCGTGCGGGCGGGGGCTAACCGAGCTGGGTGGCCATGAGGAACACCGTCACGACGATGATGATCTGCAGCGCCGCCCCACCCAGCCACAGCAGGCGAGAGCCGCCGATGTACTGCCGGCTCCACGTCGCGCTCGTTCGCTGCCCGCCTCCGGGGACGGCGGTCGCCGCCAGATCCTGCTCGGCGACCACGGCGAGGCGTCCCGAGCGCGGAATGATGATCGCCCCCTCGATCGCCCCGAGCGCGAGCGCGGCGACGATCCCCCAGCCGACATAGAAGTGGCTCCACTGATGCTCGTCGGAGGCGAGGTAGATGCCGGCGAGCACGACGACGGTCAGGCCCGGGTTGACGAGGTAGCGCCCGAGGCGCTGGCGCGCCCGCAGCAGCCACGGGATGACTGCCGGATCGGTCCGCGCGGCGGCCGCGAACATCAACGGGTAGGCGAAGATCACGCCGAACCCGGCCACGGCGGCGATGATGTGGATCGCCAGCACGACCTGGGAGAACGTGATCGTCGCAAGGGCCATCGGCCGGAGGCCTTTAGAAGTTCGGCTTGTAGTCGCCGAACACGTCGCGCATCGCGCCGCAGACCTCGCCGACCGAGCAGCGATCCCGCAGCGCCTCCCGGAGCACCGGGAGCAGGTTGTCGCTGCCGCGAGCGCACGCCCGGATCTCCTGCAGCCGGCGGTCCACGAGCGCGGCGTCGCGGTCGCGCTTGAACGCTTGCAGGCGAGCGACCTGCTCGCGCTCTGACTCGGGATCGACCCGCAGGATGTCGGGCACCTCAGGCGTGTCCTCGACGAACTTGTTGACCCCGACGACGATGTCCTGGTCGATGCGGTAACGCTCGTGGTAGCCGAACGCCGACTCCTCGATCTCTGACTTGATGAAGTCGATCGCCTGGACCGAGCCGCCGAGCTCTGAGACCTTGTCGATCAGCTCCTGAGCGCGGCGTTCGATCTCGTCGGTCAGCGCCTCGACGAAATACGACCCCGCGAACGGATCGACGGTGTCGGCCGCGCCGGATTCGTAGCCGATGATCTGCTGGGTGCGCAGCGCGATCTTGGCGGCGCGCTCGGTCGGCAGCGCCAGCGCCTCGTCAAACCCGTTGGTGTGCAGCGACTGGGTCCCGCCGCAGACCGCGGCAAACCCCTGCAGCGCGACCCGGACGATGTTGTTCTCCGGCTGCTGGGCGGTGAGCGTCACTCCACCGGTCTGGGTGTGGAAGCGCAGCCGCCACGAGCGCTCGTCCCGGGCGCCGAACCGCTCACGCATGATCTCCGCCCACATCCGCCGTGCGGCACGGAACTTGGCGACCTCCTGAAACACGTTGTTGTGACCGTTGAAGAAGAACGCCAACCGCGGCGCGAACTGGTCGATCTCCAGCCCGGCATCAAGCGCCGCCTGCACGTAGGCGATCCCGTTGGCCAGCGTGAACGCCACCTCCTGAACCGCCGAGCAGCCCTTCTCCCGGAAGTGGTAGCCGCTGATCGACACCGTGTTCCACTTCGGCACCCGCTCGTTGCAGTAGGCAAATAGGTCGGTGGTCAACCGGATCGCGCCCGCCGGCGGATAGATGAAGTTGCCGCGGGCGATGTACTCCTTGAGGATGTCGTTCTGGGTTGTCCCTCGCAGCTCGCGCGACGCGACACCCTGCTCCTCGCCGACCAGCTCGTACAGCGCCAGCAGCACGCTCGCCGGCGCATTGATCGTCATCGACGTCGACACCCGGTCCAGCGGGATCTGATCAAACGCGGTGCGCATGTCGTCGATCGTGTCGATCGCGACCCCTGTCCGCCCGACCTCGCCCAGGCACCGCGGGTCGTCGGAATCCAGTCCCAGCTGCGTCGGCAGGTCAAACGCCATCGACAGCCCCGTCGAGCCGTGCGCGAGCAGATAGCGGTAGCGCTCGTTGGACTCCTTGGCCGAGGCGTAGCCGGCGTACTGGCGCATCGTCCACAGCTGCGTGCGGTACATGTCGGGATGCACGCCCCGCGTGTACGGGTACTCGCCGGGACGTCCCAGTCGCTCCTTAAGACCGGGCGCAACATCGGCCGCCGCGTACACCGGATCGATCTCGATGCCCGAATCGGTGAAATGGCGCGGGTCCTCGGGGCCGACGATCGGCGCGATCGTGCGGTGCTCGTCGGCGGTGGCCATGCTGTCAGCAGGTTACCGGCGGGTGCCGGTCACAGGACCTTGGACAGGAAGTCCCGGGTCCGCTCGTGGCGGGGGCTGCCGAGCACGTCGGCGGGCTTGCCGGACTCGACGACAACCCCGGCGTCCATGAACACGACGGCGTCGGCGACCTCACGCGCGAAGCCGATCTCGTGGGTGACGACGATCATCGTCATCCCGTCGCGGGCGAGCCCGCGCATCGCATCGAGGACATCGCCGACGAGCTCGGGGTCCAGCGCCGACGTCGGCTCGTCGAACAGCATCAGCTTGGGCTCCATGGCGAGCGCCCGGGCGATCGCCACCCGCTGCTGCTGACCCCCGGACAGCGCAACGGGATACGCCTGCAGCTTGTCGGCGAGTCCCACCTTGGCCAGCATCTCGGTCGCCCGTGCGTACGCCTCCCGGCGCCCGACGCCGCCCACCCGCATCGGCGCCAGGGTCACGTTCTCCAGCGCGGTCATGTGCGGGAACAGGTTGAAGCTCTGGAACACCATCCCGATCTCGGCGCGCTTGCGCGCCACCTCCCGCTCGTGCAGCTCGTGCAGCTTGCCGCCCGCCTCCCGGTAGCCGACCAGCTCGCCGTCGACCGAGAGCCGGCCCGAGTTGATCTTCTCCAGATGGTTGATGCAGCGCAGAAACGTCGACTTGCCCGATCCCGACGGCCCGAGCAGGCACATCACCTCGCCGGGATCGACCGCCAGATCGATCCCCTTGAGCACCTCCAGGCGCCCGAACCGCTTGTGCACCGCCTCGGCGAGCACCATCGCGTCGCTCACCGCCGTCCGCTCCCGATCGCCAGCCATCGTTCCCGCATTCCCGACCGCTGGGCGCGGGAGAAGCCGCGTCCGAAACGGCGCTCGACGAAGTACTGCCCGACGTAGAGGAGGCTGGTCATCGCGAGGTACCAGATGCTGGCCACGATCAGCAGCGGGATCGTCTGGTAGTTGGCGGCATAGATCTGCTGCGTGGCGAACAGCAGGTCGAACACCGAGCCGAGGACGATCACCAGCGAGGTGTTCTTGAGCATCGAGATCGTCTCGTTGCCGGTCGGCGGAATGATCACCCGCATCGCCTGCGGGATGACGATCAGGCGCAGCGTCTGCAGACGGGACATCCCCAGCGACTGCGCGGCCTCGCCCTGACCCTCGTCGACCGAGAGCATCCCGGCGCGCACGATCTCGGCCATGTAGGCGCCCTCGTTGAGCCCCAGCCCGAGAATCGCCGCCACGAACGGGGTGATCAGCGAGTTGGTGGTGGCGCTGATCAGCACCGGCCCCCCGAACGGCACGCCGAGGTTGAGCTTCTTGAACAGCGCCCCGGCAAAGCCCCAGAACAGGAGCTGGACGAGCAGCGGCGTGCCGCGGAAGAACCAGATGTACAGCCAGCTCGACCCCGAGACCAGCGGATTGGGCGACAGGCGCATGATCGCGAGCAGGACACCGAGGATGATCCCGACCGCCATCGAGATCACGGTCAGCTCCAAGGTCTTGACGACGCCGTTGGTGATCCGCGGGTCAAACAGGAACTGCCCGACGACGTGCCACTCGAAGTTGGGGTTGACGACGATCGAGCGGACGATCGAGGCCGCGATGATCAGCACGATCACCGACGCGACCCAGCGTCCCGGGCGGCGCACCGGGACGGCGCGGATCTCCTCGGGCCGTCCCGGTCGCTGCTCGGATAGCTCGGAGGTGCTCACCTCTGAGCGATAGTTTGACTGCTACTGGTGAGCGGCGAGGCTCACTGGCTAGCTCGTGGCTCCATTGAGCTTGACTTGCGAAACCGGGATCGCGCCGTTCTGGAGCCCCCACTTGGCCATGATCGACGAGTAGGTCCCGTTGTGGATGAGCAGCTTGACCGCGGCCAGCACCGCCGGGGCGAGCGCGGTCTTCTTCGGGATCGCGAGCCCGTAGGGCGCGGTGCCATACGTCTGACCGGTGGTCTTGAACTGCCCGTTTGACTTCTTGATCGCGTAGGCGGCCACGGGCGAATCGGCCATCACGACCTGCGCGCGACCGCTCGACAACGCCAGGTTGGCCCCGTTCTGATCCGGGAACGTCAGCACGGTGACGGCCGCCTTACCCTCCTTCTTGCACTTGGCGCTCTGGGCGGTGGCGTCGGTCTCTTCGGTCGTTCCCTTCTCCACCGCAACCGTCTTGCCGCACAGATCGGCCAGCCCGGTCACCATCGTGCCACCGGACGCCTTGGTGTAGAACGATGTGCCGGCCGAGAAATAGTCGACGAAGTTGACGACCTTCTCGCGGGCCTTGGTATCGGTGAACGATGAGGCGCCCATGTCGTACTTGCCGGCCGCGAGGCCGGGAATGATCCCGTCGAAGGTCTCGTTGACGACGTTGGCCTTGAGCCCCATCACGCCGGCGAGGGCCTTGCTCAGGTCGGCGTCCATCCCGATGACCGTGTGACCGTCAGAGGCGAAGAACTCGTTCGGGGCGTAGCTGGCGTCGGCGGCCACGGTCAGAGTGCCCTTCGACTTGATCGACGCCGGCACGAGCTTGACGATCGCCGCGCTGGCGCCTGCCGGGCCGGCACTCGACGTGGTGGTGGCGGCGGATGAGCTGCTCGTCGTCGATGACGAGGAAGATGAACTGCTACTGCTGCTGCTCCCGCAGCCGACGGTGGCGGCAGCGCACATCAACGGCACCGCCGCGGACAGCCATGTCCTGGTACTCATAGCGCTCCTTCTCATTGATGGATCTCCCAGAAACCACCGCCAGCATAGGCAACATCGCCCTGGTCCGCGCCCGTCGGAGGCATCGCTAACCAAGGCGTAGCCTTGTCACCATGAACGTCACCATTCGTCTGTTCGCCGGGCTTCGCGAGCGCGCCGGCACCGACAGGGTCTCGCTCGAGCTTCCCGACGGCGCGCGCGTCGGCGACGCGCTCGCCCGGATGGGCGATCTGGTCGGAGACATGCCGGTGGTCATGGCCGTCAATCAGGAGTACGCCGATGATGGCCAGTGTCTCGCCGCGGGGGACGAGCTCGCGCTCATCCCACCCGTCTCGGGCGGTTCGGTCGGCACGGCCCACGTCCGGGTGACCAGCGACCCGCTGGCGCTCGACCCGCTCGTCGCCCTCGTCTCCGACGTGAGGGCGGGCGCCGTGGTCACATTCACCGGAGTGACTCGCGAGGTGTCCGAGCTTGACTACGAGGCGTACGTGCCGATGGCCGAGCGGGAGATCACGCGGATCGTGGAGGACGCCATCGAGCGCCACGGGCTGTGCGCCGCCGCCGCCGCGCATCGCATCGGGGTCGTGCCGCTGTCGGAGCCGTCGGTCGCGATCGCGGTGTCGGCGCCGCATCGTGCTGCGGCGTTCGCGGGGGCGCGACTGATCATCGACGAGGTCAAGGCCCGCGCGCCGATCTGGAAGAAGGAGGAAGGCGACTGGGTGAGGGGATCGCGGCCGCCGGACCCCGAGCCGTCCCCGCACCCCGGCGCGCGGGGGTGAAGCGGGCAGCTGTAGATTGGCGACCATGCCAACCTGCCTAGTCACCGGGGGCGCCGGGTTCCTCGGTTCACACCTCTGCGAGGAGCTGCTCCGGCGCGGCGATCGCGTCATCTGCGTCGACAGCCTGGAAACGGGATCGCTTGCGAACATCGAGCACATCCGCTCCGACGACTTCGTCCATCTCAATCTGGACATCATCGATCCCTATTACGTCGACGAGCGCATCGACTACGTCTACCACCTGGCCTCGCCGGCATCGCCGATCGACTATCTGCGGCTGCCGCTGCACACGCTCAAGGTCGGCTCCTACGGCACCCACCACACGCTCGGTCTGGCCAAGAAGCACCGCGCCCGGTTTCTCACCGCGTCCACCAGCGAGGTCTACGGGGATCCCCAGGTGCATCCCCAGCCCGAGAGCTACTGGGGCCACGTCAACCCGATCGGGCCGCGCGGGGTCTACGACGAGGCCAAGCGCTACGCGGAGGCGCTGACGATGGCCTATCACCGCCAGCAGGGCGTGGACACGGCGATCATCCGGATCTTCAACACCTACGGTCCGCGGATGCGCCCGCACGACGGCCGCGCGATCCCCACCTTCCTGCGCCAGGCGTTGCAGGACCGGCCGATCACCGTATTCGGCGACGGCTCCCAGACCCGCTCGTTCTGTTACGTCGACGACCTCATCCGCGGGATGATCGCGCTCGCGGGGTCCGGGTTTCACAACCCCGTCAACGTCGGCAACCCGAACGAGTTCACGCTGCTGGAGCTGGCCCAGACGGTGATCGACGTCACCGGCTCGCGGTCGGAGATCGTCTTCGAGGCGCTTCCGACCGACGATCCCCAGGTCCGCCAGCCCGACATCTCACTGGCCCGGGAGATCCTGGCGTGGGGGCCCGAGGTCGAGCTGCGAGAAGGCTTGCAGCGCACCATCGAGAACTCCGGCCGGGATAGCCTGATGGGCGACTAGCCGCGCCCCGTACCCGACTGGCGGACCCCGCGGCTCCGGGCTTTCCCGGAACTTCGACGAACAGATACCGTTTCGGCACGCGGGGGGCTTTGAGTAAAGACCCCTGCAGAGCGTGACTATCGAGCACAAAGAGGCCATCCAGAGGCACGCGAATCGACGCGAGGACGTCGTCGAGCCACTGCCCCTGCCCGATTTCGACGTCAGGCGCCGTCGCCCCCTCCTGGTCCTCTTCCTCCTGCGCAAGGAGACGCTGCGCCGGGTCCTGCGGGTGCTGTCGCTGCTGGCGATCGACTTCGTCGGCGTCGCGGCGGCGATCTACACGGCGATCACGATCAAGCTCGCGCTGCGCGGTCGATTCGGCTTCGGCACAGCGTGGTCCGACACGCGGATCTCGCTGGCGTTCGCCTATCTGCTGACGGTGCTGATGTTCGCGCGCCTCGACCTCTACGCCGACCGGCCGCGCCGTCCGGGACTGCCGAAGATCTGCACGGCGTTGTTCCAGGCGACCGTGATCGCCCTCGTGTTCGCGCTCGCCACCGGCAGCCACTTTCAGAGCTACTACATCTTCTACGGCGGCCTGTTCTTTGGCGTCATCTACATCTCGGGGCTGCGCGAGCTCTACACCCGGATCACCGGACGGCTGCTGGCCCAGGCGGGCTATCGCCGGCGGGCGCTGCTCGTCGGATCCGGCCGGCACATCGAGGAGGTGGCCCACGCGCTCGGGGCGCGGGCTCGCACCGAGGTCGATCTCGTCGGCTACATGTCGCTGACCCCGCGCCCTGAGAACGGGCTGCGCTCGCTCGGCCGGCTGGACCAGCTGAGCGACGTGCTCGGCAGCGAGCGGATCGACGAGGTGATCATCGCCGACCCCGACTTCCCGCAGGAGCGCGCCGTCGACCTCGTCGACCGCTGCCACCAGCGCGGCGTGACCGTCCACGTCGCTCCGACGACGATGGAGATCCTGTTCGACCGCGCCGTCTTCATCCCGGGGGAGTCCGTCCCGCTGTTCACGCTGCGCCCGCCGGTCTTCGAGGGCATCCAGTACGCCGCCAAGCGCAGTTTCGACCTGATCCTCTCGACGCTCGGCCTCGTCCTGATGTCGCCGATGCTGCTGGCGATCGCGGTCGCGATCAAGCTGACGTCGCGCGGTCCGGTCATCTATCGGTCGGTACGGCCCGGGATCGGGGGCAAGCCGTTCCGGTGCTTCAAGTTCCGCACGATGCGCGAGCACGCCGAACAGATCCAGGATGACCTGGAGCCGCTCAACGAGCTCTCCGGCGCGCTGTTCAAGATTCGTGACGATCCCCGGCTGACTGCCGCCGGCCGCCTCCTGCGCCGGTACTCGCTCGACGAGGTGCCACAGCTGGTCAACGTGGTCCGCGGCGAGATGTCGCTCGTCGGGCCGCGGCCACTGCCGATGCGCGACTTCGAGCGCCTCGAGGACTGGCACAAGAAGCGCTACCTGGTGCTGCCCGGGATCACCGGGCTCTGGCAGGTGTCAGGCCGGGCCGACCTCGACTTCGACGACCTGGTCCGGCTCGACTTCCTGTACCTCGAGCGGTGGTCGATGCTGCTCGACCTGTCGATTCTCCTGAAGACGATCCCGGCGGTGCTCACCCGCCGGGGCGCGTACTGACCTCCCGCCGACCAGACAGCGCCACTGTTCTCCGGCGACCCCTGTAGCCTCCCGGCCGCGCATGCCACCCACTGATCGCTTCGTCATCAGCTTCGCTGCCGAGCCCCCGCAGGAGGCGCTGCCTTACGGCCGGTGGGCCGACACCCTGCGTGAGCACTTCCTGGCCGCCTGCCGGGAGATCGACGCCGAGGGAGAGGACCTCGGCGAGGCGGGAGAGATCGCCTGGTTCCCCGACCGCTCCTACGGCGGACGCACCTACGTGCCGGCGGTGGCGCGGACCTCCACCGGCTACGAGCTGTTCGGATTCGTGGCCTTCAGCGAGGGCTCGGGTGGCCCGAGCGGGTTCGAGGCCCGCGCCGACTTCACCGCCGAGACCGCCGAGAGCAACCCGGACTGGAAGCTCGACCTCAACGACGACGTCGTCGGTCGCTGGCGCGGCGAGCAGGGCAACGCCGCCGACATGACGCTCGTGTGGGGTGTCCCGATGATCCCCGGCGGCGCGGTGGTGACCGCCGAGCTGGCGAACCTGGCAGTCGATCAGTGCGAGCTCGTCGAGGAACGCTTCACCCTGCTCGCCCCCGACAACTACCGCGCGGACTTCCTGGAGGTCAAGCTCTGGGACGGCCGCGGCAACGAGCTGGCGAGCGAGTCGCTGTACGTCGACGACGGTGAGGAAGAAGCGGAGCCCGAGGAGGAAGCGGAGCCCGACGGCTACGCGGAGCCCGACGGGCCCTAAGCGGCCGGCTCGGGCTCGGCCCGCTTCCCGGAGAGCGCGATCGGCAGCTGGGTGGCCACTTCCTCGTCGGTGAGCGGGAAGTGGCACGCCGCACGGCTCCCCCCCGGCTTGCGCTCGAGCGGGGGATCGTGCTCGGAGCAGAGCGGCTGCGCCTTCGGGCAGCGGGTGTGGAATCGGCACGCCACCGGCGGATTGGCCGGGCTCGGCACGTCGCCGGAGAGCAGCTGGCGCTCGCGCTTGCCGCCGGTCGGGTCCGGGACCGGCACCGCCGACAGCAGCGCCCCGGTGTAGGGATGGCGCGGCGAGCTGTAGAGCACGTCGCTGGCCGCCATCTCGACGATCCGGCCGAGATACATGACGGCGACGCGATCGCACATGTGGCGGACCACCGACAGGTCGTGGGCGATGAAGATCAGCGTCAGGCCCATGTCGCGCTGGAGGTCGCGCAGCAGGTTGAGGACCTGCGCCTGGATCGAGACGTCGAGGGCGGAGACGGGCTCGTCGGCGACGAGCAGCTTGGGCTGCAGCGCGATCGCGCGGGCCACTCCGATGCGCTGGCGCTGGCCCCCGGAGAACTCGTGCGGATAACGGTTGTAGTGCTCGGGGTTGAGCCCCACCCGGTCCATCAGGTCCTGGACCCGGCGCTTGCGCTCGCCGTCGCCGCCGCCGTACAGGCCATGGATGACGAACGGATCGGCGATGATCGAGCCGACCGTCTTGCGCGGGTTCAGCGACGAATATGGGTCCTGGAACACCATCTGCATGTCCCGGTGCAGCGCCTTCAGCGTGTCGCCCTTCGCCGCGCCGACGTCACGACCGTCGAAGGTGATCGTGCCGGAGGTCGGATCCATCAACCGGCACAGGAGCCGGGCGGTGGTGCTCTTGCCGCAGCCGGTCTCCCCGACGATGCCGAGCGTCTCCCCCGCCTGCACGTCGAACGAGACGCCGTCGACCGCCTTCACCGCTCCGATCTGGTGCTGGAAGATGAGCCCGCGCTTGATCGGGAAGTGCTTGACGAGGTCCCGGACTTCGATCAGCGTGGTCATTGGCGGTAATTCTCCGGTCCGAACATCTGCGATCCGGGCGGGCGCTGCTCGAACTCGTCCGGCGGCTCGCTGTCGACGAGCGACTCCTCGGAGAGGGCCGGGTCGTCACCCTCGCGCTCCTGGTCGGCGGGCAGGGCGCCGGCGGGAAGCGGGGGCTCGGTGGAGGTGGCGGCGAGCCGCTGGAGCGACTCGGGGTCACGTCCGGACTGGATGCCCTCCCAGAGCCTCGTCCGGACCCCGGACTCCAGCAGGCAGGCGGCGAGGTGGCCGTCGCCGCCGTTGACCGGCTCGAGCCGCGGGTCGACCCGCTTGTGAGCGTCGCGGGCATACGCGCAGCGCGGATGAAAATGGCAGCCGCTCGGCCGGTTGATCAGGCTCGGCGGACGCCCCGCGATCGGCACCAGCTCCTCGTCGCGCGGATTGTCGAGGCGAGGGATTGAGCTGAGCAGACCCCACGTGTACGGGTGCTGCGGCGAGCTGAAGATCTCCCGGGTCGTCCCACGCTCGACGATCCGCCCCGCGTACATGACCGCGATCTCATCGGCGATCTCGGCCACGACGCCGAGATCGTGGGTGATGATGATGATCGCCGTGCCCAGCCGCCGCTGGAGATCCTGCAGCAGCGCCAGGATCTGCGCCTGAACCGTCACGTCGAGGGCGGTCGTCGGCTCGTCGGCGATCAGCAGCTTCGGCTCGTTGGCCAGGGCCATCGCGATCATCGCCCGCTGGCGCATCCCGCCGGAGAACTCGTGCGGGTACTGGTCGACGCGGCTCTTGGGGTCGGGGATGCCGACCAGCGCCAGCAGCTCGGCCGCCCGCGTCCGCGCCGCCGACTTGGAGATGCTGCGATGGGCCTGCATCGCCTCCACCAGCTGCCAGCCGACCTTGTAGAAAGGGTGCAGCGCCGACAGCGGGTCCTGGAAGATCATCGCCACATCGTTGCCGCGGATGTGACGGAGCTTGTCGTCATCCATCGCGACGAGGTCCTCTCCCTCGAACACGATCCGGCCCTCGATCGTCGAGGTCTTCGTGCGGGTGAGTCCGAGGGTCGTCAGCGACGAGACCGTCTTGCCGGATCCCGACTCCCCGACGATGCCGAGGGTGTGACCGGGATCGACCGCATACGAGATCCCGTCCACGGCATGGACGATTCCGTCGTCGGTCCGGAACGAGACCCGGAGGTCCTCGACGCTGAGCAGCGGCTCCGTCGCGACGGCCCGACCATCGCCCGCATCGGTCACGAGTAGCGCACCCGCGGGTCGAGGTAGGCATACGCGATGTCGACGACGATGTTCGCGACGACGATGAACAGGGCGGCGAGGATGACGGTTCCCTGGACGATGGGGAAGTCGGAGTGGTTGATCGCATCGAAGTTCAGCCGCCCGATCCCCGGGATGTCGAACACCGTCTCGGTGATCACCGCCCCGCCGAGCAGCGTCCCCACGTCGAGCCCGAAGATCGTCACCACCGGGGTGATCGCCGAGCGCACCCCGTGGCGCCAGATCACTCGCCGCTCGGGCAGCCCCTTGGCTCGCGCGGTGCGGATGTAGTCCTCGCCCATCGCCTCGATCAGGCTCCCGCGCAGCACCCGCGAGTAGATCGCCGCCGACGTCGCGGCGAGCACGAACCAGGGCAGGAGCAGCGACGTGAACCAGTGCACCGGGACTCGATCGTCAGTCCGACATAGCTGTTCGCTCCCGGGAAGACGTGCCATTTCCCGATGTCGTTGGCGAACAGGAACAGGACGACCAAGCCCGAGCCAGAACACCGGCATCGACACGAACAGCCAGCGCGACGCCCATCGCGCTGCGGTCCAGCAGCGAGCCGCTCTTGATCGCCGAGATGATCCCCACCGGGAATCCCCATCAGCAGCCAGATGATCGCCGCGCCGACGGTCAGCGACAGCGTCGCCGGCAGCCGGTCCTTGATCAGGCTCAGCACCGAGCGCCCGAGTAGAAGCTGTAGCCGAAGTTGAAGTGCAGGACGATGTTCTTCATGTAGTCGAAGAACTGGGTGTAGACCGGCTTGTCGGTCCCGAGCTCGTGGGCGATGTGGGCGATGATCGCCGGGCTCGAGTTGCGTCCGGCGCGCAGAACCGCGGGATTCGCCGACGGCAGCACGTTGAAGATGACGAACGTGAGGGCGCTGACCAGGATGAGCAGCACGATGCCCCAGAGGATGCGGCGGATGATGTAGGTGGTCATCGGATCGGGGTCAGGTGGGGAGATGACGGTGGGGCCCCGCCGCGGATGCGACGGGGCCCCACCGACGGGTCATCCGTTCTTCAACGACGTCCAGTCGAAGTCCCAGGTTCCGATGTTCCAGAGCTGGTTGACGCCGGCGACGTCCTTGCTCTCGATGTTGGCTTCGTTGTCGAAGTCCTCCGGAACCGCGGACGCCTGATCGACGAGCATCTTGTCGACGTTGGCCCACGCCTGATCGTGCGCGGCCGGATTGGTGATCAGCGCGGCCTTGACCATCGCCGCGTTGATCTGCGGGTTGTTGACCTGACCCCAGTTGGAGTTGTTGGTCGGCACGATCGCCGGCCCGTAGAACGGGACCAGCAGCACGCTCAGCGGGTCGGCGAAGTCGCGGATCCAGCCCGCCGTCGGGCACGCGTCGATCTCGGCCTTGGGCACTCCGCAGTACTTGGAGTACATCGTCGACTGGTCGACGAGGCTGACCCGGGTGTGGAAGCCCAGGCGCGGTCAGGTCGGCGTTGACGATCTGCATGATCTGGGGGTCGTTGCCGCCGCTGCCGCCGACGACCTGGACCGTGCCGGTGCCGGTGTACTTGCCGCTCGGGTAGCCGGCGGCCTTCATGTACTTGCGGGCGACGGTGAGGTTGCCGTTGACGTCGGTGTTCCACGGAACCTGCGGCCCGGCATAGCCGCCGGCCTGCTGGAACCCGGCCACCCCCGGGTAGATGAAGTGCGTTCCCGGCTCGGCCGACGAGCGAGCCGCCGCGAGCCTTGACGATCGCCGCGCGATCGAGCCCCGCGTAGACGGCACGACGGAGGTTGACGTTCTTGAACGGACCGGCATGGTTGTTGAGGTTGAGGTAGTGGTCGCCGGAGCCCGGTGTGAACGTGATCTGCGACGGCTCCTGCTCGTAGGCCTGCTTGACGATCGAGTTCTGGACGGTGTCCAGCTGGACCGAGTCAGACCCCTTGAGCACCTGCTGGCCGATCACCGTCGGATCGCCGCCGACGTTGACCTTGATCTCGTTCAGGTAGGCCGGGCGGATGTCGGTCTTCGGGTTCCAGTTGGGGTTGCGCACCAGCGTCGTGCTCTTGCCCGGCTGGTAGCCGATCCCCTGCGATCTTGCCCGTCTTGTCGGCCTGGACCATGTACGGGCCCGACGACACCAGGTACTGCGTGCCGAACGTCGTCGGGGCGTGCTTGTCGAGCGGCGCCACGAACGACGCCGGCAGCGGCGCCGACAGCGGCAGCGACAGCGCGTCGATCAGGGTGATCGAGCCCGGCTTGGTCAGGTGAAAGACGATCGTCGTCTTGTTCGGGGTCTGGATGCCGGGCAGCGGGCCGCCCTTGTACTTGGGGCTGGTCGATCCCACCAGCGGCGCCGGCGACGCCGCGCCGAAGTACCCCGGCCAGTACGCGTTGCCGACGTTCGGGTTGGCGCCCCGCTCCAGCGCGAACGCCACATCCTGGGCGGTCACCTGCCGGTTGACCGGCGGGCTGAAGAACACGCCGGTGCGGATGTGAACGGTGACCGTCTTGCCGCCGTCGGTGATCCCGCCGTTGGCGGTGGTCGGGATCGCGGTCGCGAGGTCCGGACTCACGGTCGCCACGTTGTTGGGCATGTAGCTGAACAGCGGCCGGTTGGTCGCATAGGTGAGCGCGTAGTCAAGCGCGTAGTAGGCCGCGCCCGGATCCAGGTGCTCGAAGTCGCCGTTGGAGAGCACGGTCAGCGTGCCCCCCCGCTTCTTGCCGGTCAGCGTCTCCGTGGCCGGGTTCTCGCCCGGCTTCAGCGGAATCGCTGCGGTGCTGCTGGTGTGAGAGCTCGATCCTCCCCCGGACGAGCTGCTCGAGCTGCTGCTGCCACAGGCGGAAAGCCCGACGGCCAGCAGCCCGGTGACCGCCGCGGCGATCAGGTTGCGACTACCCCTCATAGGGTCTGCCTCCTCTTGATGTGAGATGCGCACAATGCGCGTGTGAGCGCGGCCTCCGGACTCATCGTGAGTCCCCGCGCGGGTTGAGAGCGTCCAGCAGGCCGTCCCCCACCAGGTTGAACGCAAGCACCGTGAGCAGCAGGGCCACTCCCGGGAAGACCATGTACCACCATGCCGTGTTGAAGATCGGGGTGGCGTCGGAGATCATCTGGCCCCAGCTGGCGGTCGGCGGCCGGATGCCCACGCCGAGGAAGGAGAGGGCCGCCTCCAGCAGGATGTTCGTCGGGATCAGCAGACTGGCGTAGACGATCAAGGGCGCGACCAGGTTCGGCAGCAGCTCTTTGAACAGGATCCGGCGATTCGAGGCGCCGAGCGAGCGCGCCGCCTCGACGAACTCCTTCTCGCGCAGCGACAGCACCTGGCCGCGGGCGATCCGGGCGATGTAGGTGAAGCTGCTGATCGTGATGATGAAGATCACCGTCCCGATCCCCGGCTGGATCAGCCCCCCGGCACAGCCGCGGACGCCGCAGGCCGCGCCGATTCCGAGCCCGAGCACGAGCACCGGGAAGGCGAGGAAGACCTCGACGAAGCGGGAGACCCCGGTGTCGACCCACCCGCGGTAGAAGCCCGCGAGGAGCCCGAACACCGTGCCGATGATCGTCGCCACCGCGGTCCCGATGATTCCGACCTCCAGCGAGACGCGCGCGCCATAGATCACGCGCGAGAACACGTCGCGGCCGAGCTCGTCGACCCCGAGCGGATGGGCGCCGCTCGGGCCGAGGGGACTTCCGAACGCGTCGGTGGCGTTGGGATCCTGAGCGTTGGGCGCGGGCAGCCCGAGCAGCTTGATCACGAGCGGGGCGAAGACCGCGACCAGGATCAGGAAGATGATGAACCCTGCGGACACCATCGCCACTCGGTCGGCGCGGAAGCGCCGCCAGAACAGCGCCCGCGGCGACCGCGCGGCGATGTCGCCCTGGACGACCTGGTCGGCCTCGAACGAGGCGCCCGGTTCCGCGAGGAGCTCTGAGCTGCCGACGCTCATCGTCTCGCCGGCAAGCCGCAACGCATCGATCGGCGCCCCAGCGCCGTCGAGCCGCGGACTTGCGACATCAGGACGCGACCTCGCGCCGCACCTGCACATCCTCCATTGGGGCATCGAAGCAGATGCCGACTCGGCTGTCACTCAATATTAATCCACGCTCAACGAACGGGAGGGAGTGTTTACCCTCAGCGGGCAGGCCCTTGTAGCTCAACGGATAGAGCACGCGCCTCCTAAGCGCGGGATGCAGGTTCGATTCCTGCCGGGGGCACGTAGCCGGCTTCCCGGTGGGCGGCGGATTGTAACCCGGCGAGCGACCGGCGGCGACCCTGACCCATGGCGGGGCCGCCGCAGACTCCGGCACCCCGCGTGCTACCGTCCGCGCGTCCTCGTGTCCGAGAGCACGCTCGCAGCCGCACCGTCCCCGCCCGCGCGCGGGGATGCTCCGCACGCCACTCCCCCGCCGCGCAACCGGTTGCTCGGCGGGCCGACGGGCTGGGCGGTCGCGCTCGCGATCGTCGTGTCCTCGGCGGCCATCGTGTTCTGGGCGCGAACGCGGCCCGGGTTCGATCCGTACGGCTGGCTTGTGTGGGGGCACCAGACGATCCACGGATCCCTCGACACGAACGCCGCCCCGTCGTGGAAGCCGCTGCCGTATCTGTTTACGGTCATCTATGCCCTGACCGGCCATCACGAGCTGCGCCTGTGGATGATCACGTCGGCCGCGGTCTCGTTCAGCGGCGTCGTGTTCGCCGGCCGGATCGCCTACACGCTGACCGACGCTCCCCCCGAGCGGCGCTGGGCCGCGTGGGTGGCGGCGATCTTCGCCGGGCTCGCGCTGCTCGGCATCCGGAACTACCTCCACTACATCCTGAGCTCGCAGTCGGACCCGATGATCGTCGCGCTGTGCCTGGCGGCGATCGACTGCCATCTCCACGCGCGCTATCGCACCGCGTTCGTCATGGGCGCGCTCGCGGGTCTCGGCCGGCCCGAGGTATGGCCGTTCCTCGGCCTGTACTCGATCTGGGCGTGGTTCCGGCAGCCCGCGACGCGCTGGCTGCTCGCCGGCGGCTGGGTGGCGATGGCGCTGCTGTGGTTCGGCATCCCGGCGCTGACCTCGCGGACGCCGTTCGTCTCCGCCGCCAACGCGATGGACTCGGGGCGCCGGCTGACCAGCGATCAGGTCGGCGGCACGATCCGGCGCTTCCTGGACCTGCACCACGTCACGCTCGAGGTGGCGGCGCTGCTGGCGGTGGTGCTCGCGGCCTGGCGCCGTACCCGGGCCGACATGACAACGCTCGTGCTCGCCGCCGGCGTTGTCGGCTGGGTGATCGTGGAGATCGCGTTCGCGCTCCACGGCTGGCCGGGGCTGGCGCGGTACATGTTCGAGGCCGGCGGCGTGATGATCGTGCTGGCGGGAATCGGCGTCGGCCGGCTGCTCGCCGACCCGCCGCGGATCGGTCAGATCTCCAGCGAGGTCGTGCGCTGGGCTGGGGTCGCGCTCGTGGCGGCGCTCGTCATCAGCCTGCTCCCGCCGGCGGTGTCGGCGGCCCGCGCCGAGCACAAGGACATCCGCGTCCAGCGGCTGCGCACCGCCGAGCTTGGCCGGCTCTCGTCGGTCATCGCCCAGCTGGGAGGCGCCGGCCGGTTACGAGCCTGCGGCGAGCCCCTGACCCGGCTCGAATACCAGACCGCGCTCGCCTACGAGCTCGGGATCAACGTCAGCCAGGTCGGGTTCAAGTACGGCCAGGCGATCCACCACGGCAATCCCATCGTCCTGTACACGCCGACGAGTACCGGCTGGCAGGTGCAAGCGGTGCACCAGGTGAGGCCGTCCTGCCGGTCGCTGCCGACAGTCGGCTGAGCGTTCGGCCGCCGCGCGGCCGTCGGCACGAAGGCGCTCGCTTGGTCAGAGTGCCAGGTGCAGTCGGAGAGCCTGATCAATCGAGGCCATGATCGCCTCGGGCAACCGGCCGATTGGCGGGCCGAGGCGCCCGATCGACACCGCGCGCACCTGCTCGGCCTGCGCTTTTGAGTCAGTGCTCAAGCCGGCGACGCCTTTGGGTAGGAGCACCTGGAAGGGATAGACGCGCTGCACGTTGGACGTGATCGGCACGACGGTGAGGACGCCGCGGCCGAGCCGTTGAGCGGTTCTGTTCGCCTGGTCGTTTGAGACGATGACCGCAGGGCGGCGCTTGGTGGCTTCCGAGCCCCGAGCCGGATCGAAGTCGACCGTGCGGACGTCGCCGCGCCGCATTTCAGAGGCCGTCGCCGGCGGCCGGCTCCCATGCCTCCGCCTCGCCGCCGGCATCCCACTCGTCCCAGGCTTGCTCGTAGGCCTCGGCGAGACCGGCTTGGCGCAGCGTATCGATCGCCTCGTGCACGGCGCCAGAGCGCGAACCGGCGCGCGCCCTGGCGTACTCGTCGAGGAACTCGACGTCCTCGTCAGGCAGGCTGACGCTCAGCTTCATACCAACAATCCTACCAAATCTGCTACCTGCGATCCTACCTGGCTGGAGCTCCCGCTCACACGTCCCGGTCGGGACGATCCCGATACACCTCGTCGATCGTCGTCAGGGCGACGTAGGGCACTCCGGCGGCCCGCTCGATCGCCTGGGCGCCTCCCGCCAGCCGATCACACACCGCCAGCACGCCACAGACGTCGAGGTCCGCTCCGCGGATCGCCTCGAGCGCGCGGATCGTCGACCCGCCGGTCGTGACGACGTCCTCCACCAGCATGCAGCGATCAGAGGCACCGAGCAGCGGGCCCTCGATGCGGCGGGCCAGGCCGTGGGTCTTGACCTCCTTGCGCACGAAGAACGCCTTGACGTCGGCTCCCCCCGCCAGCGCGGCGCAGGCGATCGGATCGGCGCCCATCGTCATCCCGCCCACCGCGGTCGCCGACCACTCGCGCGCCTGGGCGGCGACGAGCTCGGCGAGCGCTGAGAATCCGGGCGGCCGCAGGATCGCACGCTTGGCGTCGACGAGGTATTGGGCGGTGGCGCCGCTCGTGAGGACGACGTCGCCGATCACCAGGGCGTGGCTGCGGAGCTCGGCGACGAGGCGATCGCGCGCCGGCCCTGTCCCGGCGTCACTGGTAGACGTCGACCCAGTCTCCATAGCTCAGCCAGTCGAACACCCCGATGGCATCGATGATCGGCAGGCGCATGCAGCCGTGGCTGGCCGGATAGTCGGGCGCGGGATCGTAGCCGTGGACGGCGTAGCCGCGATAGAAGAAGCTCGAGTAGTACATCCCGTCCGGCAGGTAGCCCTTGACCCGGTAGTAGACCTGGAAGCGTCCGAGGATCGTCGGCGTCGAGGGCTTCCCGGAGCTGATCGGGTAGATCCGATACACCTGCGAGCCGTTGATGAGCGCGAGCACCTGGATGCCGAGGTTGCCCTCGACGTGGTTGCCATCGTTGGGATACCGGACCTTGAACGCCCCGCGGCCGTCCATCAGCGCCGCGAGCGTCCGCTGATCCGCGTTCTGGCTTCCCTCGCCCCAGCCAAGCAGGCGGTGATAGGCGTCCAGCGCCAGCCCCGTCTGCTCGTCGAAGCGGCCGGTCTGGGGCACGAACACGTGAAGCGCGGACAGCCGCTGCTGGATCAGGTCGACGAGCGGCCCGGTGGCCCCGGAGCCGACGTGCGGGTTCAGCGCCGCGAACGCCCGCTGCGCGAAGAAGCCGCTCATCTGCGACGAGCGCGGGTGGGTCACCTGGACGCGGACGATCCCGGGACGGGGCGCCTTGACCGTCGCGGTGAAGCTTCCGTACGGCTTGCCGGCGGACGGCTTGACGGCCATTCGGCGGGAGGCCAACAGCTTCTTGCCGATGTAGGCGTTGATCTGCACCGACTGACCCGCGACGTACGGGAAGACGAAGCCGTGCACCGCGACGTTGCGCCCGGGCAGGGTGACGACACCGTGGTGGACGACGAACACGCCGTCGAAGTAGAGCTTCGCCGAGGCCTTCTGCGGCGGCGTCGCCGGTGGCCCGGGGGTGGTCGAGCTGGTCGGCTTCTTTTGGGCGGTGCTCGTGGAGTCGGCGAGCGCATCGCCGGCGAACACCCCGAGTGACGCGGTCACGACGGCACCGGTGGCGAGGAGGCGACGCATCGGTGACAGTAAACCAGGCAACCCTCTTGGTAACGACGGTGGCGCAATCAGACTTGCGCCGCCGCGGAGGGCGGGGCAGCCCGCGGAGCGCGCAGCGCCAGCGGCCCTGTGACCGCCGCGATCACCACCCAGGAGGCGATGATCAGCCCGAGGATCGCGACGGCGCTCCAGTGGAGCTGGTTGATCCCGAGCGCCAGGGCGTTGTTCGCGCTGTGCAGGGCCATGCAGGGATACAGCGAGCCGAGTCTTCCAGCGCACGATGCACAGCACGAAGCCGAGGAAGCCGAGCGGGACGAGGTACTGCGATGACGCCGACCCGGTGTGCGCCAGTCCGAACAGGATCCCGGTCAGCACCGCCGCGATCCACGGGGAGGCGTCGACCCGGCCGATCCGGACGTGCATGTTGCGCAATCCATTGAAGATGAAGCCGCGGAAGAAGAACTCCTCGGCCATCGGAGCGATCGCGCACACGAATACCGCGGCGGCGATGAGCGCCGCGGTGCTGTGGGTGGCCCCCAGCTCGCTCGGGAGCTTGTCGGTGCCGTGCAGGGAGAGCAGGGCGCTGTAGACGGCGGTCAGGCCGTAATAGCCGAGCGCGGCGAGCCCGAATGCCTTGACCGCCGTCCCCAGGCGCGGAATCCGGTAGCCGAACTGCACCGCCCGCGCATGTCCCCGCCACGACGCCAGCCACAGCGCGGCGCCGACGAAGCAGAGATCGAAGACGATGTCGGCGATGATGTTCGCCGCGGGGCTCGGATGACTGAGGCTGGAGCCGCCGACCTGCGCGATCACGTCGACGACGATCGAGCCGACGGCTCCGAACATCAGGCCGAGGACGACGGCGGCGGGAGCCGTCCACGCCGGCCAGGATGCGCGATCGTCGTCGACGGCGGCGATCGTCGTCGCGCCTCGCTGCGCGGGCAGTTCGTCTTGTGACGGAGCGGGACTCTCCTGCGGCGACGGGGGTAACGGCACCGTCGTCAGGTTAGGGGGCCTCCGGGCCCTCAGGGCCACTCGAGCTCCGTCAGCGAGGCGATCGTCGGGACATGTGGCGGGATGGAATCCGACGCCGCGGGGTCACGGCGCACGAGCACCGGTGCAATGCCGCAGGCGAGGGCGCCGTGAACATCCTCTCCAACGCTGTCGCCGACGTGCACGGCCCGCTCGGGGTTGGTGCCGGCAAGGGCGAGGGCGTGGCGGAAGATCGCCGGAGCCGGCTTGGCCGCGCCGATCGCCGCCGATGTGACGACGCCGTCCAGAAGCGGGGCGAGACCGACGAGCTCGAGGACCTCGAGCAGCGATACGTCCCAGTTGCTCACGACGACGACCCGCCGCCGGCGCTCGCGGGCGCGAACGAGCAGCTCGCGCGCGTCCGGATATGCCTCGAACCGCAGCGAGGCCAGCAGCGCGTCGGTGACGGCATCGATCCCGGCCCGCGTGAGACGTCCCGGCTCCGGTAACGCGTCGCGAAGGATCTCGGCGCAGCGCCGGCGGAGTGCCGCCAAGCCGGCCGTGTCGCGGCCGAGGCCCATGTGGGCGCGATAGAAGCCGATCTCGGTCGCGAGCGCGTGTTGGGCCTCGGCTTCGGACACGGACAGGTCAAAGCGCCGCGCCAGCTCGCGACGCAGCCGGGGGACGGGTGGCGTCAGAGCGACGAGCGTCCCCAGGCCATCGACGAGCAACGCAGCCGGGGCCAGCCCGCGACGCCGGGGGATCGAGGATCGTGCACGCGACGGTTCGATCAGCGAAGCGTTGCAGGACCCCGAATCGGGGGGCCGAACTGGGCTTCAGAGCTAGACTGGCTCGCCACGAGTGCGGCGCGGACGCGCGTCCGAGCCCTGGCGCCCACCTCGTCCCGAATCGATCGCATGAGCCGACGTGACAGACAGCGCCGCCGCCGGCGCAACCGCGGATCGTCTCTGGGGCGCGTTGTCGCCCTCACGGGCGTGCTGGTCGTCGCGGCGGTCACCGTCGGGCTCCTGGCGATCGCCGGGTGGGTCGTCAACGTCGCGCATTCGGCGCCGAATCTCAAGTCGCTGCACCCCCACATCCCGAATTCGCCGTCGCAGGTCTTTGCGGCCGACGGCACTTCGCTCGGCTACATCTGGTCGCCGAGCGTGCACACGAGGGTCGCCGGCAGCACGATCCCCGAGCGGCTCAAGCAGGCGACGATCGCGATCGAGGATCGCCGCTTCTTTCAGCACGGGGCGCTCGACTACCAGGGGATCCTGCGCGCCGCGCTCAAGGACGGCCTCCGGGGGGGCTCCGGCGGCCTCCAGGGAGCGTCGACGCTGACGATGCAGCTGGTCGACAACACCTATCTCCCCAACAGCTACAAGGACCACCACGATCTCAAGTACAAGATCGTCCAGGCCAAGCTCGCCGAGCAGCTCGAGGGTGAGCACGGCAAGAACTGGATCCTGGACAACTACCTCAACGACGTCCCCTACGGCACCGTCGGCGGCCAGACCGCCTACGGGGTGCAGGCCGCATCGCAGATGTTCTTCGACAAGCCGGTGCAGAAGCTGACGCTCGACCAGATGGCGCTGCTCGCCGGCCTGCCCCAGGCCCCGTCGGATTACAACCCGTTCATCGACCGCAGCGCCGCCCGACATCGCCGCGCTGAGGTCCTGCAGGCGATGGTGACCGCCCACGCCATCACGCAGGCGCAGGCCAACGTGGCCGCGCGGCGGCCGCTCGAGGTCAAGGCCGACTCCGCGCTGCAGGTGCGCTCAGACCCCTACGTGTTCGACTTCGTCGAGCAGCAGCTCGCCCAGGACCTGTGTCCGAAGCACCCTGCCCACTGCGCGACGCTGACCCAGGGCGGGATGAAGATCCATACGACAATCGACCTGCGCAAGCAGGCGCTGGCCCTCCAGGCGATCCGCGACCACGAATCGCTGCTGGCCGGGCAGAACCCCGCGGGAACCGCCGCGGCGGCATTGGCCTCGGTCGACGACCAGAACGGTCACATTCTGGCGATCGCCTCGTCGTCGGACTACGCCCAGACGAAGTTCGACTACGCCACCGAGGGCCACCGTCAGCCCGGCTCGTCGTTCAAGACGTTCGCCCTGATGACCCTGATCCACGACTACCACGGCGATCCCGGCAGCACCTACTACACGTCCAAGTTCCTCGCCCCCGGCTGGCTGTCGGCGGATCCGACGTGGTCGGTGCACACCGCCGAGGAGTCCTACCAGGGCAACATCAACGTCACCAAGGCGACGATCGTCTCCGACAACACCGTCTACGCGCAGCTCGCCGCCGACCTCGGCTGGAGCAAGCTCGACGACACCGCCCGCGCCATGGGGATCACCTCGCCGCTGGATGGCAATCCGGCGGAGGTGATCGGCGGGCTGCGCACCGGGGTCACGCCGCTGGAGATGGCCGACGCCTACGCGACGCTCGCCAACGGCGGCACCCACATTCCGGCGACGATCATCGGCAAGGTCGTCTTCCCCGACGGAAGCTCCACGAACTTCGGCAACCCGAAGCGCACCCCGGTGTTCCCCTACGACGAGGCCTACGCGGGCACCAGTGTCCTCAAGCAGGTCGTGACCAGCGGCACCGGCACCGCCGCCAACTATGGCTGTCCCGTCGCCGGCAAGACCGGGACCGCCAACGCACTGGAGAACGCCTGGTTCGTGGGCTACTCCCCGCGAATGTCCACCGCCGTCTGGGTGGGCTACCCGCAAGGCAACCTGCCCATGGCCGACGGCTTCGGCGGCACCCTCGCCGCCCCGATCTGGCACGACTACATGGCGAGCGCGTCCGGTGGCTACTGCGGCAACTGGAGCCCGCCGAATCCCCCGTTCCACGGGACCGCGTTCTTCGGGCACTTCTCGACGAGCGGCTCGTCGAGCACCACCCCAGGCGCCACTTCGGGCACCGGCGTCACCGGCGCGGCGGCTGGCGGGGGCACCGGTACCCCGGCGCCGGCGAGCGGGGGCGGGGCCTCGGCGAGCGGAGGGGCGGGCGTGACCCCACCGTGACGTGCCGGACGACGATGCTGCTGGTAGCGTCTTGGCGGTGCGCGGGCGAACGCGCGCGCTAAACACGGGTCCAAAGGGTCGTCACTGCATGGCAAAGGAAGAAAAGGTTGAGCTCGAGGGAGAGGTCGTCGAGGCGCTCCCGAACGCGATGTTCCGCGTCAAGCTCGACAACATGGATCGCGTCGTGCTCGGCCATGTCGCCGGCAAGATGCGCCGCTTTCGAATCCGCATCCTCCCCGGAGACCGGGTCCGGGTCGAGCTGTCGCCCTACGACCTGGACCGGGCCCGGATCGTCTACCGCCACCGGTAGTCCCCGCGCCCGAAGCGCGTCGAGGGCGACGGGACGTGCGTGAGCTGGAGCTGATCGAGACCTTCGAGCGGATCCTCGCTCCCGCAGGACCCACGGTGCTGCGATGGCTGGGCGACGACGCCGCCGTCGTGCGCGGACGCGGGTACGCCGTCACCTCGATCGATTCGCTCGTCGACGGGGTGCACTTCCGCTCCGGCCAGCTGACACCGTCGGAGATCGGTCACCGGGCGCTGGGGAGCGCTCTCTCGGATCTGGCCGCCATGGGAGCTGCGGCGGGCGAGGCTTACCTGGCGGTGGCGCTGGCTCCCGGCATCGAGCTCGGTGATGCGGTCGCGCTCGTGCGGGGCGCCCAGGCGCTGGCCGCCGAGTGCGGGGTGTCGATCGCCGGCGGCGACGTCAGCACCGCCAGCGTGTTGATGGTCACGGTGGCGGTCGTGGGCTGGGCCCGCGACCCCGGCGAGCTCGTGGGGCGCGATGGCGCCCGCCCGGGAGACCTCGTCGCTGTGACCGGCGCGCTCGGAGCCGCCGGCGCGGGGCTCGCGCTGCTCGAAGGCCGCGCCACGCTCGCCGGCTCAGCGGGCGCGCTCCTGCACGAGAGCTATGCCCGCCCGCGGCCGCGCCTGGCCGCCGGCCGAGCCCTCGCCCAGCTCGGGGCGACGGCGTTGATCGACCTGTCCGATGGTCTCGCCACCGATGCTCGGCACATCGCCCGGCGCAGCGGGGTGAGGATCGAGCTCGAGCTGGCCGACCTGCCGCTCGCTGCCGGCGTCGCCACGGTCGCCGCGCAGCTCGGCGACGACCCGCGGGAGTTCGCCGCGACCGCGGGCGAGGACTTCGAGCTGTGCGCCTGCCTGTCGCCCAGCGCGCGCCCGGCGATCGACGCGCAGTGGGCGGGGCTCGCCGGAGAGAGCGCTCCGCCGCTGTCCTGGATCGGCCGGGTCGTCGAGGGCGACGGCGACGTGGCGTTCGCCGGCGCGCACGGGGCGCTGGCCGGGTACGAGCACTCGTCCTCAGCGCGGGACGACTAGTGGATCCCACTAGCCGCGAGCCGGGCCCAGCGGCTGCACTGACTTCAGGCGGGCGAAGACGATGATCCGCTGTGCGGCGCTGTAGAGCGGATTGCAGGCCGAGAGCACGAGCCGGTCGTAGCCGACGTCGTCGATCACCGAGATCTGCGTGGGCTTGACGATCCGCTGGTACTGGACGACGTAGGTGAACTTCCCGTAGGGCATCTTCAGGAGGATCCGGTCGCCGCGGGTGAGCTCGTTGATGAACCGAAACGGCGCCAGGTAGGTGGTGCGGTGGCCGGCGATCGCCACCGTCTCTCCCATACCGGGCAGGGCCGTGGACGGGTAGTGGCCGGGCCCTTCCTCGAGACTCCGCGTGTCGGTTCCCTGAACGACGTTGTCCGTGCTGCCGATCCGGGGGATCTGGAGCTGACCGATCGCGTCGCCGGTCCTGACCTGGCTGCGCTCCCGCCGGGCGAGGAACGCGATCCGCTGATTGCGCCTGGCGATGGGGGCCAGGGCATGCCGGTCGCCGACGCTCAGCGGCGCGGTGTGGTAGCTGAGGTAGCGCCGATCGACCCGGTCGCGCATGATCAGGCCGATGGCCGCGGTCACCGGCTCCTGCCAGACGAGCGTCACACCGGCATCGAGCGCCAGCAGGATGCCGACGAGGATCAGCACCGAGGAGATGTGACGAGTCAGGCGCCGCACCGTCGGTTACGCCCTCAGCGCCGGAGCGCCGATTTCGTGCCTCCGAGCGAGCCCGGGCCGGCGTAGGTGACAGGTCCCCGAACGGTGACCGGCGCCGGCGCCACCCGGGACCCGCGGGCGGCGAGCACCGTCAGGGTGGCGGCGCTGGCCAGACAGCCGAGGATGATGCTCCACTCCAGGACGGCGAGCAGGCTGACCGCGTGGCCGGCCAGCAGGAGCGCGGCCTGCCAGATCAGGTCCACGGGCCCGTAGCCGAAGCTGTTGGCGTAGTACACGACCACCAGCACCGCGGGAGCCAGACCGACGAGCAGCAACGCGATCCGGGCCGCCGTCGGCAGGCGCACGTCGGGGCTGACCGCCCACAACCACAGATGGAGCGCAGGGATCAGCAGCAGGGCGGCAAACGGATTTTCGAGCCAGATCGCGAACGTGACGACGCACATCACCAGCGGCAGCGCGGCCACCGCGCCGTTGCCGGCGGGCTCCGGGGGGCGGCGCCGCGACCGCGGGGACGGGGCTGGGGCCCGGCGCGCCAGGGCGAGCACGGCGGCCCCCGCGCCGATGAGGACAAGCCCCGCGACGATGAGCGCGGCCGCGCCGCCGCCGTGCAGCGGCACCGCCCCCGGCGCCACCGGTCCCGGTGGAGCCGCCGGGATGACCCCCAGGACCCCGGCGGCGAGCACCACGAGGACGGCCAGCACGAACGGCACCGCGGCGGCGAGCACCAGCGCCACCGACCGGCCGAGGAGATGTCCGCGGCGGCGGGCGCGGGCAAGTGCGTCGACCGTCGTCATTGCCACGGGCACGAGCAGCGCCAGCGTGAACAGCGCGATCGCCCAGCCGGGGACGATCTTTCCGTCGAGGAGCAGATAGGACGACGGCCGGGCGACCAGACCGCCACTGTTCAGAGCGGAGATCGACTGCAGGACGGCCCGGCCGATCCCGGTCAGCTGGGCCACGGGCGCGATCGGCGCGTTGGCGGTCGGACCCTGCTCTCCGGACACCGACACCGCCACCGCCGGTATGCCGCGGGCGCCGAAGGGAGCCTGCTCGCCGAGCGTGAACGGAAACGCGAGATGCGCGAACTGGCCGCCCAGACCGGTCCCCCCGGCTTGCAGCGACGTCTGGGCGGCGAGGGCGGAGCCGAGGGTGTTGCGCAGCGTGGGAGGCGCCACCAGCTGGCGCGCGGACCAGGGAATGATGATCGGCGATCGGGCGTGCGCGCTCGCCAAATCGCCGAGCACGATCACCGAGTCGATCGGACCGGCAAGGGTCGACGCCAATCGGATCGCGCCCGCGGTGCCCTGCGAGCCGGACGTCGAGGCCAGCACGACCGTGCGATCGAGTGTCTCCCCCTCCAGATCGCGGGCCAGCTCCATCAACGTCGCGGTCCCCGACAGGTTCGCCAACGCCGGCGAGCCGAGGGCATCACGATGGGCGACGATGACAATGCTGCCGCTCTTCAGTCCCGGCCGGATCCCGATCACGTTCTCCAGGGTCCGCGTACCGTCCACCGTCCGCCCGTCGAAGATGTCGGTCGAGACCGAGAAGCCCCGCGAGGTCAGGCTCGCGCGCACCTGGTCGGCCAGCGCCTTGTCGCCGTCGGACCCGGGTCGGCGCGTCGGATCGCCGGCGGCGATGGACGACATCGTCGCGGCGACGTTCTGGCCGTTGAACACGTCCGGCGCCAGCGTGGGACTCAGCGCCGCCGGCTGATCACGCAGCGAGAACGCGAGGATCACCAGCGCCAGGGCCGCGACGATCAAGCCGGTCCGGTAGATCCGCGGAGCGAGCATCGCCAGAGGTTATCTCGGCCCAAACCCGCTGCTCTCTACTCTTATCCCGTGACGGAGACGACGGTGCCCGAACGATCTGCTCGCATTCTGCTCGTCGACGACGAGCAGTCGATCCAGACACTGCTCTCCTACCCGCTGCGCAAGGAGGGCTACGACGTCGTGCAGGCGACCGACGGCCGTCAGGCGCTGGAGCGATTTGACGAGCAGTCCTTCGACCTCGTCGTCCTCGACCTGATGTTGCCCCGGATCGACGGTCTGGAGGTGTGCCGCCGGTTGCGCAGCCGCAGCTCGGTGCCGATCATCATGTTGACCGCGAAATCCGAGGAGATCGACAAGGTCGTCGGACTCGAGCTCGGGGCCGACGACTACATCACCAAGCCGTTCTCGCTGCGGGAGTTCTCCAGCCGCATCAAGGCGGCGCTGCGCCGAGCCGAGCTGACCCGCCCGGACCAGGCGATGCCCGGGGAAGCCCCGCTCGAGATCCGCGCGCTGCGCGTCGACTTCTCCAAGCGCAGCGTCCGGATCCGCGGGGACGACGCGCAGCTGACGTATGTCGAGTTCGAGATCCTGTCGGCCCTGGCCCGCTCCCCCGGCCGCGTGTTCACCCGGGACATGCTGCTGGCGCGGATCTGGGGGGATTCCGCCTACCGTGATCCGCGCACGATCGATGTCCACATCAGACACCTGCGCGAGAAGGTCGAACGGGATCCCAAGGATCCCGAGTACCTGTTCACGGTCCGCGGCGTCGGCTACCGCTTCCGGGACACGGAGACCTGAGGGCCGGACCCGAGTGGCCGCGCCGACCCGCCGGACCCACGCACATCGCTGATGAGATTGTCGCTGAGCAACCGGCTGGCGCTCATCTTCTTCGCGATCACCTTGCTGGCCGTCGCCGCGCTGTACCTCTACGTGGCGCCCGGGCTGCAGAGCCGGCTGATGGGACAGAAGCTGACAGGGCTGGCGACGTCGGCGCGGGCCCATTCGGGTCCGATCAGCCGCGCCCTGGGCAGCTCCACGCCGCTCCCGCACTTGCGCCGCACGGTGGCCCGCATCGCCGGGATCTCGGGAGACCGGGTGACGGTGCTGTCGGTCAATCGTGCCCAGGGTGGGCTGCAGCTCCCGAAGCTCGCCGACTCGGGCAGTCCTCCGGCCGGCGCGTCGCTGCACTTCAGGCTCGCGTACCGCGCGGTCGCGGCCCAGCGGATGCTGACCGGGGTGGAGCCGGCGGCGTCGGGCGGCGTCGCCGAGGCCGCCTACCCGGTGTTCTACGCCCCGCATGTCGTCGGCTGGGTGATCGTGTACTCCGCGCCGGTGATCGACGTGATGCGAACCGTCAGCACCGTGCGCCACGAGATCCTCGTCGCGGGTGCGATCGCGCTGCTCCTCGCCCTGGTCGCCGGCTATCTCGTCGCCCGGGCGCTCGCCCTGCGAGTCAAGCGGCTCGAGCTCGCCGCCAAGCAGGTCGCCGCCGGCGACTTCAGCCGGCCGATCCCCGTCGACTCCACCGACGAGCTGGGACAGCTGGCGGTCGCATTCAACGAGATGCAGCAGCAGCTGCTGGCGATGGAGCTGGCGCGCAAGAAGTTCATCGCCACCGCGTCGCACGAGTTGCGGACCCCGGTCTTTTCGCTCGGCGGCTTCGTCGAGCTGCTCGAGGACGAGGATCTCGATCCCGAGACGCGACGGCGCTTCCTGGACCAGGTCCGCGACCAGGTGCAGCGCCTCGGAAAGCTGTCGGTCGACCTGCTCGACCTCTCCCGATTGGAGTCCGGATCGCTGGAGCTGCGGCCCGAGGAAGTCGACCTCGGGGAGCTGACGCGCTCGGTGTCAGGCGAGTTCGAGCCGACGCTCGCGCAGCACGACTCACGCCTGGAGCTGCGGCTCCCGGGCGGCCGGGACGCGATGCAGGCCAACTGCGATCCGGTCCGGGTCGCCCAGATCGTCCGCATCCTGATCGACAACGCGCTCACGCACACCCCGCCGGGGACCCAGATCGTCGTCACCGCGCGCCGCCAGAACGGCCAGGTGCAGGTCGCGGTCCGCGATGACGGCGATGGGATCGATCGGCCCGCGCTGCAGCGGATCTTCGAGCCGTTCTACACCGCGGATGATGCGCAGGGATCCGGTCTCGGTCTGGCGATCGCATCCGAGCTCGCCGGCCGCATGTCCGGTCACCTGTCGGTTCACTCGGCGACCGGCGAGACGACGTTCACGCTCGAGATCCCCGGCTGACGCGCCGGCTCGCCCCGCGCCGGGCTCGCTACGGGGCCCAGTCGTGCAGCAGCTTAAGCCACACCTCACTGCGGGTGGGGAACGACGGGATCGCGTGAACGAGCGTGCGCAGCGGCACTTCTCCGACGATGGCGATCGTGGCGGCGTGGAGGCTGTCGGCGATCTCGGGACCGGTGAAGGTCGCGCCCACGATCACCTCGCGCTGCTCGTCGACGACGATCCGCGCTGCGGTCATCGCGTCCTTGCCGACGAAGCTGGCTCCCGCGGTGGCGCCGGGATCGGCGTCGACGGCACGCGCCGGGATCCCCGCGGCGAGCGCCTGCTGGAGCGTGCGGCCGACGGCGGCCACCTGGGGCTCGGTGAACACCACCCGCGGCGTCATCGGACCGTCCCAGGTCGCGCTCGCGTCGCGGTTCATGATCGTCGCCACGGCGATCATCGCCTGATACTTCGCGGCGTGGGTCAGCAGCGCGCGGCCGTTGACGTCGCCGATCGCATACAGCCAGTCGCGGTGCGCGGGGACGGTGACCCGCATGTGGTCATCGACGTCGATCGTCTTTCCGGGGGCCAGCGCGACGGTGTCCAGTCCGAGGTCGTCGGTGTGCGGCTTGCGGCCGACCGCGACCAGCAGCTCGTCGCTGTCGATCGTCGCACCGGTCTGAAGGGTGAGGGTGAACCTGCCGGCGGCGTCGCGCGCCGCTGCGGTCGCGGTGGCGCCGACGCGCACATCGACTCCGTGATCGCGCAGGGACGACGCCAGCTGCTCTCCGGCAAACGGCTCCTCCTCCGCCAGCAGCCCGGCCGCAGTCTCGACCAGCGTCACCTCGGCGCCGAGCGAGGACCACGCCTGGGCGAGCTCGCAGCCGACGACGCCTCCGCCGAGCACCGTGAGGCGAGCGGGAACGATCTCGGCGATCGTGCCCTGTCGGTTGGTCCACGGCGCCAGCTCGCCCAGGCCGGACACCGGGGGTAGGGCGGCGCCGCTGCCGACCGCGATGATCACCGCTCGCCGAGCCTCCAGCAGCTCCCCGTCCACCTGGACCCGGCGGATGCCGTCGAGCCGCGCCCGACCCCGGAACAGCCGGATCCCGCGACTTTCCAGCCACGGCAGCTGGGACGAGTCGTCGAGGTCGTGGATCACCTCGTCGCGGCGGGCGAGCGTCGCCGCGGCGTCGAGCTCGCCCGTGACCGCCTCGGTGGCTCCCGGCACCCGCCGCACCTCCGCGAGCACCTCGGCGGGACGCAGCAGCGCCTTGGATGGCATGCACGCCCAGAACGCGCACTCGCCGCCGACGAGCTCGCGCTCGATGAGCGCCACCTCCAGGCCCTCTTCGGCGAGCCGGCCGGCGCAGACCTCACCGGCGGGGCCGGCGCCGATCACGATCGCGTCGTGCTCACTCATCCAGCCAACGGTAATGGACGCCGCGTGGCGGCCGAGACGACGGCTCCGCCGCGGCCTCGGTCGCGGCCGAGAGGCGATCGCGCGCTAGGACACTTCGCGAAGACGGCCGGTCGCAACCTCGTAGACGAAGCCGCGGATCTGGTCCTTGCGCGGCACGAACGGCGACGCCTTGATCCTGGAGATCGACTGGCGCACGTCGTCCTCGAGGTCGGCGAACGCCTCGGCGGCCCAGTGTGGCCTGATCCCGGTGTCGCGCTCGATCGCCGCCTTGAGCTCGTCATCGGTGAACGTGAGCATGCCGCAGTCGGTGTGGTGGATGAGGATGATCTCCTCGGTTCCGAGCAGGCGTTGGGAGATGGCCAGGGAGCGGATCTCGTCGTCGGTGACGGCGCCGCCTGCATTGCGGATGACATGGGCGTCACCCTCGTGGAGGCCGAGCATGCCGTAGACGTTCAGCCGGGCGTCCATGCACGCAACAACCGCCACCTTCTTGGCCGGCGGCAGCGGGAGGTCGCTCTTGTCGTATGCGGCCGCATAGCTCTCGTTGTTGGCGAGTAGGTCGTCGGTGGCGCTCATGGGGCTCCCGTGATCGATGGCGGCGTCGGCCTCAACCTAGCAAGTTCACTGATTCAGTCGAATTTGTCAGTCGCGCTAGGTTGCGACCCGTGTCCGGCGCACTCGCGTCTCCGACTGCCCGCCGCCGGCTCGTGCGTGATCTCGCTCTGGAGCTGCGCGATCGGGTCGTTCCCGAGCTCGGCCGTCATGCCGGTCGCCGGCACTCGGGCGACGGAGCCGGCGGAGACGTGACCTTCGCGATCGACCAGATCGCCGAGGACGCGCTCGTCTCGTTCCTCGCCGCGCGCGCTCCCCGGGTTGCGTTCTACTCCGAAGATCGCGGGCTCGTGGCGACGCCGGATGCGACCGACGTCCTCGTGGTCGACCCCATCGACGGGACCCGCCCGGCGCTGGCGGGGCTGGAGTCGGCGTGTGTCGCGGTGGCGCTCGCACCGCTGCGCGATGGCGATCCGACGATGGCCGACGTGTCCGACGCCTGCGTCGTCGAGATCAAGTCCGGCGAGCTGTTCGTCGCTGCCGCGGGCGAGGGCGTCGTCGAGTCGACGCGTCCCGTGGCGCTGAGCCCGAACGCCGACGTCGCGACGATGTTCTGGGGCTATGGATTCCGGGGCCGGCCGGCCCGGGCCACCGTCGAGGTGCTCGGCGGCCTCATCGACGCCTCCTCGGTCGGCGGCGGCACGTTCGAGCTGGGGTCGCAGGCGTACGCGATGACCCGGATCGTGACCGGTCAGCTCGACGCGGTCGTGGAGGTGGGATCACGGATGATCGACGAGCTCCCCGGGATGCGCGAGCAGTTCGAAGCCATCGCCGGCGGCCAGGTGCTCAACAACTCCCCGTATGACCTCGCCGCTCCGTGGCTCTGCCTGCGCGAGGCCGGTGGGACGATCAGCGACGGCTGGGGCCGTCCGCTCGATCGCCGGCGACTCCTCGGGACCGGGCACGACTTCCAGATGTCGTCGATCTCGGCGGCAAATGCCGCGCTGCACGCGCGGCTCGTGGCGGCGGTCGACGCCGGGATCGAGCGGCTGAGGACGCTCTCCGGCTGACCGGCGTATCGTCTGTCTGCGGCCCATGTCATCCGAGACGCCACTCGTCCTCGTCTCCAACCGTGGTCCGGTGACGTTTCAGCCGGATGGCGAGATCAAACGCGGCACCGGGGGTCTGGTCACCGCGCTCATCGGGCTCGCGTCGCACCGGCCGGTGACGTGGGTGGCATCGGCGATGACCGAGGAGGACGTCGCCGCCGCCGAGCACCACGACGGACGCCCATTCCCGGTCACCTCGCCCGAGGGTGACGAGTACCGGGTCAAGCTGGTCGCATCCGACCCCACCGCCTACGACGGCTTCTACAACATCATCGCCAACCCACTGCTGTGGTTCATCCAGCACTATCTGTGGGATCTCTCCAATGCGCCGGACATCCGTCGCAACGAGACCGAGGCGTTCGAGTTCGGCTACAACGCGGTCAACGAAGATCTGGCGCGGGCGGTGCTGGACGAGATCGAGGACATCGAGCGACCGGTGGTCATGGTCCACGACTACCACCTCTACGTGCTGCCCGGGCTGATCCGGCGCGAGCGTCCTGATGTGTTCCTGCACCACTTCGTCCACATCCCGTGGAGCCAGTCGGATTCCTGGCGCGTGCTGCCGACCCCGATCCGCCGCGAGGTCTACGAGGGCATCCTCTCCAACGACATCGTCGGCTTCCACACGCGCTCCTATCGACGCAACTTCCTGCAGTGCTGCGAGGATCTGATGGGGCTGGAGGTCGATCACGAGGCCGGGATCGTCCAGATGGACGATCGCGAGGTGTGGGTGCGCTCGTACCCGCTGCCGATCGATTCCGAGGCGATCCAGGCCGTGGCCGCGCGTCCCCGGGTCCGGGAGTTCGAGGGCGAGCTGCTGCGCCGGCGCCGGGACCACCTCATCCTCCGGGTCGACCGGGCCGACCTGTCCAAGAACGTGCTGCGCGGCTTCAGCGCCTTTGACACCTTCCTGGAGCAGCACCCCGAGTTCCGGGAACGGGTGACGTTCATCGCCCAGCTGATGCCGTCGCGCACCGACGTTCCCGAGTACGCCGAGTATCTGGAGCGGATCGAGGCGGTGGTGGCGGTCGTCAACCACCGCCACGGCTCCCCGGACTGGATGCCGATTCAGCTCAAGCTCCGCGACGACCTGGAGGAGGCGGTGGCCGCCTACAAGCACTACGACATGCTCATGGTCAACGCCATGTTCGACGGCATGAACCTGGTCGCCAAGGAGGGCCCGATGGTCAACGAGCGCGCCGGGGTATCGGTGCTGTCGGAGAACACGGGGGCGCACGAGGAGCTCGGCGAGTACGCCCTGTCGGTCAACCCGTTCGACATCCAGGAGCTGGCCGACTCGATCCACGCCGCGCTGACGATGCCCGTCTCAGAGCGCGAGCGCCGGCACGACGGCCTGATCTCGATCGTGACCGCCCGCGATCCCGGCGACTGGATCGACGACCAGCTGGCCGACATCCGGGCCAAGGAACGGAGCGTCGAGCCGGCGTCGTAGCCCGCCGCGAGCAGGTGGCGAGCCGCCGCGACCGTGTCAGCGCAGCGTCCGGTGCTCGCGCAACAGCTCGATGTAGGAGGCGATGCGCCGCTCGCGGCCCGCCGGGGTGTTGACGTTGTGGAGCCGGTAGAGGAACGCGTACCGCCGGCTCCCGGTCAGCGTCTGAAAGAAATCGCGGGCGGCGGGCTCGGCGTCGAGGGCGCGCTGGAGATCCTCTGGCACGGTGGCGCGACTCTGCGGCTCGTAGGCGGCCTGCCAGCGACCGTCGGCCCGGGCCGCGTCCACCTGCTCGCGCCCGGCGGCGCGCATCCGCCGGCTCGTGATCAACTGCTCGGCCTTGCCGCAGTTGATCTGCGACCACTTGCTCCGTGGGCGGCGCGGGGTGAAGCGCTGGAGGAAGAAGCTCTCGTCCAGAGCGCGGGTCTGGCCGTCGATCCAGCCAAAGCAGATCGCGGTGTCGAGCGCTTCGTCATGGGCGACCGTCGCCGTGTGGGCGGTGCGCTTGGCGAACTTCAGCCACACGCCGGGTGAGGACCGGTGGTGGGACTCGAGCCAGCGCTCCCAGTCGGCGTCCGTCGCACACTCCAGAATCGCCAGCTCGGGCTTGGATGCGGAGCGGCCGGGCATCACGCGATGGTGGCAGCGAGGCCGGCCGGGTGTGGCCCGACACCCGCTATAGTCGGCCGCCGATTTGACGCGCCTTCACCTTTGCACCCCCGATGCCTGAGCAAACTCGCCTCTACGACCTGATGCTGGTCCTGTCCGCCACCGCGGAGGACGAGCGGCGGGCCAAGATCCTCAGCGACACCGAGGCGCAGATCACCGGCGGCGGGGGCACCGTCGAGCGCCAGGACGACTGGCATACGCGGCCGATGGCCTACGAGATCAGGCACCAGGGGGAGGGGGAGTACCACCTGCTGCAGTTCACGGGGCCGACGGAACTGCTCGACGCGCTGTCCCACAACCTGCGCATCGACGACGCCGTGCTGCGCTTCCGGGTCATCCGGGTGCTGCCGGGAACGCCGCCGGCGCCCGACTCGCCTCCGCCCGGTACTCGCCGCGGCTTCCCCGGGCGCACCGGCCGGCGACGCCTGACAGACGGACCCGGCGCACCGCCCAGCGCCGCTGCGCCGCGCCGCCGGTGAGCCCCGCCGCCCCGCCGACGACCGGCGCATTTCTCGCGCAACCGTCACAGTCCGTGTGCGGGTGTGCCGCAACCGCAACGATTCCGTCCATTTTCCGCCGAGACGGTGGGTTGCCGTCTGGGGCGGCCATAGACTCGATCCCAAGCTTCAAACGTTTCCGAAAGGAGTCAGCAGATGGCAGGCACCAACATCAATCGGGTGATCATCACCGGCAACCTCACGCGCGATCCCGAGCTGCGCTCGCTGTCCTCCAGCGGCAATTCGGTGTGCTCACTGCGCATCGCCTGCAACGGCCGGCGCAAGAACAACGAGACCGGCCAGTGGGAGGATCAACCCAACTACTTCGACGTCACCGTATGGGGCGCGCAGGGCGAGAACTGCGCAAAGTTCCTCAGCAAGGGCCGCCCCGTCGCGATCGACGGCCGCCTGCAATGGCGCGAATGGAATGACAAGGAGGGCAACAAGCGCCAGTCAGTGGATATCATCGCTGAGTCCGTGCAGTTCCTCGGCAGCCGTGATGACGCCGGGAACGGCAACGGGTTCTCGAGCAGCGCGCGCGCGACGGAGAGCGATGTCCCGATCGACACCGGGGACTTCGAGCGCACTCCGGTCGGCGCCAGCGCAGACGAGGACATCCCGTTCTAGAGGCAAACAGCAACCAATCAAGCTAGGCTGATCTCAGTGGCAAAGCAACGCAGACGCCCCGTACGGCGGCGCGATCGGAAGGGTGGGCCGACTTCGACCCGCCGGAAGTCGTGCCCGTACTGCCGGGACAAGATCGAGCAGGTGGACTACAAGGACGTGTCCATGCTGCGCCGGTTCATCTCCGACCGCGGCAAGATCCGGTCTCGGCGGATCACGGGCGCGTGCCGCCGTCACCAGAGCCAGGTGGCGCGTGCGGTGAAGCGGGCCCGCGAGCTGGCGTTGCTGCCATACGTGGCCGAGGGTGGCGGCGACCACCGCGGTGGTCGCGGCGACCGCGACCGTGACCGCGACCGGTAGGCGAGGGCGAGACGATGCCGCAGGCGATCCTGCTTGCAGATGTGGAGCCGCTCGGCGAGCGCGGGGCGGTGGTCGACGTGTCCGCCGGCTACCTGCGCAACTACCTGCAGCCGCGGAAGCTCGCCGAGCCGGCGACGGAGACCTCGATCCGGGTCGCCCGCCGTCGCCAGGAGGACGCCGAGCGCGCTCTGCGGGAGGCCGAGGAGCGGTCGCGGGAGAGCGCGGCCGTGCTCGGTCGCACCGTGCTGACGATTCCTCAGCAGGCGGGCGACGACGGTCGGCTGTTCGGGTCGGTCACGACCCAGGACATCGCCGACGCCATCCGCGATGCCCGCGGGATCCGGATCGACCGCCGCAAGATCCACCTGGACGATCCGATTCGCAATGTCGGGACGTACATGGTCGTCGTCGAGGTCGCCGACGAGGTGACCGCGACGGTCAAGACCATGGTTGTCGCCGCTTCGGGCCCGTAGCGTGGTCCCGGGCGCCCGGTCCTCGCCGCTGCCCTGACCGCGCCGTTGCACGGCGCGGATGTCTTGTGAGCGACGCGACGCCGGTGAAGACAAACGTCCGCTGCTAGCGGGATGGACTCGAGCTCGCCGCCGCTGCCCGACCTATTGTCGGACCCCCGATGAGCGCCGTGCAGAACATCGCCGTCCCCCCTCACAACCTCGAGGCCGAGAAGTCGGTGCTGGGCGCGGTGCTGCTCGACGAGCGCCACCTGCACTCGCTGCTGGTGGAGGAGCAGCTGCGGCCCGAGCACTTCTATCGCGAGCAGCACGGGGCGGTGTACGCGGCGATGCTCGAGCTGTACGAGGGCGACGCGAAGATCGACCACCTCACCGTCTCGGAGAAGCTGCGCCAGCACGGCAAGCTCGACGAGATCGGGGGCCCGGGAACGATCGACGAGCTGGCGGGATGGGTCCCGGCGGCCGGGCATGCTCGTGAGTACGGCCGGATCGTGCACGACAACGCCAAGCTGCGAGCGCTGCTGACCACCTCCTACGAGATCCAGGCCAGCGTTCTGGCCCGCGAGGCGCCGGCCCGGGAGCTCGTGGAGCGAGCCGAGCGCTCGGTGCTCGAGGTGGCGACCGACGACCGGCAGAAGAAGATCCGCGCGATCGCGGACATCCTGCACGAGGAGACCGACAAGCTGCACCGGCTGTCGGTCTCCAAGACGCCGTTGACCGGCACCCCGTCGGGGTTCAAGGATCTCGATGAGAAGACCGGCGGCTTTCAGCCCGGCAACCTGATCGTGCTCGCCGCCCGGCCGTCGATGGGCAAGTCCGCACTGGTGGCGAACATCGCGGAGAACGCGGTCCTCGCCGGGCATGCCGTCGCTCTGTTCTCGCTCGAGATGTCCGAGTCCGAGCTCGCGCAGCGCTTCGTCGCCTCCCAGGCGCGGATCAAGGGCGAGGACCTGCGCCGGGGCAAGGTCGCCGAGCAGCGATGGCCGAAGATCCTCGAGGCGTGCCAGCGGCTGGCCGAGGCGCCGCTGTTCGTCGACGACTCGTCGGATACAGGAGTGCTCGAGGTGCGGTCCAAGTCGCGCCGGCTGCACGCCCAGATCCCCGGTGGTCTGGGGATGATCATCGTCGACTACCTGCAGCTGATGCGCCACGAGGGCCGCGTCGAGAGCCGGGTCGAGCAGGTGGGACAGATCAGCCGCGGCCTCAAGGGCCTGGCCCGCGAGCTCGACGTTCCGGTGATCGCGCTGTCACAGCTGAGCCGCGCCGTCGAGCAGCGCGGCGGCGAGAAGAAGCCGATCCTCTCCGATTTACGTGAGTCCGGAGCGATCGAGCAGGACGCGGATCTCGTGATGTTCATCTACCGCGATGAGTACTACGAGAAGGACTCCGAGCGCCCCGGCGAGGCCGACATCATCATCGCCAAGCACCGCAACGGGCCCGTCGGCGACGTGGTGCTCACGTTCCAGAAGGAGTACCCGAAGTTCATGAACTACGCCGGCGAGCGGTTCGCGGCATGATCGGCCGCGGAGTGCTCCGATGATGGCCGATGAGTGCCCGTTCGCGCTCTGCGACGGATCAGGGTTTCGTTACGACGCGGCCACGAACACCGCGTATGACTGCCGCTGCCGCGCCCAGCGGGTGGCGCGGGCCCGGGCGCGCAGCCTGTCGGCGGTGATTCCCCGCCGTTATCGCGACGTCGCGTTCGAGCGCCCACCGGTCAACGAGATCGATCCGGCGATCGTCGCCGCCACCCGCCGGTTTGCGGCGACGATCGACGAGCAGCTCGACGCCGGCCGCGGCCTCTGGTTCATGGGACCGCCGGGGACCGGGAAGACGAGCCTCGCGATGCTCGTCTCCAAGGCCGCCTCGGATGCCGGACGCTCGGTGGCCATCTACTCGCTCCCGCGGCTGTTGAACGAGATCCGCGACATCCATCGCTCCGACCGCTCGCACATCGACCTGCTCGACCGCCTGACTCAGATCGACCTCCTCCACATCGACGATGTCGGGGCCCAGCGCTCCACCGACTGGGTGCTGGAGGAGCTGTACTCGATCGTCAATGCCCGTTACGAGGACCGGCGTTCGGTGGTGATCACAACCAACATCCTGGACCGGGACGCGCTGTGCGAGCAGATCGGCGCGCGTACCGTCTCGCGGCTGACCGAGATGTGCGACGAGCTCCCGTTGCTCGGTCACGATCACCGGATGGACCTGCGCACCGCGTAGCGCCGGCTGCCGTATCGGTCGGTGGTGGCGCGAGCGCCGCTCCCGGCGGCCCTACACTCAATCCGCCATGCCAGGAATCGTTGTCGTCGGCGCCCAGTGGGGCGATGAGGGAAAGGGCAAGGTCACCGACATGCTCGCCGAGCGTGCCGATGCGATCGTGCGCTTCCAGGGCGGGAACAACGCCGGGCACACGATCGTCCGCAACGGGCAGACGTGGAAGCTGCACCTGATGCCGTCGGGAATCCTGCATCCCGGCAAGCTGTGCGTGATCGGCAATGGAGTCGTCATCGATCCCAAGGTGCTCACCGACGAGCTCGATGGGCTGCGGAGACGCGGAGTGGAGACCAGCTCGCTGCGGATCTCCGCCAACGCCCATCTGATCATGCCGTACCACATGCTGCTCGACCACGCCGGCGAGGCGAAGCTCGGCAAGCTGGAGATCGGGACGACGCGGCGCGGCATCGGACCGTGCTACGCCGACAAGGCGGCGCGCCTCGGGATTCGCATGCAGGACCTGCTCGACGAGAAGATCCTCAAGAAGAAGATCGTCGCCGCACTGGACCCCAAGCGGCTGACGCTGCGTCCGTACGCCCGCGATCCGCGTCTGGACCTGCAGTCGATGACCGACGAGTACCTCACCTACGGCCACGTGCTGGAGCCCTACATCGCCGACACCTCGCGGCTCGTGCTCCAGCGGCTCGATCGCGATGAGATGGTCGTGTTCGAGGGCGCCCAGGGCGCGCTGCTGGACATCGATCACGGCACGTATCCGTTCGTGACGTCGTCGAACCCGGTGGCGGGCGCCGCGTGCATCGGCGCCGGCGTCGGCCCCAAGGACATCGACGAGGTGTGGGGCGTGGCCAAGGCGTACGTCACCCGGGTCGGCGCCGGACCGTTTCCGACCGAGCTCGAGGGCCCGCTCGCCGACGAGATCCGCGAGCGCGGTGGCGAGTACGGGACCACCACCGGGCGGGCCCGGCGGGTCGGCTGGATCGACCTGGTGGCCTTGCGCTACGCGGCCCGGCTGAACTCGATGACCGCGCTGGCGATCACCAAGCTCGACGTCCTCGCCGGCCTGGACCCGATCCGCGCCTGCGTGCGCTACCGCGGTGCCGAAGGAGCCGAGTTCGATTACTTCCCCTATCACCAGACGGTGCTGCACCACGCCGTCGGCGAGTACGTGGAGCTGCCCGGCTTCACCGAGGACCTGAGCGAGTGCCGCAGCGAGGACGAGCTGCCCGAGGCCGCCCGTGAGTACCTGGAGTTCGTCGCCGACTTCGTCGGCGTGCCGATCGCGCTGATCGGCGTCGGTCCTGGTCGCGAGCAGGTGATCTGGACCCAGGCCGGCATCGGGATGTCCGGCAGCCTCGCCGAGTAATACCGCTCAGCGCCAGCGGTCGAGGAGATCCGCGTCCTGCACCCGTCGTACGACCCGTCCGGGAACCCCCATCACCACCGCGCGCTCGGGGACGTCGGCGACGACGACCGCGCCCGCCGCGACAAACGCCTCCTCGCCGATCACGACCCCCGGGGTCAGCACGGCGCCTGCACCGACGCGGCAGCCGCGTCTCAGCACCGCGCCCCGCAGCGGCGCGCCGGGCGGGTGCCGCCCCATCGTGTTGTCGTTGGTCAGCACCACGCCGGGGCCGATGAAGACGTCATCCTCGACGATCGTGCCGGAGGTGACATAGACGAGCGTCTGAATCGACACCCTCGCTCCGATCTCCGTGTCGAAGTCGATCGTCGAGCCGCGGCCGATGACCGCTCGTTCCCCGAGCCGGGAGCGCTCGCGAACATGTGCCTGGTCGCCGACGATCGCCGACCGATCGATCTGCGCGCCCGCGTAGACGACGGCATGGGCACAGATGATCACGTCGTCGTCGACGACCAGCGGCCCCACCGAACCCACGGCGCTCGACCCCCGTCGCAACCGCGGGCGCTTGCCGAGGACGGCGCCGTCCTCGACGAGGCAACCCGCGCCGAGCACCGTTCCGGCGTGGAGAACCGCTCCGGCGTCGACGCGGCTGCCCGGTCCGATTTCCGCGCCCGCGTGAACGACCGCTCCGGGCCCCAGCTCAACATCGGCCGCGAGCTGCGCCACCTCGGACACGTAGGCGCCGTCGTCGCGCCACCGAGGGCGCTCAGACGCCATCGGCCACGACCCTCCGGCGGACCTCGTCGAGCGAATGCTGGAGCTGCTCGAGGACGCGGACCACCCGGAGGCCGTCGGCGCCGTCCGAACGCGGAGGCAGGCCGGTGCGGACGCAGTCGATGAAGTGCTCGCACTCCACCCGCAGCGGCTCGACATTCGGGATTCGGGGCGAGAAGACGTCGCCGCTGCGGGTGATGTACTCGCCGTAGGTGCGCGAATCCTCGTCGAATCCCTTGTCGTAGACGGTCAGCTTGCGCTCGAGCTCCATGTCGTCGAACGTCGCCATGCGCCGCGACCCGACGACCGTGAAACGCCGCTCCTTATGGGGATCGAGCCACGACAGGTGCAGGTGGGCGGCGAGACCGGAGGGGAAGCGCATGAAGCAGAAGACGACGTCCTCGATGCCGGCGCGGACATAGGACTCTCCGTGGGCGACGACCTCGGTGGGCTCCTCGGCGGCGAGGTAGAGCACGACCGAGACGTCGTGGGCCCCCAGGCTCCAGAGGGCGTTCTCATCGGCACGCAGCTTGCCGAGGTTCAGCCGGTTGCCGTAGATGTAGAAGATCTCATCGCCGAGCTCGCCGGACTCCGTGAGCTCCTTGAGCTTGCCCACTCCGGGGTGGTATTCGAGCAGGTGGCCGACCATCAGCCGGCGGTCGGCCGCCTCGGCCGCGGCGACGGCACGCTCGGCGGCGGCCGCGGATTGGGCCAGCGGCTTCTCGACGAAGCAGTGCTTGCCCGCCTGCAGCACCGCCACCGCGAGCTCGGCGTGCGTCGGGACCGGTGTCGCCAGCACGACCGCGTCCAGAGACGGGTCGGCCAGGAGGTCCCCGAGCTCGGCCGTCGCCCGGGCGGCCGGGAACATCCGGCTCACCCGCTCGCGGACGGCGGCGTCAGCGTCGCACAGGTAGGCGAGCTCGCAGCCTGGGATGGCGGCGAAATTGCGGGCCAGGTTCGGCCCCCAGTAGCCGAGACCGACCACACCGACCGAGACCGTCGGCTCCGTCATTCAGGACACGCTCGCATTGGCGCAGGAGTCTAGGTTGATGGGCCGTCGTCATCCGCGACGCGCGTGGTGGACGCTCGCCGGGCGCCGTCACCGCGGTCCAGGCCGGTCAGCGCGCCGACGACGCGCTCGCCGGCGTGGCCGTCCCCGTACACGGGCGGCGCGTCGGTGGGACGCTCGCGGCGCAGCGCGGCGAGCACGCGATCGAGCTCGAGATCGACGAGCACATTCCAGCCCAGGGCGACCGTCTCGGTCCACTCCGTGGTGTCGCGCAGGGTGATGCACGGGATCCCGGCCAGATACGCCTCCTTCTGGAGGCCGCCGGAGTCGGTCACCACCGCCCGGGCGTGGCAGAGCAGCGCCGTCAGCTCGAGGTAGCCAAGCGGCTCGGTCACGGTGACCCTCGGCGCTTCGCGGAGCCGTTGCATCAGCCCCGCCGCGCGCAGGCGCGCGGCCGTCCGCGGGTGCAACGCCAACAGGACCGGGGACTCCCGGGCCACCCCCGTCAGCAGCTCCACGAGGCAGCGCAGCCGACCGGGGTCGTCGACATTGCCGGCACGGTGAGCGGTGGCGAGCATGTACTCGCCGGGCACGACGTGGTGGCGCGCCACCAGGTCCAGCCGCCGGCGCGCCCGCGGCTGGATGCGGAGCGCGACATCGACCATGACGTCGCCCACCAGCTCGGCGCGCCCGGCGACCGCCTCGTGCGCCAGATTGGCCATCGCCGTCTCGGTGGAGCAGAGCAGGAGGGCCGCGGCGTGGTCGACGAGGACGCGGTTGAGCTCCTCCGGCATGCGACGGTCAAACGAGCGCATCCCCGCCTCCACGTGGGCCACCGCGATGCCCGCCTGGGCGCCCGCGAGCGCGCCCGCGAGCGTCGAGTTGGTGTCACCGTAGACGAGCACCACGTCGGGAGCCGTCGCCTCCAGCACCGGCTCCAGCGCCGCGAGCATTCGCGCGGTCTGTGAGCTCGCCGATCCCAGGGCGATGCCCAGCTCCTGGTCGGGTGCGGGAAGACCGAGCTCGTCGAAGAACACGGCGGACAGACGATCGTCGAAGTGCTGCCCGGTGTGCACCAGGATCTCCTCGTGGATGCGCCGCAGACGCGGCGAAACCGCCGCAGCCTTGATGAACTGGGGGCGGTTCCCGATCACGGTGAGAACCCTCAACGCCGGCCTCGGACGCTGATCGACAGCGCGGTCAGGAGCGCAGCTCGGCCTGGATGCGCTCGAGCGCGGCGGCTCGCGCCCGGTCGCTCACGGGACGGTCGCCGTCGAACACGTGGTCGTCGACGGCGACCACCGGCTGCACCTCGCGAGTCGTCGAGGCGAGGAACACCTCGTCGGCGGCGTACAGCTGATCGAGCGTGCACGTCTGTTCCTCGGCTCCCGCCACCTCGATCAACAGCGCGCGCGTGATCGAAGCGAGGATGTGCTCCTCCAGCGGTGGCGTCAGCAGGCGGGAGCGCTGCACCCAGAAGATCGAGCTCGTCGGTGCCTCGAGCACCCGGCCGTGGGGGGTGACGAGCAGCGCCTCGTCGAACCCCTGCTCACGGGCGAGCCGAGTGGCGAGCATGTTGCCGCCATAGGAGAGGGACTTGATCCCGTCGAGGATCCGCGTCGGGGCGTACGTGACCGACATCAGCCGCACCTGCTCCTCATCGTGCCCGAGCGGCTCGGTCATCAGGAGTCGCCGGCCGCCGCGGGTCATGATGATCCGCAGGCATTGGTGATCAGGGCCGGTCCCGGCCTCGGCAAGCAGCCGGTAGGCGTCAGCGCGCACCGACTCGAGGTCGACCGGCAGGCGGAGGTTCTGCGCCGAGCGGCTCAAGCGCGCGAGGTGCGCATCGAAGGCATAGGGCACGCCGTCGTAGACCCGGACGACCTCGAACACGCCGTCGCCCCGGACGAGCCCGTCGTCGGTGGCGGGAATCGTCGCCTCCGCGACCGGCATGATCGTGCCGTCGAGCGACGCGAGCGACGCGGCTCCGACCAGGCTCACCGCTGGCCCCGGGCCGAGAACTTCGGTTGGGTCCAGATCTCGGCGAGCCGGACGATGGTCGCGCTCGCCGCGGCCATGTCGTGGACCGACGCCCACTCTCGAACCGAGTGATATTCGTGACCCCCGGTGAAGATGTTCGGCGTCGGCAACCCCATCTCGCTCAGCCGGGAGCCGTCGGTGCCGCCGCGGATCGGTGTCCGGACGGGGGCGATGCCCTCGGCCGCGATCGCCGCCTCGGCCGCATCGACGATGAACGCGACCGGCGCCAGATACTCGCGCATGTTGCGGTACTGCCGGCGGACCGTGAACTCCAGCGCAGCGCCGGGAGCCCGGTCGACCACCGTGTGCGCGGTGCGCTCCAGCAGCGCCACGTGCTCCTGGAGGCGGGACTCGTCGAAGTCGCGCACGATCGCGCGAAACCGAGCCTCGGCGGCGGTCCCGGTCAGCTGCGTCGGGTGGATGAAGCCGTCGCGGCCCGAGGTCGTGTCCGGGGTGAGCCGGTCGGACGGGAGCTCGGCGATGATCTGGGCGGCCAGGCGCAACGCGCTGACCAGCTTCCCCGTCGCCTGTCCGGGGTGGACATCGACTCCGGTGATCCTCACCCGCACCTCGTCGGCCGAGAACGTCTCGTCCTGCAGCTCGCCGAGCTTGGATCCGTCCATGGTGTAGGCGCAGCGCGCGCCGAAGCGCTCGATGTCGAACAGGGTCGCGCCCTCGCCGATCTCCTCATCCGGCGTGAAGCCGACGCGGAGGGTGGGCCGCGGGAGCTCGGGATGGGCCGCCAGGTGCGCCACCGCCGTGACGATCTCGGCGACGCCCGCCTTGTCGTCGGCGCCGAGCAGCGTGTCGCCGCTGGCCGTGACGATGTCGTGCCCACGCTTGACCGCCAGCTCGGGCATCGCCGCCGGGTCCAGGCGGGTCCCGGCGCGCGGCAACCCGATGACGCCTCCGTCGTAGTCGCGATGGACGATCGGCTCCACGCCGGCGCCGGGCGCGTCGGGACTGGTGTCCATGTGGGCGATCAGCCCGATCGCCTGGCCGTCGACGGCGTTGCCCGGCAACGTCGCGATCACGTAGCCGTTGTCATCGAGCGTCACGTCCGAGAGGCCGGCGTCGGTCAGCTCGGCGACGAGCCGGCGGGCGAGATCGAGCTGGCCGGGCGTGCTCGGAGACTGGCTGCGGTCCGGCTTGGACTGGGTGTCGACCCGCACGTAACCCTCGAAGCGGGCGAGGACGTCGGGGGCCAATGTCGCAGCAAGCTCGGAGGTGTAGGTGGCGGTCATCGGTGAATCGGCAGTATCCCGCGCCCGCAGCGGCGGTGCTTCGCCGCCTGGCGGACGGCGCTCTCCTTCTGCGCGCGCCGGGGAGCAGGTATCTCGCCCGCCGCCGGGCGGCCGCCCCGGACGCTTGCGCTTCCCGCAAGCGGGTAGGAAACGCTCGTGGATCAACCAACGCTTGATTGGGACAGCGCCGAGGTTCGAGGCGGGACCCTGACCGTGGAGATCGTCGGCGACCGGCCGAAGGGCTGGAAGTCGTTGTTTGAGCACACCGTGGTGATGCTCGGCGGCGGTAACTGGGGCGACGTCACGCTCAAGTCGGGCACGGTTTCGGTGGGTGGGGTCCGCGAGGGCGACGAGTCGACCGTGCAGCATTTCCTCGAAGGGGTGATGCAGCAGGCCAACACGACCCATCCGGAGGTCGGCGACGACGAGGACGAGGACGAGGACGAAGGCCAGGAGCCGGAGTCCGAATCGGAGTCCGACGAGGATGTCGACGCACGGATGACCGACCGCTTTCGGGAGCTCGGGCCGGATTGACGACGGCGCTCTTACCCCCCGCTCCCGCCCGCCGGCGGCGGCTGCGGCGGTCCGACCCGTCGGGCCCGGGGTGGCATCGGATCCGGAGAGGGCGGGGCTTCAGCTACGTCGACGACGCGGGTCGGCGAATGAGCGATCCCGAGGATCTGCTCCGCGTCAAGGCGCTCGCGATTCCCCCGGCGTGGCAAGACGTCTGGATCTGCTCCGATCCGATGGGTCACCTGCAGGCGACCGGGCTCGATGCGGCCCGTCGCAAGCAGTACCTGTACCACACCCGGTGGCGAGAGATGCGCGACCGCCAGAAGTTCGAGCACATGGAGGACTTCGCCCGCGCCCTGCCGCGGCTGCGCCGGCGCGTGCTGTCCGATCTGCGCCGCGGTGACGAGCTTGACCGCACACGCGTGCTCGCCTGCGCGCTGCGGCTCCTCGACGTCGGCCTGTTCCGGATCGGCAGCGAGGAGTACGCCGACGAGGAGGGCGGCATCGGCCTCGCCACAGTGACGAAGGCGAATGTCACCGTGGCGGCCGACAACGTGACCTTCGACTACCTTGCCAAGAGCGGCGTCCGGCGCCGGCAGGCCGTCCAGGACCCGCCCGTTGTCGCTGTCGTACGGGCGCTGAAGCGACGCCGATCGGGGGGCGATCAGCTGCTCGCCTACCGGGAGGGCAGCCGGTGGCACAACGTTCGCTCTGACCAGATCAGCGACTACCTGAAGCTCCTGATCGGGGCGCACTACAGCGCCAAGGACTTCCGCACGTGGAACGCCACCGTCCTCGCGGCGGTCTCGTTGGCCGCCGATGGCCGCTACGCCGTGACCAAGCGCGCCCGCAAGCGGGCTATGGACGGCGCGGTGCGCGGGGTTGCGGAGGTGCTCGGGAATACGCCCGCGGTGGCCCGCCGCGCGTACATCGACCCACGCGTCTTCGATCGCTACCAGTCCGGCTGGACGATCGGGCCGGAGCTGGATCGGATCGGGGCGCTCAGCGGACCCGACGATCGGCGCCGCGCCCGGCTCGAGCGGGCCGTGCTCGATCTGCTCGAGGACTACCGGGATTCGCCGGCGGTCGACCGCTTCGCCGTCCGCGCCGCGTAGCCGACCTCATAACGTCCCATTTAGGACGACAGACCAGTAGGCTCGTGCGCAGCGTGCAGAATCAGTTCCGGGTAGAAGTTCACAAGGATGGTTCGACGGCCGTGATCGTCGTCGGGGGCGAGCTCGACCTGGCGTCGGGCCCGGAGCTGGAAAGTGAGCTCGATCAGGTCTCCGGGGCCGAGACGCAGATGCTCGTGATCGATCTGCGCAGCCTGCGGTTCATGGATTCCACCGGGCTCAGCATCCTCGTCCGCGCCCACCAGCGCCTCGCCGCCGAGGGCTGTGAGGTGGCATTGGCGCGCGGCTCTCAGCAGGTCCAGCGGCTGCTGCACCTGACCGGCGTGGCCGAGCGGCTGCGGCTCGTCGACGCGCCCGAGGAGCTGCTCGAAAGTCGTTAGCAGTTAGCGCCGGTGGTCGATCACGACGACCCGGAGCAGCTCCGCGTCGCCTGCCTGCACCACCGTCACCTGATCGGAGAGCAGGACGAGCGGTGATGCCGGATGATCGCTCGTCCTGACCTCCAGCCGTGAGCCGGTCCCCTTGCGAAACGGTCCGACGAGCAGCTCCAGACGGCGATCCTCGGCCGCCAGGCAGACCTGGATCCGAGGGCCCGCGGCCGCGCTCGCCGCATGCGCGGCCAGCGTATCGGTGACGAGATAGACGTCGGAGAAACGATCGAGCGAAAAGTGCGCGGTCGCCGCCAGCGTGCGCGCGAGCCGCCCGAGCACCCCGGGCAGCAGCACCACCGGTGAGAGCGAGGCGACGACAGCGCCGGCCGCGGCCGAGCTCATCTCCGCGTCGGGAGCCGCAGCGGGGGGGGCGACGAACAGCCTTCGACCATCGCGCTGCACCGAGAAGTCCATCTGAACTTCGGTCCCTCCGCCCGGCGCCGAGCTGAACTGGACCTGCTCGGTGAGGGCACGGATCAGCGAGACGCCGATCCCCTGGCTCGTGTCCAGCGCACCCGGGGGGGCCGGCATCCCCACCCCCTCATCCGACACCGTCACCCGGAACTGCCCGTCGCCGACGAACAGCCCGACCTCCATCGGCCCGGGGTCTCCATCGTAGGCGTGGAGGACGACGTTGTTGCACGCCTCGCTGACCGACGTCTTGAGGTCGTCGAGCAGCTCGGGATCGATCGCCAGCAGCTCGGCGACCCCGCCGAGCATCCCGCGGACGATGGTCAGGGTCTGGGGCCTGCTCTCGAGCCGTAGGCGCACGGTGGAGCCGTTATCGATCACCTCAGTAAGAGGGGGTATCCGCGCGTGCACCGCGACAAACCGGCATGTGGCAGCACCGCAGGCCGGCACCTGCCGCGGCGGCAGCTCAACCGGCTGTGCGGTTATCCCGCGGCGATTTCGGACAGATGCGCAATCGCGCGTCGCAGGATCCGCGACACCTGCATCTGAGACACGCCAACCTGCTCGGCGATCTGCGTCTGGGTCATGTCCTGAACGAACCGCAGGACGAGCACCTCGCGCTCGCGGGCGGGTAGCTGCCCGGCGGCGAGCGCGATCGTCACCCGCTCGTCGGCGGACTTCAAGCTGGGATCCTCGGCGCCGAACGAATCGACGATCGTCCCGCTTTCGCCTTCGCCATCGTCGTAGGGCGCATCGAGCGATGACGCGTGATGGGCGCGGGCAGTCTCGAGCGCATCCAGCACATCCTCGATGCTGAGCTCGAGATACTCGGCGAGCTCGGGGACGGTCGGCGCCCGGTTGCGGCGAGTACCCAGCCGCTGCTGGGCCTCCTCGACCTTGACGGCCCGCTCCTGCGCACCCCGCGGCACGTGCACGGCCCACCCGAGATCACGGAAGTAGCGCTTCAGCTCACCGAGGATCGTGGGCACCGCAAACGACGAGAACGCGGTGCCCCGGCTGGTATCAAACCGATCGATCGCCTTGACGAGCCCAAGGCTCGCCACCTGCAGCAGATCGTCAAACGGTTCGCGCGCCCCGTTGTAGCGCCGCGCGAGCTTCCGGGCCAGCGGCAGGAACCTCGCCACCAACTCGTCGCGACTCTGACGATCACGGTCCTGATGCCAACGACGGAACAGGACGTCATTCGGGACGTGACCGGGAGCGGACTCAGTCCCCCGGCGTGACTGAGCACGGGCAGTAGTGGCGGCCATCCTCTCTTCTGTTACCCGGTTGCGAGAAAGCCAATCACCGCTGCGCAACGCTCACGAATTCTCACGATCCTCTGATCTGGCGTTGACCGGATCGCCATCTTCGCCCGAGATGATTCGCGCGTGGCTGAGCACACCGAGCGGTTACGCGTGCTCGTCGTCGATGATGAATCGAGCATCGTCGACATCGTCTCGATGGCGCTGCGCCACGACGGATACGCGGTCGCCGCCGCCGGTACGGGCGCGGGTGCGCTGGCGCAGGTTCGCGACTGGCGCCCGCACGCGATGGTGCTCGACGTGATGCTTCCCGACATGGACGGGTTCGAGGTGGCCAGCCGGCTCGCCGCGCAACGTGCCGACGTCCCGATCCTGTTTCTCAGCGCCCGCACCACCACCACCGACAAGGTCCGCGGTCTCACCATCGGCGGTGACGATTACGTCACCAAGCCGGAGGTGACGCGCGGCGGCGAGGCGATCGAGCTGACCGTGGCGGGAACGCCTCGTTCGGGACCGTCTCGAGCGTCAACGGCACGACCCTCTATGTCACCGAGACGTCGGGCAACACCGTCAAGGTCAAGCTCTCTGGGGCGACGAAGATCTCCAAGACGCGATCGGCACGGCGGTCGGCGATCCGGCCGGGCGACACGCTGGTGATCACGGGCGTCACCGGGTCGGGCGGAACCGTCTCGGCCGCGTCGATCACCGACTCCGGAGCACGCACCTCCAGCGGCTCGGGAAGCTCTTCGAGCTCCGGCGGCTCAAGCTCGGCAGGCGGCAGCTCCGCCGTCGGCTCCCTGTTCTCGTCCGGCGGCTGACAGTCACCGGCATCAGAAAGGAATCACTCTCACATGACCAAATCGTCTCCACGCAGGATGTTTGCGCCCCGCGCTCGCCGTGGCGATCGCCGCGCTCTGCCTGACCGCCTGCGGGTCCAGCTCCAGCACCAGCTCGGGCGCGTCGGGCTCCGGGGGGATCGTCGAGCACGACGGCGAGCGCCGCCAATGGGCACTCTGGCGTTGACCGCTCCAAGTTCGCCGCCTGCCTGAAGTCGCACGGCGTCACCCTTCCCCAGCGGCCGCCGGGCAGCGGGGGCTACGGCGGCGGCACCCCGCCGGCCGGCGCCAACGGCTCTGGCGCAACCCACCGCGGCTACTTCTTCGGCGGTGGTGGCGCCGGGCGCGGCCAGTTCGCCAACCTCAAGTTCCGCGCGGCGATCCGGGCGTGCGGCGGCGGTCACTTCACCGCCGGTCGAGGTGGTCACTTCGCCCTGCACCAGGCGGCGGTGACGAAGTTCGTGGCCTGCGTCAAGCAGCACAGCTTCACCCTGCCAGCGCCGAACTTCTCTGGCAAGGGCCCGATCTTCCCGCCATCGATCGAGAAGAACGAGGGGTTCCAGGCCGCGGCGAAGGCGTGCGCATCCGACTTGCGTCCGGCAGGCGCTCCCCGACCCGGGGGGCCACCGCCGGGCAGCAGCTCGTCGACCACCGGCGACTGATCGAGACGGTCCCGGAGCCGGCCACCGGTCGAGGTGGGACGGGCGCCGGCAGCGGTTAGCCTGGATCGCCTGCGCCTCCCCCGCCTTCTCCCCGATCTGTCGCCGTTTCGCGACAGCCCCGATCTCCGGCGAGTGGTCGGCGGCAACTTCGTCGCCAACATGGGCGCTCAGGGGACGCTCGTGGCGCTGCCGTTCCAGCTGTACGTGCTCACGCATTCCGCGCTGCTCGTCGGGCTCCTCGGGGCGGCGGAGCTGGCGCCGCTCGTGGCGATGTCGCTGCTCGGCGGCGCGATCGCCGACCGCATGGACCGCAGACGGCTGCTGTTGCTCGACCAGGCCGGAGTGTTTCTCGTCGCGGTGGGCCTCGTGGCGGCGGCGCTCGCCGGCCGGCCGTCGGTGCTCGTGCTCTACGTGCTGGGCGGGCTGCTCGCCGGCTTCAACGCGCTCCAGAACGTCCTCTGGTCGGCGATCATCCCCAATCTCATCGACCGCGAGCGGCTGCCGCGGGCCCTCGCCGTCAACTACGGCCTGTTCGCATTGACGATGGTGCTCGGCCCCGGTTTCGGGGGTCTCGTGATCGGCGCCTTCGGCGTCCAGTCGGCCTACGCCGTCAACGCCGCCTGCTGCTTGGCGGTCGTGATCGTCGTCTTCCCGATCGCCGCCCAGCGGCCGCCCGCCGGCATCGTGCACGAGAACGTCCTGCGATCGATTGGCGACGGGCTGCGCTACGTCCGCGGCAACCGCGCGCTCATCGGGTCGTTTGCGATCGATCTGGTGGCGATGACGTTCGGCATGCCGCGCGCGCTGTTCGCGGTGCTGGCGATCGGCGTCTATCACGCCGGCGCCGCCGGCACCGGCGTCCTCTACGCCTCGGTGTCGGCGGGAGCAACGGTCGCGGCGCTGCTGACGGGCTGGCTCAATCACGCCCGGCGCCTGGGCGTGATCGTGATCTGGGCGGTGCTCGCCTGGGGAGCGGCGATCGCGGTCGCCGGGCTGATGGGATCACTGTGGCTGGCAGCCGCGATGCTCGCGATCGCCGGCGCCGCGGACTCCGTCAGCGCGGTCTGTCGGTCGACGATCAATCAGACGGTCACGCCGGATCACATGCGAGGGCGGATGTCCGCCGTCTTCTCGCTCGTCGTGTCCGGCGGTCCCCGGCTCGGTGACATCGAATCGGGGACCGTCGCCGGGGCCGGCGGCGTCCGGTTCTCGGTCGTCTCCGGCGGGCTGCTATGCATGCTCGGCGTCGCCGGCATCGTGGTCGGGTTTCCCCAGCTGGCCCGATACGACGCCGCCGACTATCGATACGGGCCGTTGGGCGAGGCACCCGGCGCAGCAGCCGCACAAGCTGTTGAGGTAAGCTGAACGGACTGTATGAGTGCAACTCGCCTCCGTCGCGGTGTGGATGATCGCGGTTACTTCGACGATCGCTCGGCGATCCGGCAGGTGATGCGCGAGCGGGCGGTCGCCCTGTCTGGGCCGCGCGCTCTGCTCATGCAGGCGGCCCATCCCCTCGCGGTCGCCGGACTGCTGGCTCATTCCGATTCGTTGTCGGACCCCTACGAGCGGCTGGCCCGGACCGCGCAGGTGATGGACACGATCACATTCGGCTCCCGGGGGGAGGCCGACCGGCTGACGCGCCGGGTGCGGGCGATGCACCGCGCCGTCTCCGGACGGCTCCCCGACGCGGTGGGGCGGTATCCGGCCGGCACCCCGTACCGCGCCGACGACCCGCTGCTGCTCCTGTGGATCCTGTACACGCTCGTCGACTCGGCGAGCGTGGTCTACCGCACGTATGTCGGGCGACTGAGCGACCCGCGACGGGCCGCGCTGTGGCAGGACTACCGGATCGTCGGCCGGCTGTTCGGGCTGCGGGACGCGGAGATGCCCGCGACGGTGGCCGAGCTCGACGCCTACGGAGACGCGATGCTGTCCGGCGACGAGATCCACGTCGGGAACTGGGCCCGGCGCCGCGCCCGAGCGATCGTGCTCGAGCCCCCCGTCCCGGCGCTCGCGCGACCGCTGCTGGAGACCGTCAACTTCATCACGATCGCGCTGCTGCCGGCGCGGATCCGGTCCGAGTACGCCTTCGCCCCGCTCCCGCCGGCGACCGTGCGCAAGGCGCTGGTCAACGCCGGCGCGCTCTACGTCCGTCGCGGCGTCCTCCCGGTGTTGCCCGCGCACATCCGCCAGGTTCCGTCCGCGCGTCAGGCGGCCTGAGCGCGACCGCCCCCCAGGCGATAGCGTCCGGTCGGTGAACCGAGTCGCGGTCATCGGCCACGTCGAGTGGGTCGACTTCCTCCGCGTGGAGCACCTCCCGATCCGAGGCGAGGTGCAGGGCGCAAAGCGGGAGGCGAGGCACGCCGGGGGTGGAGCGGTGGTGGCGGCCGTCGCCCTGACCGAGCTCGGCGCCGAGGTGGACTTCTTCTGCGCGGTCGGCCGCGACGACAACGGCGACGCCGCGGTGGCGGAGCTGACCGACCGCGGCGTGACCGTGCACGCCGCCCGCCGCGCGGCCCCTACCCGACAGGTGTTCACGTTGCTCGATCGCGACGGGGAGCGGACGATCATCACGATCGGCGAGCGGCTCGCGCCCGCGGGCGGTGATGACCTCGACTGGGGGCGACTGGCGCAGATCGACGGGGTGTACCTGACCGCCGGCGACGCGGACGCGGTCCGCCGCGGCCGGGACGCCCGAGTCCTGGTGGCGACGCCGCGCATCCGCGAGGGACTCGACGACCCGAACACGAAGCTGGATGCTCTCGTGTTCAGCGCCTCCGATGAGCACGAGGTGCAGTGGGCGCAGCGGCTCGCCGATCAGACGCGACTGATGGTGGCGACCGAGAGCGAACGCGGCGGACACTGGTGTGGCGAGTCTGAGGGCCGGTGGTCGGCGGCGACGCCATCCGGGCCGATTCGCGACAGCTACGGCTGCGGTGACGCGTTCGCCGCCGGATTCACCTACGGCCTCGCCGGCGGCCTCCCCCCCGGGCGGGCCGCCGAGATCGGCGCCCGGTGCGGAGCGGACATGCTCACCCGGGTCGGTGCTCCCTGACGCCGTTCCGTCTGCGCCTGATGCGAACGTATGTTCGTGTCCACGGAGCCCACCATTCTTCACGCCGATCTCGATGCGTTCTACGCGTCGGTCGAGCAGCGCGACGACCCGTCGCTGCGGGGGCGGCCGGTGATCGTCGGCGGGGGAGTCGTGCTCGCGGCGAGTTACGAGGCCAGGGCATGCGGGGTACGGACGGCGATGGGCGGCGCCCGCGCGCGGGCACTGTGCCCTCGCGCGGTCGTCGTCGCTCCCCGGTTCAGCGCCTACACCGAGGCGAGCCGAGCGGTGTTCGCGGTGTTCGAGCGGACCTCTCCCGTCGTCGAGGCGCTGTCGATCGACGAGGCGTTCCTCGACGTGCGCGGCCTGCGCCACATCTCCGGCTCGCCGACCGAGATCGCCGGGCGGTTGCGACGCGAGATTCGTGACGAGGTCGGCCTGCCGATCACCGTCGGGCTCGCCTGTACGAAATTCCTGGCGAAGGTGGCCAGCGGGGTCGCCAAGCCTGACGGCCTGCTCGTCATCCCCGCTGGGTCAGAGCTCGCCTTCCTGCACCCGCTGCCGGTGCAGCGGCTCTGGGGAGTGGGCCGCGTCACCGCCGCCAAGCTGCATGCGCACGGGCTCACGTCGGTGGGCCAGGTGGCGCGACTCGGCGAGTCGGCGCTGATCGACCTGCTCGGCCGCGCCGCCGGCCGCCAGCTGCATGCGCTCGCGCACAACCGGGATCCACGGCCGGTCCGGGCGCGGCGACGGCGGCGCTCGATCGGCGCTCAGCGCGCGCTCGGCCGGCGGGCACGCGCCCCGCGAGAGCTCGACGCGACCGTGATGACGCTCATCGACCGCGTCGCCCGGCGATTGCGCACCGCGAGGCGCGCGTGCCGGACCGTCGTGCTGCGCCTGCGCTTCGACGACTACTCGCGAGCGACCAGGTCCCGCACGATCGCCCAGGCAACCGCCCGGACCGCGACCCTGCTGACGGTGGCTCGGGGGCTGCTGGCCGCGTCCCGGGCGCTGATCGCGCAGCGGGGGCTGTCGCTGATCGGGGTCGCGCTCACGAATCTGTGCGACGCGAACGCGATCCAGCTTGCGCTGCCGTTTGATCGGAGCGCCGGCCTGGACCGCGCGCTGGATGAGCTGCGCGAGCGGTTCGGCTCCGGCGTGGTCTCACGCGGAGCACTCGTCGGCCGCGACGTGGGGCCATGGATGCCGCTCCTCCCCGATTGACGGCCGGCCGGTGGGCACGCGTCAGAGCGACGCGAGTTGCCGGCGCAGAAAGCGCACCTCCGGCTCGGCGCGGGTCAGCGCCAGGGCCCGCCGATAGGCGGCGGCCGCCTCGGTGGATCGCCCGAGGCGGCGCAGGAGCTCGGCCCGGGTCGAGTGCAGGTAGCGGTAGTCACTCAGCCTGGGACCCACCGCGTCGACAAGGGCGAGGGCGTCCGCGGGCGCCCCCGCCTCCGCCACGGCGACGGCCCGGTTGAGCTCGACCACGGGGGAACCGGTCAGCCGCGCGAGCTCGGCATACAGCGCCGCGATCTCGGGCCAGTCGACGGGGTCATCGAGCTGCAGCGCGGCGATCGCCGCCTGCAGAACGTACGGGCCCCGGCCGCGGAGGGCGAGCGCGCGGTCCAGGCGGGTGCGGCCCGTGGCGATCTCCGACTGATCCCACAGGTGGCGGTCCTGATCGGCAAGCAGCACCAGCTCGCCACCGGCGAACCGGGCTCGGCGGCGGGCGTGGTGCAGCGTCATCAGCGCCACCAGGGCGTGCACCTCGGGCTCATCGGGCATCAGCTCGCCAAGCACGTGCCCCAGGGAAAGGGCCTCGCCGGCGAGATCGACGCGGCCCCCGTAGCCCGCGTTGAAGATCAGGTAGATGACCGCGAGCACGGTCGCCAGGCGCTCGGGGAGAAGCTCGGCCGCGGGCACCGCGAACGGGATCGACGCGACCTTGATCTTCTGCCGCGCGCGGGACAGCCGGCGCTTCATCGCCTCCGGAGCGACGATGAACGCCTCGGCGATCTCGTCGTTGCCCAGGCCGCCGAGCGCCCGCAGCGTCAGCGCCACCTGAGCCTCGGTGGAGAGGGCGGGATGACAGCACGTGAACAGCAACTCGAGGCGCTCGTCGCCGATCGCGTCGTCGAGATGGTCGCCCAGTTCTTCGTCCACGGCGCCGCCGGTCTCCAGCAGTTGCGTTTTCGCCTCGAGCGTTCGGCGGCGCCGGATCTGGTCGATCGCGCGATTGCGCCCCGTCGTCACGAGCCACGCCACGGGGCTGCTCGGCTCGCCGTCGCGGGGCCATCGCTCCGCGGCCACCGCGAAGGCCTCTTGCGCCGCCTCCTCGGCGAGTTCGAAGTCGCCGAGGAAGGCGACGAGCGAGGCGACGACGCGACCCCATTCCTCACGGAAGACGCGATCCAGCAAGCCGCTACATCCCGACCAGCGGACGCACCTCCACCGAGCCGCCCATGCGCGCCGCCGGCACGCGCGCCGCCAGGGCGATGGCGGCGTCGAGGTTGTCGCACTCGAAGGCGTAGTAACCGCCGAACACCTCCTTGGTCTCGGCGAACGGGCCATCCGTCGTCAACGCGTCGCCGTTGCTGACGCGAACCGTGGTCGCCGTCTCCACCGGGGCCAGCTGGGCCCCGTCGATGAATCCCGGCGCGTCGCGGATCGCGTAGTACTCCTGGCTGACCGCCTCACGCTGCGCGTCGTCCAGACCGTCGAATGATCCGGGGTGGGTGTAGATGAGCAGTGCGTACTTCACGATGACCTCCTTTGTGGGCTTGGCGTGTCCTCGTTGAGACGGACGGGCACCCCGCCAGGGGACAGGGAAGCACGAGAGCGACGAGGCGCCGGGCACCCGTTGGGTGTGGCCGCTTCCCTACGCTGCGGCCGCGCCGATGAGCACCGGACCGACGGGCACGTGCTCGATCCGCTCCGCCGCGGCGACCGCGGCGCTTCGCGAGGCGAACCGCTCCACGAGATGGATGGCGAGATCGAGTCCTGCCGCCGGTCCTGCGCTCGTGACGACGCTGCCGTCATCGACCACCCGGGCCTGGGACCGCACGTCAGAGCCCGCTGCCGCCAGATCGGCGAGCGCCAAACGGTTGGTGACGGCCGGGCGCCCGGTGAGAACGCCCGCGGCCGCCAGCAGCAGCGCGCCGGTGCAGACCGAGGCGATGACGGTCCCGTGGTCGTGAAGCTCGCGCAGCAATCGGGGAAGGTCACCACCGCACTGCGCCCGGACGCCCGTCGCAGACCCGTCGAGCCAGCCGCCCCCTGGGACGACGACGAGTCCGGGACCGGCTCCCAGCACATCGCCAACCTGGAGTCGCAGGCCATGGTGGGAATGCACTGCCATCAGGTCAGATGGCGGACGCACGAGTCGGGTCGGAAAGCCGGCCCCCACGAGCACCTCCAGCGGGCCGACCGCATCGAGATCGTCACAGCCGTCGAAGAACAGCACTTCGGTGGAGGGGAGAGTGGAATCGATGAGAGTCATGATCATCATCGTCGCCGCCGGCGCCGGGCCTGACAAGTGGCAGGAGCGCCAGATCGCATGATTCTGCCAATCTCACCGCACGAGCTCCATCAAGAGCCCGTCGTGCCAGGTGTCGGTCTCGGCGTCGCGCTCGTAGCGATGCATGACCCCGACAGGACGAAAGCCTACCTTCTCGTAGGCACGGACGGCTGCAGCGTTCGCGACCGCGGGATCGATCGTGACCCGATGATGCCCGCGTTCGTTGATCAGGTGCCCGACGATGCGTCGCAGCACCTCGCTGCCCACGCCCCGGTTATGCCACGCCGGGTCGACGAAGATGTCGATCGCCGCGTGGCGGTAGCGAGGCTCGGCCTCCTCGCTGTATTGCACCATGCCGGCCACGACGCCGTCGATTTCGATCACCCAGCGGACTGCTTCGGGATCATCGCCGGACGGGAAGTCGGGTTCCGGCTCGCCCCACCAGCGACGGACGTCGGGGGTGCGCCGTATGCGGATGAGCTCGCCAGCGTCCTCCGGCGCCAACGGTCGCAGCGAAAGTTCAGGGCGCTCGGACACGTCCACGATTCTGTCGCAGCGCCCGCGGCTGATCTGTCGTGAGGCTCGACCCCTGCAAGCGCGGGCCCCTCCCGAACGAGACGGGTGCCGGCCACGTTTGGCTGGCCACCGTCGGCCCCGACAGCGACACCGCCGCCGCTGCGATGAGTGACACCCTCCAGCATCTCCTGCTGAGACCATCCCCAACCGCGATCCGTCGAGCTAGTGGGCCCCACCGAAACGGCGGCGCCTCATCCGGCGGCGGCTGGGTTCGGGCTCCCGTACCCCGGGGGTTTGGCGGCTGGGTCGACGGTCGGGAGGGTGACCCGGATCCGCGACAGCCGGAGCGCGCCGGTATCCCGCTGAGTCGCATACGCAACCGTGTCGGCCACGATCTGCAGCGTGAGCCGTTCCCCGCGCCGGTCGCTGGCCGCCACGATCTCCAGCGGCTCCGAGACGGTGTGGGCGGTCCCATCGAGGGTGATCGGGATCGGCGTCACCTGGTTCCCGAGCAGCTTTCCGCTCGCGTCGTCCACCACCTGGGCGAAGACGCTCGTCCGCATCGGCTGACCCAGACCCGCCACGCCCTCGTAGCTGAGCGTCAGGCGGGGTGCGCCCAGCACCAGGGCGGTTCGCCGGGGCGACCGGACCGTGACATCAACGGCGTTGACCGCCTTGGCCGGGGTGATCGGAGCCGCCGCGACTCCAAGCGGGCCGGCCGCCGGGTGGGGGGCCACGGGACCCGATCCGCCGACCGCGCTCAGCGCCAGGGTCCCACGGCCGGTCGCGCTCAGTGGCGTTCGGGCGGCGAGCGGGTAATCGGTCCCGGTGTGCTCGGAGCCGTCCTGGTCGACCCACTCGAAGGTCGGCCCGGTCGTGGCGCGGCGCTCCCGTTTCAGGTAGCGGTCCAGCCAGGCGATCGTGTCCCTGGCAATCAACGAGGTGTCGCCGGGCCGCGTCAGGCAGATCCCGTGGCCGCCACAGAACCACAGCATCTTCACCGGGACCCCGTGCCGACGCAGGATCTCGTAGTTGGTCACCGCCTCCTGCAACGTGAACAGGTTGTCGGCGGTGCCCTGGATGAGCAGCGTCGGAGCCCCGATCCTCGCCACGAGGGGGGCCGGACCACGGCTGGCGAAGAACGCGCGCTCGACGCCGGTCAGCGGTTGGCCGAGCAGATCGGACTGGTAGCTGGCGCCGATGAGCGGGTTCAGACGACCGGCGGCATGGCCGGCGACGTAGAGCAGCGAGGCCCAGCCGAGCTTGCCGGTGTTGTGCTTGTCGAGGCTCGTGACCAGCGAGTTCCAGGCGATGTCCGGGACGGTCGCGTCGATCCGGTGATCTATCGCCGCCGCGACCAGCTGAATGCCGCCGCCATAAGAGCCGCCCGCCATCCCGACACGCGGATCACCCCGGTGATCGAGCTCGGCCTGGGGCTGGCGGGCCAGCCAGCTGATCATCGCCGACACGTCGCGGCCCTCATACTGCGGGCTGTCGACTTCGACGGTGCCTCCCGAGGCCCCGAACCCCCGCGGGTCCCACGTCAGGACGTTGAAACCGGCCCGCCGCAGGGTTCCGACTCCGACCGTCCCCAGGCTCGGAACCGCCCCATCGTTGGGGTTCGCGTCCCCGCGCGAGCCCCACCCTGGCCCCAGCATCACGGTGGGCGCCCGACGACCGGGGCGCAGACCCGCCGCCGAGAAGAGGTTGACGTGGATCTGAGTTCCGTCAAACGACGGCACCGTCGCCGTCCGCGCTACGGCGAGCGAAGGGATCGCCAGCGACGCCAGCAAGCAGCAGATCCCAAGGCTCATCCGGCGGTTCATCGCTGGCTCCCCTCTCTCCAAACGCTCGGCCGATCCGAGTCGGCGCCAGGATAACCCAGCGACGGCGCCCGGGGCGGCGGTCTCCGGGCCGCCCGCGACGCCGTTACCGTCTCAGGATGGCCAGGGTGGCGACCAGCTTCGACCACTGCGTGATCCACGTCTCGGATTGGGAGCGATCGAACCCGTTCTACCGTGACGTGCTCGGGGCGACCCTGATCGATCGCGGCGACGGCACATGGGCCTACCGCTTCGGCGAGGCGCAGCTGAACGTCCATGGTCCCGGCGTGACGGCGCATCCGCTGGCGCGGGTTCCCGTCGCTGCGGGCAACAGCGATCTGTGCTTTGAGTGGTGGGGGCCGATCGAGCAGGCGATCGATCATCTGCGCAGCCGCGGCGTCGCGCCCGAGGAGGGCCCGGTCGCCCGTCACGGAGTCAAGGGAGGCGGCATGAGCGTCTACTTCCGGGATCCCGACGGCAGCCTGATGGAGTTCATCTCCTACCACCGGTAGAGCCCGGATCGACCATCCGCTCCGTGGCCCGCGCGGTCAGATCGAGCTCATACGTCTGCCCGACGAGATCGACCCCGAAGCTGCGGCTGCTCACCGGCGCACCGCCGCCGGAGCGGCCCAGCGCACTTTCGTGCTCGCGGTGCTCCGAGGCGCGCTGCTCGACCTGCTTGCCACCGGAGATGTGCGGCGAACGACGCGGGCGGTCCGTGACGCGCTCTCCGGGTACGGTCTCACGGATGCTGGAGCTGCGCCCGATCACCGCCGCTGACGCGCCACCGCTGCTCAGCCTGCTGTCCGATCCGCAGGTGGCGGTGTGGCTGCGCCCCCATGGGGTGACCGAGCGGTTCACGCTCCAGGAATGCGCGGCCTTCGCGCGCCGCGATACCGCGCACTGGGAGGCGCACGGCTTCGGAACCTCGATCGCGTGGCAGGACGACACGTGCGTCGGCTGGTCCCTGCTGCGCCACTCGATCGTTGCGGGACGCGGCGAAGTCGAGATCGGCTGGACGGTGGCGCGGGCTCGATGGGGAGCCGGAATCGGCACGTCGCTCGGCGCGTACGCGATCGACATCGCCGGCCGCCACGGCGTCACCGAGGTCGTGGCGTTCACCCGCGTCGACAATCGCGCCTCCCGCCGGGTGATGGGAAAGCTCGGGATGAGCTACGAGCGCGACTTCCCCCACGCCGGGTATCCGCATGCGCTCTACCGGTCCCGCGGCAGCTGACCCCGGGGCGGCGTCCTCACCCGGGCACAGCATCGCCGCGCAGAAATGCCACGTAGCGATCCGCGCAGCGCGCCAACAGCGGCTTGGCCCCGGCGCGCAACACCGGGCTCCACCAGCCGGCGTAGATGCGGTGAAACGCGTACGGCGCGAGAGCATCGACGATCCGCCGGACCTCGCGCTCGGGCAGCGGAAGGCGGTTGGGGGCGCTCCACGCGAACGTGACCCGGTCCGCGCCCGGCGTGACGAAGATCGTGTCGCCGGTCAGGAGCGCCCCGCGGCCGCCGGCGCCGGCCGCCCAGTGGACGACCGTGCTGCCCGGAAAGTGCCCCCCGCACTGGACGAGTGTGACCCCGGGGAGAACGGCGAGTGATCCGGACCATTCCCGGACCGCCGGATCGGGCCGCATCAGCCAGCCGTGATCAGCCTGGGGCAGGACGATCTCGGCGTCGAACGCGCGGCTCCATTCGGCGATCGCGCCGTACATGTGCGGGTGACTCGCGCTGACCGCGCGCAGCCCGCCGGCTGCCCCCACCGCGGCGACCGCGGCGGCGTCGATGTAGGCGGGGGGATCCCACAGCAGGTTTCCGTCCGGCGTCGAGATGAGCAGCGCACGCTGGCCGACGCCGAGGTTGGGCGACACGCCGATCCCGCTCAGGCCGGGCTCGAGCTCACGGATCTCCGTTCGATACCCGGAGTCGGCAAGACTCCCCATCGTCGCCCACCGCTGGCCGTCGGGCGGTACCCACTGGCGCTCATCCTCGCACAGGTCACAGCGCGTGGGCGGCGACGCAGCGGGCGCGAAGTTGGCGCCACAGGTGGGACAGACCCAGATCGAAGCGTCGATCACGGCGACCGACAGTCTGGCGCATGCCGATCCACGACCCACGACCCACGACCCACGACCCGCGACCCCGACCCCGACCCGACGACGCGATCCCGACCCGGGCCTCCGTCAGGATCCAGGGCGCACCCGGCCGGAGTCGCCACCGGAGGCGGCGATCATCGCCAGCTTCGCCGCGCGCGGCAGCCGCTTCACGCGGGCCTCTTCGCGCCGAGCGGCCCGTCGGTCTGGCATCGGGATCGCGAGCGCCAACTCGACCGGCAGTCGGCTGGCGGTGTAGCGGCTGGCACGACCGGCGCGATGGCGCGCCAACCGGCGCCCCAGATCCGCGGTCCATCCCGTGTACAGCGACTCGTCGCGGCAGCGCAGGAGATAGACCCAGGCGTCGGACACACCCCCAGCTTCGCCGCCTGTCCGGCGCCACCTCCACTCGGGCGGCGTGGCCGAGGGGTTCTGGTACCGCTTCTCTCCCGCGTCGGGCGGGCTTCCGCCGTCCGCGGCTGGAGGTTCCGGGCGCGCCGGGATCGCCCAGAGGAACACCGCGCTGACGGCGGCGCCACTCTCGGCTCGGCGTCGCGACCCAACCAGGTCGCCGGTAGTGCTCATCGAGATGAATCACCGGGAGTCCGAGACGCTCGCCGAGTCGCCGCGCGAACGTCGTCTTGCCGGCTCCGCCAGAGCCGACGATCGCGACACGATGCATCACGCCAGCTTGAACTGTGGCGCAGACGGTCCGGGCGCCCAGATAGGCAGCCCGAGGGCCCGCCACAGAGGGGGAGCCAGCGGGCCCTCAGGACTGCCCAACCCCCACTACGACGAGATGCGCAGCCGACCGCGGATCGGATCACCTCGCGCTTGCGGTGGCGACCGGCAATCTCCGCGATCTCACGAAAGTGGGGTCACGGGGCGTTGAGCTACGGCACGTCTTCACCAGAAAGGATCTCCCGATGACCACGTTTCACCGTCGCCTCGAGTCGCCGCTCGGCGAGCTGAGGCTCGTCGGCGAGGATGACACCCTGACCGGGGTCTACTTTCCAGGCCAACGGACCCGACCCGACACGACGCGGTTGCACCCGCGGTCCGACACCGGCCTCGACGAGGTCGTCCGGCAGCTGGGCGAGTACTTCGCGGGCGAGCGGACGATGTTTGAGCTCCCCACCCGCGCCGCGGGGGACCGCTTTGCCCTTCGGGTGTGGGGGTTGATCGAGGAGATCCCGTACGGGAGGACCGCCACGTATGGAGATCTGGCGCAGGCGTTCGGCGGCCCATCCCTGGCGCGCGCCGTCGGCGCCGCCGTGGGGCGCAATCCCCTGTCGGTGATCGTGCCCTGCCATCGTGTCGTCGGCAGCGATGGGAAGCTGACCGGCTATGCCGGCGGTCTGGCCCGCAAGCGCTTCCTGCTCGACCTGGAAGCGCCGTCGTCGCTTGCGCCGCGACTGACCGCGTCGCCGGAGCCGCTCCGGTCCTGAGCGGGCAGCAGCGAACGTCGTCCTGAGGACGACGCGCGAGCGTCCCGGCGCAGGCGCCGAAGGGCGAGCAAGGACCCCGAAGCGGCGAACAGGGCCGCCAGGGCCCAGCTCAGGCGCGGGCCGTGGACGGGAAACGGGACGTGCTCGGTGGCGCCCGCGATCAGTACCGCGGCCGACACACCAAGGGCCGTTCCGACTTGGGCGGCGCTGTTCAGGATGCCGGCGGCGGCGCCCTGCAACTCCCCCGGGACGTTCGTGCCCAACGCGGTCGCAGCCACCGAGGACAGACCGATCCCCAGGCCCGCGATCGCGACGCAGACCGACAGCAGGCCGTCGGCAAGCGGAACGGCGAGCAGTCCAGCGTCACCGATAGCGATCGCGCCGAGTCCCGCTGTCAGCCCAACGCAGGGATCCCGCTGCGCCAGCAGCCGACCGGCGACGGTGGAGCCGAGCACGACGCAGATGCTGAACGGCACGAGCCTGAGGCCCGCGGCGGCGGGACCGACACCGCGCGCGTGCTGGAGGTATAGCGTCGCCAGGGTGACGACCGAGCTGGTCGTCGCGGTGTTGAGAAACGCGCCACCCGCGCCCGCCCGGAGCCGGGGAGAGCGCGCGGCCGCCGCTGGGAGCAGGGGCTCGGGCACGATCCGCTGGGCGCGGGCGAAGATCGCCAATAGCAGGGCTCCCGCCCCCACCAAGACGGCTCCGCCCGCCCGCGACGCGCGTTGCTCAAGCAGCGAGGCCCCGAGCACCAGTCCCATCACGGCGGCGGTGAACAGCCCCGCGCCGAGGACGTCGAGCCGGACTCGTGGGGTCCGAGGAGCGGAGGGAACCGTCCGGAGAACGGTGAGAATCAGCACGGCGGCGAGTGGCAGGTTCAGCCAGAACACGGCGCGCCATCCCGCGAGGCTGGTGACGACACCGCCGGCGACCAGGCCCGACGCCCCCGCCGCGGCCCCGGCCGCGCTCCACGCGCCCAGCGCCCGCCGCCGTTGACCCTCGTCGCGACAGGCCGCGGAGAGCAGGCGCAGCGCCGCCGGAACGCAGGCGGCGGCGGCGGCCCCTTGCAAGCCACGGGACACCACGAGCATCGCCAGGGATGACGCCGACCCGGCGATCACCGACGCACCCGCGAACAGGACAAGGCCCACGAGCAGCACCCGGCGGTGCCCGTACCGGTCACCCAGCCGCGCACCGAGAAGAAGCAGTCCGCCGAAGCACATCGCGTAGCTCGTGGCGACGACACCAGCGGCCGATGGTGTGGCGTTGACGCTCACCAGCATCGCCGGAAGGGCGGCGACGACCACGGTGACCCCGAGTACGTCGACGACCTGCACGGCGCACAGCGCGGCCACCGCCAGACGACGACGGTTGCCGCTGGGGTCGCTGCGAGAAGGAACGAAGACGGCTTTCTTCAACGTTGAAGTAACGTACCCGCAATGCTCACGAGCAATCCCCGGCGCGTGACGCTCCGCGACATCGCGGCCGAGCTGGACGTCTCGGCCAAGACGGTGTCGAACGCCTACCGCCACCCCGACCAGCTGTCCGCCGGTCTGCGCGAGCGCGTGTTGGCTACCGCCGCCCGCCTTGGTTTCGTCGGCCCCGATCCGCTCGGCTCGGGGCTGCGGCGAGGTCACGTGGGCGCGATCGGCGTCGCCTACGCCAACCGGCTCTCCTACGCGTTCGAAGACCCGGTGACCGTCGAACTGCTCGCGGGGATCACCTCCGGGGCCGAAAACGCCGGCGCCGGACTGATGCTCCTCTCGGGATCGGCCACCCCCGAGAGCCGGGTGAGCTCCCTCACTGCAGCGGCGATCGATGGGCTGATCGTCAACTCGCTCGCCGAGGACGATCCCCTGTTGCCGGTCGCGATCGCCCGCCGGCTGCCGCTGTCGGTCATCGACCAGCCGGAGCCCGCTGCGCTCCGTCGGCTCGGAGCGCCCGACAGCCCGTGGGTCGGGATCGACGACCACGCCGCGGCGTCCGCGGTCGCCGACCACCTGCTCTCGCTCGGCCATCGCCGGCTGGCGGTGGTGTCCTTCGGCCTGCACCGGGCGCCGACCCGCAGCCTCGTTGACGAGCGCGGCCAGGAGGCCGCCACGTACGCCGTCACTCGCCGCCGCCTGGCCGGCTATCGAGACGCGGCGGTGCGCGCCGGCGTGGCCTGGGCTCACGTTCCGGTCGTGCAGGGCACCGACAGCACCCCCGCCGACGGAGAGGCGGGCGCGGAGATCGCGCTCGCCGCCCGCCCGCGGCCGACCGCGCTGCTGTGCCTGAGCGATCGCCTCGCCGAGGGGGCGCTGCGTGCGGCCGCGCGGCATGGCCTGCGGGTGCCCGAGGACCTCTCGATCGCCGGACTCGACGATGCCCCGCCCGCCGCCGCGCTGGGCCTGACCACCGTCCGCCAGCCCAACCGGCGCAAGGGTCAGCTGGCCGTCGCGGCGCTGCTCGGACAACTCGGCGGCTCGGCGGCGCCGCCGCCCACAACCCTGCCGACCGAGCTCGTCGTCCGTCGCTCCACCGGCCCGGCACCCGCGCCGCCGAGCGCTTGACCGCGGTGTCACCCGGCTCGGCGATGATCCGGGGGGCGCCGCCGACGAGTTGCCGGCAGCGGGAGAGCGGGCGACATCACCCGTCGCGGGTGACGCACACTCACCCCATACCGGTTACATTTGCACCGTGGGACACGTTCCTGGTCCAGGGGAGGCGTACGTGGTCAACCGCTGCAGGTGGCAGGGCGTCGTGGTCTGGGCGCTCGGATTGATGCTCGTCGGCCTCGTCTGGTCGGCGGCGCACGCCGGCGCCGCACAGGCAGTCAGCTCCAAGGTCGTGAACTGGCCGAACTCGCCGCTGCGTCACACCCTCCACAGCAGGGCGACGAAGACGACGCCAAGCTTCGATGCCAACCTCCGTGGCAATCTCGCGGTTACCGGCAACACGCTAGAAACGTGTCCTGAGAACCTCGCGGCCCACCGTGCGCACGTGCACCACCGCGGTCGTGCCCGCACCGCCGAGGCGTGTCTGAACGCCGATAACAACGATCACAACATGGTGTACGTCAACGTCGATCCGGGCGGCGGGCGGTTTGACTCGAGCACCGCGACGCTGACGGTGCCGACGGGTGCGCGCATCGTCAAGGCGTACCTGTACTGGGCCGCCGATCTGGCACGCGGGGTGAATCGGCCGCCGAACGACGCTGCCAACGATGCGCCGGCGGGTGGCAGTCCGGCGACAAACCCTCTCTATACCGATGCAGAGTTACGGGTGGGGACGGGGGCATATAGCAACATCGATGCCACCGCACCCGGCCGGGACGGACAGTGGGATTCCATCCCGAGTTGGTACAACCAGCCGGGACAGTCGCCCGGCTGGGCGTATCAGGCGCGCGCCGACGTCAGTGCCGAGCTCAACGCCGGCCTCGCCGCTCAGGCAGGGCGGACCCGAGGCGCCGACGAATCGGTTCCGGTCACCGTCGCCAACGTTCAGGCGGGAACCGGGTACAACCGGTACGCCGGCTGGAACCTCGTCGTCGTCTGGTCCACGCCTACCGCAGCATGGCGCAACATCACCCTGTTCGACGGCTTTGACTTCGTCCAGGTCGAGGGCGGCGAGTCGCTCGTCGTCGGGCCGCTTGACTTCACCGGGTTCAAGACTCCCGCGAGCGGTCCCGTCAACGCGACGGCGACCGTGTGGGCGACGGAGGGCGACCGCGCGATCACCGGGGATTACCTCGCGCTGGGCGCCCCGGTCACCGACACGTGCACGGGGCTGCCCCACCAGTCCGACGCGGCGCACCCGGTCGACAACTTCTTCAACAGCACGATCAGCAGCGACGGCGTTGACCTGGGCCTGCGCACGCCTGACTACAGCAACCAGCTCGGGTTCGATCTTGCGACGCTGGACCTACCCCAGGGCACGATCCCCAACGGCGCGACCAGCGCCTCGGTGTGCCTCGGGACCGTCGGCGACACGTACTTCTTTGGCGGGCTCGCGTTCACGACGCTCATCCAGGCGCCCAACCTCGGAATCACGAAGACCGCGAGTCAAACGCATGCCAATCCCGGCGACGCCGTCACCTACACGACGACGGTCAGCAATCCGTCGATGCGCTCGCCGAGCGATCCTCTGTTCGGGACGCCGGTGGATGCCGCGACGAACCTCGTGACCGCGGACCCGCTGCCGTCGGGACTGGACTTCGTTGGGTTCACCATCAATCCAGGAGACGACTGCAGCTACAACAACGCGACGCGGGAAATCAGCTGCCAAGTCGGGACCCTGCAACCTGACGCGACCTTCACCTACGCGTATCGAGCGCGCGTCAACGCATCAGCGCAGGGGAGCACGGAAGCCTCGCTCGTCAATACCGCGTGTTACAACGCGAACTCGGTCGACCAACCGGACGTCGCCTTCACCGGCTGCGCACAGGCGTCCGTCCTCGTGCCCCCGGCCCCCCCGGCCGCTGATCTCGGCGTGGTGAAGACGGTGTCGGAGTCAAACGTTTCGCCGGGGAACCGCGTGACGTGGCACATCGTCGGGACCAACTACGGCCCCGCCACCTCCACTGGGTTCGTGCTCGCCGACCAGCTCCCAGCCGGGGCGGTCTTCGTGAGCGCAACGGCGAGTCCATCGTTGTCGTGCACGACCCCACCCGTCGGCACAGACGGGGGGTCGATCACGTGCACCGCTGCCAGCATCCCCCCGACGCCGGCGTCCGGGTCATCGGTCACCCTTGACGTCGTCACCAGCGTGGCGGCGGGAACGCCTGCGGGAACCGTTCTCCAGAACGTCGCCACCGTCGCCGGCAACCAGCCCGAGCCGGTCCCGGACCCCCACCCCAACCGGGCGACGGCGTCGTCGTTGGTGGTGACGCCGAGCGAGCCGACCCCGACCCCGGAGCCGTCGCCCACGCCCGAGCCGAGTGGGCCGCCGCAGCCACCGGTACCGCACATCCGTCCGCCCGTCGTTCCTCCCCCGCCCGCCGGAACCCGCCTGCGGCTCGCCAAGCGTGCGTCGCATCGGGTCGTGGCCCAAGGGGGCAGCGTCAGCTACCTCCTGCGCGTCTCGAACATCGGAGAGGCGACGGCGCTGGACGTTCGCGTCTGCGATCGATCGCCCGCCGGCCTGACGATCGTGTCGGCGCCCGGCTTCCATCTCGGCGCTCATCCGTTCTGCACCCCCCGCTTCACCCTCAAGCAGGGCCGGACGAAGATCTTCCACGTAAGTGTGCGGGTGTCGGCTTCCCCGGGGATGCTGACCAACGCAGCCGTCGCGACGAGCATCAACACCCCGTCGGTGCACGCTCGTGCCACCGTCCGCGTGACCCCGCGGCGCGCACCCCCGGGACGCGGCTGAGGTCGCGGGCGGACCTCGATCCCAGGATGCGTGGTTCGCGCCGGGCCGCGGTCGCCGCCGGCGTCACCGCGGCGGCGGGCGTGGGACTTGCCATCTTCGAGGGCATGTATCCGACGGCGCAGCTGTACGGCGCGACGGCACATCGCGAGCGGGCGGCGGGGCGGCGGTTGGCGCTGACCTTCGACGACGGCCCGAACCCCGGCTGGACACCAGCGCTGCTGGACCTGCTCGCCCTCTATGACGCCCGGGCGACGTTCTTCTTGATCGGCAAGTGGGCCGAGCGGGAGCCCGCTCTCGTTCGCCGGACGGCGACGGCGGGCCACGCGATCGGCAACCACACCCACTCGCACCCGACGATGCCCGCGCACCTGACCGAGACGATCCGGCGGGAGCTGCGCCGCTGCCGCGACGCGGTCGAGGCCTCCGGCGTGCGGTTCTCGACGATCGACGGACGCGCACTGATGCGCCCGCCGTACGGGCATCGGCGACCGGGGACGCTGCGCACGCTGCGCGCCGAGGGCTACGTCCCGGTCATGTGGTCGATCACCGGGTTTGACTGGCGGGCGCGGACGACCGCCCAGCGCATCACCCGCCGCTGCCTCCGGGCGCGCGACGGGGACATCATCCTCCTGCACGATGGATCAGACGAGGAGCCGGTGGCGGACCGCAGTCGGACCCTCGCCAGCGCCGAAGCGATTCTCGAGTACTACTCGCACCGGGGATATCAGTTCGTCACCGTGCCCGAGCTCGTCGCCGCGGCGCACTGACACCAGCCACGGCGCCTCAGCCCAGCCGCGCCGCGAACACCTCGATGTCGCGGCTCCCCTGCGGCCCGGTGACCACCACCTCGAGTCGTTGCAGCTTGCGCCGCCGGAGCGTGCTCACCTGCGAACGCGACAGGACGAACGCGACGGTGGCGGTGCGATGCGCCCGACGCAGCTGGATGCGTTGACGGGCGATCACCCACGAGCGACCCGGTCCGGCGGCCGGCATCACGCTGACGATCAGCCGCCCCGACCCCGAGGAGGTGACGCGCGTCTGCAACTGGAGCCGCCCGCGCGAGAGGCGGTGCCAGACGACGCTTCCGACGGCAAACTGCGCCGTCGTCTGATGGGATGAGCCGGAGGCGGTGGAACCTGAGCCCGGGGTGAGACCCGAGCCGGTGGTGGAGGCGGAACCCCCGGGCACGCCGGTCGCGGGTGCCGGTGCCGGTGCCGGTGGTGCCGGTGCCGGTGGTGCCGGTGGTGCCGGTGGTGCCGGCGGGGTGGCCGACGTGACGGTGAGGGTGCCCGACGTCTGGCCGACGTTGCCGGCGAGGTCGGTGGCGGTCAGCGCCACGGTGTAGGTCCCGGGGCTCAGCGACGGGACCGTGAAGCTGTTGTCGCCGTAGGGGAACTGACTGCTCGCCGAAAAGACGCTCTGGAGCCCGGCGCTGACGTCGATCGACACCTGGGAGATCTTCGAGAGCGAGAAGGGGATCGTGACGCTGCCACTCGGCGCGCTGGTGCTCAGCAGACCGACGACGGGCGGGGTCGTCAGGTAGGCCTCAAAATGCTGAGCGGTCGTGCAGTAGACAGGTGACGATGTCCGCTGGCAGAGCTGCTGCAGGAAGCCGGTTACCAGTTGGTGATAGTCGAGCGTGTCCTCCTGTCCCGGCTCATACAGCGACCAGGCGCCGGTGTCATAGGACGGGACCTCCGCCTGGGCCTCGGCGTTGCCCGCGTCAAAGAGGGCCTGTGCTTCGCTGTCGCCGCTCGCCTGCGCATAGTCGTAGAGGCCGATCAGCGTCTGCAGGAAGCCGTTGATCACCGCCTCCCCCGGATTGAACGAGTAGAGCACGAAGCGGGTACCGAGCGCGGTCGCCACGGCGACGCCCTCCGGCGGAGGCTGTTGCAGGATCGCCAGCGCCTGATGTGCGACGGACAGGTAGTGGGCCGCACCGGTCGCGTCGCCCTGAGCGGTGCTCACTGCCGCCGCGCGCGTCAGCGCCTCGATCGCGGTGCCCTGCGACATCGCGCTCGTCCATGGCGGACTGCCGTTCTCGAAGCTGAAGAGGTACTCCCAGGCGAGCGCACCGTTGCGGATCGCGGCGAGCGGAATCATCTCGTTGACGAGCGAGAGCATCTGCGAGTAGTCGGCCGGACCGGCCGTGTACAGCCCGTCGGCCTTCCCGAACGTCCCGAGCACCTGCAGCTGGATTCCCTGGCCGGGGTAGTACTCCCACACGATCTGCGAGCCGCTGAACTCGATCCGCTGGCCGCTGGTCGGGATCGTGCCGCCAGTCCACCACTCCCGGTTGCGCCATAGGGTCATGAACACCTCGGGAGCCCGCGATGCGGTCAACAGGCCGGAGGCGGCGAAGGACTCCGTCGTCGACATGACCGCGCCGAACTCGGCGGCGGGGGTGCCGGTGAGCGTCGGCAGGGCGGCGACGCCCTTGTTCCAGATCCTCAGGTCGGTGGTGTAGTCAGAGGACGAGATCTGTCCCTGCGCGAGCAACGCGGACAGAACCTGCGGCACGGTGCCCTCCACCGTGTCGGCCTTGGTGGCTCGCACGCCCTTTCCCGACCGCGACGCAGCAGCGGCTCGGCGCCGAGGCCGGCGGGCGACCGTCGCAGTAGTGTCCTGGGGAATGGCGGCCGGACCGCTTTGCTGCGCGGGAAGGAACGGATCGGAGCGGACCGAGACATGACCGCTTCCCGTGAGCACCAGCACGCGCGCCGCCTGTGCCGCTCCGGCCAGCGCGAGGACCAGCACCGTCACCAGGGAGCAGGCAACGGCACAGCGCGTCGATCTCCCGGCAAGCGTCCTGACCACCTGAGATGGGTACCCACCCGCTGCCCGTCGAAACGGCCGGCGCTCGGGACGCGGGCGATGAGGGCCGCCACCCGATAATGGCCGGATGCCCGGTACGGTGGAGCCCGTCCTCGCGCCCGGAGCCCTGGCCGGCTTCGATCAGCCCGTCCTGTCCTGTGCCGAGCTCGTCATCCGCCCGTGGCAGCCCACCGATGTCGCCGTGATCGTCGGCGCGTACGCCGAGCCCGATATCCAGCGCTGGCACGCGCAGTCGATGAACGCGCGGGAGGCGGAGGCGTGGATCCGCTCGCGCTCGGAACGCTGGCATCGCGAGCAGGGTGCCGATTGGGCCGTCACCGACGGGACGGGCGTGCTCGGGCGGATCGGCCTGACGCAGATGAACTTCCACTACGGGCTCGGGGAAGTCACCTACTGGGTCCTTCCCGTCGCCCGCGGGCGGGGCGTGGCCGCCCGAGCGCTGTGCGCCATGACCGATTGGGCGTTTCATCGGGTCGGATTTCATCGGCTCGAGGTCACGCACTCCACCGACAACCCCCGCTCCTGCCGCGTGGCAGATCGCGCGGGATTCGCCCTGGAGGGGACCATGCGCGGACAGGCGCGGCACGCCGACGGGTGGCACGACATGCACCTTCACGCGCGGTTGGCCGGCGATCCTCAGCCGGACCCGACGAAACGGCTCCTCTGATCGTCAGTCGGTCTCGAGTCGCCGCAACCACGCCTGGTCGATGCCGCGACCGGGGGTCGGGGGATCCACCGCAGCGGGAAGCTCGACGTGCAGTCGCGTGGCATCGTCAAGCGCGACGGTCGCTTCGGTCACCACGTAGTCGAGCACGTGGCCACCCCGCAGGCGGCGGTCGCAGACGAAGTGCAGATGGGAGCCGAGGATCTCGATCCCGGCGAGGCCGTCCGGGAAGCAGAATCCGACCATCGATCCCGCGATGTCGTGCAGGTCGACGACATGCTGGGTCGCGATCGCTGCCGCCAGCGTCGGGTATGGCCGCGCCTGCTTGGGCACCGACCGGACGCGCACCGTCTCGAAGTGTCCATCGATGCGCATCGCCTCCGGGCCGCCGGGCAGCCTCGCGCCGTCCCACAGCCCACGCTCCAGTGCCGCCCGGGCGGCGGGACCGCGGACCCGCTCCGTCCGCCCCGAGGTGAATCCGACCACCACCGCATAGGGCGTTTTCACGAGGCGGTCGGGACGGGTCAGCGTGCAATCCACCTCGGCCTTGAACGCGTCGCCGTCGATGACGATCAGCTCTCCATCCAAGCCGTTGAGCGTCCCCAGGCCGAGGTCGCCGTGGCGCAGCAGCTCTGCGAGCGTGACGTCACCGTCGAAGGCGCCACCAAGGAGCGCGTGAACCGTCGAGGCCTGAAAGAGCTCGTGCGGGGCGCGCGCAAACTCGACGCCGTCGTGGCGGAGCGTGTCGACGCGGAGGGCATGCAGGAACTCGAGCTCGCTCATCGTCGTGCCGGCTGGCTCACGGGCCAAACATATGCGGCGGAGGCGATGTTCGCGCCGCTGGGGGTGATGGAAGTTTGTTGCGGTATCCGCTACTGATCTCCATCACGTCCCCGCGCGGCGCAATTCCTCCATGTCCTCGTCGGTGAGACGCTCGGCGAGCGCGACGGCGGCGAGCGCGGCGTCGATGTGCGCGGGGCGGGTCGCACCGATGAGCGTCGCGGCAGCGCGCGGGTGACGCAGTGAAAAGGCGAGGGCCAAGGTGGCCGCGGGCACGCCGAGCCGGCGCGCCGGCTCACCGAGGGCGGTCCCGATGCGCAGGGCCTGCGCCCAGCGCGGATCGGCGAGCTCGCCGCTCAGCCGGCCGTGCTCGCCGCTCGCGTACTTGCCGGTGAGCGCGCCGCCGGCCAGTGCCGCCGACGGGATCAGCGCCGCCCCCGTCGCCTCCAGGGCGGCCTCCATCGCGGGGTCCTCCACCCAATCGGTACGAGCCAGGCTGTAGGGGAGCTGCACCGCGCACGGCTGCGGGAGGCCGAGCCGCTCGGCCTCGCGTCCGGCGCCTGCCAGCCCGTCGGCTGTCCAGTTGACCACCCCCCAGGCGCTGACCCGCCCGGTGGCCAGGACCTCGGCGATCTGCGCCACGGCCACCTCCACCGCCAGGTCCTCGGGAAGGGTGGAGGAGTAGAGCAATCCCAGGCGCTCGAACCCCATCCGCTCCAGGGACGCCTCGAGCTCGGCCACGGCATCCTGACGGGGCCAGAACTCCCACCACAGCTTGTTGGAGACCGTCACCCGCGCGGCCGAGGCGCCGACGGCGCGAAACAGTTCGCCGAAGAGGACCTCCGAGTAGCCGCTGGCCAGGGGCGCGCGGCCCGTCTCGTCGTCGTAGCGGGCGTCGTCGAGGAGGTCGATCCCGGCCGCCAGGGCGTGGGCGAGCAGGCGCTCGGCAGCCTCGCGCTCCATATGCTCGAACGTCCGCCACGAGCCGAGCGCGATGGGCGCGACCGCGATCCCCGAGGTCCCGAGCTCAGGCACGTTCCGGCGACCCGGTGCTCACTCCGGCGGACCGATGAGCTCGACGAGGTTGCCGTCAAGATCATGGATGAAGGCCATCCGGCGGCCGGGCTCGGGCGAGGGACGGGGCGGCCACACCTCGCCCGCGCCCGCGGCCATGACCACCGCGTAGCCCGCGTCGAGGTCGTCGAGCTCGAAGGCGACGTGGCCGAAGCCGCGCGTCCGCATGGCGGTCCGCGGATCGACGTCCGCCACGCCGGCGACCGATCCCGCGACCTCGAACAGCTCCACCCGAGCGCCCTGAGGCGAGCGGAGCATCGCCCCGCGGGCGCCCCCGGGCAGCTCGAAGGCGAGCTGCACCGCAAGGCCGAGCGCTCGGGCGTAGAAGTCGCGAGCGCGCCCGAGATCGGTCACGGTGAGCCCGACGTGATGGGACATGACGGCGGGCATCATCGCGAGACGCCAAGCAGCGACGCCGCGGTGGCGCCGAGGATGGACCGCCGCTCGTCCTCGTCCAGGCCGGGGCAGCGCTCGACGAAGCCGATCGGATCGGCCTCGCCGACCGGCCAGTCCGAGCCCATGACCACATGGTCGGCGCCCACCTGGGCGACGAGCGCGCGCAGCGTCGAGGGCTCGTATACGCAGGTGTCGTAGAACAGGCGGCGCAGGTAGGCGCTCGGCGGCTCGGTGATGTGAACGGTGCTCTCGGGCATGTTGTGGACGTTGCGGTCAAGGCGCCCGTAGTAGTGGGGAAGGTAGCCGCCGCCGTGGGAGACGACGATGCGCAGGCCGGGGAGATCCTCGAGCACGCCCTCGTAGATGAGCGAGGCGAGCACCCGGGCCTCCTCGATCGGCTGACCGACCGAGTTCCACAGCGAGTAGCGCTGAAACCACGGGTCGCGCACCCCGTCGGGGTGGATGAAGACGAGCAGGTCGCGCCGCGCGATCTCCTCCCACAGCGCTCGCAGCGGTGGTTCGCCGAGGTAGACGCCCTCGATGTTGGCCGGCAGCTGGACGACGCCGAGGCCGAGCTCGCCATGGGCGCGATCGAGTTCGGCGAGCGCCAGGTCGAGGTCCTGCAGCGGCACCGTGAACGACCCCACGAGGCGGCCGGGGTGGTCGCGGACCGCATCGGCGATCCGATCGTTGTAGCGGCGATTGAGGTCGAGCGCCAGCCGGGCATCAGCCCATCCGGTGGGGGTGACGGCGAGGATCGCCGACACGAGGTGCACGTCGACGCCGCGCTCGTCCATGGCGGCGACCTGGCGCGCGGGATCGCGCATGAGGTCGTTGATATGCGCGAACCGAGATCCCGGCGGGGGCACGCTCGGGCGTGCGCCGAAGCCGGAGGCGGCGCCGTGCGGCCCCGCGACCTCCAGCGCATGGCCGTCGAGGAGATGCGCGTGGATGTCGACGACGGGCGTCATCCCGACATCGCGCTCACGCCGCCGTCGACGACGATGTTGGCGCCGTTGACGTAGTCGGCGTCGGCGGAGGCGAGGAAGGCGGCCACCCGGGCCACGTCCTCGGGCTCGCCGGCGCGACGCGACGGGGTGAGCGCGCGCAGCCGCTCGATCGGATCCTCGGGATCGTCGAAGTGCGGCTGGGTGGCCGGGGTGCGGATCATCCCGGGGCTGATGGTCACCGCGCGGATCCCGTGGTCGGCACCGGCGGCGCACAGATGGCGGGTAAACGACACCACCCCGCCCTTGGCCGCTCCGTGAGCACTCATCGGGGCAAAGGCCGCGCCCCGCAGCGCGGCCACCGAGCCGACGTTGATGACCACCCCGCCGCCGGCGGCGATGAGGTGCGGCCAAGCGGCGCGCGTGCACACGAACGGCAGGTGCAGCTCGTTGTCGATCGTGAACGCCCAGTCCTCGAACGGCTGCTCGCCGAACGTGCCCAGCCGCAGGCGAGAGGCGTTGTTGTAGAGGATGTCGACGCGCCCGTACTCGGCCACGGCCGCGTCCACCCACGCGTGGGCGCCCGCCTCGCTGGCGATGTCGACGGGCGCCAGCGACGCGATCGTCCCGCCCGCGTCGCGGACGAGGACGTCGGTGCGGGCCTGGTTCTCGATGTCCATGTCGCAGCCGAACACCCGGGCGCCCTCGGCGGCGAACACCTCGGCGGCCGCGCGGCCCATCCCCACCGCAGTGCCGCTGATGAGCGCCACCCTGCCCGCCAGGCGTCCGGCCATCAGCGCAGCACCAGCCCGGCGTCGGCGCTGATCGTCTGCCCGGTGATCACGCCCGCCCGGTCGGAGACGAGGAAGCTCAGCACCCCGGCGTAGTCGGCGGGGACCAGTGTCCGCCGGATCGCCTGGGCGTCGCGGACGGCGGCGAACCGCTCCTCGGGCTGGTCCGCTCCCGCCGTCCCCGTGCGGGTCAGACCGGGGGCGATGGCGTTGACGGTGATCCCGGCCGGACCCAGCTCGACGGCCAGCGCCCGGGTCAGGCCGATGATGGCGCCCTTGCTCGTGATGTAGGCGGCCAAGCCCGGGCCGGGCGGACGATCGAAGGTGTCCGACGCGATGTTGACGATCCGCCCCCAGCCGCGCTGGACCATGCCGGAGGCCAGGCGGCGGCACAGCAGGAACGCGGCCTCGACGTTGACGGCCAGCACCCGCCGCAGGGCGGCCACGCTCGTCTCGGCCAGGGTTCCGCGGAACAGGTCGGCAGCGTTGTTGACGAGGATCGAGCACGGCCCGAGCTGGGCCTCCAGCTCGTCCACCGCGCCCACCGTCTCGGCCTCGTCGCGCAGATCCGCGCGCAGGGCGAGCGCCCGTCCTCCGCCGGCGGCGATCTCCTCGGCGACGGGTTCGCAGCCATTGCGGTCGAGCAGAGCGACCGTGCAGCCATCGCCAGCCAGCGTCCGGGCGCAGGCGGCGCCGATGCCGTCTGCAGCGGCCGCGCCGGTGACGAGGGCCACGGGCGCCTCGGGACGGGCGGTCGTGGTCAATGCACCCTCCCGGCGGGCGCTCATTCGGGGGTGTCGTCGGCCAGCTCGTCGATCGTCGCCTCGCCGAGGTAGCTGGCCTCGACGAGATCGCGCCGCCCGATGAGGTCGGCGGCGTCGCCCTCGAGCACGAGGTCGCCGTGGTTGAGCACGTAGGCCCGGTCGGCGATCTCGAGGGCGAGTGAGATGTGCTGCTCGACGAAGAGCACGCCGGCGCCGATCTGCTCGGCGACCCGCCGCAGGATGGGCAGCAGGCGCTCGACGACGACCGGCGCCAGTCCGAGGCTCATCTCGTCGACGAGCAGCAGGCGGGGGCGGCTGATCAGCGCCCGGCCCACGGCGAGCATCTGCTGCTCGCCGCCCGAGAGCACGCCGGCACGGCGGCCGAGCGTCTTCTCCAGCTCGGGGAGCATCTCGAGCAGCTCGTCCTGAGGCAGGGTCGCCTTGCCCCGCGCGAGGCGCAGGTTCTCGCGGACGGTGAGGCCGTAGAAGAGCGCCCGGTCCTCGGGCACGAGCGAGATCCCCATGCGGGCCAGGCGGTAGGCGGGACGACCGCCGATCTCCTCGTCTCCGAGGCGCACGGTGCCGGAGATGGGCGCGAGCAGCCCGGCGATCGTCGACAGCGTCGTCGTCTTGCCCGCGCCGTTGGGACCGAGCAGCGCGACCACCTCACCCGCGCCCACGGTGAGCGAGAACCGGCGCACCGCGGGAATCCCGAGATAGCCGGCGTGCAGGTCCTGCACCGCGAGCAGCGGACCTCCGGGGGGCGCCGCCGTCGCGCTCGCCGATCCGGGGGCGGGCTCAGTCATCCGTGGCTGCACCGTGACTTCCCAGGTAGGCCTCGATGACCTTGGGGTTGGCACGGATCTGGGGGGGCGTGCCGTGCGCGATGAGGTTGCCGAAGTCGAGCACCATCACCTCGTCGCAGACGCTCAGGACCAGTCCCATGTCGTGGTCGATGAGCAGGACGGTGACCCCGTGCTCGGGCAGCGTGCGCAGCCGCTCGCCCAGCGCGAGGGTCTCGTCGGTGTCCAGGCCGGCCGCCGGCTCGTCGAGCAACAGCAGCGAGGGGCGGCGCGCGAGCGCTCGGCCGACGCCGACGAGCTTGCGCTGCCCGTGGGAGAGCTCGGTCGGGTAGCGATCGGCGACATCGCCCAGCTCGGTGACCGAGAGCGCCCATTGCACGGCCTCGGTGCGCTCGCCGCTGTCGGGCACGAACACCCGGCCCAGCGCGGCGAACATCCCCGGTGGCTCGCTGGCGACGACGAGGTTCTCCTCGACGGTGAGATCGTTGAACAGCTCGACCGACTGGAAGGTCCGGATGAGCCCCCGGCGAGCGAGCCGGTGAGGGCGCCCGCCGGTGATGGCGTCGCCCTCGAAGCGGATCATCCCGCTCGTGGCCCGCACGTACCCGGTGAGGGCGTCGATGAGGGTCGTCTTGCCGGCTCCGTTGGGCCCGATCAAGCCGGTGACCGCGCCGCGGGCGACGGCAAAGGAGATGTCGTTGACGGCCACGACGTTGCCGTACTGGACCCGCAGCAGCTCGGCCTCGAGGACCGGCGCGGTCGACGCCGAGCGCTCGGGCGAGGCGGCCACGCTGGCGCTCATCGTCCGGCCACCTTCGGAGGCCGCGGCGCGGGCTCGACGACCGCCGGGGCCTCGCGTCGCCCGGCCACGTTGCGCATGATCGCCAGGCGCAGCTTGGTGAGCCCGGCGCCCATCTCCTTCGTCATGCCGTCGGGGTTGGCGACGGCGGTGATCGTCAACAGCACCCCCGCGATGAGCGCCTGGTACTGGCCGAAGTTGAACAGGTTGTTGAGCAGCGTGGGCACGACGCCATTGGAGGCGAGCAGCGCACCGGCCGCCACCGCGCCCGTGATGCGGCCGACCCCGCCGACGTACGTGATGGCGAGGATCGTCAGCGACGTCCACAGGGTGAAGGAAGCGGAGTTGATGTTCTGCTGCTGGTAGGCGAGCAGGCCTCCACCGATCCCGGCGATGAATGCGGCGAGTCCGAACGCGAACAGCTTGGTGCGGGCGACGTCGATCCCGATCGAAGCGGCGGCGCGCTCGTTGGAGCGCACCGCCAGGAACGCCCGGCCGAGGCGGCCGTTGCGCGCGCGGGCCACGAACAGGCCGGCGAGGGCGACCACCACGGTGACGAGCACGCCGAAGATCAGGCTGCTGTGCGAGATCCCGAGGTTGAGTCCCAGCAGGTGCGGCGCCGGGACGTTGCGCCCGGTGAAGCCGCCGCTGAACCAGCTGTTGTTGAAGACGAGGGCATCGAGCGCGGCGGCGATGGCCAGCGTCGTCACGGCGAGGTTGACGCCGCGCACGCGCACCGCGGGCAGCCCGACAGCGACGCCGACGACGACCGCGCACAGGGCGGCGAGGATGAGGTCGAAGGGGAACCCGATCCCCAGGCTCTGGGCGATGTGGGTGAGCATGAACGCACTGATCCCGGCGAGCGCGTTCTGCGCGAGGGAGATCTGGCCGACGTAGCCGGTGATGACGACCACCGAGAAGCAGATGCAGGCGGTGACCAGCGAGGAGGTGATCGCCGAGCGGTACTGCGCATTGGCGAGAATCAGCGCGAGGATCCCGACGGCGACGCAGCCGGCCGCCGTGATCGTCGGTCGCCGGGGCCGGCCGACCATCGGGTTGTGCACGTCGGAGATCGCGCCGCGCGCCGACAACCTCCGCGCGAGCAGGACCATCGCCAGCATGATGATGACGAACGGCAGGCCGTCCTGGAGGCCCTGCTGGGGCAGCCACGTCCACACCGTCTGCAGCTTGACCAGCTCGGACTGCAGCATCCCGATGAGCAGGCCGGCGACGACGACGATGCTGAAGGAGGAGAAGCGTCCCAGGAGCGCGGCGCCGAGAGCGGGGACGATGAACAGCGTGTACGTCCCGGGGTTGAGCGTCGTGATCGGCAGGATGAGGATCCCGGCCGCGGCCGCCAGCACGGTGGCCAGCACCCAGTTGTAGGCGGCGATCCGGGTCGCGGAGTGGCCCAGGAGCGCCGCACCGCGCTCGTTCTCGACCGCCGCCCGCGTGACCAGGCCGAATCGGGTGTAGCGATAGATGGCGGCGAGGACGAGGCCCACGAGAACGGTCAGTCCGGCGAGCCAGAGCCGGTCCGAAGGCACCGACAGGCCGCCGATCTGCACCGGCGAGTCGGGGAGAATCGGTGCCGAGCTCACCGCGAACGTCGAGTAGTTGAGCACGGCGATGGCCTGGAGGGCCAGCATGACGCCGATCGACGCCCCCACCCGCGCCAGCGCGGGCGCGTTGCGGAGCGGCCGAAAGACAGCCATGTAGAAGACCAGGCCGAGGATCGCCGAGTAGACGAGCGTGATCAGGATCGACGGCAGGACCGCCATGCCGTTGCTCGAGGCGATCCGGACCTGGTGGGGGATGATGATCCAGGGGAACTGCAGCTCGCCGTTGGAGCGCAGTTCGATGAACACGTAGGCGCAGAACATCGCCACCGCGCCGTGGCTGAAGTCGACGACGCCGGCGCTGCGGTACTTGAGCACCAGCCCGAGGCCGAGCACGGCATAGACGGCGCCGGAGCCGAGCCCGAGGACGAGGAAGAGGATGTAGCTGGACATGAGTGCTGATCGGCGCCCCCCCGGCTCCTCCGCGCGGGCGGAGGAGCCGGCAAACGGTCATCCGCCGAGGTTGGCTCCCGCGGTGTAGTCCGTCTGGATGAGGGTGGGCGTGGTGCCCTTGATCTGGTATAGGAACTCGTTGGCCGAGCAGATCGCCGGCTCCTTGGTGATCGCCTTGCCGTCGCAGGTGTAGGTCGTGCCCAGGAACGCCTTATGGGATCCGGTGCGCAGCGTCTTGAGCATGTAGGCCGAGTTGAGCTTGCTCACCGGGGTCGACTTGAACGCGTTCCACACGTTCATGATCGTCGTCAGGCCGGCAAGCGCGGGGGAGTCGATGGCGATCTTGGCCGGCGCGTACTTGGCGAGGATCGCCTTGGTCAGCATGACGTCGGGCGTCTGGTCGGTCGCCAGCAGGTCCTGGTAGGGCTGGAACCAGTACATGCCGTTGGCGCCGCCGTTGGCCGCCTTGACGACCGACGGGGCCGAACAGGGGTCGATCGAGAGGATGGGCTTGGAGTTGCCCAGGCTCTTGAGCGCGGTCAGGATCGAGACGCACTGCGAGGGCGATTCCAGCAGGATCGCGTCGGGGCTGGCGCCGGTCGCCGAGGCGACGACCGAGGAGGCGTCGGCCTGTGTCGGGGGCAGCGAGAACAGCGTGGCGGTGCCGCCGGAGGCCTGGACCGCCGGCAACTCGAAGCCCTTGGCCTGCGAGGTGCCCTGGGTGTCGCCGATCGCAATCACCGACACCTTCTTGGCGTGCAGCGTCTTGACCGCATAGACGCCGATGTCGGAGTTCCCGCTCTGGGCGGTGTCGTTGAAGATGAGCGCGTTGGGCGCCGATGACTCCGCGGGGGTGAGGTCCATCCCGCCGATGAGGGCCAGGCCGGCCTTCTTGTAGATCGGCAGGGTGGCTCCGCCGGCCAGGTCGGTGCCCCCGAGGATCGCCACCGGATGCTGGGCGACGAGCTTGTTGGCGCACTGCACGGAGGTCGCCGGCGAGCCGTCGGTGATGCAGACGTTGAGCTGGATGGGATGGCCGTTGATCCCGTTGCCGTACGCGTTGACGTAGTTGACCGCGGCCTGCGCCGCCTCGCGCGTCTCCGGGAAGTCGGCGCCCGAGTTGGACTCGATGTTGATCATCCCAAAGACGACAGGCGACCCCTTGGCCGGCGCCGGGTGGCCGAGCGCCGCCGTGTCGCTGCCGGCCGCGCCACTCGTCGCCGCGCTGCTCGTCGTCGCCCCTGCGCCGGAGCTCGAGCTCGAGCTCGAGGAGCTCCCACACGCGGTCATTCCGACCGCCACCGCAAGACACGCGCCCACGGCCGCGCCACGCCTCCTCAGCTGTGCCTTCATTCTCGCCTTCCCTCTCGATCGATCCGAGCCCTCGGCCCGAAAGGTTGTCCATCCGCAAGCGAGCAACGTCGTGCGCGCCAATTGGCTGAGTCTACACAGATTGCTCGGGTGTATGCAAGTCGCCTAACGTAAACCTTATCGTCGCCGCGCCTTCGCCCCGGTTCGGCGACCGGCCGGGGGCTCGCGCTCGTCGAGCTGGCGCGGAGGCTCGGCGCCCACCTCGGCGAGCACCTGGCGCAGCGTGGGCAGCTCATATCCGGGCTGGAGGAGGTCGGCAACCTCGAAGGCGGTGCGCGCGAGATGCTGGGCGAGGAGGGCGCCCGCGACCTGGGCCTCTCCCAGCTTCACCGCATCGAGGATCTCGCGGTGGTCGGCCGTCGCCCACGCGGTCGGACCGTGCCCGAGGTGCAGTCGCCGGTAGCGCTCGGCGTGATCGAAGAGCTGGGAGAGCAGGGATTCGAAGCGCTCGCCGGCCAAGCGGGTCAACTGGCGGTGATACTCGGCGTGAGGGATGAGCCAGCGGCGCATGTCGCGCTGCTGTGCGAAGTGGGCCATCTCGGCAATGGAGCCCTCGAGCCGCGCGATGTGCTCTTGGCTCATGCGCGGGACGGCGAGGCGCAGGGCCTGGGCCTCGAGCACGATGCGCACGGCGTAGAGCTCCTCCAGATCGCTGGCGCTGACAGACGCCACCCGCACCCGGCGATTCGGGCGCGCCTCGACCAGCCCCTCGCCCTGCAGCATGCGCAGCGCCTCGCGCAGCGGCGTGCGGCTCACGCCGAGCTCCTCGGCGAGCGCCACCTGCGACATGATCTCCCCGGGCGGCAGCTCGGCCTCAAGGATCGCCTCGCGCACGCGGCGGTGGACGTATTCGGCGCTCTGGCGAGCCGGAACGCCGTTCCCCTGCGGTTCCTGCTCGCGCAAGGCGACCTCCTGGGGTTGATTCAACACACTCCGACCCGGCGCATTCTGTCAGCTGGAGTGGCAGCTGCAATCGGTGTTGAATACAGTTTAGCTTTCTGTATTCTCTTGTCGGTCGGCGACCGCCTCGGCTCCGGGGCGGCGGAACAGCGAAGAAGCGGAGACGTGATGAAGCTGGTGACCTACGACGACGGCCGGGTCGGGCATGTGGACGGCGACCGCGTCATCGCCCTCGCTGTGCCGTCGATGCGCGAGTACTTCGAACGGGGTGGCCACGTCGAGCCTACCGGCGAGGAACGCTCGCTGAGCGACGTCACCCTGCGGGCGCCGATCATCCCCCACAAGTTCTTCCACACCGCGGGCAACTTCCGCGAACACCACGAGGAGTCCGAGCGCGTCAACTGGTCGCACCCCGTGCGGCCGTGGATCGTCTTCTTTCAGAACCTCGACGCGATCATCGGCCCCGAGGAGCCGATCATCTACCCCGACGCGCTCACCAACGAGATGGACTACGAGCTCGAGCTCGCTGTCGTCATCGGCAAGGCGGGCAAGTTCTTCTCGCCCGAGGAGGCGACCGAGTACATCGCCGGCTACATCATCTTCAACGACATCACGGCACGCGACATCCAGCGCGAGGAGATGAAGTCCGGGGTCTTCTCCTTCTGCAAGGCCATCGACACCTTCTGCCCGATCGGACCCTGGATCGTCACGGCCGACGAGATCCCCGACGCGCACAATCTCGAGATGGAGCTGCGCGTCAACGGGGAGACCCGTCAGGTCTCCAACACGAACCGGATGTCGGTGACGATCCCGGAGATCATCTCCCACTACAGCCCGTTGGGCTACACCGCGGGAGACATCATCTCGACCGGGACGGTGTCCGGCGTGGCCGGCTTCTCCGAGGACGCCGCCTCGCTCTATCTGCGCCCGGGCGACGTGGTGGAAGCCGAGATCGAGCGGATCGGGGTGCTGCGCAACCCGGTCATCGCGTGGCAGGCCGGCCATCCCGCGTCCGAGCGCGTCGCCGTCGAACAGGCCTGATGCGCCTCCCCTGAGGAGCTGGCCGCACGGTTGTGTGAACCCGCAAAGGAGAGACAGATGAGTGAGCCGCTCCAGCGCTTCGCCGGGCGCACGGTGATGGTCACCGGCGCCGGCACCGGCTACGGCGCCGAGATCGCCGTACGCGCCGCCCAGGAGAGAGCCCGTACGGTCGTCGTCCATTACCGCAGCTCGTCGGCGGGCGCGCAGCGAACCGCCGAGCGCGTGCGCGAGGAGGGCGCCGAGGCGCTGCTCGTCCAGGGCGACATCGTCAGCTGGGAGGACATCAAGCGGATGGCGAGCACCGTCGACTCAGAGCTCGGCAGTCTCGACGCGCTCATCAACAACGTCGGCGACATGGCCTCCGACCAGGATTCCTGGCGCGACATCACCGAGGAGCTGATCGACCACACCCTCGCCGTGGACATCAAAGGGACGATGCTCATGATCCACGAGTTCGGAACCCGGATGCTCGAGCGCGAGCGGGGGGCGATCGTCAACATCGGCTCGACGGTCATCGTGCGCGGCTCGCCGCGGGCGCCGCAGTACGCCGCCGGCAAGTACGGCGTGCTCGGGCTCACCAAGTCCTACGCCAAGGCCTTCGCGCCCCACGTGCGCGTCAACACCTTCGCCCCGGGCTTCATGAAGACCGAGCGCGTGCTCAACCGCGCCGACTGGAAGGCCGGGCGCGGCGAGCAGCTCGCCCGCGACACCCCCGCCGGCCACATTCCCGAGCCCGAGGAGCTCGCCGGAACGGCGCTGTTTCTCGCCTCCGACGAGGCGGCCCACATCACGGGCACCTACATGATCTGCGACGGCGGCTACAGCATGCTGGGAGCCTGAGGATGACGGCCCTCGGGGAGCCCAACCTCCTGAAACGCGGCGACGACGGCTACGAGGGGGCTCGCCAGGCGGCGGTGTGGAACGGGCGCAAGCCCGAGCGTTACCCGCAGGCGATCGTCCTCGCCCAGGACAGCGACGACGTCGCGCAGGCGGTGCGCTATGCACGCGAGCACGACCTGAAGGTCAAGGCGCGTTCGGGCGGCCACAGCTGGACGGCGTCGAGCCTGCGCGACGGCTCCCTCCTGATCGATCTCTCGCGGATGACGCGCATCGAGTTCGATCCCGAGACGCGGGTGGCGACCGTCGAGCCGGGCGTGCGCGGGCGAGAGCTCAACGGCCTGCTCGCCGACCACGGCCTGTTCTTCCCGTCCGGCCACTGTCCCACGGTCGGCCTCGGGGGCTTTCTGCTCCAAGGCGGCTGGGGCTGGCTGTCGCGGGTCATCGGCCCGGCCTGCCTGAGCGTCGTCGGTGTCGACGTCGTCACCGCCGACGGCGAGCTCATCCACGCCGACGCCGGCGAGAACGCCGACTGGCTGTGGGCGGCCCGCGGCTCCGGCGCCGGCTACTTCGGCGTCGTCACCCGCTTTCACCTGCGCTGCCACCCGCGCCCCGAGGCGATCTGGGAGGCCCACCACGTCTACCCCATGGAGCTGCGCGACGAGGTTCTCACCTGGGCGCTACAGGCCGAGCCGAGCTTTCCCGACACGTTGGAGTTCGCGATCATGGCGACGACGCCGCGCGGCCCCCTCGGAGAGGTGGTGCAAGGGCCGGCCGCGCTCGTGATCATGTGCTCGGTGATGGCCGGCTCCGACGAGGAGGCGCAGCAGGCGCTGGCCCTGCTGGACGGATGTCCGGTCCGCGATCGGGCCCACGTGGCGATGGCCGCCCAAGCGCGCTCGTTCGTCGAGCTCTACGACGGTCCTGACTCGGTCGAGCCCGAGGGCTTTCGCTGGGCGGCCGACGGGATGTGGACGAACGCCGGTCCCGAAGCGCTGGTGCCCGCTGTGGCCGAGCTGTATGACTCCATCCCCTCGCCGGCCTCGCACGTCTTCTGGTACGCCTGGCGGGAGCAGGAGCTGCCCGACGCCGCCATCTCGGTGCAGGGCACGCTCTACCTCGCGGCCTTCGCCGGCTGGACCGAGGCGGCTCACGACGCGGAGATGATCGCGTGGCCGGCGGAGCAGATGCGCAAGCTCGAGCCCTTCTCGCGCGGGATCCAGCTCGCCGACGAGAACCTCGTGGCCCGTCCGGCGCGCTTTCTGTCTGACGAGAACGCCGAGCGGCTGGAGGCACTGCGCGCGCAGCACGATCCCGAAGGCCGGTTCCTCAGCTACCTGACATCGGGGGGCGTGATGTGACACGGCGAGGCGAGCCGCTGACCCCGCCGAGCCTCGCCGCCGCCCTCGGCTTAGACGAGGCTAGAGCCCGAAGACGCGCTCGGCGTTGCCGTGGCTGACCGCTGCACGGTCGCTCGGCGCGAGCGGCGCGCGCGCAAAGGCGGCGACCTCCTCGTCGATGTCCTCGAAGGGATAGTCGGCGGCGAACATCACCCGGTCGGCCCCCAGCTGCTCGAGGCAGAAGCGGATCGAGGCGGGCGCGTGGTTCATCCCGCTCGTGGAGACGAGGAGATGCTCGCGCACGTACTCGGAGGGACGACGCTGCAGCCGAGGGGTCGTCCTGGCGCGCGTCTGCGCGTGGTGGGCATCCAGGCGCGAGAGCGAGAAGGGGATGTGCTCGCCGAGGTGTCCGAGCACCATCCGCAGGCGCGGGAAGCGGTCAAATGTACCGGCGAGGATGATGCGCAGCGCGTGCAGGCTGGCGTCAGCGGCGTAGCCCCACATGGCCGCCATCAGCCCGTACTCCAGATACGGGGAGACCGCGCCCGCCGGCAGCAGCGAGGGATGCAGGTAGATGGGGGCAGCACAGGCCTCGGCGGCGGCGAAGATGGGCGCGTAGCGCGGCGCGTCGAGGTATTCGCCGCGGGCGTGGGAGTTGATGATCACGCCTCTGAGGGGCAGCACGGTGGTCGCCCGCTCGATCTCGGCGGCGGCGGCGGCGGGATCCTGCGGAGCGACGCACGCCAGTCCGGCGAAGCGGTCGGGGTGGGCGTTGACGGCGTCGGCGAGGCGGTCGTTGGCGACGCGGGCCAGCGCGGTGGCCTCGGCGGGCTCGAGCATCTGCAGGTTGGCCACGGTCGAGAGCGAGAGCAGCGCGAGGTCGATTCCGGCGACGTCCATCGCCTGGAGGCGGCCCTCCCCGAGATCAAGGGCGAGCCGGCCCCGGCGCTCGCGATCCTCATCCTCAAGAGCGGCTCCCGCCTCGCGCCAGCCGCTGTGCTCCCCGGCCGGGCCGGCAAGGTAGCGCAGCCCAGCGGCGAGCAGCTCGTCGACGACGAAGTGCTCCTCGACGGCGATCAGCCGCCCGTCGCTCACGTGCGAGCGAGCGAAGCGGCGGGCGCGGCGGCGACGCGACGCGGGCCGCCGGGACCGCCGTAGACGGCCAGCGACTCGGCGCCGCCTCCGATCGCGGGCCAGGCGGACTCCTCGCCATGGACGAAGCGACCCCAGTCGGCCGCCAGCGCCGCCGAGACCGCGGCGGTATCCGGCCCATCTCCCGCCAGCCGCGCGGGCACGCCGCCGTCCCGCCAGCTGGCGAAGAGCAGCGGCACGCTCAACGAGTGCGTCGCGCCGAGATCGTCCTCGGCCGACGGCTGGTCGATGCGGTAGCGGTGCACGGTCGCTCCGGCGGCGGCGCGCTCGGCGCTCCAGCGCCGTACCGGCCCGGCGAACCACGCCTCGGTGACGATGGCGCACAGCGCTGCGTTGTTGTCACCGTGGCCCTGCGCCCGCGCTTGCTCGATCAGCTTCTCCGGGTCGGAGGCGTGGGTGACGTGGGCGACCATCTGGGTCAGGCGCTCGTCGTCGGGGTCGGGCCGGCGTCCCGCCGCCCGGAAGAAGAACGTGCCCTCATCGGCGTTGGTGCCGATGAGCACCGGGACCTCCGGTCGCGCACCGGGCGCGCGAGCGGGATCGACGGGGAGGGTGCGGGAGTCGAGGATCGGCATCGCGCCGCCCCGAGTGCCCCGGAAGGCCGGGTCGCCGAGCAGGTCCTCCTGGGCGTCGACGATCGCCTGGGCGGGCATCGCCCGAGCCCGATCGGCGCCGTCGCGCACGCTCTGGCCCCCGGCCAGCCGGGCGATGAGCGCCTCGCTCCAGGCGCGCCCCCGCTCGGGGTCGATGACGAGCTCGTGCAGCGGCGGAGACTGGGCGATCAGCCGGCCGAACAGACCCTCGGCCTCGGGATGGGCGAGGAGATGCAGGGCGCTGCCGGCACCGGCGGACTCTCCCGCCAACGTGACGCGGGCCGGGTCTCCGCCGAAGGCCGCGATGTTCTCGGCCACCCAGCGCAGCGCCGCCAGCTGGTCGAGCAGGCCCCAATTGCCGGGCGGCGCGCTCGGCGCGGCGGCGAGATCGGGATGCCACAGCCAACCCAGTGAGCCCAGCCGGTAGTTCATCGTCACCACCACCGCGTCGAGCGCCTGCGCCAGGTAGGTTCCGTCGAGCAGGGGGTTGCTGCCCCACCCCAGCGCCCACCCGCCGCCGTGGATGAACACGAGCACCGGGCGGGAGCCGTCGGCGCCCGGTGCCCACACGTTGGCGCTCAGGCAGTCCTCGCCGGTCTGAGCGAGCGCCCCGTGGGCCCACTCGGAGAAGGGGCGAGCGGGCTGGGGGCAGACCGGCCCGGCGCGCCGGGCGTCGCGCTCGCCGCGCCAGGACGCCGGCTGGACCGGCGGCGCCCACCGGCGCGCGCCGGCGGTCGCGGCGGCGAACGGGATTCCCCGCCATGCGAGCACGCCGTTGCCGGCGCGCGCCCCCCGCACCTCGCCATGAACGGTCCTCACGAGCTCCGCGGTCATCGCACGAAACGGAGTGGCGAGTATGAATGCATAACGGTAGAGTGTATTCACCTTGAACGCGGAAGTCCACACCGCCGTTGCCGCTCAGGGTCGCTCGCCGACCGCGCCGGACGTGGCTCACATCGGCCACGCCGAACTGCTCACCCCCCGACCCGCGGAGAGCCTGCGCTGCTTCACCGAGGTCCTCGGGCTGCGCGAGGTCGACCGCGCCGGCAACAGCGTCTACCTGCGCAGCGAGTCCGACTATGAGCGTTGCGCGCTCAAGCTCACCGCGGCGCAAACGGCGGGCATCGGGCATCTCGGCCTGCGCACGCGCAGCGCGCAGGCGCTCCAGCGACGCGTCGACGAGCTGCGCGCGGCCGGCGTCGAGGGGGGGTGGATCGAGGGCGACCACGGCCACGGTGCGGCCTTTCGCTTCCGGGATCCCGACGGACACGAGCTCGAGCTCTACTGGGAGACCGAGCGCTACCGTCCGCCCGCCGGCGATCCTCCCCTGGCGCGTGATCGCCTCGGCCGGCGCGGTGGCCCCGGCGTCGAGACCCGCCGGCTGGACCACGTCAACCTCGTCGCCGCCGACGTGGCTGGGGCGGCCACCTTCGCCTGGCGGTGGCTTGGCTTCTCGTTGCTGGACGAGGTGCGCGAAGACGACGGCTCGATGAGCGGCGCCTGGCTGTCACTCGGCCCCCGGCCGCTCGAGCTCGTCTACGGGCGCGACCGCGCGGGCGCCCACGGGCGCCTGCACCACCTCGCGTTCTGGGTGGACACGCGCGAGGAGGTCCTGCGCGCGGCCGACATCTTCGTCGACCAGGGCGTGCCGATCGAGGTCGCGCCCGCCCAGCACACCATCGGGCGCAGCTTCTTCCTCTACGGCTTCGAGCCGGGCGGCAACCGCATCGAGGTGACCACGGGAGCCGACCTCGTCCTCGATCCCGACCCCGAGACACGCACCTGGACGGCCGCCGAGCGCGGTCGCGGGATCGGATGGGGCACGGTGTTTCCGCGCAGCTGGCACGACTATGCGACGCCCGACACCGGATCGCTCGCATGAGCATCGATCAGACGATCGAGATTCCGGGCTTCACCGGCCCGATCCTCGGCCTGGACGACCCCGGCTACGACGAGGCGCGCGCCGTCTGGAACGTCATGCACGATCGCCGGCCGATGGCGGTGGCGCGCTGCCGGTCGCCCGCCGACGTCGCCGCGGCCATCGCCTACGCGCGAGCGCAGGGGCTGACCATCGCCGTGCGCGGCGGCGGACACTCGCTCCCCGGACACTCCAGCGTCGACGGCGGGCTCGTGCTCGATCTGCGCTCGCTGCACCACGTCGAGGTCGACGCCGGGGCCCGACGGGTGCGGGTCGGCGGCGGCGCTCTGCTCGGCGACGTCGACCGCGGGGTGCAGGCCCACGGTCTCGTCGTCCCCGCCGGGGTGGTCTCGCACACCGGCGTCGGCGGCCTCACCCTCGGGGGAGGCGTGGGTCGGCTGATGCGCCGCTTCGGGCTGACCATCGACTCGCTGCTCGAGGCGGAGGTGGTGCTCGCCGACGGCGCCGTGGTCCGAGCCGACGAGAGTGCTCATCCCGATCTCTTCTGGGCGCTGCGCGGCGGCGGGGGCAATTTCGGGGTGGTGACCGAGTTCGTCTTCCGCGCCCACGAGCTGAGCGAGCTGCCGATCCTCGCCACCTTCCATCCGCTGGAGCGCGCGCGGGAGGTGCTCGCCATGGGCGAGCGGATGATGCGCGACCCCTCCACCCCCGACGCCCTGCTGTGGACGAGCTTCCTGCGTCGCGGACCGGACTTCGCGTCGTGGATGCCGAAAGAGCTCGCGGGGACGCGCGGGATCATGTCGCTCATCGAGTGGTCAGGCGAGCGCGAGGCCGGACGCGCGCTGCTGGGCGAGATCGCGCGCGGGCTCGACGCCCCGGCCGGCGAGCTGGCCGACGTCCCCTACCTCGCCATCCAGCAGGTGACCGACGCGCTGCTGGCGCCTGGGACGCTGCACGCCTACGTCAAGGCGGGGTTCGCCGCCGAGCTGACCGACGATTTCATCGCGGCGCTCGTCGATCGCGGCGCCCGGGTCCAGTCGCCGCTGTCGGTGATCGAGGTCCTCTCGATGGGCGGCGCCATCCGCCGGGTACCCGCGCAGGACACCGCCTTCCCGCACCGCGATGCCCGGTGGCTCATCAATGTCCCTGGCCAGTGGGCCGACCCGGATCACACCGAGCTCGAGGTCGCGTGGGTGCGCGACACCTACGCCGCTCTGCGCCCCTTCCTCGCCGACGGCGCCTACTCGAACTTCATGGATGACGACGAGAGCGATCCGGCCGGCTCCGCCTACGGCGCCACGCTGGAGCGCCTGGCCCGCGTGAAGGGCCGCTACGACCCCGACAACGTCTTCCGCCTCAATCAGAACATCCGCCCCGTCGTCGATGAGGTCGGCCCGTGACCGTCGAACACGCGACACCCCGCGCCCGCTGGGAGGCGACCCAGCGCGAGCTGTGGGGCCGCCGGCCCGCGGACTGGGCCCAGCTCGCCGAGCCTCAGAACGCCGGCCTGTTTGGCGACGCACTCGACGCTTCAAGGGTGAGGGCGGGCACCGAGCTGCTCGATCTCGGCTGCGGCTCCGGGCTGGCGTTGTCGATGGCCGCCGAGCGCGGGGCCCGGGTGAGCGGGATCGACATCGCCCCCGCGCTTCTTGGCGTCGCCCGCCGGCGCGTGCCCGACGCCGACCTGCGCGAGGGCGGGCTCGACGAGCTGCCGTTCGGCGACGGGGCCTTCCACGTCGTGCTGGCCATCAACGCGCTGCAGTTCGCCTTTGATCCGGCGGCGGCGCTCGCCGAGGTCCGGCGCGTGCTCAGGCCCGAAGGCCGGCTCGCGCTGGCGCAGTTCGCCGCCCCCGAGCGCTGCGAGTCCACGGCGCTTCACCACGCCATGGAGGCGCTCATCCCGGCCGATCGCCAGGAGGATCACGCCCCCTACGCCCTGTCGGCGCCGGGCGCGCTGGAGGCGGCCTTGGGCAAGGCGGGGCTGACGGTCGGGCTTGACCGCGAGCGGGCCGGCGACTGGCGTTACCCCGACTTGGACCGCGCCCTGCGCGGCCTGCTCGGGTCCGCCGGCGGCGCCCGGGCGATCGCGCTCGCCGGCGAGGAGCGCGTGCGCGCGGCGGTGACCGACGGACTGGCGCCGTTTCGTCAGGCGGACGGGTCCTACGTCATGCACAACCACTTCCGGTTGCTGGTGGCGAAGCCAACGACCTGAGCGCGGAGTCTGACCGGGTTCGTCATCGGGCGCTGGTCGGGGCGGCGGCACCGAAGCCGGTGGCGCGCACCGGCAGCGCGGCGAGGGTGTGGGTGGTGATCGTCGGGAGGTAGTGCAGCTCCGCGTCGGGGGCGACCTCGAGATCGGGGAACCTGGTGCTGAGGTGCTCTAGTGCGATGCGTGACTCGACCCGCGCCAAGGGGGCGCCGAGGCAGAAATGGGTACCTCGCCCGAAGGCGAGATGGCGGTCGATCCCGGACCGGCGCAGGACAAACGCGCGGGGGTCCGGGAACCGGGTCTCGTCATGGTTGGCCGATCCATAGAGAAGGTGGACCAGCGCGCCTGCAGGGATCTGGACTCCGGCCACTGCGACGTCGCGGGTCGTGACCCGGAACAGGCCCTTCGAGGATCCGCGCCGCCGGAGAGCTTCCTCGACGACGGCCGCGGCGGTGGATCGGTCGCGGCCGATCTCCTGCCAGAGCTCTCGGTCGGGCGAGGCGAACAAGACGGCCTGCGCGATGAGGTTGGCGGTGGTGTCGGTGCCGGCGAGGATCATCTCGGCGACCAGCGCGAGGATGTCTTCGTCGTCGAGCGCGACGTCGTTCTGAAGCCGAGCCGCCGCCAAGCCGGACAACACGTCGTCGCGAGGCGACCGGCGGCGTTGACGGAGAACGTCGTGCACATCCCCGTGCATCGCGCTGATCCGGGTCGCGCGGGCGAGTACGTCGTCGGCTTGCGTGGCCGACAGAGTCCCGTGGGGCGGGGCATTGATGACCAGGAGATCCTCGGCAACCTGGCGGAGTCGACCGGCCAGCTCGTCGCCGAGCCCTAGGATGGCCGCGATCACCCGTGCGGTGAGCCCATAGGCAAAATCGCCCATCACCTCGAACTCGCCGGCCATCTGGCAGGTGTCGCACAGCTCGTGGGCGAAGCGGGAGATCGCGGGCTCCAACCGAGCCACGCTGCTGGGCGTGAACGCCTGCTGAGCCAGCTTGCGGCGCGGATTGTGCGCCGGGGAGTCGGTGGTGATCAGGAAGCGGGTGTCGTCGGGGTAGCCACGAGCAGTGGCGGCCTCAAGGTCTTCCCTGCGCTCCTCAGCCAGAGCGTCGATCAGCGTGCTCCCGCCAAACGCGGATGAGAACGTCGTCGTGTCTCGGATCGCTTCGGCGACGTCGTCATAGCGGGTGATGAACCACAGACCGCTCGCGGCGGAATGGAACACCGGCGCGTGCTCGCGCGCCAGAGCCCAGGTTGGGTAAGGGTCGGCGAGCTCGCGGGCGGCGAGCGGGTCATAACCGATGAGATGTGGGCATCCGGGCGCGGCGGTGGGTGAGTTCATGGCCCGATCATGGCCCACCATGACCGCAAAGTCAACGCGTGTTGATGAAAGTTCGACGTCTGTCAAGTCTCGTAACATGACCGCATGGCGACATCGTTGCCGCGCAGGGCGCAACGAGCCCTGGCGGACAGACCACCCTCAAAAGGAGATCGCCGCGAACAGCGGCTGCTCGTAGAAGCCGAACGACTCGTAAACGCAGGACGGTTCCAGCAGGCGTCGGTCGCCGAACTCGCCGCCGCCGCTGACCTGACGCGGCCGACGTTCTACTTCTACTTCGCGTCCAAGCAGGCGCTTCTGACCACGCTCGTCGACGCGTCGTTGCGGGACATCACCAGCCAGCTCGAGAGCGCTCTGGCGGCGCTGTCGGGAACGCCCTCGACACGCCTGCGCGTTGCCATCGCCGGCGCGGCCGACGCGTGGTGGAGCCATCGCGCGGTCATGAGGATGGCGCTGGAACTTGCCGCCACCGTGCCGGCGATCTATGACCAGACCATGTCGGCGATCGCCGAGGTCAATCGGATGAGCGTCGAGCTCGTCATGGAGCACGGGACGGTTCCCGAGGCACGCAATCAGCAGGACGCCGAAGCCCTGGTCCTCGCCCTCGCGCTCATGAACGAACGCAACCTTCAACACGCGCTGAGATCCGTGACGGCTCGAGAAGACCTCGCCGCCCTCGAAGCACAGCTGTACCGGATCTGGCTGCGGGCGATAGGGCTGGCCGGCGCGCCCTCCTGACAGGCGGCGGCGCCGCGCCGTAAACACGTGTGGTGCCGCCGCAAACTGTGTCCGGTTCGGCAATCTGCATACTCTCGTGATACGGTGCGCGGACGGTCGGGGACCGTGGACCCTCGGCCCGCGTTTGACTTCACCGGCGGCGTCGGCGCGCGGGTTCGCTACGACTACGACCGGACTCTCACCGATCTCTACGTCGACCGCTACCTGAAGACACTCACGGCGAGGGCCCATGCGCTCGGCCTGAAGACCCGGGTGCAGGTGGCCTACAACTACCTCGGGCTCAACGTGACCCGGGCAGCCGAGGCGGTCGACATCCCCGAGACGGAAACGTTCGACCTCGGCTGGCCCAAGCCCTTCGTCAACACGTTGCCCCAGTACGGCACGCCGCGGTGGCGCTATCGCATCGACGCTATCCGCGAGACGGCCGCCGGGGCGCACATCGCCCACCACGATCGCGTCACGCTCGAGTGGGGCGACGACTTCGCCATCTATCGCAAGCAGCCCCTCCAGTACGCCAACGAGGTCAATCAGGCCGTCTCCGGAGGCGTGACCCAGCCATACCTGGCCGGCTTCATCGGGCCGGCTACCCAGCGATGGCCGACTCCTCCGCCCGGAACGGCGGCGATCGGGCTGGGCGAGAACTGGAGCACCAACTGGCCGCAGTGGCGAGACTGGCGGCCGTTTGACACCTACCTGGCCCGGACCACCGAGGTGGTCGAGCAGGGGTCTCCCCGCATGGACGTGGCGATCTACAACGACAACGGACTGTCCTCGCCGCATGACTCGAGTCCGATCTGGGCCAACCCCAAACTCGGCGCGGGGGGCTACACCTACGAGTTCGTCGATCCGGTGTCGCTGACCATGCGCGAGGCCGGCGCGGTCAAGGGACGCCTGTTCGGGAACGGGCCCGATTACCGGGCCCTCGTCGTCAACAACCAGTCGACCATCCCCGCCGACACCGCGCAGGCGATCCTGCGCATGGCAAAGGCCGGACTCCACGTCGTCGTCGTCGGACACCTGCCATCGGCCAGCCCCGGCCTCCTCCGGGCGCCAGCCGATGACGCAGCGGTGCGTCGGGCGATGAAGGCCCTCGTGCGCCTCTCCGACGTGGCGCACGTCGGCACGGAGGCGGCCGCGCCAACCGCTCTGGCCCGGCTCGGCGTCAGCCCAGCGGCGCGATTCCCGGGCTCGGGGGCGCTGATGACGGTCCACCGCCACGCCCGGGGACGGGAGATCTGGTGGATCTACAACCCCACCCCGTCGCCGATCTCGGCCATCGGCAGCTTCGCGGCGGTCGGGCAGCCCTCGCAGCTTGATCTGTGGAACGGCACGACGTCGGTGCTCGCACGCTACGCCGGGCACGGTGGGCGCACCGACGTGCCTGTCACCCTGGCGCCGTACGCGACCACGGCGCTCGTGTTCAGCCGGCCGACTCACGTGCACGTGGTGGCGAGCAGCGCCCAGCAGGTCTCCTACGGCACCGGCAGGAAGCTCGTCCTCGCTGACGCCCGGGGCGGCACGCGATCAGCGACGCTCAGCAACGGGCGCCGGCTCACCGTCCATCTCGGCCGGGTGCCGGCTGCCCTCAACGTGAGGAGCTGGGCGCTGAGCGTCGAGGCCATCTCACCGACCGGGACGACATCGCACGCGCTCACTCTGAACCGTCTGCGCGACTGGCGGACGATCCCCGGACTGGAGACGGCCGTGGGCAGCGCGATCTACACCGCGAAGGTGAACGTCCCGCCGAGCTGGCTGCGCTCACACCGCCAGGTACTCATCTCCGTGGGCGACGTTGAGGGCGCAATGCGGCTCGCGATCAACGGCAAGCGGGTGACCAGCCAGACGACCTCCGATGTGCGCCGGTCGGTCACCGGGCTTCTCCACTCCGGCGCCAACCAGATCACCGTCCGGCTCGACACCACCCTGCTCGATCAGATGGTGGCGCTGGCGCGAAGTGATAATCCGGCCTACGCGACCGGCCCGACACCGCTCACCTCGGCGCCGTCGGGCCTGATCGGGCCGGTGAAGCTCATTCCGGAGGCGGTGGCCACGATCGGCTCCTGACGGCTCACGACGGTAAGACGAACCCGGAGGAACACGCGGTCACGACGCGCGACGCGCCGGCGACGTGGACGATGCGTCTCCGCCGGGTTCGGCGACGAAGCGGTTCTCGATGCGTCCAACGCCGTCGATCTCGACCGCCACCACATCACCGTCGCCGAGCAGCAGCTGGGGTTCCCGCCGGAACCCGACGCCGCCTGGAGTCCCGGTGAGGATCACGTCGCCGGGCTCGAGCGTGGCGAACTCGGAGATCACGCTGACCAGAGTGGGGACGTCGAAGATCAACAACTCGGTGGAGGATTCCTGGACCGGTTCGCCGTTGACCAACGTTCTCAGGGTGAGGGCGCCGGGATCCGGGACCTCGTTGGCGGTCACCAGGAATGGACCCAGTGGCGTCGACGCGTCCCAGGCCTTCCCCTGCAGCCACTGATGGGTCTTGTACTGGTAGTCGCGCATCGTGACGTCGTTGGCGACGCTGTAGCCGGCGACGACATCGAGCGCCGCGGCGCGCGGGATACGGCGCGCCGGCGCGCCGATGATCACCGCCAGCTCCCCCTCGTAGTCGATCGCGGCGCTCTCCGGCGGACACCGAACCGGATCAAACGGCCCGGTCAGCGACGTCGCGAACTTGGTGAACAGCACCGGATACTCGGGCAGCTCGCGCCGCGTCTCCTCGACATGCGCGTGGTAGTTGAGGCCGACGCAGATGATCTTTCCCGGGCGCGGAACGACCGGACGAAGCGTCACGTCGGTGAGGGCGACAGCGGCGTCACGATCGAGCGGGGCATCCCGCAGCACGGAACTGGGGGTCGATGCCCCGAGCTGCCCAACATCCGCCAGGGGGATCGCTGTGTCGCCCTCGATGGCCACGGCACTCGGGATCCCGTCGCGCCAGGCCGACGCAAATCGCATCACGACCGCCTTCGGTGCGGAGCAGCCCAGCGCAAACCTGCATACACTCGTGGCATCTGTCTAGAATACGCGTCTCTGGACAAATATGCGTTGAGGCAGCGGGCGGTGTGCTGAGCCTCGAAAGCGAGAGGTGGTCATGAAGCTTGTGACATACGACGACGGGCGTGTCGGCAAAGTCGTGCAGGACGCGGTGCTCGAGCTCGACGTGCCCGACATGCGCCGCTATTTCGAGCTCGGCGGCGAGGTGCCGGAGACCGGCGACCAACGGCCGCTCAACGATGTCAGGCTTCGCGCGCCGATCGTGCCCAAGAAGTTCTTCCACACCGCAGGCAACTTCCGCGAGCACCACGAGGAGTCCACGCGCGTCAACTGGTCTCATCCGGTCCTGCCCTGGATCGTGTTCTTTCAGAACGTCGACGCGATCATCGGCCCTGACGACGCGATCGTCTACCCGGAGACGATGACCAACGAGCTCGACTACGAGCTGGAGCTCGCGGTCGTCATCGGCAAGAGCGGGAAGTTCTTCTCACCCGAGGAGGCGAGCGACTACATCGCGGGTTACATCGTGTTCAACGACATCACCGCCCGCGACATCCAGCGCGAGGAGATGAAATCCGGCGTCTTCTGCCTGTCGAAGAGCATTGACACCTTCGTTCCCATCGGCCCGTGGATCGTCACCGCCGACGAGATCCCCGACCCCCACGACCTGGCCATGGAGTTGCGCGTCAACGGCGAGTCTCGCCAGACGTCGCACACGAGCCGCATGTCCGTGACCATTTCCGAGATCATCAGCCACTACTCGGCGATGGGCTTCAGCCCCGGAGACATCATCTCCACCGGCACCGTCTCCGGCGTCGCCGGATTCAGCGCGGATCCCACCTCGCTGTACCTCCGCCCCGGGGACGTCGTCGAGGCGGAGATCGAGGGGGTCGGAACCCTCCGCAACCCGGTGATCGCGTGGCACGAACGCTATCCGGAGGATGTCGCGGTGACCGCCGGCGCCCCATGACCACACGCGCGCGATGGCTGGCGTCGCCGACACCGGGCATGCCGAGGTGCTGATCCCCTGATCTCCCGCCAGCCGTGGGAGCCCGAACGCATTCACGTCTTCTGAACCGCTGCCTCGCTCGGGTGCACGCGCCGCTCCCACGCGACGAAGGGCTCCGCCAGGGCCAAGATCTCGGCGCCCCGGGCGGCATGGCGGGCAGCGGTCTCAAGGATCTCAACGCTGTGCGCCCGCTTCTCGTCGGGACTGATCACAGACTTCGCCAGGCCGGACGCCGCGAAGGCCACCGACACGCGCCCGTCGTCGATGTGCACGGTCCCTTGCGCGCCGCAGCTGGCGCACTCTGCGCTCTGCCCTCGCAGATCGATGACGTTGAGATGACAGAACGGGCACAGCCCCGGCTCGCCCCTGTACTCGACATCCTCAAAGCGCCGTCCCAGCTGCTGGGCGACGTTGCGCCCGAGAGAGCGCGCGCGGTCCAGCGCCGCCGGATCGAGCACGATCGACTGCGGCGTCCCCGCACCATCGAGCACGATCTGGTCCACGACCCCGTCACGCATCGAGAACGCCAGCGACTGCATCATCGGCAGGGCGAGCGTCTTCCACTGGTCAGTCAGCGAGCCACCCACCGCGATGAACCCGACGACGCGGTCGCGCAACGCCCGCTCGTCAGGGGTGAACGGGACCGCGACGGGATCGCCCGCCTGCTCGCGCTCGAGGAGCAGGCGGATGAACCCGACGTCGGCGTTGGGCCCGAACACCCGGTCAGTGAGCAGCCGCAGCTTGCCGGGGATCGTGCGCGAGTAGATGGGGGCGCTGTAGATGACCCCGTCGCTGGCCATCACCTGCTCCCAGAACCACGGGCAGTCGTCGGGCTCGTCGGTGACGAACGGCCCCGTGGGGATGCGCAGGTCGTCGAGCCGCACGAGGGCGACCTCGTGACCGAGCGCCTCCGCCTCCATCAGGGCGGCTTTGAGCAGGATCTCGGCACTCCCGTCCGCCGCACCGGCGGACACGCCCAGCAGTCTCATCTCATCCTCCCTTGTCGCCGCGCACGGTGGGCTCGGCGGTGTGCCAGAATGGACCATCTGCATGCAGGTTAAAGTTCTGTATGCTATCGGTTCGGGACTCTGATGCGCGCCGCGCCGGCCGAGGTGGGTTCGGGGCGGGACCCACTAGGCGGCAGCCGCCGCCAGTCGGGCCCGGTGCGCGGCGTCGGCGCCGGCAATCCGCCCGAAGACGAACGCGTCGGCCAGTCCGCCCCCGTGCTCGGTGAGATGCCCCCAGATCGACCCCGCCGCACCGGCGGCGTACAGGCCGCCGATCACCCCGCCGCCGCGCCGCAGAACGCGGGCCCGCTCGTCGCGGCGCGGGCCACCGGACGCGGTCGCGACTCCCGGCCAGAACTCGATCGCGTACAGCGGGCGGCCGAGCGCCACCAGGGTGTCGGGGGAGCGGCCGAATGCGTCGTCGACGCCGGCCCGGGAGGCGCGCCCGTAGTCCTCCATGGTCTCGATGAACGTCGCGCGATCGACGCCGGTAACCTCCGCGAGCTCGCCGGGCGTGTCGCCCCGCTTGATCCACCCGCGCCGGATCTCGGCGGCGTTGTCGGCGCTCCAGACGTAGTCGTTGGGGGTGCCGACGATCCCGTTGAGCGGGCCCGCCAGACGGGCGCGCTCGTCGAACACGATGAACCCGGGCAGCCGGGGGCGATTGGGCCGGCGCGGGAGGTAGGCGGTCAGGGAGCGAACCTTGTCGTGCACCTCCCAGCCGGTCTCGTCGGCGAAGCGGCGTCCGTCGCCGTCGACGAAGAGAAAGCTCGGGGCATGGACGTCGAGCGGAAATCCCGAGGCAAACCCGGGCGCCACGAATGCCAGCCATCCGAAGAACGCGCTCATGTGCCATAGCGAGGCGTCCGCGGCCGCGGCGAGCGTGAGGGCATCGCCGGTGTTCCCGGGATGGCCGACCGGGACGAGCGGCAGCGGGAGGTAGGTGTCCCGCAGCTCGGCGTCGTACTCGAAGCCGCCGCAGGCGAGGACCACCCCGCCGCGAGCGTGGATCGCCCGCGTCGCGCCGTCGTTCCCGACGACGGCCCCGGTGACCGCGCCGTCGCTGAGGACCAGCCGGACAGCGGGGGTGTCGAGGGCCACCGGGATGTTTCGCTGCGCGACGCCGGCCGCGAGCGGTGTCCACAGCCCAGGTCCCGCCGGCTGCGCGACGGAGCGGCTGTAGGTGACACGTCCGGCGCCGGGAAAATGCGGCCACGAGGGCAGGAGGCCCGCGAACTCCCGGATGTCGACGGGCTCGATCGGGACGCCCATCGACTGAAGCCACGGCCTGAGCTCGCCCGAGCCCTGAGCGAACGCGCTCAGCACCGTCCGATCCGTCTTTCCGAAACACAACGCGTCGAGATGGTCGACCGCGGCCGGTCCCTCGACCTCGAACAGGAAGCCGCCGGAATGGACGCAGTTGCCGCCGCCTGCCGGCGTCTTCTCCACGATGATCGCGCTCGCCCCCTGGTCGTGGGCGGCGATCGCGGCTGCGGCGCCCGCCGCACCGAAACCGACGATGAGGACGTCGACCTCCTCCGGCAGGGTCATGACGGCGGCACCGGAGCCACCCGCAGGGGCTCGGATCCATCCCAGCTGTCGGCCGCCCGCCGGATGACGTCATAGAAGCCGAGGAGCTCGTCGCGACGCTGGAGGACCTCGATCGGGTGTCCGAGCGGCGCAGCGGCTTGGAACCACACCGCCGACGCGGGGCCGGTGCGGCCGGTATGGAACGGGACCAGCCCGAGCGATTGGAGGCGTTCGGTCTCGCGATCGAGTGAATCGGCCAACCAGGCGACGTGCCCGACCCCGCCGCCGGGCGGCCTGAGCTGCTCGCGCAGTCCCCGCGGCTCGGCGGCGTGAACCTGAGTGAGCTCGACGATCATCGGGCCCCAGGCGCCGAACGCCGACGAGTGGTCATAGGTGGCAGCCTTTCCCCGGTAGGTGACCTCGTCGAACGGGATGTGCTTCATAGCGAAGAACGGCCCCGCGCCGAAGGTCGCCGCGAAGCGCGGCGCCGCGGCGGCCAGGTCATCGACGACATAGCCAATGTGGTGGATGCGAGAGGAAGGGAGCGAAGACCGGCTCGTCACACCAAGATCGTATCATCGTAGTGCGCGCAGACCTGCCGCCTGTATACAATTTTACAACCCCTCGAAGGAGAGCGCATGACCTACCACACCGCATCGGCCGCTCCGCTCCGCGAATTGCCCGGGTCCGCCGTCCCGTACTACCTCGCCGACGGAGACGGGCGCGCGCACCTGCTCCTCGGTCAGGTCGGCGTGACCTTGGCGGGCAGCGAGGAGACGGCTGACCGGATGTCCGTGATGACGGCGATCGGACCCGCCGACCGGCCGATCCCGATGCACTTTCACGAGCGCGAGCATGACTATTTCTTCTGCGTTCGCGGCCGGATCCAGGTGTGGGCGGACGGCGTCAGTCGCGTCCTGACTCCCGGCGATGTCGCCAGCGTGCCGCCGGGCGCGCTGCATGCCTACCAGTTCCTGAGTCACTACAGCCAGTTCGTCGGTCCGATCGCCCCCGCGGGGTGGGACCGGTTCTTCGATTTCACGGGCACGCCGTATCCCGGACCGGCCTACCCGCAGGTCGACCCCTCACCACCCCCGTTTGACAAGTTCGGCGCCGCGGAGGCCAAGTTCGGGATGAAGTACGTCATGGACGCGCCCTACACCGAGGCGGACACCGGCGCCGACGACGTACTGCCGGGCGAGGCCACGCCCTACTTCCTGCGGGCGGGGGAGGGGCCCCGCCACGAGCTGTTCGGACTGGTGAGCTTTCAGGTGCTCACCGGCGCCGAGTCCAACGGGGCGTTGGGGATCACCGTGACCGAGGGACCACGCGCGACGGGAACCCCGGCGCACGCTCACGAGCACACCCATGAGGCCATCTTCTGCCTCGAGGGACGGCTGCGGCTGCGAGCCGACGGGGAGGAGCACGTGCTGACCCGCGGCGACTTCTTCAGCGTGCCGGCCGGCGTCGAGCATGCGTGTACCCTCGAGGGGCACCTGACCCGGTTTCTCACCATGCACGGCCCCGCCGGCCCGGAGCGGTTGCACGAGCTCGCCGGCGTCGTCTCCGAGCAGCGGATCTTTCCGGCAGCCCCCACCCCGGTCGACGCCGACCGCCTCTCCGCCGCGTGTGACGAGCTCGACATCGTGCTCGCCGGATAGACATGGCAGCCACCCTCCATCCCCCGGACCTGTCGCTGGAACGGGCTCGCGCCCTGATCACGCGGGCGATCAACAAGGCCGAGGACATCGGGATGCGCGGCGCGATCGCCGTCGTCGGAGCCAGCGGCACCCTCGTTTCGGCATCTCGGATGGACCACGGCGGAGCCGGGGGGATGGCCCGCGCCCGTTCCAAGGCATGGATCGCCGCCACCCAGCAGATCCCCAGCCTCGTCCATCTCCAGCGGATGGGGATGGTGGCGCCCCCGATGGTCAGTGGGTTCGTCGCCTGCTCGCCAGAGGCGGTGTTCCCCGGCGCCGGCGGGATGCCGGTCTCCGAGGACGGGTGGGTGATCGCCGGTATCGCCGCGTCGGGCGCCGGGATCGGGCCGTTCGTCGCGTATCCCGGCGCCGATCCGCGCAAGCTGATCGCCGACGGCCGCCCTGCCAACGGCGAGGACCTGCTCGTGCACTATGCCCTCGGCCTCCCCTATGAGGGCCAGCACGGAGATGACGTGGAGCGGTGGACGACGGCATACGGCCCCGTGCCTGAAGATCCCGGCTTGGGCATGGCCGAGCCGCCCGCGGCGAGCCGGCAGGACGAGCGCGTGTGGGCGCTGGGGATGGCCGACCGCGCGCTTGCGGCGGCCCGCCGCCGCGAGCTGCGGGTTGCCGTCTCGGTCGTCGATCGGCGTGGAGACCCGATTCAGCAGGACGCCATGGAGGGCGCCCCCAGCGCCGGCGCTGAGATCTCCCAGGCGACGGCGGCGGCGGCGGCGGCGTTTGCCTGTCCGAGCGCCGAGCTGACGGATCGCTTTGCCCCGCCGAGAATGCTCGACCGGCTCGCCGCTGTGCTCCCGTTCACGATCTTGGCGCTGCCTGGCGCGGTTCCGATCGTTGGCGATGGCGGCGTGGTGGCCGCGGTCGGGGTGGGCGGTCCGCCGCCGGAGGTCTGCGCCGAGATCGCCGCCGAGGCACGCGACGGCGGCTGAGCGTGCCCGAGCGGATCTGCATCGTCGGCTGCGGCGCGATCGGCGCCTTCTATGCGGCGCATCTGGCCCAGCTCGCCGACCTCGAGGTGTGGGCGTACGACGTGGCCGCCGAGCACGTGGCCGCGATCAACCGCAATGGCCTGCGCCTGATCGGCGCCCAGACGATGACGGCGACGGTTCATGCCCGCACCGACGCGAGCGAGATCCCGCCCTGCCCAATCGGCATCGTCGCCACCAAGGGCACCTTCACCGCGGCCGCCTGCGCGGCGACCGAGCCGGTGTTCACCGACGCGGCGGTGTGCAGCGTCCAGAATGGGATCGGCAACGAGGAGCTGATCGCCCACTACGCCCCCCGCGTCATGCGGGGCGTGACCCTGCCCGCGGGCCGGATTGCCGCGCCCGGGGTGATCGAGGTCGACGCGGTCGGGCCCACGTGGATCGGGCCGTTCGAGCCGGCGCCGGCGTCTGATGCCGAACTGCACTGGCTTGGCGAGCGGCTCAACGCCGCCGGGTTGACGACGATCGTGCGTGCGGACGCCCGGGGGCCGCAGTGGACCAAGCTCCTGTTCAACTCGGCGACCAACCCGCTGTGCGCGCTCACCGGGCTGACGCACGGCGAGCTCTGTGATTTTCCACCGACGCGCCGATTGGCCGGTGAGCTCGTCGCCGAGGGTCGCGCGGTCGCCGATGCATTGGGGATCGGGCTCGAGGAGGATCCCGAGGCGCTGATCGACGCCGCGGCGCGCGAGAATCATCAGCACCGCCCGAGCATGCTGCAGGACGTCACCGCCCGCCGGCCGACCGAGATCGAGACCCTGAACGGAGGCATCGTCGCTGCCGGAGTCGCCGGCGGCGCACCGACTCCGTTGCACGAGGCGGTCCAGGCCCTGATCCGGGGGCTCGAGCGAAGCTGGACCGCCGGTTCTGTGGACGGGGCATAAAACTGTATGCAATAATGCCGGCCATGGAGCCCGCCCGCAAGATCGACTGGGACGAGCAGGAGTTCACCGAGGCCCGTCCCGGGATCTTCGGCGCCACCGTCCACACCCCACAGCTGACCGCGATTCTTTATCGCTATGGCGCCGGCTCGAGCTGGGAGGAGCACCAGCATCCTCAGGACCAGGTGACGACGGTGCTGAGTGGGGCGATCGACTTCGTCGTCGCCGGAGAGCCGGTGCGGCTGACTGCCGGTCAGCTGGCGACGCTACCGGGTGGGACGCCGCACTCCGCGACCGTCTCCGAGGGGGCGGTCAGCCTCAATGTCCTGACCCACCGCGACGCGCCGCCGAGTGGCTGACTGGCTTGGGCTGGAGGGCCGCCGAGTCCTCGTCGCCGGCGGCGCGGGAACGATCGGCTCAGCGCTCACCGACGCGTTTCTCAACGTCGGCGCCGAGGTGGCCGTCACCGACCGCAGCGAGGAGGTCCTGGCGTCGCTCGATCCTCGGGTTGGGATCCGCGAGGCGGCGGATCTCGCCGACCCCGAGGCGGCGCGAGCGGCGGTCCGCGGGGCTCGGGAGCGGCTCGGCGGTCTGGATGCGTTCGTCCACTGCGTGGGGATCAATGACCGGCGGCCGATCGAGGACTACCGGACCCAGGACTGGGACCGGATCATCTCGATCAACCTGAGCAGCGCCTTTCACACTGCTACCGAAGCCGCGATCGGCATGCGCGCCGCCGGATCGGGGCGGATCGTGTTCTTCTCCTCGGTGGCAGGTCGCAGCGGACACAAGCACCACGGGCCCTACGCGGCGTCCAAGGGCGCCATCAACCAGCTGATGCGCGTCATCGCCCACGAGTACGCCGAGCATGGCGTCACCGCCAATGCGGTGGCCCCGGGATACATGGACACCGCGCTGACCCGAGAGTACCTCGAGGCCAACCCGGAGAAGCGAGCTGCTCTGGTGACCCTGATTCCGGCCGCCCGCTTCGGTCAGCTGGAGGAGGTAACCGGGCCGGTGCTGTTCCTGTGCTCGGCGCACGCCGGCTTCATCACCGGCCAGGTTCTGTACATCGACGGCGGTCGTACGATCGTGTGAGGTGTGAGATGGGAGACACGACAGGCGCACTTTACGGAGGATGAGGGATTAGCATCAGGGCATGAGTGTCAACGGGCAGAACACCGAAGATGTCTACGAGCGCATCCGAGGAGCGATCCTCGACGGAGAGCTTGCTCCGGGTGCGGTGATGTCGCAGGTGGCGCTGGCCGAGGAGCTGGGTATCAGTCGCACGCCGCTTCGCGAGGCGCTGCGCATGCTCCAGGGCGAGGGGTTGGTCGACTCCGAGCCCAACCGCCGCGTCCGCGTGGCCACGATGACCGCCCCCGATCTCGAGCAGCTCTACGTGATGCGAATCACGCTCGAGGCCGAGGCGCTACGCCTGTCGGTCCCGTTGATGACACCCGAGAATCTCGCCGGGCTGGAGGGGCACGTCGCCGAGATGGCGCACTATGCCCAAGCCAAGGACTACCGCCGCTGGGTTGTCCCTCACCGTGCCTTTCACCGGGCGCTGACCGCCCCCGCCGGACAACGCGTCAACGAGTTGCTCGGACAGCTGTTCGATCACTCCGAGCGCTACCGGCGTTTGCACATCGGCCACGGTCCGAGCGCCTGGGCGACTGCCGGGCACCGGGAGATCCTCGATGCCTGCAAGGCCGGTGACCGCGACCTCAGCGCCGGGCTGCTCGCCAGCCACCTCGCCCGAACCGGCTTCGAGGTCTCCGAGCTGCTCGATCCCGGTCACGATCCGGTGCAGCTGCGCACGGCTCTGGCCGACGTCGGCGGGCAGCCACCGACGAAGCGCAGCCGCAAGCGCTGACCGCGAACTGTCACCAGTCGCTTCCGGGACCCGGCGCTGCGGGTCAAGCGGGTGGCGCGGGCCCAGGTGCGAACCGCTCGGCCTGCCCTGTGCGCCTGCGGTAGACGGCGCACGGCGGCCCGCTGACGCCGAGGCCGTCGATGCGAAACACCCGGCCCGCATCCGGTTGTCGCGCAAGCGCTGACGCGTCGAGCCCGTGGCGCGCGGTCGTGACAAACAGCGTTTCCCAACCGGGGCCACCGAACGCGCACGACGTCGGGCGATCAACCGGTATCGGCACCGTGGCCAACAGCGATCCCTCCGGGCTGTAGCACCGCAACGCCGCGCCGTCATACAGCGCGACCCAGATGTTGCCGCGCTCGTCGACGGTCAGCCCATCGGGCGCGATGCCCGGTTCGGTGATCGCCACGATCGTGCGGCGGCCATCGATGTCACCGGTGACCGCGTCGAAGTCGAACCGGTCGATGGTTCGGGTGCCGCTGTCGGCCAGGTACATCTCGGCACCGTCAGGGCTCCAGCCGATCCCGTTGGAGATCGTCAGTCCCTCCAGGACGGTCGTGCACCTCCCGTCGAGCTCGAGCCGGTAGAGGACGCCGGCCCCGGGGGACTCGTCGAAGGCCATCGTCCCGGCCCAGAAGCGACCCTGGGGATCACAGGCACCGTCGTTCATCCGGACGTCGCTGCGCCCCGCCTCCGGCTGCGCCAGCTCGCGCACCTCCCCCGCCGCGCTCGCGAGCAGGAAGCCGGTGCCGGCGGCGAGTACGTATCCGCCTCCCTGCGCGGGTGCCGCCGCTCCAACGAAGCGGTCGAACTGGAGTGGCGCGACCTCATCCAGGAGGCGATCGGCCCCGAGACGCGCGCGGTGCAGCCGCGACCCGACGATGTCGACCCAGAGCAGTTCCTCCTGGTCGGCATCCCAGCGCGGCCCCTCGCTGAGCACGCCCGGGGTCGCCGAGCACGGCACGGCACGCGGCGGCATCCTCGCTGCGGTCATTCCCTATGCCTCGGCGAAGTCGATCACGACCTTGATGTCGTCAGGGTCGCGCTCGAGGGCCTGATCGAATGCCTCGGCGCCGACGCGCCGCGTGACGAGCTGCTCGAGCCATGGCCGGTCCGCGGCGGCGAGCACCTCCGCCGCGCGATCGTAGTGGCGGCGGTTGGCGTTCACCGAGCCGAACACGACCAGGTTCTTGAGCACGGCATCGGTGGGGAATGACGTCTCCCTCCGCTGCGGCATGAACGGCGCCCCGACGCCGGTCAGGCAGATGATCCCCCCCGGAGCGATCGCCTCGACCGCGTCGCGGATCAACGGCGGGACACCGGTGCACTCGACCACGACGTCCGGGCTCAGCCCGAGCCCGGAGATCGCGCCGACGTGATAGGTCGCGCCCAAGGCCTCCACGAGCTCGGGCTTTCGACCACTGGTGACGCGGTCGAGAACGTGGACCTCGCGTCCGAACTGCACCCCGATCAGCGCGGCGAGCAGCCCGATCGGCCCGGCCCCGACGACCAGCACCGTGCCCGGATCCCAGAAGCTTCGCCGGCCGATCGACGCGATGTGCTCCCACGCCTTCGCCACGACAGTCGTCGGCTCCAGGAGGACCCCGAGCACGCCCAGGCTCTCGTCGACCCGCACCGCGTAGTCGGGCTCGATCCGCCATCGATCGGCCATGAAACCGTCGAGCTGCTTGATCCCGCGCTCGGTGTAGCGGCCGTTGGAGCACATGTCCCACTCCCCCACCGCACACTGCGGACATGGCACCGGGTCCGGCCGGCGCACGATCCCGACCACGTGGTCGCCGACGGCAAAGCCGCTCGGACCCGGATCGATCACCCGGCCGAGCGACTCGTGCCCGAGGATCAGCCGCTCCCGGCCCGGAGGCGCCCACCCGTACAGTCCGGTCGCGATCTCGACATCGGTCCCGCACACGCCCACCGCCAACGCCTCCACGAGCACCGACCCGAGCTCGGGACTCGGCTCGGCGACCTCATCGAGTCGCGTCGACCCGGAGCTTCCCGGAACGACCGTCACCGCCCGCACGGAACACCTCCTCCAGATTGCCGCCTCCGCTGGAACCGACCGGGATGCTCCCGGCGGACTTCGGGGTCATGGCGTGGAGTATGACGACGCCACGGGATCACCATCGGTGACCCAAGCCGGCCCGAGGCTTGGCGGCTAACGGGACTGGTGGTCACGTTTCCCGCCACGCCCTCGGCGCGGACGTCCGCACCGAGACGCCCGAGAACCTCGAAACGATCCGTCGACTATGCAGCGGCGACACCGGCCGAGCTGGAACGGCCGAGCTTGCGCATCTCCTCGGTCACCCAGGCTTCATGCTCCTGTTCGGCTCGCTTGGCGCGGCGTGGATCCCAGAAGCCGGCCATGAGCAGGATGAGCGGGATGAACACGACTTGGCCGCCGATGGCGACGAAGAAGAATGTACGCCACTGCTTGGGAGAGTCAGTGGCCGCCTTCTGCACTCCGGGGCCGACCGTGGCAAGCGTCTTCAGCGCCGCCGTTAGGGCGGGCGTCGGGTTGCTGATCGCGGCGAAATTCGCCGCGCCGAGCTTCTGAGGAGCTGTGGTCGAGAGGAACGCCAGGTCTTTGGCGGTCTGGGGCTTTATCAGCTGTGCGAATGCCTGGGGGCCGAGCGCCGCCCTGATCGCGACCAGTTGCTTCGGCGTAGGCTTGACGCCTGCCGCCTGACCTTTGGCCAGGGCCGCAGCGACCGCCGGATGGGACTTCAGTGCCGTCAACAGCGCCGCGTCCCGGGTCGAGATCGCCTGTAGCTCGGCGATCGTGGCCGGGTTGGCCGAGGCGGCGGTGGCCGCCTCGCCGATCGTGGTGTGGCCGACGGGCACCGGGCTGGCGAGCACCGCCTTCACGACCGGCCCCTGCTGCACGAGGGTCGTCGCCGTGGTGACGATCTTTGGCACGAAGAAGATGCTGACCGCGATCACGACGCGGATCATCAGCCCCCATACGGCCAGGCCGGTGGCGATCAGCGCCGGGTTGCGACGTTCCACGGTCTCGGTGAAGCTCGCCATCCACGGGGCGAACGCCAGCGCCAGCGAGACGGCGATGCACGAGAGCAGGATCTTGAACGTTGTGTACGAGGTGTGCGGGTGGGTCGCCTTCAGCGCGAAGATCGTCGTGAACACGATCGCGCAGACGGCGCCAAACACCATGAACGGCTTGCGCACGCGCAGCCGGTCAGAGAGGACGCCGACGATCAGCAGTCCTGCGGCGTCGAACGCCCAGAAGTAGTTACCCAGGCCGTTCGCCTTCGATTGGCTGTAGCCGAACACCGTCTCGAAGAACACCGGGAAGAAGCCCACGGCGACGTAGTAGATGATCAGGAACACGCTGATCGCGAATGCCGACAGCAGGATGTCGGGACGCAGCATCTGCCGGAACGGGTGCTTGAGGCTCTCCTCGATGTCGAGCCCGGCCGCCCGTGCCTCGATGAGCTCGCGGTCCTTACGGGAGACCATCAGCTGGTCTCGCAGCCGCGGTGCCAGCTCTCGCAGGCCGACCAGAGCGACCGCGAACACCACCAGCCCGATGATCCCGCTCGTGCGGTACTGGTCCTGCCAGCTCGTGTTCCCAGCGCTCGACACGAAAGCCGCTACGACGAGCGAGCCGAGCACCGGTCCCAGTGTCCAGAAGCCCATCGCGGAGGCGCGTCCCAGCTGCGGAGAGAAGTCGCGCACGAGAGCCGGCGTGGCAACGAGGATGATTCCCTCGACGAACCCGATCGCGACGTAGATCGCCGCGAACGCGAACTTGGTGTGCGCGTTCGGGAGGCCAAACAGGCACAGCAGCCCGACGACCCCTAGTCCCACCGTGACGATGTTGGCGCGGCCGTAGCGATCGGCGAGTCCGGCGATCAGCGAGGCCGCGGCCCCGAGCAGGTAGCCAACGACGCTGATGTTCACGTAGTAGGTGAACGACATGTGGAGGTCGCGCAGGATGCTCGTCGCCACACCGCCGCTGAGGTACAGCTGGTAGTAGAGAACGATCGTTGTCGCGACGACGATCCCCAGGCTCATGTACCGGGTCGGGTTGGACGGGTACCGGTTCAAGGACCGGTTCCACAGTCGCTCAAACGGGCTGGGACCGGCCGCGGACACGGGCGCCGTGGTCATTCGCTCTCCCTCTCGTGTCGTTGATTGGACACCGCTACGGCGGCGCCCGGCAACTCTCCGCGCCGTATGCTACAGATCCTGGAAGTGTCACGGACCACGCATCGCCGGGCCCGCCTCGGCGATATATCCTCGGCCCATGAGCACAGCGGCGCCTGCATCCGCCGGGGCCCGAGGGCCGTTGCGGCCCTCGGATGCGCCACTGAGCCGGGTCGGTTCACTCGCCTACCGCTCCGCGATCAGCCCGGACGCCAGGACCCCGGCCACTCCGGCCGCCGCCTTCCGCGCGGCCCGTCGCACGTACCTGGAGGGACATCGACTCGACATGCGAGCACTGGCCAACGAGCTCGGGATCTCTCGCGCCACCCTGTACCGCTGGACGGGTTCTCGCGAGCAGCTGCTCGGCGATGTCGCGTTCTCACTCTCCGATGCCATCTTTGAGCAGGCCAAGCGTGACACGATCGACCTGTCGGGTCCCGAGCGACTGCTGTCGGTCTTCCGCCGGCATGTCGACGCGCTCGTCGGAGCCCGCGCGCTCGAGGCGTTCCTACGGAACGAGACCCACGTCGCGCTGCGGATCCTGACCGGCCGCGGCGGACCCGTGCAGGCCCGGACGGTGGCAAGACTCGCCGACCTCTACCGGGAGGAGGAGCGGGCCGGGAACTTCCGTCCCCGCGCGGACCCCGACACGCTCGCCTATGCGGTCGTCCGCGTCACCGAAGGGTTCATTTACAACGACGCGATCGTGTCGGTCGAGCCCGCCGTTGACCAGGCCGCGTCGATCGTCGCCCTCCTGCTGGACCAGGCTTCGCCGCGGAGGGAGCCTGCCCTCCGCTCTCATAACGGCGCGTGGGCGTGACCTGGGTTGTCGAGGAGCGGCAGCGATGGCGTCTGGAGAGCGCTCCAGCACTCGGCTCAGCCGCCGGGCGTGACCGCGCTGCTCGAGGGCTGTGCGCCGGCGAGGTTCCTGGCGTCGTCCGCCCGCCATTTGCGGACCGTCGAGCGAAGCGCCACGTACCCGGCGATGCCGGGGAGTGTGGGCAGCCAGAACGAGATCGCGCGGTACGCCAGAACGGCGATGAGCGCGCTGCTCGCGGGTAGCCCGAACGCGACGAACGCCGCGATCATGCCGCCCTCGACGCCGCCGACTCCGCCGGGCAGAGGGAGCAGACTTCCGAGCGTCCCGAGGAAGTAGCCGACGACGAGGACACCGAGCGGCACGACGGTCCCGAACGCATGAAAACACACGCCGAGCACAGCGATGTCAAACCCCCAGTAGGCGACGGCTCCCAACAGCCCTATCCGCCTCTGCCGAGCCAGGTCAATCGCAGTGCGCACTCCACTCCCGAGCGTGGCGGGCACCTTCGCCAGATGCCTGGCGATCCAGCCGAGAGCTCCGGGGCGGGTGGCGTAGCGCCCGAGCCGTTGCTCGACGTCACGCGGCATCAGAGCCAGACTGAAGACCGCCGCCATCAGCACCGCCGCAAACGCCGCGGGAACGATGGTGAGCGCGAACGAGCCGCCGCCTCCGAACAGGCCGGTCCACAATCCCAGCCCAAAGACGACCACCGCGCCAAGGTAGACCGAGTACTGCACGACGAGACTGGCAACGAGTCGGCACGCGATCACCGGGGCGGACATGCCGGCCCGGGTCAGCGCCCACGCCGTGACGGCCACGCCGCCTGCCCCCGCCGCCGCCACGAGGCGGATCGCGGCGATGCCGGCGAGCGGGATCTCCAGGCTCACACGCCAGTCGATCCGGGGCACCCCCCGACCGACCACAGTCCGAAATAGCGTCGCGTAGCCGGCGATCGAGAGCAATTCCAGCACGGCACCCGCCCCCAGCCACAGGGGATCGCCGCGGCGAAGTTGGCCCCACGTCTGCCTCAGGCCCGCCAGCTTCGGGATCAGGAGATACAGGCCGATCAAAACCACGACGATCACCGCCGACCCGAGCAGCAATCGCGCCCGAGTCATCGGGATCACTGGCGCCTCATGCGACGCCGTCAGGGGCGAGGCGTCCGCAGCAGACCCATCCGCCGCTGGTCGACCAGGCGCGTGCAGCGGATCGGCGTCGCCGACCACCGGCACCCGATTGCCACCACCCCGATTGCCCTCCTCCGCAACACGGAGATCGCGTCCTTGGCCGTCGCCGCCTGACATGTCAACGTTCGCCTGATCCCCTGCTTGACCCGCTGAAGACACCCTCACAGTATCCCCACCCAAGGCAGAGCACGGGTATCGCGCCGATCCCGATGGAATGCGATCGAAGAGGCCGCCAAGGCAACCGGCGCCAGCCGCGCGACTTCACTGCGTCGCGACCTACGAAGACCGGAGTAAACAAGCTCATCGCCAGGCGCCGATCGTCAGGCCGCCTGTCGTAGCCTGTCGAGGCCGTCGAGGATGAGATCGAGTCCCCACACGAACTCGACGGCGCTGTCGTACCCGGACTCGGGAAGCCTCGATACGACCTCGGCGAGATAGGGGTAGCCGTCGATCGCGCCGATCCTTTTCGCCCTTCTCTGCGCGGCTTCTCCGGCGCTTGCGGGTGTCACGAATCCGAGGTCTTTCTCCTGCAGGGCGAAGCCGTAGATGTAGGCGTCCTGGACGGAGTAGGCGTGGACCGCGATCTCGAAGACGAAGCCCGCCTCGCGCAGGCAGCCCATCGTCGCGTTGTGGTGTCGCAGGTTGGCCGGTCCGGGGTGGCGCGACTCCATCAGACCGATCGCCCAACTGTGGCGCTTGAGCGCCTCACGTGCCGAGATCGCCCGGCGTCTCAGCGCCGACCTCCAGTCATCGCCGCCGGAAGGAGACTCCATCTCGCTGAAGACGATGTCGACCATGCCGTCGAGGAGCTCCTCCTTGTTCGCCACGTGCTTGTAGAGCGCCATCGGCACCACCCCGAGCTCCTGCGCGAGTCCGCGCATGCTGAACGCCTCGAGCCCGATCTCGTCGGCGAGCACGACGGCGGCTTCCAGCACCCGAGCTCTGCTCAGCCGCTTGCGAGGGGTGTCTGTCGGTTGGCTCATTCGCTTGACAAGTGTACGGCGTACACCTATGATCTCCGTCATCAGAGTGTACGCCGTACACCAGAGGGACCGACAGAAAGGCAGCTCATGAACCAGCCGCAGCCACCGGACCCGGCCGCCGTCTACCCCGTCCAGTACTCGGTCGACTACCCAGACCGGCCGCTCAACCGCCTGACGACGTTCTTTCGCTTGATTGTGGTCATCCCGATCGGGATCGTGCTCTCTCTCGTCGAGGGCGGCTACACCTACGGCTACGGTGGAGGCCGGGCCCTCACGATCGCCGCGGCCGGCGGCCTGATCGTGCTGCCCGCTCTGCTGATGATCTTGTTTCGCCAGAAGTACCCGCGCTGGTGGTTTGACTGGAACCTCGAGCTGATGCGGTTCTCGGCCCGGGTGGGCGTCTTCCTGGCGCTGATGGACGACCGCTATCCCTCCACCGACGAGCATCAGGCAGTGCATCTGGACTTTCCCTACCCGGACGCGCGCGACGACCTCAACCGCTGGCTTCCGCTGGTCAAGTGGCTGCTGGCCATCCCGCATTACGTGGTGCTGTTCTTCCTCTACATCGCCGCCTTGCTTGTGGTCGTCGCGGCCTGGTTCGTGATCCTGCTCACCGGCCGCTTCCCACGCGGGATGTTCGACTTCCTCGTCGGCGTCGGCCGCTGGACCAACCGGGTGATCGCCTACGCGCACGTTCTCGTCACCGATCGCTACCCGCCGTTCCGCCTCGCCCCGTAGATTCCCGAGGCCGCCGGCAAGCCCACATCCGCTAGCGGCGGGCCCACTAGATCGCTCAACAGGGTAGGTATGACGGTATGGACGTACGGCGATGGATGTTCGCGGCGGGACCGGTGGTCGCGGCCGCTGGCCTGGGTGGACTAGGAGCACGACGCGCACCGCAGACCTACCGCCGCCTGCGCAAGCCGTCCTGGGCGCCGCCGGCTGGGGCGTTCGGTCCCGTCTGGTCGGCGCTGTACGTCGCGACCGGGGCCGCGGGGTGGCGGCTCTTCGCCAGCGCGTCGCGGCCGACCAAATCGCTGCACCTCACCCAGCTGGCGCTCAATGCGACGTGGCCACTCGCGTTCTTTGGCATCCGCGACAAGCGCGCCTCGCTGCTGATCATCGCCCTGCTCGACGGTGCGCTGACGGCCGAGGTCTGGATGCTACGACGCGAGGATCCGGTCGCTGCAATCCTCCTGGCGCCCTATCTCGGCTGGAGCGGATTCGCGACAGCGCTCAACGCCGCCGTCAGCGACCCCGCCGAGGACCAGTGACGACCGCAGGTGTTGAAGGTCGGTGGCCAACGCGACCCTCGTCGCCGTCAACCGGGGTCCGCGGTCTCTATGGCCCGAAGTCAGGCGTCCGGTGGTGCGGGTCCGAGCTTGCGCCAGGCGTCGGCGAGGCTGCCGTAGCGGCGCGTGAGGGTGGCGGGGTGCGGACCGTTCCACTGGTCGGCGGTGAGATCGAACGGCTGGGGTGGTCGCCCGGTTTGAACCCAGAATTCGGCGAGGGTGGCTCGGAGTAGGTCGTCGTTCCAGCGTCGGAACCGAAGCTGAGTTCCTGCATGAGTCAGCGCTGAGTTCCATGGATCGGAGCGGTCGCCGTACAGGTCGCAGACGACGGCGGCACTCGGCCAGCGTGGATAGTCGGCTTCCCAGCGGCCGGGACTGTTCCGGGACGGGGTCCAATCGCGGTAGCTGGGAGGTTGTCCCTGCTCGCTGTGCCAGTCGCGGATCGCGTCACTGACAGCTTCCCGGGTCCAGATGCGGGCGACCGCCGGCTCGTGGGTGGTGCACGTCGAGCAACGGTGAGCCTGGGGATTGGTTACCGGACCGCCGCAATCGGGGCAGGCGTTGGCGTGCAGGTAGTTGTGGACGCTTGACCGTGATACGCCGAGGTGGCGGCCGATCGCCTGTGCGCCCCATCCGGAACTCGCCAACTGTCGGGCTGTGTCCACGCGCTCTCCGACCGTGGTTGGGAATGTCAGCCGGCGGGTCGGTAGGCCCGCGGCGTCGAGTGCTGCGCTCCAGGAACCGAAGTGAGCGCATACGCAGGAGCTGCTCGGCCACTTGGGGTGCTCGGCCATCCATTTGCGCTGCGCTTGAGCGGCGTCGGCGGGTCGGTGTCCGCTCCACTGGTTCCGGCGCGGCCGAGCTCCTGTTTCGGCGACCCAAGCTCTCAGCGCGTTCACGATCGAGGTGCGGTCCCAGCGCCCAGGTGTACCGGCGTGCGCCATCGGCCGATATCCCGCGGGCTGGCGTGCGTCCGCCCGGCTGTGCTGGGTGCGTTGAGCCGGGCGGACGGGCGCCATGTGAGTGATCCTCAGAGAGCGGTGACGACCGACTTGGTCTCGAGGTAGTTGTTGAGCACCTGGGAACCCATCTCCCGGCCCCAACCTGATTCCTTGTAGCCGCCGAACGGCATCGCGGCGTCAAACACGTGGTAGGTGTTGATCCACACCGTCCCCGCGCGCAGCCGCCGGGCGGTGCGATGTGCTTTGGAGATGTCACGGGTGAAGACACCGGCAGCGAGGCCGTAGTTGGTGTCGTTGGCGACCGGGAGGATCTCGTCCTGTGAGTCGAACGGAACCGCCACCACCACCGGACCGAAGATCTCCTCGCGGACCACCTTCATGTCGTTGGTGGTGTTGGTGAGGATCGTCGGCTGCACAAAGTAGCCGCGATCCGCTGCCCGGCCCCCGCCAACGACCGCCTGCGCGCCGTCAGAGCGTCCGGAGTCCATGTAGCCGAGCACCTTCTCGAACTGCTCGTCGGAGATCAGCGGGCCCATCTGGGAGTCGGGATCGGTCCCCGGCGCGACCTTGATCTTCTTGGCAGCATCGGCGACCCCGCCGACGACGTCGTCGAAGATCTGCTTTTGCACGTACAGCCGGGAGCCGGCGTTGCAGCACTGGCCGTGGTTGAAGAAGATGCCGTTGGCGGCCCCGGCAATCGCGCCGTCGAGATCGGCATCGGCGTAGACGACGTTCGGCGACTTGCCTCCGAGCTCGAGCGTCACCTTCTTCAGATTGCCCGCCGCGGCCTTGACGATCAGCTTGCCGACCTCGGTCGAGCCGGTGAACGCCACTTTGTCGACGTCGTCGTGCGCGGCCAGCGCGGCGCCGGCATCGCCATAGCCGGTGACGATGTTGACGACGCCATCGGGCAGCCCGGCCTCCTGGAGCAGCTCACCCAGGCGGAGCGCTGACAGCGGCGTCTGCTCGGCCGGCTTGAGCACCACGGTACAGCCGCAGGCCAGCACCGGGCCCAGCTTCCAGGCCGCCATCAGCAGCGGGAAGTTCCACGGGATGATCTGCCCGACCACGCCGACCGGCTCGCGCAGCGTGTAGGCCAGATACTCGCCGGGAGCCGGGAGCGCCGAGATCGGCACGGTGGTTCCCTCGATCTTGGTCGGCCAGCCCGCCATATAGCGAAACAGGTCTGCCGCCAGCGGCACGTCAGCGGCGCGCGCCACCGAGAACGGCTTGCCGTTGTCGAGGGACTCGAGCATCGCGAGCTCGTCGGCGTTCTCCTCGATCAGCTCAGAGATCTTCCAGATCAGCCGCCCGCGGTCGGATGCGTTCATCCGTCGCCACGGCGAATCATCAGCGAACGCCCTCCGCGCGGCCGTGACCGCCCGCTCGATGTCGGCCGTCTGGCCGTGCGCGACCTCGGCGAGCACCTCCTCGGTCGCCGGGTTGAGGGTCTCGAATGTCTCGCCCGACGCCGCCTCGACCCACTCCCCGTTGATCAGCAGCTTGTGGGGTGAGCGGACGAAGCTGTCGGCCTGTTGCTCTACGGATTCGGCAACCGCCATGACCATCTCCTCTCCGCGCGAGCGCGCCCGCGCGCCTCTTGGTGATGCTTGACGCTCCACGCTAGTCCATTTGTGAGTACCTGACAAGCCTCGTGCCGGGTCCGCGCCCCCTGGTGCCCGCGTTAGCGTTCCCAACCGATGCCCCGCGCCCGCGCTCAACTCTCGGCCGGAGAATGGGCTCTCATGGCGTTGCCGCGAGACCGCTCCTGGCCCGTTGCTGAGGGGCCAGCGGGAGCGGTTCGCCGTTCAGGCCGACAGGCTCAGCGCGGCGGCGGACGCGGCCGATGGGTTTGACCGCAGCCTGCTGCTCTGGCGACTGCACAGCACAAGGGGGGCACTCCATTTCGTCGACGCGATGCTCGAGGAGCCGGTCTCCTTCGGCGGATGAGACCAACCATCTCTAGCGACGCGTCAACGGCTGGGTTCCGTCACCTGGAAGCGCCGATCCGAATGCGGCTGCTGGATTATGGGCTGGTCGGATGCGGTTGCGATAGCCCGGCGATGAGCAGCCCAACCATGCGACGGGCGTCGTAGCGCGAGTCGCCACCGACGCCGATACAGAGGTTGCCGACGGCGCGCAGGAGCTCGAGGGCATCCAGGCCGGGGTGGATCTCGCCGGCGGCGGCAGCGGCATCGAGGAGCTCGGCGCACACAGGCACGAGACGGTCGAGAAAGTAGGCGTGCATCGTTTCGAAGCTCGCGTTGTCGGACCGCAACGCCGCAGCGAGTCCATGCTTGGTGATGAGAAAGTCGACGAAGAGATCAATCCATTGCGCCAGCGCGGCGTGCGGTGTGCTGCTGCTCGCCAACAGGGCTGGCCCGGCCTCGGCGCAAGCCTCGACCTGATGGCGATAGACGGCGATGATCAGGTCTGCGCGCGTCGGGAAGTGGCGGTAGATCGTGCCCATCCCGACGCCGGCCTTGGTCGCGATCTCGCGTACCGGCGCTTCCACGCCCGAGATGACGAATATGGCCGCGGCTGCGTCCAACAGCGCCTGCTCGTTGCGCCGGGCATCGGCCCGCTTGCGCGGAGACGTTCCCTGTGTCGGCGCATCGTTGTCGGACACCGTATGGATTCCTCTCGTCATCCGCTTGCAAAGCGGAGCAGCGCTCCGTACGCTTGCGGAGCAATGTTCCGCTTGTCATGGTGTCACAGCCATGAACGAACCGCCGCCCCGTGGCGCCGATAGCGCCCCCCAAGGAGGAAACACATCATGCAATCCACCAACGGACCGCGGTTCGGGATCGCGACGGCCCCGCAGCAGGTCAGCTACGACGACATCCTGCGGGTCTGGAGAGAAGCGGACACGATCCCGCAGATCGAGCACGCGTGGCTGTTTGACCACCTCTTGCCGATCGGCGGCGACCCCAACGGGCCGATCTTCGAGGGCTGGACGCTGCTCTCGGCCCTTGCCGCACAGACCGAACGGCTGCGCCTCGGGCTGCTGGTGACCAGCAACCGCTTCCGCCCGCCCGCGATGCTGGCCAAGATCGCCGCAACCGTCGACGTCGTGTCCGGCGGGAGACTCGACTTCGGCATCGGAGTGGGCTCCCGGCCAAGCCACCCGGTGGCCCGACGCGAGTATGAGGCGCACGGCCTGCCCTTCCACGACTTCGCCCAGGCGGTTGGAAGCCTCGCTGAAGCATGCACCGTCATCCGGCGCTTGTGGACGGAGCCTGAACCGTTCGACTTCGACGGCACCTACCTCCATCTGACCGGAGCGTTCTGCAACCCCAAACCCGTCCAGCGGCCGCATCCGCCGATCATCATCGGCGGACGCACCACTGCAACGCTGCGCGTCGTCGCCGAGCATGCCGACCTGTGGAACATCCCCGGCGGCGACATCGAGGACTGCGTCCGGCGAGCCGCCCTCCTGGACCGCTTCTGTGCCGAGATCGGTCGAGACCCTGCCTCCATCACGCACTCGATCCATTTGCGGGTCTCCTACGACCAGGCCGTCACGACCCGGGACTTGATCGGGGAAGCCATCGATGCCGGCTTCCAGCACATCATCCTGGGGTTGCCCGCCCCATATCCCGAAAACGTCGCGCACTGGATCGCCACGGAGCTCATCAACGGGTCGACCTGAGCGGCCCCCATGAGCTCTGTCCGCTTGTTGCTGTCCAGAACTGGTTGGTTTGGCGATGCCGTGCGCGCGCGGCATTTCCAAGTTGGGTAGCGGCGGCGCTCAACATGGGTGGTCCTCCCGATGCCGGCTCCGGATTCGGCGCGTAGGTTGATGGCGTGTCGAGCGGTCAGCGCAACCAGAGGAACGAGATGCCGCGATACGTGGTGCGGCGCACATCCTTCAACCAAGGAGCATCACATGCATCGGTTTGTGTCGCATCGACCGTCGCCGGCTATGACGGTCGCGCTGGTGGCCCTGTTTGTGTCATTGGGAGGCGGTGCCTACGCGGCCGTCAACCTTCCCAGGAACAGCGTCGGAAGCGCCCAGCTGAAAACCGGCGCGGTGACCGGCGCCAAGCTGCACGGCGCGGCGGTGAGCGCGGCCAAAGTCAAAGCCCACTCCCTGCTGGCCACCGACTTTGCGACCGGCCAATTGCCCCGGGGAGCTGCGGGCGCGACCGGAGCTACGGGCACGACCGGAGCCACGGGTCCGACCGGACCCCAAGGACCGAAGGGCAACCCCGGTGAGACTGGACCGGTCGGGATCTCCGGTTACCAGGTCGTGGCCTTCGGCGAGTTGGTCGCGCCCACCGACACGTCCGGTGGCTGGGAGGTTGCGTGTCCGGCTGGAAAGAACGTGCTCGGCGGTGGGGCGGCCACGTTCAACAAGAACATCCAGGTCCAAAGCTCCACGCCACTGGATGACAGCACGAAGTGGGATGTCGACGTCGTGCCGCTCACCGGGACGACGTTTGGGGGTACCGGCGCGTCGGCGGTGAACATCCGGATCGTTTGCGCCGACGTGGCGTCCTGACGACCACCGTCGAGGCGTCCCCCTCGCGGAGCGCTGCACGCTTCGTCCCGCTTGCGTCCCTGCTCGCGGGAATCACGCGCGCGATCTCGCAAGATAGGTGTCGGCGGCTCCCAACATAGGTGATCCTCCCGATGCGCCGCGCCAGGTGCGCTCGTAGGTTGGCGGCATGGCAGGACGAGTGCAGGGCCCTCGCCTCGCCCAATTCACCTGCGCCAGCGTTTCAACACTGAGGGAGTGCTATGAGCATCGATAGACAGGCCGGGGTTCCGTCGCGGCGGCAGTTCTTGAAGGGGATGGGGGCGACCGGCGCCGGGTTGGTCGTTGGATCAGTGGGAGCCGGCACGGGATTGGCGACGCCGAGCGCCGAGGCCGCTACGCCGCCGGCAGTCAATGGCGCAGGCTCGCGCTCGGGGCATCGTGGTGCGCCTGCGACCAGCATCGATTTCGGGCGCATGTTCCCCGGTCTGCCGCCGTTCGCGGCGGCGGCGGACCCCACGGTGCACGCCGCGTTGCTCGAGGTTGGGCGGCAGGGCGGGATCCTTGATGCTGGCGATGATCTGGCGGCTGGGCCCAAGGCGCTGATCGTCGATCCGACCGTCAATGGCAACCCGTCGGCGACCAACGCCTACGGCAGCAACCCTGACAACCCGACGATGACGGCGGGTTCTACGTTCGTGGGCCAGTTCACCGACCACGACATCACGTTCGATCAGACCTCGCAGCTGGGAGTGCCGCAGAACCCGCTCACGTCACCCAACACGCGGACGCCGGCACTCGATCTGGATTCGGTGTTTGGGGGTGGCCCGGGCCTGCGACCTGACCTGTACGTCGAGAACCTCGATGGATCGGTCGGGCCGAAGTTGAAGATCGGATCGGGCGGGGTCCACGAGGACGTTCCCCGCGTGGCCAACGGCGACGGCACCTACACGGCGCTCCTCGGCGATCCGCGTAACGACGAGAACGTGATCGTCGCGGGGTTGCATTGTGCTCACATCTTGTTTTACAACCGGGTGCTGGACGAGCTCTCAGAGTTCGACCTGCGCCGCTTCCCGGCCGCTCGGGCGGGCGACCCGGCGAACAGCTACGTGTCGTTCCTGATCGCCCGGCAGGTGACGCTGTGGCACTACCAGTGGCTGCTGGTCAACGAGCATCTGCCGCAGATCGCCGGCCAGGCGGTGGTCGACGACGTACTGACGCGCGGTACCCGCTTCTACCAGCCGCCACGCGGCGATGCGTTCATGCCGATCGAGTTCGGCGGCGCCGCCTACCGGTTCGGGCACAGCATGGTTCGTCCCTCCTACCGGGCGAACTTCACCAGCGGCACGGGCGACAGCTCAAGCCCGACTGCTGACCCGTTCTTCGCACTGGTGTTCGATCAGACCGAGCCTGACTTCAGCGCTACGCCCAGCTACGACCGCGACGACCTGTTGGGCGGGTTCGTCGCTCCGCGCCGGTACGTCGGCTGGCAGACGTTCTTCGATCTCGGCGACGGACAGGTGAAGAACAACAAGAAGATCGACACCACGATTTCGAGCGTCCTGTTCACGCTGCCCGTCCCGGCAATCGCGCCGCACACCCAGACCAGCCCGACGGTGCTGCCACAACGAAACCTGCTGCGCCAGCTCACGTGGGGGCTGCCCGCCGGGCAGGCGGTGGCCAGCGCGATGGGAGTCGACCGACTGAGCGGCGCCGAACTCGCCGAGATCGGCGGTGTGTACACGCCATTCGCCACCAGCACTCCACTCTGGTACTACATTCTCGCTGAAGCCAAAGCCATGGCCGGCGGTCTCAACCTTGGTCCCGTCGGCGGACGGATCGTCACCGAGACGCTGATCGGACTGCTCCGCGCGGACCCCACGAGCTATCTCAGCGCCTACCCTCGCTTCAACCCATTTCTCGGCAACGACCTCAAGCTGGGGTCGACTCTCAGCCCGAGCATCACCGGCAACCGGACCTACACCCGCGCGCACTTCCTCTACTTCGCCGGCGTGGTCACACCCGGAGCCTACCGCTGAGAGCAGCACAGATGACCGCAGGACTTCTCACCCCCGAGCAGGCCGGTCACCAGACGCTGACCGGCCGCGCCTCGCCTTGAGAATCTCTGAGCTCGGACCGTGTGGGTGGATGCTGAGCTCTCGTCGCCGACTCCCGTGCGAAACAGATCGAGGCGATCAGGATCATCACCGGAGCGGTGCCAACGTCGGTCGCTTGGCCGGTGAACACTCCGCCGAGCCCTTGGCCGATGCTCCAATACCCGATCGAGATGACGATCGCGAGGGCGAGGAAGAGTCTGGCGTGCCAGCTGCACACGACGCTGACGCCGATCGCGATCGAGAGCGTCGCCATCGCGATAGCGATCGTCGTGCCCCGGCCGGCGGTGACCTTCGCTGCCGAGCTCAGGACATTGGACAACCAGCCCGCACCCGATGGGACCGCCACGATCGCGTCGTGAGCGGCCTCCGCGCCGTCATTGGCCGGGAGCAGCCAAAGCACGGCGGAACCGAGCCAGATCGCTGCCCATGCGCAGCGTGCGGCCGGTTCACCAAAGCGTTCCGGTAGGCGGACGAGCCGGCTACCCGAGACCGAGATGGTCGCAGCAGGCGGCCAGCACATCAGGCCCACGAGGCAGTACAGCAGCGCCGCCCCTGGGGCACCCGTCAGAGGGCTTGCGGTGCCCGTGAAGAGCATCCCTAAGCCCTCTCCCGCGAACCATATGCTCGTCGCCCAGAAGAATGAGACCAGCAGTGCTGGCTTGACCGTGCGGCGGTACAACAGGCCGACGCCGATCACGACCTGCAGCGTCGCCGCCAAAGCGTTGAACACCGCGACCCGAGGCTCGATCAGGCCGGCGATCCAAGCGATCGGCGTGCGAATGATGCCGGGCTGTCCGCTCGCGCTGGGCAGGATCACGCCCGTGATGAACGTCCGGCCGAACATGTAAGGCTGAAACTGCAGGGCGCCGTCGATCAGCCACAGAAGTCCGAGCACGAGCTGGCCGACTCGCGAGATCCGTGCGGCCGCGTGCCAGGCAGCCACGGAGGTGCTTTCGGAGGTCTGAGGCGACACAGGATTACGAGTCGGACGGCCGGGGTCGCCTGCGCCCCGGCCGCGGTCTCATTGACCCGCTCGACGTGTCTCAGCCGTGGTTGAACGGCGCCACCATCGGGTTCATTCCCATGTAGATGCCCGAGGGATTCGGATACCAGATCCAGAAGTGCAGCGTGATCAGCTTTGGATGCCAGAAGCTGAACCGCGCCCCGGTTTGCGGGCTCTTCGGCGCACATGCCGCCTGACTGGCGGCGGGCACGAACGTTCCATCCACGTAGTGACAGGCGGCAGCGAAGGTCCCGTACTGCGCGCCGGGTAGCGGCGGCCGGGCTGGCATCGAGGTGAACACCCACTCCAGCGCCCCTAGCTGCCAGGTGCTGCCGTGGTGCTCGTAGACGAGGATTGGCGGCCTCCGGAGGTCGAACTTCGTCACGGCGGGGTTCATGAAGTGGTACCCCATGCTGGGGATCATCCGCGTGATGATCCGATAGCCGTCAGCTTTTGCCCTCGCCAGGCTCGTGGAGTACTTGGCGGTGGCCACGCGCGCCGCCACCACATCCGAGGTCAGGGTCGAGTTTGAGGCAGCGGTGAGTGCCACAGCCGGCCCGAACCGCGAATGCGGCTTACCCGACGCCGAGGCGGTGAATGAGACAACGGCGATCGCGCTCAGGGCGCCGAGCGCAGCTGTGATCGATATCCGACGCATGAGAAGCTCCTTGTCGTAGGGGGAGTGCGAGGACGCGAGGAGGCACTGCGTGCCACGCCCCGCTTGGTGCTGGGTTGCGCAGCTGGTGCCTCGCCTACACGTAGAAGTACGGGTCAAGCACCCGCACCTGAGTGATCTGGTCGACAGGCAAATCGTTTTTGCTTGCGGTCTTGCGGATCGCCTCGGGGGTGGGCGCGTCGTAGATGCAGAATGTGGTGCGCCTGTCGGTGCTGACGTACGAGTGCACCCAGGTCACGCCTTCCTCCGCGTTTTGTTCGACAACCTTGCGGCAGGTGTCAACGCCACCACTGTCGACGGGGATCTGCAATCCGTCGGGGAAGCCGCGCTGCACGATGTATCTGGGCATCCGGTGTTCCTCCTGAGTCCGTTGGCGCTGTGCAACGACCGTATGAGCCCAAAGAGTCGGGTGCATCGGGAGGAGTCCCTATGTTGGGCGCTACCGGTACCTATCTTGGCCTGATGAGACCGAGCC
>CAVSVH010000004.1:0-240437 GCA_963731395.1 uncultured Solirubrobacteraceae bacterium
CTAGGCGACGCCGATCGGTCCAATCGACAAGCTGACGGGCGGCGAGCAAGCGTGTGCCGTCAAGACCCCTTGACAAGGCTTGGTCGTCAAGGTACGTTGACGACATGATCAGCGACCTCGGTACCACCCGCCAGCACCTCTCCCAGCAGCTCACCGAAGTGATCGCCACAGACCCCATCGCCGCGCTGCCGATCATCACCGCGCTTCAGGCAGAGATCGACGGACACCTTCGAGAAGCCGTGCGCCGGGCCGCCCTCTCCTCCTCCTGGAGAGAGATCGCAACGGCGCTCGGCGTGTCAAAGCAGGCCGCCCACCAGCGGTTCAAGACCTATGCCCAGGGCGCGACCGATGAAATGACGGCGCACCACCGGGCCATGAAGCGAGCTCGTCGCCGCGGCAACACGGGCGAAGCGGCACGTTCGCGAGCGCGCCGCGACGAGTTGGCCGCTCAGCTGCGCACCGCTGCCCGGGCGCTCAAGAATCAGACCTAGACCCGAGCGATTGGTCATCGGCTCCGGGTGTGACCCGGTAGCGACATCGGCGGCAGGCTTTCATGCCAAGCGCCCAGCTCGTGACCCGCGCCTTCACCCCAGCGTAAATCGGGGCCCAGGCGCCGAGACCGATGGGAAGCAGCGAGATCCATGGCCAGCGGCTGCGCGACGGACGTAGCCGGGCTCGGTCATGGTGATCAATGATGCCAGCGACCGCGAGCAGGTGTGGTTCGTTCGATGCGCGAGTAGCACGCGCGCTACGCCGTGTGGCTCGGGATCTGACCCAGCGCGAGCTTCGCAACGAGAGCGGCGAGATGATGCGCGCACTGGACGCCGGCGAGAGCTTCTCCCGTTTGACGCCGATTGCGCTCGCGCCTATGGGCTGGTGTACGCCGAGACGGCGCGCGCCGTCTCGGCGCACGAGCCATCGACCTGCTGATCGCCGCCGCCGCGCTGGCCGCGAACCTCCCCCTCTACACCGCCAGCGCCAGCGACTTCAGCGCGCTGAGCGGGCTGCCCACCCCGCTGTGGAGGAACGCCACCGGCGTTCCTCGACAGCGGCGAGGGCGCGCAGCGCTTGCTCGGGTGATCCCGGCTCAGCGCGCTGCTTCCTGCGCGCGTCGCGGCAGCTTCCAGCCCGGACGGACGAAGTGGCACGTGTAGCCGTTGGGGTAGCGCTCGAGGTAGTCCTGGTGCTCGGGCTCTGCCTCCCAGAACGGTCCGGCGGGCTCCACCTCGGTGACGACCTTGCCCGGCCACAGGCCGGAGGCGTCGACATCGGCGATCGTGTCCTCCGCGACGCGGCGCTGCTCGTCGTCGACGTAGTAGATCGCCGAGCGATAGCTCGCCCCAACGTCGTTGCCCTGGCGGTTCTTGGTCGTCGGGTCGTGAATCTGGAAGAAGAACTCCAGCAGGTCCCGGTAGGAGATGCGCTCCGGGTCAAATAGGATCTCGATCGCCTCCGCATGCGAGCCGTGGTTGCGGTAGGTCGCGTTGGGCGTGTCGCCGCCGGTGTAGCCAACGCGCGTGCCGGTCACGCCATCGAGCTTGCGGACCAGATCCTGGACACCCCAGAAGCACCCGCCCGCCAGGATCGCCTTCTCGGTTTCAGCCATCTCTCTGCTCCTTCACTCGTCATGGTTCTTCGGTCGCGCCAACATATGCTGACAACACGGTAGACGCGAGAGGCCCGACGGCGCCGAGATCGGATAGCCGCCGCTGACTCGGCCAATCCCGCAGCGCCCCTGCTCCTAACGCTAACGGCGAGTCCATGCTGTTCCCGGCGAACGCGAGACTGGAATTTCCATGCGCGCCGAGATGAGCGCAGGGAGCAAGCGGGGTGCTCGGTCAGTTGACGTGAAGGACGAACACAACCATCGTCCGGGCGACCCCGTGGCGGTCGACCTCGGTCCGCTCGGGGTCTCGCCGCTCGGCGCCGAGGCGCTGGGCGACGCGCAGTGACGGCATGTTGTCGCTTTCGATGTCCAAAACGACCGACCGGACTTCGGTCATTTCGCGCCGGTTGAGCATGACGCTGACGGCGGCGGTGGCGAGCCCACGACCGCGCGTGACGGGCAGCACCCAGTAGCTCAACTCACCGACGGGATGATCGGACTCTCGGATCGCAGCACACGCCGTCGCCGGCGAGGCTCTGCCTGGCATCCGCAACGCCATCTTGCCCAACGCCCGGTCATCGCCCACGGTGCAGATCGCTAACGAAGGGCCGCGGCGTCCGGCCTGCTGCTCCGCGATCCACACCTCGACCCCGACCACATTCATGCTCGACCACCTCAGAAGCTGCGGATCAGTCAGCATCGGCGCCAGCCTCGGCGCGTCGCCGGTCCGCCACTCCCGCAGCCACACCTCCATGCTCATGATGATGCCGCGAACCGACTTCAGAGCCGCTGCGGCGACCAAGCGGCGGCCGGCGGGTGGCTGTTGGGGGAGCGGAGGTCTTGGAGAGGTTGTCCCGAGGGGCGTAGGACTTGAGGTGGCGGTCCGCGCGCCCTCGTCCGCTCTGGTTGGGGCGCCGACGGAACTCGACGATGCCACGAGATCACGGGCGGAGGCTTACCGTTCTCCGATCCTCGCAACGGGGTTGATGAACAGCGCACTTGATCGCGAAGCCGATTTCCGGGCTCGGCTCCAGCAGCACTGGGAGGCCTCCGAGCGCGGGGACGTCGACGCCGAGCACGCGATCTACGCCGCGGAGGCGGTCCTGGACTACCCGCGGTCCGGCGAGCGCTTCACAGGCCGGTCGAGGATCCAGGCGCAGCGTGGCGGGCATCCGGCCGAACGCCACTTCACCATCCGCCGCATCCTGGGCGGTGGCGACCTTTGGGTGAACGAGTGCGTGATCACCTATGACGGCGTGCCCATGGTGAGGACAGCTATGGGCGGTACTGGGCTCGAACCAGTGACCTCCTGCTTGTAAGGCAGGCGCTCTGACCAGCTGAGCTAACCGCCCGCAGGGACGCCATGGTACCGGCGGCCCCGCGCCGCCGGGCCGGGGCACCGGGGCCGGGCTCTCGCGCCGGTCTGGGGCGTCTCGCACCTTGTACCGTGATCGGCATGGACTTTGGCTTCGAGGCGCAGCGCGCCCTCGATCAGATCAAACGGCTAGCCGCGGATGCCCCGGCCCAGCTCGCCGACGGGATCGGCCGGCTCCTCGCCGAGGCGCCGCCCGAGCGACTCGAGCAGGTCATGCGCTCGCCGGCCCGGCGGGCGGTGCTCGACGGTGTCTTCTGGCAGATGCCCAAGCAGCTGAACCCGGAGCACGCTGCCGGCGTGAAAACCTCCGTCCAATGGCGGATCACGGGCCGGCCCGGCGACAGCGTCGATACGTACCTGCTCGTCGTGGAGGGCGGTCAGGCCCGGACCAGCCGCGGGACCGAGGGTCCTGATCCGAAACTGACGATCACGATGGACGGGGTGGAGTTCGTGCGGCTGGTGAGCGGCAACTCCGACCCGATGGCCGCCTACTTCAAAGGTCGGATCCAGCTGTCAGGGGACATCATGGTCGCCGCCCAGCTCGCTCAGCTGTTCAAGATGCCCGGCGCGGGCGCCGCCGGCAGCCCCGGCTCCCGGCCGGACGCCACAAACGGCGGCGGCGAGCTCGAAGATCCGCTTCGCTGACGGAGGCAGAGGTGGACGAGGACAGGGCGTCGATCGAGCTTCGCGCTGTGGTCAAGCGATTCGGCGAGATCGTCGCCGTCAATGGACTGGACCTCGTCGTCCCGCCCGGGGTCTGCTTCGGGCTGCTCGGGCCCAACGGGGCCGGGAAGTCGACGACGATGCGGATGCTGACCGCGCAGGCGCTGGCCGACGAGGGCACCATAGAGGTGCTCGGGTTCAGACTGCCCGCGGAGTCCAAGCAGGCGCGGATGGCGATGGGCGTCGTCCCCCAGGCCGACAACCTCGATGTCGAGCTCACCTGCCGACAGATCCTCAGCGTGTTCGCCCGGCTGTACCGCGTGCCTCGCTGGGAGCGGGCCGCGGCGGTTGACCGCGCACTGGAGATCGCGAACCTCCAGGGGCGCGCCGACACCATTGTCCGCGAGCTCTCCGGTGGGATGCGGCGGCGGCTGCTCGTGGCGCGCGGGCTGATCCACCACCCGCGACTTGTGCTCCTCGACGAGCCGACGGTCGGGCTCGACCCGCAGGTGCGCCAAGAGCTCTGGTCGCTGATCGACGGGCTCCGGGCCGACGGCGTCACCGTGCTGATGTCGACGCATTACATCGAAGAGGCCGAGCGGCTGGCCGACATCGTCGCGGTCATGTCGGCCGGGCGGATCATCGCGCAGGATACGCCGGAGAAACTCGTCGGCGCCCATGCCGGCCGGGAGGTCCTGGAGGTGTACGGCCCACCCGCGGAGCTGGCCGAGCTCGAGGCCCGCGCCGCGGAGCGCGGTTGGCGCCACCGGCGCAGCGGCCCGGCGGTGGCGCTGCTGGAAGCCGAGCGGCTCAACGGCGAGGCGCCGGAGGGCGTCCGCCGCCCGGCCAACTTGGAGGACGCGTTCGTGGCGCTCACGGGGCAGGAGATCGAGTGATGATCCGCCTGGACCAGGAGATCGGATGACGCCCGCGAGCGAGACCATCGGCGCCCGGAGCCAGAGCGCGGCCGGGCGCATCCGCCGTCTCGAGCCCGCCGCCCTGGCCGGGGTGATGACGCGCGACGTCGTGCTGTTTCGCCGGTACTGGAAGGCGACCACGTTCTCCTCGATCGTGCAGCCGACGATCTACCTGCTCGCGTTCGGCCTGGGGTTCGGCTCGCTCGTCCACCGCGTGGGCCACGTCCGATACGTCGAGTACGTCGCGACGGGCGTGGTGGCGACGGCGATCCTGTTCTCGTCGGCGTTTCCCGGCATGTTCAACACGTTCATCCGCTGGCAGTTCCAGCGCACGTATGACGCGCTCCTGGCGGCGCCGGTCGACACCGAGGAGCTCGTCACCGCCGAGATCATCTGGATCTCGACGCGGGCCGGCGTCTACGGCCTAGCGCCGCTGCTCGTGGGGATCGCGCTTCGGCCTGCACCCCAAGCCGGGCATGCTGCTGGTGCCGCTGATCGGTTTCGTCACCGGCTTCGGCTTCGCCGCGTTCGGCGTCGTGATCGCGGCCGTCGCCAAGACGATCGACAACTTCAACTACGTGACGAGCGCCGTGCTGACGCCGATGTTCCTCGTGGCGGGGACCTTCTTCCCGATCTCCACTCTGCCCCCCGGCCTGCGCACCGTCGCCGAGTTCAACCCGCTGTATCACTGCGTCAAACTCGTGCGCGACGTGTCCCTGGGCAGCTACTCGATCGGAGACCTCGTCAGCGCAGCGGTCCTGATCGCGTTTGCGCTGCTCATGTGGCGACTGGCGATCTGGCGGCTGGAGAAGCGCCTCATCGACTAGTGGGCCCCACCAGCGAGGCACGAGCCGAACGTCTGCCGGAACTGCAGCTCCCCGTCGACAATGCGTGGCGAAAACCCGGTGGGGACCCCCTTGGCCTCGAGGTCGGCGGTGAGCGCAGCCCGGATCTGATGGACGGCGGCCGGCGCGGCGCGCGCCTGCTCCAGCCATGGCTGCAGCGGACGCTGCAGCCATCGCATCTCCACATCAACGTCGCCGAGGTCGTTGTCGGCGATCAACGCCGCCAGCTCAGCGGCGGAGAGCATCCGGATATGCGACGGATCGCGCAGCCGCTCGAGCTGATTCTGCACTGACGCCACCGCCGGATCATCGTCAGCCACCAGGTCGGCGATCACCAGCCGTCCGCCGGCGCGCAGGCAGCGGCACATCTCGGCGATCTGAACCGACGGCTGCTCGAAGTGGTGCACCGCGAACCGGCAGATGACGATGTCGAAGCTGCCGTCGGGAAACGGGAGCGCCGCGGCGTCCCCGCCCAGGAACACAATGTTGCGACGGCCCTCCCGCAGGGCCGCCGCATGGCCGTGAGCAAGCATCGCGTCGTTCGCGTCGAGTGCCACGACCGCGCGGACGGTCGGCGCCAGCTGGCGTGAGGCATGGCCAGTGCCGGCGGCGACATCGAGCACGAGATCGTCGGGGTTGCGCGGGAGTCGCTGCAACAGCCACTCCGCATCGGCGGTGAAGACTCGGTTGAAGCGGGGATCCTCAAATGCCGCCGCCTGCGTCGCGAACGCGTGGCGGAGCCGCTGTCGATGCTGAGCGCTGTCGGGGGAACCACTCATTCGCGGGCACCGGCGGCCCGGCCTGACGCCGCGAATGCCGATGGGTGAATGAGCGCGACCACCGGGTCCCATCCGGCGCGCAGCACCTCCACCACCGACGGAGGGGTGAGGACGACCGCCGGATCGCCGTGGGGCCGTGGCCGTGACTCTGCGTAGCCCTCCGGCGTCCATGTGAGCAGCCGTTCGCCGAGGACGAGGCGCGGGGCGCCGCCGCTGACGACGAACGTCCCGTCGGGCAGGTCGTCGTAGACGAGCACATGTCGGCGCTGCTGAGCTGTGCGGGGATCAAATCGCTCGGCGTGCAATCGGACATCGATCGCATCGGCGCTGACACCGTGACCGTGCTGCTCGCCCCACAGACGCCGGAAGCGCCGGTAGTCCGCGTGACGACATTCGCCGCAGGGGCGATGACCGGCGGCCATGGCCGTGGCCTCGTCCAGGAAGAACAGCTCGGTGTAGCGGCCCGGGGCCATCAACGGCGCCCGACGCCGCGCGTTGAAGCTCAGCCGACACGCGATCCACCGCCGGCCGTTGTGGTGGCGGCGGATGTGGCCCCGGTCGTCGTGCAGGCAGCCGCGGTTGCCGTACACCAGACCGCGGGCCGGATCGGAGATCAGCTCTCCGAAGGGAGTCACGCGGTTAACCCGGGCCATCTGCTGCACAGTGGGGTGGTCGTCTCGTGGTCCAGGAACGCTCAGTTCCAGGGCAGCGCCGCGCGCGTGTCCCAGTAGGCATCGGCATCTTCGGCCAGTCCTGCGAGCCGATGCCGAAGCTCGTCGTCCATCGGCACGGTCAGGGCGGTGAGGTTGCTCGCGAGCATCTCGGCGGTCGTCGCCCCGCTGAGAACGACGTCGACCCACGGCTGCGCCAGGACAGCCGCCAGCGCGAGTGCGTCGGGAGCGACGCCGGCATTCCGGGCCGCGTCGATCAGCGCCGGGACGTCTCCGCGGCCCGTCAACCGGCCGTTGGCGACCGCCTCCTTGATGATCACGCCCAGCCCCCCCTCGTGGGCGGCGGCGAGCGCAGGCCCGGCCGACGGCTCGAGTAGGTTCCACGTCGCCTGGACGGCGTCGAAGCCGCCGACCTCAAGGGCGCGCTCGATCGTCGCTGCCTGTTGGGGCCCGGAAGCGGTGAACCCGATGAGCAGCCCGTCGCCCCGCAATCGGGCCAGCTCGTCAATCACGGCGGCGTCATCGAGCACCCCGCTTTCGATCGTGGCCGAGTGGATCTGGTAGAGCTGGAGATCGGCGCCGAGGTACGACCGGCTCTCGTCCTCCTGGCGGCGCAATGTGTCGACCGACAGGTCCTTGACCTCGTTGACCTCGGCATCGACCCGCCAGTCGGCGGTATACGTGTACCCCCACTTTGAACCGACGCTCACGTCATCGGGCGACAGCTGCCTCGTCTGCAGCCAGGAGCCGAGGAACTCCTCCGCCTTGCCGTATGAACGTGCAGCGTCGAAGTAGCGCACCCCGGCGCCGCGGGCCGCATCGAGCACGGCGTGAGCCCGCCTTTCCATCGCCGCGACGTCGGTTTCCCCGGCGAGATCGTCGGCGTGGCCGAGGTTGATGTAGCCGGGACGGCCGAGCGCGGCCAAACCCAGACCCATGCGGCTGACCGGCAACGCGGTGTTCCCCAGCGTCTCAGGCATCTGACGGGAGACACTACCCTGGCTCTCGATGCGACTCTCCATGCTGCGCAGGTTCGTTCCCGACCCGTTCCTCGCCCCGGCGTCGATGACCGGCGACCAGCGCACCCACCCGGTCATCGAGGCGATCATCCGCCGGCGCGAAGACGGCTCGCAACCCGGCGAGCGTACTGACGATCGCCGGATCGCGCTCGTGATCGAAGGTGGTGGGATGCGCGGCGTCGTCTCGGCCGGAATGACGGCAGCGATCGAGCAACTCGGTCTCCTCGCAGCGTTCGACGAGGTCCATGGCGCCTCGGCGGGCGCCTTCAACGCGGCCTTCCTGCTCGCCGGGCAAGCCGCCTACCTGACGGCTTTGTATCCGCACGGCTTCGGCAATCCCCAGTTCGTCAGCCTGCGGCGGGCGCTGCGCGGCGGCGCCCTGTTCGACCTGGACTACGTGATCGGCGACATCTGGCGGCGGCAGCGACCGCTGCGTACCGAGCGCATCCTCACCGCTGCGATCGCGCTGCACTGCACCGCCACCGACGCCGACCGGGCGGAGATCGTCGACCTGACGGATCTCCGCGACGGCGACGAGATCCGCGACGCGCTGCGCGCGTCCGGCCGACTGCCGTGGCTGGCCGGTCCGCCGGTGAGCTTTCGCGGCCGCCGCCTGCTCGACGCGACGCTCGCCGAGGCGATTCCCGTCCACGCCGCCCGGCGCACCGCGACCGACATGCTCGTCCTCCAGACCCGGCCGCACGGGATCCAGCACACCCCCCTATCCAGCGGCGTCGCCAGCCTCACCGATCGCTACCTGGAGAAGCTCAACCCGGACCTCGTGCACCTGCGGCGCGACCGGTCCGAGCGCTACGACCGGCTCAGCGCCAGCCTGGCGGCGCAGGCCGGCGACCGGACGGCGGCGCCGGCCGTGTGCGTGATCCGCCCGCCCGCCGGCACGCTCCTGGTCGGCCAGCTGGAGAACCGGATGACCGCGCTGGCGGCGGCCGGCAGTCACGGCTTCCGGGCCGCATGGATGGCGCTCGCGGGCGAGGATCCCGAGCTGCTCAGCGTCCCGCAGGCGTATCCGCGAGCGGTTGCGCAGGCCGCGGCGGACGATGGGGCGCTCCGGATCGGTCCGTCATCGGGTTTTGGTCAGGGCGTGAGCCCGGGCGGCTCCATGTCCTGACCCTCGCTGAACCGACGCTCCTCGTGCTTCTCGGGATCCTCCTCGGGAAGGTCCTCCTGGCCCTCGCTGAAGCGACCGTGGTGCACCTTCTCCTCGGGATCCACCTCGACGGGTAGTTCCTCCTGACCCTCGCTGAAGCGCCCGACGACCTCGTCCTCCGGATACAGGTCGGGGCGTGCCTCGCCTTCGGCGAAACCCTCCTCCGGCTGCTCGGGCCCCGCCGGCCGCCCCCCCTCTGGCTCGAGCCCCGCGCGCCGCTCTCCTTCTGGCTCGTCGGGCCCCGCGGGGCGCTCGTTGGGATCTGTGGCCATGGGATCCTCGCTCTCTGGTCGTGTCGTGCCCGGCCGAGCGCGAGCTTAGCGCCGGCGGAGCCCGGCCGTGAGGGATCCTGTAACGGTTGTCACGCACGGGGGTATCTCGGGCGGTGTTGCCGTTCCGCCGCAAGCGCTCGTGGAAGCGCCGAGTCACTGACGCGGCGCGCAGTGCGCCGCGGCGTGGGCGCGAGCTGCGTGACGCGGTCACCGAGCTGGACCTTCCGTGGGCGCGTTCGTTTCCCGCTCGGCTCGTCCGGGAGAACTTCATGCGGTTCGTGCTCAACCCGGTGATGGACTACTACGCCGCGCGGCGGGCGACCGGGCGGGAGAAGCTGGCTGCGCTCAAGGCGCCCGTCATTCTCGTGGCCAATCACGCGAGCCACATGGACACCCCGGTGATCCTGTCCGCGCTCCCGCGCAAGCTGCGCAAACGAACGGCAGTGGCAGCGGCAGCGGATTACTTCTACCGCAACCGTGTCGTTGCGTCAGCCGTGTCGTTGATCTTCAACACCGTGCCGATCGAGCGGCGGGGCAGCGGCGGGCTGGCAAAGGAAAGCAGCCATCTCGACACGCTGCTCGACCAGGGATGGAACCTGCTCCTCTACCCGGAGGGCACGCGGTCGCGCGGCGGCGCCCCGGGACGCGTACGCCGCGGCGCCGCCGTCCTGGCCTCGGCGCACAACCTGTCAATCGTCCCGATCCGCGTCACCGGCACCGGTGATGCGATGCCACCGGGACGCCTCTGGCCGAAGCGGCTGCGTGGCCCGGTGCTGCCCAAGCGCCATCGGATCACGGTGTCCTTCGGCGAGCCGATCCCGCCCAACGGGGACACCGCCGCGCTGATCGAGCGCGTCCAGACGTTCTTCGAGAACGGGGACGGAGCGTCACGGTCGCCGTACCGGCGCCAACCGGCCAAGACCCCGAAGGTCGGCGGCCCGAGCTAAAGGCGAGCGGACAAGCTCAAGAGGCGCGTTTCCGGAGGGAGCGGTGTCACCGTTATTTCGCAAGAGCGCTGACAAGCGCGCGCAGAAGGCCGCAGCGCAGACGGAGATCGACCGCCTCAAGGCGCTCGATGTCGCCGATCTGGCAGCTGAGCTGCTACCCGCCCTGGGTCGCGACGGCGTCGGCGGTGGACACAGCGTGCGCCCCCAGCAGCTGTGTGACTACCTGTTGCGAGACGCTTTGCGTCCCCGACAGCTCAAGGCACTGGAGCTGATGGCCCCGGTGTCGAGGGCGCTCGACCTACTCGAGAACGCGGGGCTCGCCTCTCCGATCTGGCACCAGCGAACTCCGGTCTGGCGCATCACTCCCCGGGGCGAGTCGACGCTCGCCGAGGGGACGATCCGTCAGCAGCTCGAGTAAGAGGCGTCGCGCTTACACCGCACGCATGGTCGGCCGCGCGCGTCCACGGCGCCCGCTTCGGGCTACTCGTCGTCCTCGTCGAGCCAGTCGGTCGTCCGCGCCACGGCCTTGCGCCACTTGCGGTAGCCGCGCTCGCGCCGCTCGTCCTCCATGTCCGGCAGCCACTGCGCGGCCACGTGCCACTTGGCCCGCAGCGCCTCGGTGTCCGGCCAGAAGCCGACCGCCAGGCCGGCGGCGTAGGCGGCGCCGAGCGACACCGTCTCGGCTACGATCGGCCGCACCACCGGCACATCGAGGACGTCGGCGAGAAACTGCATCAGCAGGTTGTTGGCGGTCATGCCACCGTCGACCCGTAGGGTGCTCATCGATACCCCGGCGTCGGAGACCATCGCCTCCACCACCTCACGGGTCTGCCACGCGGTCGCCTCCAGGACGGCGCGGGCGAGGTGGCCCTTGGTGATGTAGCCGGTCAGACCCGCGATCACGCCGCGCGCGTCGCTGCGCCAGTGCGGGGCGAACAACCCGGAGAACGCCGGGACGAAGTAGCAGCCTCCGTTGTCCTCGACCGTGCGCGCCAGCGTCTCGATCTCTGGCGCCGAGCCGATCAGCGTCAGGTTGTCCCGGAACCACTGCACGAGCGCACCGGTCACGGCGATCGAGCCCTCGAGTGCGTAGGCCGGGGCCTCGTCGCCGACCCGGCAGGCGAGCGTCGTCAGCAGCCCCCGGCTTGACAGAACAGGTCGCTCGCCCGTGTTGAGCAGCAGGAAGCTCCCGGTTCCGTAGGTGCATTTTGCCTCTCCGATGGAGAAGCACGTCTGCCCGAACAGGGCCGCCTGCTGGTCGCCGAGGGCCGCTGCCACCGGCACCCCCGCGAGCCCCCCACCCGCCGTCCCGTAGACCTCGGCGGACGGCCGGATGACCGGCAACATCGCCCGCGGCACACCGAGCGCGCTGAGCAGCTCGTCGTCCCAATCGAGCGTGCCGATGTTCATCAGGAGGGTGCGGCTGGCGTTGGTCACGTCGGTCAGGTGCCGACCGGTGAGCCGCCAGACGAGCCACGAGTCCATCGTTCCGAACAGGACCTCCCCGGCGTGCGCCCGGTCGCGCAGCCCGGCGACGTTGTCGAGCAGCCACCGGAGCTTGGGCCCGGAGAAGTACGTGCTCACCGGCAGTCCGCAACGCTCGCGGAAGTACTCCTGGCCGAACTCCTGCACCAGGGCGCGCACCATGTGGTCGGTCCGCATATCCTGCCAGTTGATCGCGTTGTGCACCGCTCGGCCGGTGGCACGGTCCCAGACGATCGTCGTCTCCCGCTGGTTGGCGATTCCGACGGCAAGGAGGTCGGCGGGCTCCAGCCGTGCCTCCGCGAGGGCGCGGGTGACGACCTCCTCGACGTTGCGCCATATCTCCTCGGGGTCGTGCTCGACCCATCCCGGTTTGGGGTAGATCTGGTCGTGCTCCTTCTGCGCGACCGACACGATCCGGCCCGCTTTGTCGAACACGAGGCACCGGGACGAGGCGGTGCCCTGATCGATCGCGGCCACGTATCGCTCCTTCATCGCTACCTCGTCATCACCAGGGGATCGCGCCGAGCTCACGTGAGACGGCCCGGGCCGCCTCACGCACGTAGGCGAGAAGTTCGCCTCGCGGCTGCCGCGCCATCAGCAGCCGCTCCGGAGGACCGAAGATACCCATCGCCCCGGCCGTGAGGCCGGCCCGATCCAAGATCGGAGCCGCCAGCGACACCTGCGAGGACGTCAGCTCACCGATGTCGGCGGCCCACCCCCGCTCGCGGACCCGCACGAGCTCGCGATCCAGGCGTTCGCGATCGCAGATCGTCGCGCCGGTGAACGCCGCCAGGCCATTCGCCGCCAGATCGGCGACGACATACGGGTGATGCGCGAGCAGGACCTTGCCGAGCGCGGTGGCGTGCGCCGGCAGCAGCGATCCGACGTCGAGGGTCTGGAGGCTGTCGTCGGGCCGGAAGACGTGGTGGACGATGAGCACCTGCCCGTCGTGCAACGTCCCGATCCGGACCGCCTCCTGCGTGCGGGATGCGAGCGAGTCCGACCAGTTCAGCGCGCGGGTGCGCAGCTCGTTGCCATCGAGGTAGCTGGAACCCATGTGCAGCAGCGCGGCGCCGAGCTGGTACTTGCCGGTCTCGGCGTCCTGCTCGACGAATCCGACGTGTTGGAGCGTTCGCAAGAGTCCGTGGACGGTGCCTTTCGACAGACCGAGCTCACCGGAGAGATCGACGACGCCGAGGCGGTGCGTGCGCCCCGAGAGCAGTCGCAGGATGGCCGCTGCGCGCTCGATTGACTGGATGTTGCCAGGCACGGCGCTTACTCCCGCTGGGTGTGCGCGTGCTTGCCGACAGCGACGAACCAGGTATCTGTACTTTGAACTTGGTTTGACATTGTCGAACGGCCGAGGATAGTATCGCGGCCGTCCGCACGTTCGTTTCAGGAGGGAGAGTCGAAATTGGGCGCAATACTCGGAGCAGTCGTCGCGGTGAAGGTGCATTTCCCGACGCTCGGCATCATTCCGTCGGAGATCATCGGGACGGCCATCTTGATCTTGCTTGGCGACGGAGTGGTTGCCGCCGTACTCCTCAACAAGTCGAAGGCGCAGAATGCGGGCTGGATCGTCATCACCTTCGGGTGGGGCATGGCGGTGATGGTGGCCGTATACGCGGTCGGGTACTTCGATGGCGCGCACCTGAACCCAGCGGTGACGCTCGGGATCTGGATCCACGGTGGGATCGACGGCTCGCAGGCGATCAAGTATTTCATCGGTGAGATGATCGGCGCGATGGTGGGCGCGGTGCTCGTGTTCCTCGCGTACTACCTCCACTGGAGCGAGACCGAGGATCCGGGGTTGAAGCTGGCAGTCTTCTCGACCGGCCCGGCGATCCGCAACTACGGGTGGAACCTGATCACCGAGATCATCGGCACGTTCGTGCTGGTGTTCGGAGTCCTCACCATCACCGGCCCGTGGAATGTGTTCACTGGGGCGGACCTGGGCCCACTGCTGATTGGCCTGCTGGTCTTCGCCATCGGCCTCTCACTCGGCGGACCGACGGGTTACGCGATCAACCCGGCGCGTGACCTGGGGCCGCGGATCATCCACGCGATCCTGCCGATACCCGGCAAGGGAGTGTCGGACTGGTCGTATGCGTGGGTGCCGGTGCTCGGGCCGCTCATCGGGGGCGCGCTGGCCGCGATCTTCTTCGACGCCGTCTTCGGCAGCGCACCGTTCTAAGGAGGTAGCCATGAAGAAGCTGATCAACGCGCCCGAGGCGGTCGTGGCCGACGCGCTGCGCGGGATCGAGGCCGCCCACGGCGATCGTGTCCGCGTCACGTTCGATCCCTACTGCGTGATTCGCAACGACGCTCCGGTCAGCGGCAAGGTGGGGCTCATCTCGGGCGGTGGCTCGGGTCACGAGCCGATGCACGGCGGATTTGTCGGGCCGGGCATGCTCGATGCCGCCTGCCCGGGCGAGGTGTTCACCTCGCCGACGCCCGACCAGATGCTCGAGGCGACGAAGGCCGTCAATGGCGGCGCCGGGGTGATTCACATCGTCAAGAACTACACCGGCGACGTGATGAACTTCGAGATGGCCGCGGAGATGGGCAAGGGTGACGACATCGAGGTCGAGACGATCCTGACCAATGACGACGTGGCCGTGGAGGACTCGCTGTACACGGCCGGCCGCCGGGGCGTCGGAGTCACTGTCCTCGTGGAGAAGATCTGCGGCGGCGCCGCCGACGACGGCCGCAACCTGCAGGAGGTCGCCGAGCTCGGGCGCCGCGTCAACGCCAACGGCCGTTCGATGGGCATGGCGTTGACACCGTGCATCACGCCCGGCTCCGGGGAGCCGAGCTTCGATCTCTCTGACGATGAGGTCGAGATCGGGATCGGGATTCACGGAGAGCCGGGTCGCTTCCGGGAGAAGATCGGCCCGGCGTCGCAGATCGCCGAGCGGCTCATGACTCCGATCGTCGAGGACCTGCCGTTCTCGTCGGGCGACCGCGTGCTGGCGTTCGTCAACGGGATGGGCGGCACACCGCTGCTGGAGCTGTACATCATGTACGCGGAGGTCGCGAAGCTCGCCTCCGAGCACGGCCTGACCATCGAGCGCAACCTGGTCGGCAACTACATCACGTCGTTGGAGATGCAGGGCTGCTCGATCACCCTGGTCAAGCTCGACGACGAGATGGTTCGCTACTGGGACGCGCCGGTCAACACCCCGGCCCTGCGCTGGGGCGAATAAGGGTGGCGATCGACCGTGACTCCACGGTGGACTGGATGACGCGGTTCGCCGGCGAGATGTCAGAGCACCGCACGGAGCTCGTCGCTCTTGACACCGCGATCGGGGACGGTGACCACGGGACGAACATGAACCGAGGCATGCAGAAGGCGCTCGAGAAGCTCGGGGCATCGGAGCAGGCCGACCCGGGAGCCGTGCTCAAGACCGTCGCGATGGCGCTCGTGTCGAGCGTCGGCGGCGCGGCCGGTCCTCTCTATGGGACCCTGTTCCTGCAGATGGGCGGGGCGATGGCGGATCACCCCGAAGTCGACCTCGCCGCCTTCAGCGCGGCATGGCGCAAGGGGCTGGAGGGCGTCCAGTCGCGAGGCAAGGCGGAGCCTGGCGATAAGACGATGGTGGACGCACTCCTCCCCACGGTCGAGGCGTTCGAGCAGGCCTCGGATCTGGACAGCGGCCTCCGCGCGGCGGTGACGGCCGCCGAGCAGGGCATGCACGCGACAACGCCGCTCGTCGCGCGCAAGGGACGCGCCAGCTACCTGGGTGAGCGCAGCAAGGATCACCAGGACCCGGGCGCGACCTCCACCTATTACCTCGTCAAGACCGCCGCCGAGGCACTGGCGGACTGAAAGGAAAGACTCATGGCGAAGTACTCAGCAGCACTGGACCAGGGCACGACCAGCAGCCGGGCGATGGTCTTCGACCACTCCGGGCGCGTCGTGTCCGTCGCGCAGAAGGAGCACGAGCAGATCTACCCCAAGCCGGGGTGGGTCGAGCACGACGCAAAGGAGATCTGGGCCCGCTGCCAGGAGGTGCTCGACGAGGCCCTCGAGCAGGCCGGCGCCACCAAGGACGACATCGCCGGCCTGGGGATCACCAATCAACGCGAGACGGCGCTCGTGTGGGACCGCACCACCGGCGAGCCGGTCCACAACGCGCTCGTCTGGCAGGACACTCGCACCGACCAGCTGGTCGACGAATTCTCAAAGGACGGCGGCCAGGACCGCTTCCGTGAGACGGTCGGCCTCCCGCTGGCGACCTACTTCTCGGGACCGAAGGTGCGCTGGATCCTCGACAACGTGGACGGCGCCCGGGAGAAGGCCGAGTCGGGAGATCTCGTCTTCGGCAACATGGACACCTGGTGCATCTGGAACCTGACCGGAGGCACGGACGGCGGGCTGCACATCACCGATGTCACCAACGCCAGCCGGACGATGCTGATGGATCTCAAGACGCTCACCTGGGATACGGAGATCGCCGCCACGATGGGTGTGCCGATGTCGATGCTCCCCGAGATCCGGCCCTCGAGCGAGGTCTACGGAGAGGTCAAGACGGGCGCGTTTACCGGCGTGCCGCTGGCGGGTGACCTTGGCGACCAGCAGGCGGCCACATTCGGCCAGACCTGCTTCGCGGTCGGCGAGGCCAAGAACACCTACGGCACCGGCAACTTCATGCTGATCAACACCGGCACCGAGCTGGTGCAGTCGAAGTCCGGGCTGCTGACCACGGTCGGCTACAAAGTTGGCGACAACGATCCGATCTACTGCCTGGAGGGCTCGATCGCGATCACCGGGGCACTCGTGCAGTGGCTGCGCGACAACCTCAAGCTGATCAAGGCGGCTCCCGAGGTCGAGGAGCTGGCGCAGACGGTGGAGGACAACGGGGGTCTGTACATCGTGCCGGCGTTCTCGGGGCTGTTCGCGCCGTACTGGAAGGGCAACGCCCGCGGCGTGTTCGCCGGCCTGACCCGGTACGTCAACGCCGGCCACGTCGCCCGCGCGGCTCTGGAGTCCACCGCTTTCCAGAGCCGGGAGATCGTCGAGGCGATGGCGACCGACTCCGGCGTCACGCTCGACTCGCTCAAGGTCGACGGCGGCATGGTCGGCAACGATCTGCTCATGCAGTTCCAGGCCGACGTGCTCGACGTCCCGGTGATCCGGCCCGAGGTGGCCGAGACGACGGCGCTCGGCGCGTCCTACGCCGCGGGTCTGGCGACCGGGTTCTGGAACAGTGAGGAGGACCTGCGCGAGAACTGGGCCGAGGGCAAGCGCTGGGAGCCCAAGATGGACGCTGACAAACGCGACGAGTACTACAAGTACTGGAAGCGGGCGGTCACCCGCACCTTCGACTGGTTCGACGCCGCTTGAGCGAACGGCCGGCCCGGCGGACGGTGCGGAGAAGGCGGCCTTCGGGCCGCCTTCGGCGTCCCCGGCCGGGCGAGACAGGTACGCTGCAGCAATGGTCACGCTGAGCCCCGACGTTCTCGTCATCGGCGGCGGGGCCACGGGCTCCGGGGTCGCGTGGGATGCGGCGCTCCGCGGGTTCGACGTCGTGCTCGTCGACCGAGCCGACCTGGCCGAGGGCACGAGTGGGCGCTTCCACGGCCTGCTGCATTCCGGCGGGCGTTACGCGGTCAAGGACCCGCGCGCGGCCGAGGAGTGCATCGCCGAGAACCGGATCCTGCGCCGCATCGCCGCCGACGGCATCGAGGACACCGGCGGCCTGTTCGTGACGACCCCGTGGGATGACCCGGCGTACGCGGATCGATTCGCCCAGGGGTGTGCCGACACCGGCGTCGACTGCGAGGAGATCGGCCGCGCCGAAGCGCTCGCGCAGGAGCCTCGCCTCAATCCCGACATCTCCCGCGCCTTCCGCGTTCCCGACGCCAGCATCGACGTGTGGAAGACCGTCTGGGCGATGGGCCATGGGGCACAGCAGCACGGCGCGAGGATCCTCCCCTACCACGCCGCGGTCGCCATCCACCGCGACGGCGACGCGGTCACCGGGGCCCGGGTCCGCGACGCCCGCACCGGCGAGGAGATCGATGTTCACGCTCGGGTGACCGTGAATGCCGGCGGCGCCTGGGCGGCGCAGATCGCCGATCTGGCCGGGATCGAAGGGGTGCGGGTCCTGCCCGGACGCGGAATCATGATCGCGATGAACCATCGGCTGGTGAACACCGTCATCAACCGCTGTCAGATGCCGACCGATGGCGACATCCTCGTCCCGATCCGGACGGTATCGGTGATCGGCACCACTGACGTGCACACCGACGATCCTGATGACCACACCGTCTTCGAGTCCGAGGTCGACGCCATGTTCGACGACGGCGAGAAGCTCGTTCCGGGCTTCCGTCACGCCCGGGCGCTCCGCGTCTGGACCGGGGTGCGGCCGCTCTTCGAAGACGCCAAGGCGTCCGACACCGAGACGCGTGACGTGACCCGCGCCCACGCCCTGCTCGATCATGAGCAGCGAGACGGCGTGCGCGGTTTCGTGACGATCACCGGCGGCAAGCTGACGACCTTCCGGCTGATGGCCGAGGAGACGGTGGACGCGGTCTGCCGGCACCTGAACGACTTCCGGCCGTGCCGGACCGCGCGCGAGCCGCTGCCCGGATCCGAGGATGCCGAGACGTATCGGCTGGGAGAGCGGCTGCAGCGCAAGGAAGCCCACCTCGCCGACGAGCAGCTCATCTGCGAGTGCGAGCTCGTGCCTCGCGGCAAGCTCGAGGCGACGATCACCCGGACCGGCAGCACGAACCTCGACGACATCCGCCGCCAGCTGCGACTGGGCATGGGTCCGTGCCAGGGCGGCTTCTGCATCTACCGGGCCACCGGGATTCTGCACGGCATGGACGGCATGAGCGCCGAGGAGGCCGACGCGTCGCTGCTCGCGTTTCTCCAGGAGCGCTGGAAGGGGGTGTGGCCGGTCCTGTATGGCGATCAGCTCCGCCAGACCCGCCTCGACGACTGGATCTTTCAGGGGATACTCGACGTGGAGCATCTGCCGTCGTGAACGAGGCCTTGCACTTCGACGTGATCGTGATCGGCGCCGGCACCGCCGGGCTGGTCGCCGGCACGCGCCTGGCCCAGCGGGGGGCTCGGGTCTGCGTGCTCGCCAAGGGAGTCGGTTCCACCCACCTCGCGCCGGGCACCATCGACGTGCTCGGCTACGTGCCCGAGCGGGTGACCGAGCCCGGCCGTGCGGTCCACGACCTGATCGCCGCCCAACCGGAGCACCCCTACGCGCTGCTCGGGCCCGAGCTCGTCGGCGAGGCTCTGCAGTGGTTCCTGGAGACCGCGTCGAGCGGAGCCCTCCCAGGCTACGGCTACTCCGGCAGCCTTGAGCGCAACCATCTGCTGCCCACCGCGGTCGGAGCCGTGCGCCCTTCCGCACTGGTACCCGACACGATGGCCGCCGGCGACGCAGACGGACTTCGCCGCGTCGCAATCGTGGGCACGCCCGCGCTGCGCGATTTCCATCCCAGCCTGTGTGCGGCGAATCTGCGGGCCGTCGACATCGAGGCGCGCGGGCTCAGCCTCGACGTGAAGCTGGACCGCGCCGACGCGAATGCGCTCGGGATCGCTCGCAAGATGGACGATCGCACCTGGCGGGCACAGTTCTGCGCCGAGCTGGCGCTGGCGCTGCGCGCCGAGGAGCACGTCGGACTCCCGGCGATGCTCGGCCTCCGGGACCCACACGGCGTGCTCGTCGACATCGAGCAGCGCCTCGGGCGGCGCGTCTTCGAGATCCCGACCCTGCCCCCGTCGGTCCCCGGGATGCGGCTGTACGAGATTCTGCGGGCCGCGCTGCGCGCCGCCGGCGGGCGCCTGGTGCTCGGCGCCGAAGTGGTGGCCGCCGAGCGCGACGGCAATGCCGTCACGGCGGTCAGCACCCGCGCCGCGGGCCATGACAAGCGCTACGCCGCCCCGTGGTTCGTGCTTGCCGCCGGCGGCTTCGCCTCCGGCGCGATCGAGCTCGACTCATCCTGGGAGACCCACGAGCGCGTGCTCGGCCTCCCCCTCCGCGGCCTGCCCGGAGCCGGCGAGCGCCGGTTCTCCCGCCGGTATCTGGACGAGCAGCCGATCGCGCGCGTGGGCGTCGCTGTCGATGCCGAGTTGCGCGCGGAGGGAGCGGAGAACGTGCTCGTCGCCGGCGCGGCGCTCCCGGGCGCGGTTCCGTGGCGCGAGGGATCAGGCGAGGGCATCGCCGTAGCCAGCGGCTATCACGCCGCCCACCACGTGGCGGCTCACTCCGAGCCGACCGTGCCTTCGAGATCGGCGGCCACGGCGTGAGCGTCCATGACGGCGACCTGTTCGTGGCCGAGTTGCTGCGCGGCTCACTGGACCACTGCGTCAAGTGCACGATCTGTGAGACCCAGTGCCCCGTCTCGAATGTCTCCCCGCTGTTTCCCGGGCCCAAATATGTGGGTCCCCAATCCGAGCGCTACCGGGTCGCCGACGAGCCCTCGGTGGAACGGTCGGTCGACTACTGCTCGGGGTGCGGGATCTGCTCCCAGGTGTGCCCCCAGGGCGTGAAGATCGCCGAGATCAACGCACAAGCGCGCAACAAGCTCAAGCGCCAGAAGGGCATCCCGCTGCGCGACCGGATCATCACCCGCCCGACGTGGCTCGGCCGCGCCGGAACTCCAGCCGCCGGGCTCGCCAACCTGTCGCTGAAGCTGAGGCCGATCCGGATCCTGACCGAGAAGCTTCTCGGGGTCCACCGCGACGCGGCGGTGCCGAAGTTCGCCGGCCGCCGGTTCTCCCGGTGGGCACGCGACCGGACCAGTCCGCCGACGGGGCGCAAGATCGTCTACTTCCACGGCTGTGGCACCGAGTACTACGAGCCGTGGGAAGGCGAGAAGGTCGTCGCCATCCTCGAGCACAATGGGTTCGAGGTGGTCGTGCCCAAGCAGGACTGCTGCGGGCTGCCGCTGCAGTCCTCGGGCCTGTTCGACGACGCGCGCAAGGTCGTGCTCAGGCTGGCCCGCAACCTGGCGCCATACGTGCAAGACGAGGACACGATCATCGTCGGCAACGCCACCAGCTGCACGCTGATGCTCAAGCGCGAGGCGCGCGAGATCCTCTCACTCGAAGGAGATCCCGAACTCAAGCGGGTATCGGAGCGCACCTACGACATCTGCGAGCTGCTCCTCGAGCTCCACGACCGCGGCGAGCTCAAGACCGACTTCGCAGCGGTGAAGGAGACGGTCGCCTACCACGCGCCGTGCCAGCAGCAGGGCCATTGGATGGGCAAGCCCGCGCTGGAGCTGCTCGCGCTCGTCCCCGGTCTCGAGGTCAAGGAGATGAACGCCAATTGCTGCGGGATCGCCGGCACCTATGGCCTGAAGGCCGAGAAATACGACATCTCGATGGCGGTCGGGAGTGACCTCTTCCAGCAGGTGAGGGCGTCCGGTGCCCCGACCGTCGCGTGCGACAGCGAGACGTGCCGGTGGCAGATCACCCACGGGACCCAGCGCCCGTCGGTCCACCCGATCGACTATCTGCACCGGGCGTACGGGCTGGATCGCAACGGCGCGTAGCCGGGCGCGACGATGGTCGGAATCGTCGTCGTCTCGCACAGCGCGGTGCTGGCCGAGGGAGTCGTCTCACTCGCCCGGGAGATGGGCGGCGATGACCTCGTCCTCGAGGCCGCGGGCGGAATCGAGGAGGAGGGCGTGCTCGGCACCGATGCCGAGCGAGTGCGAGCGGCGATCGAGAGGGCGATGTCCGACGACGGCGTCCTCGTGCTCATGGACCTGGGCAGTGCGCTGATGAGTGCCGAGTTCGCGATCGAGCTGCTCTCCGACGCGCGGGGACCGGTGCGGATGAGCGGGGCCCCGCTGGTCGAGGGGGCGGTGGCGGCCGCGGTCGCCGCCAGCGGCGGCGCGACCCTCGACGACGTCGCCGCGGAGGCGCAGGGCGCACTCGCGATGAAGGTGGCCCAGATCGGCGACGCCGGCGGCGGCGACCGCGTTGAGGAGTCCCGCGCCGGCGATCGCGGGGACGAGGCGCCCGACGCCCGGGCGGAGCTTCCGGTGCGCAACGAAATCGGATTGCACGCGCGGCCGGCGGCCCGGTTCGTGGAGCTCGCCCGCGGCTTCGACGCCGATATCCGAGTGGCGAAATCCGGCGACGGCACTCCCGTCAAAGCGAACAGCCTGACGAATCTGGTGGCGCTCGCGGCCCGGCTCGGCGACACGCTGGAGGTCACGGCGACCGGTCCGGAGGCCGCCGACGCGGTGCGAGCCCTGCAGGAGTTCGCCGCCGGCGGGTTCGGCGACGGCGTGGTCGCTGCGACGGCGGCGCGCCAGGGCACATCGGCCGCCGCTCCCGCCCCCACGCCCCCGGCACCGCGCAGCGATCCGCCGACACCGTCGGGACCGCCGGACCCCGGAACCGTACTGACCGGTCTCGCCGCCGCCGCGGGCGTGGCGATTGGGCCGGCGCATCGGCTCGGAGCGGCCGGTTTTCGACAACCCCCGGATCGGCCGGCGCGCGATCCCGCGTCAGAGCGCGCGCTGCTCGACGAGGGGCTGGCCGCGGCACGGGTGGCAGTGGCGCGGGATCGCGCGGCGGTGGCCGAGCGGGCCGGCGGGACCGAGGCGGAGATCTTCGACGCTCACCTCGCGCTCCTCGACGACGCGGCGCTCACGGAGCCCGCCCGCGCCGCGATCGCCGGCGGAGCCACCGCCGAGCGCGGATGGTTCGATGCGGTGCAGGCGGTCGCCGCTCGGTACCGGGCGCTGCCGGAGCCGGTGCTGCAGGAGCGGGCCACCGACGTCCTCGACGTCGGGCAGCGGGTCAACGCCGCGCTCGCCGGCGCCGACGGCGATGCCGCGTCCGCCGCGGGAGGCATCGTCATCGCCGATGAGCTGACGCCGGCGCAGGCCGCCGGCCTCGATCCCGCGAACGTGGTGGCGATCGCGACGGCGCGTGGCTCGGCCACCGCCCATGCCGCGATCCTCGCCCGCGCGCTTGGCCTGCCCGCGGTGGTCGGTCTTGGCAGCGCCGTGCTCGGCATCGCCGATGCCACCGAGCTGCTCCTCGACGGGGAGGCCGGAACCGTCACCGTCGACCCGCCGGCGCAAGAGCTGGCGCGGGCCCGGGAGCGGGGCGAGCGCGAACGGCAACGGCGAGCCGCCGCGCGGCACCGCGCGGCCGAGCCGGCCCAGATGCGCGATGGCGCCAGGATCGAGGTGTTCGCCAACCTGGGGGCGGTCGCCGAGGCCGCTGGTGCGGTGGAGCTCGGTGCCGAGGGAGTCGGTCTGCTGCGGACCGAGTTCCTGTTTCTCGGCCGCGACAGCCTGCCCGACGAGGAGGAGCAGACCGACACCTTGCGTCAGATCGCGGTGGCCCTCGACGGCCGGCCGCTCGTCGTCCGCACGCTCGACGCCGGCGCCGACAAGCCGCTGCCCGCGCTCCCGATGCCGCCCGAGCAGAACCCGTTTCTCGGCGTGCGCGGGATCCGCCTGGGGTTGCGGCGCCGCGACGTGCTGGCGACTCAGTTACGGGCGATTCTGCGCGTCGCCGCCGAGCATCCCGTCAAGGTGATGCTCCCGATGGTGGCGACGCTGGAGGAGATCACCGCGGCCCGCGCGGTGCTGGCGCAGGCGCGGACGCAGACCGGGATCAGCGTGCCGCTGGAGCTCGGGATCATGGTCGAGGTGCCCGCGGCGGCACTCGCGGCGCGGCGGCTGGCGGCGCACGTCGACTTCTTCTCGCTCGGGACCAACGACCTGACCCAGTACACGATGGCCGCCGAGCGCGGCGACGCGCGCCTCGCCCCGCTGCTCGCCGGGCCGCAGCCGGCGGTGCTGGCACTCGTTCAGGCGACCGTGGCCGGGGCGGCGGAGCGAGGCCGCTGGGTCGGGGTGTGCGGCGAGCTCGCCGGTGACCCTGCGGCGGCGATTCTTCTCGCCGGGTTGGGGGTGACCGAGTTGAGCATGGCGCCGGGACTGATTCCCGAGGCTAAGGCGGCGCTGCGCGAGATCAGCCTCGATCAGGCCCGGGCCGCGGCGCTAGCGGCGCTGGAGACCGACGACGCCACCGCCGCCCGAGACCTGGCGCTGGCACTGCTCTCAGGCGGCGCCCACGCCGATCGCGAGTAGTCTCCCGACTGTGGAGGCGGGTACTCTGACCGCGTTGCGATCATCCCGGGTGCTCGCGGTTGGCACCGGCGTGCGGATCGTGATCTCACCCGCGATCATGGCGCTGCTGCTCACTCACGCCGACACGGCGGCTGCGATCCTGTTCCTGCTGGCGGCGGCGACCGACTGGATCGACGGGCGCCTGGCCCGCCGCTGGGGCGTGACCACGCGACTCGGCTCGTTCCTGGACACGACGGCCGACAAGCTGCTCGTCACGACCGCGCTCATCGGACTGGTCGCGGTGCAACGCGCCTCACCGTGGGTGGCGCTGATCATCATCGCGCGCGAGTTCACGATCCTGGGGCTGAGGGCGGCGGTGGCCACCAGCGGGCGACAGCTCGAGACCTCCATGCTCGGCAAATGGAAGGCGACGGTGCAGTTCGTCGCGATCGCGCTGGCGATGCTGCGGCCGGACGTGATGATCGCCGGCGCCTACCTGGATCAATGGGCGATGATCGTCGCCGCGGTCGTCACCGCCTGGTCCGGTGTCGACTACCTGGCGCGCTCCACCGCGGCCCTCCGAGCCTGAGCGTGTCCCGGGTGTTCGTGACCGGCGCGACCGGCGTGCTCGGCCGCGCGCTGGTCACGCGCCTGCAGGAGGGCGGCGACGATGTCGTCGCGCTTGCCCGATCGGACGCCTCGGCGCACGCGCTCGCCGGCCGCGGCGTCAGCGTGGTCCGCGGCGAGCTGACCGACGAGGATGCGCTCGCCGCCGGCATGACCGGCTGCTCGCTCGCGTTCAACCTCGCCGGCGTCAACTCGCTGTGCGTCGCCGATCCTCGACCGATGCAGACAGTCAACGTCGACGGCGCTGTCGCCGCCGTCAGAGCCGCCGCCCGCGCCGGGCTGCCGCGGCTCGTGCACACGTCGTCGTCGGCCACGATCGGTGAGCCCACCGGCACGGTCGGCAACGAATGGACCGTGCACCGGGGGTCCTATCTGTCCACCTATGAGCGGACCAAGACCGAGGGCGAGCACGCGGTGCTCGCAGCGGCGCGCCAGATCGGCCAGGACGTCGTGTGCGTCAACCCAGCGTCGGTCCAGGGGCCCGGCCGCGCGAGCGGCACCGGCCGGTTCCTCCTGGCGTTCCTCGACGGCCGCCTGAAGGTGTTCGTCGACACCGACGTGAGCATGGTGGACATCGACGACTGCACCGAGGGGCACCTGCTTGCCGCGCAACGCGGCGTCTCCGGCGAGCGCTACCTGCTCAGCGGGATCCGAGTGACGATCGCCGAGGCGTTGGCGCTGGCGGCCGACGTCGCCGGCGTCCAGCGCAGGCCCCGGCTGGTCCCGCGCGCCGTCGCCGGCCCGGCGGGCGCGGTGGTCGAATACGCCTATCGGCTCCGCCGCCGGCCGCCGCCGGTCTGTCGGGAGATGGTCCGCACGCTCCTGCACGGCCATCGCTACGACGGCTCCCGAGCCGAGCGCGAGCTCGGGCTGCGGTATACGCCGGCGCGCGAGACGATGCGCCGCACCGTCGAGTGGGCGCGCGCCGAGGGTCTCCTGCGCCCGGCGTGAGCGGACTACCAAGCGCCGATCTCGCCTGAGCGCAGCCTCCAACGGTCGCCGAGGGCGGCGGCCCATTCGTCCACCGCCTGCGGGTCCCCCGGCGGCGTCTCCACAAGGACGAGCTCACTCACCCCCATCTCGGCCAGCGCGCTGAGATCATCGGGGTGACAGCGCGACAAGGCCACCGCCACGTCGAGGCGGGCGACGTCCCGCTGGGCCGCGCGGCAGAGCCCCCCGAGCACGGCGAGCCGTTCTTGCACCGCCGCGACGCCGTCGAGATTGAAGCCGTACCAGCCATCGCCGAGCTCTGCCGCCCGCGCCAGCGCGGCGTCGCTGTTGCCGCCGACGATGACCGGGATCCTTCGGTCCCGAACCGGCTTGGGGTTGACACGTACGTCGGCGAAGGAGACGAACTCGCCGTGAAACGACGCCACATCGTCGCGCCACAGCGTCCGGATCGCCGCCACGTACTCGCTGGCGCGACGCCCCCGCCGCGCGAACGGGATTCCCAGCGCGACGAACTCCTCGCGTGACCATCCGACACCGACCCCGAGTACGAGCCGTCCATCGCAGAGCGTGTCGAGACTCGCTGTCTGCTTGGCGAGCATCACCGGGTTGTGCTCGGGCAAAAGGAGAACGCCCGTGGCGATGCGGATCCGCTGGGTGGCCGCCGCCGCAAAGCTCAGCCCCACGAGGGGATCCAGCCAATCAGCCACGGCCGGTACCGCAATCTGTCCATCGGACGAGTACGGGTAGCGGGACTCCGAGTGATCGATCATGATCACGTGCTCGCCCGCCCACAGCGTCGCGAACCCGTGGCGCTCGGCGGCGATCGCCACCGCATCGATGACATCACGCCGGGCTCCGGCGCCGATGCCGATCGCGTGGAGGCCGAGACGCACCGCGCAGATGCTCGCACACCGGCGTCAGCGCAGATGCGGCGGCCAGTGCATCGACTCCAGCCCCGGCGGTCGCTGCGCCCACACGAGGTCCACCTGGCATCCGGCGTGGTCGGTCACGAAGCGGGTCCACGGTCCGAGGCTCTTCGGCCCCCGCCGCAGCTCGCCGTCGCGCGCGAGGATCAGGATGTCGGCGCCGTCGCTGGCCTCGAGCACCTCGCGCTCGGTCCGCCCGCGGCGGGCCTCGGTCCGCGCCGAGCGGCCGAACCGCTGAGCGGCGGAGGCCAGCAGCGACTGCGCCTCGGCCTCGGCGATCTCGCGGATCGCCGGCGCGGCGGGGGGCGCACGCCGGCGACCCAGGCGTCCGGGACCGGGATGCTCGGCCAACCGCTGCACCCCGCCGTCGGCGACGTGGAGGATCGTGACCTCCGCGTCGACCGGCAGAAGCTCCCGGGCGTGGTCGACGCAGATCTGCCAGGAACCCTCGGTGATCCACACGAGCGCGCGCATCAGAACACCCGCAAAGCCAACCACAAGGCGCATGTGCTTGCCAACAGGGTCGCCGGCACCGTCAGCGCCCCGAGGCGCAGGAACTGGCCGACCTCCACCTCCTCATCATGGGCATGCACGATCCGTCGCCACAGCAGCGTGGCAAGCGAGCCGACGTAGGTCAGATTCGGGCCGACGTTGACCCCCACGAGCATCGCCAGCACGCCGGCCGGCGCGCTCGTCGCCACCACCGCGACGATGATCAGCGTCGCCGGCAGGTTGTTGAGGAGGTTGGCGACGACGGCGCTGACGGCGGCGACGGCGAGGAGCGCCGGCAGGTCGCTGCCGTGCGGCAGCAGCGAGTCGATCACCGACGACAGGCCGTGCTGACCGGCGGCCGCGACGACGACGCCGAGCGCGAGCACGAACACGAGGAACGTGGGCTCGGTCGCGTCGACGAGCTCGCGGACCGACGTTGGCCGCTGCCATAGGGTGATCGCGACAGCCCCAGCGGTCGCAAACCAGACCGGAGCGATGCCGAGGATCGAGCTGACCGCGAACCCGAACAGCGTCAGCGAGACGATCGTGACCGCGGGGATCGGCAGCCGGGGGCGCTCCCCTGCCGGCGGAGCCTCGCCCTCGGTCTGGCGCAGGTCGCCCGCGAACACCCGGCTGAAGACGAGCCACTCGATCGCCAGCGCGACAAGCCAGGGGAGCGCCATCAGCGCGGCGAACCGCGTGAACGACACCCTGGCGTCGGCGAACGCCAGCAGGTTGGTCAGGTTGGACACCGGCAACAGCAGCGAGGCGCTGTTGGCGAGATGGGTGCACGCGTACACGTGCGGACGGGGGTTCGCGCGCAGCCGCGCGGCCGTGGCGAACACGATCGGGGTCAGGAGCACGATCGTGGCGTCGAGGCTCAGGACCGCCGTCGTGCCGGCAGCGACCAGGAACACCAGCGCCAGCAGTCGCTGCGGCCGGCCCCGCGCACCGACCGCCATCAGGCTTCCGAGAGCGTCGAACAGGCCCGCCCGCCGGCATCCGTCGGAGAGCACGAGCAGCGCCGCCAGGAACCCGACGGTGGGGCCGAGCTCCCCGAGCGCCGTCCGCGCACCGTGGAAGCTCAGCGAGCCCGTCACGACGACGATCACCGCCGCGGTCGCGGCCACCCCCCAGTCCGGCAGCCAACGCCACCGCGCAACCGCGGCCGTCAGGCATGCCGCGAGGGCGACGAGTGCGATCGCCTCGCTCAGCGGTGGTAGCCCGGGCTTGGCAGACAGACGTGGAGGTTCAGGGACCTCACGCAGTGACGACGGAGGTCGACCCGACCAGCTTGCCCGCGTCGATGAGGACTGCGCGCATCGCCGCGACGATCTCCTCGAGCACGTCGTCGTCGGAGATCAGCGGCGGCGCGATCTGGAGGACGGCATCGCCTCGATCGTCGGCGCGGGCGATGAGGCCCGCCTCCCGGAGCCGCCCGGGCATGAATCCGCGCAGGAGGCGGTCGCGCTCGTCGGCGTCGAGGCGGGTGTCCTCGTCGTCCTTGACGAGCTCGGCGGCCCAGAAGAATCCGGCTCCGCGGACGTCGCCGACGATCGGCAGCTCGCGCAGCGTGTCGAGCAGCTCGTGCAGCCGTGCCTCGCGGCGGCGCACGTTCGCGAGCACGCCGTCGCGCTCGAAGATCGTGAGGTTCTGGAGGGCGATCACCGCGCACAGCGGATGGCCGCCGAAGGTGATCCCGTGCAGCAGCGTCCGATTGTCCTCGTAGAGCGGCTGGGCGATCGCGTCTGCCACGAGCACCGCCCCCATCGGCGCGTAGGCGGACGTGAGTCCCTTGGCGACGGTGATGATGTCGGGGCTGATCCCGTAGCGACTGATCCCGAACCACTCGCCGAGGCGGCCGAACCCGGTGATCACCTCGTCGGCGACGAGCACGATCCCGTAGCGGTCGGCGAGCGCTCGCAGGCCGGGCCAGTAGCCGGGCGGCGGGGTGAGGCACCCGCCGGCGTTCTGAACCGGCTCGGCGATGATCATCGCCACCGTCTCCGGGCCCTCGGCCTCGATCGTTGCCTCCATCTCGGCGAGCAGTGAGGCGGTCAGCTCCTCGCCCTGGAGCTCGCTGCGGAACTGGTTCGTGTTGGAGACATGGATGGTCTCGATCGCCGGCTTGCCGAACGGCTCCTTGTAGCCGGGAACCCCGGTGAGGGCGAGCGCTCCCAGGGTGACCCCGTGGTAGGCGATCCGGCGAGCGATCGCCTTCAGTCGCTGGGGCTCGCCGTTGGCGATGTGATATTGACGCACGATCTTCCACGCCGCCTCGACCGACTCCGAACCACCCGAGGTGAAGAAGACCCGGTTGATCGGCTCGGGCGCGATCGCGGCGAGGCGGTCGGCGAGCTCGAGGGCCGGCGGATGGGCGGTCGACCACAGGGTGTTGAACGGCAACCGCTCCAGCTGCTGCCGGGCGACCGCCGCCATCTCCGACCCATACGAGTAGCCGATCTGGGCGCAGAACAGGCTCGACAGCCCGTCAACGTACCGCCGGCCGCCGCTGTCAAAGACGTACGGGCCCTCACCGCGATCGAGCACCAGCAGCTCGGACCCAGCCGGGCCGAACGCGCCGTTGCGCGAGAAATGCAGCAGGGCCGATCCCTGGTCTACGTTCATCTGGAGGTCACCACCTGATCGCGTCGCTGACCGCCACATCGTGGCTGACGGGGCGGCGGGGAGCAAGGGGCGACGTGACTAGACGTCGCCGTAGATCGTCACCACGCTGTCCAGCAGCAGGTGGTTGGGAACACGGATCTGGGTACCGTCGCCCGCCTCGAGCACCGTGCTCATCGGGTCGATCCGGGTCACCCGGCCGCGCACCTCGCCGAACCCGATCTGCTGACCGGGCTGGTAGTCGTGACGCAGGTAGCGACCGGCGCTGAGCGAGCGAGCGATATCCCGTCCGCCCAGTCCGAAGGCGAGCGCGAACGTTGCCGCCGCGCCGGCGAGCAGGATGCCGACGAGGAGCAGCAGCACGAGCGTGGAGACGGCGACCTGGGCGGCGGCGATAATGCCGAAGATCGCCAGGACGGTGACCTGGGCGAGGCGGCCGAGCGGGACGGGGCTGTCCATCTGCTCCCCGAGGCGTTCGGCGCGGTCGCGCGCCCACCCGGCGATGACGATGCCGGCGAGGAGCAGCGCCGCCGCGACGAACAGCTTGGGGAGCTCCTGGATCCCCTTGTTGAGCGAGTCCGAGAGGAACTGGAGTCCGAGCAGCGACAGGGCGGCGAAGACGACGACGATGATGAGCGCGATGCGGACCGCCCGGCCGATGACCAGGGCCAGCGAGGTGCCGAGGCCGGCGCGTTCGAGCACGTGGTTGATGCCGAAACGCTCGGCGAACGAGTCGACGCCGGCGCGCTGCATCGCCTTGGTGAGGATCCGGGCGAGCAGCCGGACGATGAGGATCCCGACGACGAGCAGTACGAGCGCGCCGGCCAGGCGGGGCAGGAACCCGCCGAGCTCCCGGCCCGCCTGGTCGAGGATCGAGCCCGTCGTCGCCATCACGGGCGCCTCCGCCCGGCGAACAAGAGGCGGACCGCGTCGACCGCGGCCGCGGCGACCGCGGCGACCGCGACCAGCGGCCGACGGACCAAGCGTTGCCAGCGAGCACGATGAATGATGCGGGCGATGACGCCCGCGGCCGGCGCCGGGGGTGAGACCCGCAGCAGCTCCAGATGGCTGTTCAACGCCCGCTCGGCGTCACTCAGGTCGTCGTCGACCTTGTCCGGCCCGTTCACGCCGGCAGCTCCCAGTCATACGTGTTGTTGCGCAGGAGCTCGATCAATTCGAGGCGAGCCCGGTGCAGACGCCCCTTGACGCTTCCGAGCGGCATCTCCAGGATCTCGGCGATCTCGCCGTAGGTCAAGCCCTCCAGGTCGCGCAGGACCAGCAGGCTGCGGTAGTCGGCGCGCAGGAGGTCGAGCTTGCGCTCGAGCCGGCGCTGACGTTCGCGGCGCTCGAGCGCGGAGACGGGCTGGCGGCTGGCGTCGGGGTCGACGGGGTCAGGCAGAGCGTCGGATCCCAATGCACGACGCGTGGCTCGCTCCAGATGACTGAGTGCGGCGTTCTGAGTGATCTGCAGCAACCAGGTGCGAAACGACGCCTCTCCGCGAAACCGGCCCAGGCGGTGAAACGCCCGCAGGAACGCGTCCTGGCTGACGTCCTCGGCGTGCTCGTTGCCGACGATCCGGCTCGCCACCCGGAAGACGACGTCCTGGTGGCGGCCGACGAGGTCCTCGAACGCCCGCAGATCCCCGTCGAGCGTCCTCCGAACCAGCCTGTGGTCGGCATGCGCGGCGTCGCGCGTACGCACGCGCGCCTGGTCGCGGCTTTCGGTGGCGCTCAACGGTTGAGACGATCTGGATCCGGGCGACGGCCCGCTGTCTTAGATGTTCTTCCCCAACTCCCGGGTTAGCTCACCCCGATCGCGGCTTCAAAACTTTTTGTAACCAAATCGCGGCGGTCGCTGTCTAGCCTTCAGGGTCGCCCGACGGTCACCGGTCGATGGTGACCCCACCTGATCAGAGACCAGACGCGAGTGCCGGCCGGCACCACAGGAGCGTTGTGATGACGACGACAACCAGAGAAAGAGCGGCGGACGCGCGATGACGTCAGAGGACTCGCGCAATCAGTCGGCGGGTGATGACCGGTCGATCGCTGATCTGCTCACACAGCTATCGGAGCAGACCTCGACGCTGGTGCGCCAGGAGCTCGATCTGGCCAAGGCGGAGCTGACGGTCAAGGGCAAGCAGGCGGGCATCGGCATCGGGATGTTCGGGGGCGCCGGGCTGGTCGGTCTCTATGCCGTCGGTGCCCTGACGGCGGCCATCGTGTTGGCGCTGAGCCTCGCGATGAAGGGGTGGCTGGCGGCGCTGATCGTCGCGGTCGCCTACGGCGCCGTGGCCGGCGGCCTGGCGCTCGTGGGGAAGGGCAAGGTGGCGCAGGGGATACCTCCGACCGCCGAGCAGACGGTGCAGACCGTCAAGGAGGATGTGGAGCTGAGCAAGCAACGAGCCCAGGAGGGACGGCGATGAGCGACACCCCCGAGGACCGCACCGCCGCGGCAGACGACGCACAGTCGAAGTCGCCCGAAGAGATTCGCGCCGAGATCGAGCAGACCCGAGGGCAGCTTGGAGACACCGTCGAGGCGCTGACCGCCAAGACCGACGTCAAGGCGCAGGCCCAGGACCGGATCTCGGCGATCAAGCAGGGGGTGACCGAGAATGTCGCCGCGGCGAAGGAGACGGTCACCGGAAAGACGGACGAGTTCAGCGGCAAGGTCCGGGAGGCAACCCCGGAGTCCGCCGGAGCCGGCGCTCAACAGCTGACCTCGACGATCCGCGAGAAGCCGCTTCCGTTCGCCGTCGCGGGGGCGTTTTTCGCCGGGCTCACGATCGGCCGGCTGCTGGGACGGCGGTAGGCCGATGGCAGAGCGCGATGATCCGGAGGTGGGGGACCGGGGGGTGGAGGCGGCGGCGCCGGATGAGGTGTCGGAGTTGCCGCGGCCGGCGTGGGGCGGGGTGTTGCGGCGCACGGCGAAGGAGTTCAGCGCGGATCATCTGACCGATCTGGCGGCAGCGCTGACGTATTACGGGGTGTTGTCGATCTTTCCGATGTTGATCGTGATCGTGTCGGTGTTGGGATTGTTGGGGCATGGCGTGACCCAGCCGTTGATCGCGAACCTGGGGTCGGTGGCGCCGGGGCCGGCGCGAACGATTTTCACGAGCGCGATTCATAACATCCAGGACCGGCCGGGGACCGCCGGGGTCCTGTTCGTGGTCAGCCTGGTGGGGGCGTTGTGGTCGGCGTCGGGGTATGTCGCGGCGTTTATGCGCGCGTCGAACGTGGTCTGGGATGTGCCCGAGGGGCGCCCGTTCTACAAGACGCTGCCGGTCCGGCTCGGGGTGACGCTGATCACCGTGATCCTGTTGACGCTGGCGGCGCTGGCGATCGTGTTCACCGGCTCGCTGGCGGGCCGGCTCGGCAGCGTCATCGGGGTCGGAAGCAGCGCGGTGCAGATCTGGGATATCGCCAAATGGCCGGTGATGATCGTGTTCATCACGATCATCCTCGCGATTCTCTACTACGCCGGCCCCAACGTCCGCCAGCCCGGGTTTCGCTGGGTCACCCCCGGCGGGGTGTTCGCGGTCCTCGGCTGGATCGTCGCGTCGGCGCTGTTCGCGCTGTATGTCGCGAACTTCTCCTCCTATAACAAGACCTACGGGACGCTCGCGTCGGTGATCGTGTTCCTCGTCTGGCTGTGGATCACCAACATCGTCATCCTCTTCGGCGCCGAGCTCAACGCCGAGCTGGAACGCGGGCGCCAGATCGAGGGCGGCCAACACCCCGACCAAGAGCCCTACCTCCCCCTCCGCGACACCAAGAAAGCCTGACCGGTCAGCCCAGTAGCTGCGCGACCCCGTTCCGAGTCATCGACGACAGAAAGCCGCACGGCGCCGGCCGGCCTGCGTGGCGCCGATCCACCGGAGTGGCGTCGCCGCGCCGTGTCCGGTATCTTTGCGCCGCTCGTTCCGCGGGGCCACCGCGGGTCGTCGCTGCTGAGGAGGAGGTCAGGGATGATGATGAGGTCGACGATCGCCGCACTCGCCGCGACGGGATTGCTGGCGTTGGGCGTGTCGGCGCCGCCGGCCGCGGCGACCCCGGTCGACTACGCGCAGACGGCTCGCAACATCATCCCGTCCGGAGAGCCGGGTGGCTTCCCGTTCCCGCCCGGGGCGGCCACGCAGGCCAGGATGTACAACGCGCTGACCCCGCTGTTTGACCACGTCACCAACGCGGACCTGTTCAGCGACTTCAAATCGGAGGCGTTCGGCCTCGGCACCGACGGCCCGGGCAGACCGGAGCCGGTGCCCTATCCGGGGGTGACGATCATCCGTGACCGCTTCGACGTCCCGCACGTCGCCGCGACCACCCACGATGGTGGCGTCTGGGCCTCGGGCTGGATCGCCGCCGAAGACCGAGGGCTGTTGCTGTCCCAGGCTCGCTACGACTCGCTCGTCGCCGCCATCGACGCGCCCGGCCTGAGCGCCATCGGACTCGTCGACCACCTGAAGAACTTCGTCCCCAGCGCCCAGACCGAGCGCGTCGTCTCGCGTCAGACGCAGGTCCTGCTGCACGCGGGCAGGGAGGGCGTCGACGTCCTGCACGACATCGACGTCTTCGTCAGCGGGATCAACGCGTATCTCAAGGCCACCCACTCGACCGAGGCGCCGTTTACGCGCACCGATATCTACGCCTTCAACGCGCTCAAGGACCAGTTCTTCGGCGAGGGCGGCGGTGATGAGGCCAACCGCTCGCAGTTTCTCGGTGGCCTCGAGCAACGTCTCGGCGTCACCAAGGGCTACAGCGTCTTCAACGACCTGCGTCAGAACCTGAACGCGGGCAGCCCGACCACCGTCGACGGAACCTTCAACTACGAGCACACCCCAACCAAGCCGGGCGCGCCGGGCAGTGTCGTCCTGAATCCACGCAGCTTCAGGGCCACGCCGGCGGTGGCGCCCGCGGTCGCCGCCAGCCTGCCTCGCGAGGAGCCACGGCCTCACGCGAGCAACGAACTGATGGTGGAGGCCAAGTACTCCGCGACCGGCCATCCCCTGCTGGTCGGCGGTCCCCAGGTCGGCTACTTCTATCCCGGGCTCACCTATGAGATCGACATGCACGCGCCGGGCTTGGACTGGCGGGGGGCGACCTCGGCTCCGTTCCCCGGTTACATGCTGATCGGCCGCGGCCCGGATTTCGCGACGACACTGACGTCGGCCGGCGCCGACGACACCGACCAATTCGCGGAGACGCTGTGCGATCACAGCACCACCCGGTACCTGTACAAGGGCCGGTGCCTGCGCATGCAGCCGTTCAACGCCGGGACGATCAGCGGCAAGCCGGTGAAGTTCATGACGACGGTCAACGGGCCGGTGGTCGGCTACGCCAAGGTCGGCCGGCGACAGGTGGCGATCGCCTCCAAGCGGGCAAGCTACGGCAAGGACGTGCTCGATCTGCTCTTCAACCGCCGCCTGTCCGACGGTCAGGTTCACAGCCCGCAGTCGTTCATCAAGGCGGCGGCGCTGACGCCCCAGACGTTCAACTCCTTCTACATCGACGACCGGCACGTTGCCGAGATCACGACCGGGCTGCTCCCGATCCGGGCGAAGGGAACCGATCCGAGCTTGCCGACGGTGGGCAACGGCAAGTACGAGTGGCGCGGTTTTCTGAGCACCCGTCGGCATCCCCAGGGGATCGATCCGTCCCACACGCCCACCCGGGGGACGATGGTCAACTGGAACAACGTGGCCGCTCACGGCTTCGGCGCCGCCGACGACGCGTGGGGCGGCAACGGCTCGGTGGCGCGCGTGTCGCTGCTCAACCGCGACCTCGCTCAGCAGCGGCGGCACGGGAAGTGGACGCTGGCGGCGGTCGTCTCGGCGATGAACGAGGCCGCGACCCAGAACGTGCTTGCGATCGAGACCGTGCCGCTGCTGGCCAGGGCGCTGAAGGGTTCGCGCGCCCCCAACCGGCAGGCCGTTCGGATGCTCTCGCTGCTGGTCGCCTGGAGCAAGAGCGGCGGGAGCCTGCTGGATCGCAACGGCGACGGCAAGGTCGACAACCCGGGAGCGGCGATCATCAACGTCGCCTGGCCGAGGATCGCCAACGCGTTCATGAAGCCGGTGATCGGGCCGCAGCTGGCCGAGCTCAACTCGTTGTTCAGCCGCTTCGACGCGCCCCCCAGCGGCCAGTACAACGGCTGGTATCAGTATTTCGATCGTGACATCGACAAGCTGCTGAAGATCAAGCAGCCACAACCGCTCACCAACCGCTACTGCGGCGCCGGGTCGCTGCGACGCTGCCAGCGGTCGCTGTGGGCGGCGATCGCCGGCGCCGGCGAGCAGCTGACCAGGGCGCAGCGGACCGCCGCTCCCGGCGCCTGGCGAACGAGCTCCACCGCGCTGAACATCAAGTTCACCCCGCTCAACGTGTTCACGATGAGCTACACGAACCGCCCGAGCGGGATTCAGCAGGTGATCTCATTCAACCGTCACCGCTAGCCGGCTCGCCGCGCGGCGGCGACAGCAACAGCCAGTGACATCGGCTCGGCCACGGTGACCGTCGGTATGCGCACATCCTAAAGGGGTGAGGCCGGCGTCGGCCGCCGGCATCGCGCACCGCGTCCCTCGCCCGTGCGCCGGCGATGGCCACGACCGACTGAGGCGTCGCCGGTTACCCCGCCGGGCGACGCCACGCGAGCATCACCCCATCCCCGATCGTCAGCAGCACGTTGTGCACTCGATCGTCGGCTTGGACCGTTTCCGCGAAGGCGCGCATCCCGCCGGTCGCGGCGTCGGTGACCGTCGCGTCAAGGACGGTTCCGTCTCGGAACAGGTTGTCGGCGACGATCACCCCGCGCGCGCCCAGCTTGGGGAGCACGGCCTCGTAGTACGCGGGGTAGTCCGACTTCCACGCGTCGATGTAGACCAGGTCGAACGGACCGGCGAGCGTCGCGATCGTCGTCAGCGCGTCGCCGACGATCAGATCGACCCGGCCGCCGACCGGGCTGGCGTCGATGTGACGGCGCGCCGCGGCAGCGGCGTCCTCGTCGACCTCCAGGGTGGTGACGCGCCCATCGGGGGGCAGCGCGGCCGCCATCGACAGGGCGCCGACCCCGGTGAACGTCCCGATCTCCAGCACGTGTCGCGCCTCCCCGATCACCACAAGCGCCTCCAGCAGCCTCGCCTCGGCAAGGCCGCTCATCATCCCCGGGTCGCGGCGGTGGCCCTGGGTCCAGGCCGCTGCCGCCGCGACCGAGTCATCAAACGGGCTGGTGTGCTCGCGGGCGTACGCCTCCGCCGCGGCTGAGATGAGTTCGCTCACGCGCTCAGGTTACCCGTCGCGTCGCCAGCCCTTGGGGCGGCGCGGGCGCACAGACGTGATCTGATCACGGACGGACCCGTCACTCGGTCGCGGACGAAACCCGCCCACGTCTATTCGAGCGCCGTCAATGCTTCGATTCACACTGCCGGGCAGATGTCTGTAACTCTCACGCAGCTGAACACGCTGCTCGCGGTCATCCGCGAGGGATCGGTGACCGCGGCGGCGGATGAGCTCGTGGTGACGTCAGGCTGTCAGTGCTCGAACGCCACAGGGTCTGCCGGCAGGTCAAACCCCGTCACTTTTATCTCAGGGCGCCCATGCGGAGCGACGAGCACGAATACCACCTCACCGCACGTTCGACAGCGGGCGACGCTTCCGGGAGCGCGCACGTAGACGACCAAATCGCCGAGGAGAGACCGCCTGCCGCAGTGGCGGCAGGTCCCGAACTGGGATGTCATGTCGACCCCGTACAACGACTGAAGCTCGCCGGCGATCGCGTTTCCGTCTAGTGCGTCCATGGCTGGCTCGTCCCTTCGTCGGATTCCCGAAGCTCTGGACCGATCCCGGTAGTGATGCTGAGCCTCGCAACCCGACGCGCGACCAGCGCCCAGACCAGCTCAGACCCCGGTGATCACCATCCGGTGGTTGGGCGTCGTCGTCCCCAGGCTACTGCTGATCTCCCTGGTTCTGCTGCTGGCCACCTTGATCCTGCGCATCTCCGCTGCCCTGCTGCTGGCTCCCCTGACCTTGGGCGTCACCACCTTGCGACTGGTTTCCCTGCGAGCCCTGGAGTTCTTTCTCGGCGTCTTTTTCGACGTCTTTCTTGACTTCGTCTTCGAGTCCGGACATGCCTACTCCTTTTGTAGATCAACGTTTACGGCTCCTTGAGCTTCGTTCTACCCAGCAACCGCAACCGCAATCCTCTGAGCGGCGTTCGCGCCCCGCTTGTGTGAAGCGGGTATGACGACCGCGGTCGACGAACTCCCGTACGACGGCTGACCGCAGGTCACTAATTCAGTCGCGCACGCTGCACCATCGCATCGACCGCCTCGACGACCTCAGAGATCCGCTCACAGACATGCACTTGCGCCCGCAATTGCCCGATGACCGAGAGTCCGCGCCCGCCGATGACGAACCCCACAGAGGGCCACTCCTGCCTGACTTCATCGATGATCCTCAGCAGCTCGTCGGTTACTCTGGGCATCGTCGAGCTCATGCAGATAACGCCGGCGTCGTGGCGTCGCGCCGCGGCGCCTAGCGCGTGAGGGGGTACGTCTGCGCCCACCATGACGGTGTCGTAGCCCGCGCCACGGAGGAGGATCGCCACCATGCGCAGGGCCACGACGTGGAACTCTCCGGCCGGGGTGGCGAGCATGACTCGGCGTTCGCTGCGCGACTGCGCGACGCGCATCGCCTCTCGTTGCAGCGCCAGCACACGAACCGAGATCTCAGTGGCGATGTGCTCCTCGGCGATGGAGATCTCGCCGCGCGCCCAGAGTTCCCCGACGAGGGTCAACGCCGGCGCGATCAGGCTCTCGTCGATCTCAGGCGTGCTCATATTGCCATCCATCGCCTCGCGGATCGCTGTCTCGGCCGCGATCTCGTCGCCCGCTAACAGCGCCGCGGTGTAAGCGCCCGCCAACTCCCGGACCCTCGGCTCATGAGGCTCGTGCGAGTGGCTCTCCCGACGATAGGCCAATTCTTCTCCGACGCCCACGATACTCCCAGCCGCGAATGACCAGTCGCGGTGCGTGTCGGCGCTTAATCGGTTCGCAATGTCGCAGCGTGGGCACCGTCAGCCGTCGTGTAGAGGAATCGCGGGACGTCGCACGGCCCTCATGGCGCCCACGTTACGCTTGGCCGATGCGACCCTGCGCGCTCCGGTGGCTCCCGCGTCGCGGGGAGGAGAGACGACGGTGGGTGCGAGGCCGCGCGTCCTTGTTCTGAGCGAGCCTGGCGGGCTCGGCGAGGCGCTGGTCCGCAAGCTCGACGCGGCGGGCGCGAACGGCGACACGGTCTCGCCCGACTCCGATGCCGAGCTCACAAAGGTCCTCGCTGACAGCTGGGCCGCGGTTGCAGTGGTGACGCGCGACGATGTTCTGGCGCTCCGACTCACGCTTCTGTGCGGACACACGCGGCCCGATATCCCACTCTGGGTCACGCTGTTTGACAGGACGCTCATTCACCGGCTGCGTCAGTTGGTCCCGTCGGTGAACATCGTCTCCTCGGCGGAGCTCGTGGCCCGCGAGCTTGCCGACCACTGCTGTGCCGTAACGACAGCGACGGCTCGATGGCGTCATGGGATCCGGGTGGTGGACGGTGCGCTGCGGCTCCTCCTCGGCGCCGGCGCGGGACTGCTCATCGCGCTGATCGTGCAGACCGCCATCTCGATGAGCGCGCTGCACGAGAATCTGCTCGACGGCTTCTACTTCAGCACGCGAGCGATCGCAACCGTCGCGGATGCTCCGGGCAGTCAATCGGCGCCGACATGGTTCAAGATCGTGTCGGCGGTCAACATCGTGGCGGCGCTCGTGCTCATCGCCGTCTTCACTGCCGCGCTCGTGCGCAGGCTGAGCCGCCCGCGACTCACCACAGTCGTCGGCCGCCGTGCCGCGGCCGCCCGAGGTCACGTTGTCCTGGTCGGGGTCGGGCAGGTCGGCGTCCGACTCGCCGAGGCGCTCCGTGACCGCCATGTCCCCGTGACCGCAGTTGAGGTCAGCTCGGACGCGCCGTATGTGCGACTGGCCGGATTCCCGGTCGTCATCGGCCGAGGAGACGATCGGGCGACGCTTGAGCTCGTCGGCGTCCGTCGCTGCGCCGCGGTGGCCGCCGTGACCTCGGATGACTTGGTCAACGTCGCGGTCGGACTCGCCGCAAGCGATGTGAAACCTGGCATTCCTCTCGCCCTGCGCCTCGGGGACGGCGGCGTGGCATCCGAAACGGATTCCCTTCTCCACCTCGGGAAGATCTCCGACGCCCATCACCTGGCCGCCACGACTCTCGCCGACGCCATCTGCGCCAAGGTGTTCGACCCCGAGGCGCCCGCGCCCGACGCCGCTGCGCCGCACTCCTACTGATCAGCGACCCCAGTCCGACGGTTCCCACCAGCATTCGAAGGACCGGATGTTCGAGACTCCTGCTTCCACCCGAGGACGAGCAGCTCGCCGGTCACCGGTCGCCGGTCGCCGTCGCCGGGGCTTCGGCGTCCTCAACCTGAAGCTCGACGCGCACGCCCGGCCTTTCACGGTCCACACTCGGTGTCACAGGCGAGCGGGCTGCCTCGTCTAGTCCGACGTGGAGGGCAAAGGCAAACCAAACTGAAGGAGATGACGATGAAGATCCTCGTTGCCGGAGCCACGGGAGCGATCGGTAAGCAACTGGTGCCGCGTCTGGTGTCCGCCGGACACGATGTGACGGGCATGACCCGCAGCGAATCCAAGCAGGCGATGGTTCACTCGCTGGGCGCTGTGCCGGTCGTGGCGGACGCGCTTGATCCCGATCAGGTCGCGGAAGCTGTTGCACGGGCGAACCCAGACGTGATCGTCCATCAGCTGACGGCCATCGGGTCAATTGACCCGCGTCACTTCGATCGTGATTTCGCGCTCACCAACCGTCTGCGCACCGAGGGAACCGACCATCTCCTCTCGGCCGGCCAGCTGGTCGGCGTGCGGAGGTTTGTGGCCCAGAGCTACGGCGCGTGGCCGTACGCCCGCACCGGCGGACCGGTCAAGAGCGAGGAGGACCCACTCGACCCGACGCCGGCGCACGAAATGCGCGAGACACTCGCCGCGATCCGCCATCTCGAGGACTGCGTCCTCGGCGCAGAGTGGACCGAGGGGATCGTGCTGCGATACGGCGCGTTCTACGGGCCGGGAACGTCGATGGCACCCGGCGGTGAGCAGTTCGAGATGGTCCGTAGGCGCAAGTTCCCAGTGGTCGGCGACGGCGGCGGCGTGTGGTCGTTCATCCACATCGCAGACGCGGCCGAGGCGACAGTGGCGGCGATCGAGCGCGGTCACCGTGGCGTCTACAACGTGGTCGACGATGACCCGGCCCCAGTCGCCGAGTGGCTGCCGGCGCTGGCACAGACGCTTGGCGCCAAGAAGCCGATGCGCGTGCCGCGGTTCATCGGGCGGCTGTTCGCGGGGGAGGCCGGGGTGGTGATGATGACCGAGGCCCGCGGCGCCTCGAATGCCAAGGCAAAGGGCGAGCTCGGCTGGCGACCGGCGCACCCCAGCTGGCGTGCGGGATTCGCGACATGACCGCTGACGATCAGTGCTTGCGGAGCTGCTGCCGGGCTCGTTCGCGGTCCCGACAGGATGCTCGGCAGCGCGTCCGAGGCCGAGGACGTCGTGCCGGAAGCGCTGCTGCAGGTGCCTGAGGAGCGACCGGATCGCTTCCCGCAAGCGTTTGTGGCAATCGTGACGACGTCCCTGAGCAGCGGGCTGCGCTGCTATCGCACGGCGAGTTGGACTGCGGGTATCCGGAGATCGCTGCGATCATCGGCGCCAGCGAGGAAACCTGCTCCAGCCGAGAACACCAGCGACAACCAGCAGACTCGCCGGTCGCTCTTCACCGCCGCCCAAGCTCTCCCCGTCTGTTGAGGCAGGTGTCGCGCGCGATTAGTGGGGTGGCGCCTGTAACGGAGCACGCGGCAAGGTCGCGTTGTCCCGGCCAGGCACGACTGCATTCAACCGAACCGAGCAGACGGCACGGTGACCGGCCCGCAGTTGCTGTGGCCGGCCGTCGGAGCAGTCAGGTGACTAAAGCTGTCACAGTCGGTGCCGGCCTCAGTAGCTCCGGAGACGTGCCCGTCGCCGAGCGCGGGTCGCCGCCGCGCCGGGTTGCGACGAGGCCTGTCACTGAGTCTCCGAGACCCGGCACTCGTGGACGCTGGCGTTTCCGTTGTTTACTGGTAGCTGATGTACGCGGGTCGGGGGCGCAGCGCCATGATCTCTTGAGGGGTCATCAGTACCGGGTCGGCGGCCCGGCGCAGAAAGACCTTAAACCCGATGTGAAACCGCGAGGCGTTCCTGGTGACCGCGCGAAAGGAGGCGAGCTTGGTTGACACGGGGCCGAGTCCGTCCATTTGAAGCACGGTGGCGAGGCCCGGCCGGATCAACACGTTCTGGCGGTCCGGGAGCTCGGATGTGCGGAACTCGTGGATGATCAAGAGCTTTTGCGGAAGTCGGTGCCGTGCGACCAGGCGGGAGAGGTAACTCGAGACGGCGTTGATGCTGGCCGCTGAGGCGGACCCGATCGCCTGGTCGGGGACTTGGCTGGAGGTCAGCTTCCATTCTGGATCGAGCCCCACTCCGACCGCGGGGTCGAGCAGGAAATGCGCGTAGCGCAGCACGTCGGCCTTGAACTCGCCTCGTCCGGGCTGGAAGTCCAGGATGAGCAGCAGCTTGTGCCGATGGGCGGCGGCCAGATAGCGCGCGACCGTCGCCGGAGCGATCGGCGAGCTATAGCTGCCGTCCGGTCCTGGATCGGGCGACGCAATCGTCGTAACGAGCTCAAATGCCGGCTGCACGGGCAGGCCGAAACGCGCAAAGGCGTGGGCTTGCCGTTCTACGCCAGCGGCGTCAGCCTCCGGATTGTTGGTCTTGCCGAGGATGTTTGAAGTGCCCACAATCCCGTAATAAGCCACCACTAGGTGACCCGGTAGCACCGTCCGGCCACCGCGCGGCAGCAGCACCAGCCGAGGCGTCGCGCGCGAGAATCGGCCGGCAGGCTGGACGCGCAGGCCGGCGGGTTCGGCGGTCACGAGTGCGACGCTCACCACGCCGGCGGCCACGCCGACGGTCAGCAGCCCAGATCGACCGGGTCTCCTACCCCGCCCGATTCTCCTGCGCCCAGCGGACCGCTGGCGACGAGCGCGAGTGTCCTGGTTCACATAACGCGGCTTGACCGGCATCAAGTCATCGTACGCGAGGACCCGCGGAAGGAACTTGACGGCGGAGTGGCTTGGAGCTGGTGAGCGCTGGAATGCCCGCTGCGGCGGGCAGGCGCATCACCTGCGTCCGGCCCCTGAGCACACACGCCGCGGGGACCTAGCTGGCTACTCATGGATCAGGCGAAACCAGACCTTTGTGCTTCCCTCGAGCTCCCGTCGAGAGGTAATTGCCCGTCGAGCCGCACCAGCGCGATGAGCCGGCGCACCTGGGGCGAGCCGGGCGTGACGCCCGCGAAGCCTCCGCAGCGCCTCGCCCAGCGTCGGTGCGCGTTGTCGACCGCGCGGACTCAGGCTAATCGGCGGCGTGTTTAGTCGTGGCACATTTGGTCGATGCAGACGACCACGGCGAGGAGCAGCGCGTCGTTCTCGCCGGGTGCGATCTCGATGCCGTACGTGTCCCTGACACGAAACCAGCGCTTGGAGACCTCGGCGACGTGGCCACCGTCACGCTCGATCCGGTACTCGTGATCGACGATGTTCCCCTTCGCTTCCAGGTCGGTGCCCCCGGCGACCTCGATCGAGAATCGGTCACGTATGGCATGGATGAGCGCCTTTTTGACGGTCGCCGCGGTGTCACCACCGTGTTCGATGCTCATCGTGTCGCGGACACGCAGCGCCTTCTCCTGAACCTTGAATAACTCAGTGCCGGATGGGTCCTGCAGGAGGAGCGTGTCCCGCATGCGCAGCGCCTTGCCGTCGACCTTGAACGTCCGGTCGCCAGCCTCGGTCTCGATCCAGAAGTCGTCGCCGATCGCGAATAGCTTCTCGCGCATCCGGTATCTCGTCCCGTCGGGTCGATGATCTCGTCGGAATAACGGCATCCAGCAGGGATCGTTCCCCATCGGCCCCCGGGGTACATCATCCCGTTCGGGTGAGGAGGCGGCGACTGCGATGGTGCGGCGTCCCCGTCGGCCGAGAACTCTCCGTTGGTGCGGATCGATCGGCATCACCCGATCCAGATGAGGTGCGTTGCCGCTTAGAGGGGGATGCTCGGCAGAACGTGATGACAGTCCTCGCGATCGATGGACAAAGACGGGCAGGTCACCCCGAGGATGGTCGATATGCACGAGCCGATGATCCTCTCGCACGCCGGCATGGGCGACCGCCACTTCTCCTTTCAACTGGCGGGGATGAGCTCGGATAACTGTGATTGCGTCGGGCAGCGGACCACCGGCTCGAAGGCCGGGGCATCCACCTTGACCGGCCCCGACTGGGAGGGCGAGCTTCCCACAAGCGTCGAGTCGACCTCACCCGCCCCGACACCGTGGACCCTGTGTCTCGGGCGCACCCGCGTCGATGGGCCCGATGACCCCGCCGCTGTCCGCAAGCTGCAGTCGCAGTGCCAGCTCACGCCGCTGAGCCTGTGGGGTCAGTCCGACGCAACAGCGCCGGAGCGCCGCGACGTCCTGAACCCGATCGAGATGACCGGGATCGGACCGGCTCGAGCTCGAGCCGCGGGGGTTCTCACCCGATGAGCAGCGAGCTGCTCGACATCTTCCTGCTGTCGCTGCTCTCGATCGCGAACCCGTCGCTGCTCGCCGCAGTGACCGTCATGCTGTTGCTCCCCAGCCCCAAGCGGCTGATGGCGGGGTATCTGCTCGGGGCCTATATGACGAGTATCACGCTCGGGTTGGTGATCGTGTTCTCGCTCCACGGCTCCAGTACGGAGAGCACCTCCAAGAACACGATCAGCCCTCTCGAGGACATCATCATCGGGCTGCTCGCGGTCACGATCGCCTTCGTGCTCAGGACCGGCCGCGACCAGCCGTTTCAGGAGCGCCGTCGCATAAAGAAGGGCGCCAAGCTGCAGGCCAGGCAGGAGGCCGGCAAGCCGACCGAGTCGCTGCCGCTACGGATGTTGGGCAAAGGCGATCCCAAGGTGACCTTCGTCGTCGGGGCGGTGCTGACGTTCCCCGGCGTCTCCTACCTCGACGCGCTGGATCACATCAACAAGCTCAACCCGGGAACAGTCCCGACGGTGCTGCTGGTCATCGGCTTCTGCCTGATGCAGCAGATCCTGCTCGAAGTACCCCTCCTCGGCTACGTGTTCGCGCCCGAGGGCACCAGGGCGACGATCACCCGGTTCAAAGTCTGGATGGGACGCAAAGGTCGTCCCGCCGCCACGATCGGCGCCGCCGTGATCGGCGTGATCCTTATCGCACGAGGAATGATCACCCTGCTGTGAGCCAGCGGCCCGGCGAGCGTGCTCTTCTCAACCTCAGCGTCCATGACTCCGCCGCAGGACACTCTGCGCACGCTTGAGCGCGTCACTCGCGGAATGGTCGACGTCGATTGACTCAGTCAACAGATTGACATGGTGATCGCGTGGATAGATTGACATCGATGTCCTCTTTTCGCTTCACGCCGCTCGGAACGTTCGCGCTGCATATCGCCGCCGCCTTCGCCGCAGGCTTTCCCGGCACCGATGTCGACCGGCGCATCGACGCGCTGCGCTTCGCCTAGGCCGTCGACGGCGATTGGCGGACCGTCCGCGTGGCGCTGCGCCAGCCGAACACCGCGGTCACCGCTGACCTTGACGGTGACCCGCCGCCGGACCTTGCCCGCTTGGCCACGCCGGGACCTCGAACGTCTTCTCTCGCTCGACGTCGATGGGCGCGGCTTCGCTGCCCCGGGCCGGCGTGATCAGGTCGTCGGCGCGCTGCAGCACCGGTTTCCCGGGCTGCGGCCCGTGCTGTTCTTCACCCCTTATGAGGCCATTCGCCTGTGCGGCGCCGGCGACCCCGATGGGCTCCCCCGACACGAAGGACGTCTTGCCCGCGCCGTCAGCGCCGCCTCTGACTCCCTGACAGCGTCGACGTCGAGACCATCGCTGAGGGCCGGCGGCCGTACCGCGCGTGGGTTTCCCTGCTTCTGCGCGCCTGGCTCGAGCCCGAGACGAACGAACGAGATCACCCGCGCACGCCAATGGCGCCCGACGACCCATCGCTCCCCAGGTCACCGATCGCGCCGCGCCGGTTCGGACCGCAGCCGCGGCGTAGCCCGAGCCGGCCTGCAAGATCACCTGTCCTCGCGTGTCGCTGCGAAATCACGCGCACGATATGCGCATGGCGGGGTTGCGCCCGCGAGCGCCGGCCCCGGGCCGAGGCGAGTCCGGTCTTTAGGATCCGCCGATGATCGACGAGAGCACCGAGTTTGGCGCGCGCGTCGCGCGGCACCTGCGTGAGGAGACGATCGTGTGGCTGACGACCGTGACGCCGTCCGGCGCCCCGCTGCCGCGGCCGGTTGGATTCCTGTGGGACGGCGGCGAGAACGTCACCATGCACAGCCAGCCCGGCGCGCGGCTCCGCAACATCGGCGCCAACCCGAAGGTCACATTGAACTTTCGCGGCGACACCGACGGCGGCGACATCGTCGTCCTGTCGGGCACGGCCGAGGTGGACGAATCCTGCCCGGGCGCCGCCGAGGACCCGGCATGGGTGGCCAAGTACGCCACCGAATGGGAACGCATGGGGATGACGGCCAAGTCCTTCGCGCAGCGTTTCAGCGTCCCTGTGCGGGTCCGCATCACCGCCGTCCACGGGTTCTGACGTCCTCGACCAATCGGTACGCCCACTCGTCTCCAGGACAGGCTCCTGGTGTGCGCGATGCGATACCCGATTCCGGGTGTCGTGTGGATGACCTGGGGCTCTCCCAGGTCGGCTCTACCCCGGCGCCAAAGCGGCGCGCCTCAGCCCCACCGAAGCACTCCGCACATAACGACCGATGGACCCGTAGGGCCCCAAGAGAAGAGGGGGCCACCGGATGGAGAAAGCCGATCGTTGCAGAGGCGGCCTATTCCGAGCCTGCACCACCGCGACGGCGCCTTGTGATTCCCAACCCAGGGGCCGGTGCCTTCGAGGAGGCCGAGCGCCCAGGCGTGACTCGCCCGACTCGGTGATCCAGACAATCAGCGCAGCAGCGGCAACCGGGCGGCCCGGATGCTCAATCGAGCCGTTTCTGGGTCCTGATCCTCGCCGATCTGAAGACTCGCCGCGTCGCCCGCGTGGGGGCCTGCCGATTCCTTTCTGCGGTGGCGAAGGTCTACATGGTCGACGGTGCGGCGCGCCGAAGAGGCCGCCGCGATGAGACAAGTCGAGGAAAGAGAGCTGATCGCCGTGAGGATTCCCGCCGCCATGCGCGCCCTGCAGCAGACATCCCTGGAGGGCCCGCGGGGCGTTCGGTTGATCACCGACGCGCCGGTACCCATCCCTGGACCGGGCGAGGTCCTGATCCGAGTCACCGCTGCCGGTGTGAACTTCGTCGACATCTCACAGGCCCGCGGTACATTCGCCGGCGGCCCGCAGCCGCCGTACCTGGCGGGCATCGAGGGCGCTGGTGAAGTCACCGCCGTGGGCGACGGGGCAACCGACCTGGCGCCCGGCGCCCACGTCATCGGCGTCGCCATCGGAGGGGGCGCCTTCGCGGAGTACATGGTGCTGCCCGCGGCCGCGGCGGTCCCGGTGCCGGCGGGCTGGGCCGACGAGCAGGCGCTGGGCCTGGTCGTGAACTGGCCGACCGCACTGGCGGCGCTCAAGCCGCTGGGCGGCATCGCCGCGGGCCAGACCGTCCTGATCCACGCCGCGGCCGGCGGGACCGGCCAGGCCGCGGTCAAGATGGCCAAGCACTACGGCGCGACCGTGATCGCCACGGCCTCGCCAGGCAAGCACGAGGTGGTACGGGCGCAAGGCGCCGACCACGTCATCGACTCCCGCGGCGCCGACCTCGCCGCGGAGGTCCTGCGACTGACCGGCGGCGCGGGCGCCGACCTCATCCTGGAGTCGGTCGGCGGCGCCACCCTCGACGCCAGCCTGGCCGCGACCAAACGGGTCACCGGCCGGGTCGTCGTCTATGGCGTGGTCGGCGGGGAAGCCGCCATCACCAACTGGGACCTGGTCTACAGGCACCAGATCCACGTCATCGGCCTGAACCTCGGCATCCTGATCCGGGCCGCCCCCCAGATGTTCGGGGAGGTCATGGGTGAGCTGTTCGGGCTCATCGCCGCCGGGGTGCTCCTCCCGGGCCAGCCCACCGTGTACGAACTGGCCGACGGCCCGAAGGCGCTAACCGAACTGGAAGCCAGGGCCACCGTCGGCAAACTGGCCCTGGTGCCCTGAGCAAACGCCTCGTGCCGAGCCGGTGACGCCGCACGCCGGAGGTCCCATGACAGGAGGGCAAACAGATGACGCGCGGCGGACCTGGTCCGCTACGCGCCTCCTGCGGCGTGGCGTTCGCCGGCGTCGGCACGTGGCCCACGCCCACACGTGTTACAGCAGTAGACTCCCCACGTGATGTCGCCCCTGCGGGCGGCGCCGAACGACCGGTTCGCCGCCGAGACTGAGCGGTTCCGCCGGGAGCTGTTGGCGCACTGTTATCGCATGGTCGGCTCGGCGCATGATGCCGAGGACCTGGTCCAGGAAACGTATCTTCGGGCGTGGCGTTCCTACGCCGGCTTCGAGGGCCGTGCGTCGATTCGGTCTTGGCTGTACACGATCGCCACCAACGTCTGCCTGACTGCGTTGGAGCCGCGCCGGATCCGGCTGCTGCCCTCGGGCCTGACAGGCCCTTACGACGGACCCGGTCGCCCGCCGAGTCAGGTTGCGCCAGGCGAGGTCTCGTGGCTGGAACCGTTGCCGGACCGATGGATCGCCCCGGCCGCCGACGATCCGGCCGCAGCGGCGGTCGCACGCGAGTCGCTACGGCTGGCACTCATCGCGAGCCTGCAGTACCTGCCCGCCCGCCAGCGCGCGATGCTCCTCCTGCGCGAGGTGCTGGCCTTCTCCGCAGCCGAGACCGCAGAAATCCTTGGCATCACTCAGGTGGCGGTCAAGAGCGGCCTGCAGCGCGCCCGCGCACGGCTGGACGAACTTGAGCCAGAGCCCGAGCAGCTGCTCGAACCAACCGACCAGCGGGCGCGGGCGCTGCTCGACGGCTACATGGCAGCGTTCGAACGCTCCGACGCCGGCCTGCTGGAGCAAGTGCTGCGCACGGACGCCAGGCTGGAGGCGACGCCATTCCGCGAATGGCAGGCGGGACGGGTTAACTGCATCCAAATGCTCAACGCCTACGTGCTGGGCTCGCCGGGCGACTGGCACATGATCGCCACAACAGCCAACGGCCAGCCCGCCGCCGTCGTGTACAACCGGGAGACGGACAGCGCGCTCCGGGCGCACGGCATCGTGGTGCTGGCCGCAACCGCCACCGGCGTCTCCCGCGTGATCGAGTTCCACGATCCGGCGCTGGTCGTCATGTTCGGCTTCTCGGACGTACTCGCCGACTGACCCCGACCACGCGTGTGTCGTCGCGATCCCGGGAGCTGCAGCACGAAGGGTTCCAGAATCGTCCTGTTCGGTCCTCCTACCAACGGAGCGATCACCTCCCGGGACGACGGCCCTGGCATCCCGCTAGGGGCGGCAGAGTGCCGCTTGGCGCGGAAGGCTAGCGCGAGGCTCGACTGATCTGGTCGAGGCGCACCGCGATCAGTTTCTTCACGAGGCTTGTTGAGAGCGGACGATCGACCGGGAAGTGCAGAGCGCTCTTGGTCATCCTGTGTCCGCGGAGGTCATCCCCCAACTGTTCGAGGACCGAGCCGCTGAACGGCAGGTAACTCAAGTGATCCTTGAACGCGGCGAAGCCAGCGACGAACTCGCCCTGTACACGGAAGGCGGGAACACGGTACGAGATCACCTGTTCGGCCTCGGGGACGATCTCAAGGATCGTCCGACGCAGCGCCTGAAGGGTGCCGCGCTTGGGCTCATCGACAGCGCTCAGGTACTCGTCAACCTCCTCGGCGGACACGACTGCGCAGTCTAATGCGACCACATCAGCTCACCACGCCTACCCAAGGTCTCGGACCAGGGTTTGACCTGTCAGGGTTCGATCAGTCGCGGAGGCTAGGCTGCCGGGGGGATAGTTGGGTTGTGATGTAGCGCTCGCCGGTGTCGGCGAGGAGCGCCACGAGCAACTTGCCGGCTGCTGGTCGCGAGCGGCGATCGTCAGCGCGGCGTGGATCGCAGCGCCGGAGGAGGCGCCGGAGAGCACGGCGGAGCCCTCGGGCTCGACAGCCACCACCGCAATGCCGGGGTTTCGCTGCTTGAGCGCGTGACCGGACCCCGGTGATCGTTCCGCCGGTGCCGACGGTGGCGACGAACACGTCGACCTGGCTCTGGGTGTCAGCCCAGATCTCCGGTCCGGTGGTCTGTCGATGGATCTCGGGGTTGGCCGGGTTGCTGAACTGGTCAAGCGCGACCGCGACGCGATCCTTGACGCTCCCCGACGGATTGCGCATCTCGAGCTTGGCCACCACACAACCCGGAAGGGCCCTCAGCGAGGCGTCGCAGCTCAACCAGCGGCGCGCGCCCAACGGTTGCTGTCAAATCGCGATGCAGATCCGGATCTGGCGCCGGAGGTCGCTCCAGCATCCTCGCCAATCTCGCCGAGGTGACTACGGGCAATCCGGCGAGCCGTGGCTGCCGATCGGGTCTGCCTGAGTTGGCCAATCGGCGTGGACTCGTCGGCGCTTCGTGGTCGATATCGACACGGGGTTTCTCGGCGGCGCGACGGCCGGTAATGCGAGCTGCATGAACACGTCAGCGCGGGCGTAGGGCATGTGGATCGCCGTGGGCGCCACGTGCTGGAAGCCGACTGCCTCGTAGAGGTGCACCGCGGCGGCGAGCTTCGTGGAACTCCCGAGGAAGAGCGACCGCGCGCCCATCGCCCGCGCATGGTCAATAGCAGCCATCAGAAGTTTCCGTCCGGCGCCGCGACCGCGCAACTCCGGTGAGATCGTCATCTTGGACAGCTCAAACGCGCCTGTCCCATCGGGCATCAGCGCCACGCAACCGACCGGCCAACCATCGAGCTCGGCGATAAGGATCTCACCGCCGGGCTCGATGTAGGTAGAGACTGGGTCGTCGAGCTGCCGGCGGTCCAGTGCCTCGATCACGAAGTAGCGTGCGATCCACTCCTCGTTGAGCGCGCGAAACGCTGCGGCGTCAGCGGCGCTCTCCAGAGGTCGAATCGTCAGGTCCATGCCATCAGTGTCGGGCTCCGATACCAAGACGTCCAGTATCTCGTTCGTCTTCGGCAAGATGATGGGCATATGGATGTCGAACTGCGCCATCTGCGCTACTTCGTGGCCGTCGCCGACGAGCTGCACTTCGGTCGCGCCGCCGCCCGCCTGCACATGGCTCAGCCGCCGCTATCGCAGGCGATCCGCCGCCTCGAGGAAGCCGTCGGGTGTCCCCTGCTCATCCGCACCTCGCGCTCCGTCCGGCTCACTCCCGCCGGGACAGCGTTTCTCGAGCGCGCCCGCCGGACGCTACGAAACCTCGAAGAGGACATCTACGAGGCTCGCAGCATCGGTCACGGGCAGACGGGCCGGTTGAACGTCGGTTTTGTCGGATCCGCGATGCTCACGGTTCTGCCCGACATCCTGTCGCGCTACATCGCGACCTACCCCAGCGTGCAACTCCAGCTGCATGAATCGTTCACCGCGAAAGTCATTGATGGTCTGCTCGCCGGCGATGTCGACGCCGGAATCGTCCGCGACACCGAGCCCGTCGACGGCCTTGTCGCGACGCCGATGCTCTCAGAGCCCTTCGTCGCCGTGCTCCCGTCAGCCCATCCGAGGTCTGCGGAGGCGTCGCTTTCGGTCGCTGGCCTCGCCGACACACCGTTCGTCTATCCGCCACGCAGCGCCGGCCCGCGCGCGTTTGAAAAGCCGCTGGTGCTCTGCGAGGAGCACGGCTTCCGCCCCCGGATCGCCCACGAGGCGTCGCACTGGCTCACGATCCTGCGGCTCGTCGGCGCGGGCCTCGGCGTGTCGATCGCCCCCGCGTGCGTCCGGCACATCGCGACCCCGGAGGTGGCATGCGTCCCACTGCAGGAGGCCCGCATCCTCAGCGATCTCGAGCTCGTGCACCGAGTCGATGAGCACCGACCGATCGTCCATGCGTTCGGCCGGATCGCGACCGGGAGCCAATAGCCCCACGGCCGTTCAAGCTCGCCGCGACACCAGTGAGGGCTATGTCATGCCGACTCGAGCTTCGTGTCCAGCCCACTCGCCCTCGCGCAGCGCGAATTTCTGGACCTTGCCGGTAGAGGTTTTCGGGAGCGGGCCGAACTCGACTGCGTCGGGGCACTTGTAGTGAGCGAGCCGTTCGCGACAGAACGCGATGATCTCATCAGCACTTGCGCCGGCCTCGCTGTTGAGTGTGACGAATGCCTTGGGCCGCTCTCCCCAACGCTCGTGGGGAATCCCGATCACCGCGCACTCGAGGACGGCTGGGTGGGCGCATATGGTCTGCTCGACCTCGATGCTCGAGATGTTCTCGCCGCCGGAGATGATGATGTCCTTGCTTCGGTCGCGCAGTTCAATGTTGCCGTCGGGGTGCCAGACGGCTAGATCACCGGAGTGAAACCAGCCGCCGCGGAACGCCTTCTCGGTGGCTGCCTGGTCTGCGAAGTATCCGCTCATCACGTTGTTACCGCGCATCACGACCTCGCCCATGGTCTCGGCATCCCTAGGGACGTCGTGTATCTCTGGGTCGACGACCCTGACAAGGTCGGCCGAGGGGTAGGCTTGGCCCTGGCGGGCGAGCAGCTTGGCCCGGTGCTCGGCCGGCAGTTCCTGTGATCCCTCCTGAGTTGGACACACCGTGATCGGGCCATAGGTCTCGGTCAGGCCGTAGACGTGCACGATTCGGAAGTTGAGCTCGGCCATGCGAGCCAGCAGCGTCGGCGACGGTGGCGATGCGGCAACCATCGCGGTCACTTGCTGCTGCAATCGGTGCGCCTTGGGATGGTTGATGATCATCAGCTGAACCGTAGGCGCGCCGTTGTAGTGAGTTACCCCCTCCTCGTCGATCAGCTGCCAGACGAGGTCGGGATCAACGGCACGCAGGGCCACGTGCGTTGCCGCGACCGCAGTTACCGCCCACGGGAAGCACCAGCCGTTGCAGTGAAACATCGGCAACGTCCACAGGTACACCGACTCGGGGCTCATCCCGGCAACGATCACTTCGCTCAGCGCATTGAGATAGGCGCCACGGTATGTGTACTGCACCCCCTTCGGCTGCCCAGTGGTGCCCGAGGTGTAGTTGATCGAGATCGTCTCCTCCTCATCCTCGAGCCAGCTAGTCGGCCTCTCACCAGACGCGGCGGCCAAGAACTTCTCATACTGATTTTCATTATCACCACGGTCGCAGGAGATCACCGTGACGCCGGACAGCGCCAGCGGGGCGACGAGCGGCTCGAGCTCGGCGTCGAGCAGCAAGAAGCGAGCACCGCTGTGCTCGAGGATGTACGCAACCTCTCGGCTCGCCAACCGATTGTTGATCGCCACGAGGATCCCGCCCGCGGCTGGAACCCCGAAATGCGCCTCGAGCATCGGCGAGGAGTTGAACAGCAGGGTGGCGACGCGGTCTCCTCTCCGCAGCCCCGCCGACCTCAGCGCATTGGCCATCCGCCAAGCGCGCCTCGCCAGCGCATCGTAGGAATAGCGGCGCTCGCCATCCACCACCGCAATCTTCTCGGGATACACGTAGGCAGCCCGCTGGAGGAAGTCAACGGGGTTCAGCTCCGTTCGAGACACCCTGCTCGCGACCGCGCTCGGCGCGGACGCAGCTTGGCTCGCAATCGGCGCGTCGGTCATGCCGTTTCTCCTTCACTCGAATCTCGTCCGCAACCGGCGGCATCAACGCCATCAGGTCGATTATCTCGCCTGGGTCTAGGCCAGCCGCGTGCAGATCGGCGAACGGCTTGTGCCACGGGCAGCGCGGAGGTACGTTGTCCTCGTGAGCTCACTCCCAGACACCGAGAATCGAAATCTGCTCGTCACACGCGACGGATCCGCCGCGCGGATCGTGCTCAACCGGGCCGAGAAGCGCAATGCGCTGTCGCTGGAGCTGATGGAAGAGATGATCGGAGCGCTGCGCGACGCGTCCGAGCGGCCCGACATCCGTGCGATCGTGATCGAGGGCGCCGGGCCGGCCTTTTCGGCTGGGCACGACCTATCGGAGATGATCGGCAGACAGCGAGAGTTCTTGGCAGATCTGTTCGACCGGTGCAGCGCGATGATGCAGACGATCCACGAGATCCCTCAGCCCGTGATCGCGAAGGTACACGGGATCGCTACCGCGGCTGGCTGTCAGCTCGTGGCGGCGTGCGACCTCGCGATCGCGGCGGAGGGCACGCGCTTCGCCACGCCGGGCGTGAAGATCGGCTTGTTCTGCTCCACGCCGATGGTCCCGGTATCGCGAGCGGTAGGTCGGAAGCGAGCGATGCAGATGCTGCTCACGGGCGAACCGATCGATGCCGCGACCGCGCTCAATTGGGGGTTGGTCAATCGTGTGGTACCGCGCGAGGAACTCGAATCCGCGGTCCTTGAGCTGGTCCACGCGATCGCCCGCTCAAGCGCATACACGGTCGCTACCGGAAAGCACGCCTTCTACTCCCAGATCGATCGCACCGAGGACGAGGCCTACGCGCACTGCGAGCTAGTCATGACCGACAACGCGCTTGCGCACGACGCGCAGGAGGGCATGACCGCGTTCCTCCAAAAGCGCGCCCCCGTCTGGCGCGGCGAGTAGCAATCCGCCGCGAACACGAAAGCTGCCGACACCACCCGGCCGACGAGATGCAGTCGCGACAGCCTCCGGCTCTTGCCTGTGGGCGGCTCTCAGACGCGGGATCAGCAGTCGCCCCGGTAGCAGGCAGCACCTGGACGTGGGGCGTCGCGGTGGAGGGTCAGGCTTGGATGCGAATCGGTTCGGCGGCAAGCGCCAGGACTAGGTCCTTGGGCGTTGGTGCTGCTAACACGCACGTGCGACCGAACCGGACGAGCGTGACGACGGCGAGCCTGGAGCCGGTCACAAACACGTGCAACCGGACGCCGTCATAGATAACCGCTCGAGCCTCGCTGGGTCGCGGGACGGCTCTGCCGGAGAAGACCGTATAGCTGAGCCGCGTGCCACTCTTCAGCCGGTAGAACACGGTCAGCGCCGGGCGGCCTCCGAGCCTGTCGAATCGCTGGCCAGACGGTACGACGCCGAACGGGCGCTCGTAGTTGGGAAACGTCACGCCGCCGTAGGAGACGTCGAGGAACCGTCCGTCACGTACTGGAGGTGCGGGGTGGGTGGCGGGGGCGTAAGCGAGTTGGGCAGCCTTGACGATGCTCGGCCTTAAGCCGGCCGAGCCGCCGCCGACGAGCAGCAGCACGACGACGAGCACCAGCGCCAAAGCCGCCGCCGGCGCGGCGATCGCGGTCTGCCAGCGGCGCAGGCCACGTGCGCGGCCGGCCCGCGCCGGGCCGTATCTCGTCTGGACTCGCCGCGTGACCGCGGTCACCAGGCGATCGGGCACGGGAGGGCCGGCGCGCCTGAGTTCGGCGACCACGTGCTGCTCGGACGCCACTTCTGAGCTGACCCCGGGCCGTTTGGCACGCAGCGCCTCAGCGGCCGCACGGTCGTCGTCGGTCAGCGATCCATCCACCAGGCGCGTGATCAGCCGAGCGTCGTCCTCGTCGTATGTGGGCTCGTCCATCATCTGCGGGGGGATCCTCGCGTTGCGCGGGCCGGCTGGGGGGGCCGAGCGCCCACGCCGCACAAGAGATGACGCCTCCTGGATCCGGTTTATTCCATCGATCTTGGAGGTGATGCTGGGATACTGGGCGCCGTGGAGATCGGGGTGCCTGATCGACGCCTCGACCCAGAGCGTCTGGGCGATCACGTCGAGCGTTTGTACCGCGCCGCGTACGGACTCTGCCGCTCGCCCCAGGACGCCGAGGACCTCGTGCAGGACACGTTCGAGCGGGTCCTGCGCCGACCGCGGTTCGTGCGTCGCGACCAGGACCTTGCCTATCTGCTGCAAGTCCTTCGCAACACCTGGATCAGCCGGGGGCGCCCGCAGCGCCTAGCGGAGACTCCGCTCGAAGAGGCTCCTGAACCGGCTGCCGCCGGAGGCGCCGATCCGGTCGTTGCCCAGGTCGTGGAGATGGGCGCGGTCTACGAGGCGCTGCACCGCCTCACCGAGCCGTTGCGCGAGGCGGTCGTGGCGGTCGACATCGTCGGCCTCTCCTACCGGGACGCGGCCCGGGCCCTTGGCACCAAGGAGGGGACGATCATGAGCCGGCTGCATCGTGGCCGCAGCCAGATCGCGGCCACGCTCGGTCAGAGGCCCTGAGTGTCCGCCGAACAGCTCAGCTCGACTCTGCGCCGGCCGTCGCCCGCGACGGCGAGGTCGCGGTTGTTGACGCCGAGCAGCTGGTCCATTTGTGGGGTCGCGTTGCTGTCGGTCGGGAAGGTGACGCTGTGAAAACGGTCCCCGCCGAGCCTGTAGAACCCGAAGTTGTCGTTGACCAGGTTGGCGTTGTTCATGTCTGACCAGAACCCGACCATGACACCGCGGTCGTGGAGGCCCGTCACCTGGGTCTGTACTGATCCGGGGGCAATTCTCGTTGAGATAGTCATCGGGGCGATCGTGTGCGCAAACGGACCTGCCCAACCCTTCTCCAAGCCGTGCAGGTCGGCGCGGTTATTCCAGACAACTGATCTTTTCTCGGATGTGTGTCTGACTCCATTGAGGCGTGAGTCGGGTTGATGGCCTCGAATTGAACCTTGACCGCGCGAAAGGCTTTCGTCCACCGCCGGGTTCGGGTCCATTGCGGCGCGGCGTCGTGGATGACGAGGTAGACCAGCTTGCGGGCAGTGTCCCCCAAGAAGGGGCCCTTGGTCTTCACCGCCACGCACAGCTGGCTGTCTCGTGATACATGCCCTCAGGCCCCGTGCCGTCGAGCGATGTGACGAATCGCGGCGGTCATCACGCCTCCGCGGGATCTCCGCATGCGGCGGCGGTAGCCGCGTCGATCGCCCGCGCCGTGCGGCATGCAGGTGCGGCGCGGACGCTAACCGGAACAAGAACGCGATCGTGCGAGGGTGGGAGCGCGACTGGGTCCTGTGAACGGCGGTTGGAATAATCGAGCGCTGGCCCGCGTCGTTAGGTTGTGATCCCGCCGCTAACGGTGCGGGCGACGCGGCCGCCTTCGGGCGGGCGAGGAGGGTTGACGTATGCGCACCCAGCAAGCGATCGCACATCGGCCGCGTCGGGGGTCCGGCGCCGCGGCGATGGTGCGCACCCGAGCGCCGCGGACGGCCGCGACGACGCTGATCACCGCGCTCGCGACGATCAGCGTGGCGCTGCTGACGGCCACGAGCGCCGTGGCGTCCACCGATCAGACGGTAAGTCCGCGTGACAACTGCGGCGGCTTCAACGGGCACGTGGTCGTGTCGGACGGATCGACGCCCACGTTGCAGCTCTACGGCGAGGTGTGGGACAACACCTGTCCGGGCTCGACGTCGGTGTGGCTGGCCTGGCAGAGCCCTGGTTATCACAACGTTGAGGTCCAGGCGGCCGACGAGTCGGCGACCGCCGGCGTCAACTCCACAACCGCCCAACTGCCGGTGCGCCCGGTGGACATCAAGGTGACGGCGTGCAGCACGTATGGCGGATGGCATTGCGGGACACCGGTCGACGTTCCGGATGCAAGCGCCGGGACAGGGTCCTCCGGTGGCGGTCAGGGCGGCGGAGGCGTGAGCAACGGGTCGACCGGCGGCTCGGCAGCGCCCAGCTCTGCCCCCGCGACGCCGCCGCAGGCGACCAACGGCTTTGGTCGCGAGCCGATCGTGGGCACGAAGCTCGACCTCGCCGGCGCGGCCTCTTGGGCGCTGAACAATGTGTTCGGCTCGCCCGGCCTGTTCGGCCCCAATGACGGCTTCGGCGATGACTGCACCGACTTCGTCTCCCGCGCGCTCGCGATCGGCGGCGGCGATCCCGAGGCGGTCGTGAGCGGCCGTAGCACAAGTAATGATCACTACTGGTACTTCTCCACCTTTAGGTACGGGCGCTGGTGGAGTCACTCCTGGAGCGTGGCCGAGGACCTCGCCGTGCACCTGAGCCTGCTCCACAGCACGTGGCTGCGCTATTGGCGCGATGCCCGGCCCGGCGACGTGATCTTCGTCGACTGGACGAGCTCGAGCTTCGCCGGCATCGGCCACGCGGGGATCATCACCGGCATGAAGGGCGGCGAGCCGCTCATCACCCAGCACACGCCCAGCCAGCGCGGGGTGACGTTGCACTACTGGCAGACGCACCCGCCAAAGCTCGTCGACGGTCGCCCGAACGTGCACGTCTGGATCGCCGTGCCCAACCCGGGCTGAAGGCGTGGGCCCGTCGCCGAGGGCGCGGGGCCCGCAGAGCACGGCGCGGCGCGGCGAGCGACCTCGGTCGCTCGCTGCGCTCGATTGCGGGGCCGAACGGAGGTCGACGCGGTCGTTCTCGCGGCCCGTGCCGAGGCCGGGCTCCCAGTCCTGAGATTTGGCGAGGAGCGGGGAGGCGGCCTTGACCTGGGGTGAGGCCCGGTTAATTCATAGTTCGCGACGCTCGAAGCTGGCCACTCCGGCGGTCAGGACGATGAGGAACCAGCAGGCCACCCACAGCAGGTACGGCCAGGAGGGTGCTCCTTGGGCGTAGAAGGGGTTTCCCTTTCCACCTTCGGACAGGTGCTCGGCGATAAGCGACGGTGGTTGCAGATAGTAGATTGCGGCGCGCCACAGCCCATCGGTGGGCAGCAGAAAGCGTCCGACCTGCCCGACTGTCCGTAGCGCGTCGATGTTGAGGGTGGTGCCGAGCGTCCCCACGACCCCGGCGAGCCATCCGGCGCCGAACACGGCGACCCCGATGACACCGGCGGCGATGACCGGCATCCGTGTGCTCAGGAAGAGGGACAGGGTCAGGAGCAGCGCTCCCTCACCGAACAGGTATACGCCGGCAAGGACCGGGTTGGGTGGGAGGAACCCGCTCGCCCAGTCGACGACCCCGAACTCGAGGATGCAGACCACCCCGGCGTATCCGGCGAGCAGGGCTGCGAGCCCGAGCCACTTGCCGAGGAGCACCTCGGTCCGCCGGACGGGGCGGGTCACGACAGTCATGAGCACCCCGGACTCGATCTCTGACGAGATTGACGGCGAGGCGATCGCCGAGGCGCTCAGGGCGAGGACGAAGCTGAACATGAACATGAACAGGATCAGTGCGTCCGGAACCGCGAGGTGGCTCTCGCCGGAGGTGATGCTGTGAGTGTGGCCCAATCGGTCAAAGCCCCATGCGCTCAGTCCGACGATGACCACGGTGATCGCGATGAAGGCGAGCAGCAGACGTCGCCGAACCGCCTCTTTGATCGTAAGCGCGGCGATCGTCATCGTCGGGTTCATCGCTCGTCCAGGAGCTCGAGGAAGCGGGCCTCCAGAGTCTGGTGCTCGGGGACCACGGCCTCGACCCGCCCCCCGAGGGCGACCACCTGGTCGACTAGGTCGGCGACCCGAGACGGGTCGATGCCCTCGACCACGACCCACTCCTCGCGTCTGTGCCATCGACCGAATCGACCGAGGCCGCTCCACCAGCTCTCATCGAGCCCTCCCACCTTGAGCCGCACCCTGCTGTGATGACCGAGCAGCTCGTCAAGCGTGCCGGTGGCGACGGCTGTCCCCTTATCGATGACCGCGACGCGATCGCACACGTGCTCGGCCTCCTCGAGCAGGTGCGTGTTCAGGAACACGGTTGCCCCCCGCTCGCGAAGGTCACGGATGATCTCGCGCACGTCGTGGCGTCCGACCGGATCCAGCGCGCTGGTGGGCTCGTCGAGCACGACAAGCGCGGGGTCGCCGACCAGCGCCACGCCAAGGCCGAGCCGCTGCTGCATTCCCTTGGAGAAGGTGCCGACCCGGTCATTGCTCCGTTCGAGCAGACCGACGATCTCAAGCGCCCTGCGACCCTGCTCCTCCCAGCTCCCTTTGGGCAGCGCAAGGAGCCGGCAATGGAGGCGGAGCACCTCCGCGGCGGTGAGCAGGGCTTGAAAGCGAAATAGCTCCGGGAGATATCCGATCTGACGCCTCGTCTGGCGGTCGCCCAATGGCGCGCCGAGCACCAACGCCTCGCCTCCGCTGGGACGCGCCAGCCCGAGCAGAAGCTTCACCACCGTGGTCTTGCCTGCCCCGTTGGGACCGAGGAAGCCGAAGACCTCTCCTCGCTGAACCGTCATGGACAGCGACTTCACGGCGATCGTGTCGCCGAAGCGCTTGCTCAGTTTCACCGCGTGGATCGCCGGGGACGTTTCCGGCCGGGGCGAGCCGATCTCCAGCGCAGAGCCCACACCCTCGAACACCTCGACGGCGGCGTGACCCACGGACCGCTCGCCGGGGCCGGCGTCGGGGCGCTCAGTGGAGTTGGTCTGCGACATTCAGGACATCTTGCGAGTCGAGGATTCCCGCGACGACATGGAGCATGCCGCGGCCGTCCTCCCAGATCACCCCGGCGGCCGCGTTCGACGCATCGGCGAGGAGCACAGCCGGCCAGCCGGCGACCTGCACCGAGCGAACCGTAGCGCCCGGCGGCACCGGCACTGGAAGGGTGGTTCGTAGGTCTCCGAGCAGCCGGATCTCCTCCGCCAGCTCCGGCGGGATGCCCCGCTGACGCAGCAAGAAGGCCTCGATTTGGCTCATGGTCGCACCCGTCGAGACCGCAGTTGGACGGCGCATCGTGACCACGCCGAGTGCGGGTAGGTCGGTCCCGTTCGCCCCGGCGTACTCCGCGAGGATCGCCGGGCCGGCGTCTAGGGTCACCGAGCTTCCCGCGACGCCCGCAGCGGAGGAGTTGAAGGTCACGGTGGCGCTCACACGCGGCTGAACGGTGAACCGTTGGACAGCACCCACCCCTGCCGGAACGTGGGCGAGCCGGGACACCGGAAAGCCGGCCTCCGCAATCGCCTTGGCCAACGAGGACGCCGGCTGGGTGGCGCCCGAGGAGGACCATCTGATTGTTCCAAACCGAAGCGTGGTCGAACCGCTCGGGGTGGAGAAGCCCCCGAGCACCCGGCTGTCGCTCAGACCTGTGAATGCGGTGATCGCCTGCAGGTCGCTCTGGCTCAGAGTCACGGGCGCCACGTGAGTCGGCGCGAAAATCGTGGTAAGCGACGCGGCCGCGGCCGTGCCCGCGACCACGACCCCGACCGCGCCGATGGCGAGCCCGGCGCGCAGCGACACGCTCGGAAACCGGGGTGCCCGCCGGAAGGCGGGTGTCCGGCCCAGCCGCCGATGGGCTCGCTCCTGCGGCCTGCGGTGCAGCTCGCGCTGGAGCCGGACCCATGCCATGTCTGTGTCAGGGACCAGCTGCGGGGCGGACAGCAGCCGGGCGGCGCGCTCCGTGTCGTTGGCGATCAGGGCTCGCCGAGCCCTGCAGTGCTCGCACGCGGCCACGTGGTCGGTGACTCTGTCCGGTACGGCCAAAGGTTCGTCATCGAGCCGCCGAAGCACGCCATCAGCTATGTGTTTCACGGTCCATCTCCTTTCGAAGCGTGCACTCTGCCCGTCTGAGCAGGGTCCCGACGTGTCCGACCTTGACCCCGAGCGCGGCTGCGATCTCGGCGTAGCTCATCCCGCCGTGGCGCATCACCAGCACCGCGGCCGACCGGCGCGGCAGACGCCCCAGCACGCGGCGAACCTCTGCCCGCGCCTCCCGGTCGATCACCGTGTCCTCGGCGCTGGGCCCGGAGCCGACGCCTTGCACCAGAAGGTGACGCCTTTCCCGACGCCGGTCCCCCCGAATCACGTTCAGCGCCGTGTGCACCGCCGCGACCCTGACCCATCCCGCGGCCTGCTCGTAGTCGTCGGGAAAGCGTCGATAGGCGTCCAGCAAGACGTCCTGTGCGACGTCCTGGGCCCCCTGAAAGTCGCCGACCACACTCTGCGCGAGCCGCACGACGATCCGATAGTGGTCGCGGAAGAACGCTTCGAAGTCAGCCGGGCCGGATGAGCCGTCAACGCAATCCGAACGCTCGTGATGTCGCACGTGCAAGTCGTTCACACCCTCTTAGCACCGCCGCCGGCCCAAATGTGACACGTTGGCGAATACGGCGCCACCGAACAGCCTGCGCGATCGCTTTGCCGGCGACCTGGTCCGTCCGCATGGCGGGCCTCGCGATGGAGAGAACTTTCCGGTCGCGACGGCGCTGGCGAGAGCGTTGCGTGGGCGACGTTGGGGAAGCGAGTGCCTCCGGCTATGAGAGCGCCGAGATTCCTCAACGGGCGATCCGCGTAGGTGGAGCCGAGCGCGCACCCATTGGCTCGGCCGGTTCTTGCCAGATGGCACGCGTCTCGTCCCCCCGGGCGAACAAAGATGCCCTCAACGGGAATGGCCCTGGTCGCGCCGTACTGTGGCCCAGCGCAGATGGCCGGAGTTGACTTTGGTATGCGGGCCGCCCAGAAGGCGCCATCTCGGGTCGATGTGATCCGCGCCCGCCATCGGATCGGAGCTTTCTGTTGCGCCGCGAGATCTACAGGGAGGGCCCGTGAAACCCGCGGCGGCCTTCGTTTGCAGAATCGCCGTGGGTCGGCTCACGGCATGGGCGACAATGGGAGCGTGTCTGCGGCGTTCTCCGCTCTCCGGCAGGCCGGCTTTGTCTGGATCCGGTCCGCGTTCGCGACCCCTGCTGCGGCGTTTGCCCGGTCGCAGGAGCTGATGGAGGAGTGCGCCGCGTCGAATGGTCACGACGGACTCAGTGTCGTCGGTGAGTTCATCCTCCCGCCGCCTGATGGCGAAGCGACGCGTGACTTCCAGACGCTCCACTTCGATTTTGGCCTCCCCATCCATCCGCAGCGCGAGCAGGATGTGGCGCGGTATACGGCGCTCTGTGTATCGCGCTCGGCGGTGGGGGTCACAGCGGTGACGCGGCTGGTGGCGCTGGAAGCGCTCCTTGGCCAGCGGCGTTGGCCGGACCGGGCGACGCTCCTCGGTAATCTGGTGGCGTACGGCGAATCGCACGGGGCGTGGGATGACGAGGGCAGCTACTTCGAAGGCAGCCTGGCGCGCGTTGTCGAGGCGGCCGCAGGCGCACCGCAGCTCCCGAGCGTCAGGTCCACCCCCGACTTCCTGTGTGGGATGGAGTTCGACACACTGGCTGCCGAGGAGGGCTTCTTGGAATGCTTCGGCTTGAATGTCGACGCCGTCCAGGTCGAGGTTCCCCTGCGGCCGGGCGACCTGCTCGTGTTCGACAACCTTGCGTTGGCCCATGGGCGCCGCGGGAGCCGGAGGCCGGGCGAGCTTCACCAGCGCGTCTACGGGCACCAGTTACTGCCGCCGACGGCTCAGCGCGCACTTCGCGATCGCCTCCTCGCTGTGTTCAGGGAGCGTCAAGTGGAGCCGCTCCGTCCGGCCGTCTCGACGCCCTAGCCCGCGATGAAGTGTCCGCGCTCGCCGTCGACCCCGAAGTGCAGCACCCGATTTGAGGCAAATGCCAGGCCGTGGCCGTTGTTCGCATGCGCGGCGGGATAACCGCGACGCAAGCGGCCGTCTGCAATCTCTCCGGATCCATTGGCTCGGAGGTATGACCCATCCGCGATAAGTTTGGTGGTCCGCGGATCCACGTCGCGGTAGTGCAGGACTTGCTGCTCCTGCTGAGGTTCAGGAGCAGTCGCCGGACCTCCCGTTCGTTCAGAGTGCCCACGTCACCGGGCAAGGCGCTGGCGGCATCCGGCTCCAGGTGCAAGACCGGACCGGAACTCTGGCAACCCGTGACAGCCGGAGGAAGTTCAACCGGTAGGTCATCCCGCCATGCGAGATCGCGGGAAGCGCTCGTGCGAATTCGCGGCAGGCGGGCAGGTCTGTGCGGATCGCGCTGATCCCGGCCAGCGTGGGGAAGTAAGGCCCGCACCTGCATCGGTGACGTCCCGATCACGACAGGTCGGCGTCCGGCTGGTCGTTCAGGTGCGGGCGCCTTGTGGTGGTCCACGAGGTGTGCGATTCTGATTGTCGTGGGGACGATGGTTCGGGACATCCTGATGGGCAGTCTTGGGCAGCTTCGCTACGAGCCCGTCGACAAGCGGATTCGCGGTGTGATCGGGGGTCACGTGGTCATCGACACCGATCGTGCGCTGCTGGTCTGGGAACCCAAGCGGGTCGTGCCCAGCTACGCCGTCCCGGTTGAGGAACTCGAGGGCCTCACGCGATCTCCGGCAGCGGCCGCGGCCGACGAGCCGGCATCATCGGAGGTGACCGTCCCGCACCTTGGGGACCGCCCCGTCTATGACCCCAGCGTCCCGTTTGCCGTGCATACCGCCGAGGGAGCCGTGCTCGACCTGAGCCTTGCCGGAGCCGAGCGGCGAGCCGCGGCGTTTCGACCTGCGGATGAGACCATAAGCCAGTACGTCATCGTGGACTTCGATGCCTTTGACGAGTGGTTTGAGGAGGACGAGCGCAACGTCGCGCACCCCCGCGACCCGTTTCACCGCATCGAGATCGTCCACAGCTCGCGGTCGGTGCGGGTTGAGCGTGCCGGAGAGCTGCTGGCCGCATCCACGCGACCGTACCTGCTCTTTGAGGCTCCGTTACCGGTCCGCTACTACCTACCGCCCGAGGACGTCAGCGAAGGGATCCTGCAGCCTAGCTCCACCCAGACACTCTGCGCCTACAAGGGGCAGGCCACCTATTGGTCGCTGGAGAACGAGCAGGACATCGCATGGAGCTATCCGGAGCCCCTCCGCGAAGCCGCCGAGGTCACCAACCGCATTGCCTTCTTTAGCGAGCGGGTCGACCTGGTCGTGAACGGGACGCGCCTGGAGCGTCCCGTCACCCCGTGGTCACGGCGATAGACATGGCCGGTGATCGGTCGGGGTAAGGGGTGCAGGTCTGAGATTCGCTGCACATGCCCGATGTCAAACGCCGGGTCTTAGGGCCACGATGTGCTCAGTCGAGTATGAGGAGCACGATCATGGCAAGGTCTTTGAATGCAGTGGCCGCGAGCCGGCGCCCCACGAGCGCGGTGAGCAGGGCGCGATGTGCTGCGGCGGTGCGGTTTGCCGATCCCGACGAGGCCGGGACGCTCCGGCGCCTCGCCGAGCTGGACTCAGCAGCAGAGCTCGCCGGCGAGATTCTGGTCGCGACGATCGACGCGGACGTGGTCGCGGCGCTGTCGCTGCAGGACGGACAAGTAATCGCCAACCCGTTCGTCCTCACATCCGACGCGGTCGATCTGTTGCGCCGCAGCGCAACAGCGCTGACCGCCCGCCGGCGTCGTCGCTGGCGCTCCATGCTGCGCCCGCGGCTCGCCTGAACCCGCACGCGCAGGCACGCGTGACTGACAACGCCAGCTCCCGCCGGCATCGACCAGTGCGGACCCCACACCGCGCGAGAGTCGGTTCGGCTGACCGGACGACGATCGCGTTTGAGCGTTCAGGCGACGGCAGGCCCGTGATCCTGATCGGCGACGCCTACAACGACCGCTCAACGGTGGCCGGCGTGGCGCAGGCGATCTCGTCGGGCAACCTCGCAGCCGTCACCTATGACCGACGCGGCCGAGGCGCCTCCACAAACGACGACAGCGCCTTTGAGTGCGGCACCTCACCCTCGACGGTCACGACCACAGCGTCCTGTCGCACCCCGAGCAGTCCGGCCGGCGCTCGTCGAGTTCTTCAGCTGATCACGACACCGACGCACATGGACACACGATCGACTTGTCCGCGCGCGTGTGGCGTCGTCGTTTTACCGGCCTGGGGTGAGCGCTGGCCGCGCGTCGTGACTTTCGGGCAGGGACGCCCGGGCGATCTCCGTGCGCTTCACGCCGGTTGGCGTGGCCGCATGCTCCCCTTGTCGTAACGCGACGCCAGCAGGGCTCCAGGAGTTCGAGGCCGAGTCGGGCTCCACGCAGCCGCCTGCCGGGTCTAGCGGCCGCGAGTTGGATGTCTTGGACTCGTTTCTCGCTTCGCCTGAGCCTCGGCTGGATTGGGGATCGGTCTGCTAGCCCGGTCGATCAACCCGCTGCAAACACGACCTTGAATGCGTAGTCGGCGAGCGTGACGGGCGTCGCGAGGGTGGAGCCATTTTCGCTGACCATGGTGACGGCGTTGCCCGAGGTGAGCGACATTGGACCACTGGTGGTGAAAATGTTGATGTCGTCGAAATAGACTGCCCCGAAGCGGGCCAGGGGATTGAAGTCGGGGGGCTGGTCCGAGTGTCCGCTGCGACTGACGCCGGCGTCGACCGTGACAGCAGGGGGAAACCCCGTATCCACAGCGAAGTTCATCGTCTGCCCGGTGGTCTCGTTCGCGAGGAAGTAGGCCACGGTGCCCTGCGGATTGCCCGCGAAGCACAGGGAGGCGCTCATCCCATCGCCTGGCCTGACTGGCAGGTTGATATCCCCGACACCTTCCGCCCAGAGGAAGCTGGTGACGTTCTCCGCGGAGTCGACGGTCATCATGACGTGAAGGTCGGCGAAGCCAAGGCCGACGAACGTGTGGAACTGGTTGGGCGCACCGATTGGGCTGGGACTGTACTGCAGGTCGGGCACCGTCCAGGTGATGAACAGGGCGCCGATCGTTGCCCCGGTGGTGAAAAGGCTGAAGCCGCACGTCTCGCTGGGGTCCAACGGGAGAATGAAAGGCGTGACTGCCCGGTTGACTGCCGTTGCGGTGCTGGGCTGCGGCTTGAGATGGTCAAAGCTGCGATAGCGGCGTGCCTGTCGCTCCCATAGAGCCGCCAGGCCCGGCTGGATCTGGGGGTCAGGCCTCAACGGGAGGCCGTGCTTCTTCAGGTCCTCCACGGTAGCGGCGAACGGGTCGAAATCCTTGGGCGGGGGTGGATAGATGCGCAGCGCTTTGCTGCCGGACGTTTCCTGTGTAGTCATGAAGCTCTCCTTCTAGTGAGTCGCCTGGCAGCGCTCAATGAATTTTGGGTGGGAAAACGGTCGGCACGCTCGCTGCGGGCGGCGCGTTAACAGAGACCACGTGGAGACCACGTGCCCGCAGCCGAAACCTGTCGTTCATCATTGATCTCGGGTCCGCGCTGAGCCATCGGAGAGAAGAGGGACCAGCGGGCAATCCTGATACATGCAACGGCGACATCCGGCGACAGCGACCGGGGGACTCCGACCGACGTCCGCCAGAGACTGACAGGACACCAGCGGCCTGTCGCTGGCGCGCGTTGGTTGGTCGCGCCGTCCCATGACTAAGGACCCAAGGATGGCCGATGTGAGCAGCCCGGCAAGGCCTGCTTGACTCGTTATTTGAGGGCGGCTTGCAGCGCCTCCGGGCGCCGCCGGTAACCAATGGGCCGTGTGACACGCGGACGTGCTCGACCGAGAGCTGGCTAAGCTCACCGAGCAGGGTACGCAGGCGATCCGCTGCATCCGCCGGCTGGGTCCCGGAGTCCGGGCAGACCCGCAGCTGATCGTCGCGGCGTCTGAGCATCGCGTCGCCGAACAGGAGGGCTGCCTGCTGGGGCAGCCACAACGCGATCTCGTCATCGTGCTCTAAGAACGCCAGGATCCCGTTCCACAGCTCCCCGTGATCACGCAGTGCGTGATCGAATGGCTGGCGCGGCTCGAAGTCCAGGGACTGCATCGCCCACACCGAGGCGTTGTAGCGGGCGGCCGCGGAAGTGACGCTGCGCTGGTGCCAGTGGATGGTTCGCACGACGCCCGCGCAACCACCCGTGCAGCGACGAGCCGGTCAAGCTCAGCCCAATCGGTGATGAGCGGGTCGACCAGCAGCAATCCGCGGGAGGTGCTCATCGCCCACCACGCGACAAGAGGAGCCCAACCTTCCTCCCCGCCCTCCTGCTCAGTCCACTCCGGGTGCTCCGCCGAAAAGCGCCACAGACCCGGCAGGACCTCACCATCGAATTCCGTCATCGTGGCCCGGAGAGTGTCCGGCGTCCGGGCCCGTAGATCTCCTGCAATGACTGTCCAGACGTGCGGGGGAACCCCCGCCGGCAACGCACCGGCCTGCGGCGCGTTCTAAGGGCGCGACGGTCCCAGAAGCTTTTGATGCAGACGGCGGGACAGCAGGACGGTGACGCCATATCGATCGTCGTCCAGAGGAGGTCGGCATGGAATCCGTACTGGATCGCATCGGGCGGGCGCCGCTCGCCGGCAAACCTCGCAAGTTTCCACCGGGGCCTTCCGCCACCCAACAAGGGCCTTCGGTACGCGTCGAATTCTCCCACCGTCGAGGAGATCGTTGCGGGTCATGCGCGCCGCCGGCGATGATCCCGACGGGCTCAGGCTCCGCGGAGTGATCGTGATGCTGTGGCGCGACGGGTTGCGCATCAGCGAGGCAGCTGGCACTGACTGAGACTGACCTCGACCGGGCGCGCTCGTGGTCGACACCGGAAAGGTGACAACCGCCGCGAGGACGGCACGGACCGCTGGGCGTGGATTGAGCTCGAGCCTGGCTTGATGTTCGCTCGCAGCTGCCGGTCGGATCGTTGGTCTGCATCCTGCGCGACCCGACCACGGGGTCGGCCGTGCGCGCCAGCCGGCATCAGTGCCCGGTTGCATCGCGCTGCGCAGGAGGCGGCGGTTGGCTCCCCTCCAGCTTCGCACGCCCACGCCGTCGAGCTCGCCCGAGAAGGAGTCGCAGTCAACATCATCCAACGCCAACATGCCGACCTCGGGATCGCCTCCACGTATCTGCGCGGATCGACAACACCGAGATCATTCGCGCCGTCCACAACGATGCTCGCGCCCGCCCAAAAAGTGGTGGTCCGGCGCACGACCGTGACCGCCTCCGCTCAACGGGGGTTCAGCCGACGTGGTACTTGATGTGTGTCACGCCGGGTGCGTCGATAGCCCGGATCTGCGTCAGCTTGAGGGCCCCGCGCTGGAGCTGCTCGAACAAGCGCTCGCCGCCAGCCATGATCACGGGCGCGATCGAGATGTCGACCTCGTCGACGAGGCCTGCAGCCAGGTACTGATTGGTCACCGACGCGCCACCGGCCAGCCAGATGTCCTGCCCTTGGGCGGCGTTCTTGGCCTGCGTGAGCGCAGATTCGATCCCATCGGTGACGAAGTGGAAGATGGTGCCGCCCTCCATCTCGAGCGGCTCGCGCGCGTGGTGGGTGAGCACGAACACCGGATGGTGGTAGGGCGGGTCCTCGCCCCACCAGCCTGGCCACGGATCGTCTCCCCAGGGCCCGGTGCCGCCACCGAACATGTTGCGTCCCATGACGGTGGCGCCGATGTGTGCGCGGCGCTCCGCGACCACCGAGGAGCTGGCGTTGGTCTCGCCGCCCTGCTCGCCGTGCATCTCCCGAAACTCCTTGAGCGGGAAGAACCATTCGTGCAGCTCCATCCCCCCTGCTCCGAGCGGGTTCTCCTCGCTCTGGTCGGGACCGGCGACGTAGCCGTCCAGCGACATCGTGATGCTGAGTCTGAGCTTGCTCATGTCTACTCCTCGGGGGTCTCGAATCTGCCCAATAATGACCGCCGCAGTGGGTTGAACCCATCGGCCCGCGGGTCCTCGTCGCCCTGCGCGCGGGCTCAGCGAGAGCTTGGTCCGAGCAAACTCGGGCGTTCCGCCCGGGGCAACTCTGGCTACCGCGATCGGACGATACGCGTGTCTCGCCTCCCCTCGGCCAGCGCCCGCTTCTCGCCGGGGGGCTGCGCGGCTCGGGCGAGGACTGACCACAGGAAGGTCGCCTAAGCGCTCGTCCGATTGAAGCTCTCGATACGGTGAAAGCGCTCGTTTGATCTCGCTTTTCGCGCAGTGCAGACGGCGACCAGCCCGGGCCATGGCGTCGACCACCCCGGAGTTTATGGTGGACTTCCCACGCGGCCGACGCGTCCGCGTAGGCGAGGACCCGCTGGGACACGCATCGAAGTGCTCGAACCGGCGGGTCATCCGTCGGTCGGTAGCCGCACGGCAAGCGCGTCGGAGTTGGTCAGCGCGGCGAATACCCGGTCCGGCGAGGCGCTGATGACTCAGACGGCAGTGTCAATCCGACTCATCGCGCGCGCCCGTAGCGCTCGTAGATCACGCGCGAGCCGAACGTCCTGATCTCGACCAGGTCTAGCCGAACGTCTTCGGTGACCGGCGGCAGGAAGGGCGTGCCGCCACCGACGACAACCGGATTGCGAAACAGGCGCAGCTCGTCGACGAGACCGAGCTCGATCGCTGCCGCAGCCAGGCCGGCGCCGCCGATCGCGACATCCTGGTCGGTCGCGTCGAGCGCCGCAGCGGCCTCCTCGGCCAGCGACGCCTCGGCGAGCCGCGCGTTGCCTTGGACGCCGTCGAGCGTGCGGCTGAAGACGATCTTCGGGATCGCGCACCAGGCGTCGGCGAACGCGGCGTCGAGCTCGCTGTCGCGCATCGACGGATCCGTCTCCCACACCAGCATCGTCTCGTAAAGCCTGCGGCCCAACAGAAAGCCCCCAAGCTCCCGTGTCTGCGCGATGTGGAAACGAAACTGCTCCTCGTTAGGAACCGTCCACCCAAACGCGTCCTCGCGGTCGGCGATGAAGCCGTCCACCGAGACGCCCATCGAGAAGATCAGCATGGCGTCAAGCTCATCGCACCGGAGCGGCGGGCGATGATCGCGATGAAGCTCACCATTGACCTTAACACCGGGCTCTCCTTCCTTCTGCAGACGGCGCTACCACCGCGCGTGACCGATCGCGAGACGAAACTCATCGTCGTTGGCGGTCCGAGCGATCGTACGCCCATTGCCGACGCCGCACTGAGGTCCCGGAAGCGGAACCTCCTCCGGGCAACATCCCCGCACCGGCGCGGATTCGCACAGTTTGCGCTGGCGGCGTCTCCCCCCACCAACCGGATGGCGGCCCTTGTCCTCGCCACATCCGGATACGTCGCGGCGTCGCAATCGCGGCGGGCCGCGGGGTCCTCCTCGCCGCGCAGAGCAGGTCACCAACCCCTCGGGCCGGGAGTGCCCGCGCGGCGGGCAAGGCGGGACCCGTCTTTTTGCGCCGGGCGCGGAATCAAACCGACGACGACGGCGATGCAAACCTATGACTCTCCGAGCGCTCGATCAATCGCCTGCTGGCCGGGTCCGTCACCCCTGAAGTAGACAACCTCCCAATAGTTCTCCTCAGGATCGGCGAAGTAGGCATGGCGGCCTTCGAACTCGGCTGGGGCCGACGGCGCCTTGGTCACGGTGGCACCCGCATTCTCGGCTGCGGCTATCGCTTCGTCGACCTGCTCTGGGCGATCGACGTTGATGCCGAGGCTGAAGCCACGCATGCCCCGCGCGGGTGCAGCTGCTCGCGCTTGACCATCGGCGGCCAGCTTCTCCCTGGGGAACAGCGCCAGTAAGGCGCCGCGGAGCTGGAAGGCGCAGAAGTCCTCGGCTTCGATCGCCACCTCCCAGCCCAGCGCGGAGTAGAAGCTGCGCAGCCGCGCCAGGTCGCGGGCGCCGAGCGTGACGACGGTGAGGCGCGCGGGAATCATCCGGGAAATCTACCTCCAATCGCCGGCATCTCGCCGGAGTGGGCACGACCGTGAAAGCGGGCCTCAGCGGACGATGCAGCGAGATCTTGCTTCTCGCCTCAGGGCCCAGCCGACAGCACTTCGGAGCGGCTCGCAGATCGAACTGAACAGCCCCTGCACGGAGCCCGGCCGTACGAGCGCAACGTCGCCTTCGCGGTCGCGCGCCGACTGTCACGCCGGAGGCGAATGCGATCGTCGGCGATGTCCGCGGCTTCGCGGCGCAACTCGGCGGCGCTCGACGGCTCCTGACGAGCTTTCGCGCCGCTCAGTGGTAGCCCAGTGCCGGGAAGCTTGACTCGTTGCCGCGGCCATCCGGCGTCACATCCAGCACATTCCAGATTGGCCAGATGGAGTCGACGTGGCGCGCCTCCAGGCCGTCGTCCCGCGGCGCGTACATGAGCTCGGAGGACCAGGTATGGCGGAACCGGGCGCCGTCGCGGACGAACACGTTCAGGATCGGCATCTGCTCGCCTTCTGGGGTCTCCGCCTGGTAGTCGCGGTTGTAGGCGTTGCTTTGCGAGGACAGAAGCCGCAGGTGGCGCCAGCCACGCTCCCGCGCGAAGTGGCGGATCCGATCTGGGTTCGACTTCGCGACCACGGCGAAGTTCAGCCGCCAGGCGAGATGAAGAGCGGCGCCGTCGAGCGAGTCGAGGATCGAGGTGCATGACGGACACGGGGTCTCGGCCAGCGGAAGCCGCGCCGTCTCGCCCTCTGAGGGTCCCGGCCTGGTGTCGCGCGAATACCGCGGGAACATGAAGCTGTAGATGACAAGCGTGTCCTTGCCCGCCTCAAACAGCTCGCTGAACCGCACCTCGCCGCCGTCAGACGCCTGCTCGAAGCGATAGTCGTCAGGGACGACGCCGCCCTGCGGCAGCGCGCGCCGCTGCACCGCCACCTGCTCGATCGCGCGCCGCAAACCGGCTTCGGCTTCGAGCAGACGATTGCGCTCCCGACGGTACTCCTCGGACTCACCAGGAAAACGAATGCCAGGATCCACGTCTGTCATCGAGCTGCCTCCTCGTGAGGGGTCTGAACGCTTCGCGGGCGACGGGCGCGGTTCACGTCCTGGGCGGATACGCGGGCCGCGACGTGGGAGTAGCGTAATGCTGCGACAGTGATTGCCACGTGCGGTCGATCCAGCCGCGGTCAGACGTTTGGAGCGCATCCTGGGCTTGGCGCGTACTAGCCACGCGCTGTCGGCCCCGGCGAGGAGCCGCCGGCGGCGGCGGTCGATCAGCTCCGTGGACGTCACCAGTGGCGATCACCGATGGCTCGACGTCGTTTATGAGAACCGACCGCGGTCGGGACAGACGGTGAGGACGACCTCGTTGATCCCCGCTCAACGTCGAGACGACAACTCGGTGGTCGCCAACGCGCTCGTCAGAATCGGCGAAGTCGCGCCGAGCAAAGCACTCGTCCGGGCCGTTGATGTGTCGGACGATCCTGATCACGCGAACGCACTCGCGCGGTCTGCAACTCGATAGGCCGGTCGTGCCTCGGCAGTGCCCACGCCACTGCAACGGCACCAGGGCGCGCAGCTCATCCGGAGCGCAGACGACACGGTGCCGGCGCGCTGATCGTCAGCAAGGAGGCGCGGGGCGTGCTGTGGGGATAGCACGTTGCGTTTGGGCGTTGGGCGCGCTGCCGGAGTGATGGTGTGGGCCGCGAAGGGGGGGTTGATGCCAAGCGTGGACGGCCCGGCCGGCATGCTGGACGTGGCCGTGGCTAGACGGACGGCAGAATGTTGGGATGCCCGACCTTGGCGCCAATGCTCCTGAGCGCTTTCGCTCGTTCGCTGAGCGGATCGTCGCCGAAGCCGAGGCCGACCCGGACAGGATCGTGATGAGCGAGCCCGGCCGGGCGTTGACTGGCCGGGAGTTTGCCGGCCTGGTGGCGCGGCTTGCGCGGGCGCTGGAACACGGTGGACTCGCTCGCGGTATGCGGGTGGCCATCCTGGCGACGATCTCGCCCGAGGCGCTGGCCGTGCGGTACGGTGCCGCGACGCTGGGGTGCGCCACCGTGTTCTGTCCCAATACCGGCGACCACTCCCGGCTGCGTCAGTTCCTGGGACACGTCCGGGCAGACGCGCTGGTGCTGTTTCCCGAGACGGCAGCCGCGGCGGCAGCCGTGGTATCCGAGGGATTGGTTAGGTCAGTCATGTCGGTCGGCGCGGTGGCGGGCATCGACGTCGACCTGCTGGCCGTGAGCGCCACGATGTCCGCCGGTCCGCGTATCGGCCGGACGGCGGGCGATGACCTCGGGGTGCTGGTGTCGTCGGGCGGGACGACGGGGTCCGCGAAGGCCAGTCGTCGGAGCTTCGCGGCCTACGGCCGGATGGTCGACGCGGGTCCCGCCCCGAGCCGGCGTCAGCTCGTCTGCACCCCGCTGGCATATGTCGCCCAGGTCCTGGTCGATCAGGCGCTGATGGGCGGTGGGAGCGCCGTGATGCTTCGCCGGTTTGACCCCGCGGAAGTGCTACGAACGATCGCGACCGAGCGCATCACCCACCTCGGACTGGTCGAGCCGGCGCTCGTCGAACTCATAGACCACCCCAATCTTCCCGGCACGGACCTATCATCGCTGGTGGCGGTCAGCCACATCGGAGCCAACGCCCCCCCCAGCCTGCGCCGGCGCCTGCTCGAGCGAGTCGGTCCGGTTCTCGCTCATCCCTACGGAGCCAGCGAGGCCGGCATCCTCAGCGTTCTCGCCGCCCCTGAATATGACGTGACGCACCCCGAGCTCTTGAGCACCGTGGGCCGCCCACTTCCGGGGGTGCAGGTTCGCGTCCAGCAAGACGACGGGACGCCGACTCCAGCCGGTCAGCCAGGCTCGATCGTCATCCGGTCGGCGGCGGCCGCCGATGGCTATGACGTCGACACCGCGCCGTCTGCGTTCATCGACGGCTGGTATCACACCGGCGACCTCGGCCTGTTGGACGACCGCGGGTATCTGCACATTCGCGGGCGCCGGCAGGACCTACGCCGCGTCTGTGGTCAGGCGGTGCTTCCGCTCGACGTGTCAAACGCGCTCTGCTCGCATCGTGATGTCCGTTACGCAGTGAGCGTTCCGGCCCCCGCCGACGCGGGGGGGTTCGGCAGCGTAGTCAAGCTTTCCCCAAGCGCCGGGCTCGGTGAGTCAGATCTGCGGGCGTTCGTCCGCGACCGCTACGGGCCTGGCCTAGTGCCCGAGGTCATCGCCCTCAGCGACCGAATCCCGACGACCGAGCAGGGCAAGCCAGACCGGAGTGCGATCACCGTAATGCTGTTCGGCCGCGATGCGCCGCCCGCCCCCGGCGGACCCACCAGCGAGGGCGGGATATGACCCGGAGCGGGTGGCCAACGACTCGGTGCAAATCAGCGGGTGGCGCCACCCGGGGTCCGCTCGAAAATGGCCGCCGCCGCTGCCAGCGGCAACCGGGTGGCTCCTACTCAGCGACCGCCGCCGAGCAGTACCGGCACGAGCATCACCCAGATCTCGTGAAGCAGCCCGGCGTCGAGCGCCTGCTGGGCGATGACCCCCGCGGTGACCCCCATGTTCCGATCGCCGGCGAGGCCGCGGGCGGTGTTGATCGCCGCGTCGATCCCGTTACTGACGAAGGCAGACTCGGGCGGCCGGGTGCGCTTCGATCCACGGGTGAGGCGGCCGGTGAGTGAGCACGACGACCGGAACCCCGAGCGGGTCCAGCCCGTCCCATCCGTCGGTGACATCGAACGTCCGTCGCTCCACCACCAGCGCGCCGAGACCGTCGACGAACCGCGTCCACAGCGCGGCCGAAGCAGCAGCGACGATCTCGTGCCGCGGCGGCGACCAACGTGCAGTCTGGACCAGCCACTTATCTTGCGCTGATGGAGGTGTCTGACGTCAGGCTGCCGGAGGCCATGGGCGACGACGACGGCGTGCATCTGCGGCGCTGGCTTGTCGGGGACGCTGAGGTGCTCGCGCGGCTCGTACTCGAGAGTCGCGAGCATCTGCGTCCTTGGATGGGATGGGCGACCGATGATCCGATCAGGCTTGATGAGCGACGGAAGCTGCTGATGGGCTGGGAGAGTGACTGGCGTGCCGGTGGTGATGTGGTTTTGGGCACGTTCTGGGGTGACGTGCCGGTGGGTGGGTGTGGTCTGCATCGCCGTATCGGACCGCGCGGCTTGGAGATCGGCTACTGGACGCACCCGGGCTACCTGCGCCGGGGCATGGCGACGTCGGCGGCACGTCTGCTCGTGGGCGCAGCGTTCTCGTTGCCGCAGATCACTCACGTCGAGATCCATCACGACAAGGCCAATGCGGCGAGCGCTGGGGTCCCGCGAAACCTCGGTTTTGAACTTATCGACGAGCGTCCCGACCAGCCAGAGGCGTTCGCTGAGGTCGGCATCGAGTGCCGATGGCGGATGCTTCGAGACCGCTGGGCGCACGCGTGAAACCGATCTGTGGCTTGACCGGTCAACCGCGCCTGCGCCGGACGCCTCGCGACCTTTCTCCTTTCGGCCCGAGCTCAGCTCAAACAGCAGCCGGTCGGCACCCCCCCGTCGGCGACGAGGCGGAAGTCAGCTGCTATAGGGAGTGTCGATGTCGAGCGGCGTTGAGATCGCGGATGTCGAGCTCTTGGTGTCAAGGGCGGCCCACAGAGAGCTTGATCGCTTTTATGTGGGGGACCTGGGGCTGGACAAGATGCCCGCTGAGGACGCGCCCGACAAATATGCGGTCGGGCCAGCCCGCCTGCGGTTCAACCGCGCCGTCGACGACAGCGCCCCCTTCTACCACTTCGCGTTGCTGGCTCCGGGCGACCGATTCGCGGAGGCAAAGGGGTGGCTATCGGGGGCCGGGTCGCTGCTGTCTGACTCCGACGGGCAGACGACCTTTGACTTCGACTTCTGGGATGCCAAAGCTTCCTACGCTTTGGACCCAGCCGGCAACATCGTGGAGATCATCGCGCACCGTGGGGTCGCCGAGTCGGGCGCATCTGGCGCATTTGATCCCGGTGAGCTGTGCGGCGTGTCCGAGGTCGGCCTGGTCACGGTCCGAGTCCCCCAGGCGGTCGAGGCATTGCAGCAGGCCGGTCTGCCGTTGTGGTCTGGCACGACTGAGGCCGACAGCCTTGCGTTCTGTGGCGCGAAGGCGCACACCTTGATCGCGTGCTCGCCGGGGCGTGGGTGGCTGCCCACCGATAGACCCGCCGAGGTTCACCCGGTGCAGGCGCGAATCCGCGACCGCCACGGTCTGACCCGAGACGTCAGCCTCACGCGAGCCGGCGACGTACTCGTCGCCTGAACCCCGTCCTCGTCAGGGCTGCGTCACGCGAAGGACGAGCGATCCAAAATCAGCCCAGGTAAGCAACCTGAGCTTCCGCTCCCACGCATAGGTCCGGCAGTCTCGGACGGGTTCGTTGGCAACGTCAGGCTTCCGCAAACGACGGAAGAGGAGGAGCAGCACCGGGGAGCGTCGGCTCTCGCCTTCGCCGTCGTTGCCATCACCCCGCGTCGAGAGCGTCCACCGACCAGCCTTGCCGTGACATCGGGTGGGAGCCCACAGGGGTGGACACTGCTGCTCGGCTACACCTCAGCCGCGGTCGGCGTTTCCTCGTCACGGGGCGGCCACCAACAGCCTACGACGCCCCACTTCTGCGGCGCGCGCGTCAGGGACTCGCCTCGCCCCGTACTGGGCGCCATCAGGACGCGGGGAACACACGTGGGCAACATGACCAAGGGAGCCGCGCTATCGGCCAGCGGTCATGCGCGGGCGTCGGGTGCGGTGATGGCGTTCAGCACCTTTCGTCGCGTGGCCGGCCACCCGTCGATGGTGAGACGACCGGCCTGTTCGAGGTCGTCCGCTGAGACCGAGCCGTCGAACAGGCGCCAGAGGCCGAGGAAGGTGCCAAGCCGCTCTCGCTGCTGGCGAGCCGCGGACCCTGGTGAGATCGTTGACCGAGCACAACGTCAACCAGGAGGTCAGATGAACATCGAATTCCTTGCGACCGTGGCGGTGATCGCGCCCGATCCGCCTGTCAGTCGCGAGCTGTACGTCGACATGCTCGGGCTCCCGCTTGAGAGCGGGGGCGGCGAGTATCACCACAGCGAGCAGATAGCCGGCTGCAAGTCCTTCGGGATCTGGCCGCTCTCACAGGCCGCCGAGGCGTGCTTCGGGACCCCGCATTGGCCGACGGAGCGGCCGGTGCCGCAGGTCAGCATCGAGTTCGACGTCGCCGAGGCCGCAGCGGTGGGACCGGCGGTGCAGGAGCTCGAGCAAGCTGGCTATGAGCTGCTGCACCCCCCGCGCGAGGAGCCGTGGGGTCAGACGGTGGCCAGGCTGCAGTCGCCGGAGGGCGCCGTGCTCGGGATCTCCTACGCGCCCCTGCTACACGAAAACGACTGACTTCAGGAAGCGACGACAAGGCTCACGCTGGAAGCAGAGGCCATCGCCCACGGGCGCTCTGCTCCTGCTAAGTCGCTGATCCGGCCACCCAGGCTCGGCTGCTGCTCGGGGTCGTCCCGGCTCGGGGAGCGGAAGTCTGCAGACCGGTCGGAGCCACGCCAAGGGTTCCCGCGGTGCGTGGGAGCAGGCACCTCCGATCGAGCTGCAGCTGCCCCGTTTTCGACGACACCTGTAGCTTCCGGTCATAAGCCTGGGAAAGTAGCTAGCTCGTCAGGGCGTACCCGCACTAGGTGTCACGCGCGCCTCGCCAGCCATGAGCCGCCTTCGACCCATGCCGCCGCGATCGCCCAGCCGCAGACGACGTCGGTCGTCCAGTGCACACCCAGGTACACCCGCGACCAGCCGATCGCCGCCACGAGACAGGCAACGACGAACGGCACCAGGACCTTGAATCTCGGCCACAGCGCGATGCAGATCGCGGCCAACGTCGCCCACGTGGCCAACGATTGGGTAGCGTGCCCGGACGGGAACGACGTGTTGTGCGCGGTCGCCAGCGCGATCGAGGCGGGAGGTCGAGGCCGGGAGACGACCTCCTTGGTCAAGTCATAAAGACCAATCGATCCCGCCCACGCGAGGATCAGGAGCGCTGCCGGGAACGGCCGCCCGCGCACGACCAGAGCGATCGCGACCACCGCCACCAGCGGTCCCAACACCTTGCTGCTCCCCAGCGCCGCAACCACGCGCGCGACGGTAGTGAGCGCGACGGTGCGGTGTGACATCACCCACGAGGTGATGCTGTCGTCGGGGCCGGTTGACCCGTCGGGTCGCTCGGCCAGCCCGAGCAGCTCTCCCGCGCCGATCGCGCATCCGAGCACGACCGCGAACAGCAGCGCAACACCGGCCGCCAGGGAAGCGAGCCTCCGCGCATGACCCCGGTGTGCCCGATCGAACGGCGCCCGGCTTATGGCCACACGCACACTCCATAGGGCGATGTACCGTTGAGAGCCAAGGCGCCACGCCGTGTCCACCGGAGCCGAACGTAGTCTCTCGCGGACTCGATCATCGCAGCGTACACGCCGTCGCACTGCCGCTCCGTCGCCGATCCGGCCGTGAAGCTGTGGCTGTCGCTCAGGCCGGCGGGTCGAATAAAGCGGAAGCCGAGACCGGTGCCGCAGAGGCGATCGACGCGCCTGCTGAGCTCTGCCGCTGTTGTCTTCGCTCTTCACGTCACGGCTGTTTCGGGCGGGGCCGTGGGGGTGTGGGGGCTGGCCGCGCGCGGATGCCGCAGCTGAGCATCGTCGCGAGCGCGAACGCGAGGCCGATCATCGTGATGCTGTGCCCAGCGCCGAAGGTGGTGATAAGCAGCGGGGCGAGCAGAACCCCGATGGCCACCGCGGCGCCGTAGATCAGCTCCGACAGGCCGTACACGCGGCCGAGTGCGTGGTCATCGCAAAGCTGCGGGATGATGCCCATGACGCCGGTCTCGACCAGTCCGAATCCAATCCCGGTGAGTGGCATAGCGACCAGTGTGAGGGCGGCGCCCGAGAGACCGGCGAGACCTAGCGCCAAGCCAAAGCCGATAGCCCCCACGGCGATCGTCACCGCGTAGCCGCGTCGCCGCACCAACAGGCGGACGAGCAGGCTGCTGGCAAGGCCGCCGACGCCCCACAGACAGAACATCAGGCCCGGGCCGCCATCGCCCAACTGCAGTCGGTGCGAGACCGCGACGAGCTGAACGTCGGTCGTGCCTTCGAGCAGCATCAGACCGGTCAAGAACAGGAACGGAGCGTGAAGCGTCGGTGTGCCGAGCACGGTTCGAAGCCCATCCAAGGGGCGCGCCGCGGCGCCGCAATCACCACGCGCGGTGGCCATCGTCGGCGACCGGATCCAGCCGACGAGCGCTGCCGACACCATCGTCGCCAGGGCCGCTCCGGCGCAGACCGCCGCGGCGCCCGCCAGCACCATCGCGGCACCAGCGATCCCGGCGCCCAGCAGAAACCCGGCGCTGTCGAGCGCTGACCAGGCGGCGGTCACGTCAGCCCGCTCGGTCTCGCTGCGAGACAGACCGGCCAGCAGCGCTTGAAGGCCGGGGCGTGCCGCCGCGGTCACCGCCCCGGTGATCGCCATCACAGCGACCAGAGCCAGCGTCGAGGCGGCGATCACCAGGCCGCCGGCGGCAACGAGGCAGCTCGCCTGAGCCAGGCAGCTGGCGGTCACCACGCGCACCCCGCCGAAGCGCTCCAGCGCCGCTCCCGCGGCCGGAGCGGCCACCGCCGCCGAGACGAGGCGAGCCAGTGCGATCACGGCGACGCCCGCCGCGCCAGCGCGATCAAACGCGTACACGGCGATCGCCGTGGTCACCGCCCACCCTGCGCTCGACACCAACAACCAACCCGCCAGCACCCGGACCAGCGGCCCGGAGACCGGCGTCCGTGAACCGCCAACCCGGCACCCGCCGGTGATCATCAAACCCACCACGTCGCCCCCTGGCTCTGAATGACAGAGCCAGAGTCAAGCTGTCCTGATACGCGACGTCGTCATGCCGCAGGACGATTCAGATCCTCAGGAATGACCCTCGGCGCTGGCGAGCCTTCCAGAGGCCTGTCCGGACGGCATCGTGACCCGCGCCGTGACCTACCACCCGCGCCACCAGTGGTGGTTGATGACCTGGGACGCCGCCGGGCTCCCCCCCGGACGCTTTCTGACGATGTTGTCTGGCCAGACCCTCGCCGCTGGCTGCCAGACCACCTGGTAGCCAGCCGGCTGACACTTCCAGAAGCCACCACGCGGCTTCCGCCTCGTCGCCGGCTGCGCAGTCTCAGTGGCGCTGCTGCTTCCCGGACCGGCAGAGCTGAAGGAGAAGCCGTGCAGCGCCGTCTTCACCCCGGCGACACGCCTCCAGCTGCGTGGTTGCAGCAGCCAGGCTGGATTCACGCGGGCTGCCGCTCTGGGCAGATTGCTTGCCGGACGGCTGCAAACGCGTAGGGCACGGGGGCCCCGTATCCGCGCGGGGCAGGTCGCTCGCCGGGGACGAGCACATGCGCGTCGTCGTGCGAAACGGACAGCATATGGGTTCTTAGGTGTCGCGGATCAGCTGCGCGAAGCCTCCGTCTGGTGCGTGCAGCACGAGTACGCGCGCTCGTCCCGGCCCGGGGTAGCGGAAACCGTGCTGGGCTCCGGCGGGGGCGGCGATGAGCGTGCCCGGGGCGGCTCGGATGGGGTCCTCGCCGTCGAGGTATTCGATTTCTCTCTCGAGGACGTACATGGCATCGACGTGGCTGTGCTCGTGGCGGCCGACTTCGAACGTGTTGTCGAACTCGATCTCGTGGACTGACAGTTCGGGCAGCTCGAGTCGAATCGTGACGGTTCGGTTCTCGCGCTCGAACCGCTCGCCTTCTCCGGGTCTGGTGATGATCGCTGCTTCCGCATCGTCCCGAGGCGGCACATGCCTCCGTTTCGTGGTCGGCGCGCTCTCGCGTGGTGTCCCGAGCAGCAACGAGACCAGCGACCGGGCCGGCTACTGCTCGCAACACCCTTGGTGCGGCGCGCGCTTCTCCTTTCGACCGCATACCGGACGGGGCTCTGCTGTTGGCCAGGCGGGTTTGGCTTGCGCGTCTCCTACTTTTGGCTGACCCCGAATCCATCCCCGTAGCCGATGTGCGTGGCGCGGGCCGCACTTACGGTGACAGGCATGGAAATAACACATGCCAATAAAGCTGATCGCCGGCCGGCGGAGGGTCATCGCTGGCCCGCGGTCGAGATCGAGGGACTGACCAAGCGGTTCGGCGACCGGATGGCGGTTGACGACGTCAGTCTCACGGTGCCGCGTGGAGTTGCGTATGGGTTCCTCGGTCATAACGGTGCCGGCAAGACGACCCTCATCAGGATGCTGCTTGGGCTCACGCGTGCGAGCGCGGGCCGGGCCAGCGTGCTCGGGCTCCCGGTTCCGGCGCAGCGGGCGCGAGCGCTCGCGCGCGTCGGTGCGATCGTCGAGGAGCCGTCGTTTTACCCGTACCTCACCGGCTATGAGAACCTCAAGATCGCCGCGGCGGTCCGGGGGCCGGAGACGCGCGAGCGAATTGACGGCGTGCTCGAGCGGGTCGGGCTGGACAGGCGCTCCGGAGATCGGGTCGGGACGTACTCGCTTGGGATGCGCCAGCGGCTGGGCGTCGCGCGCTGCCTGCTGTCGGACCCCGAGCTGCTGATCCTCGATGAGCCGATGAACGGGCTCGATCCCGGCGGGATGCTCGACGTGCGTCGGATGATCCGCGGGCTGGTCCAGGATGAGGGCCGGACGGTGTTCGTCTCTTCTCACCTGCTCGACGAGGTCGAGAAGACGTGCGACGTGGCCGCGATCATCGACGGCGGACGCGTGATCGCACAGGGATCGATCGACGAGCTGGTCGCGGACGAGGCCGGTGAGCTCGTGATCGAATGCGACGACACCGATCGTGCACTCGCGCTGCTCGCCGGCGACCCGGCCGTCCGCGAGCTGCGTACCGAGCATGGGGTGCTGCGGATGAGGCTCCTCGCCCGCGACCAGGCGGGCGAGATTAACTCGCAGCTGGTCGGCGCCGGCCTGTTGGTGTCTCGGCTCGAGCCGGCGCGCCGGAGCCTCGAGGACCGGTTCCTGGAGATGACAACACGACTGAAGGTGGCCGCATGAAACTCGACCTGACGGTTGCCAGGCAGATGGTCGGCGCGGACCTGCTCCGTCTGCGCAAGAAGCGGGGCATGATCGCGCTGGCGGTGGCGGTGGTGCTCGTCCCGCTCGTGATCATGACCGGGTACGACGTCGTCAAGCACACATCCGACCCCGCCCACTATCCACCCGCCGGCGGCCTGAACAACTACGGGCGCCTGCTCGACCTGCTTGGCGTGTTCATGGGCCCGGTCGCGGCGATCCTGATCGGCGCAGAAGCGGGTGCCGGCGACCTTGCGGCGGGCGTCTTCCGCGACAACGTGCTTACCGGCCGCTCGCGGACGGCGCTGTTCCTGTCCCGGATTCCGGCCGCGGTCGCGGTCACCCTGAGCGTCGCGGCGCTTGCGTTCGCGATCGGCCTCGCATGCGTGTTCGGGTTCGCCGGCGGGCTGCCGACGCCGGACCTCTCGCTCATCGTGCAGTCGGTGGCGTGGCTCGCGCTTGCGAACTCCGTCCTGTGCGTGATCGCGCTGGGTGTGGCATCCCTGACCGGCTCGCGGACGGGGACGATCACCGCATTGATCGGGTGGGAGCTCGTGCTGAGCCCGCTGGTGCTTCAGGCGACATCGCTCGGAACGCTCAGGCGCGGCCTCCTCGACAGCGTCCTGGGCTTCCTCAAGCCCGGCCCTCTGACCGGCCCGCCGGGGATACCGATGCCGGTCGCGGTCGCCGTCGTGGTGACGATCGGATGGCTTCTGGTCCTACCGGCGCTCGGGGCGCGGCGGATGCAAACCCGGGACGCCTGAGATCCGGGGTTACTCTCGGCGCATGCGGCAAGTGTCCCCAACGGTGGCGGCGGTACGCGACGCGATCCGCCGCCACCCTTGGTGGAGCGATTCGGCGCTGGCGCTGATCTTGACCGTGATCGCGGTGGGCTCGACGGTGGTCGCGCGCACCCGTTACGGCTTCGCCGTCCCGGTGCTCGCGGCCGTCGTCACCCTGTTCACGACGGCCCCGATCGCGCTCCGCCGCTATCGGCCGCTCGCGGTGCTGGCGGCGACCGTCATTGCAGAGACCCTGTTGCTGATCTTCCGGCCCGGGGCCGGGGCACCGGTTGGCGTGATCGTGGCGCTCTACACAGTCGCCGCGTACTGCGACCGTCGGGTGTCGATCCGCGCCGCCGCGTTGGTGGCGCTACCGATCACGGTCGCGGTGATCGTCAACAACGGGCCCCACGCCGGGCAGGTGATCCCCGAGCTCGCGGTGTTCGCGATCGCGTGGGTGGTCGGCGACAACGTCCGCACCCGCCGCGCGTATCTAGCCGAGCTCGAAGCGCGCGCGGCCCGGCTTGAGCGCGAGCGCGAGGAGAAGGCGGACCGCGCGGTCATCGAGGAGCGGGCACGGATCGCTCGCGAGCTGCACGACGTGATCGCCCACAACGTCAGCGTGATGGTCGTCCAGGCCGCCGCCGGACAGGACGTGTTCGACGAGGACCCGAGCACGGCACGCGAATCGCTGGCCGCGGTGGCGTCGACCGGACGCGCCGCGCTGACCGAGCTGCGCCGACTGCTCGGCGTGATCCGCGCCCAAGACGATCGCGGCGACCCGGCCTACGCGCCCCAGCCGGGAATCGAGCGCATCGACGAGCTCGTCGGACAGGTGCGAGAGACCGGGCTGCCCATCGAGCTATCAGTGCTCGGCAAGGCACGCCCGCTGCCCGAGGGCGTGGGGTTGTGTGCCTACCGGGTCGTCCAGGAGGCGCTGACCAACACGCTCAAGCACGCTCACGCCTCGACCGCGCAGGTGCAGCTGCGCTACGTCGCGGACGCGCTCGAGCTCCAGGTCCTCGATGACGGCGGCGGCGCCACCTCGCTCAACGGTGAGACCGACGGCCAGGGACTGATCGGGATGCGCGAGCGGGTTGCACTGTTCGGCGGCGAGCTCACGGCAGGGCCGGGGAGCGGCCGCGGCTACGAGGTTCGCGCCCGGCTGCCGCTCGAGGAAACGCAACCGTGAGCATCCGGGTCCTGATCTGCGACGACCAGGCGCTCGTGCGCGCCGGGTTTCGGGCCATCCTCGGTGCCAGACCCGAGATCGAGGTCGTCGGCGAAGCCGAGAACGGCGCCGAGGCGGTCGCGCTCGCCGAGCGTCGCCGGCCGGATGTGATCCTGATGGACATCCGCATGCCGGTGCTCGATGGCGTGGAGGCGACGCGCCGGCTCGTCGAGGAGGACTCACCCGCGCGCATCCTGGTGCTGACCACGTTCGACCTCGACGACTACGTGCACGCCGCGATCCGCGCCGGAGCCAGCGGATTCCTGCTGAAGGACGTCACGCCGGCCAAGCTGGTCGAAGCGATCCGAATCGTCGCCGGCGGCGACGCGCTGCTCGCCCCGTCGGTGACGCGCCGCCTCCTCGAGCGGTTCGCCACCACGCTGCCGGCCGGCGACCAATCGAGCGAGGTGCTCGGGCAGCTCACCGCGCGCGAGACCGAGGTGCTGCGGCTGCTCGCCGGCGGGCTATCGAACGCCGAGATTGCATCCGAGCTCATCCTCAGCGAGGCCACAGTCAAGACGCACATCTCAAGCCTGCTCCGCAAGCTCGGGCTGCGCGACCGCGTCCAGGCAGTGATTCTCGCCTATGAGAGCGGTCTTGTCGGCTTCCGCAAGCCGTAGAACCAGACCGTCCTCACGACGATGCGAATGCCGCATCAACGAGGATGGTTTCGGCGGCGCGGATGCGGGTGCTCTCCGGCCGCCATGCCGTTCACTGAACTCGCACCGAAGTGACTACCGTCGAGTTGACAACTAAGGCCTGCCGGTGCCCGGGGGCCACGAATCGACTGAACCGGTCTGCCTTCATGATTTGCCCCGTTCTCGACCTCGAGGTCGATCGTGCTGGAGGCGTTGATCGTGGCCCTGCAGGTTGCGGCAATCACGAACCAGCAGCACTCCGTCGACCACCTGCCGAGGAACCGGAGACAACCAGCCGCGAGATCGTGGACCTCATGCCCGCGCAATAACGAAGGCGAGTCTTGACCCACGCGTGGTCGCGCACCTCCTACTCGCCAGAAGCGCGCATCCGGTGCTTACAGCCTTCCAGCAAATCCGGGTCTCGAAGCGGAAGCACACTGCTCTTGTGTCTGCTCGGGCATGCTGGGATCGCGTGGCAGCCGCCCTATGCCACCCCGTTTCCGAGCCGGTCACGGGGCTGGTACGGTCTGCAGCGTTGCTGATCTACTCTATGGGCGTTTCGGTGGACGGCTTCATCGCTGACCGCGAGGGCGCGTTCGGGTGGACTGTCCCTGACGAGGAGCTGTTTGGCTTCCATCTGGCGCGGGTGCGCGAGCTCGGCTGCCATCTGTGCGGCCGCAAGCTCTACGAGACGATGCTGGTGTGGGAGACCGATCCGTCGCTGCGCGACACCGAGCTGCATGCCGCGTTCGCCGATGTCTGGTGCGCGCTTCCGAAGGTCGTCTTCAGTCGCACGCTCGACAGCGTCCAGGGCAATGCTCGGCTCGCCGAGGGGTCGGTGGAGGAGGAGGTCGCCGCCGCACTCGCCGCGACTGACAAGGACATCGAGATCGGCGGCGCTGGCCTCGCCGCGAGGGCGATCGAGATCGGGCTAGTCGATGAGCTGCGCATGTTCCGCCATCCGATCATCGTCGGTGGCGGCACGCCGTTCCTCCCGCCGGTCACCGGGGACATCCCGCTCGAGCTGATCGAGACCAGGACCTTCGGCTCGCGGGTGATCTACGAGCGCTACCGGCGCGTCCGCGGCGACATGGACTGACACCTCTAACGGCTCGCTCACCCGATCCGCAGCGTGTGCCGCAAGCGGATCATCGACCAGCCACCTGCTCCGCTACACCGCGCGACTCTTGATCGTCAGGCGGCGGCTCCTCCTCGGGCGGCAACGAGAACCGCTGTGGCGGCTCTGTGACCCGGCCTCCGCATCCCACCGGTAATCACTGGGTTACTGTTTAGCTTGCTCCGGCCGCTCCGGAGGCTCCGGCGATCCTGCGTGTGGGTGGACAACCTTCGTTGTTCAGTGGTTTGGCCACCGGGAAGACGCGCGTCCGCTGCCGCCCGGTCCCGGCAAAGAGCCGCGCTGGGCGGGACCGCACCCCGACTGTCATTCGACCGGCGCCCTACAGCAAGTGTGGGATCCGGAACGTTTGTCAGTGGAGATCCGGACTTGTGGCAGTGATTTGTCTGGGATGTTTGGCAGCGGGATTCTCAGCTGATGGCAGCGGATCGGCTCATTCGTTTGGCGGTGCTCGGATCGGCGGCGCCGGTGGCTGATAGCTGCTGTAGAGGGCGATCTCGCTCATCCGGTAGATCTCGCTCACGAGCGCACGCTACACCGGGCCCGCAGGCTCCGCCTCCTCCTCGAGGAGGACCCCGCGGATCCGCCTCCTCCTCGAGGAGGACCCCCAGGTCGTCGGAGAGTGCCGTGACGAACGCGACGTTCCGACGACGACGCCGTGCTCGGCCGGACCTAGCGTGGGGACACCCCGAAACCCCACAGGAGGTCCCGTCCCATGAGCACATTCGCGTCCCCCGCCCCGCTACCCGCCGTGACCGATGCTTGCCCTGAGCACAGCGCGGTCCCGCGGCCGGTCCGCCAGCTCTCCGCCGCCGGCGTCGCCGGCGTCTGGGCCGCGGCGGCCGTGCCGATGGGCCTGCTCAGCTGGGTCGTCGCGCCGCGGCTCGCCGACGGCCTCAGCGGCCCGGCACCGCTCGTGCAGGCCCTGATCATCACGCTCACCGTCGGCCTCATCTGGCAGTTCGCCCTCGTCGTCGGCCTTGTCTACCGCGAGCAGCGCACCCTGCGCTGGTCGGTGGTCCGCGAGGTGCTCTGGCTGCGCGCGCCGCGCGACCCGCGCAGCGGACGGCGCGGCGGCCGCGGCTGGCTGATCCTGCCGGGCCTCCTCGTCGCCTCCGCCGTGACGAACCTGCTCGTGCCGTCGCTCCCGCACCCGGACGGCCGCGACCTCGGCCTGTTCCTCGGCTCGCACGCCGGTCATGCTTTCTTCTCCGGCGCGTGGGGCTGGTTCGCTCTGACCGCGGTGATGCTGGTGTTCAACACCGTGCTGGGCGAGGAGCTGCTGTTCCGAGGCTTTCTGCTCCCGCGCATGAACCGCACGTTCGGCCGGTTCGACTGGCTTGCCAATGGCGTGATCTTCGCCGCCTATCACCTGCACGAGCCCTGGGTCATCCCGAGCGCCCTGTGCGACGCCTTCGTCCTCGCCCTCCCCGCTAAGCGGCGCCGGAGCGCCCTGCTGGCGATCGTCGTCCACAGCGCGCAGACGGTGTTCTTCCTGGTCCTCCTGCTGGGGCTGGTGCTCGGGAAAGCGGGAAGGTAGGACCTCGCGGCCGACCTCGTCGCCAACCGCGCGATCCAGGCCCTGCTGAAGGCAGCCGCCAAGCGCGGCCTCGCCGTCAAGTCGCCAGCCCAGACCCAGCCCCGAGCCAACACGCCCGGGGCCTGGTCCCCAGCCAGCCGGGAGGACCGGCCAGGCTGAGGAGCAGGCCCCCCAACCACCACAGGAGGAGCGACCCCATGAGGCTCGCCACCACCCACACCTACCAGACACCGACCGTGCGCGAGCGCGTGCGGTGCGGGCACCGGGTCCACGTCGGACCGTGCGCCAGTTGCCAGCTGGGCGGCCTGCGACCGGCAGGCCGCGCTCATAGCCGCCGACGCGCCCAGAGAGGCCGCGTCGAGGGCGAGAGCCCGCAACAGCCCCCAACCGAAGGAGGCCGCCCAACTCCAACTGCCGGGGGCCGGCGGGGAGGGGAAGGGGGCTGCTTGGGTGCGGTCCCCACTGACGGATACGCAGGAGGAGGCTCGGGGTGCGGTTGCCCGCGCGTGCTCAGACCGGGTGACCTGGTCCTCGTCGGCGAGCAACACGTCGGGCAACAACATGCACTGAAGGGTGTGGTGGCGAAGGTGGCGATGCCCGTGGAGTCAGTCAGTGAGGTCGTAGCCGTCCTGCGATCGAGAGCGAGGTCGGCGATGGTGACGGTGCGCGCGACGGCGGTGAGATCGCGCTGGATGCGTCGCGCCGCCAGGCGGCCGGCCCGATCGGCGTCCATCATGATCGTGACGTCACGGTCCTCGAACCCGAGGGCCCGGGCGCTGTCCCACGCCTAATCGCCAGGAACGGCGAGGGCCGGCATCCCGCAGGCGCGCGCGGAGATCATGTCGGGCGGGCCCTCGGCTGTCCTGCGGCCATTTGCAGGAGCCGGTCGTCCCTGCGCGTTCACAACGGCCCCTCCGGAGACGCGCGGCGGCGACCTCTGAGATGGTCCTACGCGCGGGATCGACGGAACGGCGGCAGTCGCACTTGCGGGCCGCCAGTGAGGCTTAGGTGGGCGTGGCTGCCGGTACGAGCCCGGCCTGGTATGCGAGCACGACGGCTTGGACGCGGTCGCGGAGGCCGAGTTTCTGGAGGATGTGCGTGACGTGGGTCTTGACGGTCGTCTCGCTGATGTAGAGCTCCGCGCCGATCTCTGCGTTGGACAGGCCGCGGGCGATGAGCCGGAGGATGTCTTGCTCGCGTGCGGTGAGCTCGTCGAGTTCTTTCGGCGGCTCGTGGCGGGGGATGCGGGTGAATTGGTGGATCACGCGTTTGGTGATCGCGGGTGAGAGGAGCGCGTCTCCAGCGGCGACGGTGCGGACCGCCTCGATCAGCTGTTCGGGGGGGTCGTCTTTGAGCACGAATCCGCTCGCGCCGGCGCTGAGGGCTTCGTAGACGTATTCGTCGAGTCCGAAGGTGGTGAGGATCAGGATCCGCGCGGTGTTGTCGGTGGCAAGGATCCGGCGGGTGGCCTGGAGCCCGTCGAGCTCTGGCATGCGGATGTCCATCAGGATCACGGTCGGGTCAAACCGCGCCGCCTTGGCCACCGCTTCCAGTCCGTTGCTTGCTTCGGCGACGACCTCCATGCCCTGTTCGCGGGAGAGCAGCATTCGGAAGCCGGCGCGGACCATGGACTGGTCGTCGGCGATGAGGACTCGGATCGTCATGGCCGGTCTGGGGTGAGTGGGAGGCGGGTGCTGAGCGTGAACCCGCCGCCGTTTGTCGTGCCTGCGGTCATCTCGCCCCCGTAGAGTTTGACGCGCTCGCGGATTCCGATCAGCCCGTGGCCGTGGCCGTGGCCGTCGCTCGGCGTCGCGCCGGTGCCGTCGTCGTGCACTTCGATCCCTACCGCGTTCGGCGCATACCGGACGGTGACCTCCGCGTGGGAGGCGCGGGCATGCTTGAGCGCGTTGGTGAGGCCCTCCTGCACGATCCGATAGGCGGAGAGGTCGATTCCTGGCGGGAGCGGGAATCGCTCCCCGGCGACGTGCAGCTCGACGGGCAGCCCGGCGCGGTCGATCTCCTTGATCAACGAGTCGAGGCCGTCAAGGCCGGGCTGAGGCGCGAGCTCTAGGCCGTCGCCGTCACGACGCATCACACTGAGCAGACGGCGCATCTCCGCCAGCGCGCCGCGCCCGGCCTGCTCGACACCCCTGAGGGCGTCGCGATCCTCGGCCATCGCGTCGGGGAGCTGGTGCCTGACAGCGCCGACTTGCAGCACCATCACGCTGACGGCGTGCGCGACGATGTCGTGCAGCTCGCGCGCGATCCGCGCCCGCTCCTCGGCCACGGCGACGCGGGTCGCTGCATCGCGCTCCTGCTCGGCCTGGGTCGCACGGGAGTCCGCCACCTCGGCCTGCTCGGCCCGCGCGCGGACGGCAAGGCCTGCAACCCAGGCGACGGCGAAGTCGACGGGAATGAAGACGAGCTGGCTGACTGAGTGTTCGGGGATGTCGTAGATGAGGGTCGCCGTAGCGCCGATGACGACCGCCAAGCCGACGCCCGCCTGGCGGAGGTCGCGGCGGTTCCCGAGCAGAAATGCGGCCGCCAGCCCGATCGGGAAGAGGGACTCGGGGTACGGGATCAGCAGCGGGTCGACGAACGAGATTCCCGCGGCCAAAAGCCAGTACGCCGCCGGTCCCGCGAACGGAAACCATCGCCGCGCGAAGATCGGTAGCACCAGGATCGCGAGCGCGGGAAGGCAGAACCACAGCGTCGTTGTCGGAGCGCCGGGCGAGCCGCGTCCGAGCACCACGTCAAGGATCGCCACGATCGCCAGGAGCGCGATCAGCAGGTCGAACCAGTACGTGCGGGCGAGATGTTCGATCCGGCGCACGTGGTGAACGTACCCCACCCCCTCGGTTCCCGCCTCCTACCTAAGTAGGAGTCGAAATCGTCGGAGGGTAGGAGCCGCAATCCAGCCTGGCGACGATGCCGATCTCGCGATCGCACCTTAGGTTCGTCGCATGGCACAACGAGGGACCGCACGCGAGGCGCGACCGAGCGCCGCCGGCCCGGCTAGGAGGAACTTCATGCTCAACTCCATTGTCCGCACTTCCGAGGCGGTCACCTCGACTCAGGCAGTTGCCCTGCGTGACGTGCGCAAGGTGTACGGCCGGGGCGACGGATCGGTCGTCGCTCTCGACGGGGTCACGGTCGGCCTCGCGCGCGGATCATTCACAGCTTTGATGGGCCCGTCGGGCTCGGGCAAGAGCACGTTCCTGAACGTGGCGGCGGGACTCGACCGGCCGACGTCGGGCACGGTCACGCTCGCCGATACCGAGCTGGCGGGACTGAGCGAGCGGCGGCTGACGATCCTGAGGCGCGAGCGGATCGGGTTCGTCTTTCAGGCCTTCAACCTGCTGCCCTCGCTCACCGTGGCTCAGAACATCGGCCTGCCGCTGCGCCTCGACGGTCACCGTCCGCGCCGCTCGACGGTGCGCGACGTCGCCGCGCGCGTCGGCCTGGAGAAGCGGCTGCGCGACCGTCCCTCGCAGCTCTCAGGCGGACAGCAGCAGCGCGTCGCGATCGCCCGGGCACTCGTCACCCGCCCCGAGGTCGTGTTCGCCGACGAGCCGACCGGAGCGCTCGACACCCGCACCGGACGCGGGGTGCTCGCGCTGTTGCGCGACATCGTCGACCAAGACCGCCGGACCGTGGTGATGGTCACCCACGACCCCGTGGCCGCGGCGTACGCCGACCACGTGATCGTGCTCGCCGACGGACGCGTGGCCGCGACGCTCGAGGCTCCCAGCGCCGACGACGTCGCCGAACAGCTCGCGCATCTGGGGGGCTGAGCCATGCTGCGTCTATCCATCCTCAGCGCCCGCGGCCGCCTCGGCACGTTCACCGGCGCCCTGATCGCGCTCGTCGCCGCGTCCGTGCTCGCGATGGCCTGGGGCATGCAACTCGAATCGATGCTCCGCACCCATCCGCCCGTCGAGCGGTACGCCGGCGCCGCGGCGGTCGTGGCCGGACAACAGAACGTCGGCGCCGACCACGATGTGCAGCTCACCGAACGCGCGCGGGTCAGCACCGCGCTCACCGCTCGCCTGGCAGGGCTGCCCGGCGTCCGGGCCGCGATCGGCGACGTGTCGGTCCCTGCCCGGCTCGGCGACCGCGCCGCCGTTGCCCATGGGTGGTCAAGCGCCGCGCTCACCCCCTACGTGCTGAGCGCCGGACGCCCACCCACCCGACCCGACGAGGTAGTCACCGGGTATCCCGCCGCGCTTGGCGCGCGGCTGCTGCTCGCATCGTCCGCGCGCACCCGCACGGTCACCGTGGTCGGCGTCGCTCGCCCCCGCCATCCCGTCACCCAGCAGAGCGCGATCTTCCTCACCGACGCCGAGGCGACTACGCTGGCCGGCCACCCCGGGCGAGTCGACGCGATCGGCCTGCTCGCCGGGCCCGGCTTTGACATCAACCGCGTGCGCGCCGCCGCTTCGGGAGCACAGGTGCTCACCGGCGCGGCCCGCGGGCAGGGCGAATACCCCGAGCTCAAGGCGACCCGCACCACTCTTATCCCCGTCACAGCGGCCTTCGGCGGACTCGCGCTGTTCATCGCCATGTTCGTCGTGGCCAGCACGCTAGGTCTCTCAATCCAGCAGCGCGAGCGCGAAATCGCGTTGCTCAGGGCGGTAGCCGCGACGCCCGGGCAGATCCGCCGCATGATCGCCTGGGAAGCGGCGATCATCGCCCTGATCGGCTCGGCCGCCGGGATCTGGCCCGGGATCGTGCTCGGCCGCACGCTCGCGCACGGGCTCGTGCGCCACGGCATCGCCCCGGCGAACTTTGCCCTCAACTACGACTGGCTCCCCGCCGCCGCCGTGATCGGCTGCGCGGTCGCCACCTCGCTGCTCGCGGTCCTGGCCGCCGGACGGCGCGCCGCCCGCGTGTCGCCCACCCTCGCGCTCACCGACGCCGCGGTAGAGCCGCGGCTGCTCGGCCCGGGGCGGATCATCGGCGGACTGCTCGCGCTCGCCGGCGCCGTGCCGCTGTTCACGGTGTCGGTCACCACCAGCACGCCCGATACCGCCGCGGCGACAGCGGAAATGACCGCGATCTTCCTCGTCGTGGCGGTCGGCTTCCTGGGACCGATCTTCGCGTACGTGGTCGCTCGGCTGCTGGCGCCGGCGCTCGGGGCGATCTCGCCGGTCGGCGGCTTCCTCGCCTCCGCCAACCTGCGCACCGCCACCCGGCGTTTCTCTTCGGCCAGCACCCCACTGGTGCTCACCGTCGCCATGAGCTGCACGCTTCTGTTCAGCACGACCACCATCGAGCACGCCATCACCCAGCAAAGCCACGCCGGGCTGACCGGCCAGCTCGCCCTCACCAGCACCGGTCCGGGACTGCCCACCGCAGCGCTGAGCGACGCGCGCGCCACCCCCGGAGTACGCTCGGCCGTCGCGCTCACCTCGACCACGCTCGGCCCCAGCCTCGGCGACTCCGACGATACCCTCCCGGCCCAGATCCTCGCCGGCGGGCAGGGCGGCGGCCTCGACGTCGGCGTCACCGCCGGATCCCTGAACGCCCTGCACGGCAACACGATCGCGCTCGGGCGCCACCGCGCCAACGCCGCCCAAGCCCACATCGGCGAACGCGTCCAGATCATGCTCGGCGACGGCACACTCGCCCACGCCACCGTCGTCGCGATCTACAGCCGCGACCTGGCCTTCGGAGACGCTCTGCTCTCCCCCGAGCTCGCCGCCGGCCACCAAACGATCCCGCTGCTCGGGACGATCCTCATCCAAACAGACCACCCCGCCGCGGTCGCCCGGCGCCTCCACGCCCTCGCTACGCGGTATCCCGGACTGAAGATCAGCAACCGCGCGACGTTCGCCACCGCCACCGACGCCGAGGACGAGATGAACCGCTGGTTCGGCCCACAGTTCGTCGTCGAGATCTTCGCCTTCACATCAATCGCCGTACTCAACACGCTCCTCATGATCGGGCTCCGGCGCCGCCGCGAGCTCGGGCTCCTGCGGCTCGTCGGCGCGACCCCCCGCCAGGTCCGATCGATGGCGCGCTGGGAGGCAGCGCTGATCATCACCATCGGACTTGGCATCGGCCTGGCGATCGCCGCCATCGCGCTGCTACCACTCAGCCAGGCGCTCAACGGCGGCCTCCCACACATACCCGCGAGACCGTTCGCCGCGATCCTCGGCATCTCAGCACTCCTGGCGCTTTTGGCCCTTGCGCTGCCAACCAGACGAGCGCTCCGCGCCCGGCCCGTTGAGGCGATCGGGGCGCGAGAGTAGACCTCCGGTCGGCAGCTACTTACGACGGAAGCTCGATCATCGGAGGAACCATGAAGGCCGCAGCGCTCAGCCAGTCGACAAGCCGCATTTCGCAGCCAGCTCTGTACCCGCTGGAGGGACTGGCGAGGACGTCCACGAGGAAGACGGCAGTGCTCGTTGGACTCTCCTTCTTATGGCGACTTCACCGTCGCCATCGGTAGCGCGCTCATCCACTCGCACTTCTCGAGCGGGACCCCCGCGACGGCACCCTCGTCGCCGCGTCTTCCTTCTCGCCTGCACCGGCCTAACGGTCGTGCCGAACGGCCTGGCGATGCGCAGCGCCTTGACGCCACACACACGCCTCTATCCATCGTCACACTGCGAACGATCATCTCCTCGTCCCGCCGGTTACTCGACCGAGCTCCTGAACAGACAGCACGCCGAGACGCCGACTGCTGACGCGGAGACTGCCCCATTGTCGCCGGACCGACCATCAGCGCCCGGCGGCTGCTCTCCTCGCCGACCGCGCCGAAGCGGAAGTCCTCGACCAGTGCGGATCTGGCGCCGAGACGCCTGGTGTTGCGCTTTAGGGCGAAGCGATCGATCGCTGCGGCGGCTGTCGAGATGGGGGCGCCTTCCGGATGCGTCTTGGCGTTGTGGCGGCGCTCAGCCGGCGAGAGAATCGATCCTTTTGACCACCTCGGCGGCGAGGGAGAAGCCAAAGACGTCGAAGTTCTCAGCGATCCGCCCGGCGTCAGTTGACTTGGGAATGGCGACGAAGCCGTGCTCAAGATGCCAGCGCAGGATGACCTGCGGGACGGTCACGCCGTGGTCTTTGGCGATGGCGGTGAGGACCGGTTCGCGCAGGTCGGCCGCCTTGAACGGACTGTAGCCCTCAAGCGTCACGCCGCGGTCGCGGTGTGCGCTGACCGTGGAGGCGTCATAGAGGGCGGGCGTCCATTCGATCTGGTTGACGGCCGGCACGACGCCCGTCGCGTTGGTCAGCTCGTCGATCTCGGCCGTGCTGTAGTTGCTGACGCCGATCGCCCGCGTGAGCCCCGCGTCGCGCGCCTCGACGAACCGCTGCCAGGTGCCGGCGCCCGAGCCGCGCGCCACCGGCGAATGGATGAGCCACAGGTCGAGATAGTCCAGGCCCATCGCGTTGAGGCTGGCGCGGATCGTCTCTCGCTCGCGCCCGGCATCGCTGGCGCGCAGCTTGGTGGTGACGAACACCTCCTCGCGCGGGAGGCCGCTATCGCGCACGCCACGGCCGACCGCAGCCTCGTTGCCATACATCGTCGCGGTGTCAATCAGCCGGTAGCCGAGGTCAAGTGCGATGCGGACGGCGTCGTAGGCCTCTTGATCGGACGCCTCCCAAGTGCCCAGGCCAAGCAGGGGCATGGCCACGCCGTTGGCGACGATGACCGTGGGGCTACGGATATCACTCATGCGAACAGCTTGGCAGGCGAGCCACGCCGCCGCGACCACCGTGTCGCGAGCGCCCACCATCAGCGCGATCGCGTCTCACCATGGCCGGGCCACCGGCTCCACGGGCCACGATTCGCGCTGCCGCACTGTCGCCAACCCGGCCAGGAGGGCGCCGCTGCCGCTTCGCATCGTCGCGGGCCGGGAGCAGCAGTTCGCTCGGCGGCTCGGCCACCGGCCTAGCTGGCTGCTGGTGCGTGAAGGGAGTCTCGTCGGAGCTGGTTCTGGGGATGCCATACGGTGGGGCGTCTGGAGACATCCCTGGTATCCCGTCGATGACGAGCATGAGTGATCGCCGACGCCGACCGCGTCGTGTAAGGCCTTGTGGCGTCGATGAGGCGCGGTCCCTTGACGTGCATCGCTGGATGGAGGTGGCGCGTCGCAACCTGTCCCGCCAGCAAGGACCGTCAGAGTGTGACGCAACGGCGTGCAGCGCTGGCGCCGGCGGGCGGTGGGAGTTTCAAGCCGTACAACGCGGGGACGATGTCGTCGGCGTTGAGCGGATGGGCGAGCAACGGTTCGCCGGGTTGCAGGCTGGTGCTGGAGCCATCGATGAACAGCGGCCGTTTGAGATCGAAGGCCTTGTCTCCAGGAGAGACGATCAACACGAGCTGGTTGCCGCTGAGTCCTGTGTCCGTCGGGCATGCGGCGCGCTGGTGGCTGTAGGAATCACGATTGTCGGTGAGCCGGGCATGGGACCGCCCGACGCTGTTGATCGTGATCCCATAGCTGTCGCTGAGACCGCCTCCGTCGTGCGCTTGTTCGATATCGATGGAGTAGCCCGTGTCGGACCGTGGCCTACCGGTCAGTGCGATCGTCACGCACAGCTGGTCGCGTCCCACCCACACCGCGCGGACGCTCGTGATTCCCAGCCATGGCGCGGTGCTGAACGGAAGCGGCCGGGCGTCGGGGTTGCCCGGCGCCAGCACGCGCCGTCGAGCCGCGGCGCTGACCCCGCCGGCTAGGCAGAGCATGGTCGGCGAGGGCAGGCGAGCGTGCCGGTTGACGGTCGCGCTGTCGCCAGGCGGGGTCGAAGGATCAAACGACGCCGGCGGGGCTGCAGAGGACGTCTCCACGTAGATCTCTCCGGGCTTGACGATCAGCCAGCGCGGGCCGGTCATACGGAGGTAGAGGACATCAGAACGGGTCACGACGTGCGGCTGGCAGCCCGGGATCAAACCTCCCGTGAACATGCAGGGATAGCGGTAGCGCAGACGCAACCTGACCGCGAGGTTGCCGTACGCATCCTCACTCATCCGGCCGACCGCGACGATCCGGATACGGTTCACGCTCAATCCGGGGCTCGCATCCGAGAAGTGCGCGGTAGCAACCCGACGCTCGCAGCTGCGTCCTGGCTCCCAGCCGCGAAGAAACCGCTTCAGCTGCAGACTGAACGTGTCACAGACCCCAGACGCGTCATGGACGGCCAGCGCCCGAAGATAGACGCGTACCGCCGTTACCGCCGTCAAGACCCGCGGGCGTGCCTGCGCCGAAGCGCTCTCAGCTATTACCAGGCTCGACCCCGCAACGAGCAACCAGACCACGACCGCCGCCCGCGCCCAGCCACCCCAATCGACTTTCCTCACCCCGCCAAGTCTGACAGGGACACGATCGATCAGATCCCAGCCGCTTCTCCTCCGTCGCCGGCTGAGGAGTGTCGGCGGCGCTGCCGCTTTCCGGGCCGGCACGCCGAAGGAGGAGCCCTGCCGATGCTGACCGCGTGGTGGTGGCGGATGCCATGCAGCTCGGTCGGTCACACTTCCTCCCATGAGCTCTCTGTCAGACGCACTCCGACGATTGATCGAATCCGGGCCGATGGCTCATCTCAGCACGATCAACCCCGACGGCAGCCCCCAGGTCACGGTCATCTGGATCGGCCTGGACGGCGATGAGGTGGTCAGCGGCCACATGAGCCATCACAAGAAGCTGCGCAACATCGAGCGCGACCCCCGCGTCGTACTCTCGTTCGACGGCCCGCGCGACCACGAGGCCTTTCTGAACCCGTATGCGGTGCTGCGCGCCAGAGCCGCGGTCGACCCGAGCGACGAGGCCTGGGATCTGCTGAATCGCCTAGCCAAGGTCTATACGTCGTCCGACACGGAGTTCCCGGCAGCGAAGGGACCGGGCTACATCGTCCGCTATGCCATCGAGCGGATCGGTGGCGTCGGCCCCTGGGTCGCCCAGCCTCGCCACGACTGAAGAGTGCCGCTCTGTCGCTGAGCAGTCTCGTCGTCGCTGCTGGTTTTTCGGGCTGGCTGGGCGCAAGGAGAAGCTGTGTAGCGCCATCTTCGTGCGGGCGACATGCCCCAGGTGGGTGGATCCGGGAGTCTCAAACCGTGCTGAGCGTCGATACCTCGTCGGCGGCTTGAGCGATCGCGGCGCGGAGGTCGGTGGTGGGGTTCTCGGCCCAGTTGCGGCTTGCTCGGTCGAAGGTCGCCATGGCGACCTGCGCCGCGAGCCGCGCCGTTGGTGGGGCCGTGCCACGCTTGGCAAGTCCCCGCGCGAGGGCGTCGGTGAGTGCGGCCGTCTTGGCGTAGGCGCGCTCCTGTAGAGCTGGAGTGACGGCGATCACCTCGGCTCGCTGCTGGGCGACGGAGCGGTTGGCGATCAGCAGTGGTACCGCGGCGGTGAGAGCCTGAACGAGGACGGAAAGCGGCGCGAGCCCGGGGGGCGCTGCGGTGACGGCGTCGAGGAGGATCGTGCGCAGCTCGGCTTCGCCGTCGAAGAGCACCTCGCGTTTGTCGGCGAAGTGGCGAAAGTAGGTGCGTTCGGTCACTCCGGCACGCGCGGCGATCTGGGCGGTGGTGGTCTCGTCATAGCCGCGTTCGCGGTAGAGCTCGAGCGCTGCTTCGCGGAGCCGAGCACGCGCTTTGGTCCCGTCTCTCGGCATTTGACCATCCTACGTTCTGTCAGCGACTGCCGCAACGTGGTAGCGTCAGCAACTGTCACTACCCGAACTGGAGGATGCCGATGAGTCCCGTGTCTTCAACCGCTGTCTTCTTGAACGAGTACGGCGAACCGCTGGACGTGCTGCACCAAGAGCGCATCGAGGTGGCCGATCCCCCGTCCGGGCAGGTGCGCGTGCGCGTGGCGGCGGTTGGGCTCAACCCGGCTGACTGGGAGATATGCCGCGGGTTCATGGCCAGGGACCTGCCTCGCGGCATCGGTTATGACGTCGCCGGCACGGTAGACGCGGCCGGAGACGGCGCCGAGAACGTCGCGGTTGGCGATCTCGTCTTCGGAACAGCCGATTTCCTCGGTCAGCCGAGCGCCGGGGTGGCCGACTCGGCGATCCTTGACAGCTGGTATCGCGTGCCTGACGGACTGGACCCCATCGACGCGGCTGTTTTGCCGATGGCCGTGCAGACCGCGACCTGGACGCTCGACGCGCTGGGACTCAAGCCCGGAGATACGCTGCTCGTCAACGGGGCCGGTGCAACCGTCGGGTTCGCGGCCACCCAGATCGCTCTGCGCCGCGGCGCCCGCGTCATCGCGACCGCCGGTTCGTCCTTCGCCTCTGACCTGGAGAAGTTCGGAGCCCAGGTCACACCCTACGGAGAGGGAATGGCCGAGCGAGTCCGCAAGCTCGCCGGTGGGCCGGTCGACCTCGTCTTCGACGCCCCCCCGCCAAATGAAGGGTCGATCGCCGAGCTCATCACCCTCACCGAGGAGCCGAACCGTGTCATGACGATCAGCAACCACGACGAGGCTCGCAGCCTCGGCGCGCGCGTCAACCTCGACTACCTCGCCGAGGCCGCGCCAGCTACGACCTTCATGCCTGAGTACGCCTCACTCACAGCCGACGGCGAGTTCCGCATCCCGATCGCGAGCACCTACCCGCTTGCCAAGTGGCGCGACGCAGTCAAGCTCAGCATGTCCGGACACCCCCACGGCAAGGTCGTCCTGCTCCCCTGACAATCGCACGCAGTTTCGCCACACCGAGCAACAGACGCCGAACGACCGGTCAGCACCCGCCCGCGACAAGCAGAGCAGCGCGCTGGCCGAGGCATCGCACCCGCTTTGTCGCTCAGCAGTCAGTTGACGATCGCTTCTCCTCGGACGGCCGCGGACCTGAAAGCAGCGGCTCGCCCGCACTGGCCGACTCCTGACCCGGCCGGTGGTCGTGAGAGCGCAGCCAACGCGGCATGCTCTAGAGGTCGAGTCGCTTAGCAATATGCAGAACTGCTCCCCAGTGGCGAGCTAATTCCGGGACGGGTCGTTGGGCGATCAAGTCGCGAATCGCGCTGTAGAGCGTGTCGCGTTGGCTCTGGCCCATGGCAATGTGGCCGGAGAACACTCAACAGATCGCCGTTTTGATCGCAAGCTGACCGAGCTGGGCATTGTGGCCATGCCAAGAGATCGATAGTCCGACGTCACTGACCGCACAGTCAGCGCGAAGCTCGTCTTGAGAAGTCGCCAGAACCGACGGGGGAGGGAGGCGCCCGTCGGGAACCAGGTAGCGATGGAGGCTTCGCGACGTTGCTTGGCGGGCGGCGGCCGAGGTTCTCGGTGAGAACGGCCCTGTTCATCAGCTGGGTGGGTCGACATGCTCGAGGACAACGTCCCAGCGGGTACGGTACGGGTGGTGGCTTTCGATGATCTCGACCTCGACGCGGTTCGCGCTGAGCTGGAAGCGCGTCGGGACCGTGACCGCCAGCGTTTGGGGGTGCTGGCAGAGCGTCCCGAGCGTGGCAGTGCGGTGAGCTTCGGGAAGCGGATTGGCGATGGCACGTCTGAGGCGGTGAGCCGCTTGACGGACATCGGTGTTGGCGAGTCGCTTGAGCGTGGGTTGGATCGCACCGAGCGCGCGCTGACGAAGCTGGAAGAGGGGACCTACGGCATTTGTGATGTGTGTGGCGGGCGGATCTCTCGCGGTCGGTTGAAAGCGATGCCTGACGGCGTGTTGTGTTTGGACTGCTCGGCGTCCGAGCGCCGAGTTCGTCCTCCACGCCGTCGTTGAAGTCAGGTCCGCGGCCCGACGAGCCGCCAGGCTGGCGTCCCCACGACTGCGTTGCTTCGGACGCATCCCACGGCCGAGAGGCGCTTCTGCTTGGTCGCTCCACGCGGCCACGAGCGGTGGCTTCTGCTTCCTGGCCGGCTCGCGTCAAGCAGAAGTGCGTCCACGGGCATCGACCGGGCCGACGTGGCCGGTCGTGCGTGAATCCAGCAGTGCGGCGGTTTCCGGCGAGATACTTCTGCATCGATCCTGGCGCTAACAGGAAGCTTGCAAGCACCGAGGCACGGGTTTGGCGACGAGCAGGTTGATCGCCACCGAGTTGCGCGGTCTCCTTTCGCGACTGCACAGGCGTCCGTCAGAACGTTTGATTCTTCCTGTCCCGTTTAGGTGCGGGTGACGGTGAGGTGTCGTCCCCAGTCGATGGAGTACCGCTGTTCGGGACGGATCGTCTTCTCGAAGTTCACGACTTGGAGAAGAACGGCATGACTGTCTGCGTGATGCGACCGGGCGGTGGGGCTTGGGAGCGCTCGCGAGCGCGGGGAGGGGCCGGGCCGGCCCGTGGTCGGCCCGGCCGGGGGTGCTCTATGCGCTGTGTGGAGCGATGTTTGGGTTGTGCGTGGTGTTTGAGCGGAGTTCGTCGATGTGGCGTTCGCACCAGTCGCGGAAGGTGCGTGGCGCGACGCCGGTGAGGTTTTCGATGTCGTCGGCGATCACGCCGGCGCGGCTGGCACGGAATAGCTCGTTGAGGTTTTGCATGGCTGCGGCCAGTGGGGCCGGGGTGCCGTTCTCGATGGCTTGGTTGGCGGCCTGCTCGGGGGTGATGGCGACGAGGTCGATGCTGCGTCCGAGGACGTCGGACAGGGTCTGGACTTGTTCGCGGGCGGTGAGGGCTTCCGGGCCGTTGAGGATGTAGCCGTGGCCGACGTGGCCGTCCTGGGTGAGTACGAGCGCGGCGACTCGGGCGATGTCTTCGGGATCGACGACGGCCTGGCGGCCGGGATCGGTGGGATCGACGACGCGGTTGTTCTCGCGGATCCCGTCGGCCCATTCCAGCGCGTTTGTCATGAGGCCGTTGGGCCGCAGGTAGGTGACGTCGAGTCCGGAGGCGCGGAGCAGATCCTCGCGAGCGGCAAGTATCGCGCCGATCATGGGCACAGGCCTCAGGCGGGCTCCGAGTGAGGAGAGCAGCACGATCCGGTTGACCCCGACGTCGCGCGCGGCGTCGATCATGATCTGCGTTTGGGTGGTGCCGGAGCCGACGTGCAGCAGGAACACGCTGTCGACGCCACGCAGCGCCGCGACGACACTGTCAGCGTCGTCGAGATCGCCGACGGCGACATCGATGCCAGCGGGAAGAAGGTCCGCGCGAGACGCGTCGCGGACGAGGGCGCGGACGTCATGACCTTGCTCGTGCAGTTGTTCAATGAGGGGCCGGCCGATGTTGCCAGTGGCTCCAGTGATGAGATACATGGTTGATCCTTTCGAGATCGTTCTGGTTACCAGGGAAGATCGCCGGCGCGGTCGCGATACGCGCCCGTCGGGCTGTCGGGTGCGCTGAGCGCGAAGGCGACGATGGCGTCGGTGCCGTCTTTGATCGAGTGCCCGTGTCCGCCGCTGAGGTCGGTGGCGGTGAGGCCGGGGTCTGCGGCATTGATGCGGATCTCGGGCAGGAGCTGGGCGTAGCGGACGGTCAGCATGTTGATCGCGGACTTCGCGGCGGCGTAGAGCGGTGAGGGGGCACGCGACTCGATGCGGCTGTCGTCGTGAGCCAGCGCAAAGGACCCCAGGCCGCTGCTCACGTTGACGATCCGCGGATCAGAGGAGCGCTCAAGCAACGGAAGGAAGGCGTGGATCACGCGGACGTAGCCGACGACGTTGGTCATCAGCACCGCGGCCATGTCGCCGCCCTCGTACTCATGGACATCGCGCACCGGCCCGGTGATGCCGGCGTTGTTGACCAGCACGTCAAGATGCCCCTCTGCCCGCTCGACGATCTCGGCGGCGAGCCCAACCGAGTCATCAGACGTCACCTCCAGCGCGACGAACTCGGCGCCGGCCACGTCGGCGGCAGCACGACCACGCATCGGGTCACGCGCACCGAGATACACCCGGTGCCCGGCACCAACCAGTCGACGTACCGTCTCCAGGCCGATCCCCTGATTGGCTCCCGTGACCAGGCTCACCTGACTATCGCTAAGCGTTGTCGTCATCACTAGCCCCATCTCGTCATTACAGCCGATCATCAATTTGTCTGACAATCAGCTTAGCAGATGATCAGTGGACTGGTGGATCGGCTACACTTGCGGTGTGAGTGACAACGGTTCGACCCCCCCAGCCGCGCTGATGGAGCGACTGTCGTTCCTGCTCAAGCAGGCGTTCGCGCTGATGGATGAGGCAACCGAGCGGGAGCTCACTCAACTCAACGTCAATGGCCGGGAGTTCGCCGTGCTCACGCTCGTCGATGCTGAAGGTGCGGCCTCCCAGCAAAGGCTCGCCGCCCGCATCGGCGTGGACCGCACGACGATGGTCGCGCTGATCGACGCCCTCGAAGAGAAGCGACTCGTCAGCCGCCGCCGAGATCCACGCGATCGCCGCGCCTACATCGTTGAGGCGACGCCAACTGGCCGCAAGACCCTCCAACGGGCCCTCAAGGCCGTCAAGCTCGCCGAGCAACAAGCGCTCGCCCCCCTCACCGCCGCCGAATCGGCCGCCTTCAAGCAAGCGCTGCAACGCCTCGCCCAAGCTCCACCAACCCAGGAGGCGAAGCGACCGGATCGCAACTGAGGGCGCAAGCGGCGCCCGTCGCCCGCACGCGACGTGGCCACAAGGCCGTCGGCCGAGTCCGGGACCCAGTAACCAGTCTGTAGCGCGAACCGGGCGGGGATCGGCGAAAGGCAGCCGCTCGTCGCCTCAGGCCACGATGGCCTGCACCCTAATCTTCCCCGCGAAAGGGGCTTACTTCAGGTTGAGCGCGTGCTCGCACTGGGCGAGCAGCCACGTCTCGGTTTCCTCATAGCTCCACCCGAAGTCCTCGTGCAGGGGCAGGTAGGAGCTCGGCCCGAAGTAGAACCAGAGGAGCGCGGCCGCGCGGCCGCGGTCAAAGGTCGGTCCCTCAAGGGCTGCGAGGCGGTCGGCGACCGCATCCAGTGCCGCTCGGTAGCGCTCGACCCGTTCGGCGTGGACGCCGGCGACGGCCTCGTCGTGGGGCGCTGTTTCGGTGATGACTCGCTGGACGTCGGCCCACTCCTCGCGAGTGCTTCGGGTCCCCCGAGCCAGCGCGAGCAGCACTTCATGGCTCGTGGGCGTCTCCGCGATCCGCTTGAAGATCTGCTCTCGAGGCTGCCAGCTCGCCAGCTGCTCCATCAGAACCGTCAGCAGCGCGTGCTTGCCCCCGACCGAGGTGTAGACCGTCGCCGGCGCGACCCGGGCGCGCGCGGCGATGTCCTCAACTCGGGTGGCAAAGAAGCCCTGCTGCGCGAACAACTCACGCGCGGCCTGGATGATCGCGCCGCGGGTCGCAGCGGCGTACTCCTGACGCCGACTGAGGACAGGAGGGGGTGAGGAGCGCGCCGCCACACGATCATCGTAGTTGTTAGAGTCCGCTTCTAACCAAGATAGGTTGGCTCGCACGACCGAGGACGAGCCGAGTCGCTATCCCCAACCCCCACGAGGTCAGATGAACGCCGCTGATACGCCCCAACCGTTCGTGACTGCCTATGAGGACGCGCCCGCGTACTGGTCGATCGGGATCCTGTGGAACGTGCTGATCTCCGGCGACGAGAGCTTCGGCCATTTCACCCTGATGGACCAGACGATGCCTGAGGGCGCCGGCCCGCCGTCGCACATGCACGAGCGGATGCACGAGGGCTTCTACGTCTTGGAAGGCGAGATCACTTACACCATCGGCCTCGACGACCAGAACATCGTCGCCGGGCCTGGCGCCGCGATCTGGATCCCGCCCGCAACCGCGCATGCGTTCAAAGTGACCTCAGAGCAAGCTCGGGCGCTGAACTTCTACACCCCCGGCGGGTTTGACGACCAATTCTCCTACCTCGCCACGCCCGCCACCGAGAAAACCCTCCCCCCACAGGACCTACCGCGGGTGGATCCCGGCCAAAAGGAGGCGTATCTCAACCGGCTCCGCGACCTCCATCAAGAGACGATGCTCTCGGACGAACAGATCTGGTGATGCTCGAGCAGCGATCCGTGCCACAGTCCGGCCGAACCTCCTTCGGGCCCAGACGGGGCTTGCGATCCTGCTCGTCGTCCACCCCGCCTCGCGCGCGGATAGCGCTAGTCGCCCTCACGGCCGACTAGGGAGACTTTCGTCCTTCGAAGCCTGAGGTCGAGGTGCTGAGAATCGCCGGATGCAGGGCGGACGCGACGAGGTGCAGAAACGAGCGATTGCATAGGCGCGACCCGCAGTCGCAGTCTGAGGTTGGCGACGAGGAGGGAAGGCAGTTCCACTCGGGTGCTCGGCGCTTGCGCCTCCGAGCGTCATGCCCATCAGAATGTCGCGTCCGGTGCTGGACATTCCTTTGCTGTGGGGTGAGAAGCCGGCCGCTTGATAGAGCCGGATCGCGGTGTCGTTGGTCTCGTTGACGTCAAGCTCGATGCGGCTGCATCCGCGCTCGAGCGCGTGCCGGCAGGCAGCGTCGAGCAGAGCCCGCCCGAGCCCTGTCCCTCGCAGCGACTCGCGGACGAAGAGGTCCTCCAGCCAGCATTCTTCGGCTGCCGTCCAGACCGAGAAGCGGAACCGCAGCTGACAAACGCCCTCTGGAAGGGCGCGCCCAGATGGCGAGCCAAGCAAAAAGATCGTGTCGGGCTGCTGCAGCAATGTCTCGACCGAACGCAGGAACACGTCAGCGGGCGGCCAGGACGTCCCGGCCCAATCTCGGAACGCCACCAGCAGGCCGGCGACGGCGCTCGCTTCATCCGGTTTGGCTTCCCAGATCACGGCGAAAGCACCGTACCGCTGTGGTCGAGGCGGCCCCGCGAACCACGGCGTCCTGACTGCCGCCCAGTGGGGTCAACCGAGCGTGCGGAGGGCGTCGAGGGCTGCGGATACGGATGTGTGCAGGTCTTCGCTTCGGCCCTCAGCCCAGCCGCGAAACGCGATGCCGTAGGCACCGAGCGCGGCTTCGGCGGTTACGGCGGCGGCGAAAGGATCGACGCCTCGCGCCGTGAGCGCCTGGGCCAGAGCGTGGGAGAGCTGGCTGCGTTTGAGCAGTTCGCGCTCCTGGAGCTCGACGTTGGCCGCGATCACTGCCTGTCGCTGGCGGATCAGGGCCTTACGCGGCCGCATGATGTCCGCCGCCGCGTTGAGCGCTGCGGCCGCCATCTCCAACGGCGAGCTTCCCTCTGGCGTCGCGGCGACGGCACCGGCGTGAGCTTCCTGGAGTGTGGAGTGGCCCCAGAAGAGAACCTCGCGCTTGTTGGCGAAGTGACGGAAGAACGTGCGACGCGCGAGGCCGGCGCCATCGACGATGTCGTCCACGGTCGTGTGGGCATAGCCCTTCTGGGTGAAGAGGCTCAGGGCTGCAGCTTCGACACGGGCGTGCGCGTCGGCCTGCAGGGGCGTCATGGCGTCGAGTCTATGGCGCGAATGTTTCGCCGGCGACCCCTCGCCCGTTCTCAGAGCTGCGTGCTGCCTCCGTCGATGGCCAGCTCGGCGCCCGTGGTGTAGGTCGCCTCGAAGGCCAAGAAGCAGACGGCCGCCGCGATCTCCTCCGGACGCCCGATACGCTGCATCGGATTCGTCTCGGCGACCTGCCGCTTGGCCTGATCAGAAGTCTCTTGAGAGGTCGCCTTGACGAGCACGTCGGTATCGATGACCCCCGGGCTCACAGCGTTGACGCGCACGCCCCGGTCAACCAGCTCGCGCGCGAGCGAACGCGTCATCGAGCGCACCGCCGCCTTGCTGGCGGCGTACGCACTGACCAGGGGGAACCCCAGGACGTTGACCACCGAAGTCGTCAGGACGACCGCACCACCGTTCTTGAGCAGTGGCGCGAACTTCTGGACAGTGAAATACGCCCCCTTCGTGTTGACATCGAACACTTCGTCGTATTCCTCCGGGCTGACGCTGGCGAACGCGGTCCAGCGGGTGATGCCGGCGTTGACGAACAGCAGGTCGAGCTCGCCGAACTCAGCGCGGGACTGGTGCACGAGCTCATCGATGTCCTCCAGCGACGAGGTGTCGCTCTGCATCGCGACGCCGCGCTCACCGAGCGTGTCCCGAGCGGTCTGCAGCGCGTCGGGACTGCGGCCGGTGACGAGCACGCGTGCACCCCCCTCGACGAGCCGCTGCGCGGTCGCGAGGCCGATGCCGGCAGTCCCTCCGGTGATGACCACGTTCTTGCCGGCGTATCGATCCATGTCGAGTTCCTCTCTGATGTTCGAGCGTCGCATGGCAGCGCTGGTGAAGGCATCGAGTGCCACCATAGCAATCTGTGGCACTCAGTGCCACAGATTGCGCCCACCGGATCGCGTTCGTTACGGCGCGGTCGCGATCGGACCCGGGCGCAGCACATCGGGATCGTGTCCGGGTATGACGCGGGCGCCCGCGTCACGGAGCGCCCGGAGTCGAGCGGCGGATCGCGCCTGCTCCTCATAGTCATCGCCGTAGACCGGGAAACGATGGTCGTCGAGGCCGCCGGCGAAGTACGTCACGTCTCCGCCGAGCACGAGATTGTGGCCGATGCGAACCGATTGGTGCCCGGGGGTATGGCCTGGTGTGAGCATCAACGTGATCGAGCCATCACTGAACACGTCGTGGTCCCCGTCGATGAGGATCACGTCTCGCCCGGGTTCGGCGTAATCGATCGGGAAGTATCCGTTGCGCTTGACCGCCGCCGGATCATGCCCAGCTTCCCACGCGCGAGGCTGCACAAGCAGCGGGATCGCAGCGGGAAGCAGCGCCAGGCCCCCGGCGTGATCGAAATGCAGGTGGGTGAGCACGACGAGCGTGACCGCGGCGACGTCGACTTGCTCAGCGACGCTCAACTCGAGCTCGAGACTGAACCGATCGGTCACCTCTCGCCGGCCGTAATGAGCTCGTGCGTCGGACGCTGCGCCGGGATGGAGCCCCGTATCGATCAGGATGCGGTGATCACCGCTCTCCACGACGTAGACAGGAACCGGAAAGCGGATCGTGCGGTCAAGGTCATCACCGCGGCGCCAGACACCGGCCGCCGCGGTCAACCATCCTGTGTTGAACATCTCGACCTTCACGTTGCGACCCTACTCGCTCGAAGGTCAGGCCAGATCACCGGACGGTCGCCTCGCAGCGCTGCGAGCGTGCCGCAGCCGCGCCACGCGCTCGCGGCACGCGCTGTTGCAGGTGGGGTGATGGGGCCCGCTTCGGTGAGGCGCAGGCCTTTACCAGGCAGCGAGGGTGCCGTCCCAGGAGAAGAACGAGCTCGTGGGCCCAGCGGCGTCGAGGAGCGCGAGGCGGACCGCCCCCTCGGCGGCCTCCGCTGGATCTCCGCCGGCGCTGGCGGCGCGAGCGTTGAGGTTCGTGGCCCGCAGGCCGGGCGCCAGCGCGTTGACCTTGAACCCGTCGGGCTCCAGGGACTGGCCGTAGAAGACGGTCAGGGCATTCAGCGCCGTCTTCGATGAACGGTACGCCGCCGCGCGGCCTCCCGTCTGATGGGGAAACTGCGGGTTGGGACCCGTGCTCCAGGTCAGGGACCCGGTCCCGCTGGAGATGTTCACGATCCGCGGACGAGCCGAACGGCGCAGTACGGGCACGAACGCGTTGGTGACCGCGACCACCGCGAAGACATTGGTCTCGTACGTGCGGCGGAACACTTCGACGTCGACCTCGGTCGGCGGCTCGGCGTCGATGCTGATACCCGCGTTGTTGACCAGGACATCCAGCTGATCGACTCGTCCTGTCGCGTCGGCGATCGATGCGGCATTGGTGACGTCGATGAGCAAGGGTAGGGCTCCCTCCCCCAACTCCGTCGCGACGGTCCGGGCACGGGCCAGGTCGCGTCCCCCGACGTACACCACCAGTCCGGCGCCCAAGAGCTGACGCGCGATCTCCGTTCCGATACCCCCCGTGGCGCCAGTCACCAGCGCGGTTGCGCCTGACCAAGCTCCGGAGCCGGGGGTGTGGCTGAGCTGCTCGATCTGCCGTTTCATGAGAATGTCCCAACTCCAACGTTTTGGTTGGCAACGAATCTATCACCTCTCCAACACTCCGGTTGGAAACCGATACGGTCCTTTAATGGCGTGGGACACAGAGCGCACGCGCCGGCGCCTGAAGACGGCAGCCGTCGCGGAATTTGCGGAGCACGGCTTCGCAGGCACGAAGATGACCCGCATCGCCGCACGAGCGGGGCTCAATAAAGAGCGGCTGTACAGCTACTTCGGCAACAAGCGGGCGCTGTGGGAGCAAGTGCTAACCGACGAGCTCGACGCACTCGCGACCGCTGTCGAGGTACGCGGCGTGGGACTCGATGACGTCGGCGAGTTCGCCGGGGCGACCTACGATTACCACGCCGATCACCCCCAGCTGGCCCGGCTGCTGCAGTGGGAAGGACTGATGGGAGGCCCGGCAGCCGGCGCGGAAACCCGCGCCACCCACTACCGCGAGAAGGTCGCGCGCTTCGCCCAGGCCCAGGAGAGTGGAGCGCTCACGGCCGACCTCGACGCCGCGCACCTCGTGTTCGCGTTGATCGCTCTCGCGGCGTGGTGGCAAACCGTCCCGCAGCTGGCCGAGCTGATCACCGGCGCCGACAACGCCAACAGCACCGAGCGGCTGTGCCGACGTGCCTTCGTCGTGGCGGCAGCCCAGCGGCTGGCCGCCGCCCCCTGACGGTCCGTCGCTGCGTCGGTTTCGCCCGAGACCTCCCGTCCCGCTGACTCCAGGCGGAGGCTCCGGCGGATCGCGGGCGTCACGGCGTGAGCACGATCTTTCCGTGGACGGTTCGTGATTCGGCGAGGGCCATTGCCTGGCCGGCTTCGGTGAGCGGCATGCGGGCTGCGATGTGAGCGGTGATGGTGCCGTCGGCGAGGAGTTGCGTCAGGTGACGCCGGTCGTCGGCGAGTCGTTGGCGGAACTGCTGCGGCCGGGTCAACTTGCCCGCCCAGAAGTTGTAGAAGCTGGCGCGGCGATGGTGGTTGGGTCGCAGGCTCCAGAGTCCGAACCGGGTGAGGATGCCGACGAAGGTCAACACCATGTTGTTGGTGTCGTCCAGTTGGCCGGCGGTGCCGTCGGCGACCAGCTTTCCTCTGGGTGCGAGCTGGCCGAACGAGCGCTTGAAGCTCGGTCCACCGATGTTGTCGAAGACGGCATCGATGCCATCCGTGCGAGCTCGCGCCCCCGGCGGACCATGATCGCGGGGTCGTGGTAGTCGACGGGTTCGGCGCCGAGGGCTCGGAGGGTGTCGTGGTGGCGGGACCAGCCGAGCACGCCCCGCCTGTCACCGACACCATCCTCACGCGCCAACTCGCCGCCTGGGGCGACCCATCAGGCGAGCACCCTTACGACCCCGGCGTATTGCTGCTCGGTCTCGCCACCTGGACTCGACTGCACGGCATCACGAGCCTGGAGATCGAAGGCGTTTTCACCCAAATGGGCATCGACGCCAGCCGCCTCTACACCAGCGAGATCAACCACCTCATCGCGCAACGATCCGCCGGAGGCCTACGCGGGGATGTCTTCGCGGCAAGTGGGAACGTCTGACCCTGACTGATTGCACGAAGCGCACTCGCCCCTCGTGATCGCTGGCTCTCGCCGGCTCAAAACTCGACTGACCCCAGACGGTCCTGGCGGCGTGGGCGCGTACGCCTACGGCGGACGTCTCGGCGTTCGGCCGGCACGCTGGTCGCCGTCACAGCCCGAGGACCAGGTCGCGTACCGCCGCCGGCTGGGAGAGGAACGGGTGGTGGCCGGCGTCGAGTTCGACGACGCTGCCCGCACGACCGGCGAACGCCCGTTGCCGGTCGGCGGGGGTGCCTCGGTCTTCGACGCAGACGAGGTACGTCGAGGAAACGTGCTGCCAGGCTGCTGACTGCACCGGCTGCTCGAGAACCGCCAGGCTCTGCCGGGCGGTCTTGTCCATGGCCTCTCGCTGGATCTCCGGATCGCAGTCCTGCAGGAACGTTTCGGCCAGGGCCTCCGGCCGGACGGTGAACGTGCCGGCTTCGGGATCGATGTCGAGAAACGGGGCGGGCTCCTCCCCACCGAACGAGGACAGGCTCTGCCCGACCTCCGGTAGGTAGCTGGACACGAGCAGTAGATGGCGCACGGTGCTGATTCCCGCCGCCGCCTCCGCGATGACGATACCTCCGTAACTATGGGCGACCACGATGGTTGGCTCGTCGCTCGCCGTCAGCACTTGCCGGACCGCGGCGACATCCTGAGCCAACCCAGGTCCGCTCGCACCCGTCGGCTCACCAGCCTCGCCGCAGCTCGGCAGGGCGGGCGCCCCGGTGGGGACGTGTCGCTCGGCGAGCAGCTCAGCGGTTCGGTGCCACCACCACGCTCCGTCCTTGACGCATGCCCCATGCACGAAAACAACCCTCATCACAATCTCCTCGTTTGGGTTCAGTCCACCGCGCAAACGATAGACGTACTGGTCGTTACGTGAAAAGATGACCCAGTGGGCAGGCACCCCCAACCCCACATAAGGCAGCGGCTTCTCGACGCATGCACCGACTACGCGCTGGAGCAGGGGCTCCCCGACCGGCTCGAGCCCTTGGCGAGCGCCGCGGGCGCTTCGAGCCGGATGCTGATCTACCACTTCGGGACGCGTGACGGACTGCTCCGCGAGATCCTCAGACAGGCCCGCCAACGCCAGGTCGAGACCTTCACCGACCTCATACGCCGGCGACCCGAGGAGCCCTACCCGGTTACCCTGGCCCGCGCGTGGTCGGCGATTTCCGGGCCACCGGGCGAGCCCTACCTCCGCATGTTCACCCGACTGCACGACACCGCGGGAGAACCACTCTGGCCCGGCTTCCGACGAACCGCCACCACCGATTGGCTCGCACCCCTCGAAGACGGCCTGCGCAGCCTCGGGCGACCCGAACTGGCCACCGTCGTACTCGCCGTCATCCGCGGTCTGCTCATGGACCTCGACGCCACCGCCGATACCGCACGCACGAACCAGGCCTTCGACGACTTCCTCACCACGATCGACAGCCCTCCCGCTCGCAGAGATCTCCGACAGTAGGCCCGGCGCGTCCAGCGTCCTGGACGATGGAACAGGGGCGTCAGCGGCCTTGGATCGTCGGCTCGGCGGGACGCCGACCGCGACAGGCGCCCGCAGTGCAGTCGCTAGTTGCGCTCGTGGGGATTGCAGAGCCCCGATGCTGCCGACGCGCAGCTCCTGCTTTCATGCATCCGCGCTGTCAGCACAGACGTTCGCGACGGCGCGAGTCAGTCCGTTCGAGCGAGCAGTTCCTGAGTGCGCTGCCGCCATTGGGTGATTCGGCTGCGGAGGTTTCGGTCGGATCGACGGTCCAAAGGAATGCGGAGCCGATGCCTTCGACGACGATCGCGTGCGCGGTGGGCTCGGGAGCGAGGTCGGGTCGGATGCTCCCGTCCGCTTGCCCGACCAGCACGGCTGCCAGGGTTGTCGGTACGCAGGCGGATGACCCAGTCAGCGACGTGGGTCCCCGTGCGTGAGTGCTTCCGGCAGCTTGGAACTCGATCGCGAAGATCGCGCGCATCAGTTCTGGGGACTGATCGATCAGCGCGGCCATTGTGTCCAGCCGGGCGAGCACACAGCTGAACGCAGCGCCTGAACACGATCGTGCTCGTCCAGATCGCCGTCGAGAGTCATGAGCTCACCCCCCCACCGCCTGGCGAGCCAACTAAAACCCCAGAGCCTGCCGACGGGACCGACGCAGCCGCGGGCGTCGCCGCCACCTAGGGGCGCTTGACGCCAGACGAGCCCTTCACCAGGAACCCCCCGGCGCCGAGCTGGGCTGCTTTTCGGTTGGGACGCGCCTTCCACCGTCGACCAGTCCCTCCTTCCTTCGCGCGGAAACCAAGTACGCGTGCGTCAGAGTGCTAGCAGCCTCACAGGTAACGATTGGGTGGAAGCGAGCCCTGGGCGCCGAGAGCTGGCTCCTCCATCGTCGCCACCTTGGGAATCAGGCTCTGATCGCTGCTCATGGTCCCGGCGTTTGGTGAAGCAGAAGCTGGCCACGGCCGCCAACGCCGTCCCCGAACTGACGCTGGCGCCTGGATTCGGTGGTCTCGGACGCTTGCGGCCGATGCTCACTCGGCATGGAGAGCAGGAGCGGGCCGGCGGGCGCTAAAGGGCGCTGACTACGCGAGCGAGCCAGTCGTCGAGGAGCTGGCGTTCTGCGTTGCTCAGCATGGTGAGATCGGGCGCGAGCGCGCGGAAGGTGACGGTCGTTGCCATCGGGCCGCCTTCGGGAAGGTCGGGTGCGTCGGTGAGGATTTGCGCGAGGACTGCGTCGTACATTGCGTCGGCCAGGTCGGGATCGTGGTGTTCGGGCGGCGTTGCCAGGAGCGTCTGGATGACGCCGATGCCCGCTGCCTGGATCATGCCGACTGCGCGCGGCTCGCTCACCCGCAGCCTGCCGGCGGCCGCGACGCGATGCACCCGCGCTTCCAGGACGCGCTTGCCTGATTGCGCCCCGGGGGAGCGCGCAACCCTGGTCGGATCACTCAGGAAGCGAAACAGGGCCGGGTTGGCGACGCCAAATTCGATCTGTGATCGCCAGCCGGCGCGCAGGTCGTCGAGCGGATCGACGTTGTCGGCTGATGCCGCCTCCACGATCGCGGCCTTCGAGGACGCGAAAGTGGCCATGACGTGCTCGGCAACCGCTTCGAGCAGACCGTCCTTGTCGCCGAATAGCCGGTAGATCGCGGGTGGCTGCACCCCGGCCTGCTCGGCGACTCGGCGTGTCGTGACGGCCGTCGGGCCGTGCTCGCGAAGCAGGCGCGCCGCGGCATCAATGATCTTCGCCTCTGTAGCGCCTCGCTTGCTTGTCGGGTCACCCATGTTTCCAACGATAACGTGTGCCTGCTACCGTCTTTGTTTCCACTGATCATCGATGGGTGGTTTCATCGCTAGCAAAGGACTGACCAGCATGATCATCGTCACCGGCGCGACCGGCGCTCTCAACGGCGCAACCGTCGACCACCTCCTAGAACGCGTGCCCGCCGAAGAGGTCGTTGTCGCCGTGCGTGACCCAGCGAAGGCTCACCGCTTCGCTGACCGCGGCGTCGCGGTGCGGCGCGGAGACTACGCCGACCCGAACTCGTTGCCCGCCGCGTTTGACGGAGCCGACCAGCTGCTGTTGGTGTCGTCGAGCGATCCCATGGCCGACGCCGTGAGCCTGCACCGCGCTGCGATTGACGCGGCCGTAGCCGTCGGCGTCGGGCGCATCCTCTACACCAGCCACCAGGGAGCCGCGGCCGACACTCCGTTCGGTCCGGGCCGCGACCACGCCGCGACCGAGCAGTTGCTCAGCGAATCCGGTATCGCCTGGACCTCGCTGCGCAACGGCTTCTACGCCCACAGCCTCAACTGGCTGCTGGGCCCCTGGCGCGAGACCGGCCTGATCACCGTGCCCGCCGACGGACCCGTGTCATGGACGGCCCGCGAGGATGCCGCCGAGGCCGCCGCCATCGTCCTGGCCTCACACCGACACCGGGCCTACGACGGTCCCACGACGCTCACCGCCAACGCCGCACCCACCTTCGCCGACATCGCCGCGATTGCGTCCGAGCTGACCAACCAGAAGATTGGGTTCGAGGCAATCGGCGAGGACTCGTGGGTCGCCGCCCAGGTCGCCGCCGGGCAAGAAGAGTTCATGGCGCGCTTCATGCTCGGCATGTACCAGGCCGCCCACGAGGGCTTCTTCGCCGGCGTCGACCCGCTGCTTGGCAATCTCCTCGGCCGCGAACCGCAGACCGTCCGCGACCTGTTCGCGACGCCGGCTGCCTAGCCCTCGCCGCTGGCCGGCGGCAGTCAGCGTGAGACGACGCTGAACGTACCTGTCACGTCAACGCTCCGCCGAGACAGCAGCGGGCGGCTCCCGAACCTCACTCCTTCCTCAGACGAGAAAGAGCATCCGCCAGCGGGTATCACGGACTCCTGCTAGGTCGGGAAGCAGAAGTGACGGCTCAACTTCGCTTGGGCCTCAGGATGTGTCCGAGAATCTGGGCTGCCGCTGGCTATCAGACGTGCAGCCGCTGAGCGCACTCGCGACAGCCCCAACACGGCGGTGATCCTGCACCCCCCTTGATCTCACCGTTTCGATGGCGAGTCGGCGGTGCAGGTGCGCAAGCGACCGGGGATGGCGTGCGGGGCGGTGGCCAGCACGGTGACGCACAGCTTGCCGCCGGCGGGCGCCGGGGCGGGGACCCGCACCGCCAGCCGCTTGGAGTGATCAAACGCCAGCCGGGCGATCCTCCGCGCCGCCACCCGGTGACCATCAGCCCATACGCGAACGTGGACGTCGTCGACCGGGTAGACGAGCCGCTTAGCCGGCTGAACCGGCGTCACCGAAATCAGATCGCGGTCGTATCGCGAACCCGCGACGAGTTTTAGCGACGCATCTCGCAGCCTCGCGTCAGCCGTCGGCCGGGCGTCCACCGCCGAGGGCACGGCGTATTGGTCACTGCGCCTCACGACGCGGACCCCGCGCGCCGCGACGGCGACGCTGCGCGCCGCGGTGGCTTGCGTGGTGCGCTTCACCGGCTCGCTGGTCACCTGGTAGGCCCCGGTTCCGTCGGGATTGGGGGTTAGGAACGAGACGTCATCGAGATGCCACGTGGTGTTGCCCATCGTCAGCGTGAAGTTGCCGGTGGTGCGAAACATCGGCTGCGTGGCGAAGATCAGGCACCGATGGTAGGCCGGGCATTTAACGGTCACCGTCTGGGTGAATGCGTGCGACGTCTCCCAGATATGCCCGTAACTGGCCGTAATGCTGTTCTCTAGCTCTTGGCCGAACGCCGTGAGCTTGAACTTCACCGAGATGCTGATGTTCACGCTGTTGGTCTCTTTGACTGTGTCAGACACCGAGACGGAATAGCTCTGGGCCTCATCGGTACTGTTGATCAGCGCGTTGCCGACCGCGTGGGACGGCGAGTCGACCTGAGTCTGGTTGCTCGGCCTAAACGTGCATTTCGCCGCCGTGACGTCAACGCAGAGTTGCTTGAGCACCGCCCCTTGAGCCTGACCCTGACCAGAGGAAATCTTATGCACGGTTCCCGGGGGATCCAGAAGGGTGATCGTGTCGCCGCCGGCGTCGCAGCGGTAGTTGCCGGTCACCATGCAGGTTGAGTGCGACTCACCGAATCCATTAACGTTCATGTCGACTCTCATCTGGTCGTTAGACACATGGTAGAGGGCGGTGACGTGGTCGTTGTCGAAAAAGTAGTAGACGAGCTGGTAGCCCTGAGACAGGCCCGGAGCCAGCGGCGCACCGTCGTCCGGTCGGCCCTCAAAGCAACCTCCCCCGTCCCGGTTGCATCTTGCACCGTAAAGCTTCCACGTCGCCCCGGTGAGGTTGACGACGCGAAACCCGCGGGTGGCGGCACCAGCCGTCGGCGCCAGCGCCAACCCGGCGGCGAGGGCCAGCGAGATCGCGCACCCCAGGGTCGCGATCGTGGGCCGCCAGAACCTCCACAAGCCTTCCATAACTACCTACTCCCTTTGTGATGTGGCCGCGTAACTCACGATCTTGTGACCCGCATCCACCTCGGCGTGGTCAGCGCTTGGCCGGAGCTGGCGCCCACCTGGACGGTGGCGGCATCAGCGTTGATCTTAAGGGTGGAAACGCCCGCCAGGTCATAGCCGCCCAGCCGGCGCAGACGACTGCCTGGCCGTCGCGCTGTCCGCCGCAGGCGAGCCGCCCGCGTTAACCGATGATGACGAGCTGGAGCTGCCCGACCCACACCCGGCCAACCACCACGGCGGTGGCGATACCGACCAGCAGTACCCGCGGCTTCCCCGTCGAGAGGTTCACCGGCCGCGTGCGGTGGCGGACGCCCTTGCCATAAACTTCTCCAACCTCCGTGAAAGAGGGGCCCCATGGCGTGACGGGGGAAGGTAACCCATCGCCGCCAGCCTGTCAAGCCGTTAACTTACGGCTTACCATCTCTGTGGCGTCAAGAAGGTAGCATTCTGCGAGATGCCGACCGGGGATGCAGGCAACGGCCACCCGAGGGTCGCCAATGCCGCTAGCGCTGCGCTCAAACCCAAGCGTCAGCGCAACCGTCGCGGCCAGGGAAGCCGGTTGCGCGCCGAGACTATCGCCGGCGCTGCGGCGCTGCTTGAGCGCACAGGCTCAGAGGAGTGGATTACCCTGCGCGCGGTGGCGCGGGAGGTCGGGATCGCCGCCCCCTCGATGGCGCCTCGTTTCGCCGATCGCGCCGAGATCATCGACGCGGTCGTCGCCCAGGAACTCAGGTGCTTGCACGCCAGGCTGCGCGCAGCGGTCGCCGCCGAAGGTGACCCGGTTACCCAGCTTTTTGCTGCGGCGCGGGCATACCCCGCCTACGGTTACGCGCAGCCCAACTGCTACCGGGTGATCTTCGAGCGGCGCTTCCTGGCCCTATGGGATCGCGAAAACGTGGGATGCAACAGACCGCGCCGCTGATGGACGAGACCTTCGAGCTCACCGTCAACACCATTCAAGCCTGCATCGACGCCGGCCGCTCGGCCAGCACCGACGCTTTCGGCGACGGCATTCGCATCTGGCTCGCTCTCCACGGCCTCGTCGCTCTTCCTCAGGCCATCACCACATTTCCGGGGCCCGACCTGGACGAGCTGCTGGTCAGCTGCATCACCCGCCTGGCGGGCATCCTGGAGGCTCCGCGGTGAGCCGTCGGCGTCACCTTGCGCGGTCGCTCCCGCCGAAGGCTGGGCCCGTCGCGATGCCGCCAACAGCCCTCGCTCGGTCCCGGCCAGCAGTGGTTCGCGTTGGCCTTCTGCGCTTACTGGTCGCGATCGCCGCCGGCGTCGCGGCGACAATCGGCACTTCCCAGGCGCTCGCTGGCGTCAGCGCGATCCCCGCTTCGGTAGCGTCTGGTGGCGCCCGCACGATGTCCGCTCCGGCAGAACTCGGCGCCGCCCGTAGGTTTTTGCGACTGACCGCCGAGCGCCTGGAGCTGATGAAGGCGGTGATGGAAAGCAAGTGGCTCTCGCGCTCGCCGATCCAAGACCGCGCCCAGGAGCAGCGCGTGGTGCAGGGTGCGCTCGCCATCACACGCAAGCTGGGCCTTGCCGACGCCGGCGTCCGTCGCGTATTCACCCAGGAAATCCTGGCCGCCAAGGAGGTTCAGCTCGGCTGGGGCACGCGGTGGCTGAACTACGGCTTTCCGCGCGACATCAAGCCGCCCGACCTCACCCGGCTGCGCGGCCGCATCGCCGCCCTAACCCCCAAGCTCATCGACGCGCTCGCCGGCCTGCGCCAGCTGCGCTGTCACCCCGGCGCTCGTGTCACCTTGACGCGAGCGAGTCGCCGGCTGATCCGCACCCCGTACGTGAGCGATCGCCGCCGCACGGTCATCATCGCGGCACTGCTCTCCGTGCATCGCGTTGGCAGCTCCTGCCCGGGCTGACGCTCAGGACACGTCGGGCCACGCTTCGTGCTCGACACCCTTCCGACAGGATCCGGGAAGGCGCGTTCTCGGACGCGAACACTCGTCACCCGCGCGAGCAACCATGCACATACGCCCGCGGCCGCGGCGAGGCTGCCGCTCTTGCCAAGCAGGGGCAGCGACCGCTGCCTCAACGAGGCTGCTGGATCGTCCCCCACGCGGCAGTCTCGAGCAGACTGCTGCTCGGCGCGGGGAGCGGTAGCCCCTTGGTCAACGCGGTCCGCCAGCTGAAGGTGATGCGCGACCGCGCACGGCCGTTGGCCTTGGCGCTCATCGACTGACGATCGCGCGAAGCCGTCGATCGTTGCCCGCGACCGTTGCCCGCGCTCAGTTGAAACAGCGAAAAGGCGAACGCAAGCCGCAGAAACGTTGCATCTACAGGCGATTCGCAGGTACCCCCAGCCGGATTCGAACCGGCGATCTCCTGCGTGAAAGGCAGGCGTCCTAACCGCTAGACCATGGGGGCGCGCGAGACGATTGTAGGTGTCCTCTCACCGCTCACCGGCGAATCACGCAGGTCCGGTGCGGAGCTCGGCCCGGCGCAGGCGCGTACCCTGCGCAGGGACTCGTGGCGTGGGCTCTGCCGGCCGGCGCGACCGGCTGCCGTCGCAGGTCGGCAGCGTGCTGGTCGACGGATCCCCACACCCCGTTCTCGGCACTCGTTAGCGCTGGCGCCCCCCTGGGTAGTCCAAGGGGGAGGAGATGCCCGTTCCAGCACACGATGAGCGCGGCCCCACGGCCGCGAAGGAGCGCCGACGGCCCGGACCGCTTTCACGGCTGGACCGCATTCCCGTCTGGCCGTACGAGAAACGGCTGCTGTGGGTCATCGGGGCGGGGTACTTCTTCGCGTTCTTCGACATCGTGACGATCTCGTTCGCGCTGCCGGTGATCTCGACCCAATTCCACGTCTCCAAGGGGACAGTGTCACTGTCGGTGACGAGCAGCCTCGTCGGGTACATCATCGGCGCGCTCGCCGACAGCACCGTCGCCGACAAATGGGGCCGGCGCCTCAGCCTGGCCATTTCAGTAGCGATGTTCTCCGTCGGCACCGCGCTGGCGGCGATCAGCTGGGATATCACCTCGCTGATCATCTTCCGGTTCATCTCCGGCCTCGGGATCGGCGCGGAGATCGCCGCCGTCACCACCTACATCGGGGAGATCTCGCCCGCTCCGCTCCGGGGTCGCTACACCAGTTGGGCGACGACCGCCGCGTATGCCGGCTTTGCCGTGGTGCCGTTCGTCGCCCGGGCGCTCGTCCCCACCTTCGCGTCAGGGTGGCGCATCCTGTTCGGAATCGGCGCCGTAGGCGGCGTCACGATCCTCTTTCTGCGGCGAGGGATCCCGGCATCCCCGCGGTGGCTGATGTCGCAGGGCCGAGAGGAGGAGGCTCGAGAGATCGTCGCCGACGCGGAGGACACCGCAAAGGAGAACATCGACGGCGAGCTTCCGACACCCAAACCCGTCGAGGACGAGCAGCCCGCAGAGCGCTTCCCGATTCGCGCGCTGCTGCGCCCGCCGATGGTCGGGCGTCTGGGGCTGTTCATCGCGATCTGGTTCGTCTACTACATCAGCAACTACGGCTGGCTGACGCTCGCCCCGACGCTGTTCGTCGACAAGGGGTACAGCCTCGCCGACAGCACCACCTACCTCATCGTCTCCGGCATCGGCTTCCTCGTCGGCGCGTTCGCCACGACCCGCTTCAGTGACCGCATCGAGCGCAAGTACTCGGCCGCCGCGTTCGCGCTGGCGTGGGCCGCGTCGCTGTTGGTCATCGGCCTGTTCGTCTCCCCCGCGATCATCATCATCTTCGGCTTCATCGCGTCGACGACCGTGGGGCTCCTCGTCCCGGTGCTGTACACCTATACCGCAGAGCACTTCTCCACCAACGCCCGTGCCACCGCGGTGGCCGCCACAGACGGGCTCGGCCACATCGGCGGCGCGCTCGCCCCGCTGATCGTTCTCGGCGCGAACACCGCGTGGGGGTTCTCGGGCGCCTTCATCGTGATGGCGATCTCCGGGGTGGTCACCGCCGCGCTCGTGCTGCTCGGGATTCGCGCCACCGGCCGCTCGCTCGAGACGGCCACCGCGACGTAGGGCGAGCCCTTGGCTCACTCCGGGCGACGGCCCAGCGCCCCGGCTCCCGCGAGCCAGCTGCGCAGCTGCTCCGGCGACTCGAATTTGACCACCTGCATTCCCAGGGAGCCGGCCGCACACACGTTGTCGGCGTTGTCGTCAATCATCACGGTGGTCTCCGGCGGCAATCCGAAGCGCTCGAGTAGGCGCTCGAAGATCACCGGGTCGGGCTTCGCCACACCCTCTGCCGACGAGACGACGGTTCCGTCGAACCAGCGCAGGAAGTCGTAGCGCTCGAGCCGCAGCGGGTAGGTCTCGGACTCCATGTTCGTGAGGGCGTAACACTGGATCCCGTTGCGCTGCAGCTCGCGGAGGATCTGGACGCTGCCGACGATCGGACCGGTGACCATCTCCTCGCTGCGCCGCCCCCACGCCCAGATCAGCTCGGAGCACTCCGGATGGGCGGCGGCCAATCGCGCGCACGATGTCGCAAACGGGACCCCCAGGTCATGACCGGCGTGCCACTCGAGGGTGCAGATGTCGGCGAGAAAGCGCTCCATCTCGTCCTCGTCGTCGATCAGCTTGCGGTACAAGTGGCGCGGATCCCAGTCCAGCAGGACGCCCCCGATGTCGAAGACGGCGGCTCTGATCGGCGCAGTCGCAGCGGTCACGCATCGAAGCGTCGCCGATCTCGGCAGACTGTGTCGCGTTGAGTGCGCTGCCGGCCGACGACCGTCGCCAACGCGCTGCGGTCTCCGCGGTGGCGCTCGACGCCGTCCGCGCCCACGCCCCCGATGGCGCCGACATCGTCGTCCTCGACGACGCCGTCGATCTGGAAGCGGTCGACTTCCTCGTCCCCACCCACACCCACCGCTATCTGGCGGACGTGCTCCCCCGGCTCGAGCGGCTCGCCGTCGTCCAGCTCCTATCGGCCGGTGCCGACTGGGTGGAGAGCCATCTCCCTCCGCAGGCGACGCTCTGCACCGCGCGCGGAGCCCGGGATGCGCCCGTCTCCGAATGGGTCCTCGCCGCTCTACTCGGTGCAACATCGGGCCTGCTGGAATGTGCCCGGCTCACCACCTGGACGCGTCGTGAATTGTCCGATCTGGGCGGATCGACGGTGATGATCGTCGGTATGGGCTCCATCGGACGCATGGTCGGAGCGCGGCTCCACATGCTCGGGACCACGGTCGTCGGGGTCGCATCGCGCGCTCGCGACGGCGTGCACGGGGTCGACGAGCTACCGGCCCTGCTTCCCGACGCCGACGCGATCGTCCTGCTGACGCCCCTGACCGAGTCCACCCGCGGGCTGATCGGAGCCCGCGAGCTCGCCGCGATGCGAGATGGTGCGGTGCTCGTCAACGCCGCTCGAGGGCCGGTCGTCGACACCGATGCCCTCGTCGCCGAGGTGAGCACCGGTCGGCTGCGCGCCGTCCTGGACGTCGCCGATCCCGAGCCGCTCCCTGACGGACATCCGCTGTGGCGTGCGCCCGGCGTGCTCTCCATCACCCCTCACATCGCCGGTGACTCGCCGCGCGGCTGGGCGCGCGCCTGCGAGCTGGCCGGAGAGCAGTTCGCCCGCTGGTGCGCCGGAGAGCCGCTACGCAACGTGGTTCGCCCCGGGTCGTCCTGAGCCATCACGCGCCCCCGGCGCGCGGGTAGTGTCAAGCCGCCATGTCCACGGCCGGCCCCACCCGATGACACCGCAGGCGAGACGGACCCGTCGTGTTCGCCACTGAACGTGGCCGCCACCCCGACGCTCCCGAGCGCAATTCCGCGGCGCTGACGCGCGCCGTGCGAGCTGCCGGCCGGTTCGATCGGACCATGGTCTCGTTCCGCTCGGGGGGACTGGCGGCGATCCCGGTCGTCATCGTGGTCGGCACGGCGATCGCGCTCGGTCATCCGGTGCCCGCGGTGACGATGGGAGCCGGCGCAATGTTGGTGGGGGTCGCTTGGCGCACGACCGGGGGACGGCCCCCACTCGCGCTGATGGCGACCGACGCCGCCGTGATGGCCGTCTCGACGTTCGTGGGATGCGTCACCGGCTCGGTGACCTGGGTGCACATCCTCGTGCTCTGCGTCTGGTCATTGATGGCGGGGCTCCTCGTCAGTCTCGGCAACCGGGGCGGCGCGGTCGGGACCCAGGCGATCATCGCGGTTGTCGTGTTCGGCCGGTTCAGCGAGCCCGCGCCGGCCGCGCTCGGGCTCGCCGCGCTGGTGCTCGCTGGCGGTCTGACTCAGGTCGCGTTCCTCAGCTTGGTCCGCTGGCCGCTGCCGTTGCGCGGGCAGCGGGCGGCGACCGCCACCGCGTACCGCGCCCTCTCGCGGCTCGCCGCCGCGGACGACGATGCCTCCACACTGCCGGCGGCAGACGCCCTCGATGTCGCGGGGTCGGGGCTCGCGGCGCCGACGATGTTCGGTGATGCGGCCGTCATGACGCTGCGCACGCTTGTGTCGGAGGGGTACCGGCTACGGATCGAGCTGATGGCGATCCACACGCTGCTGCGTCAGCATCACGAGCTCCGAGCCGCCACAGAGAGCTGGGCGGACGCGCGGGCGCGGCGAGCGCTGGACCTGGCTGCGTCGGCGCTCGCCCTCGCCGCCGGGGCAATCGAGGGTCACCGCGATGATGCCGCGCTCCTCCAGCAGCGCCTGTCCGCGCTCAATGCCGACACGGGCGAGCTCGCGGCGGCCGCCGCCGGTCGCCCGGGCTCGTCGTCGCTCGGATCGCCGGCGCTGCTGATGTCCCCGCGCCTGTCGGCATTGACCGGCCAACTGCGTGCCGTCGGATCGCTGGCGCCGGCCGCCGGACGCGGTGGCGGGCTGCGCAGCCGGCGTCCGTACCGGCCCACGAGCCGGCCCGTGTCACGGCTCAGATCCGATGCACAGCAGATCCGGGCCAATATGTCGCTGCAGTCGCCAGCGGGGCGCCATGCCTTGCGCTTGGCGGTGGTCGTTCCGGTGGCCGAGCTGATCTCCCGGCAACTGCCGGTGCAACGCGGCTACTGGGTCGCCGTGGCGGCGGCCACGGTGCTGAGGCCCGAGTTCGGCGCGACGTTCACCCGCGGCACCGAACGTGCTCTGGGAACGTGTCTCGGTGTCGGCTTGGCGGGCGCGATCACCGTCGCGCTCCATCCCGCGGGGGGCGTGACCGTCGCCATGATCGGACTGCTGGCCTGGGTCGGGTATTCGGTGTTCCCCGCGAGCTTCGCGGTCGGCTACGGGTTCATCACCGCGCTGGTCGTGTTCCTGCTCGACATCATCACTCCCGACACGTTCTCGATCGCGTCGGCGCGCCTGATCGACACGTTGATCGGAGGCACGATCGGGTTGCTCGCCTACGCGCTGTGGCCGACCTGGTCGCACGACCAGGCGTGGCAATCACTCGCTGATCTCGTCGGTGCCGGGCACGCTTACCTCGTCCATGTCCTGCGCGCGTTCGTCAACGGTCAACGTGCCCCCGAACACGAGCTGCAACCCCTCGCTCGTCGGGCGCGGTTGGCGCGCACCGCGGCCGAGGCGACCGTCGCCCAGTCGCTGTCGGAGCCGAGCACCCGCCGCATCGATGCCGACCGCAGCCAGGAGGCGCTCGGCGCCATGCGTCGTCTCGTGAGAGCGGCGAACGTGCTGCAACTCGACGCACAGGAGGATCGGCCGCGGCGCCCGCTGCCCGGACTCGGGCCGTTGAGCTCCGACGTCGACAGCCTCCTGGGCACGGTCGAGGCGACGATCCGGACCGGACCGCCGGAGTCAGGAACGACGCCGGCACGCCCCGACCTGCGCGCTGCCTACCTCGCGTTCGAACGCGAAGCATCCGGAGAGCGCGACGCGATGGCGCTGACTCCCGAGCTCGATGAGATCGTTGACGCGAGCAATGGCCTGGCCGCGCTGTCGGGACTCGAGAGAATGTCCTCATGACCACTTTCCCCGATTCACATCGCGATCTCCTCGACGCACACTTCGCCACGTTGGCGACGATCGGCGACGACGGGCTGCCGCAGCTGACCGAAGTCTGGTTTCTCCACGACCAGGACGAGCTCAAGGTGTCGCTCAACGGCACGCGGCGCAAGACCCGCAACCTGAGCCGGCGGCCGCAGTGCAGCCTGTTCATTCTCGACCTGCAGAACCCATACCGCTACCTCGAGGTCCGTGGGGTCGCGAGGATCGAGCCCGATACCGACTACACGTTCGCGGGCAAGGTCAACGAGAAGTACGACACCGACATCAGCGTGCACGACCGTCCCGGAGAGAGCCGCGTGACCGCGACGATCGAGCCCGCCAACGTCTACGCCGTCGACATGAGCGGATAGCCGGCGGGGCTACTCGGACTGACGCCCGAGCGTGGCGACGAACCGTTCGATGCGGCGGCGTTCCTCATCATCGAGTCGGCCGCCGGTCGCCACCAACAGGGTCATCGGCCCACGGTCGCGCGCCCATGCCGTGGCGGTCTCACCGAATGTCGCGGCCACCCACACGAGCGGCAGCGGTCCGGCATACGCCATCACCGTGTCCTCCTGACGCCCGGCGGAGTCCTCGCCGCGCACGAGCGGGATGGCGACGAGATCAAGCGAGTGCGCAACCTGGTTGAGAGCGTCCAGGCCGCCGTCATCGGGCAGCAGCGCGATCTCGCCCTCGCGCAGCATGTCCCGGGCCCAGCCGCCCGGAGCCCCTGCCAGAGCAGTCGGCACGCAGACGAAGCGAAAGCTCGGCTCGGGCATCCGCGAGAAGCTACCGCGCGGCGCCGGACATCGCGATCTCCTCCACGAGGGCCGTCTAGGTTCTCAGGCGTGACGGATCGACGAGTCACGCATCAGCGGCTGCCTGGAGTGGTGCTGATCGGCGGGGTGATCCTGGTCGCGATCAACCTCCGCCCGGCCGCCGCGAGCATCGGGCCGGTGCTCAACCGGATCCAAACCGGCACCGGAATGTCCTCGGGCTGGGCGGGGGCGCTGACCACCCTGCCGGTTCTGTGCTTTGGCCTGCTCGCGCCGCTGGGTCCATTGCTCGCGCGGCGACTGGGCCTGCGCACCTCGATCGCGGGAGCAATGGTGGCGCTGGTGGGCGGAATGCTCATCCGGCTGGTCCCGGGCATCGGGTTGTTGTTTGTGGGAACCGCGATTGCCGGCGCGGCGATCGCGATCGGCAACGTCCTCGTTCCGGTGCTGATCCGCCGCGACTTCCCCGACCGGACCGGGATGGCGATGGCGCTCTACTCCACCGCGTTGATCGGATTCGCGGCTCTCGCCGCCGGCTTGACGGTGCCGCTGGCGGACACTCTTGGCGGGGGTTGGCGACCGGGGCTCGGAGTCTGGGCAATCCCCGCCGCAGTGGGCGCTGCAGCCTGGCTTCCGGCGTTCGTCAGGCGCGACGGGCCCACCCGGGGTGTCAGCCCGAATCGGAATGCCGGCGACGGGCGCCCCGATGATCCCGGTCGGGGCGACGGCTCCCGGCCGCCCCACACCGCACGCACCCTGCTTCGCAACCCTCTCGCATGGCAGGTGACGCTGTTCTTCGCGCTGCAGTCGGGCGGCTTCTACGCGACGCTCGCGTGGCTGCCAAGCATCTTCCGCAGCCACGGGGCCAGCGAGGCCCATGCCGGCCTGCTGCTCAGCCTGTCGATGGTGGTGGGCCTGGCGACCGCGCTGACGCTGCCTGCGCTCGCCGTGCGCGCGCGGGATCAGCGGCTGCTCGTGCTCGGCTGCTGCGCGCTGACCGCCGCTGGCCTGTCCGGTCTCCTGTTCGCCCCGATGTCCGCCCCGTACGTGTGGACGGTGCTCCTCGGGCTCGGACAGAATGCGGCCTTCCCACTGGCGCTGATGCTGATCGTCCTGCGTGGCGGAAGCGTCGCCACCACCGAGGGCCTGTCGACGATGGCCCAGTCCATCGGCTACGTGCTGGCGGCGTTCTTTCCGCTCGTGGTCGGGGCGCTCCACGGGGCGTCCGGTTCCTGGACGCCAGCGGTCCTCCTGCTGCTCGCGCTGACCGCGCCTCAGCTGATCACCGGATTGGCCGCGGGCCGCGACCGAACCCTCCGGCGGTGAGGATCCGATCGCTCAGCGCTGGGCGAGAACGTTGGCCGGCGACACCCGAGCAGCGCGCCACGCCGGATACAAGCCCCCGAGCACCCCGATGAGGACTCCGACCAACAGCGCCCGGCCGAGATCCCAGGCGCTCACCTGAGGCGAGACGAACTCCTGCGCGTTGAGGATGTCGACGAGCAGGTGGGCACCCAATACCCCCAGCAGGAGACCGATCAGGGCACCGAGCACGGTCGTGAGCACCCCCTCCACGAGGACGCGTGACGCGATCTGGGGGCCACTCCAGCCGACAGCGGAGAGAAGCGCGAACTCGGAGCGGCGCTCGATCACCGCCATGAGCATCGTGTTCATCACCCCGATCCCGCCGATCACCAGCGCGAGCACGGCAATCACCAGGGCGGCCTTGGCGATCAGCTGGCCGTTAGCCCCGGCGCGGGTAGCCTCCTCGGCGTCCGCGATCACCGAGATACCTGGAAAACGTCGCGCCAGGGTGTGCTTGGCCGCGGCCGGTCGCGTGCCGACGGCGAGCTTGACCGGGATCGTCGTCGCCTCGCCCTGGCGTCCGCTGATCGCTTGGGCGGTGGCCAACGGAATGAACGCGCCCGAGTCCTGGAAGGCAACCCCGATGTGGTAAACGCCGACGACCCGCAGCCGGTGCCGCTTCACCGTCACCTCGCTCCCGACCGTCGTGTGCATCTGGCGAGCCAACTCGTCGCCGACGACGACCTGGTTGGAGGCGGCGTACATGTGGCCGCTGCTGAACACGAGACGCCTGGTGAGGAACCCGTGCGCGTCAGCCCCGAACACGATCGCCGCCGGATCCTTGGCCACGTCCTCCACCATCAGGACGAGCGGGGTGGCGTCGGCGACTCCGGGGGTCCGTCGCAGCTTCGGGATCAGGCTGGTCGGCAACACCGAGGTGGTCGGATCGGCGGCGTCCTTCTGGAACAGGCCGAGGTCGGAGGCACCGAGGTGCAAGAAGTCACCCGCGCTGTGCTCCGCCCCCGCCCCCACGGCGAGCAGCGCGACGATCGTGGCGATGCCGAGCGCAGTCCCGAGCGCGGTCAGCAACGTCCGGCCGGGACTGTGCCGAAGCGTCGTGAGCGTCTGCGCAAGCTGCGTCATGTCAGCTTGTGCGCGGGCTGGCGCCGATCTCCGACCGCCACCAGTCGGCCGTCGGCGAGCCGCAGCGAACGGTCGGCGTGATCGGCGAGCGACGGATCGTGGGAGGCGATGATCACGGTCGCGCCGCGCCGGGCGCGGACCTGCCCGAGCAACTCCCAGACCCGCTGCGACGCGACGGAGTCGAGCGCGCCGGTCGGCTCGTCCGCCAGGATCAGGCGTGGCTGGCCCGCCAGCGCCCGGGCGATCGCCACCCGCTGGCGCTCGCCTCCGGACAGCGTCCCCGGCAGATCGTGCGCCCGGTTGGCGAGCCCCACCTCGTCGAGCAGCTCCAGCGACCGTCGGGTTCGCTCCTGGCGCGGCACGTGGGCTGCCACCATTGTCAGCTCGACGTTCTGCTGGGCGCTCAGCGCCGGTAGCAGATGATGCAGCTGGAACACGAAGCCCACCGTCTCGCGCCGGAATCGGGCCGGACGGCTCAATGTCTCCACCGCGATGTCGTCGACCCGAATCGATCCCGATGTCGGCCGGTCAAGACTGCCGATCAGCTGCAGCAGCGTCGTCTTGCCCGACCCGGAGACCCCGGTCAGCGCGACCAGCTCGCCGGGCTCGACGACGAAGCTCACGTCGTCAAGCACCAGCGTTCGGTCATACGCTCGGGAGACATGCGCGAGGACGACACTGGCGCCGGGCATGGCTACCTGCGCGTGGTCACGGCCCAGTTGAGATCAGCGGTTCCGTAGCGAGTGGAAACGATGACCCGGAGCGTCAGGGTGTGACCGATGCTTGCCCCCGGGAAGACCAGCGTGTCGCGGAAGACGCCGTGGGTGAACGTATGGCCGGGCCGGCTGGCCACGGACTGGCCCTGAAACAGAAACTGGTACTTCACGTTCCCGCTGAGCTCGGCGTTCCCGCGAGTCGCGGTGACGGTGATCGGCCACTTCCGGTTGGCCGTGGGGGTGTGATTGGGAGCCTTGAGGTGGGCGCTGAAGGCGGCGGCCGACGCTGACGCGGGGATCGCGAGCATGAGCACCGCGCCGGCCGCCAGTAGTGACGTCCGCCCGCGAGGCCCGAGGGGAACGAAACGCAAGAAAGACTTCATGATGCCTCCTACCAGATGTACGCCGGGAAGGGAGAACGCAACGCTCGATTGGTTGTAGGTACCAAAACGATCGTGACTCTCCCAAGGATATACCTCGGTTAGACTGACCCGCATGGGGGCCCCCAGCCGCGCGATCGTTTCGGTGCCGACGCACTCAACGGTGCTCATCGCCCGCGTCGCCCGCGTCGTCCGCCAGCGCTTCGAGCAGGTCCTCACGCCGCTCGGCCTTCGCCAGCGACACGTCGTCGCCTTGAGCTATCTCCGCGGCTACGGTCCGACGGCGCAGCAGATGCTGGCCGATCGCCTGCGTATGGATCCGAGCAGCATGGTCTGTCTGCTCAACGAGCTCGAGGACGAGGACCTCATCGCGCGCCACCGCGATCGCAGCGACCGCCGCCGCGCGATCGTCGAGCTGTCGCCGGACGGAGAGCGCGCTTTGCGCGAGGTCGACGAGGCGGTGCAGATCGTCGAGGACGAGATGCTCGCGGGTCTCGGTCCCGCCGAGCGCTCAATGTTGCACGAGTTGCTGGCTAGGCTCGGCGCCGACGAGCCGGACTGGGCTCTCGCCGCCGAAGGCTGAGCTGCCTGACTCACGGGGATCGGCGCAGGTCACTCCTCGCGGACCTGGCTGCGGCGTTCAAGTTCGGCGGCGTGCTGCTCGTTGAACTCCCGGCTGCCGCGCACGAATCTCCGCAGGAGCTCGAGCTGCTCGACGTCATATTGGTGGTAGAGCCGCTCCGCCTCGGCGACGTGATCGGCATAGAACGCCTCCATCACGGCCGCCTTGGCGGTCAGCTCCACGAGAACCCTGCGGCGGTCGCTCGGATCCCGCACCCGCTGCGCGTAGCCCGATCGCTCCAGACGGTCGAGTGCCGCAGTCATCGCGCCGCTTGACAGCCCCGTCTCCTCGGCGAGCCGACCGGCTGTCACCGCCCCCTCACGGTGCAGGACATCGACGCAGCGCATATCGGTGAGATTCAGGCCGAGCGCCATTGCCACCGCGTGGTCGTAGCGCGCCGTCGCAGTCTGGGAGCGGCGGACCTCATCCAGCAGCTGACCGAATACCTTCCGTTTTCGTCTTGACACCCAAAACTCTCGATGCTAAAGATATCTTGTCGTCAAGAGAATGTAATCGATCAGGAGGTGAGATGTGCAATCGGCGATCGAGGCATCGGCGCTGGAGAAGACATACCCGCCGGGAATCGCCGCTGTCGCCGGGGTCAGCCTATCGGTGCCGGCAGGCACGATCTTCGCCCTGCTCGGACCGAACGGCGCCGGCAAATCGACCACGGTGCGGATCCTGTGCACGCTCACCCGCCCGGATAGCGGACGTGCCTTGGTCTGCGGCATCGACGCCCTCGCCCACCCGATGCGCGTCCGCCACGCGATCGGCGTCGTCGGCCAGAAGCACGGCGCCGACATGGAGGCGACCGGCCGTGAGAACCTCGTCCTTCAGGGCGAGTTCTACGGACTGTCTGGACATGAGCTCACGCAGCGCGTGGCGCAGTCGCTGGAGCGCAACGGCCTGGTCGAGGTCGCCGACCGTCCCGTGAAGACGTACTCGGGCGGGATGCAGCGACGGCTTGATCTCGCGCTCGGGCTCATGCACCGCCCGCGGGTCCTGTTCCTCGACGAGCCCACCACCGGCCTCGACCCCGAAGCCCGCATGGAGATGTGGCGGGAGATCGAGCGGCTCGCGGCCGAGGACGGGATGACGATCCTGCTCACGACGCACTACATGGAAGAGGCCGACCACCTCGCCTCACGCGTGGCGATCATCGACCGCGGCCGGATCGTGGTCGAAGGCGCGCCCGCGGAGCTCAAAGCCGGCCTCCACGGAGACTCGATCCAGATCGAGCTCATCGAACCTGCCGCGGCTGCGGCCAACGCTGCGCTGGCCCGCGTCGCCGGCCTCAGCGAAATCGAGCTCGCCGGCCGGACACTGCGGGCACGGGCACCGGACGGCAGCGGGACGATCCCTGGCGTGCTCGCGGCGCTCGAGACCCACGGGCTCAAGGTCGCCTCGGTGACGCTCGCCCGCCCATCGCTCGACGACGTCTACCTGCGCCATGCCGGCCGAGCGTTCCGGGAAGCCGATGCGCGTCCCAAGGAGGTGGCCGCATGACGGCTCTGAGACAGGGATGGCAGGTGTACCTGCGGGGGGTCCGGGTGTTCCGGCGCCAGCCCGCGTACCTCGGCATGACGCTGTCCCAACCGATCATCTGGCTGCTCCTGTTCGGCGCCCTTTTCAAGTCGGTCGCCCGGATTCCGGGCTTTCACGGCTCGTATATCAATTTCCTGACCCCGGGAGTGGTCGCGATGCTGGCCGTGTTCTCCGCCGGCTGGACCGGCATGGGGTTCGTCGAGGACATCCACAGCGGGGTCATGGACCGGGTGCTCGCCACGCCCGTGTGGCGCGGGGCGCTCAATGCGGGAACGGTCCTCTACGGCGCGTTCATGGTCGTCATCCAGACGCTCGTGATCGTCGTCCTGGCGCTGATCCTGGGAGCCGACTTCAAGGGCGGGATTGGGGGTGTCGTTCTCCTCCTCGGCATCGCCGCGCTGCTCGGCGCGGTGTTCGCGTCGCTGTCGAACGCGGTCGGACTGCTCGCTCGTCAGCGCGAGACGGTGATCGGCGCCGTCACGTTCGTGCAGCTGCCGCTGACCTTCCTGTCGGCCGCCATGATGCAACGCAGCCTGCTCCCCGGCTGGATCCGCTCGGTGGCGCGGTACAACCCGGTCAACTGGGCTGTCGAAGCTTCCCGTTCGGCGGCGATGCAGAGGATCGACTGGGGCCTGGTCGGCAGCCGGATCGGATTGCTTGTCGTCCTGCTGGCCGCGTCCGCGTGGTTTGCCACCTGGGCGTTCTCGAAGTACCAGCGCTCGCTCTGACCGGCGAGCGCGGGAGTCGACGGGGTCAGCCGTCCGCGTCCCGCGGCCGGTGAAGCGCCACGCCGGCGACGACCAGTCCCAGCCCCGCGATCTCCGCCACGCTCGGAATCTGGCCGAGGACGATGACGCCGATCACCGTGGCGATCGCCGGAAGCAGGGCAACCATCGTCGCGTAGGAGGCGCGGGGCAGGCTCGCCATCGCCAGCTGATCGGTGACGTATGGGATGACCGAGGAGCAGACGCCGACACCGATTCCGGCGAGCAGCGTGACCGGCGCCACGAACGCCGGCGCCGCCTGCCATACGCCGATCGGCGTCGCGACCACGGTCGCCACCAGCATCGCCGCTCCGAGCCCGTCGATGCCGCTGGGTCCGGTGCGCTTGGCGACACGATCGGCGAGCACGATGTAGACCGCGAACAGGAGCGCGTTGACGAACGCGAACGCGAAGCCGACGGCGGCGCCCGCCAGCCGAACGTCGGTGAGCAGGTACACCCCCGGCACCGCCAGCGCCAGTGCGATCACGTTGCGCCGTGACCGCACGCCGATCGCCGCCAAGGCAATCACCGGAAGAAACTCGATCGCCGACACGGTGCTCAAAGGGAGGCGGCTGATCGCCGTGTAAAAGCAGACGTTCATGACCGCCAGCACCGCTCCCCACGCACATAGCAGTCGTCGTGCCTCCCGGTCCAGATCACGGACCACTCGCCATGGCCGTCGCCACACGGCAAAGACGAGTGCCGCCGACGCGATCCGCAGCCAGGCAACGCCGAGCACCTCGAGCCGGGCGAACAGGAGCACGGCGAACGATGGCCCCAGGTAATGAAAGACCGCGCTGACAACGAAATACAGGTGGGCAGGTGGGCGTGTCAACCGTGCGCGCGCGCGGAGCCTCGGTGTCATCGGTTCGGCGGGTGTCATCCTCTGAAAGCCTGCCGGTGCGAGCCGTCGTTTTGCATGGCCGACGTGAGGTAATCTTCCGGGTATGCCTGACAATCACAGGCGGAATGGGCGCAACGCCGAAGGATCGGTGCTGGATGCCACGAACCTCCGCCTTCTCGCCGAGCTGCAGGCCGACGCTCGGCTCAGTCTGGCCGAGCTCGGAAGACGGGTCGGGCTGTCGTCGCCGGCGGTCGCCGAGCGCGTGGCGCGGCTCGAGCAGGAAGAGGTGATCCTCGGGTATCACGCCACCCTCAACCCCCGCGCTCTCGGCCTGAGCCTGAGCGCCATCGTCCGAGTTCGGCCGGCGCCGCGGCAGCTACACCAGGTCGGTGACCTCGCCCGGCGGACCCCCGAGGTCGTCGACTGCCAACGGATCACCGGGGAGGACTGCTACATCATGTCCGTCCACGTGCGTTCGGTCGAGCACCTCGAGGAGGTCATCGACCGGTTCGCCGCCTACGGGCAGACGACCACGTCGATCGTGCAGTCGGCGCCCGTCCCGAGCCGAGGACTGGCGCTGGAGGACACGGGCTCCTAGGCGGGACGCGAAGATGGCGTGCTCCTCGTCCTGGCGCCGACCGGAAGCACGGTCCTGGCCGTGATGGCGTCGGCGACCTGATGACACGATGTCTGAGCGCCGCCGCTGTGTTGCTCATCGCGGCGACGGTGACCGCCTGCGGCGCGTCGGCGCACCACACGCCGACCCAGTCAGCCGCGCCGACAACGACCACCACCTCGTCGCCATCAGCCGACCACACCGCGCCCCCGACCACCCTCACCCACCCTCGGGCATCCCTGCTCCCGCACCTGACCAACGATCAGCTCGCCGGCCAGCGCGTCATCTATGCCTACGCCGGGCTGCAACCCCCGGCGTCGCTGCTCGCGAACATCAGCGCCGGCGAGGTGGGCGGAGTCATCTTCTTCGCCTCGAACATCTCGAGCTCGAGCCAGATCCGTTCGGTGATCGCGCGTCTGCAGCGGGCGAACGGGACCAGCCCGGTCCACGCTCCGCTGCTGCTGATGACCGACCAGGAGGGCGGGCAGGTCCGACGGCTCGCCGGCCCACCCATGCTTTCGGAGAAACAGGCCGGCGAGCAACCGGACCCGGTGGCGTCTGCGCGCGCGGCCGGCACAGGCGCCGGGCGCAATCTCGCCGACGCGGGGATGAATGTGAACCTCGCCCCGGTGCTCGACGTCTACCGGCAGGCGGGGAACTTCATCGACGAATTCCAGCGCTCGTACTCGAACGATCGAGCGACGGTGGCGACGCTGGGCGCAGCGTTCATCGCCGCACAGCAGCGCCTGCGCGTGGCCGCCGCCGCCAAGCACTTTCCGGGCCTGGGCGCCGCGACCCAGAGCGCGAACACCGACCTGCGCCCGGTCACCCTGGACCAGCCGTTGAGAACGCTACGCGCGGTCGACGAGGCTCCGTACCGCGCGGCCATCGCGGCCGGCGTCTCCCTGGTCATGACCTCGTGGGCCATCTACCCGTCGCTTGATCCGCTTCGGCCCGCGGGGCTTTCCCCTCGCTGGATCCGGGGCGAGCTTCGTCAGCGACTCGGCTTCCGTGGGGTGACGATCACCGACTCGATCGACGCCGGCGCGTTGCGGCCGTTCGGCAGCCTCGCCATACGCGGCGTGCTCGCCGCCGCCGCCGGCGCTGACCTCATCCTGTGCACGGCCACGAACCCGATGCAGTGTCGCGGCATCGCCGACGCCATCGCCGCGGCGATCACCCGCCGTCAGATCAGCCCGGCGGACGCGCGGCAGTCCGTTGCGCGGATCCTCGCGCTACGCGCGCGCGTCATGTCGCCGGATCCGTAACGCGGCGCATGCCGTCGCGGGCGTCGCCGACGGCCGAGTGCCGCTCCCTGACGCCGGGCCGAGGTCGGTCAGCCCGACACGTGGGACGAGCGGGCGGCGGCGTCGACGCCACGATGGATGAGGATCTCCTCTCCCCCCGACGCGCGGCCCGCGCCGACTGAGTCCGCGGCCTCGGCGGCCGCAATCAGCGCCTTCAGCTCGGCGACGTCGACCTCGACGGTGTGGGCCTCGCCGTCGATGATCCGCGCGTCCGATGCGGGCGCAGCCGTCAGCGCCTGGGCCTCGCCCCGCGGGGGCACGATCCCGGCCGGCACCGACCGTCCCGGTTTGACGGTCGCCCGGAACGTCAGCTGGGTACCGGCCTGCCCCCACTCGATCGTGCACCGTCCCTCCAGCCGATGCCCGATCCATGCCACCACGACCATGATCGCCCCGACGATCACCAACGGCAGCGTCCAGACCGAGTTGGTCGCCACCAGACCGCCGATCCCCAGGAGCAACAAGCCGGCCGCCGCGAGGGTGACGCGGGGCCGGCTCAGCCACTCGTAGGTTCCGGTGGCAGCGACCTGGAGCCGGGTCGGCCATGGCGAGGCCTCTGTGGGCTGCGCGGGCTCGGGTGCCATCCTCACCCTCCATTCGACCCGATCGCGACGTCACCTTCTCAGCGGCGGCGGATCGCGCCGCCGACCCTCGCGAGGCTCGCGAGGTCGGCGAGGCGGCGCTCGAGGAATCGCTGCTCGGGCCCTGGTTGGGTTTGCTCGAGGGCGCGCGTGTAGGCGGCGCGGGCTTCGTCGTTTCGGCCGAGGCGTCGCAGGAGGTCGGCGCGTGTCGAGTGGTAGTAGCGGTAGCCGTCGAGCTCGAGCCGGTCGAGGAGGGCGAGTGCTGCTTGCGGTCCTTCGAGTTCGGCGACGGCGATCGCACGGTTCATCGTCACGACGGGCGAGCTGGTGATGTGCTCGAGTCGCTGGTAGAGAAGCGCGATCTCGTCCCAGTCGCGTGGCTGGCGGAGGTGGAGATCGGCGATTGCTGCCTGGACGATGTAGATTCCGCCCGCCTCGCTCGCGTGGAGAGTGAGCCCGCGTTCGAGCCGTTTCCGGCCTTCATCGATCTGGTTCTGGTCCCAGAGCGAGCGGTCCTGATCGTCGAGCAGGACGAGCTCGCCGTTGCGAAAGCGGGCGGTGTTGCGCGCGTGGTTGATGAGCATGAGCGCGAGCAACGCGTGCGCTTCGGCTTCGTCGGGCATGAGCTCGACAAGGGAGCCGCCAAGGCGGATCGCCTCGGTCGATAGGTCGACGCGCCCGGCGCCCCAGCCCTCGTTGAAGATCAGGTAGACGACCGCGAGCACCGCGTCGAGCCGCTCGGGCAGTAGGTGGTCGGGCGGGACGGCAAACGGGATGGCGGCGTCCCGGATCTTGTGCTTGGCACGCGTCAGGCGCTTGCTCATCGTCTCGAACGGGACGAGGAACGCACGTGCGATCTCCTCGGTCGAGAGCCCGCCGAGCGCGCGCAGCGTGAGTCCGACCTGCGCGTCGAGCGCGAGCGCCGGGTGGCAGCAGGTGAAGATCAGCTCGAGCCGCTCGTCCGGGAACGTCGCCGTCTCTTCCATCGTCTCCTCCGACCCTTCTCGCGGTTCTCGCTCCAGCTGCTCGGTCTTGATCGCGAGAGTCCGCTGCCGCCGGATGTGGTCAACCGCGCGGTTGCGAGCAGTCGTGATCAGCCAGCCGGTCGGGTTCTCGGGCTGGCCGTCGCGCGGCCACCGTTCGGCGGCCAATGCGAACGCTTCCTGTGCCGCGTCCTCGGCGAGCTCGATGTCGCCGAGAACACCGACGAGCGTGGCGAGCACGCGTCCCCAGTGATCACGAAAGACGTCTTCAAGCACCCCCGAGCTCCTGCTCGAGCACGGGACGGACCTCGATCGCCGCCGTCACGTCGAGCTCCTGCAGCTCGGCGGCGACGGCGAGAGCGCCATCGAGGTTCTCAGCCTCGACCAGGATCAGGCCGGCGAGGAACTCCTTGCTGTCCACGAACGGGCCGTCGGTCAAGAGCACTCTCCGCGACTCGAGCCTGAGGGTCGTCGCCGACTCCGTCGGCTGCAGACGGACCCAGCCGCTCACATCGGGCCGCGCCAGGACCGCGCCGACCGCGGGGTCCATCTCGCGTGGCCGGCGGTCCCCGGCCGTCTCCGCCTTGCTGTAGTTCAGCAGTGCGTACTTCATTTGCGCTCCCTTCTCGAGCTGCCGTTTCTCTCTGAGACGAACGGCGATCGCCCACACAGACACATCGATGGTTTCTCGGTCGCCGTGTCCGTCCGGGCGTCGGCTGTTCGTCATCAGATCAAAGGTGCCGGCATCCGGCGCCGGCCGCGACCGAAAGGGTGCACGAGATGACCAATTACGTGTTCGCGTACAGCGGTGGCACAGGTGTGGCCGCCGACAAGTCCGAGCGCAACGCGCAGTATGCCAAGTGGGGTCGGTGGTTCGGAGAGCTCGGGTCGGCAATCGTCGACGGCGGCGCCGCGACCGGCACCGCGAAGACGGTCGGCCTGGGCGGCTCGGTCAGCGACGGCGGGTCGCGTGGCCTGACCGGCTACTCGATCGTGTCGGCCGACGGCCTCGATGCGGCGGTCGAGCTCGCGAAGGGCTGCCCGGTCCTCGAGATCGGCGGCGCGGTCGACGTCTACGAAGCGATCGCGATGTAGCAGGCGCACGGAGGAGGCGACAGTTCATTGGTAACCATTGGTATGAAGATCGCCATCGACTCGGTGGGCCGGCTCGTCGTACCGAAGGCGCTGCGCGCAGAACTGGGGATCACCGGAGCACACCCTCATCAGCATCGATCGGCGGGCGGCGCCCGCTTATGCCGCCGTAGGCGCCGAGATCGTCTATCTCGTCGCCACGTGACCTCGAACCGCACTCCACCCTTGTACTCCCGAGCGAACCGGGAGGCCTCGCCGCATTCCTCAGCTCACGAGCCGCGAGGCAACGGCCGCCCACGCCGCAGAGCGGGGGTCGATCAGCGCAAAGTGATCGACGCCGGCGAGCTCCATCAGCTCGCAGTCGCTGCCGGCGGCGACGGCAGCGCGCGCGTACCGGCGGCTCTGCTCGATCGGGACGCGCTGATCGGCGTCCCCGTGGACGAGGAGCACGTTCGCGCCCACCGGGAGCTGGGCCACCGGATCGGCGATCGCGTACGCGTCGGGAGCCTCGGCGGGGGTCGCGCCGATGAACTCGAGCACCGCCCCGTCGCCGATCTCGTCGGCGGCGCCGTCGCGTAGATCGCAGACGCCGGCGAGCGACACCACCGTCGTCACCAGGGGCGCATCGGCGACGCACAGCGCCAGCTGGCCGCCAGCCGAATGACCGACCACGAGAACCCGGTCAAGGCGGAGTGGTGCGTCGATCGCGGGCAGCATCGCGATCGCCGCCCGCACGTCGTCAAGCGTCTCGGGCACCCCGCCCCCGGTGCCGACGCGCCGGTACTCGACATTCCACGTCGCTACCCCGCGCTCGGCCAGATCGACGGCGAGCGCGGCCATCGTCGTCCGCGTGAATGCGGCCCGCCAGAACCCGCCGTGCAACAGCACCGCGACCCGATGCGGGCCGCTGCCGTCGGGCAGCAACAGCTCGGCGATCTGGTCGGGACCGTCGCCGTAGGCAAGGGTGCTTGGCGCCCTGCCGCTGAGCTCCGCCCACCCGGCCAGCTCCGCGACCAGGGCGTGGACGTCACGACTCGTCACGATCGCGAGCGTATCCGTCAGAGCCGCTGGTCGAGTCCCTGCACCCAAGCCGCGCCGGGATGGGCGATCGCCAGCAGGCGAGCTGATCGCGCGCCGTCACGGTAGCTGATCACGCCGAGCACGCCGAACACCCCGCCGACGCGGTTGCGCTCCACCACGTCCGCGGGCGGTGCGACCCCGATGACGCTGCTCGTCGCTGCATGCCCCATCGGGATGAGCGGATCGAGCGAGATCCAATCGAGGTCGCGGCGAGTCCCGAGGTCCTCGACGAGCTCCCGGAAGCGACGCAGCTCCGCGTCGGGGAAGAACACGTGGACGAAGGTGTCGACCAGGCAGACGAGGCGATCCTCCGGAATCGACGCGAGCGCCGCCGGCAGCGCGGTGCAGGCGTCGCCGCGCACCAACCGGCTGTCGTGTGACATGGCGACCTCGACCGCGTGATGAAACCGGGTGACAGCGCCGATCTCCTGGGGCAGGCAGGCAGCGATCCACGCCCGTACGTCCGCATCCTGCAGCTCCAGCGGTTCGACGTCGATGCCGATGCGCTCGCTGACGCACGGCAGCCGCGAGGGAATCGGGAGAGGCTGGGCGCCGCGCAGCTCGGTGGAGATCTCGACGCGCGATTCCGGGTCGCCCACCGTCGTGACCCGCCCGTCGGGGTGACGGAACTGATACCGGTACCGGTCGAGATGCAGAGCCAGCCCGGCGCCGGTCCCGACGTCAACGAGCGCCATCTCCCGGTCGGCGGCGATCGCGGGTGCCATCGCCGGCAGCACGTGGGCGCAGCGGCCGACCTCGTTCATCTGGTAGCGATGGGTGGCACACAGCTCCAGGAGACGATCGCGCCGGTCGAGGCAGAAGTCGCGGTACGCGTCGCGAAATCCCGCGCCGAGCGGACGTTGCGGCTCGCCGACCCGAGGAAACCAGTCGCGCAGCGGCTCCCGATCAGACTCGAGGACGAGAAATGTCGCCGCGGCCGAGAACAGCAGCGGAGGCAGCCGGTCGGGCTCGATCTCCGCCGCGATCGCCAGCAGCTCACGGTCGTCGCCGAGCGTCGTGAACTGGGCGGCGGTCAGCTGCCAGGACTCGGGCGCGTCAGCCGGTGACCACGCCGCAGCGACGAGCGCCGCCTGATCGGCGACCACATCCGGGTCGGTGGCAAAGCCGCTGGTCATGGTTCCGGCGCTCGGCGCTACCGCGGTTTGTACCGCACCCGCCCTGCTCCCGTGGGGAGTGAGCGCGCGTTCGGGCCGGGAAGTCTGGGACGCACACCCTTCCGACGAACGAGCCTGTGGATATGGACAGGAGCCGGGCCTTGCGCTTTATCGTCTGCTCGTGGGCCATTCCGAGGACATCAACCGCGCGAGCTGGGATGCCCGCGCTCCCGCCCACGCGGCGTCGCCCGACTACGCCGTGTCTCGGTTCATCGAGGACCCGACATACCTGAGTCACGTCGTCCGTTTCGACCTGCCGCGGCTGGGCGACATCAAAGGCCTGCGAGGAGTTCATCTGCAGTGCCACATCGGCACCGACACGATCTCGCTGGCTCGCCTCGGCGCCCGGATGACCGGGCTCGACTTCTCCGCGGCATCGCTGGCCCAGGCCCGGAGGCTTGCCGCGAAGACCGACGTAGACGTCGAGTTCGTCGAGTCCGAGGTCTATCACGCGGTGTCGGCGCTCACGGCAAATGCGTTCGACCTCGTGTTCACCGGGATCGGAGCGCTCTGCTGGCTGCCGTCGGTTCGGCGCTGGGCCGACGTCGTCTCGGACCTGCTCGTCCCCGGCGGCCGGCTGTTCATCCGCGAGGGCCATCCGATGCTGTGGTCACTTGCCGAATCTCGTCCCGACGCGCTGCTCGTGGTCGACTACCCGTACTTCGAACGTGGAGAGCCCATCGTCGACGAGGATCCGGGCACGTACGTCCAGACCGACGCGACGTTCATGCACAACCTGACCCACAGCTGGAACCACGGCATCGGCGAGATCGTGACCGCCCTGCTCGACGCCGGGCTCCGGATCACCGGCCTGGTCGAGCACGACAGCGTGCCCTGGGAGGCGTTGCCGGGGCAGATGGAAAGGGTCGGACTCGGCGAGTGGCGGCTAAACGACCGGCCCTGGCGGCTGGCCCACACCTACACCCTGCAGGCGGTCAAGCTCGGGTGAGCCGCGGGTAACGACGGGTCGGCCGGGATGTGCGATCCGCCGTCTCAGGCGGTTGACGATGCCCGTCTCGCCCGCGATTCCGAGGCGCGCCGGTTCGAACTCCAGAGATGAGCTGCCGCGTACGAGCGGTAGGGCGCCCATGCCGCGGCACGGTCCGCGGCCTCTCGCGGGCCCGGCACCGCGGGCAACCGGTCCAGGCGGGCAATCGCGCCGCGCAGCGCGACATCCGCCGCCGGGAACACGTCGGGACGCTGCAGTTCGTGGAGGAGAAACATCTGCGCCGACCACGGGCCCACCCCGCGCAGCGCAGTCAGCTGCTCTTGAGCGTCGTCGTCATCGAGGCCCCGCAGCGCCGCCAGATCAAGCGTGCCCGCCGACACACGCTGCCCGATCTCCTGCAGTGCCCGCGCTTTTGCGCCCGACAGCCCCACCGACCGCAGCTCCTCCTCGGAGGCGGCCGCCATCGGCTCAGCCACGATCTCGCCCCCCAGCAGGGTCCGCAGCCGCCCGAAGATGGCGAGTGCGGCCGCGGTGCTGATCTGCTGCGCCACGATGTGCAACACCAGCCCACCGAGCAGATCGCCGCCGCGGACGGGAATCCCGGGCCACTCGTAGGGATCGACCAAACCCTGCTCAGCGGCGAGCTGCGCAAGCCGCGGGTCGGCGGCGAGCAAGTGCGCCTGAGCCGCCTCTCGCTCGGTCATGGCCGCAGCATATTCCGGGCGCACGGGCGGCCGGCCATCCAACGTCGGCCACGAGCGCAACCATTCTCCGACATGAAAGCCTCCAAGTGGCATGCCTCGGCGGCGCTGGGATGGCCTGTCCAGGTCCGCAACCTCGACGTGAAACGGGAGGTGGCGGCGCGGATCGCCACCCGAGCGGCTCATGGCGACGTGATCGGCATCGGTTCCGGATCGACGGCCTACCTGACGTTATGGGCGATCGGTGAGCGGGTTCGCGCCGAAGCGCTGGCCATCCAAGTGATACCGACGTCGGTCGAAATCGAAGTGGCGGCCACGACCCTCCGGCTGCCGCTGACGCGCCTGGGCCAGTCGACCCCGAACTGGAGCGTCGACGGAGCTGACGAAGTGGATCCCGACGGTCGTCTGCTCAAGGGACGCGGGGGCGCCCTGTTTCGCGAGAAGTTGCTGTGGAGCACCTCCGACCACATGATCCTGGCGATCGATCCGAGCAAACGGGTGGAGCAGCTCGGCTCCCGATTCCCGATGCCGATCGAGGTCCACCCCAATGCCGTCGAGCCCGTGGTGGCACGCATGACCACGCTCGGGTGCCGCGACTGCCAGGTCCGCACCGGCACGGGCAAGGATGGCCCCGTCATCACCGAGGCGGGCTTTCTCCTCCTCGACGCCCACTTCGACGAGATCCCGGTCGGGTTGCACGCTCAGGTCAAGGCACTGCCCGGAGTGCTGGAGACCGGCCTGTTCGAGGGCTACACCTACGAGATCGTCGATTGACGCGGCGCTCGCCTTCGTGCGGGACGCGCCCCGAGGCGGCGTATCACGTTTCTGGTCGTGGAGTCCCCGGAGCCCCTCCCCGACACGTGCGGAGCGCCGACAAGCGCCGAAAAATCGTCGTCATGGCGAGCCAGACCGAAGCCGCGAACCCACGTGACGCTCGGCGACGCGGCGCGTCACATTGCTTCCTGTCAGGACTCCGCAAGCATGTGCACCTTCCTGGCCGACATTTCTTAGCAGTAACTGAACGTCATTCACCCGGTGAGTGTGAGTGACGGACAACCTGCTCGTTCACAGAGCATGTTTCTGAATCTCCCCGTTTTGCGGATTGGATAACGAGGTAGGCGTACCTTGAATGTTCCGGGCCCGCTTCAGGCTCCTTACCGTCATTGCAACAGGCATTCTCGGCTTGGGGGCGTACCTGATTGGTGCGACATGCGCGTCGGCTGACGGCTTATCGTCGTCGCTTCCCAGCGCGGCGGGAGTTGCTGCGTCGACCACCTCTTCAGCCTCGCCGAGCAAAGCGGCAGCGGGCATCGCCACTCCGGCCGCGAATGCGGCCGTGTCGACCGCGACCGCCGCCGTCACCACCGCCACAACCCCGCCCGCCGCCGCGAGCCCCACCCCCAGCACCCCGGCCACCACGCCGACCCCCGCCGCCAAGCCGGCCACGCCCGCCATCCCCACACCTGCGGCCGCGCCGGCCCCGACCCCCGCCCCCAAGCCCGCCACCGTCCCCGCCACCACAGCCGCCGCCCCCAAGCCCGCCACCGTCCCCGCCACCACAGCCGCCGCCCCCAAGCCCGCCACCGTCCCCGCCACCACAGCCGCCGCCCCCAAGCCCGCCACCCTCGCCGCCACCACAGCCGCCGCCCCCAAGGCCGCCACCACAGCCGCCGCCAAGCCCGCCGCCGTCACCGCCGCCACAGCCGCCGCCCCCAAGGCCGCCACCACAGCCGCCGCCAAGCCCGCCACCGTCACCGCCGCCACAGCCGCCGCCCCCAAGGCCGCCGCCACAGCCGCCGCCAAGCCCGCCACCGTCGCCGCCGCCCCCAAGGCCGCCACCGTCGCCGCCGCCAAGGCCGCCACCAACACGCCGGTCACCCCACCCGCCATCACCGCCGCCCCTGCTAGCACCAACAGTCAGCCCCCCGCCTCAGGCACCACCACCGCAGTTATCAAGACCGCATCCGCCGCCATCACCAAGAGCCCGGTGCCCAGCGCAGCGCGGGCCGCCGCCGGACAGACCGCCAAGGTCGCCGCGGCCGTCAACAAGGTCGTCCAGACCACCAAGACCGCCGCGCCGACCGAAGCCAATACGGCACCCGTCGCGGTCCAGACGATCAATCGCGCCGCAACCACGACAAAGGCGACGGGCCCCCTCGCGCCAATGAGGACGATCGGGCAGTCCGTGGCCACTGACACCACGAGCCACATCACGCAGACGGTCGCCCGGAGCACGAAGACGGCCCTCAACACCGTCGGTTACGTCGGCGGCGGGATCACCAGGGCCGGTACGCGGACCCTCAGCGCAGCGGGCGACACGATCGACACCACCGCCGGCGCGGTCACCGCTGCGGCCACCAAGACCATCGCGCAGGCGACGAAGACCGTCAGCAGCACCACCGGGCAGATCGACGACACCGCCGCTCCGGCAATACGGGCCATCGCGCAAACCGTCGGCCCGGCCACCAAAACCGTCGGCAACACGCTCTCGCGGGCCACCGAGACTGCCGCCGGCAACACGCTCGGCCAGACGATCACCACGGCCGGCAACACGCTCGGCCAGACGATCACCACAGCCGGCAACACGCTCGGCCAGACGATCACCACAGCCGGCAACACGCTCGGCCAGACGATCACCACAGCCGGCAACACGCTCGGCCAGACGATCACCACAGCCGGCAACACGCTCGGCCAGACGATCACCACAGCCGGCAACACGCTCGGCCAGATCAGACAGACCGCCGGCAACATCGTCGGTCAGGCAACCAACATGGTCGCTCAGACCACACAGGCGGCCATTGGCACCGCCAGCCACACCACCACCACGGTCGCCTCAGCCACCCGCCTGGCAACCGGCACGATCACTCAGGCTTTCACCACCGCGACGCGCTCGAACGGTCAGGCTCTGAAGGCGCCGAGCGGTACGACCGGGCAGGGGATCAACTCAGCTACCGCGCCGATCGACACGCTGTTCAGGGCGGCCAGCGGGGCTCCCAGCCCGGGCGCTCAGAGGTTCAATCCGGCCGTCCCGAATACGAACCCGCCCAGCGCGCCGACTGCGTCCCCGGGCCGGATCGCTGGGACGGTCGCACCGGTTCTCCACACCGATGTCCCGTCGCCGATCTCCTCGAGCTCCGTTGGCCGCACCCTGACGCTCAACGGTCATCAGCCGACTGCGCGCAGCATCGACATCCAGTTGCGCGCGTCGACCGCGATCCGCGCGGGGAGCCACGGGCTCGGGTCCACCGCCAACGGGCTGTCGTCGCTGTCATCTCTGCTGAGCGTCTTCGGGACGCCCCGCAGAGGGCCCGCCGGCATTCCGGGTTCCCATACGCCCGCGCCGGCTCCGTCCGCGCCTGCTCCACACGCGCCGGCTCCGCGGGATGCCCCGCTCGGAACCGGTGTCGACTCCGCTGCGGGTGGCGGTTCGGGCTTCTTCTTCTTTGGGGTCGCGACGCTGACTGCGCTCGCCGCCCTGTTCGTGCCGCGCGTGATCGCGACGCTTCGGACCTTCGGAGCCTCACGCGCGCCGCAGCTGTTCGTTGTCCTGCTAGAGCGCCCTGGCTAAGACCGAGTCGGTCTCCCAGATCCTGGCGCAGCCGAGCCTCCGGGCCAGCGTGCGCCTCCTCTAGCAAGCATTAGGAGAACGACTCGTGACACGCTCACAGCGGGCGTGGTCGGAGAGTTGCGCGTCTCTCGCAAGCGCCCCGCGCGGCGCCGACGAGCAGGCTGGCCCCGAGGTTCAGGGGCTCCTGCCTGACGCCGTCTCATCCGCCAAGCGCCTATTCACATTGATGGCAGCAAGCGCACTTCTCATTGGTGCGGTGCCGGCTTCAGCGCTGGCAGCAAAATCTCATGAACATCGACAGACACGGCCTGTGCTGGCGTGCGGGCATAACACACCGGCTCTCGTGCACAGTGCCGGAATGGTGGCGCCGGGAACCGGCGACGCCAGCCACGACGGCTCTCCCCGCGTGCGATGGTTACAGGGTTGCCTGGCGCGCGCCGGAGACGCCCCCGGCCCGATCGACGGTCGCTATGGGCCGCGCACCGAGCAGGCCGTCCGCCGCTACCAGGCCGCACACGGCCTGCAGGTCGACGGAATCGCCGGCCCCATCACGCTCGGTGTCCTGAGCGGACGCCCACGCGTCGTGTATCCCGGTCAGGGTTTCGGGGAACACGGCTCGAGGCGGGTGCGCTCGCTGCAGCGCCAACTGGCGCGAGCCGGAGACTCCCCGGGGCAGATCGACGGTCGCTATGGGCCACGCACTGAGCAGGCCGTCCGCCGCTATCAGGCGGCACACGGCCTGCGAATCGACGGAGTCGCCGATGCACGGACGCTCGCCGATCTGACGAGCCGGCGCCGGCGCACGTCGACCGCTCGGCCTCTGGATCGAGTCGTCTCGCGACACCGGAGCCGGCGCGAGCCGCACGCGCGAAGCGAGCGCAGTCCGCACAGGTCCCAACGTGCGGTCACGCCCCGTCACGGCGAGGCGGCACCGGTTCATCGTGCAACGAGCTGGTCCTCGCTTGATCTGGCCGGAGCGTTGATCGGCCTGATCGCCGTTCTTGGACTGGCGGCGACGTGGCTCACCCGTCGACGCAGCGATCGGCGCGACATCCGAGGCGAACGAGAGTTCAACCTGGCGGTCGCTCTCGAGGAGCGCGGCGACATCACCGCCGCCGTGGCCGCCTACCAGCGAGCCGACCAGCTCGGACACGGCCCTGCCGCGTCTAACCTCGGCCTGCTGCTCGAACGCCAAGGCGACTGGACAGCCGCCGCGGCCGCCTACCGGCGCGCCGACCAACGCGGCGACGCCGACGGCGCGTTCAACCTCGCCGTCGCCCTCGAAGAGCGCGGCGACATCACCGCCGCCCTGGCCGCCTACCAGCGAGCCGACCAGCTCGGACACGGCCCTGCCGCGTCTAACCTCGGCCTGCTGCTCGAACGCCAAGGCGACTGGACAGCCGCCGCGGCCGCCTACCGGCGCGCCGACCAACGCGGCGACGCCATCGGCGCGTTCAACCTCGCCGTCGCCCTCGAAGAGCGCGGCGACATCACCGCAGCCGTCGCCGCCTACCAGCGAGCCGACCAGCTCGGACACGCTCAGGGTGCGGACGAGTGGGAAGGAGCGCACCGATGACGGTCCAAGCAATCGTGCCGCACGGTCGGGCGCCGGATCCGTCGCTCACCGTCGGAGATCAGCGCCTGCGAGTGCTGATCGCCGATCAGGACGGTCTCGCCCGGTCGATGATGCGCATGGCGCTGTATGCGGTTGAGCGGGTCGCGATCGTCCTCAGTGCCGGCGACGGTCGAAGTGCGCTCGAGCTCGTGCGCCACTACCACCCGGACGTGGTGATCATCGACACGGGGCTGCCGCCCGGCGGCGGCCTCCCGCTGGTCGCCGCGGTGGGGCAGTCCGCACCGATGAGCAGGGTCGTGACGATCTCCAGCGATGACGAGCCGTCGGCGCTGGCATCCCTGCGGGCAGGCGCCGTCGGCCACATCGACAAGGACGTCGAGCCGGACGAGCTGGCGCGCCTCGTCGTGCGGGCCGCCGACGGCGAGGCGGTCGTCTCCCCGCGGTTGCTCAATCCCCTGCTGGAGCTTGTCCGCGGGATTCCCTCCGACGGCTGGCGACCGTTGCACAGCCGCCTGACGACGCGCGAATGGGAGATCGTCGAGCTGCTCGGACAGGGCGCTACGACCCCACACATCGCCGAGCATCTGGTGCTGTCTCCCGCCACCGTCTACAGCCATGTCAAGAGCGTGCTGCGAAAGCTCGGCGTGCACTCTCGCCGCGACGCCGTGGCGGCCGCGGACCGCCTTCGCCGAGAGGAGTCGATGGGGGCAAAACTCCCCACCGGTCTGCGAGCAAGTTCCCCTGCCTAGCGAGCCTCGGATTGGGATCCTGGTCGCGAAGGGATTTGGGGGCAGGAAGGGGGCATTGGATCAAGGGGGGTGGCTAACTCAGATTGGCCACCCCCCTCGGTTCCCCAGGTCCGCTCGTCCTCAGGTCCGACTGTTGCGTCGGCTCAGCGAGACGACGGATGCGCCGAGAGCCATTGCAGGACCTCCGCCGCGTGCTCATTGGGCGGGAAGATGGGATAGAAGGCGTGCTCGATTCGTCCGCCGGCGATGATCAGCGTGAGGCGGCTGTGCAGCCGCCGCCCGTCGGTCGTGAACGTCGGCAGCGCGAGGGCATCAACAAGCTCGAGCCTCGAATCCGAGAGAAGCCGGAACGGGAGGCCTAGACGATCGGCGAGCTCGGCTTGGTAGTCGGTGTCCTGGGACGACAGCCCAAACACGGCGCTCGCACCAGCCGCCAGCAGCTCAGCATGGTGATCGCGAAAGCCACACGCCTCGGGGGTGCATCCTCGGGCGCCGGGGATCTCGTTCCACCCCTCGGGTAAGTCGACGCCAGGTTGCCCGCTGAGGGGATAGATGTACAGAACGATGCGGCCGGACCCCAGCCGGTCGAGCGCCACGACGCCACCTCCCGTGCTCGGCAGCTCGATGTGCGGCATCGCACTGCCCGGGAGATGATCGGCAGCTCCGTCGTCCTGGGGGGCAGGAAGGTCGGAGGGGAGGCTCAGGTAGTCAGACACGGCAGGCTCCTCAGGTGCGTGCGGTCGATGAGCAATTCCTAGCACGAGCGGGCGCATCCGCCACAGACCGACGGCCACATCGGGCTCCCACGGCGCGCGCTCGCGTAGTCTCCGCCGCCGACCGTGACCGAGTTGCCCCCGCACCCCGCCACCATCGGCGACTCCCTCGGGATCGTCGATGAAGCGAGGGCGCGGGCAGACGAGACCCTGACGCTCGCCGCACGCCATCTCGACTCGTCGCTCGTCGACATGCTGAGCATTCTCGGCTTCGACCGGCACTACACCTCGGCCCGAGGGTCGTATCTTCACGACGCTGCGGGACGCACCTACCTGGACTTCCACACCGGCGAGGGCTTCGCCAGCCTGGGCCACAACCATCCCGACGTTCGCGAGGTCCTTCAGGCCACGCTCGCCGCCGACCTCGTGGACGGAGTGCAGATCCACTATTCGGCTCTGGCCGGGATGCTCGCCGCCGAGTTGACGCGCCGGTTGCCGGCGGCCCTCGATGCCGTGTCCTTCGCCAGCACCGGCGCCGAGGCGGTCGACGCCGCGATGAAGTTCGCCCGGGCGGCGACACGACGGCCGCGCTTGATCTCGTGCGACTCGAGCTTTCACGGGGTCACCCTGGGGCCACTGTCGCTTGTCGGCGACGATTTCCTCAAGGCCGGCTTCGGCCCGCTGCTGCCTGGCTGCGAGCGGGTGCCCTACGGCAATCTCGCCCGGCTGGAGGAGCAGTTGCGCGCCAACGACGTCGCCGCCTTCATCGTCGAGCCGATCCAGGGTCGCGAGGTGACGCTCCCCGACGACGACTATCTCCCGGCGGCCCAGGCGCTGTGCCGTCGCTACGGCACGCTGTTCGTGGCTGACGAGATCCAGACCGGTCTGGGACGGACGGGGCGGTGGTTCGCGCTCGAGCATTGGGGACTCGAGCCGGATGTCGTCCTCGTCGGCAAGGCGCTCAGCGGCGGCTACATGCCCGTTGCCGCCATGGTGACGAGGCGCGAGATCTTCCAGCGGGCAGTGGGAACGCTCGAGCGCTCCTACGTTCATCAGTCGACGTTTGGCCGCAACCGCCTGTCGATGGCGGCGGGCCTGGCGACCCTGCGGATCATCGAACGTGACCAGCTCGTCGATCGGGCCGAGCGGGTGGGTGCGCTTCTACACGACGGTCTGGCCGAGCTGCACGCCCGCTACGAGATGATCAAGGAGGTTCGTGGCCGGGGACTGATGGTGGGGATCGAGCTACAGGCGCCCGACGCACCCGTCGCTTGGCTGAACTGGCAGCTGATCCACCTCGCCTCCGACGGGCTGTTCCCACAGCTTGTGGTGATCCCGCTGCACCGGGACCACGGCGTGATCACGATGGCGGCCGGCAAGAACGACGTCATCAAGCTGCTCCCACCACTGACGCTGTCAGAGGGCGAGGTCAGCCACTTCCTGGACGCGCTCGACATGGTGCTGGCCGACCTGCATGGCGCAGCGAGCAAGAACTGGGCGGTGGTGCGTGAGATCGCCACCGCGACAATCCGCCGGCGCGCCGGTCGCGGCACGACGCCCGCAGACGGCAACGGCTTCGTCGCAGCTAACGGCAACGCCAACGTGGTGGCCGGCGTGTCGCCGTTCCGTGGCCCGGCGACCGACCCATCCCGAGGCGATGTCTGCCTCGTCACCGGCGCCACAGGGTTCATCGGGGGTCACCTCGCCCAACGACTCGTGCAGGAGGGCCACCAGGTGCGCTGCCTGGCCAGATCCACCAGCGACACGTCGCTGCTGGAGACTCTCGACGTCGAGATCGCCGACGGCGACCTGACGAGCCCTCGCTCACTCGCTCGCGCAGCGGCGGGCTGCGGCTATGTCCTGCACTGCGGCGCACTGGTCTCGGATTGGGCGACGACCGATGAGATCACCCGTGTCAACGTCGCCGGGACGACGAACGTGCTCCGCGCTTCCGTCGACGCCTCCGTCCGTCGCTTTGTCCATTTCAGCACCACCGACATCTACGGCTACCCCGGTGGCGTCGCGATCGGCGAGTCACACCGGGCGTCGCGGTTTGCCAACTGGTACGCGGAGACCAAGCGCGCCGCGGAAGCCGAGGTCTGCCGCGCGAGGCGTGGTCACGGACTCGACGCGGTCATCCTGCGCCCGTCCACCGTCTACGGACCCCGCTGCACCGAGGTCGTCGGCGACATATCGCGCGCGATACGCAACGGGAACATGCTGCTCGTCGACCACGGCCGCGCGATCGCGGGTCTCTGCTACGTCGACAACCTGATCGACGCCGCGATCGTGGCCCTTGGTCACCACGCCGCGTCGGGCGAGGCGTTCAACGTCAGCGACGGCCTCGACGTCACCTGGAAGCAGTTCACCGATGGGTTGGCCGCCGGCCTCGGGTGCCCCGAGGTTCGGTGGAGCCTGCCCTACTGGATGGCCCACGGGATCGGGTTCTCGCTCGAGCACGGGTACCGTCTGCTGCGGCGCACGACGCGCCTGCACACGCCGCCGTTGCTGTCCCGCCAGGCGGTCCACGTCCTGGGCAGAAACCAGGACTTCAGCAATCGCAAAGCGCGGGAGCTGCTCGGCTGGGAGCCGCGGGTCGGCTACGCGGCCGGCCTCGAGGCGACCCTCGCGTGGCTCCACGCCGACCACCTCAAGGACTGCTAGCTAGCTAGCTAGTCCCACCGGGCAGCGGGTATCGTCGCTCACCCCGGGATGGACGACGCGGGTCGGACATCGGGGTCGATCGACGAGAGGCGGGTGGGCGATGGGTGATCTGAGCGCGATCTTCGATGAGCATGTGTCCAGCGAATTCGTCACCAAGGATCTCGACGCGACGATGCGGACGATGGTCGACGAGCCGTACGTGTGGCACGTCCCGTCCCTCGCCGGCGCCGGCGGCGGTGAGGCGGTGCGCCACTTCTACGCGACCGAGTTCATCGATCACACTCCCGCGGACGCGGTGCTGCACCCGATCGCGCGAACCGTCTCTGACCAACGGGTCATCGACGAGTTCGTCTTGGAGTTCACCCATGACAGCGAGCTGCCGTGGCTGCTTCCCGGTGTCGCTCCGACCGGCCGCCATGTCCGGATCCCGACGGTCGTGGTGATGGGATTCGACCGTGACAAGGTCGCCTATGAGCACATCTACTGGGATCAGGCGTCGGTGCTCGTCCAGATCGGGCTGCTCGACCCCGGTCTCCTCCCCGTGGCCGGCGCCGAGCAGGCCGACCGCCTGCTGGCGCTCGTCGGTCCCCGGTCGTGAGCTAAGTGGCCACTAAGCTGCGACGCGCTCGGCGCGCCGCCGGCGGCCGCCCTGCCTGAGCCACCGCCGGCGGCTGCGACTCAGCCCTGGTGATCCTGACGATCAAGGAAGGTGTGGGCGGTGCGTTCGGCTGACCGGAACGTGCGGCGGCGTTCGATTCTGCCGTCGGGCAGGTGGACAAGGTGCTCCAGTGCGCGGCCGCGCTCGATGCGAACGCCGGCGGCCGCAAGTCGCCGCGCCCGCCGCCGCGGATCGAGGTCGCCCAGGCTGCCGTCCTCGGGACGGACGGGCTCGAGTTTCGTTGCCGATGTGGAGATCATCGTGACCCTCCCGCGGTGCGTTGGGTTTGGACGTCGTGGAGCGTCAGGGCCGGCGACTCGCACGTGGCGATATCGCACACGAACGGCCGGCCGTCGTAGCCGACATGGAAATGCAGTGCGTCCGGTGCCGGACTGGCCGGCTGGCGCAGTGCGCGCCTGATTGACGTGCCGATCCTCAAGGGCATCGGGTGGCTCCTTTCGAAGGTGTCTGCGGTGCCTTCCGCAGACACTGTATCGCACCTGGGATACAGCTTGTATCCCAACTGTGCTCTAAGATGGCCAGGAATGACTACGGAGCTCGATCGGTCATCGCCCGCGCGCCCCGCCACCGCGGCGGACCGGGCGTACGCGTATGTCAAGGAACGCCTGCTCGATGGGCGCTACGCGGGAGGAACCCTGCTCAGCGAGAACGAGGTCGCTCGGCAACTCGGCATCAGCCGCACCCCGGTGCGACACGCGTTCTCGCAGCTGGAGAGCGAAGACCTGCTGGAGCTGTATCCGCGGCGCGGGGCTCTCGTGCGCCCGATCTCTGCGACCGAAGCGCAGGACGTCCTCGAGGCGCGGCTGTTGATCGAGACGCATTGCGCCGTGAGTGCCGCGACCTCCGGGTCCGCGCCGGCGACGGCGCTGAATGCGGCGCTGGCCAAGCAGGAAACGATTGTCCGAGACGGCGGCCGTGATTTCACGCTCGCCGACCGCGAGTTTCATCACGCCATCGTCGCCGCTCACGGGAACGCGATCCTCACGCGCCAACACGATGCCCTACGGGACCGCCAGCAGCGCATCACGGCGGCATCGCTGGCGCGCGACCCCGCGCTCGTGGCTGACTTCCTGGCCGATCATCGCGCAATCGCCTCTGCAATCGAGCGTGGCAACGCCGAACTGGTCGCCGAGCTGATCACCGCCCACATCGCTCTCGCTCAGAGACTCGCGCACCGGCCGCGATCCTGATCGCCGAGGCTGGGGGGCGGTCGACACGTCTAATGTCGCCCCATGCCCGACGCGCCGCAGCTCGGCTCCGAGGTCCGCATCCACGGCTCACGAGTTCTCTGTGGGACATGCTCGTGGGCGGACCGGACCCTCGTCCGGGAGACCGACTGGTACCCGCAACGGACGATGTCGGCTGAAGATCGCCTGCGCTTTTACGCCGAGCACTTCCCAATCGCCGAAATCGACTCGACCTACTATGCGCCGCCGGCTGAACGTCAGGCCCATCTCTGGGCGCAGCGCACTCCTCCCGGGTTTCGCTTCAACGTCAAGGCCTACTCGCTGCTCACCGGCCATCCCACCCGTCCGCAGAGCCTGTGGCGGGATCTCCGCGACGATCTCCCCGCCGACCTGCTCGAGAAGCGCAACATCTACGCGGCGCATCTCAGCAGCGAGGCGCTGGGCGAGGCATGGTCTCGGTTTGATCACGCGCTGCGGCCGTTGCACGATGCCGGCAGGCTCGGGGCGGTCTTGTTTCAGTACCCCCCGTGGTTCGGACCTCGCTCTCAGAACCGCAGGGAGCTCGAAACCCTCCGCGAGCGACTGCCGGATTACCGCATCTGCGTCGAGCTGCGCTCGTCCCGCTGGGTGGCGCAAGAGCGCGATCGCGAGCGCACGCTGGCGCTGCTGGAGGATCACGACCTCATCTTCGTCGGCGTCGACGCGCCCGAGGTGTCGGCCATTCCCCGCCTGTTCGCCGTGACCAATCCCGAGCTGCTGGTGATCCGCTTTCACGGACGAGCCGACGCGACATGGGCCGGGGGCGCGCGATCGGCGGCCGAGCGATTTCGGTACCTCTACTCCGAGCCGGAGCTTGCTGAGCTGGCAGAGCAGATCCGTGCGCCGGCGTCGGAGGCGCGCGAAACGCACCTCCTGATGAACAACTGCTACCAGGACTACGGGGTCCGTAACGCCGCCGAGATGCGCAATCTCCTGTCGGCGGTCGACGGCTGACCGGTCGCTCCCACCGCCAACCTGGAGATCTGGCTCGACTCGCCGTCGGACCGACCCGGCGCCAGGCATCGCTTCTGGCTCATGCAGTTCGATGGGGAGAGGACGGCCGTTAGCCTGCGTGGATGTTCGCGAGCTCCGGACGTGCTCGGCTTGCCTATGAGAGCACCGCTGTGCAGGACGGCGCTGATGTTCTGCTGATTCACGCCGGCGTCAACGATCGACGTAGCTGGCACCACGTCGTCGGACGCTTGAGATCGCGTCATCGCTGCGTCACCTTTGACGCGCGGGGCTTTGGCGAAACGGTCTGTGAGCTCGAGGATGGCTGGTCGCCCGTCAGTGACGCTGTCGCGGTCTTGGACGCGGCCGGCATTGAGCGCCCTATCGTCGTCGCCTGCTCGATGGGTGGCCAGACGGCCGTCGATCTGACTCTCGCGCACCCTGACCGGGTGGCGGGGCTGGTGCTCATCGGCGCTGCGATACGGGGCGCCCCGTATCCCGACCTCGAGGAGGGGCCCACCGCTGAGCTCAACGCCCGGATCGAGGAGGCCGATTGCGCCGGTGACCTCGACGAGATCGCCCGGCTCGAGGCCTGGATGTGGCTTGACGGCCCCAGCCAACCGGAGGGCCGCGTCAGCGGACCGACCCGCGAGCTCTTTCTCGACATGAACCGCCGGGCGCTGCACGCCGAAGACCCCGGCGAACAGGCCGAGCTCGCAGACGCGTGGCCCCGCCTCGGTGAGATTGCCGTACCCACGCTGGTGATGATCGGTCAGCTCGATGCCGAGGAGATCCAAGCGATCGCCAGGCCGGCGGCCAAGATGATTCCCGGTGCTCGACTCAGGCTGCTCGACGGCGTCGCGCACGTCCCGCACCTCGAGGCCGACCCCGCGACGCTCGCCGAGATCGCCGCGTTCGTAGACACGCCGCCTGACGAGCTCGCTCGCGGACGTCAACGCCGGAACGCTCACACCGCCGACAGTCGTGCAACCTGCAAGTTGCGGCTGGATCCGCCAGCGACCAGGGCTTGAGTGGGCGTCGGTCGTTGCGAGCGCCGCGGCTATGATCGCTCGGCGGATGGCGCAGACGCTCACTGACGGTGGCGGATGACCGACGTGGCGATCGTGGGGGCGGGCGCTGCCGGCCTCGTGTGCGCACAGGACCTGACCCGGGCGGGCGTCGAGTGCACCGTCTACGAAGCCTCAGACCAGCCCGGCGGGCGCGTGCGCACCGATTCGATCGACGGCTTCCTCCTCGATCGGGGGTTCCAGATCCTGCTGACCGCATACCCCCAAGTGCACAAGCGCATCGACATCGAGGCGCTTGGTCTCGGCCACTTCGCGCCCGGTGCGGTCGTTCGCACCGCCACGGGCATGCACCGGGTGAGCGATCCTCGGCGCCGTCCCTGGGACCTGCCGCGAACGCTGCTGTCCCCGATCGGGTCGCTCGCGGACAAGCTGCGCGCCGCTCGTCTCGTCCTGAACGTGCGCGCCGGGCCGGCGCGCGCGCTCCTGCACCGGCCCGATATGAGCACCGCGCGCCGGCTCGCCGAGGCGGGGCTGTCCGATGCGTTTGTCAGCGCCTTCTGGCGGCCGCTGTTCGCGGGCATCCAGCTCGACCCCGAGCTCGAGGTGTCCTCGCGCCGCTTCGACATCATCCTGCGGATGCTCGTCGTCGGCGCCACCGGCCTGCCGCAGAGGGGCATCGGGACCGTTCCCGCACGGCTGGCCGCGGCGCTTCCCGACGATTGCGTCCGTGTGGGGTCGATGGTCGCGGCGGTCGCGCCGGGCGCGGTGGCACTTCAGAGTGGCGAACGAATCAGCGCGCGAGCGGTCGTCGTCGCGACCGATGGTCCGTCCGCACACCGGCTGCTCGGAGATCGCGTGCCCGATCCCGGCTCACGTCCCGCGGCCTGCTGCTGGTTCGCAGCGGCGGCCGTCCCGTTGCCCGGCCCCTTCCTCATCCTCGACGGCGAGGGGACCGGACCGGCGCTCAATGTCGTCGTCATGAGCGAGGTCCAGCCGTCCTACGCACCCTCCGGCCGGGCGCTGATCGCCGCGGCGGTGCCGGGTCCGCCGGCGCTCGGGCCGAACCTGGCCGGCCGCGTGCATGAGCAGCTGGCCCGCTGGTTCGGGGCGAGCACCGGGGACCTCGAGCATCTCCGCACGGACGTGATCGATCACGGGCAGCCAAGCCAAACCCCGCCGCTGGATCCGCGCCGCCGGGTCGACCTCGGCGACGGGCTGTTCGTGTGCGGCGATCATCGCGACACCGCGTCGCTGCAGGGCGCGATGTTCAGCGGCGAACGGACGGCCGCGGCCGTCTTGCGCCGCCTGCGCTCGCCGGCGTCACCGGCCGCGGTCCAGTGACGGGGCCCTGAGGGTGAGCTCGGGGTCTTCGGCGACGGCCGCACGCAGCGCTCGCTCGAAGTCGATCGGCTCGACGTCGAACAGGTGCATGCCGGAGGGGTCGGTGACGAAGGTGGGCACGGAGAGTCCCTCGATCAACGGCCGGGCGACGCCGGCATCGACCGGGGTGACGAGCCCGATCCAGAGCGATGAGAGCCAGGGCGTGATCAGCGGCACGGGGATCCGCGGGCGCCGCCGAATGCCGAGGACCTCCGCCATCCGGTCGAGCATCTCGCCGTAGGTGAGCACGTCGGGCCCGCCGATCTGGATCTCTCGGCCGGCTGACTGCGCCACCGACAGCGCTTGGGTCAGGTAGCTCACGGTGTCCCCGATCGAAATCGGCTGAGTCCGGTTTGCCAGCCATGCGGGCGCGATCATCGCCGGCAGGCGCTGCACGAGGTAGCGCAGCGTCCGGTAGGACTCGCTCTCCGGTCCGACGACCATCCCCGCGCGGAAGTAGGTCAGCGGCGGGCCGTGCTCTCGCAGCGCCAGCGCGGTTTCATGGCGGCTGCGCAGGTGCTGGGAGTGCGGGCGCTCCCCCAGGCCGCCGAGGTAGACGATGCGCTCAATCCCCTCGGCGCGCGCGGTGCGGGCGAACGCGGCCGCGGCCGTGCGCTCGCTGGCGGCGAACTCTCGCGGCCCGCCGCGACCCATCGAGTGGATCAGGTAGTAGGCAACGTCGACGCTCGTCCCCATGCCGCGCAGCGTCTCCGGACGGAGCACGTCGCCCTCGTGCAGATCGAACCCGGCACGCTCGAGCGCTCGCGCGCGCGCTCCGGCGCGGCTACGCACCAGGCAACGCACCTCGAGCCCCGACCGCGCCAGAGCTTCGGCAAGGCGGCCTCCAATGAAGCCAGTCGCGCCGGTGACAAGCACTCGGTGGCTCATCGAGGCTCTGGATCGCGGCGGCGAGACCCTCCGGGGCGGATGGCCAGCCAGGCCGCGTGCTGGGCGCCAAGTGCTCCGACCGGCTCGGCCCCCTCGACCAGTTCGCGCAGGAGCGCGCCCCATGGGACGCTGGCCCGCATCGTCGCCGCGGTCTGGAACAGGAGCCCTTCCATCCGCCTCAGGAGCAGTGCCTCGGCAGGCAGCGTCATCCGCCGCAGCTGGTCGATCTGGGGCCGGGCGCCCGGCTCGCGCAGGACCTCAGTGCTGCGCCACAGATCCTCGGGCGCCAGCCGCACGGCCTCCTCGGCCTGCAGCCACCACGACACCTCGCGCATGTAGTCCAGGAGCAGCTCGCCATCCCAGTCGGCCGGCGCACCCGGGAGGTAACCGAGCTCGCGCATGCCGGATACGATGGCGGCGACGTCGCCCTCGCGCACCCCTTTTCCGATCAGCGCCTCGCGTCGGAGGTAACTCGGGGCCAGACGCCGCATCATCCCGAAGTCAAAGAAGCCGACGTGGCCGTCGGGACAGAGCAGGTAGTTCCCCGGATGCGGGTCTCCGAGCGCAACGCCAACCTCGAGCGCCGACCCGTAGAAGAAGCGATAGACGATCTCGGCATAGCGATCCCGGACGGCATCGGGCTGCTGGGTGACGTCGCCGAAGCTCATGCCGTCGACCCACTCGGTGACCAGGACCCGCCGGCGGCTGAGCTCGGTGTCGACCCCGGGAACGAGGATGAAGGGATGCCCGCGCCAGAACCGCTCGATGCACCGGTGGTTGATCGCCTCCAGCTCGTAGTCGCACTCCTCCACGATCCGCTCGCGCACCTCCGCGAGGACGCTCTTGACATCGAGTCCCGGCATGAGCTGGCGTAGCAGCGGCGACAGCAGGAGGAGATTGCGCATGTCGGACTCCACCGACTCGGCGATCCCCGGATACTGAACCTTGATCGCGACCTCACGACCTTCGTGCGTGCGCCCCCGGTAGACCTGGCCGATGCTGGCCGCCGCCGCCGCCACGGGATCGATGTGCTCCAGAACCCGTTCTGGAGGTTCCCCCCAATCGGCGGCGAGTACCCTGCGCATCTGCGACCAGTTGACTGGCGGCACGTTGTCGCGCAGCGACGCCAGGCGCGCCTGCAGGTGCGCCGCCTGTTCGTCGTCGAGACCGGGGAACTCGACGGTCGACAGCACCTGGCCGGCCTTCATGGCGGCGCCGCGCATCACCGCGAGCTGATCGACGAGCGCGTCGATCGTGGCGACGATCCGATCTCCCCGGCGTCGCCTCCGGTCATCGGCGGTCCCGCGCGTATCGAGACGATCGCCCGCCCAGCGCATCGCCCCCCCGGCGGCGACCCGTCCCAGGCGGGCGGTTCTCGTGCCGCGGTTCCCGCCGACGACGGGTGGTTGCTGATAAGGAGAATCTGTCAAGGGTTTACTTTCGAATCGCATGGAGGACCGCCTGCCCGAGGCGCTGGGGGGCTAGATGGCCGCGGGCAACAGCACTCGGTCGATGACGTGGATGATGCCGTTCGAGGCTTCGGCGTCGGCGTCGACGATGCAGGCCGTGTCGACCCGCAGGCTGCCGTCGACCGACACCAGCAGGGCCTCACCCTGCATCGTCGGCGCCGTGTTCAGCGCCAGCACCTGGGCGGCGGTGACGCGCCCCGGCACGACATGGTAGGTCAGCACCTCGATCAGCTTGTCGGGCTCGGCGTGCAGCGCCTCGACGGTCCCGTCGGGAAGCCGGGCGAACGCCTCGTCGCTGGGAGCGAACATCGTGAACGGCCCGTCGCCGGTCAGCGTCTCGGCCAGGCCGACGCTGTCGATGGCGGCGATCAAGGTGGTGAAAGTCCCTGCGTCCGCTGCCATCTCGACGATGTTTCGGAGCCCCTTGGTTCCTTTCAGCGTTCTCGTCGCCGTCATGCCGTCACCGCCGCCTCGGGAGCCGGATCGGCGGGCAGCTCCGCTTCTTCGGCGCGCTTCTCCGCGTGATATCGCCCGTCGAGCACCGCCATGTAGACGAGCAGCGCGAGCGCGGCGACGACGATCAGCATGACCGCGATACCTGCGAGGAACAACCCTGGGGAACTCACCGTTGGCTCCGGGGCAGCACAACCCCGCCGAGCGCGAGGATCGACGGCACCCAAAGACCGACGAAGATGCCCTGCTGCCGGTCGCCTCCGAACCAGAGGACCACCGAGAGGACGAACGAAACAAACGCCGCGAAGAGGATGAGCGCCCGAGCGCCGACCTCCGGCCGCGTGGTGACGAGCGTTTGCAGCTTTTCCATCGTAACCATCCTTAGACATAAAACTATACGAAATCTCGACAAGCGTAGGCGATCCCGTGACCTTTTGTCAAGGTTCTGTCTAATATGCGTATAGTGTTGCCATGTCCACAGGAACCGGATCGCTGCGGATCGGAGAGTTCGCGCGGCGTGTCGGGGTGAACGAGACGCTGCTGCGCGCCTGGGAGCGGCGCTATGGCCTCCTGTCGCCGGTGCGCTCTCCCGGGGGATTCCGTCTGTACTCGGAGGAGGACGTCGAACGCGTCGCCCGCATGCGTCGCGCGCTCGACGACGGACTGTCGGCGGCTCAGGCCGCACACGTCGCCCTCGAGCCCGGACGACGACCTCCGGACACGCTCGACGGGCCAGCCCGGACGGGGGTTCTCGGGGAATACGCAGCGCGTCTGCTGGCGGCCATCGACCGCTACGACGAGCCGAGCGCGCACGCCGTGCTCGACGAGATCCTGACGGCGTACGGACTGGAAGCCGTCCTGCGCGACGTGATCCTCCCCACCCTCACCAGAGTCGGACGCATCTGGGAGCAAGACCCCGCCCTCGGGATCAGCCAGGAGCACTTCGCCACCAACCTGATCCGCGGGCGCTTGCTCTCGCTCGCGCGGCTCTGGAGTCACGGCCGGGGCCCGCTCGCCGTACTGGCCTGCGCGCCAGGGGAGGCGCACGACATCACCCTGCTTGCCTTCGGCCTGCTGCTGTGCTCCCGCGGCTGGCGGATCCTGTTCCTCGGCGCCGATACACCGGTCCTGACGCTGACGCGGACCGCCGAGGAGACTCAGCCCGCGCTGGTGGCGCTGGTCAGCTTCAAGCCGGAGCCGCTCGAAGCGGAGGCCGCCGCTCTGCGCGGGCTGGCACGCACAGCCCCGCTCGTCGTCGCCGGGCCCGGCGCATCAGACGCGCTGTGCGTTGCGCTGGGCGCCCGACGGCTGGGCGGCGACCTCATCGACGCCGCCACCGTGATCGCCCGCGGCAACCCAGACTGAGTCCCACCGGTGTGTCTCGCGACCGGCTACGTTCGGTTCGCCGTCACCCGCGCCAGATTGCGGACGAGCAGTCCGACCACCGGCCCATAGCCCGCGCGAAGCGCGAGCTCGACGGCGGCGGCCGCCCTCAGCTCGACCCGCACCTCGCAGCCTCCCGGCCGCTCCTGCACCGTGTGGCGCATGTTCACCGCACCAACTCGCCAATCCCACGATCGCACCGGCTGCTTGTCGGTGATGCGCACCGGGATCGGCAACCCGGAAGCGAGCACGACGAAGCCAGAGCGTCCCTTTTCGACCTCCGGCGTTCCCAGGCCACGGGCCCCGCAGATGTGGGGCGCCCATCGGTGCCACTGAGCGGGTTGCGCCATCAGCTGCCACGCCACCTGCGGCGATCCGTTACTCGTCGCGGAGTACACCAGCATGCGTCCGAAGATAACCCCTGAGGCTCCGCCCATCGGCGCCGTCGGTCCATGAAATCGGCTCTCGGGGCCAAACCACGAGATGGACCAGCGGTCGACGGGCCGGAGACCGGGCGTTTCGGTACGAGCGCCGAGCGGCGGGGCGTCGCTTGTCCCGCTGCTCCCGGGGGCCGGGCGTCGCGGAGCAAGCGCCACGGGACACGTGACCGGTTGCACCGAATCGCCCGCTCGCCCCGAATTGCCCGCTCAGCTCCGAATCCCCCGATCGCCCCGTCGTGACGCCAAATCGTTGACGTCACGTCCGGTCAGGCGATCCGGGGGCTACGAAGCCGCGTCATTCCTGATCACCCGGCGCAGGAGGTCGCCCAGCTGACTTTGCTCGTCGGGGGAGAGACGCTCGAAGCCCCGGGTCGGTCGCCCGACGCGAGCCAGCATCCGTTCGCGCAGCCGGCGTCCCGCCGCGGTCAGGACAACATGCTTCACGCGCCGGTCGTGGGAGCTCGGCTGGCGGGCGACGAATCCCCGCGCCTCGAGCCGATCGATGAGCCCGGTGACGTTCGAATTGTCGCACGCCAGGAGCGCGGCGAGCTCGGTCATCGGCAACGGCGAGTCGAGTTGGAGCAGAGCTCCCGCCTGCGCCGGATGGAGGTCGAGCTCAGCGGCGGCGATGAGAAACCGCCGCCGGTGCTGTCCAAAGAGAGTGCGAAACAGTTCCCAGACCTCGGCCGGCGATTGCACCTGGCCGGTGTCCGCGATCGTCTCCACGCCCTCCATTCTATTGAGACTATCGATCGTTGACAAACTCAACCTGTTGCTAGATTGACAATCGTGAACCCACAAGCCGCGATCGAGGTGGACAACCTGGTTCGGGAGTTCCGAAAGGGACCTCGGGCCGTCGACGGGATCGACCTGGCCGTCTCCCCGGGGGAGATCTACGGCTTTCTCGGACCCAATGGCGCCGGCAAGTCGACGACGGTGTTGATGCTGACGACGCTGCTCCCGCCGACCAGCGGACACGCGACGGTCGGTGGCTACGACATCGTTGCGCAGGGGGCGAAGGTGCGCGCCACGATTGGCGCCGCGTTGCAGGAGGCCGCCCTCGACGCGATCCTCACCGGGCGGGAGCACCTCATCCTGCAGGCCACGCTCCAGGGCCTTCCCGGCGCCGAGCGGCGCCGGCGTGCCCAGGCGCTGCTCGAGCGGGTCGGCTTGACCGAGGCGGCCGACCGCCGCGTCGGCGGCTACTCGGGCGGCATGAAGCGCCGGCTGGACCTTGCTCTCGCCCTCGTGCACTCGCCGAGAATCCTGTTCCTCGATGAGCCGACCACCGGCCTCGACGTGCAGAGCCGGACGGCGTTGTGGGAGGAGGTGGCGCGGCTGGCCCACGACGAGGGCATGACCGTGTTCCTCACCACCCAATATCTCGAGGAGGCCGACATCCTGGCCGACCGCATCGGGATCATCGACCACGGATCGATCGTCGCCGAAGGCACGCCGGCCGCGCTCAAGGCTGAGATCGGCAGCCCGAGCGTCGAGGTGACGCCAGCCGATCCCGGCGCCGGGGATCGGCTCGGCGAGCTCCTGGCGGGGTTCGGCGAGATGCGGCGCAACGGCCGTGGCAGCGTCACCGTGCAGCTGCCGGGCGGCGAGGCCGAGCTGGCCGAGATCGTCCGCATTCTCGATCGCGCCGATCTGCACGTCCAGACCCTCCAGCTCCATCAGCCCTCGCTCGACGACGTGTTCCTGGCCAAGACCGGTCGTAAGCTGGAGGGATCCGGAGGTGGGCCCGTGGCTGAGACCACCGAGACGACGGAGCAACCGAGCCGACGCGGCCGGAGGCGACGTGGCCGTTGACACGACCGCCAGCGGCAGCGCTGTCGGCACCGCGGGCTCCGCAAGGGCGGCGAGCTTCGCCGACCAGAGCATTGCCCTCGCCCGACGTGCCGTGCTTCGGACGGTGCGCCAACGCGGTCTCGTGATCTTCCCGATGGTCTTCCCGTTGATCCTCTTCGCGATCAACGGCTCGGCGCTCAGTCCGGCGACGCGCATTCCGGGCTTCCCAACCGACAACTATCGCGACTTCCTGATCGCCATGCCCTTCATCCAGGGAGCGATGTTCGTGTCGATCACGGCGGGTGTCGATCTCGCCCGCGACATCGAGAGCGGCTTCCTGAACCGGCTCGCGATGACGCCGCTGCGCGGCGAGGCGCTGCTCGTCGGCCAGCTCGGGGGCGCGCTCGTGGTGGGCGTGATCCAGGCGGTCATCTATCTGCTCTTCGGGCTCGCCACGGGCGTCACGCTCGTCAGCGGCGTCGGCGGCGCGCTCGTTCTCCTCGCCCTCTCGATCCTGATCTCGTTCGCGTTCGCCAGCCTCGGCGAGTTCCTGGCGCTGCGGTTCGGCACCGGTGAGGCTGTGCAGGGGATCTTCCCGCTGCTGTTCGTGACGCTGTTCCTGAGCTCGTCGAGTCTGCCGCGCAACCTGATCAAGGCCAGTTGGTTTCGGGAGGTCGCGACGTACAACCCCATTTCGTATCTCCTCGAGGGGCTGCGGAGCCTGGTCATCACCGGGTGGGATGCCCGGGCGCTGGCACTGGGGTTCGGGTTCGCGATCGCGCTCCTGGTGATCTCGCTGGGACTTTCGCGATCCGCGATGAAGACGAGGCTGGCCCGGAGATGAAGCGCTTTCTCAGCGTCGTTCAGGGTGTCGCCTGGCGGTCGATCCACAACACGATCGTCAACCCGGCGATCCTCGTGCCCTCGATCGTCTTCCCGCTGTTCTTCCTGATCGCGTTCGCCGGGGGCCTGTCGCGCATCGGCGACGTGCCCAACTTTCACTATCCCCCCGGCTACACGTCGTTTCAGTTCGTGTTCGTGTTCCTGCAGTCCGCGGCGTTCGGCGGTGTCTTCACGGGATTTGCGGTCGCCCGTGATTTCGACTCGGGGTTCGCCCGCCGGCTGCTGCTGAGTGCGCCGCGGCGCGGTGGCATCATCGTCGGCTACACCGTCGGCGCTCTGCTGCGCTGGGTGCTCACGGGCACCGTCGTGACCGTCGCCGCGCTCATCGCGGGGATGAATGTGGACGGCAGCGGCGTCCAGCTGATCGGCCTGCTGGCGCTCGGCGTCGCGCTCAATCTCGTCGCGGCGCTCTGGGCCTGCGGGTTGGCGATGTTCCTGCGCACGGAACAGGCCGGGGCCCTCATTCAGATGCCCGTGTTCGTGCTCCTGTTCCTGGCGCCCGTGTACGTCCCTCTGTCCTTGCTCACCGGTTGGATTCACGCCGTCGCCAGCTTCAATCCGGTGACCCCGGTACTGGAGGCGGGCCGTGGCCTGCTGGCGGGGTCGCCGGTCAAGGTCGCGATCGCGTTCGCCGGACTGGCCGCGGCCGGGATCGTCATGGCCGTCTTCGCCCGGCGAGGGCTGATGGCCGCCGAACGGGCCGGCTGACGCATGTTCTTCGCTGTCCGGCTGCAGCGCGGAGGACCGTGGGATTGGTCGCGTGACCTGCGCGAGCAGGCCGGCTGGGACGAGCACGCGCGCTTCATGGACGAGCTGGTCGAGGACGGGTTCATCGTGCTCGGGGGCCCACTCGCTTCTGGTCGCGAGATCCTGCACGCGGTGTGTGCCTCCTCCGAGGCCGCCGTGCGCGCCCGACTGGCCGAGGACAACTGGACCGCCAACGGGATGCTCACGGTGACCTCGATCGAACCCTGGACCATCCTGCTCGACGGCCGCGCGACGTCGGCGCGACGCGACACCGGCTGAGTCAGACGGTCGGCTCCCCGCCGAGGCGGCGGGCGCGGCGCACGCGGGTGCGGTAGCGCAGGGTGAACGGCTCACCCCGCTGCAGCTCGGGTTCCTCGTCCCACAGCGCGTCGATCCGATCCAGGAGCGCCTGGCGCGGGCGCGGTGGGAGCAGGGCGACGCTGCTGCGTGACATCGCGAGGTCGCGGAGGCGCTGGCGATCGACGGAGTGATCGTGTTCGAACTCTCGGTCCTCGGCCTCGTCGAACCACGCGAGCAGCTCGTCGGGGCTCGGCCAATGCCCGGGTCGGCCGAGCCGCGGTCCGCCGAGGATCTCCTGCAGGCGGCGCACCCACGACGCCGAGGTGTCAAAGCCGTTGCCGAGCAGTCCCAGGGTTCCGCACGGACGGAGGATCCGCGTGATTTCGGGCAAGGTGCGCGCGCGGTCAAACCAGTGAAAAGCCGCCCCGGCGACCACCGCGTCGGCGCTCCGCGCCGGCAGGCCCGTGCTCTCCGCGCTCGCCGCGACGACGTCGACGCTCGGCACCCGCTCGGACAGGATCGCTCGCATCTGGACCAGGGGTTCGATCGCGACCACCCGGTGCCCCGCCGCTACCAGGGCCGACGTCAGCTTGCCGGTGCCGGCACCGAGGTCGACGACGTCCAGCGGTTCGTCGCCGAGCAGCCATCTGATCGCCGACGACGGATAGCTGGGACGCCCCCGCTCATACTCCTCGGCGACCAGCCCGAACGCGTACGCGCGCTGCACCCCTCGAGGATGACACACGAGGAACGCCGCCCGCCTGGGCCGGCGGCGCGTCGTGGAGGGTCTGATCCACGGCGCAGGGGGCGTATATGGTTGGCGAGATGTCGGGCGCATCAGATGCCGAGGCGCGTCGTTTCGCAGCGGCGTTTCGATCGTTCTTGGAATGGGTGCATTCCGACGAGGCCGGTGCGCGGGAGCGCAACGAGGTGGCGGCCCTGGTCGGAGCGTTTCTCGGGGAGGGCGCATCCGAGCAGTCGGTGGTGACGCGTTCGCTGCCGGTGTTCGAGCACGTCAATCTCCAAACCGCGCTCGACGCGTGGTCGCGGGAGCTGGGTCGCGAGGTCGTCGTGCGCGGCATCTCGACGCCGCCGCACTATCAGGCGGCCACGCTCCAGCAGCTGGTCACTGGGGAGGCGATGCCCCCGCTGCGCCTGTCGGCGCCGCCGCTGGTGGACCTACCCAACGGCCCGGGCTCGACGCTGGCGTGCCTGCAGCTGGCGGTGCTGCTCGTCACCGACGCGGCCGGCCGGTACGTCGTCATGGTGAGCGGTCCGGGAGAGCACGATCCCTCCTTGGAGGTCGAGGTCGCGGGCCTGTCGGTCGACGCAGCCCAGAGCGTCCACGCCCGGCTCGCCGAGCTGCGCAGCCGGCTCAACGTCTATCGCGGGCATGTCCTGGATGTCAGTGCGAGCGCGATGGGTGGCGTCTCGCTCGAGTTCGGCAAGATCCCGGCCACCGCCCGAGACGACGTCGTGCTGCCCGAGACGGTGCTCGGCCAGGTCGAGCGTCACGCGCTCGGTGTCGCCGCTCACCGCGAGGCACTGCTCCGTGCGCGACAGCACCTCAAGCGCGGACTGCTCCTGTACGGACCGCCGGGCACGGGAAAGACCCACACGATGCGATACCTGGTCGGCCGGATGACCGGTTACACCCGCCTGGTGTTGACGGGGCGGGCGCTGCGCGTGATCGGTCCGGCGGCCGAGCTCGCCCGTGACCTGCAGCCGGCCGTTGTCGTCCTCGAGGACGTCGATCTGGTCGCGGAGGACCGTAGCTTTGGCCCGGGAGCAAGCCCGGTCCTGTTCGACCTGCTCGACGCGATGGACGGAGCTGCCGCGGATGCCGACTTGTTGTTCGTGCTGACGACCAATCGCGCCGACCTGCTCGAACCGGCGCTCGCGGCACGTCCCGGCCGGGTCGATGTCGCCGTCGAGATCGATCTCCCCGACGAGGATGCCCGCCGGCGGCTGCTCGCGCTCTATGGCCGCTCGATTGCCCTGCAGCTCTCGGACGCGGAGATGCGTGAGATCGTCGAGCGAACCGACGGTGTCACCGCGTCGTTTCTCAAGGAGCTGCTGCGTCGCGCCATGCTCGAGTCCCTGCATGAGAACGCCGCTGACACCATCGTCACCGCCGCGCACATGTCGCGGGCGCTCGACGACCTGCTCGACAGCGGACAACGGCTGACGCGCAGCCTGCTTGGCGTCGGGAGTGACCCCGAGAGCCTGCCGGCCGGCGGCGGCCTTGGCTCGCTCCCCCCGCAGCGCGGCGCCGGCTGGATCGGCTACGGCCCGGGGCGCGCCGGGCCCCGCCGTCGCGCGCGCTAGCCATCCTCCCCCTCCCGAGAACCGGCTGCCGACTCGTGACTGACCTGTACGTGTGCCGTCGAGGTGGCATATGGTTCGCGGATGCCACCTCGGTCGCTGACCCCGCTGCTTGAGGGCGGCGCGTTCTTTGAGAGCCCGCGCTGGCACGACGGCCGCTGGTGGGTCTCAGACTTCTATCGCCACACGGTGTACGCCGTGAGCGCAGACGGTCTCGCGGAAGCGATGCTGGAGGTCGAAGGGCAGCCGTCGGGCCTGGGGTGGCTGGCTGACGGGACGATGCTCGTCGTCTCCATGAAGGACCAGCGGGTCCTGCGACACGACCCGAACGGACGCATGAGGGTTCACGCCGAGCTCGGCGGGTTCACCGACAGCTGGCTCAACGACATGGTCGTCGACGCGCACGGACGCGCGTGGGTCGGCTGCTTTGGCTTTGACCTGATGGCGTTCGCCGATCCGCGCTTGGCGCCGCTGATGCGCGTGGATCCCGACGGCACCGCGAGTATCGCGGCCGACGGGCTCATGTTCCCCAACGGCTCGGTGATCCTGCCGGACGGGAACACGCTCATCGTGGGGGAGACCACCGGCTGCCGGTACACCGCGTTTACGATCGGCGCCGACCGCTCGCTGACCGACCGTCGCGTGTGGGCGCAGCTGGCGCCGACGCCCGAGCTCGCCCCGTTGGAGCGGATGCTTCCGCAGATCACCATCGGCCCGGACGGATGCACGCTCGATGCCGAAGGTCACATCTGGGCGGCCGACGAGGCTCAGGGACGCTGCATCCGCGTCGCTCCCGGGGGCGCGATCGTCGACGAGATTCCAACGCCGGACGGACTCGGCTGCTTCGCCTGCGCCCTCGGCGGCGAGGACGGACGTGTCCTGTTGCTCTGCGCCGCGCCCGATTTCCTCGAGGTCAACCGGCGCCAAGCGCGCGACGCGGTCCTCCTGACCACGACCGTCGACGTTCCCCACGCGGGTAGGCCGTAGACAGGCGCCACGCCGCGTATGATGGCCCCGTCTGGGGCTCACGGCTTCAGAGCGGCGGACATGGTGTCACGTGTCGGAGGAGGAGTCAGATGTCGACGTTCGCTCGCCGCCTGTCGGCGGCCGGGGTGGCTGTATCAATGACGTTCGTTTTGCTGCTGGTGAGTGCGTCAGCCGGTATGGCGGAGGACAACGGGGTCGGCCTGCGGCCGGCGATGGGCTGGAGCAGCTGGAGTTTCCTGCGCAAGGACCCCACTGCCGCCGGCATCGAGGCACAGGCCACAGCGATGGTGGCGAGCAGGCTGGCCGACGCCGGCTATCGGTACGTCAACGTCGACGACTTCTGGTATCAGTGCCCCGGCCCCCAAGGCCCTGAAGTCGACAAGTACGGGCGCTGGGTCATCGATCCCACCCACTTCCCGAGTCAGGGATCGCGCAACGGGATCGCGGCGGTCGCCGACTACGTGCACCACCTCGGCCTCAAGTTCGGCCTCTACGTCACCCCGGGCATCTCGAAGCAGGCCGTCGCGCAGAACACGGCGATCAAGGGCACTCGATACCACGCCGACGACATCGCCACTTCCACTTCCGAGAACAATTACAACTGCCACGGCATGGTCGGTATCGACTACACAAAGCCGGGCGCTCAAGCGTTCATCGACTCATGGGCCGACGAGTTCGCCTCCTGGGGCGTCGATTACGTCAAGCTCGACGGCGTCGGCAGCTTCGACATCCCGGACGTCAAGGCCTGGTCGCACGCCCTGGTCCAGACCGGACGTCTGATTCACCTGGAGCTGTCCAACAGCCTGAACATCGCCGACGCCGCGGTGTGGCGGGAGTACTCGAACGGGTGGCGGACCGGCTCCGATATCGAGTGCTATTGCTCGTCGACCAGCTATCCCCTCACCAGCTGGGCGAAGGTCGCCACCCGCTTTGACCAGGTCGCCGCCTGGGCTCCGTACGGCGGCCCCGGTGCTGACAACGACTACGACTCGATCGAGGTGGGCAACGGAAGCAATGACGGGTTGACGCCTGCCGAGCGTCAGACCCAGATGAGCCTGTGGGCGCTTGGCGCATCGACGTGGATCCTCGGCACCGACCTGACCCACCTTGACCCCACCGACCTGTCCTATCTGCGCAATCGTGCGGTCATCTCCGTGGATCAGGACGGCATCGACGCGACCCGCGTCGTCGACACCGCCGCCGACCAGGTGTTCGCCAAGCTCGAGCGACCGGGTGAAGCGGTCGTCGGTCTGTTCAACACCAGCAGCCAGCCGGAGGTCATCGCGACCAGCGCGGCGGCGGTCGGACTTCCGCCCCGCCGCCGCTACCTGCGCAGAGACCTGTGGACGCACGAGCGGACCGAGTCCTCCGGCGCCATCAGCGCGGATGTTCCGGCACACGGCGTGGCGCTGTTCCGCGTGACCGGCGGTCGGCGTTGGTAGTCGATCCCGCCGCGCCGGCGGCGATCTGGTTTCTCACCGGCAGTCAGCACCTCTACGGCGAGGAGACCCTCAGTCAGGTGCACGCGCACGCCCGGCAGATCGCCGCCGCCCTCGACGCGAGCGCCGTGATCCCGATGGCGGTCCTCGACCGCGAGCCGTTGACCGATGCCGAGTCGATTCGCCGCGCCGTGACCGAGGCCGGGGCGGACGAGGAATGCATCGGCGTGATCGCCTGGATGCACACCTTCTCTCCGGCGCGGATGTGGATCGCCGGACTTGCCGCGCTGCGCAAGCCCCTGCTGCACCTGCATACCCAGTTCGACCGCGACCTCCCGTGGGGCGAGATCGACATGGACTACATGAACCTCAACCAGTCAGCGCACGGCGACCGCGAGTTCGGCTACGTCGAGAGCCGGATGCGCGTGGCACGCAAGACGGTCGTCGGGCATTGGGCCGATCCCCTGGTGCAACGGCGGATCGGAACCTGGGCGCGGGCGGCCGCCGGCTGGCGAGAGTCAGGGCGCCTGCGCGTCGCCCGTTTCGGCGACAACATGCGCGACGTCGCGGTCACCGAGGGCGACAAGGTCGGAGCGCAAATGGCCCTGGGCATCTCGGTCAACGGCCATGGCGTCGATCCATTGGCGCTCGCGATCGCTCACGTCCCCCAGAGCACCGTTGACGAGGTCGTCACCGACTACGACGAGCGCTATGACGTCGTCGTCGAGCTGCGGGCGGGCGGAGCACAACGCGACTCGCTGGTGCAGGCGGCCCGGATCGAGGCCGGGCTCCGCGCCTTCCTGGAGGAGCTGGGCGCTCATGCGTTCACCGACACCTTCGAGGACCTCGGCGCCCTGCGCCAGCTCCCGGGGATCGCGGTCCAGCGGTTGATGGCCGACGGCTACGGCTTCGGTGCCGAGGGGGACTGGAAGACGGCGGCCCTGCTCCGAGTGATGAAGGTGATGGCCGCCGGGCTTGACGGCGGGACCTCGTTCATGGAGGACTACGTCTACCACCTGGGACCGGGCGGCTCGAAGGTGCTGGGCGCCCACATGCTCGAGGTCTGCCCCTCGATCGCCGCCGGCCGCCCCTCATGCGAGATTCACCCGCTTGCGATCGGCGATCGGGAGGATCCGGTCCGGCTCGTGTTCACCGCACCACCGGGGCCGGCGATCGTCGTCTGTCTGGTTGACGTCGGCGGACGGCTGCGACTGGTCGCCAACGAGGTGGAGGTGGTCGCTCCCGACGCCGACCTCCCCAAGCTGCCGGTGGCCCGGGCCGTCTGGCGCCCGAAGCCCAACCTGAGCACGGCAGCCGAGGCGTGGCTGGTGGCCGGCGGCTCACATCACAGCGTGTTCACAATGGCGCTGGACATGGAGGCGCTGCGTGACCTGGCGCTGATCGCCGGGGCCGAGCTCCTCGTCATCGACGAGGATACGTCGGTGGCGCAGTTCACCAACGAGCTGCGCTGGAACCAGGCCTACTATCACCTCGCCCGAGGGCTCTAGCCGGCCTGGCTCCAGGCGCCGCCTACGCGGCCGCGGTGGGGGACGGCGTGCGGCGCTCGCCCTGGCTCTGAGAGTCCGCATGGTCGGGCCATTCCCGGCCCCGGGTCCAGTACTCGTCGATGTCCTCGAGCGGGCGGTCCTTGGTCTCGGGGACGCAGAAGCGCACGAACACCAGCCCGACCGCCGCGAACCCGGCGTAGATCCAGAACACCACGTCCTTGCCGAGCGCGTTCACCGCCGTCAGGAAGGTCAGGGTGATCAGCAGGTTGGCCGACCAGTTGGCCACCGTAGCGCTGCTGGCGCCGACGCCGCGCAGGCGATTGGGAAACAGCTCCGCGGTCATCAGCCAGAAGAGGGGCGAGATGCTCAGCGAGTAGCAACCGATGTAGACGAGCAGGATCACGAGCACGCCGATTCCCCACCCCGAGACGCCGGTGGCGAAGGCTAGACCGAGGAGCACGAGCATGCTTCCCATCCCGGTCAGGCCAAAGTAGAACAGCTTCTTGCGTCCCACCATGTCGACAAGCACGATCGTCGGCAGCACGCACGCGAACAGCACCGCGCCGACGCAGATCTCGGCCAGCAGCCCGCCTGATCCGGCCGAGATCCCGGCGTAGCCGAAGATCGTCGGTCCGTAGAACAGGACAGTGTTGGGGCCGACGAACTGCTGCAGGATCGCGAGGCCGAGCCCTGCGACCAGGGCGAGGCGCATCCCCGGGGCGAGAAGCTCCCGGAACGAGCTGCGCTTGGTCTCCTCCAGGTCCTCGCGCAGCTGCTCGAGCTCCTCCTCCTTCGCGTCGGGATTGACCCGCTCCATCACCTGCTCGGCTTCGTCCCACCGGCCCTGCATCCCCAGCCAGCGCGGCGTGTGCGACATGAAGATCATCCCGACGGCGAGCGCGATCCCGGGGATCACGGCCGCGGCGAACATCGGCCGCCAGCCCGCGCCGGAGGTGAAGAAGATGTAGTCGAGGATGTAGGAGAGGAAGATGCCGAGGGAGATCGCCAGCTGCTGGAGGATCACGAGGCCGCCGCGGATCTCGCGGGGCGCCAGCTCGGCGATGTAGGTGGGGACGATCATCGAGGAGGCGCCCACGGCGACGCCAACGGCGATCCGGAAGACGACGAACAGAGCGAGGCCGGGCGACAGGGCGGTGGCGACGGCGCCCACCGAGTACAGGACGGCGAGGGCGAGGAGCGCGTAGCGGCGGCTGATGCGGTCGGCGAGCTTGCCGCCGACGATCCCGCCCAGGATCGCGCCGATGAGCACGGCGGAGACGGCAAGCTCTTCGCTCCCAGCGCTCAGATTCCACTGCGACTTGAGCAGGTTCTCGGCGCCGGAAATGACGCCGATGTCGTAGCCGAAGAGCATGCCCCCGATCGCCGCGACCGACGCCACGAGGTAGGCGTAGCGCGGGGTGGAGCGGATGACATCCCACCGGAACGAACTGGCAAAGCCCCCCTTGGCCTCTCCCGGCTTAGTGGTCTGCTCGGTCATCGCTGGTTCTCCTTTCCCCCCGGCCCGGTGGCCTATTTCTGGCCGTAGATGTTCTGATACCGGTCGTGAAGCGCGTCGATGTCCGCCTGGTCCAAGCGCTCGACATCCCCCAGCAATCGCGCCAGCAGCGCGCTCCGGGCGACGTCCTCGCACATGACGGCGGCCTTGACCGCCTCGCGAGCGTCGGCTCCGATCGTGAACACGCCGTGGCTGCGCATCAGCACCGCGGCCGAGCGACGATCCCGCAGCGTCTCCACGATCCCCTGGCCGATCTCCTCGCCGCCGATGCGGGCGAACGGTCCGAGCGGGATGTCGCCGCCGAACTCATCTGCCATCGCCGTGAGCACGCACGGGATCGGCTCGCAGCGGGCGGCCCACGCCGTCGCGTAGGGACTGTGGGTGTGAACGACGCCCCCGATGCGGTCCATCGAGCGGTACACGTAGGCGTGGGTGGCGGTGTCACTCGAGGGTTCGAGGTCGCCCTCGACGACATGGCCGTCGAGATCCACGACGACCATCGACTCCGGAGTGAGATCGGCGTAGGAGACACCACTGGGCTTGATCACGATCAGGTCGGAATCGGGGACCCGCTCGGAGATGTTGCCCGTCGTCCAGGCGACGAGCCCGTTACGGGTCAGCTCCGCGTGCAGCTCGGTGACCCGCTGACGGACGGCGTCCACATCCGCGGCCGTCACGCGTCCACCTCGTCGCGGACCCGGTCGCGCACCGTCTGCAGATCATGCATCAGCGCGCGGTTGTCTTTACCGAACCAGTCGTGCAGTTGGCGATAGATTCGATAAAGGTCGTCGTAGACCTCGGTGGCGTGGGAGTTGGGGGTGTAGACCCGGTCGCGCCGCTTGCCCATGTGCCGGGAGGCCTCCGCGACGTCGTCATACACCTCCGCCGCCACCGCCGCATGGATGGCCGAGCCGAGCGCCGATCCCTCAGACGAGTCAAGCACCCCGATCGGCCGGTTGGCGATGTCGCAGTAGATCTGCATCAGCGTCTTGTTGGCGAGCAGCCCGCCTCCCGCCACGAGCTCGTCGACGGCCAGCCCCGCCTCCTCGAAGCCCTCGATGATCCGGCGGGAGCCGAAGGCCGTCGCCTCGATCAGGGCCCGGTAGATGTCCTCGGGGCGCGAGGAGAGGGTGAGTCCGACGAGGACCCCGGTCAGCTCGTGGTCGACGAGGACCGAGCGATTGCCGTTCCACCAGTCGAGCGCGACGAGGCCGTGTTGTCCAACCCGCTGATCGGCGCCGAGCGAGGTCAGGTACTCGTGGACGCTCATCTCGCGGCGCTTTGCCTCCTCGTGGTAGGCCGGTGGCACGCACTGATCGACAAACCACGCGAAGATGTCCCCGACCCCGCTCTGGCCGGCCTCGTATCCCCACCGGCCCGCGACGAGGCCGCCCTTCACAACGCCGCACATTCCCGGGAGCTCGACGACGTCGTCGGCGACCATCACCTGGCAGCTGGACGTCCCCATGACGAGCAGCATCTGGCCGGGGTCCAGCGTCTGCGCGGCCGGGGCGGTGACGTGGGCGTCGACGTTGGCGACGGCGACGGCGATCCCCTCCGGGAGTCCGGTCCACTCGGCGGCCTGCGCGGTCAGCGACCCGGCCCGGCTGCCGAGATCGGCGAGTGAGGCGGAGAGCTTCTCGGTCGCGAAGCCGGCGAGCCGGCGGTCCAGCGCGGTGAAGTACTCCTCGCTCGGGTATGCCCCCTCCTGGTACATCGCCTTGTAGCCCGCGGGGCACGCGCTCCGCACCTCTTCGCCACACAGCTGCCAGACGACCCAGTCCCCCGCCTCGATCCAGCGGTCCATCCGCTCGTAGATGTCGGGGTCCTCGTCGAGAACCTGCAGCGCCTTGGCCAGCGCCCACTCGGAGGAGATCCGTCCCCCATAGCGGCTCAGCCACGACTCGTCGCGTTCGGCCGCTGTCTCGGTGACACGGTCAGCCTGGGGCTGGGCGGCGTGGTGCTTCCAGAGCTTGACGTAGGCGTGGGGCCGTGTGCGGAACTCGTCGAGCCGGCACAGCGGCGTGCCGTCGCCGGTGGTGGGCAAAATCGTGCACGACGTGAAGTCGATCCCGACCCCGACGACGTTCGCGGCGTCGACCCCGGCGTCCTTGATCGCTTCGGGAACCGCCCGTTTGAGGACCTCGATGTAGTCCTCGGGATCCTGGAGCGCCCAGGCCGCCGGCAGCCGCTCGCCGGTCTCGGGCAGTTCTCGGTCGATCACTCCATGGGGGAACTCGAGCTGGCCGGACCCGAGCTCTTCCCCGTCACTGGCCCGGACGACCACGGCCCGGCCCGACAGGGTTCCGTAATCGACCCCGATAACGAATTGATCTTCTGACGCCGACACTCTGGCCTTCTCCTCTGATCGACGATGTACCCGATTCGCCGTGTACAAACCGGCGGCTGCCGTGCCGCCGGCAGCCCTAGCAACTAGCCTGCGCCCACGCCTGCGCCGCTCTGGATCTGAATCAAGACCCCGTTCTGGTGCACGGGCGCGGGGTTGTCAAGCAGCAGCCGCGGGACCGTGACCAGCTTGTAACCACGCCTGCGCAGGCCCGAGATGATCTTTGGCAGCGCCGCCACGGTCTCCGAGCGGTCGCCGCCCGCGTCGTGCATGAGGATGATCGCCCCGGGCTTGGCCCCCCGCAGCGCACGCCGCACGATTGCGGGTACTCCGGGTCTGAGGTAATCGTTGGTGTCGGTGCTCCACATCACCATCAGCATCCGGTGCTTGCGCAACAGCGCCAGCGTGGCCGAGTCATACAGTCCGTACGGGGGCCTGAACAGGCGCGGGAAGGGTGCCCCATAGCGTCCGATCGCGGCCGTCTGGTCCAGCAGCTGGGCCCGCTGTTGCGCGGGCGCGAGCTCCGACATCGCGTAGTGGTTCTCGGTGTGATCGCCGATCGGATCGCCGAGCTTGACGATCGCCGAGGTCGAGGCGTGAAACCATTGCTCTGCCACCCCAACCTCAAAGAACGTCGCCGGCACATGCTCACGCTTGAGCACCGCCAGCACCTGCGGCGTGTACGGGCCGGGCCCATCATCAAACGTCAGCGCGAGCTCGCGATGCTGCGCGCCGGCGATCCAGACCAACGGCGTGTAGGACATCGTCCGGGTAATCGCCGCGTTCTCCGCGTCCCGCTCTCGGGCCCCCGACGACCTGGGTTGCTTGGCGGCAGTGGCCCTCACCGGGGCGCTGTGCCTGCGTCTCACGACCCGGGCCGGACGCGACGGACTGCTCGCCGAGGTCGCGCCCACGACCAAGCCCAACAGCAGCGCCAACCCGGCGACGACCAGCAGCGCCCCGCCTCGACGCCGCCGGTAGCGCTGCGCCTGTGGCCGTCGCCGACCATGCCGCGCACCTCGCGCCCGCGGCCTCGCATTCCCTCGTTCCCGCAGCACGGTGTCGGCTTCATCCATCCAGCAACCCCGGTGAATGATCCTCGGTCTGGCGGTCGCATGCAGCGCCGTCGGGGCGAGGACGTCCTAAACGCCCCCGCCGTCTCCGAACCTGTGACTGCTTAGGGTGCGAGCGAGTCGTCATGCTCGTACCGCTAGGAACGCATGCGGAGCGCGTCGGTGATCTGTCGGACGGAGCCGGCGTTGCCGACGACCAGCTCCAGCAGGTGAGGGCCCTCTCGGTAGATGATCGGTGGTCCCGCGTACGGGAGAAGCGCCGGCGCGGACGGCCCGCGGACGCGAACCGCCTGCAGTTCACCCGGTTGACGATGGGCGACGGCCGGCGCTGTCCGCGGCCGTTGCCGTCGGGCCTTCACCACGTCTGACGCGAGCACGAACACCAGGGGACGTTCGGGGCATCGTTCGTGGTCGCGGTGAACCCAGATCGGCACGCCGAGCGCGTCATACAGCCAGTACTCGTCGGCGCGAGCAGGCTCGATCTGGCCCCGGAAGGCGAACCCGAACGGACTGGCGCCCGTGCTGGTCCATTCGGCGCGCCGGTCGAGGCGCAACGGGTTGGCTCGGGCCTCGGCCACATCGGTCACCCAGAGGAGCTCGAAGAACCGCTCGCGCCATGCCAGGCGACGGTTGCGCGTGCCCTGGCCGCGGTGCGCCTGACCGGGGTCCAACGTCCACCCATCGTCCTCCAGCTGCTGCACCGGGTGCGCCGGATCTCTCACCATGCAAAACACGTGGTCGAGCTCGAGCACGACAACATGTCACGGTAGAGCACCGCGCCCCGGCTGCCGACGCGCTTTCCCGCTCGGGTACAGCGGACCGCCCAAGCTCAACCGGAGCTCCTCGACGCTGGCCGACCAACCTGCGGGCCGATCAGGCTAACCACTGACGCCGCGGTGTGACCGGTAGGATCGCTGCGATGCCCGCCCTTAATGAAATACAGGAATCGATCGAGGCTCGCCTCGACGAGCTCAAGCACGAGATGACCGCGTTGACCACGGCGCGCGCCGCGCTGCGAGAGCGACATACAGCCACTACGCCGCGCGCGTCAACGACGCGGGCGCCCGCGCCACGACGTCAAAGAGCCGCGGTGACGTCGCGCGCAGCGCAACTCACCCCTCAACCATCGCAAGGTGACGCGAGTCCCGCCCGCCCGGCTGCGGCGACCGCCGACACATCCGCATCCCGTCCCGCGAAGCGTCGGCGTCAGCCGCGCAGCTCCCGGTCGGTTGAGGTGCTGATGGCTGACCGACTGGAGACGATGCTCAGCGAAGCCCCGGACGGCCTGAGCGCGGTGACGATCGCAACCCGCGCCGACGCCGGTTACGACCAGGTGCTCGCGCTCCTCAAACAGCTCGAGCGGGACGGTCGACTGCGCCGCACCGGTGCTCGCCGAACGAGTCGCTGGCGGCTGATCACCGACGAGGAACGGATCGCCGAGAGAGCCGCCGAGCTCGCGCGCCTGAGCACCTCCGCGTCCTAACCTGCCCAGCAGATCGCTCGCTGCCGATCAACTGTCATCGGCGAGCGGAGAGAGGAAGGAATGGCGATGCCGCCCAACAGTGTTCATTTCAACGGGTCGGTCAACCTGCCCGATGCTGAAACGGTGATGCGGGAGATCAGCTCACGCATCCCGACAGGAGTGCGGCGGATGACTGACGGCGAGACCGGAGAGCGCGGCTACTGGATCCTGTTTCAGATCCAGAAGTTCATGCAGATGCCCGAGTTCGAGTCCGTGGCCGTCGGGCAGGCCTACGACTCGGCGGCGGACGCGCCGCAGATGCCGCAACTCCGGCTCGCCGACGGCGCCTCCGCAGCGAGCATCGACTGGCCCAATCTCGGGTACGCCGACGAGTACGCCAAGTCGTTTCAGATCTTCGATCAGCTCCAGCAGGAGAGGACGATCCCTGCCGGAGTGCGCTTTCAGATGCAGTACCCCACGCCTTTGGCCTCGATGGCGGGCACGATCGTGCTCGCGGACCTGCCCGCCGTCGCCGCCTCCTACGAGGCGGCCCTGTTCGCCGACCTCGACAAGGCCCTCGGGAGCCTGCCGCACGACCGCTGCGCGGTGCAATGGGATGTCGCCGTCGAGTTCGGAATCCTGGAGGGCGCCATGGGACCCGGCTCAGGAATGCCGCTGGACGAGATCACGCCGGGACTGGTCCGCTGCGTGGACCGGGTTTCCGCGGACGTCCCCGTCGGGTTGCACCTCTGCTATGGCGACTACGGCCACCAGCACTTCAAACAGCCCGATTCAGCGGCACTGCAGGTGGAACTCGTCAACGCCGTCGTCGCTGCCGCGCAGCGGCCGGTCAACTGGGCATCCTTCACCGTCCCTCAGGCGCGAAATGACGCCGACTACTTCGCGGCGCTTCGCGACCTGACGGCGGAGGCGGACACGGAGCTGTATTTCGCGCTCGTCCCGTATCACCCCGGCGATCAGCCCGCGGGCACCACCGCAGAGCAGGCCCAGCACATCGACACGGCCCTGGCGGACTCCACTGCCGGCAGTCGCGAGTGGGGAATCTGCACCGAGTGCGGGATGGGACGCGTCGCCGTCGACGACGTGCCCAAACTGCTCGATCTCCACCGGGAGATCCTCGCCGTCTAAAGCCGCGTCACCCCACGTCGGCGATCATCAAGGTCGCCCCGCCCGAAGCGAAGTTCGGGATGTCGTCGGCGGCGGCCTGTCCTTCCGGGCTGCCCATCGACGCCTGCAGCTCATCGGCGTCCGCGAACCACAGCTCGGCGATGAAGTAGAAGGGAGCGGGCGTCCCGTCAGGGGTCCCGAGCACCTTTCCCGCCTCGAACCGGCGGAGATTGGGGATCTTCTGCGCCAACGGTGCATGCTGACTGGCGTAATGCGCGTCAAAGGCAGCGGGATCCTCAGGGGTCCCGTACCCGACGATGAGCTTGACCATCGTTGCTCTCCTGGTGGGGGCGAACAACCGTACACGTTGTTTCTCGCGTCGCACCGCACCATCCTCGCTCACGCCGACCGGGACCATCCGCGAGGTCGAACGGCCGTGGGATCGGCTGGTGCTCAAGCCTCCTCGTCGCGTACGGCCGAAGGAGATCGAGCAGCTGCTCGCGCTCGACGTCGTGGCCCGCCTTGCCACGGTGGACGACCGCGGGTTCCCGCATGTCACTCCGCTGTGGTTTCTGTAGGCGGACGGCTCATTCTGGATGACGAGCCTGCCGACCGATCCCACCTCACGCGGCTCCGGAACAACCCGAAGGCCGATATCTGCGTGGATGTCGAAATGGACGAGCGTGACGACGGCGAATGTCGAGCATTGACCGCATCTCGACCGCAGGCGCGCAACCGCGCTGCTTGATGCGTCTGACACCCGACCGTATCCTCCCCGTCGCCAGCGTCTGAGATCGGTTTCACCCGACGGCGAGGAGGAACCCTTTGGCCTCCGGCCCAATCTCCTGAGCTACTCGTCGACCGTATCGATCACCTCATACACGCCGGACACGTGATCGTTCTCCACGAACGCCGAGAGGTGATCAACACGTTCATTCTCCTGCGCCTCGGCCTCCCCGCGCCAGCGATGGTATTCGTCGGTCGTCATGTCGAACAGGCCGAACGAGATCAGCTCGTCCTCGTCGCGAATGTTGCGCGCGTGGTAGGCACGCTGAAACCCGGGCGGCATGGCGTCACCGGGATCCCACGCCCGGCGGAACTGCTCCCACGCGCCGGGCTTGAGACGCCGGGCAGAAAACATGACGATCATGTCGTTACCTCCGTTGAGATGGATCACCGGAATCGCAGCACCTCGCGCTGCCCCCACGCAATCTGGGGCAGAGCGCGTCCGCGACCGAGTGAGCGGACAGCGCTTCTCGGTCGTCGGCAAGCCTACGCCTCCGTTCGCGTGTTCGACGACGACTGGCTGACCCCGCGACAAAGGATCGGTGGGTCGGAGGCCAGAGACCGGATGACGCGCCCAACCGTTTTGACGTCTGTCCCCCGGGTACACGACCAGACGAAAGCGAAGAGCAGCGTGACCGGTTCCACCACCCACTCGCCCACAGGGCCCCTTATGGGCAGCTGCCGCAGCGGAGTCGTTGGCTGATGGCCGAAGAGTTCGATGGCCTTGTCGCGCTCGTGACCGGCGGAGGATCCGGGATCGGGCTCGCCACCGCAACGCTTCTGACTCACCGCGGCGCCACGGTTGCCGCGTTGGACCTCGACCCTTCACGGGTGCAGCAGCCGATCACGCCGCTGACCGCGGACGTCAGCGACACGAATTCGGTCTCGGCCGCCGTCGAGGAGGCCGTTCGGCGGTTCGGCCGGCTTGACATCCTCATCAACAACGCCGGCATCGGCGCCCAGGGAACGGTCGAGGACAACCCCGACGAGGAATGGCGGCGGGTGTTCGACGTCAACGTGCTCGGGATGGTGCGGACCGCCCGCGCCGCCCTTCCCCATCTGCGCAAGTCGCCGCACGCTGCGATCGTGAACACCTGCTCGATTGTCGCCACCGCCGGCCTCCCGTCGCGAGCCTTGTACTCGGCCAGCAAGGGAGCGGTCCTCTCCCTGACGCTGGCGATGGCCGCGGACCACGTCCGCGAGGGGATCCGCGTCAACTGCGTCAATCCCGGCACTGCCGACACGCCGTGGGTGCGGCGCTTGCTCGATGCCGCTGACGATCCCGACCAGGAGCGCACGGCACTCGAGGCGCGTCAGCCGCTCGGGCGATTGGTCAGCGCCGATGAGGTCGCCCACGCGATCGTCGCACTCGCCAGTCCGACCGCAAGCGCCACCACCGGGACCGCGCTGGCGGTGGACGGGGGCATGGCGGGGCTCCGGTTGCGCAGCGAATGACGGTGGCGTGGTTACTGGCCGCTCATTCACGCTCGGATCCGAGCGCGCCGGACGCTGTGGCGCGGGCGGTCGGATCACCGCCGCGACCACGCAGGATCACCGCGCAGCCGACCGCGGCCGCGGCACCCAGCAGCGGCCCGGCGACGTAAACCCAATACGCCCTCCAGTCCCCGCTCACCAGCGCGGGGCCAAACGAGCGCGCTGGGTTCATCGAGGCGCCACTCACCGGAGCCGACCACAGCCCCGCCAGAGCAATGTAGCCGCCGACGCCGAGCGCCCCAATCGTGCCCACGTTCTGTGCAGACGATGCCGTTCCGAGGATCACGCTGACCAGCGCTCCGGTGAGCACGACCTCCATCAGGAACGCCTGCCACGCCTCGTATCCCTGACCCGGCAACGTCGCGCCGAGATGCTCGACATTGCCGAAGACGGCAAGCAAGAAGCAGCAGGCGAGCGACGCCCCGAGCAGCTGGACGGCGACGTAGCCCGGCACGCGTTTCCAGGGAAAGTCACCACGCACGGCAAACGCCAGCGACACGGCGGGATTGAGGTGGGCTCCGGATACCGCTCCCATGAACAGGATGATTGCCATCACCATCAGGCCGGGCGCAACCACCGCGGCGGACAGGCTGATCTGCCCCTTGGCATGGAGGAGCCCCCCGCCGGCGGCGACGAGCACGAGCAAGAACGTTCCGAGAAGCTCCCCGAACAACCTCCGGTAGGCGAGGGTGGGATCGTTGAACTCGTCTCGCGACCCAAACTCGAGCTTCAAGAGATGCTGCGCACGCTCCGCGTCGTGAAGCGTCGGGGGTGCCGACTCGCCGTCCGGAACGGTGGCCACGAGCCAAGTCTCTCACTCACCCGCGACGAGCACGATCTTCGTCGCCTCAAACCGAGAGGCGCCCCCACCGACTCGAGTGGCCGGTCCCGTCCACTTGTTCAGCCCAGACGCTGCGCGGGTGAGAATGACAGCATCGTGCCGGAGCCGGAGAGACTTACGCTCACTGGCGTTCATCGGCGTGGCCGCCGCGGGGCGAACGAGTACTCCTGGACCCCCGGATCCGCGCTGCCGTGTGCAGCGGTGACGAGATCTGTGAGGACCGTGATCTCACGCTTGGCAATCGTCGTGGCTGTTGGCATTCGGCGAACCGAGGTCGCGGTTTGCCGCCTCGACTGGTCATAATCCGTGAATGCCTTCAACCTTCGCCCGGGCTCGCCTCCGGCCTGAGCGAGTCGGGGGATGGCTGCTGGGGGTGGCGTCGGACAATGCCGGCGGCGCGGTTTATGGAACCGTGATGGTCGGAGTGCTGTTCGCGGCGGAGGATGCCCGTCATGAGGGGTACCCGGAGACGATTGCGGCTGCGGCGCTGGTGCTGGTGCTCTACTGGCTCACGAATCTGTACGCGCACACCCTTGGGGCGCGTCTGCGGACGCGTGAGCCACTTGATCTGACGCTCATGTGGCGTAGCTGCTTATACGAGTTGCCCGTCATTGAGGGCGCGTGCGTGCCCGTCCTGGTACTACTGGTAGCGTGGGCAGCGGGCGCTTCGATCACGACCGGCGTGACGGCGGCGGTGTGGGCCACAGCGATCAGCATCGTCGCGCTCGAGCTCGCCGCCGGTTGGCGAGCGCGCCTGCGCCCCCGAAGCCTCTGGATCCAGGCGTGTGCCGGGGTCGTCATGGGCGCGGTGATCATCGCCCTGAAGCTCGTCCTCCATTGATCGCCGGAGCTGTCCAAGCTCGTTCGCTGGGTCGGCCCACGGCGGAGAACGCGACACGCCACGCCAGCAGCACGGCGCCGGAGAGCTTCGTTGTTGACAGGCGGGTGCCGGTTGGGGTGAACTGTGGCTGCGATGACCGCCCGGCCCGACGACTTCGGCGCAAACACCCTACGTGTCCACCGGCGACCTGCCGGCCGGGGAACTGGTGCAGAGCTTGGTGGATGGGGCTTACAGCGATACCGCTCAGACTGAGCGGGCGCTAACTCGCACGTGTACCCAGCGCTCGCACGGGTGCCGAGCGAGCTGTTCGGCGTCTGTGTCATCGCAACCGACGGCCGGATGTTCGTGGCGGGAGACGCCGAGCACCAATTCGCGAGCCTGAGCGTCTCGAAGCCGTTCGTGTTCGCACTGGTGGGTGAGCTGCTGGGAGCCTCGACGGTCCGCGACCAGCTCGGCGTCAACAGGACGGGCCTGCCTTTCCCGCGGTGAGCTAAGACCCGGGTCTTCACCGGGTGTCACCCGCGCATTACGTCACGAAGCCTGACATCCCGTCGCCGATCCGCTCGGTCGCACCGAAATACCCGTTCACGACATGAGCTGCGCATAACGTTCAAAGAAGTCGGCTTCGGCGACGGTCGCCTTCTCGAACTCGTCGAGCAGCACCCGCTCGTGGGGTCCGGCGTAGCCGTCGGTGGTGCCGACGAGCAGCGCCTCGGCGTCAGGCCTCGCGCAGGTGGCTGATCACGGCGTTCTGCGCCTCGACGCAATCCTGCTCAGGGTGCACACGGACGTTGAGCACCGCCCGGGGGTGGGGTGAGACGGCGTTCACCGCACCGTCGACCGAGGGCGCGTCGATGCCGACGAGGGTGATCGCCGGACCCGACCAGATCCTCGACCCCAGCCCGCCCGTGCCAATCAGCGGCATGCCGTCCAGGACCGTACCCAGGTCACGGAACTCGTCCTCGCTTTGTGCCGGCCCGTCCCACTCGTTGCGCCTCAGCCCCGCGACGGCCACGTCGCCGTGCTCGTCGTGCAGCGAGGCGATCGCTGCAAGCAGCGTGATCCGCGCATAGGGCTCCTCCATCGATGACCCGGGCCGTCAGCAGTCTGGCTGATTCGAACAGGTGCGACAAGTGGATTCACCGGCGCCACCTCTCGCGCACATTCGCAACCCGGCTCCACCGCAACTGATTGCTGTCTCAGGGAAATGACCGGAGTCGCGCGGTGCGGTCAACCCTCGAACGGATAATCGCGACCGGAGTCAGAGAACGACGCGTCGGGCTTGTCGCGCACCCGTCCGCCGCGTCGCCACCCGTGAGACAGGTCGCCGAGATTACCCACCAGCAGCGCGAGCGCGGCAATCCCGAACACGGCCGACAGGACGTACTTCCAATACTGGTGGCCCAGCCGGACGAACGCGACAACGATCACGATCGTCGTGGCGAGCAGCAGCGCGCTGGCCACGAACGAGAGGAACCTGCGGCGCGCGAACGCCTCCACGCCCAGGAACAACAGTCCGGCCGCGACGATCGTCGCAAGCCAGGCCAGCGGCCGGGCGAGGAGGATCACAGGCACGAGGGCCAGCAGCAGCGGGGTGCTGATCGCGGCCCACAGCTTCAGGATGCGGGTACGCCGCTCCTGCTCTTCGCTACGCGGGGCGTGCCGCTTTTTGATGTGCGCCCGTGGTGGCTCAGGCGCCAGCGGACGGATGAGCGTGTCGCGGTGGGTACGCAGCTCCTCAGCCATGCTGTTGCGCTCGGCGATCGTCTGGCGTAGGCGCGTCTCGAGCGCAATCATCTCCGAGCGACGGGCCTGCGCCAGCGGTCGGGTGTAGTCCTGAGACTCGAGTGAGCGCACCTCGACCCCGATGCGGCGCAGCTCGTTGCGCTCGTCAGCGATCACGGCGTCGAGCTCGGCCAGCTTCCCAATCAGCGTCGCGACGCGCTCGCCCAGCAGCGTCGCCGCTTGGTCGTCGGCCGGCGGCACCTTGTGAAGACCGGCCCACCCCAGCGGGTCGCCCCACGCGGGTCGCACCGACCCATCACGCTCGTATCGCGGACCCGAAGGCGCCCGCTCGCCACCGAAGGAATCCTCGGTGTCGAGTCCCCACAGCCCTCGGTAGTCGCGCACCCACGACGTCCGGTCGTCGATCAGCTTGGCATCCCATTGAGCCGCTTGCCCGGGTCCGACCGCCTTACCGTCCCCGCGCGCGTAGTCGATGAACGGAATGCCAAACCCGGACGCCACTCGCGTGTCGGCGCGCCACGGAGCCAGGAGGCGCTGCGCGCGTTGGAGAATGGCGATCGCCTTACGCAGCTGCGGCGGATCGAGCGCGACCACGTAATCGCCAGGCACGAACGCCCCCGAATGCGAGCCCGCACCCGGGAAAAGGACCGGGTGGTCGCCGTCGCGGCGCAGGTCGGGGTCATCCCAGCGGCGACGCAGGTCGTCGCCCTCGTAATCATGTGAGGAGAAGGCGACCCACGCCGGACGCGGTGGCGCGCTCTCGGGCGCTGCGAGGTAGACGGTCGCCATCTCCCAGTCGGCCTCGTGGTCGTTGACCCCGCTGAACGTCGAGCGCCAGTCGTTCATCGCGTAAAAGAACCAGTACTGCAGACAGACGTAGCCGCCCGTTCTCACGACCCGCCCGTAGTAGGTGAGGCGATCGGGCTCGAGCTCCTCGCGGTAGGTGATCTCCGCCGCCGCGGCCAGCCCCGCGGCTACCGTGCCGCGCAGTAGCAGCGAGGCGCGAAAGCCGGCGTCGACGACGCGTCCGAACATGCCGGTGGTCGTGAAGCGCGCCGCGGCTTGCAGGTGGTCTCGCGGCTCGCGTCGCCAGCGTCGAAGCTCGTTGCGAGTGAGTGGCTTCTCCACGAAGCGCAGCGATAGCGGCCGGTCCTGCCAGCGGGCGGCCTCTTGGCAGAGCACGTCGAGCGTCAGCCTCCCGGCCGGCACGATGCAGCGGGCGCCGGCGTCGGGGTCTCCCGCCCACAGGCTGCAACGGGCCACGTAGGGACCAACGTCGGCCGGAAAGAACAGCTCTCCCCTGGTAAAGCGCGCGACCGGCTCAAATCTCCGCAGCAGCTCGAGGTCGGCCTGGGCGTGCGCGGGGTTGAGTGACGTCAGCGCCGGGGCGCACCCGTCGCCCGCGGGCGAAACCCTGTCCTGCTCGTGCCGGCCCGGGCTGGTCATCGGGCGCGCGATAGCCGGAGCGCCCGCATCGTCCAGGCGGGACTAAAGCCGGCGTGCGGGCTCGAAACGATCATGATGCCGGCGATTATCTCGGTTGCAGCCGGCATCACGTTCCACAGCCGATGCTCGAGCGAGAAGGACCCAACCAGTGCAACCGCGCCAACGCGATGAAGCACCCCCCGACCGAGACCGGCGTCACCGTCCTGCGAATCGCCCTGACTCCCTGGGTGGAGGATCTCGCCCAGCGCGCCGGCTCAGTGGCCCCACTTAGGTCGAGCGTTGGTAGGAGCGAAGCACTGCCGACACGACCACGGTCAGTCCGGCCACCAGCAGTCCGATGATCCAACCGGCGGCGCCGAGCGCGCCGAGGATCGCCCCGAGCACGCCACCGATGGCCAGCACACCGATCAGGTTGACCGACATGGAGTCTCGCAGTGTCAGACGACTCGGCGGCATCAGGGCGCTCGTCGACTTGGATGCTCGCGCGCGCCGCGGTCCTCCCCGCGGTCCGCGCGCGGGCGGCGCCGTTTCGTGGGCCAGCGTCCGTTGACGGCGGCGCTCAGTGCGCTCGGCGGCGAGCCGGTCGGCCGGCGAAGGACCCCCGTCGGAATCTGTCGGGAGGTCCGCGGTCGGAGGCCGGGTGGCGGCGAGGTCCGGGTCCTGGCGGCCTGGGCTTGGATCGGCTGCGACAGTCGCCGCCGGCTTCTCATTGGGTGTTGACTTGGCGGGCACGTTGCCCTCCTTGAGACGGGCAAGCTACCGAGGATGTGACCCGTGCGACAGCCGGAGCGCTTGCGTGAGATACGCGGCCAGTTCCGCAGCGGGCGGTCCAAAAATGCCGCGTCTGCGGGAGATTGTACGCCCCGAGAGGCTCAACCGCACCGGCATCGCCGCGAACCGGTCGGTCTTCACCCGCCGGCGACCGCCGACCTCCGCCGTGCCACCTGGCCCGTGCACCGACGCCACGAACACCTCGCTCACCGCCATCCCAGCTCACGACGGCGGCGCTTGCGGCGATGATCGCGCACCGTCGTCTCCGCCACCTCGGCGCCATCCTCATCCAGCAGCGCCGGCCACACCCGCCTGGCTCGACGGAGGTGGATCATCCCGCACGGCATTTCATCTTGCCGTCGAGCGTGTGACGCGAGGCACGGGCAACTGACTGCGCACCGTGCGGGTGTCGATTGCTTTGTCGGCCGCTGATCGTTATCGTCATAACGATCAATCTGAGGAGAGGCATCATGACCGACCGATCTGCGGCGATCGTGCGCATGGAGGCTGGCGACCGCGAGCGCTACGACATCTTCATGGACGTAGTCGTCAATCGGATCACCACGCGGGCCTTCCGGCCGGACTACGAGGTCCCGCGTGAGCACTTCGAGCTCATCGTCGACGCCGCCCGGCATGCACCGTCGGGCGCCAACGCTCAGCCCTGGCATTACATCGTCGTTACCGACAGTGACGTCAAACGGCAGATCTCGGAGCACTTCGTCGCCGAACAGGGGCGCCGCGCACGGCTGGGGATGAAGTTCCCGACGCCCAACTATCACGGCATCGCCACGGCTCCGGGAGTCGTCGTGGTCGCGACCGACTTCCGGTTCATCCGTGCCTTCCCGGTGTTGCGCGAGGACGATCCGGACTCAGAGGTCAACCGCCCCTACTACGAGAATGCCGAGCGAATCCTGCTCCAGAGCGTCGCCGCAGCGACGATGTCATCGCACCTGGCGGCGGCGGCGTTGGGCTACAACGTGTGGTGGATCACGGCGATCGGCCAGCAGGACGCTCAGGACGCGATCAAGCCGTTGCTCGATGTGCCCGACGAGATCTCGGTGATCGACATCATGTGCTTCGGCCCCCCGGCCAAGCCGATCTACAAGCGCTGGAAGAAAGACCTCTCAGAGATCATGAGCTGGGATCGCTATGACCGTTCGCATCATATGGATGACGAAGCGCTTGAAGCGTGGATCAAAACCAAGCGTCACCGCGTGATGTACCGGTCTGAGGAGAACGTCGATTGACAAGCGTCTCGGCGGGCGCGGGGGAGTTCCTTCTCCTTGACGAAGAGCTCCTCGCGGGCGCAGTTGCACTCCTACGGTGAGACGATTGGCGGCATCTTCATGACGCTTCCTCCTCGTCGGGAATCACGTAGCGGCACGGCGGTCTTTGAGCTTTCGCCAGCCGCCGGCGCGGTTGTCGGCGATGATGTGCTTGAGGATCGCGATCAGCGCAGCGGTGTTGATCGTCTCGTCCCGGTGGTAGGAGATCATCCGGGAGGTCTTGTTCTCGTGCCCGGCGGTGATGATCCCCTCGGGGTCGGGGACGATCCCGCCGTCGTAGAGGAACAGGTTGATGTGGTCTTTGGCGGCCAGCAGTGCGCAGACGTTCCCCTCGAGCACGAAGTAGGGCCGGTCTGATCGTTTGATCGTCTCGCTCACCTCCGGGTCGGCGGCGTGAATCAGGTCGCGCAGCCGGTGGCAGATCTGCTGCTGCCAGTCGGGCAGCAGGTCGATGTAGTCATCGACCCGCTGATCTGTGTCGTAGCTCGGTCTTGGGTCGTACATGAGCGACCCTGGAGTCGTCAGCATCTCGCCGGTTTCCAGCAGCGTCTTCAGGCCGGAGAGGATCATCGGCCAGCCGCCATAGAGCGTGCCGGGAGCCCTTTCGGGGAGTTGGTCGTGGGTCACGGTCAACCGGCAGGAGTCCTGTACGGGCTCGATCTCCCAGGTGACCCGAGACGTCCCGGCGCGCTGGACCTCGTCGCTCCACAGCGCGCGGTAGCTCTGGACCAGCTTGTGCGGAGGGTCAACTTCAAGGTTCTCGCCCTCGGCGAGTCCGCTGGGCGCGTCGGGATGCACCAGCTCATATTGCGAGCCGGGCGTCCAGTCGGAAACGACGCCGGCGCCGAAGTTATACCGGCGGCGCAGCTCGCTGCTGGTGATCGCCTCCCACAAACGCTCCGGTGTGGTCTTGATGTAGATCTCGAATACCTTCTCCATGCTGTCCTCCTCGATCTCGCGTTTGAGCTCACTCAAGCTGGCGACCCACGGCTCGGCGTACTTGCTCACCCACCGGTCATGAACGAGACGGATCGGAACGGCGTTAAGGAAGTGCAGCTTCTCCCGGCCGCGGCGCCGGGTCACAATCAGCCCGGCCTCCTCGAGCACCTTCAGATGCTTCATCACCCCAAAGCGGGTCATATCCGCGCGCTTCTCCAACGCGCTCAACGGCTGGCCATCCTGCGCAAACAAAACGTCCAGCAGCCCTCGGCGGGTCGGGTCGGCGAGAGCCCGGAACACCGGGTCCATATCCGCCTCTGCCGCCATGTCGACATGATACGTGACCTTATGGTCACCTATCAAGGCAAAACGCGCGTTCCGACCTTCAGGGGGGGTCAGATAGGCGATTCGGTGCCTGATCTGGATCGCATCGGGTCAAAGCAGAACTGCGCTTCTCGTCCGGTCGCTGCACCCTTGACTTTGTATCGCAAAGCCTGATAGGTTTGTGCCGCAAAGGCTACGAAGGAGCGCGAGATGAACGGCACGCCCGACATCAGCAGGGCCGAGACGTACGGGGACGAGGGCACACTGGATCCCGGCGAGGCGGCGCGCCTGCTGGCGCGGACCCAACGGCAGGCGCAGCGCGAGTTGGACTTTCGGTCGCCGTGGCTATCGCTGCTCGCGGCGGCGGCAGCGCTGGTCGCCTTCGGCTCGGTGTGGCTGTCGGTCCGCGGACAGCATCCCTACAAGTACCCGACCATCGTGGGGCTGTTGGGCCTGTACGCCGTCCTGGCAATCCGGATCGGCTCGGTGCTTTACGCCCACCGCCGCGCCACGGCCGGTGTCAGTGGGCGCTCGGTGCGCCAGACGCGCGGCGAAGGGGTGGCCTTGGCGGTGGCGTTGATCGCCGTATACGTGATCATGGGAGCGCTGGCGAACGCCGGCGCGAGTGACGGGGTCGTCTACGGCGTGTACGTCGCCACCGCGACGATGCTAGTCCTCGGCACATTCTGGGCAGCCCGCTCGGCGATACGCGAAGACTGGCCGGAACTCGGGCTGTCGATCGCCATCATGCTCGTCGCCGCGGGCAGCGCGTTCGCAGGACCTCGCGGAGTGTGGCTGAGCAACGGCGTCGGCCTGTGCGTCGTGCTGCTGGCCTACAGCGCTGTGCAGGCTTGGCAACTCCGCGCAGCTCGATCCGAGGCATGACGGTCGACGCACTTGATCCGTTGATCCACGTCCCCGCGCGACTGCAGATCATGGCCACGCTGGCCGCACTGCCCGACGGTGACGTGCTGTCCTTCACCCGCCTGCAGGAGATGATCGGGCTGACGTCCGGCAACCTGATCACGCACCTGCGCAAGCTCGAGGACGCCGACTACCTCACCAGCGAGAAAACCGGCAACGGGCCCGCGTCGCGAACCTCGGTGGCGCTCACCAGCCGAGGGCGCGCCGCCCTGGACGAATACACCGAAACGCTGCGCGGCCTCCTCACCGGGCTATAGGACATGGCTGCACAGGAACCGGTCCGGCCCGCAAGCTGCGAGTGGGAACTTCGGGTCAGCCGGCTCGGGAGGCTGTACCGCCGGCACGTAGCGGTCGGCTCGGACGTGTTGGGGTGCCTGTGGTCGGGTTGGCCGTCACCATCTGGTCATCAGACTGATCGCGCTCGACGCCACGCGCTCGGTATCACCGCGGCCTACCTGACAGCAGCCGTCGCGCGCGACGGTCTCGCAGCAGCGGTCTGTATGCCCTTGGGATCGTCGCCCGGCTCGGTATCCCAGGCCTCCTCCCGCGGACCAGTCCTCAGCTCACCGCGCTTTTCACCAGCGTGCTGATTGTCGCCTCGACATCGGCGGTCAACTCCTTGAGCGCGAAGTCGGTCGGCCACATGGCTCCGTCATCGAGATTTGCCTTATCGCTGAAGCCAAACGTCGCGTACCTCGTCTTGAACTTACGCGCGTCGCGGAAGAAGCAGACGACCTTGCCGTCCTGGGCGTAGGCGGGCATCCCGTACCAGGTCCTCGGCGTGAGATCGGGCGCAGTGGCTTTGACGATCGCATGGATCCGCTCGGCGATGACGCGGTCCGGTTTCTGCATCTCGGCGATCTTCGCCAGCACGTCTTTTTCGCCGTCCGCCTTGCTGGCGGCCGCCTTCAGCTCCTTGGCCCGCTCTCTCATCGCGGCTCGTTCCTCGGCTGTGAATCCTTTGGACCGCTTGTCGGTCTTGGTGGTCATGGTCACTCCTTGATGTCGTAGGTCACATCGACCCGGTGGGTAGGTTCGAGTTAGGACGTCGCCCGCTCTCGCTCAGCCGTGCTGGCCTCACACATCCCGGGGGCGCCAATGTTCAGGCCGAGGTTGTTGATGTTGTAGAGGTGCTCGCCGGCGACGAGGAAGACGATGTCGCAGATCTCGCGCTCGGAGTAGTGACGGGCCAGCTCCGCAACGCCGTGAGCTCACTGGTCCTGCATCAACCCGAGGACATTGCCGTCGGGGTCGGTGACGGTGGCCACGAGGCGCCCGCCGCCGACGTCACGCACGGTGTCCTTGACGGTGGCCCCGGCGGCGGTCACTTCGGCCAGCTTGGCCTCGATGTCCGCCACCTTCCAGTACGCCACCGGCGAGCTCATCTCCTGCGGTCCGCCCTTCGGCACGAGCCCGATGTGCTGGCCGGCGGCCTCGAACCCGACGTAATAGGACGAGTCGGCGTCTGGCTGCACTCCGAGGAGCGCCGCGTACACCGCCTTGGCCGACGCGAGGTCGGACACGGGGTGCAGGACGATTGCGATTCCACGCGTGGACGTTGCGGTCATGGTCACTCCTGACTGTCGTGGGCCAGATCGACCCGGGTGCTGGGACAGTTGGATGATCCGTCCGAGCGGCTGCGCTCGCATCGTGGGGGCACCCCAAGAACAACCGAAGTCTTTTGCGCGTCCTGAGACTGCGGGGGTCAGCCGTCGGGCCGGGCATCGAGTGCCGCGGCCAGCTGCACGCGCGAGCTGATGTCCAGCTTGCGAAAGACGCTCGTGAGGTGCACCTCGACCGTGCGCTGGGTCACGAACAGGGTCTGTGCGATCTCACGATTGGTCGGACCCTGGGCTGCCAGCTCCGCGACGCGCCGCTCGCTGGGCGTGAGTGAGGCCACGCCGCTCAGAGCGACGCGTCGCGGGCGCGCACCGCTGGCCAGCAGCTCAGTCTCCGCGCGCTCGACGAGCGCGATCGCGCCACAGATCCTGGCCAGCTCCACGGCCCGGCGAAGCTGTTCGCGGGCCTGCACGCGCTGGGCCGCCCGGCGCAGCGCGCCCCCCAGATCGGCGCGCGCCTTGGCGTGCTCGAGCTTGGCCGGCGAGTCGCTGAGCACCTCGACGGCCTCGCCGAGCAGCGTGAGTCCGCGCTTGCCCCCCGCGATCAGTCCTAACGTCCGCAGAGCGACGCCCAGCGCACGCGGAGCCCCCCAGGCGCGTGCGAGCTCGAGCTCCTCCGCGGCCAGTCGCAGGGCCTTGGGTCGCTCGCCGAGCCCGAGCAGTGCGAGTGCCGCCGGCGATCGCCAGGCGATCAGGGCCGGGTTGCGGCTGTCGACCGACTCGAAGCGCTGACAGGCGTCGAGCAGATCGGCCGCCCCCCCGGCCGGATCGCCGCGCAGGATCCGCAGGCGAGCTGCGCTGTGCCGGAGATACAGCATCCGAGCGCTCTCCGGCAGCGACTGAGCCTGAGCCAGCGCCGTCGCTGCGTCGTCCAGCCTGCCCTGCTCCCGAAGGGAGTCGGCCAAGAATGCGGTGGCGTGCCCAGCGAAACGCGCCGTCGCTCCCCACGTCTCGGTGACCGCCAGCGCCTCGCGGCAGTCGGCTTCGGCGTCTCCCAGGTCTCCACGCCACAGCAGGCTCTGAGCGCGAAACACCTTGGCCGCGGCGTAGGTCACGGTCGACCCCCGGCGGTGCGCCTCGGCGAGCACATCCTCGAACACGATCAGCACCTGATCGAGATCGGCCATCCCGAGCACCGTGCAGAGCGGGAACACAGCAGCCGGCACGTCGGCGCGGACAAGCTCCCCGTCCGCAAGCGCCCGTGGTACCAACGGAATCACGTCCGCGGCCGCCGCGCCGGACACCGCGTCATGCATCGCGAGCAGCGAGAGCAGCAGCTTCTCGCCGATCGTCCGGCCGGCGATCCGGCCTCGGACTCGCTCCAGGCGCAGCCGTGCCTGTTCGTGCCGTCCTGGCACGAACAAACACGCGTGGATCAATCCGGCCTCGAGCAGGTGCCCGAGCTCGGCGTCGCCATCCCCCAAGTCCTCGAGCGCCGCCGTGTACACGCTCTCGGCTTGCTCGTCCTGGAGGAAGAACAGCTGCCGGCCAAGCACCAGCCCGAGCTGGCCTCTGCGGATCGGATCATCGACCAGATCTCGCGCCGCTCGCAGATGCTCGATCGCCGCTTGGCCATCCACGTCTGCCTCTGCGGAGCCCAGCTCGGCCAGGATCTCAGCGTGCTCGACCTCCGGCGGCGGCTCGGCAAGCGCGCGACGAAGGTAGGCGACCGCACTTTCAGACGCCCCGCGCGACCCGGCACGACGGGCGGCACGACGCAGCGTCGCCACCACCGCCGAATCCCCAGACGGCGAACTGCGCAGCAAATGAGCGGCAGCGCGCTCGGGCTCTGCGCCGGCATCGAGCAACAGCCGCGCCGCCCGGAAGTGGGCACGCTCCCGCTCGGCAGGCGCGATCGCCTCGTACACCGCGGCACCGATCAGGGGGTGAACGAACCCGAACGGTGTCGAGGGACACAGCACCTCGACCCCCGCCAACTCGCCCGCCGCCACCGAGACGGCCCGCCCGTCGAGCTCGGCAAGCCGGCCGGCTTGCCCTGGGTCAGCATCGTCGCCAAGCACGGCGACAGCCCGGGCCAGCCTGGTCGCCTCGACCGGAAGGTCGGCAAGGCGAACCGATACCGCTCGCGAGCCCGCTCGCGCCGCAATCCCGGGCACCCGCGACGCGTTCGCCGCGGTCGGTGCGAGCCCATCGGCGGCAATCGCGCGCACGAGCTCACGCAGCAAGAGCGGATTACCGCCGGTCTCCTGATGACAGACAGCAGTGAATGAAGGCTCGGCATCCACCGACGTGCTCTCGCCCAGAAGCCGCGCCGTGGCCTCCACGCTCAGGGCCCCCGGCCGGAGAACCACCGCACGCGGGTCAGACACGATCCGGGCGACGAGCGCCTGATCCTCGCCCGGCGCTTCCGGTCGCACCGCGGCGACCATCGACAGCCTCAGACCCTCCATTCGCGCCAGCAGGTAGACCAACCAGCGCAACGACGCCAAATCGCTCCACTGCAGATCATCGATCGCGAGGAGCAGAGGCTGCCGCTCGGTGAGGTTCGCCGTCAACCAATACAACCCGTGCAACGTCGCCAACGACGTGTCTCCCGCGGGATCATCCGCCACGCTGGCGGGATCGAAGACCGACGCTCCGAGCGCGGCGGCTCCGGCCAGCAGCCCCGACCGCTCATCCGCAGGCTCGGAGGCAAGCAACGGCTCGAACAGCTGCCGGACAACGCCATAAGAGAAAGAACGCTCAAGCTGCGACCCCCGCGCACTCCGTACCCGCAACCCCGCCGCCCGCCCCAGGTCCTTGGCCGCCGCCAGCAGCGCGGTCTTGCCAATGCCGGGCCGGCCCTCAAGAACCAGCAGCCGACCCCCGCCACCCGTAGCGGCGATCAGTTCCTCGACCGCTCCCAGCTCAGTCTCGCGCTCGAGCAGATCATCTGCCCGAACGAAGAGTCTGCTCGAAGTCGCATCCTGGGTCATTCAGGCGGGTGTCGGCAACGATGTGGGCTTCGCGGACCGCTACCTGCCCGCGCGGTCGCGGTGCTTGCATCCCGGCCAGCAGCAGGGTCGGCGCTGGCCCTCCTCCAGCTCCTCTTGGGTCCGCCGGATGCGGCGCTCCCGGGTGCTGTCCTGCTTGGCGTCCTCGACCCAGCAAATGAACTCGTTGCGAGCCAAAGGCGTGATGTCCTCCCAGGCATCAAGTGCCGTGCCGTTGGCGACCAGCGCCTTCCGCAGGTCCGCGGGTAGCTCATGCACCACCCCCCCAGGCACTCTACGGCCGCTCACAAGCGCATGGTAGTCAGCCGGGGCAAGCCAGTTCCCGAGCCACTTGCGGGCGGTGGGGAGCGTGGGTCAGCACGCGCTGGTGTCAGCGTCATCGGGCCTGACCGCGGTCGCGGCTCTCAGGCCGCGGCGGTCTCGCGGGCAAGGCCTCGAGGATGATTGCGGCGGGCTCCGGGCCGCCACGGCGGTCGGTGTCCAAGCCGCCTACCGCGAAGGCATGCAGTGTCTCCTTATATCCGTAGTCGCTGATCCAGATCTTGGTCTCCAGGAAGACGTCTGACCGGTCGGAGCTGTGGATTGCCTCGCCGACCTGGCGCTCGTTGCCGTAGGCCGCCGCGGTGTCGATGTGACGGTACCCGGCTTCGAGGGCGGCGTGGACTGCGTCACGGGTCTCGTCGAGGCGTCTGGAAGACGCCAAGGCCGAGCGCGGAAATCTCGGCGCCGCTGGTGAGATCCAGAGTTGGGGTCGTGGTCGGGGTCATAGTCGGTCCATTTTCTCGTTCGGGGATCGTGGATGGCGGTCTTCGACCGGCCTGGCCGGTGGGGCGGACGAGGATCTCGTCGAGCGACACGCTCCGCGGCCAGGAGGCGGCGAACGGGATGATCTGCGCGATGTTCGCGGGTGCGATCGCGGTCGCCTATAGATACTGCTCGGCGGCCGCCTTCGTCTCGGCGCCAACCAGCTCGGCCGCGCCCTGAACGCGCCGAATTACAACCGCCCTGCCTTGCGCGGAAACCGAAGCACTTAGATGTGAATCGTGCCGTCGTCGTGGAGCGTCCAGGCTGGATTGTGGGCAATCTCCCACACGTAGCCCTCAGGGTCGGCGAAGGCTCCGGTTGTGCCGCCCCATTCGGCGCGCGCGGCGAGGCGGACGATGCTGCCGCCCGCGCGCTCTGCCTCGGCCAGTATCGCACCGACTTCTTCAGGCGATCGGACGTTGTGGGCGAGCTCGATCCCGGGTGCGCCGTGACCCCCGAGGGCAGTCCAGAGCCCGAAAACCATTCCGCCGGCCTGAAAGAAGCAGACCTCGTCATCGGGCTGGTGAGCGCCAGACCAACCGAGCGTCTCGTAGAACTGACGAGCACGGGCAAGATCCCTGACGCCGAGCGTCACCAAGCTGACGCGCTGTTCCATGGCCATAGCATCGCAGGCACGGCGGCCGCATCCGGGGATGCGTTCGACTCGACGTCCATACTGGGGCTGGTGCAGCGTGTCGGCCCTGCTTCGCTGACGCGACGAGCACATTGGACTGACGCTGAACCGCATCGTCGGCGAGCAAGTCTGCTCGACAGCTCGAGATGATCCAGGTCACATCACGGCCTGGTTTAGGGTCATGGGCCGTCGACGCACAACACCGAGCATGTGACAGGAGATTGCGTCATGCCCTACGCCGTGGATTTCAACAATGTCTCGACCGTCGGCCTCGAATCGTCGCCGGTCGCCACCGCGCTCGCCGGCCTGCGAGCCCACGAGGCTCGCTACTTCAAGAACAAGTACGACCACGTCTTCACGGTGAAGCCCGCGGGCGAGGCCAAGAAAACCATCGACTGGGTGCACCGGATCCTCAAGGAAGAACGCGACATCCTCATCTCGTCTCGCCCTCTCGAGGCGACGGCCTTCCAAGTCGAGAACATCCGAATCGCCTACGTCTTCTACGAGAGCGGTCTCTCGATCAACGTGATGTACACCATCGACGACCTCCCCAAGAAGCGGGCGGTCGGGTTCAAGCTCTCCGAAGGGATGGAAGTCCCCGCGGAGCTCGCCTCGCGGTTCAAGTTCGCGAGGCAGAAGTCGAAGCTCGCCGGAACCATTCGCGGTTCGTACTTCGCCTTCAAGAGCGATTACTGACCCGGGGACTGTCCCGCCTCGTCGCTGCCCCGCGTACTGAGCGATACGGAACGTGAAGCCTGCTTCGCGCGGAATTCGCGCGCATATCCGACCGAGTGCTAGCAGTCGCGATGTTCCTCAGCGTCCTTGTGGATCGACCTGTCAGTACGCGGCTTACGGTCAGTAGTCGGCGTCTTGAAAATGGGGCTCTCGGTCGTCGTTGAACGCGCCGATGCCTTCGATGCGGTCGGGATGAACAGCCGAGCGCCAGTGTGCCTCCATCATGATCGCGATCGCTTGCTCGATTGGTTGCCCTGGCCCATGTGAACGACTCGCCTTGACTGCCTGTACTGCTGTCGGTGAGTTGCTGGCGATCTTCTCGGCGATGCGGTGGGCAGCCGCGGTCATGAGCTCGTTTTTGGGGATAGATTTCGTTGACCATCCCCAGGCGGTTGGCCTCGTGTGCGGTGATCGGGTCGCCTGTCATCTGCATCCGGAGCGCCTTCCCCGGTGGTAGCAGGCGGGGAAGCAGGGCGGGCGAGCCGCCGCCGGCGGCAAGGCCGAGCATCGCTTCCGGCTGGCCGAAGGTCGCCGTGTCGGACGAGATGATGAAGTCGGTGCTCTGGGCGATCTCGCAGCCCCCCCCGTAGGCGATCCCGTTGACAGCAGCGAAGATCGGCTTTCGCAGCTGGCGCAGCGTGTAGAGCGTGCGGTCGAAGTCCTGACGCTGGCCAAGCCACTGCTCTTTGGTCATGTCCTTGCGTGGCGCAGGTCGCTGCCGACGGAGAATGCTCGTTGGCCGGCTCCAGCGGGTTGATTGTGGGCTACGCGAGCGTGACTTGCTCTGTGTCTGCGAGGTGATCGACCGCCCACTTTCCGGTCTGGTCGAGTTCGATCGCGGCCCTGACGGCGGCACGGCCGAGCGCGTTTGCGTAGGTTGGAAAGGAGTAGGGGACTAGTGCGAGTTGCTCGACGGGCATCCGCGCTGCCATCGCTGTCGCCGCCAGCTGCGCGAGCTCGACTGCTCGTTCTCCCACGATGTGGCAGCCGAGGATGCCGTGGAGGTGGCGATCGACGATCAGCTTGCAGAACCCTGTCTGGCGGCCATCGATGATCGGGCGCGGGAGCGAGTCAAACCGCACCGTCGCCACCACAACATCACGGCCGTCCCGGGCGGCCGCTTCGGTGAGGCCGACGGACGCGTATTCGGGGTCGGTGAAGCTGCCGATCGGGCTCACCTGGATCGGCAGCGGGGTCCTCGGGCCGAGGACAGCGTTGGTCGCGGCGACGAGCGCCTCGCGGACGGCCTCGTGTACGACCATCGCGCGCCCGGTGACATCGCCGGCGGCGAAGATGTGCGGCGCTGTGGTCTGCAGCCGGCCGTCCACCTCGACGTATCCGCGCCGATCGGCGCGCACGCCGGCTTGGTCGAGGTTCAGTCCGTCCGTGGCGGCGACCCATCCAACTGCGACCACGACGACCGTCGCGTCGACACTGTCTGCGGCGCCGTTCGCTGAATGAATGAGTCTCACGCCGTTGGGAGAACGCTCGAAGCGTTCGATCCTTCCGGCGTCCTCGACGATCCGAACGCCGGACGCGGCCAGGGCAGCGCTGACCGCCGTGGAGACGTCCTCATCCTCGCTCATCAAGATGCGCGGAGCAACCTCGACGATGCAGACGTCTGAGCCAAAGGCGTCAAAGATCGAAGCTACCTGCACGCCGGTCGCGCCGGCCCCGATCACGAGCAGCGACGCCGGAACCGCGGAAAGGTGCCACGCGTCGCTGTGCGTCGCGGTGAGATCGAAGCCGGGAACCGCCAGCCGTCGCGAGGTCCCACCCGTGCATACGATGATCTTGTCGGCTTGGAGTCGCGGTGCGTTGTCACTCTCGACGGTGTGGGGGTCGACGAACCGTGCCGTTCCGGCTCGCTCGTGGATCGCCACTCCGGCGGCGTCGAGATCGTTGCGCAGCAGCGACTGCCTGCGCACGTCTTCGGTCACCTCATTGACGCGAGCCAGCAGCGCAACGTAGTCAAGCGAGGGCTCGCCGGCTTCGATCCCGTAGCGGGCAAGGTGCCGTGCCTCGCGGATCAGCCGCGCGGCCTGGGCGAGCGTGCGCACCGGGACGGGCCCATCGTTCGCGGCCATGCCCCCGAACTCATCGCGGGTGATCAGCGCCGTCCGGGCTCCGAGCCGAGCTGCCCGGAGCGAAGCGATGACACCGGCAGGTCCAGCGCCGACGACCAGCACGTCGAGCATATTGGCCGGCGATGAAGTCATTGCGCGGATGATCGAAACCACCGCCCCGGCCGTCATCCCCCAAATCGGATGACGCGCCAACGACGACGCGACGCACAAGATCCTGATGTGCGCTAATCCCGAACTTCGCGTTGCGCCGCTGCAGACCGAATCAGCACGGGAACCAGGTGCTCCCGGTTCATGACCCGGACGGGGTCGGCGGCCGGCGGCGCGACGTCGCTCGATAATGGCGGACGTGCCTGAACCCAAGACGACGAAGCGACGAACCTGTTTGGGGTCTGAGCGGGGTGGTCCTGTCGAGAAGATCGTGTTTGGCACGCGCGATCGAGCCCAGATCGAGTCGATCATCGACCGCTTTTGCGCTGCCGAGCCGGGGGCGCCTGACCGCAGGCACCCCTCGCCAGGACCGGTGCCCCTCAGGCACCTGAGATTCGTCATATCCGCGGAGCACGTGATCAGGCTTGCGGCTGACTGTCAGCGCGATCAGGGCAGGTCCGAGCCGCGGCACGGCGATCTCCGTCCGTTCCCCGGGGTCATCGGTCATGTCCGGCGATGAAGCTGGCGACGGTGGCCTTGGTGATGACTCCGTGGGTGACGCTGACGCACGCGTCCGCGGCCTGCAGCACCGCCGGCTGATGCAGGTCTATCCCGGCGCCGGCGACCATCTCGTGGGTGATTTGACCGTTGGTGGTCGGGTCGGGGAAGCTCGGGAACCCGTGGGTGCGTAGGCACCGGGCAAAGGAGAGATCGTCCGCGGTGTGGGTGCGTGCCTGCTGGACTGTGGTCTGGGGCCCGAGGCCGCTGGCGGGCATGACGTGCTCGCAGTCGCCCGACGCCGCGGCGAGCTGGGGGTCGGCGACCGGGATCTTGTCCTTGGGAATCCCTTCGCTGCTGGTGGGGTCGGGGAAGGTTGGCACGCCGTGGGAGCGCATACAGTGGGAGTAGGCGACCAGTCCGGTCTGCCGCGTCGCGGTGGTGATGGAGCCGCTGCCGAAGCTGGCGGTGGCCAGAGAGACGGCGGCAACGGCGACGGCGGATGTGGGGATGAGTATGCGGGAGCGCATGCGGTTTGGTTCCTTTCGGTCGTAGGCGGGGAAGACCAGGTGGGGCTCGGAGCACAACATTCGCCGCAAGCGTGTTCCAGACCGGGCTACACGCCGGTTACGGTGTTATCTCGTTGTAACCGGCCCCCGCCATCATCAGCGCCGTGAAGCTCAGCCCAAGCCTTAACCAGCCCATCCTGTACCCGCGGTCGTCTCGCCCTACGGTCCGGTGGCGGTTGACGCTGCTCTACAGCCTCTTGTTTGTGATCTGCGGCGCAGCGCTCTTGGCGAGCACGTATTGGCTGTTTGCCAATTTCGCGTACTCCCCGCCCAAGCCCGGACTTGGTCCGGGAGGCAAGCCGAGTCCGACCAGCGTGAAGGTCGCAACGGCGATGTCCTTACAGCGCTCTATCGGGCTGCACCGCCTGCAGGTCTACTCCGGGGTCGCGCTGGCGATCATGGCGCTCGTCTCGGGGGCGCTCGGGTGGGTGGTGGCTGGCCGGGTGCTGGCGCCGTTGCGGACGATCATCGCCACCGCCGACCGGATCTCCGACGCGAACCTCCATGAGCGCCTGACGATGTCCGGTCCTCGGGATGAGCTGCGGCTACTGGCCGACACGATCGACCGACTGCTGGGACGCTTGGAGGCCGCGTTTGACGCGCAGCGGCGGTTTGTGGCGAACGCCTCGCATGAGCTACGGACCCCGCTGGCGATGATGCGCACCACCCTCGATGTCGCGACCGCTAAGCCCGGTGGCGTGCCGCCCCCAACCCGTGAGCTGGACGCCGAGCTGCGGGTGGATCTCGACCACGCCGACCAGTTGCTGGAGAGCTTTCTCATCCTGGCCCGTGCCCAAGAAGGACAGCTCGGCGACGCAGGGCAGGTCGGGCTCGAGCCACTGATTACCTCCGCGCTCAGCGATCGCGCCGAGCGGATTGTCGCGAAGGGCCTCACCCTCGAGATGCATCTCGGCGCTGTCGAGGTCGTTGGCAGCGCCACGCTGCTTCGCCGGATGATCGAGAACGTGATCGAGAACGCCGTGCGTCACAATCAGCCGGGGGGCTTGGTCGAGATCGCGCTCACACCGCTCCACGGACTGCGGGGGCGACTGGTAGTCGAGAGCAGCGGACCAGCGCTCGACCGGGATGCGGTCGCGCAGCTCGCGCAACCGTTCACGCGCCTTGGCCAAGACCGCACCGGGTCACGCGACGGTCACGGGCTCGGGCTCTCGATCGTTGCTGCCGTCGCCGCCGCGCACGATGGCCAGCTCGAGCTTCACGCCCGCCCCGAAGGCGGCCTCCGTGTCCAAATCACGCTGCCAGCCGCCTCCATCCCGCAACTCGCGCAGGCCACAATATGAGGCTGCTCGTGGTCGAGGACATTCCCCGCCACGCTAACCGGATCGCCGAAGGACTGCGAGACCAGGGGATCGCCGTCGACATCGCCTACGACGGTCACGAAGCCATCGCAAAGGTCAACCTCACCCCCTACGACGTCGTCCTCCTCGACCGCGACCTCCCCGGCATCCATGGCGACCGGCTGTGCCAAACCATCACCCACGGCGACGATCCTCCGATGATCCTGATGCTCACCGCCGCCGGCGCTCCGGGGGACCGCGTCACAGGGCTCGCGCTGGGCGCCGACGACTACCTTCCTAAGCCCTTTCACTTCCCCGAACTCGTCCTGCGCATCCGCGCGCTCGCCCGCCGCAAACCCACCGCCCGCAGACGCACGCTGCAGGCAGCCGGAATCGAGCTCGACCCGCTCACCGGCACCGTAACCCGCGACGGACATGCGATCCGGCTCTCTCCGAAGGAGCGTGCCGTCCTCGAAGCGCTGCTCAACGCCAGCCCGGGTGCACTCAGCGCCGAGCGGCTCCTCGAGCAGGCCTGGGACGAGAACGCCGACCCGTTCACTAACACCGTCAAGGTCACCATCGCTCGACTCAGAAGCAAACTCGGCCAGCCAGCCATCATCCACACCACCCCCGGAGTCGGCTACCGGCTTATCGAAGCGCCCCTGGCTGCCGGCGCGGAGCAAAGCCCGACCACGAGCTGAACCGGCCGCGACAGAGCTGGTGGTGAGGTGAGCGTTGGGGGCGATCAGTCTCGGCCGAGGACCAGCTCGATCCTGGCGATGATCCGGTTGAGGTCGGTGACCGAGATATGGCCGATGCGCTCGGTTATGCCACGTCGCCCTGAAGGTGTCTGACGACGGTTAGAGGAGGGAGTCGATCAGCGCTGCGGCCTTGGCTGCCCCGTCGGTTCTCACTGGGCGGTAGTCGGGCTGTCGACCGATCTCTCGAGCGATCGCCGCCGCGATCACTTCCGGCGGCGAGTCATCAAAGTCCATTCGCCCGGTGGCGCCGTAGCGCTCGAGGCGATGCGTGACATGGAATTGCTGCTCGAAGTGGTGGCGCAGCGGGAAGTAGAGGAACGGCCGCCGGTTCGCGATGAGCTCCATCCCCGTCGTTAGCCCGCCCTGGACGATCGCCACATCGCATGCCGCAAGGTGCCTGTGCAGGTCGGGCACGTACGGTCGGATTTCGAGCCCGTCTGCTGACGGCAGCGAGGCGGGGTCGATTCGCGGACCGGCGACAATGATCATGCGTAGTGCCGGCACTAGGCGCTTGGCCTCCGGGAAGCTCGAGATCACTCGCCGAAGGAGGTGGGCTCCGACACCCGAGCCGCCAACGGTGACGATGCACACCTGCTCATCGGGCCGATAGCCGAGCTCTGTGCGTAATCTCGGTTTGTCGGCGAGCTGGTCCGCGTCAAAGCCGGGGATGTAACCGCAGAAGCTGAAGTGCTGTTCGGTCCATCCGCGGATCGGGGGCAACCCCTTGCCAAAGCTGTCGGGGACGATGTCGTCAGGCTCGCCGACAAAGATCGCTCGGTCACGAACGCGCGGGTAGCGGGCGATCTGTTCGATCATCTCGGCGTTGTCATCAGTGGTGAGGAACGCTTCGCGCTCGCCGCCGTCGGGCATCGGTAGGTAGCCGACAAAGTCGGTCAGCCACGCGTAGGCGGCTGACTTGAGCTCGGGGTTTTCGTGGAGGTAGTAGTCGACGTCCCATGCCTCGTCGCCGATCCACACGTCGTAGTGCTCGGCTTGGACGACGTCGAGAAACACCATGAAATTGGCGAGCAGGATCTCGTCCATCCGTCGCAAAGCCTGGAAGCAGTGCAGGTCGTGCCCGTCGGACTCGGCCTGCATGTGGGTGGACTCGTTCGCCAGTTGCGCGCTGGCCGGGTGGATTCGTTCGCCGCGCGGCTCGAGCACTGACGTCACGGGATGCTGAGCGAGCCAGTCGATCTCAAGATCTGGGCGGAGCCTGCGTAGCTCGTCGGCGATCGCGAGATCCCGCCGCACGTGGCCAAGTCCGATCGGCGAGGACACATACAGCGCCCGCCGGGGGCGCGAGGACGCGCGCACCCACCGCCGCGGCGCCGGCGCTTGGCCGTTGATGAAGTCCCGCACGGACAGGTCGAAGCGCACCGGGTCGCGTGGGAGTTCAGTCACCGGAGCCATAGCGCTCCCAGGCGATTCGCACGCCTCCGCGCTCGACAGATCCGCCGCCGTCGGGATGACGGCCTCGGGTCTGCTCGGCTCGGTCCGGGGGGCTTGTCGTCATCGATCGTGGCGGTCACCCGGCTGGGTGCAGCAGAGGAACTGGCGCAGTAGCAGGTTGACCTTGACTGGGTCTTTCAGATTGGGGAGATGACCCGACCCCGCGAGCGTGACGAGCTGTCCTCTGGTGACCTGAGCGAGGACCGCGCCCTGCGCGTGGGGTCGCACGAGATCGTCATCACCGTGGATGACGAGCGTCGGACAGCGCGCACCTGACTGCAGCGCTTCCGCCAGCGCGTGTGACCGCCCAGGATGATTCCCCGCGTCGTGTCGGCCAGAACGTCGGGAGTCGTCTCATCAGCCCAGCCAATGAAGTCCTCGATCGCCTTCGTCGAGTGCGGCTCGCTCAGACACTTTCCGGCGAAGAACTGCAGGAAGCTGGAGTATTCCCGCTGCCAGTAGTAGGCGTTGTACTTCGCCCAGCCTTCGTCGGTGTCCAGCGGGGCATCGAACGCGTAATGCTCTTGCTCGGGGAAGTGGGGAGCGAGCGAGACCGCCGGTGCAATGTAGGCGATCCGCTCGACCCGGGCCGGATGCTCGGCGGCGAGCGCCGTCGCCCACAGCGCTCCGCACGAGAGCGCCACAAGGGACGCAGTCCGCGTCCCCGTCGCATCCATGACGGCGAGCGCGTCGCCGGCGAACTCGTCGATCGCGTATGCGTCGGCTCCCACTGGCCGGTCGGACCGACCGTTGCCCCGCCCGTCAAAGGTGATCACCCGGCAGTACCGCGCGAGGTATGGGATCTGCAGCTTCCAGCACCGTGAGTGGACGATCGACCAGGTCGGAAGGAGCAGCAGCGTCACGTCGCCGTCTCCGTAGCGCTCCCAGAAGATCCGAACTCCGGCCCGCTCGACGTAGCCCTGTGCGTCGGGGGAGCGCGCACGCGTCTGCTCGCGCCGGCCGGCGCCCGCGACCCTGATGGGGCTCGCGGGCGTCACGATCGGCTCCCCGGCTGGCATCACGCACGCGCCTCGAACACGAGGTTGAACGGCGTCTCGGCCGCTCGACGGAAGCGGGTGAGGCCGCCGGCCTGCACGACGTCCCGGATCCGCGCTTCGCCCGCCTGCGCACCGAGCGCGAGTCCGACCTCCTGCGAGAGCGAGGCGGGCGTGCACAGCAGAGTCGAGAAGGCGTAGAAGGCGCGGCCAACCGGATTGAGGTTGTCCTCGATCCGGTCGCCGGCGTGAGGCTCGACGATCATCCAGGTCCCCTCCGGAGCGAGCGTCTCACGGACGTGCCGGGCGGCACCGACCGGATCACCCATATCGTGCAGACAGTCGAACATCGTCACCAGGTCGTAGCCGGCACCATCGTACGCCGACGCCGACGCGACGTGGAATTCAGTCCGCTCCGATACGCCCGCCTTCTGCGCTCGGGTTCGGGCGGTTTCGATCGAGCCTTCGTGATAGTCAGAGCCGACGAACCTCGAGTTGGGGAACGCCTGCGCCATCAGGATCGTCGAGGCGCCGTGGCCGCACCCGACGTCGGCGACGAGCCCACCCCGCTCGAGCTTGGCCACGACCCCGTCGAGCGCGGGCAGCCACTCGGCGATCAGATGGGCGTTGTAGCCAGGCCGGAAGAACCGCTCACAGCCCTCGTGGACGTCGTGGACGTGCTCGTGCCAGCCAACGCCCTCGCCGGTGCGTGCCGCGGCGACGATCTTCGGTGAGTCGAGCACCGATCCGACGGCGATCTGGAAGAAGCCCGGCAGATAGGCCGGACTGCCTGAGTCGGTGAGCGCAACGGTCTGCTCGGGCGGCAGGGTGTACCGGCCGCTGTCCGGGTCGTAGGTGACATAGCCTCCGGCCGCCTGAGCGCCGAGCCACTCCCGTACGTAGCGCTCAGCCGTGCCAGTGCGCTCCGCCAGTTCGGCGGGCGAGAGACCGCCGGTGCCGGCGAGGGCGCGATACAGCCCGAGTCGATCGCCCATCACGACCAGGGCCGCGTTGAGGGTCGCGCCGACCTCGTCAACGGCGCGGAATACGAACTGCATCAGCTTGTCGCCGTCGACCTCGGCCGGCGGCTGCTCAATCGTGCTCACGTCATCACCCTCCTCGGGTCGGTTGCGGGATCGACCCTACGTCGACGTGGCCGGGCTCGCTTCCGGGGCCCACCTAGTCTTCGCGAGCCACCCCCCAGCCAGTCCAGCGCTCTTTACACTCCCAGCCGGTGCTGCTCGGCCGCACCCAAGAACGTTCCGAGATCGAGCGCGCGCTAGAGGTGGCACGATCAGGCGTCAGCGCGCGCCTCGCGTTGACCGGCGAGCCGGGGATCGGCAAGACGGCGCTGCTTGACCACGCCGCCGGCCAGGCCACCGGGATGCAGGTGCTGCGCGCTCGCGGTGTCGAGTCAGAGGCGCAGATCCCGTTCGCATCGCTGCTGGAGCTGCTGCGCCCGACGCTGTTCATGATCGAGAAGGTCCCGCCGCCGCAGGCGCTCGCCCTCGAAGGCGCGCTGGCTCTGCGACCGGGGCTGGCACAGGAGCGGTTTGCAGTCGGCGCTGCGACGCTCAGCCTGCTTGCCGCCTATGCCGAGCAGGCGCCACTGGCAGTGCTCATTGACGACGCTCACTGGCTGGATGCGTCGAGCGCCCAAGCGCTGCTGTTCGCCTTCCGCCGGCTGGTGGCCGACCCAATCGCGGTGCTGATCGCGGTCCGCGACGGCGAGCAATCACTGCTCGACGGTGCCGACCTGCCGACGCTGCGGATCGGAGGTCTCAGCACCGACGAGTCGGCGCTGCTTCTGCGCGAGCTGGCGCCCGCGACGGTGCAACGACTTCACGACGCGACCGCGGGCAACCCGCTCGGAATGCTCGAGCTTGCCGACGACGTCAGCGAACTCGTGCTCGCTCCCGACGGAGCGCCGCTGCTCGTTTCGGCTCGGATCTCGCAAGCGTTCCTGAGGCGAGTGCGCCTGCTCGACGAGGCTGCGAGGCTCGCTCTCGTGCTCACGGCGACCAGCGACAGCGGTGACCTGGTGATGCTCGAGCGGGCTGCCTTGCGACTTGGTATCGATCTGGCGGCGCTGAGCGAGGTCGAGAGCGCCGGGCTGGTGGCGTTAGGCGCCGGGTCTGTGGAATTTCGTCATCCGCTCCTGCGGTCGGCGGTCTACGCGGATGCGCCCGCTGCGCAGCGGCGTGAGATGCACCGTGCGCTGGCCGCCGCTCTTCCTGATCGAGACATCGATCGGCGCGCCTGGCATCTGGCGGCCGCGGCGGTCGGGATCGACGACTCGGCCTCAGCGGCGCTCGAGCAGGCCGGCGCTCGGGCCCGCGATCGCAGCGCCTACGCGACGGCTTCCGCCGCGTTTGAGCGAGCTGGACGGCTAACGGCCCACGGCGACCGCCGGGCGCGGCTGCTGTGGCGGGCGGCCGAGGCGGGATGGCTCGGCGGTCTTGCCGACCGCGCCGTGTCACTGCTCCAGGAGAGTCGTAGCTCGACCGGCGACGAGGACGTACCGATCGAGATCGATCAGCTCGCTGGCCAGATCGCGCTCCGGTGCGGTCCGGTCATGCGCGGCCACGCCATCCTCACCGCCGCCTCGGCGCGCGCCGCGCCCGAGCAGGCAGTGGCGATGCTCGCCGAAGCCGCCGTTGCCTGCTTCTACGCCGGAAACACGGCCGAGATGCTGTCGGTCGCCGAGCGAGCCCGAGCTCAGCTTCCGGCCGACGCCTCGGTTCGCGCTCGCTTCCTCGCCGCCACCGCGATCGGGATGGCCCGGGTCGTCGGGGGCAACGCCGCCGCCGGAGCAGCCGCGATCCACGAGGCGATCTCGCTCGCCGAGTCCTCGCCCGAGCTGCGCGACGATCTTCAGCTGCAGCCGTGGCTTGCGATCGGACCCATCTTCCTCAGAGAAGCGGGCGCCGGGCGTTGGCTGCTTGACCATGCCCTCAGAACGGTGCGCGAGCGCGCCGCGGTTGGAGAACTGCCCTTCATCCTCAACCTGATCGCCCGCGACGAAGCCACCACGGATCGCTGGGCCGTCGCTGAGGCGACCTACCGCGAGGCGATCGAGCTCGCCCGCGAGAGCGATCAGCAGACCGCTCTCGTGTTCGCGCTCAGTGGACTTGGCTGGCTGCAGGGGCGTCGCGGGCGAGAGGCAGAATGCCGCGCGTGCATCGCCGAGGCGCTCGAGCTCAGCTCCCACCTCGGCACGAAGCTGCACGAGGTCTGGGCGACGGCGGCGCTTGGCGAGCTCGAACTCGGGCTCGGAGACGCAGCGCGCGCCGCGGACCGCTTCGAGGATCAGCAGCGGCTCCTGCGCGACCTCGAGATCACCGACGCCGACCTGTCACCCGCACCTGATCTCGTTGACGCCTATCTGCGGCTCGCCCGCACTGCCGACGCCCAGCGGCTCGCCGCCGAGTTTACGGCGACCGCGATGACAAAGGGACAGGCGTGGTCATTGGCTCGCGCCCTCCGCGCCCGTGCACTGGTCGCGCCCGCCGCCGACGTGACGGACCTGTTCGAGGAAGCGCTGCGCTACCACGAACAAACACCTGACGCCTACGAGGCGGCACGCACCCGGCTGGCCTACGGCGAGCGTCTGCGCCGGGCGCGCAATCGAGTACTGGCCCGCGAGCAGCTCCGCGCTTCCCTTGAGACGTTCGAGCGCCTCGACGCCCGCCCATGGATCGATCGCGCGCGTGCTGAGCTGGCGGCGACCGGCGTGACGGTGCGGCGCCGGATTCCAACAACAATTGACGACCTCACACCCCAAGAGCTGCAGATCGCTGTTCTCCTCGCCGGTGGCAAAACGACGCGCGAAACCGCGACGGCGCTCTTTCTCAGCCCGAAGACGATCGAGTACCACCTGCGCCACATCTATCAGAAGCTCGCCATCCACTCCCGTGAGGAGCTCCGACGGATGCTCACCGCAAGCCTACCCGAGGCTTCGTTCACTGGCTCGAGATCCGAGCACACACCTTTCAGCGTTTGATGGTCCGCGGCGCTCACGGCTCATGCCGGAGCAGCCGTCCTTCGGTTCGCCTGGGGGCATCCGGGAGACGGGTCCTGCCACGCGCGACGAGGGGGGTGCGACGCACAGACCAGTCCTCAGGATTGCTTGGCTCCGCCATGGAGCCCCGCCCGGCGTGCGGGCGGCAGTGACACAGACCGGCTCAGACGCTCCGGGTCGGAGGCCGGCCGCGGCGCGGGATGGCTTTCGCCTGCTTGGGCATCCGGCCCGCGTCATCGAGAGCTCGGCGCAGCAGCACCTCGATCTGGGCGTTGAGGCTGCGCAACTCATCAGCCGCCCACCGCGCCAGCGCATCATGGACGGCCGGATCCAAGCGCAACGGAACCTGCTTGCGCTCGCGGCTCACGTATACAACGTGCCGGTGTTGACAACCGGAGAGGCCGGTTGGTCACCGCACAGGACGACCAGCAGATTGCTGACCATCGCCGCCTTGCGCTCCTCGTCGAGCTCGACGATCCCCTCCTCATCCAAGCGCGAGAGGGCAAGGTCGACCATCCCCACAGCGCCCTCGACGATCCGCGTGCGGGCCGCGACGACAGCGTTGGCCTGCTGGCGGCGAAGCATCGCCTGGGCGATCTCCGAGGCGTACGCAAGATGACTGATACGCACCTCCACGATCTCCACCCCCGCGATCGCCACCCGCTCGGCGACCTCCTGAGCGAGCTCCCTCGCGACGACATCGGTCGAACCGCGCAAAGAGGTGCCCTCACCGGCGGGATCGTCATAGGGATGGGTGGTCGCCACGTGACGCAACGCAGACTCGGCCTGAACCTCAACGAAGTCGACGTAGTCATCGACGGCGTACACCGCCCGTGCGGTGTCGGCCACCTGCCACACGACGATGCACGCGATCTCCACCGGGTTGCCGTCCGCATCGTTGACCTTCAGATGATTCGTCTCGAAGTTGCGAACCCTGACGCTCAGGCTCCGCCGGTCCGCCAACGGGACGATCCACCACAGACCGGTTTGCCGCACCGTCCCGACATAGCTACCGAAGAACCGCACGACCTTCGTGTGGCCAGGTTGCACGATGATCAGCGAGGTCAAGACCCCCACCGCGACGACGATCGGCACCGCGGCAATCCCTGGGACTGAGCTGCCGCCGAGCAGAATCGCCGCGGCGATGCACACGGCGATCACGAGCACGCCGAACCAGCCGCTGATCGCCCAGCCGGCCCGCTCTTCGATAACGACGCGGGTGCCCGAGTGCCCGACCGGAGTCACCTCGGGCTGGCGGTACTGCTGTACGTCCTGGCTCATGGCTCCTCCTTGTGGAGCGCTGCTCGCTCAGTGATTTGACGCGGCGCGCGCCACCCGCTGTCACGGGTGCCCGCGCCACGGTGCTATCGCCTGCTTCCCCGCCGAACGTGAGCTTGCCCTCACCTCACCGTGCACACGCTCGCGCCGGCCCCCGCCTGCATGAGCAGTGCCGACACTCCCGTCGGCCTAATCACCGCGGCTCGCTCATTTCACGGGCTCTAGCTACCAGCACCTCGCGCCGGCGTCATGGAACCGCGTTCGTCGCGATGTTGGGCACGTTCTTCGCGATCGATAGTGAAAAGCCAGATTCCACCCCCGAGGTTCAGCGCCCCAACAATCAAGAACAGCGCTGCCCATCCGTAGGCGCCGTACGAGAGGAAGAGAACGCCGCCGATGACCAGGAGAGCGCCACACGCGCCGCGCACGACCCCCGAGACGCGGACGTGGCGGTACTCCCATGGCGCGATCGTTCGCCGCAAGCCGGATCGCGGCGGAGAATCCCACCACCCGCGCAGACCTTTCGGAGCGGTGCTCTCGTTGGGTTCGTTCATTCGGGATGCCTCCTGTGGGTTGTGGTGCCGACCAACCGAAATCGTTATAAAGTGATATCGGATAGATATCTGTTTGTCAATATGCGGCGGGCTGGGATCGCGGCGACAGCGCCGACGCCAGGGATCTCGCTGCCGACGACCCGTGAGGAGATCGCCGAGGTCGAGTCGGGTGAGCGTCTGGACGGGACCCTGCCGAAGGATCTACTCCACACCTGCTTCTCGATGAGTAGGTCGATCGCCCGAGTTCACGCGGCATCTGCTTGGCCGATCAGACACAAGTCGTGACCGGTGTCCTTCAGGCGACTCGTCTGTTCAGAGAAGGCCGCGCTCCGCAGGGCTCGCGCTGACGGTTGCGCAGCCATCCCGGACGTCTTGTCTCGCAAACGTGGTCAGCCCTTTACGGCACTCCCGAACACGACGTCGTTCCGCAGCCTTGTGACCCCGCGCGAGCGGAGCTCGCCAACTACGCGCTCGCGAAGCCGACGCCGCTGGTCGTCGCCGAGCGCGTCGACAGTGGCTCGGTAGCCCGATCCGAGCACGATCTCCCAGAAGTCGTCAGCCCGCTCAAGTTCGTGGTGCTCGCCCGTGGTGGCCTTGACCGCCGCGTTTCCGATCCCGGAGCGCGCGAGCAGGTCAGCCAGCGTGGGCGCCGTGGTGATCTCGTCCCATGGGTTGAAAGCCCTGAACAGGGTCGGATCGAGCTCTCGAACCGAGCCCCAGAAGAGGCTCGATGCCGGTTCGGACCACTAGGATCCCCAGGTCGTGATCGCAAGCGTCCCACCGGGACGGACGAGCCGCCACATCTCGGCCACGAACGCAGGCATGTCAGCGGCGAAGAACACGCCGAAGACACACACGACAGCGTCAAAAGAGCCGCTCTCGAGCCCGGACGCTGTCGCGTCGCATTCGCGGAAACAAACGTTGGTGAGGCCCAGCGCCGCGGATCGCTGCCTCGCCAGCGCCAACAAAGGCTGAGCGAGGTCGAGGCCCAGCACATTTCCTGCCGGACCGACCACCCGCGCCGCGGGCAGCGCGGACGCCCCCGCGCCGCAACACACGTCTAGCACCGCGTCGCCCGACAAGAGCGGGAGTCGCGCCACGGTGGCGGCTCCCCACTGATCCCAGAACCCCAGCGCCGGGCGCAGGTAGTGATCAGCCGCCGCGGTATACGTTCGCGCCGCCCGCGCTGAATGCTCAACCTGGATGTGCCCGGTCACCTGCTCATCGCTCTCGCGTGCCACAGACTACGGTCCCACCAGAAGGACTCACTGAGCGACGCTGACGACCAGCTCGCGCGAGACGAAGGCGAAGGATTGCGCCATGCCGCAGAGCCGTCTGACGAACATAGGTGCTACCCGAGCTCCGAGACGGGCTCAGGCTTGACGCCGGGACCAAGGTAGTCGTAGAGCCGGCGCCGGCGGTGCAGACCGCCGAGGATGTCCTGGCCGGGCGAGACGGGGGATGGAGGCCGGGCGGCGCAGAAGCGCGCGACTGACGTGATGCCGCTGGCGCTGATCGGCGGCCCGGTGGACACCGGCGGGAGGAGGCGAGTCGATCGTCAACTGCAAACAGGCGCACGCGTCGATGGTGCTGACCAGCGGATAAGCGAGGGTAAACAGTGGGGTTCCCTCACTTGTGGGCGACGGAGGCGGTCCTCAGGATCTGTGCCAGCCAAACGCAAACGGCGGCCGAGACCGCCGGGAGAACGAAAGGACGGTCATGACAGGTGTGCGCTACGCGGCCGCGCGGTTCTGCAGGCGGCAGCCCTACTTGATGCTTGTACGATCGCTGCTGCCCCGGCAGGTGCAGAGGGAGTCGAATCTCGGCCGGATGGCGGCCAGGCTCTCGGTCGTGGTGGCGGCGGTGCTCGCGGTGCCGATCGCGAGTGCTTCCGCGACCACCACCGGGTTGCGCGATCAACGCTACTGCGAGGTCATCCCGTCGGTGACGCGAGGCAGCACGGTCACGACCTACATCTACAACACCCAGGGCCTGAACCTGTGTCCAGCCGCGCAATGGGACGCCCTGACCGAAGACGAGGCGAACCAGGAATTCGGGTCGCAGTCGGCCCAGCTCAACGGCCCGCGCCATTGGATGATGGACACCCTCGAAGGCACCGGTTCCTCGAATACCGGCCATACGTTCACGTTCGGCGGCATCGAGATGAGCCTGAGGGGGACGATCGTCACCCCCGTCGGAACCCCCACGGTGGGCAAGCAGTTCTACGTCCCCAACACGGTGCAGCGCCAGACCGTCTATACGTTCCAGGCCCGCGAGCCGATCTACGAGCTGATCGACCCCGACAGAAACGTCTACGTCATGCAGTCCTACGCCCAGATCGTGGACAAGGAGCTCACGATCGACCAGCTGCCCGCTCTCGGGCACATACTGAGTCTCCCGGCGGGCTGGCGATATCGGGAGAAGAGGCCGCGTCACTCGATTCAGATCATCGCCACCGGTATCGCACACGTGATCAATGACAACCTCGCGGACTCCTACCAGCGAATGACCAAGCCCAGCCTCCAGCTCAGCCGGGTGCCTGCAGAATGCGTACGGCATGCATTCAAGGTCGGGGTCCAGGTCGGAGGCGATACCGCGAACACGCGGGTGAGCGTGGGCCTCCGGACCGTCAAGCTCACCACCAGCAGCGACTTCACGGTCACCGTTCCAGTCAGCCACCGCTCGGGCAGCCGAAGGCTCACCGTGGTCGCGAGCAACGACGCTGGAGCCGCTCGCGCCCGCGCCTCGTTCCGGGTATGCGGCCGCGAGTCACCCCCGTCCATCGGACTGGGCTAAATGCAGATGGGGCGATCTCGCGGGAGCTGACCGGCGACCGCGAGACCTCCCCTGGAGCCGGAGCATCTTGTCCGAGGTGCATATAAGTCCGGTTAGAAGAACCCGTCTACCAGGCCGGCGCTTGTCCTCACCTGCGACCGGCTGGCCCAGGCGCACGCGCCGGCCGAGGCTCAGCGGTTGTGGTTGACGACCTCGACGTTGTGGCCGTCGGGGTCGAGTACGAAGGCGCCGTAGTAGCCCGGGTGGTAGACGGAGCGCTCGCCGGGGGCGCCGTGGTCCTCGTAGCCCGCGGCGAGCGCGGCGGCGTGGAAGGCCCGCACCGTGGCGTCCGTGTCCGCGGGGAACGCGAGGTGGACGTGCTCCGTAAGCGGGCGCTCGTCGCGCACAAGCGAGAAGGAGAAGTCAGGGCCAGACAGCTGCACGCGATCCGGCGCGTCGTGTGCCAGGCGGAGCCCGGCGTGCGGCGCGACGACTGTCGTGTAGAAGCGCCGCGACGCCTGCGGGTCGCGGACGCGGAGCCATAGGTGGTCGATGCTGCCGTCGGGTACGGGGCGCTCGCGGTCGCCGTGGAGCGCCTCGACGCTGTTGCCGTCGGGGTCGAGCAGGAAGCCGCCGTAGTAGTCGGGGGCGTAGACCGGGCGCGGCCCCGGCGCGCCGTCGTCCGGGTGACCGGCGTCGATCCCCGCCTGCCAGAAGGCGTCGACGGCCTCGCGGTCCGGTGCGCGGAAGCCGACGTGCACGTTGCGAGTCACCGGGTGCTTGCGGTCGGTCGGGCCGATGGCCCAGTCCTCCCACTCGACCAGCGCGGCGTCCGCGTGGCTCGGCTCGACGCCGAGCACGGACAGGACGGCGCGGTAGAAGCGCTCGGACGCGGCGAGGTCCGACACGGCGATCCCCACGTGGTCGAACATCGCCCCGAGGCTACTGGTACGCGAACGGAACGGAACCTGCTGACCAGGAGGAGGGCGGCGCCCGCCTCGTCGTCGTTCGCGGACGAGGCGGGGCCTACATACCTCGCGGACAATCACCGTCGTCGGACCTGGACGCTGCCTCGCCAGCCAATTCCGGATTGTCGCCGCAGCGGCCACAATCGAGCGGCTGCTGCATCAGTGCGCGTCGAGCCCAAGGAGACGCTGCGCGGCGCCGTCGCCGTGTCGGCGAGACGCCTCAGCCTTCGTGGAGGGAGCGGTCTGGTCGACCATGACAAGAGGCTGCGGCGGCGGCGCGGGCTGCTAGGTCCGGGTCGGCTGGTTGAGGATCTCGGCGAGAAGTCGAGCCGGGGCATCCTCGGCGAGCAGGTGTCCGGCATTCTCCTCCCAGGTCAACGGAGCATCCGGAATACGCGCGGCGATCCACTCGGCATATTCCGGCGCGAGGATCCTGTCGTGGCGGCCCCACAGGATCCGAACCGGGATTGAAATCGTGCCGAGCAGATGCTCGTACTCCGCCGTGTCGGCCTGCCGCAGCTGGCGGTACTGCCGGTAATAGGCGGCCTGTCCCTCGGAACCAACCCACGGTTTGAGCAGCTCCTCAAGCAGTCCGGGACGAAAACCTCGTTGTGTCGCGTTGCGCATGTGCGCGGCGACCAGAGCGCGGTGCGCGTAGCCGGGGAGCGCCTCGAAGACCTCCGTGTGCGTGAGCATGAGCGCGAACAGACCACGCTCCCAGTCACCGCCGGTCACCGCATCGAACAGCAGGAGATCTGCGAATGCGGCGTCTTCGAGCAGCAAGGCGCGCAACGCGATGGCGCCGCCGATGTCGGTCGCGACCACACTCGGCGCATCCAATCGCCAGTGCTCCAGCAGGTGCGCAAATCTGCGGCCCTGAGCGGCGATGCTCAGAGTCTGGCCCTCGCGCCGCTCGGACTGTCCGTAGCCGAGATGATCAAACAGGAACACCGCGCGGTGTTCGGCCAGCGCCGGGACGATACCGCTGAAGATCCGCGACGAATACGGTGTTCCGTGCACGAGCACGATCGGGGGTCCGGTGCCGACCCTCGTCCACCGGATCGCGCCTTCTTCGTCGTGAAAACGCTCGTCCAGCGGGTTCATGTCTCTCCTGCGGTCGTGGGGCATCAAACCCTACGAGGCCAGGCCGTTCAGCGGAGCCCCGCCGTTCGCAATATCAGGCGACGAGTTTTGACCACGGCGCCCCGCCTGCCGCTCCGTCGCCGACCCGGCCTCCAAATTGTGGCTGCTGCTCCGATTTGTCCCAGATCCGGAAGTCAGGACGCCGGCTGCATCACCGGGTGACGATAGCCCCTGGCGCCTGGGAGCAGGCGTCGACGTTTCCCTGGGCGGCGGCTCGGGGTGACGGCGTGCCGTCGTCCTGCTGGAGCAGCTCCTGCTCGTCCCGTGCATGCCTGGGCAGCCGGAAGACAAACAGGAACGCGCCGGCGAGCGGGGCGAGACACGCCCACGCGGTGATCTGCAGCGCATCGGCCGGGAGGTGGTGAGCGAAGGCGGAGAAGAAGATCGTCCCGAGGACGGCGACGCCGAGCGAGGTCGACAGCTGCTGCGTCGCCTCCAGGACACCGGAGGCGGACCCGACCTCGTCCATGGTCACGCTGCCCAGGACGAATCCGAAGAGCTGGGCGAAGCTCGTCCCGGCGCCGGCGCCGGCCAACACTAGGCCAGGGACGAGGTCCCAGGTGGAGGCACTGTGGGCATCGGTGAGGACAAGCGCGATGCCGGCGGTACCGGCCGCGATGAGCAGGATCCCGATGTGAAGAAGGTGTCGTCCGAGGCGGTCGACCAGCGCGAAGGAGACGGTCATGCCGAGGACGATCCCGATCACCATCGGGGTCAGGGTCAGGCCGGCGTGGATCGGAGACCAGCCCTCGCCGAGCTGCCCGTAGAGCGAGACGCAGAGCAGGAGTCCAGCGAAGGCACCGAAGAAGAAGAGGATCACGGCGATCCCGCTGAGGTAGGTGCGGTTGCCGAGCAGGCTCGGCTCGATGAGGGCGTTGTCCCGGTGGCCGCGCTCGTAGCGCAGGAACGCGAACAGCAGGAGCAGGCCGGCGGCGAGCAGGGCGAAGCTCCAGAGGGGCCAGCCGTCGCCTCGGCCTTGGATGAGCGGGTAGATGATCGCGACGAGCGCGAGGCCGACGAGCCAGACCCCGCCGATATCGAGCTTGAGATCAGAGCGTTTGGTGCTGTCGGGGAGGGCGGGGATCGCCAGAGCCAGGGCGAGCCCGCCGATCGGGACGTTGATGAGGAAGACCAGGCGCCATCCGACGTGCCACAGGTTGGCGTCGATGAGCGCGCCGGCGAGGATCGGCGCGGCGAGCAGCGGCAGGCCCGTGGCCGGTCCCATGAAGCCCATCGCATTGTCGAACTCGACCTGGTTGGGGAACACCTGCTTCAGAAAGCCGAAGCCCTGGGGGATCATCAGCGCGCCGAAGGCGCCCTGGAGCATGCGGCTGGCGATGAGCACGGCCATCGACGGGGCCGCAGCACACGCGGCGGAGAAGCAGGTGAAGCCGGCGAGCCCGAGGAGGAATATCCGACGGCGGCCGAAGATGTCCCCGAGCCGCGCGCCGGCGATGAGCAGGACGGCGAACGCCAGGGTGTACCCAGCGCTGATCCACTGCAGCGTCGAGGCGCCGCCGCCGAGGTCATGCCGGACCGACGGGCCGGCGATGTTCGCGATGGTCGAGTCCATCGCGTCCATGATGTTGGCGGTCATAACGACGACGAGCACGAGCCAGCGGAGGCGAAACGGCTGCGGGCCCGAACGGCCGGCGTCTATCGATGAAGGAGTGACGGTGGTCGTACTCACGGGGCCTTCCGGTCAGAGCTTCGGTCAGGTTCGAGTGCTAACCTGCCGACAAGTTATTGAGAAGAGCCACAGCGTAGCGAGAACTAGCCGCGCGTCAAGTAATATTGCTTGAGATGGCCCGGCCCCCCGGCAGCGACGGCGCCCAGACGCGCGAGCGGATCCTCGACGTCGCCCAGGAGCTGTTCACGCGACAGGGCTATGACAAGACCTCCCTGCGCGACATCGCCGAGCGCCTGCAGATCACCAAAGCGGCGCTCTACTACTACTTCCGGCGCAAGGAGGAGATCCTCATCGAGCTCCACCTGCGGCTGCACACGCTGGGCGAGACCGTCATCGCCGAGCTCGAGGCGGCCCCCGACGGGGCCGCGCGGGCCGCGATCTGGCCTCGCCTTGCCAACGAGATGATCGACTTCATGGTCGACAACCGCGAGCTGCTGCTCCTCCACAACCGCAATCGCAGCGCGTTCGAGAGCCTTGACCCGGCGGTGTTGCAGGACGGCCGGGATGTCCAGACGCGATTTGTGCGCGTCCTCTCCTCGCCAGCGATGGCCCTGCGAGAGCGTGTTCGGATGGCCGCGATGGTCGGCGTGATCACCGAGGTCTTCGGGGAGAGCGCCGCCGCTTTTGAGGAAGTCCCCCCCGAGGAGCTCGCGGACCTCGTTCGAGAGGCGATCGCCGACCTCACCCGGGTCCCGGAGGGCCAGCTGCACGTCGGCGTCTCACCGGCGCGGCGACCGAATCAACCCGAAACGAGACGCAGTGTGTAGCCCGGCCGCTGCGTAGCGGCCCAACCGTGGTCGGTGACGAAAGCCGCACGTCGCTCTGACGGCCGAAAATCCAGGCATCGGGCTGCGATCGTCGGCGCGCCCGCTGAGAGACGCCGCCCCCGACCACCGCTCGTGCCAAGCCCTCGACCGGCGCCCCGGCGGGCTACTTGGGTGCGTAGACGAGGATGAGCACGCCACTATCCAGCCGCGTGATGTCGACGAGGCGGAGGTGGGGTGCGGTTTCGATGCTCTCGAAGAGGTGCTTGCCCTTGCCGATGGCAACCGGGGTGAGGAAGAGATGGAATTCATCGATCAGCCCGTGCTCCATCAGGGTGGCGTCGAGCAGCCCGTTTCCGTATCTCAAGAGATTCTGGCCGGCGTGGCGCTTGAGATCGTCGACGAACGACGCGACGTCACCGTCGATCGCCGTGGCGTTCCAGGTCGGGTCCGTGAGTGTGGTCGACGCGACGAATTTCGGGATGCTGTTCATCCGGTCGATGAAGTCAGAGGGAACGCCGGGGGGTGCTTGTTCAACCATCCTGGTGTAGGCGACCGACAGGTGGTCGTACGTGTGTCGTCCGAGGAGGAGGGCGTCCGCTGCGGTCAAGAGTTCCGTCGTGTACTCCGAGAACTGTTCGTCGAGGTACGGGAACGCCCAATCGTTGGTGCCGACCTCGCCGCCGAGCGTGACGTGGGTCGCCTCGACAAGCTTGCCCATCATTGCCTCCGATCCGTTTCGAGGTGGATTCTGTCGACCCATTCGTCGAGACGTTGGTGAGACTCGCGCAGCCCAGCCTCCATCCCGGCTTTTGCGTAGAGCTCGCGGGCCGCGAAGGAAGGGAAGACTGACCTGCTGGTGATGAGCGTGCCGCGACCGTCGCGCTCGAACGTGACCGTCTCGACAGATTCATCTTGTGGCGCGCCGGCGTAGACGAAAGTCCGGACCAGGCGGTGCGGGCGATCGACCTCGCGATACACGCCGTGAAACGTGTGCTCCTGGCCATCACGCGTGCGTTGCACGAAGCGGTAGCGCCCGCCGGCGCGCGGATCACTCTCGCAGACCGCCAGCTCGAGCTGGCGCGGGCCCCACCAGTTGCGGAGATGCTCGGGCTCAGTCCATACCGCGAACACGAGGTCCGGTGGCGCATCGACGAACCGTCGGAAGGCAACCGCCGGCTCATGCGGCGGGACCTCGATCACCAGCCGCCTGTTGGTCACGATCCATCCTCGTCGGCCCGGAGATCCTCCAGATAGTCATCGAGCCGTTCGAAGCTCGCGTCCCAGAACTCCCGGTAGCGCTCGAGCCAACCGCTCGCCTCCTGGAGGCCACCCGAGGAGAGCCGAGCCGGGCGCGTCTGCGCCAGGCGACCGCGCGTCACCAAGCCAGCTCGCTCGAGAGCCTTCAGGTGCTGCGAGACGCCCTGAATGCTCATCTCAAACGGGAGCGCAAGCTCGTTCAGGGTTGCCTCTCCAGAACGCAAGCGCTCAAGCATCGCGCGGCGCGTCGGATCAGCGAGCGCAGCGAAGACGATGCTCAGCTCGTCAGCACTTGGCGACATCAAGCACCGACTTTATCAAGAAGTCGCTTGATAAGAGGGACTCGTGGATGCAGGCGTCTCCGCCGGTCGCGCCCGGCTTCTGCCCGTAGCCCGAAGCGGAAGACGTGGGCGTTCGGCCCCACTGCGGAGTGGGGAGCGTTTCCGCACGAGCAGGCAAGCCTTAGATAGCGTGCGCCTCGAGAACCGACGTGGCGGTAGCCACAGAAAGGAGCGCGTGATGCACGTGGTCATTCGGAGCTATTCCGGGCAGGGTGCGTCTGACCTGTTCGACCTCGCCGGCCAGCGGACGGACGACCTCAAGACCATCATCAGCGGGGTGCCTGGTTTTATTAGCTTCGCCGCCTTTCGTACCGACGGCGGCGGGGTGGCTGTGACGGTGTGCCAGGACAAGACCGGCACCGACGAGTCCACGCGGCGAACAGCTGACTGGGTGAAGGACAATTTCAGCACGACGGTTGACCCGCCCACGATCACGGAGGGGAGCACCTTTCTCGAGTTCTGAGGAACGCTGCATCGAAGCGCACTCCAAGCCCAACGGCCGCGGGACCGGCAGACACGGGGAACAGCGAAGTGCTGCTATGACCGACAAGCAGCCGTCTCGCGCGCGCCGACCTGACTCCTCAGTCGCGCAGGGGCCCACGCGCGCCCAGCTGCTCTCGTCGCTGTCCGCGCCAGAGCAGAACTCCTGCCGGCCATGGATCGAGCGGTGGCATGCCTACTGGTGCGTGAGAACGCGGCACTGGGTGACCCGTCGCACGACGCGCCTGCTCGACGTCTGCACCGCAGCCAGAGCGAGCCTCTCATCGAGCGGGCTCTGGACCGCGAGCAGCACTCGATGCAAGACCACCCGGTTCATGACCCGAGATCTTCGACCTCATCGTGCGAGCCATGCAAGCCTGCATCGATGCCGGCCGCTTTGTCAGCACCGACCCTCCGGCGACGGAGTCCGCCTCTGGCTCGCCCTCCACGGGCTTGTAGCGCTACCAGACCGTGACGTCCTTTCCCTGTGACCCCTCCGACGTCCTCATAAGCTGCGTCACCAGACTGTCCGGATTCAACGAGCAGGCACTGGCGCAAGCGTGCAATCAGATGACACCTGAGAAACAAAATCGTCGCGACTGAGCGTTAACTCGACCACCAATAGCTTTCGGTGGGCGCTAGCTTGCGCACATACATGAGAGCCGCATAGACGCGCTCGAACTCCGGTTTCCAGTCGGTGGATCGGAACAGTAGGTAGTGTGAAAACAGGGAATCGTTGGAGAGATCGAACTGATAGACCCTCAGGTTCAATGTGCGGTGGCCAAGCCCGATTCCGTAGTCCATGCGAACCCACTTCACGTGGCCGGAGGCTTGAATGAACCCGGCGCCGAAGCCAGCCGTGTCTACCAGCCAGCTCGCCGGTGACTTGCCAGTCCAGCCTTGGATCAGTCGCCGGTAGGCCTCCGCGGTGGGTAGCTCCCAGTTACAGTCGGAGAACCCGCGAACCCCGGTAGGGCCATCGAAGGGCCGAGCGCCGCACTGACTCAGGTTCTCGCCGGTGCGCCAAGAGAACGTGGGGACGCTCCCGCCCGGCCGCTTGCGCACCTGCGCGATGTCGGCCAGACGCTTCTTCGAGTCGGGCAGGTCGGTTACCCACATCTCCCGGGACTTGGTGTCGATGACGGTATTGGCGGGCACGTCCGCTTTCAGTGCGCCGGCCTCGGATTCGACGTTGCCGCGCAGCTGCTCGAGGTTGGCATTGTTGTTGGCGGGGCTGTAGACGGTCGGCTTGGCGTGGTAGTACTCCTGCAGCAGCATCGCCAGCTGCACCTGGTAGGCGGCGAAGTACTCATACACGCCCCGCACTTCGGTCGAGCTTCCCGGGCCGAAGAATTTTCGCTGCCCGAGCGCCCGGGAGGCCGCTTTGATCACGTTGTCAGCGAGCGGGAGATGCGACCCGAGGCCGCGATTGAGGATCGCGGGGGCGTCGAGCAGGTTGGCGCCGATGTACTCGACGATCGTCTTGGCGAACGCGGGCTTGGTGGGATCGTTGGCGGGCATGTTGGCCAGCAGGGCCAGCTGGCTGGTGGCGTGGTCGATCTGGCCGATCGTGCGATCGGTCTGGTGAAACAGCGTGCTGAATCCGACCACCCCCAGGTCTCGCTGCAGCTGGCCGACCTGCTCCTGCAGCTGGGCGACCTGCTTGCTGAGCTGCTCCACGATCCGCCGGATCTCGAGCACGGTCTGGTCTTTGAGCACGTCTCCTAACCCGAACGCGGCCAGGACCCAGCCCAGCGCGGCCGTTCCCGCCTTCTCGCCGGCCACGCTCACCAGCGAGGATCCGGCCTGCACGGCCAGATACTTGAACACCTGAGAGATCAGCGCGCCACCCACCGCCGGAAGAGCGGCCGCCGACGCGACCGGCCCCACCAGCCGGGGTGCTCGCTTGATCTGGACGGCCAGGAAGCGGTGGCGGGCGCCACGGCGCGCCTGCGCGACCAGCGCCTGATCGAGCTCTCCGATCCCTCCTACGCGCCGAGCCGCCGCGAGATAGCTCGCGCCATCGAAATAGCGGGGGCTATAGCGCAGATCGACCTGATCCTCAGAAGCAGGGATGTCCAACAGCCGGTAGATCTCCGTGCTCGCGCGAGCGACCATGATTCCGCGGTCCGACCGGCGGTGAGCGGCAAGGTCGTCGGTGATCAGCGTGGTCACCGGGTTGACGTCCACCACGGTGCCCGAGACGTAGCTTCCGACCACGACACTAAAGGCGCCCGGCATTCGCCGCCCGGCGGCCCGCCCGCCCGTCACCGTGACCGTGAACGCTCGCGGCAGCCGAGCGAACGCAAGCAGCGCCACTCCGGTGCGATAGGTCAGCGCCGTGCGCCGGCCAGAGGACTGGCGCACCAACAGCCTGGCGGTGGGCTCAGCGGTCCAACTGGCCGGCGGGCGCGCGGTCGCATACACCCGGACCGTCGCCCCCGCCACCGGGGTATTGACATTGACATGCGCCCACACCGCCAACACCACCGGCCTTTCAGTAGCCGCCCGCGCCCCTCCCGCCGCGGGCCAAGCGAGAACCATCCCGACCACCAACACAAGTCCCCACCCGACCGCCAACCTCACGGCCCGGCCCAGCTTCACGCCCGCAACATCGGCCACCAGCGCCTCGGGCATTGGACGCCAAACCCCTCCCCGGACACCTAAAGAACGCACCGCGGCGGATCCTAACCCCACCAGCGATCCGGGAGCAAATCCGGGTTGCCCTTTGTGTAACCTCGCGCACCCGCCCCAAAAACTCGAGGTTCCTCCACGATGCTCCACAGGGACGGCACGGCATGAATCGCCCGGCCAGGTATCGAAGAGGGAGCACGCGGCCACGCCAACCGGCGTGACGCACGGAGATCGCCCGGGCGTCTCTGGCCGAAAGTCACGACGCGCGGGCGAGCGATCGCCCAGGCCGACGAAACGACGAAGCACCCGCGCAAGGTGGCGTGAGGCTTCTCCGTCTGCGTGGATCGGAAGCGTGTCCAGCTTCGTCTGAGACTTCTGGACCGGGCCGGCCGCTCGCAGCCAGCCGGCTAGCCGATGCACCGGTTCTGGCGAGTTGCGAGACGCTCGGATCGGAGCGTGGTCAGGCCTGCTCGGGTGTCGGTCGAGTCAGCCGCCGACGCGGTAGCGCACGTGTGTCGCGTGCGGGGAATGGATGATCTCGAGCGGTTCGAAGCCGGGGGCTTCCACCCCGTCGAACAACCGCTCGCCGGTACCGAGCAGGACCGGAACGATGTCGAGCATCAGCTCGTCGATCACGCTTGCGGCGAGCGCCTGGCGGACGGTGGAGGCGCCGCCGGCGATGTCGACCCCAAGCCCGTCGGCCGCTGCTGTCGCGTGCTCGAACGCGGCGTCGAATCCTTCGGTTACGAAGTGGAACGTCGTTCCGCCGTTCATCTCGATTGGCTCGTGCGGATAGTGGGTGAGCACGAACACCGGCGCGTGATATGGCGGCTCGTCTCCCCACCATCCCCGCCACTCGCCATCCCAGCGACCCCGGATAGGGCCGAACATGTTGCGGCCCATGACATACGCACCGCGGCGCCTCAATAGCTGATTCCGGGCGCGGGCGTCACCTTCGTGGAGCGGCTCATCCAAGTGCCAGTGGTGGAGTTCGAGGCCGCCGATACCCAAAGGATTCTCGAGGCTCTGATCAGGGCCCGCGACGAATCCGTCAAGCGATATCGACATATGGCACGTAGTTGGTGTCATGGGATCTTGAGACCGCCGACCCGCTGAGAAATCATCGGTCGCCAAACAGCTCATACGGTGCCCCCGCAGATGAGGCCCGCCGGCTGTCGGTCTGAGCGAGCGTAAACCACTATCTCAGCGGAGAGCCTGTGACGTTCTTTCTCATCGTTGCCGGAATCGGTCGGGGCTCCTCCTGAGCCCCAGAGCCTGGGGATGGGACAATCGGTCGACAACGGGGTCCTGCTCTTCTCGGGGAGCCGATCATCGATCCGGCCCGGGGCGTCGAGGACTTGAGGACATCGTGCTCGCCTATATGGCCCACCCGGCAGCCGATTCCGCGCTGGCGAGGGTCGGCCGATGACGTGGGTCGCCGGCGCCAGTTCCGCACGCAGGCCGTTGTGACGCTCGGCGTCGCATCCCGTGGGGCAGCGCCGGCCTGACGCTGGCGACAATACGCCTGCCGCTAGCCCGGAGCGAGACTGCGCTACGACAAGTCTGCGGACCGGTGGCGGGTGGCCTGGGGTGTCTCGCCGGTCATGACGAGCGGTGCGACACGTCTGCGCGTCGGCAGAGCGTGCTCCCAGACGCCCGGGGCGCAGGTGGGCGCCCCGGGCTGGAGTCGGGTCGTTGCGCCGACGCCTAGTGAGATCGCGACGACAGCCGCGCGTCGTGGCCCCCGCCGCGAGCGCCACCGTAGATCAGGCCGAAGTCCTGGTTGCTCCTATCGGGCGGGGACATGTCGGGCGGGGTGCTGGTGCAGCTGTAGGAGTGGGTGTTGATGAGGGACATGGTCGCCTGCTGCTCGCCGGCAGCGGGGCCCGATGTGAGCTGGAAGTAGCCGACGCTGAGCTCTGTGCCCGATGCAATCTGCGAGGGGTTGATCGTGATCGTCGGCTGGTCACTCGATCCCACCCTTCCCGAACTGCCTGGTCCAGGCAGTGTTACGGCCTGTGAGAAGCCGGCCGGCTCGGGAGTTGTGGTGCAGTAGCTGCCGGTGGCCACCTTCGCCGGGATGCCGTATTGGGCGAGGTCGCTCTGCAGCTGGGAGGAATCGAGGAGCTCGACCGGGTTGAGGGTGAGCGTGTCGGTGCCGTTCTGGTTGTGATGGAGCGTATAGGCCGCCCTCTGAATCGTGCCGAGCTTCTGGGCAGGGGTGCCCGCGAGGCTCACGCCCACAACCAACGCGCCGGCGACGACAACGCCGCCCACAGAGAATCGGGTGGCTCTGGCCCGTCGCTGGCGGCGGTGCGCCTGGCCTCGGGTCTTGATGGCCTCAAGGGGCGGCTGCCCGGGCATCCCAACGCCAGACAGGGTGTCGCGCAGTTCGCGTAGCTCGGGGCTGTCTGTCATCTGATCGTTGTCGTACACGGATCTGTCTCCATGATGTTGGCTTGGGCAAGTTCGTTACGCAGGGTCGTGACGGCCCGAGACAAGTGCGCGCGGACCGTTCCCGGCGTGATCTCCAGCTGCCTGGCGGTCGTCTCTATATCCAGGTCCAGGAAAACGCGCAAGACGATCACCTCGCGCTGCCGGGGCGGCAACCGTCGTAACGCCCTCAGAAGGACACCGTCCAGGCCGGTCCGGGGACGATCCGGCGCCTCTTGGTCATGGTCGGCCAGCGGCAGCTCGCGGGCCCGGCGGCGCCACTGCGAGGCCCCGGCGTTGAGGGCGGTGCGCACCACCCAGGCTTTCGGAGCCGGATGTCGTCTGAGCTTCCGCCAGGACGCCCAGGCCCGGGCGAACGCCTCGGCAACCTGTTCCTCAGCCTGCGCCACGTCGCCGGTGATGGCGACGACCGCCTTCAGGCACGGATCCCAGCTCTGCTGGAAGAACTCGGCGAATCCTTTCTCGTCACGACTCACAACCGTTTAACTCACCACCAGCACGAAACGCTTACACCAATCCGGAAATCACGTGCTCGCCTGATCTCGCAAGCCGGCCCCCGAGCAACCGCCCGCGAGAGCTCGATCGAGGCGATCACGCTCGTCGCGAGATCATTCCGGCGACGCAAACTCGGCCTCGAGCACATCACTTTCAGCCCCGCGAGTCACGCGTTTGACGACTGCCTAAGTGTCGACGTAGAGAACGCCAGTCTGGACGTCAGTCACGTTCGCCTCGCTGCTCCTGCACCGCGAGCGGACCGGCGTCGCTCACCTCACCCGCAGCGGGCGGCCATGCGCAACCACGCTGACCAGGCGTCGCGACGGAAGCTTCACACCGCGCCCCGCCGCCAGCCGGCGAAGCCGATCAGAGTAGGCCGTTAACCGATCATCTGCGCTTCGAGCCATTCCGGAGGATATCTAGGCCGACAACCTCCACCAGCTCGGCAAGCGCAGTGACCACTGGATCGGATCCGACAACCGTCGAGATAGTCGCCGCCTCAGCCCGTAGTGGCGAACTCGGCAGCGGTGGAGCGCCGCAAGGGCCGGGCCGGTCCGGACGATCCCTTGACCGAAGCGATCACGCGATGGAAGCCAGCCGAAGGACGTAGGACGATCGTCTGCCGGGCGCGCTTCCGCCCCGGCGGGGCTCTGCGTACGGAGAGATGCTCGTCGCCACCAAAAACGGGCTCCGGGCTGCGCTGCTGGATCCGGCGGACAGGGGAAGGCTGCTGCGCTCTGTTGGCGGCGGCCGAGAGCGCTGAGTGTGCGTGACTGCGGAAGTGACCGACGGCTACGCCGGCTGCTGAGTTTCGTCTTTCGGATCGCCTCCGCGTCGCGCCGGCCGGCCGGCTGCCGCCCGGAGAAAACAGCAGCGGTGGCGCTGACCCGCCCGTGAGTGCGTCCGCTTGCGCGTCAGTAGCCAACGCCGCGCGCCGCGGACCTGCGCTTGGTCGCCATTCCGATCGCGGGTCCGTGGGGTTTTGAGCGTGGAAGCGATCGTCCGCGATAGGTGAGAGAACATGTGCTACCCCGGGCGGTCAGGAAGGCGAAGGATGCTACGCTCTCAACGGAGAGAGGCGTCAAGGCTAGGGGCCGAGGATTGCGGTGGTCACCGATCACAGAAGGGGTCATGTGCTCATGACGGCCATGCACAGCGCGAGACGCGGGATGGCGTGCCACGCCGAGCGACGTCGACTACAACCCATTTGCGGCAAACGCATGATGGCGACGCTCATGGCGGCAGTTTGCGTACTCGGCTGCTGCGCGGCGACCGCCGCGGCCCAGGGGTCGTCGGCTACGGAGCTCGTGGAGTTTGAGTACAGACTGAGCAACGTCAAGTCCGCGGTCTTCCCCGAAATCACCTACACCGGTGGCGTGGTGGCGGCCGGGGGCGGCTCCGTTAGGGTCCAGTCCGGTGCGGTCCACGGGATCATCTTTGCGAATGTGAATGCGGCGATATTCGGCTGGACGCTCATTCCGGGCGGCAGCGCGCCGCTGACCGCCACGGTGGACGACTGGCGCTATGTGAATAGCGGCACCGTCACCGGAACCGCCACCGTTCCCAGCGGGTCATCCATGACTATCACCGACGTCGAGACAGGACACACAACCACCCCGAAGAACGGTGCCTTCTCAATTCCCACCGGGATCGGCGCGCTCGGTGCCCGACCGCCCGCGGCCATCAACCGATTGATCCGGTGTCACGGCGGCGCGCGTTCGTGCCAGGCGCAGATCAACTTCGCCGGCGGAGCACGCCACCGCGAAATCCTAATCCGACTCACCAACACCAACCTTCTGCTGCGGTCGGTCAAGGCTGTGTCGAGCAGCAAGCACCCCGTATACAGGCTCCACGGCGGTCACTTCAGCCTTGGCGGCTCGGAGTACGTCGTGACTTTCGACGCCGATCGATCCAGTCCGCCGGGTTCGCACCTGATCCTAACCTTCCGAGCTCACCAAGCCGCTGGCGTGCTCATGGCTCGTCCCGCGAGGTGTGCGACGACCAGCCGGATCCAGCCCGACCGACGATTGCCCACTTGCGGTAAGTGGACGATCGCGGCGCCGACGGGGGTAGCTCATGCACTTGGCTACGGCGCAGTGACCGCCGCCGCCGAGAGTCTGCCGCCTGCGGGAGTGCTCGCCGAGTTTGATTACCAGGTGAGCGACGCCGCGGCGGACTCCCACATCTACCCCAACATCTTCTACACCGGCGGTGTGGTCGACGACTCGGCTATAGGGGACCAGACCCTGGTCGTCCAATCGGGCGCGATCCGCGCGGCCGAATTTTGGGCGAACGCTTGGGATATCGTTCCCACCGGTAGCACCCCGCTGACCGCCCTGCTCCTCGACCGGCGCTACGTGGATAGGGCCACCGTCACTGGGACTGCCGGTGTCGCCCCCGGATCGTCGATGACGGTCACCAACGACGCTATGGACGCGATCACTCTCAAGAACGGCGCCTTCTCGATTCCCGCCGCTGCCGTCGGCGGACTCGCCTCCGGATCGCCCTCAGCTGGTATCGGTTGATCCAGTGTCATAGGGGCCGGTGTTTGTGCCAGGCGCGGATCACCTTCGCCGGCGGCGCACGACGGACACGCTCCTCGATGGGTGGCGGGCTGGTGCGCCGGCGCGTTGGGTAGGGCTAGTCTTCCACGCCGAACGGTGTCAAGATCCATGTCTGGGGGTCGTGGTTGATCGCGAGCGTCACTCAGCCCATGATGACCACCACCGACACGAAAGCAAGACCCCTGTCGAGGAGAGCAACGGGGCCGTGCCCTTGAAGCGGCGATAGCCGCCCTCACTGAGGCGGCAGGCGTCGCCGGTCTCGACCAGCAACTCGGCTACCGACCGAGTGACAAGGCCGCAGAGCTCGCCCAGCGTCGAGCCGCTCTGGTGCACAAGCTCGTCCAGGACAGCGACGACCTGCTGCTCGTCACGATCGAGCGCCTTGGACCAGCTGGTGATAGACGTCGAGTAATTGCAGGCGCAGCCACGATGCCAGCCGTAGCGCTCAAAACCGCCGCGGGTCAGGCACGACGACGCGGATCGCGCCGGCTTCGCGCAAGCGTCGATAGCGCCGGCGATTGTCTGCTCGGAGGCGTCCAGCACCTCGGCGATCGACCGGAACGTCGCACGCCCGTCGAGCAGCAGGATGTGGATGAGCTATCAGTCCATCGGGTCGGTCGTGAGGATCTCCGGACGGATCCCGCCCATCAGCGGCGGCTGTCTACGACTTTGGGCACGGGGCTCGACGCCACCTCCCGATCCGCACTGGACGGTACGTCGCTTGCTGAACGCTGGTGGGAGGCTCGAGTTCGATATACGGTTGCCACGGCAAGAGTCATGACGATGGGGGCGCACGGCTGTCACCTGCGGCTGTCTATGGCTTTGAGCGCGCGGCGTCGTGTCCAGAACGGCGCGTCGGGCCAGCGCTGCTCGAGCTCGTAGTACGCCGTTCGCATCCGCATGTGGGTCTGTAGCAGCGTGGCGTAATCGTGACCGTAGTCGACGAGGGGCTGGGGATCGGCGGTGGTGAGCAGCGCCGCCACTGCTTGGCCGGCGTCGCGACCCATCAGCAGCGCGGTGACCATTCCTTGCGATGACAGCGGGTCAAAGGAGACGGCGGCGTCGCCGGCGGCGGCCCATCCCGGTCCGGTGAGACGGTTGAGGTAGGCAACGCTGGCGTCGGCGATCATCGGCGCTGGAGAGAGCTTCAGACGGGCTGTCGCCAGTATGTTGGCAACGTTGGGGGCGAGCGCCAGGCGCTCGTGCCATTGGGCTGGCGTTCGCGCTGCCCGCGGCGGCAGGAGATCAGCGTCGGTGAGAAAGGCGACGACCCGCCGCCCGGGGATGGGCGTCGTGTACCACCAGCCGTCGGGCACGGCGTCGACGAGCGTGGTCGAGTCGCGCTCCCGTTCCCGGGTGCTGGCCAGCAGCCAATAGGCGGCCACGAGCCGATCCAGTCTCGTGCGGCACGCGCCCTGGGAGCGAGCGATGCGCGCTGCCCGCCCAGTGGCGTCGACGACCGCGCGCGCCTGCACGCCGGGTCGGTTGCCGGCGAGCATGACCTCCCAGCAGTCCCCGTTCCACGAGGAGTGCGCGACTCGCGTGGCGCCGCGAACGCGCACCCCTCGCGCCCGCAGCGACTGCAGCAGCGAGGCGTCGAGTGCGCGACGGTCGACATGCCAGCCGTGGCCCAGGGGGTTGACCATGAAATCGGTCTGCTCCAAGCCCGCTCCACCCCAAGCGCTGCGGTTGCCGTAGGCGGGCTGGTGCCCCCTCCAGCGCAAGGGGTCATCGCCGAACAGTCCGTCGAGCACCACCTCGGTGCCCGGCGGTAGGCTCTCTCCAGGATGAAGCCGCCTGGCGGGAGCGGCGACCAGCTCCACCGCAAGGCCTCGCGTGCACGCCGCCGCCGCTGCCGCCGCTCCTGCCGGACCGCCGCCGGCCACGAGCACGTCGACGCGCTGGCGGGCTCGCCGGCCGGGTCGGCCGCCTCGGGCGTTGCTCAGTCTTGAGGAACCCAGAGGTAGGCTCCGTACTCGTGCTCGGCCGGGTAGGAGTAGCCGAGATCGGACTCGACCTTGAAGGTCTGCGGGAAGTGCCGATCGCCAGGGCCCGGCCGCTCGGCGACGATCCCAAGCCTTGGCCACTGCCGCGTCATCAGCTCGAGCGTCGGCGGCCGCGTCGGCTGTGCGATATAGCGCTCCCAGTCATGGCGACGGCGGAAAGCGGCACGGCGCTCTGACAGCGGCCGCGCGCGGTCCATGACGATCCGATAGTCGGCTTCGATCAGGACCTGAGTCGGGATCCGCGCCGGCCAGAATGTGGGGAGGACGGGCGAGATCCGTCGCTGATAGCCGGAGCGACAGCTGGCGGCGTCGGCGTGCCACGGCACTCCCAGCCAGTGGGTGAGGCCGCCGGGCGAGACGCCCTGCAGCGGGCCGTCATGGGAGAACACAAGCGCGGGCGTGAGCTCCTCGCCGTAATCGTGTGGCCGAAACTCGGTCTCGCGCACGCGCAACCGAAACGGCTTCTCCCACAGCGAGTGCGCCCGCACCGTCCATGGCATCTCGATCCCGGGATGAAAGGCGCCACCCAAACAGGACTCGAGCGCGGCACGGTCCAACGCCTGCGGACGTCGGCCGACCGCCAGATCGTCCAACGTGGTCGCCTGCACCGCTGAGGAATCGTCGGTGAAATCTCCCGCAGCCCATGCTCGCAGGTGGCGGTACTGCAGCGGCGTCACCGCCAGCCACTGGCGATTGTCCGTCTGAGGGATCGCGACATGGTCGCCATAGAGCTCCGGAACCGCGTGGGGCTGGTCGCGGCGAAACGAGGGATCGCGGAAGCTCCGGAAAACCCTGCGGCGAAACACCGCATTGCTGGACGACCGATCGGCCAGGCGCTCGGGCAGGCCGTCGCACAGCCAGTCCTGGCGGCTGCCAAAGCCGTTGGACTGCAGGAAGCCGGCGCTCACCCACTGCAGGTCTACGAGACGAGCAAAGATCGGCATGATGTCCTCGGCGAAGCTGACCGGCCCCGCCGGCAGGATCCCGGCCTGCATTAGGGCCGAGCGCACCGCGTCATAGGCGGTCACCACTCCAGCGGCAATCGCCGGGGCATAGTTCGGCGGGGTCACGACCACCCACGCGGACTCAGCCTGGAGGACACGACCCCCGAGCTTCACGCTGGCGCTGACGCAGCCATCACAAACGTCATCCGTCCAGCCCGGATTCTCGGCGAAGCTACCCAACGGAGTCAAGCCGGGCGAATAGCCGCGACCCGGCCCGGGCAAGAACACCAATCGCCCTGCGCCGTCGGTCATCAGCTCGCCCAGCGAGACCGGCTCATCAAGAAAGCTCCCATCCAGCGCCACCGGCCCCGCACCGACACCACGTATCTTGCGCGCGGGCGGTGCCACCACCAGCCGTCTGCGGTCGGCGCCTGTCACTTGTGGATTTCGGCGCGTGGCGGGCACGGCGCCGGGAATGTCAAACGGCGTGCTGAACGCATACCAGCCCGCCTTGCCGTTGGCCACATCCACACGCCACGTGATCTCGGCCTCGGCGGCGGTCAACTCCCGCACGACTCGACCCATGCGGTCGACGCCGAACACCCGAAAGCGCGCCGCCTGTCTCGCCACCGCGCCAGCTGCATCCTTAAACCCACCTTCGGGGTGAGGCAGGCGACCAGGAACCTCGGGACCGAAGTAAAAGCTCTCGCGGCTATTGCCGACCCGCCCAATACCGACTGCGGGATGAATCGCGGCGCCAACAATCTGATGATGGCGCCGAGACCAGCCAAAGCCGGCCAGCCCAGCCCCGGTAAGAGTCGCACCAGCCGCCGCGCTGGCCCGGAGGAAGTCACGCCTGGTCGTGAGCTCCACGCTTCCAGCGTACCGCGTCGGCGGATCGACGGCGAACCACCCCCGCTGTTTGGTGCTCCGGTCCGTTTGGGGTGAATGTCATCGCGGGAGCGGGATCACGATCCCGGTGTTCGCTGGCCCACAGACTCCTCGCCCTCGCCTTGACCCGAGCTTGCTAACGCTTCAAGGAGCGGCACTCGCAGCGACGCCGACCAGACTGCTCGTTCGTCGCCCAATCCGGCCACGAGATAGCCGCTGCTGCTTCGGCCGGCCGCTCATCAAGAGCAGAAGCCATGGCGCCGGTCGCCTCGCCGGATGACACGGCCCTGGTGCGTGGAGGGGGAGTCTGGGCCTGGCGCGCCGAAGCGTGAGGAGCTGCGCGCGCGTCTGCGTCCAGCTCCACCTACTGTTGTCTATCGGCCTGGTAGCGGTGAGCAGTCAGCTGCCCGGCTCATGGCACGTGGAGCACGTAGACGACCATTGGCCACCTCTTGCCGTAGCGATCGGTGTGCAGCCGGGTCGGGGTCCGCCGCGCCGCACCCAGTCGCTCGGCCACCCGGATCGAGGGACCGTTTGCCTCCTCGATGTCCAGGACCAGCGATTTCACCCCGGCGTTCGCGGCTACGTGCATCATCTTGGTGACCGCCGTGACCGCCAGGCCTTGGCCTCTGGCCTCGGGTAGGAGCCAGTAGCTCAGCTCCCCGGCGGGCTGGTCGCTGGGTAGGACGGCGGCGCGGTTGATCTGCTGCTTGACTCCCTGTCGCTTGAAGTTCGTCCGGCTCTGTGGGGGCTCGAGCGGATTCTCGTCTTCGGACACACCGCCAGCGAGACCTCGGCCCCCCAAGCCCGCAGCAGGCTGATCGAGGCGCTCGGCTATGACCGGCTCCTGGATGAGACCGGCCCTTACGCTCTTGCTCGCTTCACCATCGTTGACTGCGCGATCGCGGGGCGTCTGCATCATCTCGACCACCTCGGACTCATCGCCAGTGCGCGCGGCGTCTGTTTCGCGCGCTCGCCGCCGCCTGGGAACGCCCGGCCTGGGCGGCCGGCATCGGAACGCACGCCACCCACCGGCAGCGGCGCGTCTCCCGGGCGGCTCGACGCGGTGGTCGACCCGGGCTCCCCTCTAGCTCCCCAGCCACCGCCCGACGCTCCGGCAAGCCGGTCGGGGTAGCCCTCAAGCTGGCGCCCCCGTCAGCCGGCAAACGCGCAAACCGAGTCCACCAACGGCTCGGCGCGTCGCCGCGGCCCCGCGGGGCCCTCAATGATGATATGGGTCGGCGTCGAGGCGGGGGCTACGTTTCCCTCTAGCGTGAAGCGATCGACCTCAAACGGCAGCGAGTTTGACGTCAGGGGGTCTGGTCCGTCGTGGATGCCGAAGTGAAGGTGGGGAGCGGTGGTGTTGCCGGTGTTGCCGAGCCGGGCGATCGGTTCCCCGGTGCGGAGATGCTGACCGCGTCCCACCACGACGGAGCCGGTTTGCAGGTGCTCGTAGGCCGCGTACAAACCCGGTCCGATCCTCTCGATCACCTCGTTGCCGCCGAAATCCTTCGGCGTCTGCACTGTCGGGTTGCCGCTCTCGGGCGCGAACGGGAGCACCTCGGGCCGATCGGTGATCGTCGAGACCACGGTGCCGTTGGCCACGGCGAAGATCGGGGCGCCGAAGCCGGGCCACTCGCTCAGCTGCTTCCCATCACCTAAAAACAACGAGCCGTGGGCAATTTGCGTCCAGTCGATATCGAACATCTCCGGAGTGACATAGGTCCCGTTGGCCGAAAGCACCGCGTTACGGTGACGCGACGTTGGATCCGCGCAGCAACCATTGGCGTCGACCCACCCTGACCCGCGGACTGGAGAGGCGATCAGCACCGGCGCTCGCCGCGTGGTCGCCAACACCGGGCCATGCACCGTGGTGCTTCCGATCGCCTCCCGGAAGAGGACGCCCGGAGGAATCGTGTACTCGATCCGATTCGACAGCCGGCGGGGCACCGTTTGCCCAGCGGAGCGAGGCACCACCACGTCCACCAGCGTCACCATCGTCGACGAAGCGGGAATACGCGCCGACGGCTCGCCGGCGATGATCTGATGGGTGTGCGAGGCAAGCGCCTCGCCGGCGAGCTCCAGCAACCTCCCGCCGGGGCCCGTCACCGTGAGCGACTTCAGCGTGACCTCCGCCGTGAACGCGTTGGTGATCACCAGGTCGTAATCCACGTGCTCGCGCCCGTCGCTGCCAAACACGTATCGCGGCGGACCCGGAGCCGCCACCTGAACTGCGGTTGTCTCCGGAGGCGCGCCCTCCGGCGGCTGGATGCGCGCCATCGCGCTGCCCGCGAAAAGCCCGCACAACCCAGCTGCCATCACCGCAAGCGCCCACGCCACCATGAGCATCGGGCGTCTCATGCCCTCGGCCCCGACCTTCGTCCGCGCTTCACAGCTGCGATGTTCACGCCCACGAGAAGGCCTGTCAACCCGAGTTCTGGACCTCGCATGCTCGAGACCGCGGTCATCAATCTCAATATTCCCCTTCGCTTACCGATCCGGCGCGGGCCTCATATGGCCAGCGCAGCCAACGCCAGCCGGCAGCACGAGGCTGTTCGCGAGGGTCCCCGCACGGCGCGATGCTAAGCGCTGCCGTTCCCGACGAGGACGAACTGCCTCAGAGGGTGTCGCTTCGTCGCCGAGGGAGCCATCAAGTCGCGGCTTCCGCTTCGTTGGTTGGTCGACCGAGAGCCGCAATCTGCTCAGCGCGTCGGCCGCAGGCCCAGGTGGCTGCTGCTGCGTGGATGAAAGCGCGGCGGGCCTGGTCTGAGGCGTCTGGATCGGCCGGCCGCTAGCAGCGAGACGTGGTTTGGCGAGAAGTGGGTCGCTTGGGATTGACGGCCGCCTGACCTGCTTCGAATCTGCGAGGTGGGCGCGGTGCGGCGTGGCGCCGGGTCCAGCGATGAGTTTTCTGCGGGCTGGCGGTCGAACGGATAACTGGCTAAGGCATCAATCTTCCAACGGACACGTGATCAGATAGGAGCAGCCGATGCAGTTCGATGCCGTGTTGCAGCTCGATGGAAAGACAGCCACGGGGATCCGCGTACCCGATGAGATCGTCTCCGCGCTTGGCGGTGGCAACCGGCCGCGGGTCCGTGTCAAGCTCGCGGGTCACAGCTACCAGACAACCGTCGCGCGGATGCGCGGCGAGTACAAGTTCCCCGTCAGCGCGGCCGTGCGCGAGAAGACCGGCTTGTCCGCCGGCGACGAGGTCGAGGTCACGATCGAACTCGACAGCGAGCCGCGCGAGCTCACGATCCCCGCCGAGCTGGCCGACGCGCTCGCGCAACATCCAGAGGCGAAGCCGGCGTTCGAGAAGCTGTCCTACACCAACCGCAAACGGTATGTCCTCGCCGTCGAAGGCGCGAGGACGCCCGAAACTCGCCAGCGACGGATCGCCAAGACCCTCGACGAGCTAAAGGCGTCCGCCGCGCGGGCTGAAGTCCCTCGCTAGGAGGCCGAAGCATGCCCGTTATCAACGCCAGCGCGCTCGAGACCAAAAACCTCAAAGGGGCAGACCACGGAGCGACGATCTCCCTGATCTTGGACCACAGCGAGCCCAGCCACGGGCCGCGGTTGCACCGCCACCCCTACGACGAGACGTGGGTCGTCGTCAAAGGAAGCCTCACCTTCCAGCTCGGCGGCGACCACCACCATGCGGGACCCGGGGACATTGTCATCGCCCCGCCTGGCGTGCCGCACAAGTTCACCAACGATGGGCCCGAGCGCTGCAACCTGGTGTGCATCCACTCCAGCCCGACCATGATCACCGAGTGGCTCGAGTGACCAGTCCGGGGGGCGCTCGTCGGCGGCCCGGCTTCCAGCTACTTCTCAGTGCCGCCGCTGGGGCTCGAACCCAGGACCTTCGGATTAAAAGTTGGTCATTTGCAGGTCAGTTGCCGTGATTCCGGGCGGTTAGAGCAGCTGATTCCAGTTAGCGCTGGATAGAACTGCCGAGTTCGCGACGAATTTCGCGACAAAGTTGTCCCGGGACGGCTCCGCCAAGTCCGGCCGAGGCGGCCGCTTGCGTGGACCGAGCTTGGCGCGCAAGCCGCGGTCGCGCGGGGCGTCCCCAGCGCTCCCCGGGATCGTGAGCGTGGCGCCACCACGGACGAGCGCGTCGTCGCAGAAGCGATGACTCGGTCCGCGGCAGACGGGATATGGAACCGATCGTCAGCCGGATGCTGGATGGCGCAGGATTCGGAGCCACGGATGCAGCCGACGGGGCCGGCTGCCGCATTACGCCGGAAGCAGTTGTCTCGGCCGAGGCGAAAGCGGGCGGCGAGAGTGCCGGATGTGCGTGGAAGCAGGTCTGTTTAAGCGCGGCTCGAGCTCGCCAGCCCGCTCTGTCGCTGGCGACGCCTGGGACCGTCCAACAGCCCTGCCAGGAGGGAGTCGACGAGTGAAGCAGGCGGCCAACGCGCTCGTCGGCTCTGCGGCGTGGGCTGCAACCTCGAGCTCCACGGGGAGGACAAGGAGAACGTCAAGGTCACCTCTCCACTTGACCGTCCGATCATCCGCGGCGACCTGTGCGCTAAGCAGTGCGCTATTGCCGGGTGGGCGCGGCGAGCGGGCGGCGCGAGAACGCCGGCGGCACGGTCCCAGTGTGGTAGTAGGCGACAAACAGATCGACGACCTCATCGGTCGTGAGCACCTCGCTCGGCGTCACGGCAGAGCTTCCGCCCGACCAGGAGATTGTCTCGGTGAGGGCCTCCGAGTTCGTTTCGGAGCGTCCGATCACGAACTGCTCGTAGCCGCCGGCCTCATCGCGCTGACGCAGCTCGGCGGTGAGCCGCCGACCGTCCTGCCCGGCAGCCTGGATGTACTCCTGCGGCCACTCGTCGTGTTTTACTAGGTCGATCGGCGTACCCGGTGGCAGCGCCCACAGGCTGACAGCGAAGTGGCGGCCGCCGTCGAGCATCCGGACGGCTCGCTCGATCGCCGCCTCGACCGTCGAGTCGTACGGTGCGGCCTCCATAGAGGTGTGGCCGTCGATCGTAATGGCGTGGGTGACGTCGGGCATCAGGGGACCGTGATGACGCGCACTGAGGTGATCTTGATCTCCGTGCCGCCCAAGGTAGCAGTGGCCGGATTGGACGAGCTGACCTTGCCGTCGAAAGCCCGCTGCGCGGCGTTACGCGCAGCGGTGCCGCTCTTGACCTCGATCCCCTCATATGTGCCGTCCGGCTTGAGTGCGAGTCCGTCGTAGAAGCGGCCCTGCGGGCTGTCGGGAAGCTTTGCTTGGACATGGTCGGGGATCGCATCACGTCCCGTCACGTCGGCGTAGTCCGGCAGGCCCTGAGCCTCCTTGTCGGCGCCGTAGCCGCCGCTGCCGGTAAAGCGGCCGAGCGGATCGCGTCCGTCGCCGCGATCGATGCCCGGGCCACCCGTGGCGGCGTCACCCCCGTCGCTGGCCGAGTTGGGGACGTCGACGACCTCATGGACGGGCAGGTCGGCGGCGACCGAGGCGATCGCATATGCCTCCTGGCGGCCATGGCCGTAGCGCGCCGCCACCACCTCCACCACCTCCCTCACTGCCTCGCGCGTGGCCTGAATGAAGTCCGCGCCGATGCCGGTGCAGACGTGATAGCCGGACTGTTCGTGACACCCACGCCGCCATGGGCGATGGCGAGGTGTGCGGCACCGCCGTGGAGACGGCCATGGACATCACGGTGCGCCTGACCACGCGCACGGACATGAGCGCGCGCTATCCGCAGTACGCCATCCCGGAGGGGCAGCTCGGCGCCACCGAAAGGCCGCCCAGGTCAAACTCGGTCTGGCTGGCCACGAACACCGGGACCACTGGCAGCGCCGCGATGTATACGCCACTCATCGCCCCCCACATGCCGTCCAGGGGCGATACGTACTTCGCCCACACGACGCCGAGGAGAATTCCCGGGCATATCCCAGCGATTTGAGCGACGCTGAGATCCCGGAAGAAGCGAAGCTTGGCTTCCAGGTGGGGGGCGGGTTTCACGATGCCTTCCTCCTCTTACTGGCGAAATAGGCCGTCGGAGCTCGGGCGCGGGTCGCGTGCCTGGCGCGGCTCCGGTGACAGCGCGCCGCCCGAACATCTTCCGGGAGTTCATGATTGGACGCCGTTGTGGACACCGCTGACGTACGCAGTCTTCTTGAGCGCCTGCAGGCGGAGCTCGATTGCGCCGGAGGCTTCCGGCCGCTCGCGCTGCGATGTGAGTGCGCCAACCTTGAGACGATCTACGTCGAGCTACGCGACGGGCGCGTGCACGTGACAGCCGATCGGAAGTCAAGACCTTCGGAGACCAGTTCTGAAACGCGCTCGGCGTCGGCGAGCGCCAGGCTGAGGCGGCCCACGAAGGGCTGGAGGGGCTGAAGAACTTCAACTCCTGGCAGGACATCGGCCTCAACCCGGGGGGAGTAGAGAAAAGAAGGGAAAGAAGTGAAGAGGAAAAGGAAGGGAAGGGGGGGGGCCATCCACCCCGGACGCCCCGTGGCGATCGGCTTCGATAACGTCGTCGGGGATCCCACGAGCGAGGCGATCAAGCACCACGTGAGCCCCGAGCCGTCCTGCGGATGACCCTCAATCCAATCCGGACCTTCTGGAACCGCAAAGCCGACCGCATCCACGCCGAGGGCGGCTGGGGTCCCCTCCGGACCTGGCCGGTCCCACGGGAGGGCAAGGACCCGCTCGTGTTCCAAATGCGCCTTCCGCTGACGATGGAGCTCGTCGACATCGGGACGCTCGCGGCCAACGCTCCCGGCGCGCCGCAGAGCGTCGAGCAGGGGGCGCTCGAGATCGCCAGGGTGGCGCCGATCGCGGGAACCATCCTGACCGGGGCGCTTCGCGAGACCAAGCCCGACACGCCGCCCGAGATACTGGCCACGATGACGGTGGCGTTCTCCGACATCGCAGGACCGCCTGATGTCGACGCTCATATCGGATCCGACGCCGCCGACGACGTGCGGCCGCCCGAGGTCGAGAAGCTCTCGGACCGCGCGACCCGGATCAGCCGTCTGCAGCGGGTGCTGCCGCCCGGCGCCGACGAGCTGTGGCCGCTGCTGACGATCCAGTACCTCATCCAGAGCCGCTACGGCGCGGTCGCCTACGCCTACGCGACGACGCGCCCGGCCATGATCTTCGGCGAGGGCGGGCGCGGGCTGTTCCGGATGATCACCGAGGGCGGCTACATCGGGGAGCGCCCCCAGACGCAGTGATCACTCGGGCAGCGCCACCTGGACGAGCTCGAATCCCCGGGTCGACGCGGTAGCCGCAGCCAGGCCGCACCGGCGGGGTGGGGCGACGGGGCAGGGTGACGCCGAGCAGCGGGCCGTCGACCTGGACGTCGGGCGCCAACAGCAGGCCGGTGCGCGCGCAGCCGGAGGGAGCGGGCGGCTGATCCGTCACGGTCGGCGTTCTTCCGACATCTGCCACTTCGGCGCCAAACACCGACATCTACGGCCTCACCATCCCTCGCCGCCGACGACGGCAAAGCGACGACAGCCGCCCCCGAGCCGGCGCCCACGGCAAGATGCCGCCGGCCACCGCTGCCGAACAACGGGTCGCGACGGTCAGGGCCGCCGATGGATTCTGGCCCACCAAGCCCTAGATCCGACGGCCGACGATCCACCATGAGTCACTAGCCCTTGCGAGCCGGTCGCTTTTGCCGGCTCACCGAGCTCGGCCCGGCGGGGTGCTCGCCGGGTTGGGGCGGCATGCGACGTGGACGTCGTCGGCAACCCATGCCGTGCTACCGCTGCTCGCCACCGACAGCGGCGTCTCAGTACATGTGGAGACCGGAATCGCCTCACACCGCCGCCGGTTCGGCGCCTGGCAGGGTGGCTTCTGGCTGCCGGAATGTGCGCATGCACCCTGGCTGGATCCGTTGCTCGAGGATTCCGGCGTCCGCGCGACCTGCGTTGAGCTCACTGCCCTGTTCGGACTCGGGGACCCGCGGCACCTGCAGCCGCTCACGGTGACCGATGGCCGGCGTCGACGCCGCGGTCGTCGGGGTCGGGGGCGGAGGACTCGCGTCGATCGGCAAGGGGCTGGTCGACGAGGGGCAGGCCCCCGAGGGCGTGGCGAAGGGTTCGGGCGTCCTCGACATCGGCCGCGGCCGGCTGTACCAGGGCGTGAGTGGCACCATCAACGGATCCGGCGGCTCCGTGGCGGCGGGAGCCTGGCATCCTCGGTCAAGGGAGGGTCTGGCCGAGCGCACTGATGACAGCCGAGGACGACAAGCGACGCCATCGCCGCCGGGCCCAGCGCGGCTGGTGACGGCATCGCAGGCGAACTTCCTCATCCGGGCGACGTTCCTGCCGTCGATCGGGATCATGCTGCTGCTGCTCATCTCGCGCAGCGCCGCCATCTGGCTGCTCATCGTCGTCCTCCAGGTCGCGCTGTGGACGGGGTGGTGGTGGCGCTGGGGCCGGCACACTGGCATGCGGTCAAGGAGCTGCGCTGGGAGCGGGCGGAGGCGCACCTCGGCCGTCCGAGCACGCACAGTCAGTTCGTCTCCTACGCCCAGCCTGGGCCGGCGCCGGCGGTGATCCGGGCGAGGACGCCCACGCGCCGGCAACCTCGCGCTCAACCGGGATCGGTCAGGCGGGCCGATCGGCGCCGCCGCGGCCAGCGGTTCGGCGGGCATCGATCCCGGCCATGAGCTTCGCCGCGGCGGGGTTTTCGGCCAGCCCGGGATATCTGATCAGGAGATCCTGCGTCACGCGCCGGAGGAACCCGTCCACGGTCTCCTTCAGCTCAGCAAGGGCGACGGTGGCCGTCGCCTTCGTGTAGTTCGCCGAGATTGCGACCTGGTCGCCGATGCGGCCAAAGGTGAGGGTCTCATCGGAGATGGGGTTCACATAGGTGCTGGTCTCCCCGTCCTTGATCAGACTCACCCTCCCCTGCAGGATGGCTGCGGCATCAAGCAGCGTCGTGTACTCCTCGAAGGTGAAGTCCGCGCCATCGACGCGGAAGATGAGGCCGGCGAGCAGCAACTCGAACTGAAAGTCCAGGTCGCCGGCCGTCAGCACCTCGCTGTCGTCGTCGAAATGCAGGTCAGTGTAATCGAGCGTGATGGTCATTGCGGCGGGCGGATCGGGTACGCGATGACGATTTTGCCATCGTCGTTGAGGACGACCTTGACCCACGAGGTCGGCTTGCCCGCCTTGCCGGTCTTGCCGATGGTCCGGCCGAGGTCGGACTTGTACACGCGGCCGTCCCGGACCGTGCCGTCGTCGGTCGGCGGAACCCCCGCCGCCGGACCCCGAGGGCTGAACTGGTCCGAGAGTTGTATCCACAGACAGGACGCGCCGGCGGTCGTCGGCTTCACCGGTCCGCCGGGCGTGGGAAAGACCCCCTGCTTGGGTAGATGACCCGCAGCCCACGCTCGAGTGGGGCGGCGTGCGCCGCGTCGACAGCCTCGGGGGGTGCCGAGGTCGACCCCAAACTGCGGCCCAGGGTCCTCAGATTCACGGGGTGCGATCAGGACTGGGCGCTTCGATTCGTCGGCGATGCAAGACCGAGCACCGGGAGCAGGGAGCGGGAGCGTGTCAGGGGACGAAGCGGATAGCGAGCCTTTCTACCAGCGGGCCGATGCGACCGAAGTCGCGATCGCTGGTCCACAGTTCAGCACCACTGCCGTGAGCGGCGACGGCGATCTCGAGGTCAGTCAGGGGCAGCCTCTGGCCTTGATCGCGCAGCTCCGCTGCAAGTAGCCCGACGGTCTGCCAGGCCGATCGGTCGAGGTCGGCCCATGGCAGCCCGGCAAGCGACGTGAGCAGTTCAGCGCGATCGCGTGGCCGTGCGCCGGCTACCAGCTCGGCCACGACGGGTCCGCACGCGAGCACCTCGCGCCGGTCAAGCGCGTCCGATAGGTCCCGGGTCACTTCCTGAGCGCCGGCGCGCAGGAACGCGATCCACACCGACTTATCGGGAAGGACCACGATCAGCCAGCGCGGTCGCGGGCGCGCAGATCGGACACATCCTCGATCTCCAAAGTGCCAGCGAGCTTCTTGAGGCGTTCGACCGAGTCGTCGGCAAGAAACGATCCGATGGCGTACTCGATCGCATCCGTCTTGGAGCGGCCGGGCAGACGCGCCAGCAATGCGGTCATCAAGCCCTCATCGATGTCGAGCGTGGTGCGTATGACATCAGTCTGGCAGACGAAATCCGATGGCACAGCCCTGGACCCGCTTCGCACCTGCTTCGTCGCCGGACCAGCCGCCAGATCGCCGCTTCTGCTTCCATGGGTCGCCGGTCCAGAGCAGAAGTCGCTGGCCGCCGTGGTTCGAGCGGCGAGACGCCTGCTGGTGCGTGGGA
>CAVSVH010000005.1:0-141378 GCA_963731395.1 uncultured Solirubrobacteraceae bacterium
GCGTGTACGGCGGTGCCGCTGCAGTAAGCCTGCGCAAGGGTCGCCGCGATCGTCGCGTCGGAGTCTTCTCGGGCGCAGGTGTCCGCGGCGTACCGGCCGCCGCGGCGGCGGAGTTGAGCTCAACCCACAGATCCGCGAGCCGATGCTTGATGGCCTGGTATGAGCCGATCGCCCGGCCGAACTGCTTGCGCTGCTTGGCGTACGCCACCGTGGTCTCGAAACACCATGCACAATGCCCAGTTGCTCAGAGGCGAGGAGCGCAGCGCCAGTCTCCAGAGCCGCGGCCACCGCGGCATCGGCGGGCGCGGAACCGACGCGCGACGACGCCGCATCGGAGAGCTCAACGTTCGCAAGGGGTCTCGTCATGTCCAGGCTCAGGACCGGTGACACGTTCACCCCCGCTGCATCACGGGCGACGGTGTGTAACTCCAGCCCGTCGGGTCCGGCGACCGGAACCAACAGCACGTCGGCCTCCCCCACCCCGGCCACGCTGGTGATCCGGCCAGTCACGCCATTCTCGTCGGCATGGACACCGTGATCGCGCCCTCGGCGCAGTGGACAGCGGCACCGCCAGGGCAGCGGCATCGACCCGTCGCCAAGTCTCGGACGGTGTCGGTGTCGCCCACCTTCAGGAGCGCGACCGTGGCAACCACCGCGCTGGACAGGTAGGGCACCGGCGCGACGGCGCGACCGATTTCCTCCATCACCACGGCTGCTTCGCGGGCAGTTGCGCCCGCACCGCCGAGTTCCTCGGGTACCAGGAGTCCAGCTAGGCCCGGTTCGGCGGCCAGAGCCCGCCAGAGCCGGAAAAGTCTTGCGGTGCAGCGTCGTACACCGAATTAATTGCTTCCGGTGGGCACCGGTCGGCGAACAGTCGCCGCACGCTGTCGCGTAATGCGTCCTCGGTGTCGGAGTACAGCAGATCGCTCATCGCGCTCACTTGTCCAAATCCTTGTAGGCGACGTCCTTGTCGACCCGGTGCTCCGGCGGGAGACCGAGAATTCGCTCGGCGATGGTGTTGCGCAATATCTCCGATGTGCCGCCCTCGATCAGTTGCCTTTGGCTCGCAGGTAGCGGTATCCGGGATCGCGACCGATGAAATCGACCGAGTCCGGTTGCCGCATGGTCCAGTCGTCGTACTGCAGGCCCTCCTCCGGATGTAGTTCGATCTCGAACCCCGAAACCGCTTGCGCCAAGCGGGCAAACGCAACCTTCATCCCGGCCCCTTCGGGCCCGGGCTGTCCGACCGCCATACGCTGACGTAGCCGCAGACCGGTCAGACGAACGACTTCGGCCTCCACCCATAGCCTCATCAGCTCGTCATGCATCGCGGCGTTACGTAGGGCGGGTTGGTCCGCCACGCCTCGGTGACCTTGCCGATGATTCCGCTTTCGCGAGTGCCGCCGGCCATGGACCCGATGGCGACCCGCTCGTTGTTCAGCGTCGTAGTGGCAACCTTCCAGCCGCCGCCCACGGCGCCCAGCCGGTAGGCGTCGGGCACTCGTACGTCAGTCAGGAAAACCTCGTTGAATTCGGCTTCGCCGGTGATCTGCCGCAGCGGCCGCACGTCGACACCGGGGTCGGTCATGTCGAGGACGAAGTAGGTCAGACCCTGGTGTTTGGGCACGGTCGGGTCGGTCCTGGCGACCAGGATCGCTCGCTGTGCGTTCTGCGCGCTCGACGTCCATACCTTCTGCCCGTTGACAATCCAGTCGTCACCGTCACGGACCGCGCGGGTGGCCACACCGGCCAGGTCGGACCCGCACCCGGTTCGCTGAACAACTGGCAATAGATGTGTTCGCCAGTGAACAACGGCCGCAGAAACTCTCGCCGCTGCTCCTCGCTGCCGAACGCCGCGATGGTCGGTGCGGCCATGCCCATCCCGATGCCGTTGCGGGCACCGCCACCACCCGGTGGCGCACCCGCCGCGGTCAGCTCGTCCTCGACCTGCGCCTGAAAGCTGCGCGACAGGTCCAGCCCGCCGGAGCCGACCGGGAAGTGCACCCAGGCCAGTCCGGCGTCGAACCGCGCCGCGAGGAATTCGTGCGGGTCGGTGTGCGCCGGGTCGTGTTCGTCGAGCAGCGCCCGCACCCGCGACTGCAGGTCTTCGGCGCTCACCGGAAGCCTGCCGGATCGCCGAGCAGTCGGCCGCCGTCGAGCACCAGGGTCTCGCCGGTGATCCAGCTCGACTCGTCGGAGACCAGGAAGGCCACAGCAGCCGCCACATCGGGCGGCTCGCCGATGCGCCCAGCGCCGTTCCTTCCGCCACCAGCTCTTCATGCTCCTTCCACAGCGCTTCGGCGAGCTTGGTCCGAACCACACCCGGGGCGATCGCATTCACCCGGACCCTTGGTGAAAGTTCCAGTGCCAGTTGCTTGGTGACGTGGATCAGCGCGGCTTTGGTTGCGTTGTACATGCCCATGTTCGGCGACTGGTGCATGCCGCCGATCGACGCCGTGTTGACCATCGCCCCGCCGTGCTCCCGCATCCAGGCTTTGGCGGCCAGCGAGGTCCACAGCAGCGGCGCCCACAGATTGACGTCGAACGTCTTGGTGAAGCGCGCGTGGTCCTGGTCGATCAGCGGGCCGTAGGCCGGGTTGGTGCCGGCGTTGTTGACCAGGATGTCGATGCTGCCGAATCGTTCGAGGGTCACGTCCACGCAATGGCGGGCGGCGTCCTCGTCGACCGCGTGTGCGGCAACGCCGATGGTGTTGCCGCCGACCTGCTCGGCCGCGGCATCCGCGCTCTCCTGCTTGCGTGAGGTCAGCACGATGTTGGCGCCGCCCAGCGCCAGCCGTTGCGCGATGGCCAGGCCGATCCCTCGGGAGCCTCCGGTGATGATCGCGGTGCGGCCGTCGAAATTCGTTGTGGTCATAGCGCCTCCATCAGGCTGTGCTGGTAACGACGCATGCCGCGCAGCCAACGGTCATAGTCGGCGGCTTTGTGCCGGTACATCTCCAGCACGGCTGGGTGCGGAAGGATCAGGAAGTGCTCGTCGTCGACCGCGGCGAGCACGATCTCCGCGACATCGGCCGGCTCGATCACGTCGCCCGCGGAGGTGACGGCGCGGGTCGCGAGCCGGGCCAGTGGATCGTCGGATTCGCCGGGCGAATACAGCAGTTTGGTGTTGACGCCCATCGGGCACAGACAGCTGACCCGCACGCCCTGGTCGCCGAAGGTGATGTTCAGCCATTCGGCGAACCCACTGCGGCGTGCTTGGTCACCGAGTAGGTGGCCGACCCGAGTTGGGTGAGCAGCCCGGCCGCCGAGGCGGTGCTGACGAAGTAGCCCTCGCCGCGTTCGACCCAGCCGGGAACCAGCAGCTGCGCCGCGCGGATGTGCGCCCGCAGGTTCACATCGAGGGACTGGTCCCACTCGTGTTCGGTGACCTCCAAACCCGAGACGCCGGTGATACCCGCATTGGCGAAGTACAGGTCGACAGGTCCGAATTCGTTGTCCGCCAACGCGATCAGCTGCTTGATATGTCGCGGTGTCGGAGACGTCGCCACTGGATGCGACGGCCACGCCGGCCGCTCGGCGTTGATGCTGTCGGCCACCGCCTGTGCGGCGTCGCCGTCCAGGTCGGCGACAACGATCCGGGCATCCAGTTGCGCCAGCTTCGCGGACAGCGCCGCGCCGATACCGTTGCCGCCGCCGGTGACGATGGCGACCTTGTCGGCAACTTTCACAAGCGCCTCTCCTTCATGGTTGATCGGGACTTTTTCTGAATAGCAGCCTGATGATCCAGCCCCGGGTATCCGCCGGGTCGATCACGTCGTCGAGTTCGAACGTGGTGGCCGAGGTGAGCGCTTTGCCGTGCTGATAGGCGGCCTCGACCAGCTTGTCGAACAGGTTCTGGCGTTCGGCCGGGTCGTCGACGGCGGCCAGTTCCTTGCTGAACCCCAGCCGAACCGCACCCTCGAGTCCCATGCCGCCGATCTCCCCGGTCGGCCAGGCAACGGTGAACTCCGGGGCGTGAAAAGAGCCGCCGGCCATCGCCATCGCGCCCAGCCCGTAGCCCTTGCGCAGGATGACCATGCCGAACGGCACGGTCAGTCGCGCACCGACGATGAACAGCCGGCTGAATCGCCGAACCGCGGCGTCGACTTCGGCGTCCGGGCCGACCATGAAGCCCGGTGTATCGCAGAGCGAAATGATCGGCAGCCCAGCCGATTCGCAGAGCGTCAGGAAGTCGGCCATCTTGTCGGCGGCCTCGGCGTCGATAGCGCCGCCGAGGTGATGACTGCTGTTGGCCAGCAAGCCGAACGGCACACCTTCGACGCGGACCAGCGCGGTGACCACGCCGACCCCGTAGTCCGCCCGCAACTCCAGAACGGATCCGACGTCGGCGATCGACTCGATCGCGTGGTGTACGTCGTAGGCGCGTAACCGGTTCTCCGGCACCACATGTCGCGCCCGCCGCGGATCGGGCGCCTCCCAGTCATCCTGTCTGCCTTGGAAATACGACAGGTACTGCTTGGCCAGCGACACGGCGTGCGCCTCGTCGCGGGCGACCAACCCGACGACGCCGTTGCGCCGCTGCACATCGATGGGCCCGATGTCCTCGGGCCGGTACCGGCCGAGCCCGCCGCCTTCGATCATCGCCGGGCCGCCCATGCCGATGTTCGCGTCGGGGGTTGCGATGATCACGTCGCAGGTGCCGGCCAGCGCGGCGTTGCCGGCAAAGCAACGTCCGGACACGATCGACACCAGCGGCACCTGGCCGCTGAGCGCGCCGAGCGACCGGAACGTCGGGACGTCGAGACCGGCGACGCTCGCGACGTCGGTGTCGCCGGGTCGGCCACCGCCACCCTCGGCGAACAGCACGACCGGCAGCGTCGGCGGGCGGCCAACTCGAAGACCCGATCGGTTTTGGCGTGGTTGCGCATGCCCTGCGTACCCGCGAGCACGGTGTAGTCGTACGACAGCACGGCCACCTCGGCGCCGCCGATCCTCGCCACCCCGGCGATCAGGCCGTCGGCCGGGGTGTTGGCGATCAGGTCTTCTTCCGAGCGCCGGCTGCGCTGCGCGGCCACCGCCAGCGCTCCGTATTCCACGAAGCTTCCCGAGTCGACCAGGTCGTCGATGTTCTCCCGCGCGGTGCGCCGATTCTGGTTGTGCCGCTTGGTGATTGCCGCCGGGCGGCCTTCGTCCAGGGTGAGCAGGTGACGGCGCCGGACCTCGTCGAGGTCGGCGCGATCCCGGTCGAGGTCGAGCACGCGGTCAGCGTCGTCGGCTCCCCGCTCTCGCCGGTGCGGGTGAACACCACCAGCGGGTCACCGGTTCCGACCACCTGACCGGGCGCCACCAGGACCCGGACCGTGCGCACCGCGTCGGGTGCGGCCAGCACATGCTGCATCTTCATTGCTTCCAGAACCGCCAGCTGCGCGCCCGCGGCGAACTCGGCCCCTTCGGCCGCAACCTCGATCACGGTGCCGGCCAGTTGAGCGCGCAGCACCTCCTCGCCCGGATACAGCTCCGGCGGCGCGGGCCGGGCCTCCTGGCGCCAGGACTGCGCGGCACCGACAAAAGCGGGCAGGTTCTCGTCGACGAAGCTCGTGGTGACCGGGCCTGCGTGAGTCTGGCTGTGCGACAGGATTTCCCGGAGAAGTCCGATGTTGGTGCGGATGCCTTCGATGCCGAATTCGTCGAGCGCGGTTTGCGCCTTGCGCAGCGCCGCGGCATACGACGATCCGCGGACCCGGGTGATCACCTTGGCCAGCAACGAGTCATAGCGCGGGCTGGGCGTCAGCCCGGCGCGGCCGAAGGTGTCCACCCGCACTCCGGGCCCGCTCGGCGGCGAGAACGCCGCAAGGGTGCCCGCCGTCGGCAGGACCGACCCGTCGGCATCCATCGTTTCCATGTTGACCCGGGTCTGGATCGCGATTCCGCGCACCGCGGCCAGCGCGCCGACCACCTCGTCGCCGTCGGCCGTCACGCCGGCCGGCAACCTCAGCTGATGAAACGGCGCGCCCTGGGCGATCCGCAACTGCACCGCGACCAGGTCGACGCCGGTGACCTCTTCGGTCACCGTGTGCTCCACCTGGATCCGAGGGTTGACTTCGAGGAAGACGAACTCTTCACCGGTGACCAGGAACTCGACCGTGGCGACTCCGCGGTAGTCGGCCTGCGCGCACAACCGGGCCGCGGCCCGGTGCAGATCACGGCGCAGCGCCAGCGAAAGAGCCTGCGCCGGTGCGATTTCGACCAACTTCTGGTGGCGCCGCTGGATGCTGCAGTCGCGGTCGCCCAGCGCGAGTGCGCGACCCGGCGTTGCGACGATCTGCACCTCGATGTGACGCGCGTCGGCCAGATGCGCCTCAGCGAACAGCGCCGGATCGCCGAACCCGAGTTCGGCTTCGGCGGCGCATTGCCGATAGGCGTCGTCGATCTGCTCGAGCGCTGTGCGACGATCCGCATGCCGCGACCGCCGCCGCCGGAAAGTGCCTTGATCACGACCGGGCCGCCCTGGGCGGCTGCGAAGGCGCGGATGTCGTCGACGCTGCTCGGCCCGTCGGTGGCGGGCAGCACCGGCACACCGGCCGCCGTCGCCGCCTGCCGGGCCGACGACTTGTTGCCGAACAGGTCGAGCGCGGCGGCGTCCGGCCCGACGAACGTGAACCCCGCGCTCGCGCACGCCCGCGCGAACTCGGACTGTTCGCTGAGGAACCCGTAGCCCGGATGAATGAGGTCGGCACCGGAATTCTTGGCCGCCGCCAGAATCGCCGCGTGGTCCAGGTAGGCGGCCGGCCCGGCGCCGGGCAGGCGCGATTGCTTCGTCGGCCGCGTGCACATGCGGGCTGTCGGCATCGTCCTCGGCGTAGACGGCGACCGTGTCGAGCTCCAACTCGGTTGCGGTGCGGATGATTCGGAGCGCGATCTCACCGCGGTTGGCGATCAGCAGGCGCGTCACGTCCGGTCCTTCTCGAGGTCGACCCTTGTGGGATCTCAGCATCCATCCCGATCACATCATGCCGCTCCCGCGATTAGCTGACTATTGGCCCCCGTCGGGCATAGCAGGCGTTTAATGACCCACCGACGCAATCGACGACCGAGCGACACAGTGGAGGACACGATGACCAAGCGCTACCTGATCGCAGCCCTGGGAGCCATGCTGGCGACCGCCGGACTGACCGCCACGGCGGCCCCGGCCGGCGCCGGATGCATGAACCCGCCGGGCCTTGCTCCGATGGCACAGATGTGTGACAGCCCCGTCGACACCGACGGCATGTGGGAACGGTGCCTGACCGTACTACCCGGGCGGTCCGCTGAACCCCGGCGAGGTCGACTGCTACACGATGAGCGCGGGCGATCCTCCGAAGGAGGCGGACCCGGTCATGATAACGCCGCCCACCCACATCGACCCGTAGCGGAACGCGTTCACGTCATCGGTGGCCCGGACCTGGCCCCTGGGGTAATTTCGGCGAGTGTCGATCAACCGTCGCAAAGTCCTAGGTGGAGCGGGCCTGGCCGGCGCGGCGGCCGCGACCGGCGTGGGCGTCGATCAATTGGTCTCCGGCTATCGCACCGACAAGGACGTGTCGCTGGCCGACGATGCGGCGCGCTTCGGCGATCCCCGCATACCCGCCGAGACGATCACCTCGCAACTCGCATCTGTTCCATCTCGGTGCCCAGCCCCTCACCAGCTTCGACGGCGGCTCGTTCCGGCAGGCGGACGAAGAGAACCTTCCCGATCCTGAAGGGTCAGGCCGCCAGCATCGTGTCACTCACGCTGCAGCCCGGTGGCATCCGGGAACCGCACTGGCATCCCAGCGCGTGGGAGATCAACATCGTCACCAAAGGTGTCGCCAGCCTGGGCCCTCGTGGACGGCAACGGCAACCACGAGAGTTTCGACCAGAAGGTGGGCGACGTGGTGTTCGCGCCCCAGGGTTCGTTCCACTACTTCGAAAACCGCGGCACCGACGACATGAAGATCGTCATCGTGCAGAACACCAGCGCGCCCGAAGCCAAGGACAACATCGGCATCGGCGAATCGATCAGCAAACTTCCGCCTCGGGTTTTGTCCGCCGTCTTCGGCGTCCCCGAGAAGACCTTCGACTCCTTCAAGAAAATCGACAAAGCGATCGTGATCCTGCGAACGGCACTAGGAAATTCGATGACTGATGACGCGGAGCGCTTCGGTGATCCCCGCATACCCGCGGAGACGATCACCTCGCGATCGCACCTGTTCGAGCTCAGCGCCCTGCCTCGCAGCCACCTACGACGGTGGCTCCCAGCAGCAGGCGCACGAACAGAATTTCCCGATCCTCACGGTCAAGAGGCCAGCATCCAGCTGATCACGTTGCAGCCCGGTGGTATTCGCGAACCGCACTGGCATCCCAGCGCGTGGGAGATCAACCTCGTCACCAAAGGAGTCGCGAGCTGGGTCCTCATCGACGGGAATGGCAACCACGAGAGTTTCGACGCCCATGTCGACGACCTGGTATTCGCGCCCCAGGGTTCGCTGCATTACTTCGAGAACCTCGGCACCGAGGATCTGGACGTGCTGATCGTCCAGAATGCCAGCGCAGCAGAGGACAAGGACAACATCGGGATCGGCGAGTCGGTGAGTCAGATTCCGCCAGAAGTGTTGTCCGCCATCTTCGGTGTCCCGGCCGACACGTTCACGCCTTCAGGAAGGTCGACAAAGCGATCACCATCCTGCGCCCGCACTGACACCGGCGTCACTCCATCAGTGTCGCCGCGAGAGTGCCGCCCAGCTCGTAGGCCCGCTCGCGGACGCCGGCGTCGATCGCGCCGGTAATCTCCAGTGCCTCAGCGGCTTTGGCCAGCGCCAGCCCGGTCACGACCTTGTCCACCGACGCCACCGCGCCGACGGTGTCGTCATTGCCGTGCACCCACAGGCCGTACGGCCGGCCCGCGACATGATCCAGACTCGGGTAGTACACCGTGTCGAAGAAATGCTTGAGCGCCCCGGACATGTATCCGAGGTTGGCGGGGGTGCCGAACAGGTAGCCGTCGGCGTCGAGCACGTCGGGAACGGTGGCGGCCAGAGCGGGCCGCGCCACGACCTCGACGCCCTCGATGTCGGGGTCGTTGGCGCCGGCCAGCACGGCCTCAAGGATTTCGCGGGTGGCCGGCGACGGGGTGTGGTGAACGATCAACAGCGTCTTGCTCATTCACGCCCCTGCAGTTCGACGGCTTTCTTCATGGTTTCCCGGGCGCGGCTGCGATCTCCCGCGTAGTCGTAGGCACGGGCCAACCGGTACCAGCGCACCAGTTGTCCGGATCGGCGTCCAATTCGGCACGGACATCGGCGAACAACGCGTCGGCCGCGTCGCGTTCGATGCGTCCCGACGGTCGGCGCGGCAGCGCGTCACGTCGAGTTCCATTCCGTCCTCGGCGGCCAGGCGGGCCAGTTTCTGATGGGCGAGGCCCGCACGCAGGGTGGCGATCATCGCCCACAACCCGATCGCCGGCAGGACGAGCAGCGCCTGCCCAGCGCGATGGCGACGGCAGCCCGGAGGCCGATCATCAGCACGGCGGTCCGGCCCAGCAGCACGATGTACACCAGCAGCGCCGCGCACATCAGCGCGATCAGCAGCTGGATGCGCACACCGCGCGACTTCTGGGTCATTGCAGATTGAGCAGCGATTCGATTCCTATTGTCAGGCCGGGATGTTCGGCGACGCGGCGGACCGCGAGCAGCACGCCGGGCACGAACGACGTGCGGTCGATGCTGTCGTGCCGGATGGTCAGGGTCTCCCCCAGCGTGCCGAACAGCACTTCCTGGTGCGCGACCAGCCCGGCCAGCCGCACCGAATGCACCGGCACGCCGTCGACGTCGGCGCCGCGGGCACCAGGCAGGCTCGGTGCTGGTGGCATCGGGTTGGGCGGCAGGCCTTTTCGCGCTTCGGCGATCAGTGCGGCGGTGCGGGCGGCGGTGCCCGACGGCGCATCGGCCTTGTGCGGATGATGCAACTCGATCACTTCGACCGACTCGAAGAACGGCGCGGCCTGCTTGGCGAAATGCATGGACAGCACCGCCCCGATCGCGAAGTTGGGTGCGATGAGCACCGAGACGCCGGGCTTGGCGGCCAGCCAGGACCGGACCTGCTGCAGCCGTTCGTCGGTGAAGCCGGTGGTTCCCACGACGGCGTGGATGCCGTTGCCGATCAGGAATTCGAGGTTGGCCATCACGACGTCGGGATGGGTGAAGTCGATGACAACCTCAGTCTTGTTGTCGGTCAACAGGCTCAGCGCATCGCCGGCGTCGACTTCGGCGGACAGCGTCAGATCGTCGGCGTCCTGCACGGCCTGCACCATCGTCGTTCCGACTTTGCCCTTGGACCCCAGCACAGCTACCCGCATGGCATCACCCTAAGGCGTGCCGACTTTGTCCACAGTCGCGCCTTTATCCACAATCGCCGTCAACGCGCCGCCTCGGCGACGCCCTCTATCGATGACTCCGAATAATGTTTCGAACATGCATTCGATACCGGCAGCACTCGACGCGCTCGATGCCGCCATGACCGCGGTCAGCGAGCTGGATTTTGCCGCCGCCGACCCCGTCACTCGCCTGCGCGCACTCGAACACCTGGAGACGGCCCGTCGTCGTCAGCTGGTAATCGGCTACGACCTTCTCGGCGGTCTGGCCCACGAGGATCCGGCCGACGTGGGCGGTCCGGTGCTCAAGGTCATCGCCGACTGGCTCCGGATCAGCTGCACTGAGGCCCGCCGCCGTCTACTCGACGCCGAACAGCTGGTACCGCGCACCACCATCACCGGGGAAACGTTGCCTGCCGAACTGCCCGCGACGGCTCAAGTCTGGCGGGACGGCTTACTCGACCCGCAACACCTGAAGGTGATTCAAACGTTCGTCCGCGACCTGCCGGCGGAAACGCCGCCCGACATTGCCGAAGGTGCCGAGCGGTTCCTGGCCGAGCAGGCCAGCAAGCTACGGCCCGACCAATTGGAGAAAGTAGCGAACCGGTGCGCGGTGCTGATCAATCCGGACGGCAAGTTCGCCGACATCGACCGGGCGCGCCGACGCGGGTTCACCTGGTCGCCGCAGCGCTCCGACGGAATGAGCATCGGCAAGCTGGTCGCCTCCCCTGAGCTGCGCGCCAACCTCGACGCGTGGTTGGCGCGGTTCGCCGCTCCGGGTGCATCGGTGTCCGACGACGAAAACGACTGCGCCACAGACGGAGCCGATATCCGTAGTCACGCTCAGCGGCAGCACGACGCGCTCAATGCACTGGTGCGCGGTCAACTCGGTGATCCGAAACTCGGAGTGCACAACGGACTACCGGTAACGGTCGTCGTGTCGACCACGCTGCAGGAACTCAGCTCCGCTGCCGGACAAGCGGTGACTGCCGGCGGAACGCTGCTGCCCATGCGCGACCTGATCCGGATGGCAAGCAACGCGTACCACTACTTGGCGTTTTTGATGGCCATAAAAACGGCGTTGTATTTGGGCCGAGCGCGTCGAATAGCCTCACCGGACCAGCGACTGGTCCTTTACGCCAAGGATCGCGGCTGCAGCGCCCCCGGCTGCGCCGTTCCCGCGTATTCGCCGAAGTCACGTCGGGCGTTTTCCGTACGCTGTTCCTGACCGCACTCAAAACGGGGATGCGCGAGGGCGAGCTGATCGCGCTCACGTGGGGCGACGTGGATCTCACCGGCGCGGTGGCGCGGGTGCGCCGCACGTGCACGGACGGGATCGTCCAAGAGCCGAAGAACCACGAGCAGCGCGACGTCGACCTCACCCCCGAGGTTGTGGACATGCTCGGTCAGTGGTGGGGCGAGCTCGGCTCACCAGCTGACGATCAGCTCGTATTTCCTGGCGACGGGCGCGACGGCTATCTCGTGAACGGAACGATCCTCAAGCGTGAGCTCTACCCGGCGATGGAGCGCGCCGGCGTCCCCGCGTCGGCCCGACCGCCGAGAAGCGTACCTTCCATAGCTTCCGCCACTCGTTCGCTCGCGTCGCGCTGGAGCACGGCGCCGAGCTGACCTGGCTCTCGCGCCATCTCGGCCACTCATCCACAGCAGTCACCGACGGCGTGTACGGCCACTGGTCGCGTGCGGCGCGCAAGCGGGCGATGGAGCGACTCGACGAGGCGTTCAGCGTCTAAGCAAAGTCCTCACCGCTGCTGCCAGAGGTCCGCTGGTTGTTGTCCGGAGTCGCTGAGCGTCGCAGAGGACTGGACTCTCGAACCAATTCCCGGACCTCGCGGCGAACCTGGTTCGCGTACTCGCTTGGAGTGATCTCTCCTTGCTCGAGCCGGCGAAACGGCATAGGACTTACTGAGGGCACGGATGGCATGACGACGCTCCTAGCGGATGATGAACGACCAATGGTAGGCGTTTCTGAAAGCTTGCACATTCAGTCGGACGGATTCTTCTCAAGGACTTCGATGGCGCCGATGGCTGAGGCCAGCGCCTCAAAGTACAAAAGCTCCGGGAAGCGGAACGCGTCTTTGCTGGTTGAGAGGACGCTGAGCACGCCCGTGACCTCGCCACCTCTTTTGATCGGCACGCAAGCAAGCGATCCGCCCTTGCTCCCTTGGGGTATGGGGTGGAAGATCTCGCTCGTTGCAATGTTGGCTTCGTAAACGGTCTCCTCGCGGACAAACGCTTGGCCAGCCGCCCCGGCACCGATCGGCAGCGACATCGCTTGCTGGCCCTCCGGCGTGTGCCCGACTTGCTCATACATAAGCAAGCGACTGCGCTGAGAGTTGGGCCGAAACCAGACGATCTTGAGTTGCTCGCCGGAGTCTGTGGGTACATAGCCTCGAATCGGTTCAAGAACGTCGCGGCGGATGTATTCCCGTAGATCTTCCGGGCTCTCATGTGCCCTCCAGATCATGGGCATTACGAAGTCCCTGACGTGGGTCAGATACGACGTCAATTGTTCGACCAGGCCGACGGAAAGACGGCGGGCTCGTCGTTCCTCCAGTCTCCGGGCTGCGGCAGGCAGACCCCACCGCTTGATCGCCCAGCCCGAAGCCGCGACTAAGGCCGCGCCGAGGATGGCTATGAGTAGGAGGCCCCAGACCGACGATGTCCAGAATGAGTCGTGATGTGCCGGCTGATGCGCGGCTGCCGTCGCTAGGAGCGCCATCACCCGGCGGACGCTAACTGAGACTTGACCACGCACGCCAACTCGCGAACCTGCACGAGCCCCGAGCCGCCGGCGCAAGGATGTTCACGCGTACGTTCACGCAACCCTTTCATCCAAGCGCTCCACCAATACCAAAATCGCTCATTAGCGGCGTCTTTTTAGTGGGCCGTGGAGGAATCGAACCTCCAACCTTGGGATTAAGAGTCCCCTGCTCTGCCAATTGAGCTAACGGCCCTCGAGTGAGGCGATGTTACCCCGGCGCCTGAGCCTGCGCTCAGCAGGATTGGGCGAGGCTCGGCTGGGTCTTGGCGCTGTTGATCTCGGTCTGGAGCTGCTTGCGGCTGGCCTTCGGAACCATGGTGAGGGCCTTGGCCGCGGCGAGGTCGCCCTCGCGGTCCTGTTTGGCGGCGTACGCCGAGATCGCCAGGCACTCGAACCCCTTGACCGAGCTCGGATCGGCAACCGACGCGAGCTCCCAGGCCTGCGCCTGATTCGAGTACTGCCCCAGGGTTCCATACGCGTTGGCGGCGAGGATCGCCACGTTGCCGGCAGGCTTGTTCGTCAACTTCACATAGCGCTGCCAGGCGTCTCCGACACCCGCCAGCTCCGTCTTGCCGGCGCTTGTGTAGGAGTTGGTGGCCGAGTCATAGCCACTGCTGGAGGCGTTCTCCCAGCGGGCGTTGACCAGCGCCGCCCACGCGGTCGCACTGTTCGGGTCCTGCTTGGTCTCACGCAGCGCCTGCTTCTCCTGCTGGCTGATGACCTGCCCCTGCTGATTGCCCGAGCCACCGCCGGTGAGAGCGTTGAGCAAGCCGCCACCGCCGGTCCCGGTGCCGACTCCAAATAGGATGAGGCCGCCCCCCATCAGCACCGCCAAGCCGAGGTACATGGCCTGGACGGTCCGCCGGCGACCGCGGCTGCGCAGGTCGAACAACATCTCAGTCTGGTTCTCCAGGCCGGCTGAGGGTGATCAGCTCGTTGGCGGCGCGGCGGGCGTCCCGGCGATCGGCGATCTTGAGTAACACGATACTGGCGAGGAAGAGGATGACGAGCGGCGCGGTCTCGAGGCCGGTGGTGACCGGATCAGCACCCGGCATGGCCGCCGCGATCACGGCGATGATGACCGTAGCGTAGCGCCAGTGTCTGGTCAGGGTGCTGCCGTTGATGACGCCGACGCGGCGCAGACCGAGTAGCGCGATCGGCATCTGGAAGGCCAGCCCGATGGCGCCCATCGTCATGACCTCGAACGAGTACAGGGGCTTGGCCTGGACGAGCGCGTTGAACTGGTTGCTGTTGTAGCCCTGCAGGAACTGGATCGCCGCCGGCAGCACGATGATGTAGGTGAAGACGACACCGGCGATGAACAGCGCCGGCGCGGCGATCATGATCGGGGTCGCGACGCGTCGCTCGTTCGGGCTCAAGGCGGGGACGACGAACGCAAACGCCTCGTAGAGCAGGATCGGGAGCGTGAGCAGCAGCGACGCGTAGAGGCAGACGGTCAGCGTCGTGGTGAACGGCTCGCCGACGCCGATCGTGATCGGCACGGTCCTTGGCGCCGACTGGGGCAGCGCCTTCGCCGCGGCGCCGATCTGCGCAGATGCGGCGGCGAGCTGGGCGCTCTCGGCCGCCGTCAGGTTCGGTGACCGGGACAGCGCCTGAAACGCGGCGGCGGCGTTGCTGAGATGCTTGGACGCGGAGACGGAGTCCTTCGTCAGGCCGCTGAGGTGGTTGGCTTTGTTCTGTTGCGCAGCGGGTAGCGGCTTGTTGAGCAGCGTCAGAAGATGGCCGTTCTGCCAAAAGCAGAGCCCAAAGGCGACCGCGAGCGCCACCGCGCACACGATGAGGCGGCTGCGGAGCTCGTCGAGGTGATCGACGATGCTCAGCCGCTCTTCGTGCCCGATGGGCCGCAGCACCTTCGCCATCGCTGCCCCGGGGTGGCGCTACGAAGAGCGCTCGGATCCGGCGGGACCACCGGATCCGGAGGTTGCGGCCGGCTCGGTGGAGTCCGGCTTGCGCTCTGGCATCCCCCGAGCCTCGGACAGCGTGGGCTTCTCCTCGTCCTTGGCGTCGCCCGTGATCCCCTCCTTGAACTCCCGCATGCCCTGCCCCAGCCCCTTGCCGATACCGGGTAACCGCTTCGGTCCCAGGATCAGCAGGACGATGATGAGGACGACGATGATGTCAACCGGCGGACTTCGGAACATGGCTCACTGCCTCTCGGAGTGTGGGAAGACAAGCGTACCGGTCTCCGTGCAACGTCGATGAAGTACGCCCTGCAGTTCTCATAAGAGCTTGACAAGAAGCCCGCGAGAAGGCGCACCGAGACTTCGAAGAGCCGACGAAGAATGGACCAACGGGGCTCAAGACCGACCGGAGGGACGCCGATACTAGCGACCGAAGCGATGAGCAACCAACCCATGAGAAATCAACCCGATCGTCACTCCGTTCGCCGCATCGTGCTGCCCAGCGGGCGCACGATCGAGGTCGTCCGATTCGTCGGCGACAGCTCGACCGACCCGCAGCTGCATCTCTGTCCCGAGTGCGCATGCCCTCTCGTTCAGCCCATCGACTGGTCCGAGGCCCCGGGCGGACGCTGGGAGCTCGTCCTGCAATGTCCGAACTGCTTCTGGCTCGACGACGGCGTGTTCGACCAGACTCAGGTCGACGCGCTCGAGGAACGCCTCGATGACGGGGTGGGCGAGATGCTCTCGGATCTGCGCCGGCTCACCGAGGCGAACATGAATGAAGAGATCGAGCGGTTCGCGGCGGCCCTGCACGCCGACCTGATCCTCCCCGAAGACTTCTGAGCGCTTGAGCGCTCGGACGAGCGCCTACGAGTATCGCTCGACGACCCCGTCGGCGATCAGCGCCAGGGCGTCGCGCTGGCGGAGCGGCAGATCGGGCAGCGAGTCCTTGGCGAGCGCCACGAGATCCAGCGCGCGCGCCCGGCCTACCTCCAGCGCCCCGGTGTCGATGATCCGGGCGCACACCGCGGCCGCCTGCTCGGCGGTGCGGATCGACCGCAGGTCGATCCGGCGCAGCCTCGGGTCCCGGTCGCGGGCGACGATCAGCGGCAGATTGACGGTCCCGTCGAGCAGGTCGGCTCCTTGTGGCTTGCCGGTTCGCTCGGGCGGCCCCGAGACGTCGAGAACATCGTCGAGGAGCTGAAATGCCAGCCCGATCCGCTCGCCGAAATCGGCGAGCACCGACACGAGCGGGCCGCCAGGGCCGGCTCCCGGCTCTTCGCTCTCGATCGCGCCCAGCTCACACGCGGCGCGGAACAGGATCGCCGTCTTGAGGCGGCAGCGTTCGAGATATCGATCGATCGCCACTGCCTGCCAGGCGTCGGCGCGTTGCATCAGCTCGCCGGCCGCCAGCTCCGACGCCGCGCGGGAGAGCACCCGCACCGCGGCCGTGGAGCGCGACCGCACGAGCTCGGCGAACGCCCGAGAGAAGAGGAGGTCACCGGTCGCCGTTGCTGCCAGCCGACCGCCGGTCGCCAGCACCGTCGGGCGGCCGCGTCGCAGCGCCGAGCCGTCGAGCACATCATCGTGGACCAGCGTGGCCGAGTGGATCAGCTCCACCGAGACCGCCGACCGCAGGAGCGCCGGGGACTCGGGCGGGGGGGCGCCCGCGGCCAGGAAGAGCAGCAGCGGCCGCAATCGCTTCCCGCCCGCCGCGATCGTCTCGCCGGCGTAGCGAGCGAGCAGCCGCCCGTGTCCCGTCGCCAACTCCTCCAGGCGCTGCTCGAGCTCGGCCATCAGCCGCGTCGCCGGCTCGCCGCCGGCCTGGACGACTGCCTGGGCGGTGGCCTCGATGGCGCTCATCGACGCACCGCCCGCACTACGCCACCTCGCCGACGTGCAGGGCGATGATCCCCCCGGCCGTGATCAAGTAGCGGATCGATCTCAATCCCGCACCCCACATTACCGATGCCAACTCCGGCGGTGCAGGAAACCGCCGGACCGAGCTCGGGAGGTAGCTGTAGGCGTCGGCATCCCCGACGAGGCGCCCGAGAGCCGGGACGAGCCGATCGAACCACAGCTCCAGAAACGTGGACAGCGGCGGGCGGGTCGGCGTCGTGATCTCCAGCACCACCACGCGCCCGCCCGGGCGGACAACGCGCGTCATCTCGGCCACCCCTCCCTCAAGGTCGGAGAAGTTGCGCGCGCCGAACCCGACCGTCGCAGCATCGAACGCATCATCGCCGTAGGGCAGCGCCAGGGCGTTTCCCGGCTCGAACCGCAGCGTCACGTCGTCGGCGACTCCGGCACCGAGCTTGGCCCGCGCCAACTCGAGCATCCGCTCCGAGAAGTCGATCCCGATCACGGTGCCTCCCGGGGCGACCCGATGCGTCAGCTCCAGGGCGAGGTCGCCGGTCCCGGTGGCCACGTCGAGTGCTGAGTCACCGCGGCGCAGACCCGCCAGATCCGCCGCCCGCCGCCGCCATTGACGGTGCAGTCCCGCGGTCATGACCGCGTTCATCCGGTCATAGCCGCCGGCGATCCGGTCGAACATCGCTCGGATCTGGGGCTCGGGCAGGGTGCCGGCAGCCGGCTTGACCCCTGCCTGCGGCGAAGGTGCGCCCGCCGTCATCTGCCCGCGTGCCGACCGGCCCGGCCTACTGGAGCTCGGACAGGAAGTTGACGAGGTTGTTGAACTTCTGCGGGGAGTGCTGCGCCAGGTCCTGGAACGACGGCATTGGCGCGGTCGGGTTGCGCAGCGTCGAGGCGATTGCCTGCGGGCGCAGGATCGAACCGACATGCGTGAGTACGGGACCGGGACCGTTGTTGCCGTTGTCCCCGATCACGTGGCAGGCGAGGCATCCCGACTGGCCGACGACCAGCTCACCGGCGCGAAACGTCGCCTTCTCCGAGGCGGTCAGCGACGCCGGCGGCGGCATATCGACCGAGTTGGGCGATCCCGTGTTCGCGCCCGAGTAGGTGAGGAACGCCATCGCGAAGATCGTCGTCAGCCCGGCGGCGAGGGCGATCGGCCGGCGCTCGATCCGGCGCTCGGAGCTACGATCGTAGAACGGCAGCAGGAACAGCAGGACCATGCAGATCGTGGGCACGCCGATCGTCGCCATGTCGGTGAACTTGGGGACGTTCTTCATCACCCGCAGGACCTCGAACAGGAAGAAGAAGTACCAGTCGGGCCTGGGTACGTACGTGGTCGTCGTCGGATCCGCCTTCGGACCCATCTCGGCGCCGAACATCAGCGCCAGGAAGATGATCACGATCATGACGACGACCGCCATGACCGAGTCCTTGGCGACCGCGTACGGGAAGAACGGCTTGCCCTCGTTCTTCAGCTGCGAGTACTGGCGGAGGTAGGCCTCCTTCTCGGCCTGGTTCACGCCGGCATCACCCCGCTCATACCTGGGCCTCGCGCATCTCGGGCTCCTCCTTGGCCGAGAGCCACGGCGGCGCCGAGATCCCCAGCTTGGTGATCAGGTACAGGTGAGCCCCGATCAGGGCAGCGATCAACCCGGGGATCAGCATCATGTGGATGGCGTAGAACCTCGACAACGTCGTCGCCCCGAACTCCGGGCCGGCGCGCAGGAAGTCCGACAGGTAGGGGCCGATGAACGGCCCGGTGCCGTTGATGTTCACGCCGACGATCGTCGCCCAATAGGAGCGTTGGTCGAACGGCAGCAGGTAGCCGGTGAAGCCCATCGCCAGCGTCAGGATCAGCAGGACGACACCGATGATCCACGTCATCTCGCGCGGGTACTTGTAGGCGCCGAAGAAGAACACCCGCGCCATGTGCAGAAAGATGAGGATGATCATCACCGACGCGCCCCACTTGTGCATCGCGCGCACCAGCTGGCCGAGGAACGCGTCGTCGGTGATGTAGCGAATCGACTCGTAGGCCCCGCCGTTCGCGTTTGGCTGGTAGAACATCGCCAGGAAGACGCCGGTCACCGCCTGGTTGAGGAACGCGAACATCGTCGCCGACCCCAGGGTGTAGAACCAGTTGATCCCTTTCGGGACCTTGCGGAACAGCAGCCAGCGGATCCCGCCCGACAGCGAGGTGCGCTCGTCGATCCAGTCGACGACGGTGATCCCGGCCTCGGCGGCCGTCTCGACCGGCGACATCCCGGCGTTGCCGTTGCCGTTGCCGTTGCCGGGGCGCTTCGGCGTCGGCTTGAGAGACTTGGGAAGAGGAGGAGCGGGAAGCTTGGGCATTAGCTGTCAGGCTCAGTTCTTGGGGAGCACGGAGGTGTCAAACCGGGCGGGATACAGGTACTGACCGATGCCGTCGAGCGGCTGGCCCGGATCACGCGGGGAGAACCGCTTCAGCTCGGAGTTGACCGAATACCGGGGGCCGATCTCGACCATGTTCGTCGCTTTGTTGTAACGGGTGTAGAACCGATCGAGGGGACGCACCGGCGGACCGCCGGCGACCATCCCCCGGAAGTCGTAGACGCCGCCGTGGCACGGGCAGATGAACCGCTCGGCGGCGGCGACGAAGCGGACCGGGCAGCCGAGGTGCATGCAGCGCGACGACAGCGCGACCCAGTGGTTGTACTGGTCCTCGGGCTCGGTGTCGATCGCCGGATCGCGGGTGCGCACGTAGGCGATCGAGTTCCCGGCCTCGCCGATCCCCTGGACGATCACGAGCACCTTGGTCGAGTACGTGCTCTTGACGAAGTCCTCAGGTGGCCCGATTGCCTGCCAGTCGAACGGCTCACGGCTGAAGATCGGGCCGATCGCGAACCCAAGGGCCGGAAGCGTGAACGCCAGCGCCGCCACCGCGCCCGATCCCTGGGTCACGAGGTTCATGAACCGGCGACGGTTGACCGTCTCGCCCGCGAACGACCCCGGCATCTGCCGGTCGGCGGTGTACTTGGATGTGCTGCCTTCTTTGTGTCTGTCTGCCACTTGCGCCTTCGATCAACCGCAGCTAAAGCCCATTGAACGCATCGCGAAGCCTACAGTCAACAAAGAGGCGAGAGTCACTTGCTTCCCGCTCGCCGCCCGCCCAGCGCCTCGTCCCGGGCGCCGGTGAGAGCCTGTGCCGCCCGGGCGTCGCCGTCACGGGCAAGCTCCTTCGCCGCCTCGTGCTCGGGGCTCGCACCCCAGCCGATGGCGGCAGCCCCGGCTCCCCAGATCGCGTCGGCCAGCTGCGCGTCGGATCCTGCGCGAGCCTGGGCGAGCAGCGAGATCAGATCGGCGAGCTCGTGCACCGCGTCGAGATCGCCGAGCTCGGCCAGCCGAGACAGCCCGAGCGCGTAGAGCTGGTCGCCGAGCAGCAACGCCAGATCGGGGTCCTCACATCGAATCAGGCGAGGGGCGCCGTAGTGCAGGAGCGAGCCCTCCAGGATCATCTCCAGGAGGAGCTCGTACTCGCGTTCGCGGCCCGCCGCCCGAGGGCCGCTGGCTGCCAGCAGCGGCGGGTGCCACCGGTTCGACTGACCGCCATCGCCGTTCGGCGCCGTCACCAGCTCGGCAAGCGTTCCCCCTTGCGCCAGGAGCGCGTCGTGCAGCGCCGCGAGGGTCATCGACCGAGCTCGGCGAACGCCTCGGCAGCGGCTCCGAGCGTGCGCGTGACGTGCTGGGGGCCGTGAGCCAGTGATGGGAACCACGCCTCGAACTGCGACGCCGGCGGGTAGATGCCGCGGGCAAGCAAGCCCCGACACCACACACCGTACGCCGCGGTGTCGCAGGCTGCCGCCGCGGCGTAGTCGCGAACCGGACCGTTGGTGAAGAAGACCGTCATCAGACCCGGAAGACATTGCACATCGACTACGACGCCCGCGGCCTCCGCGGTTGACCGCATCCCGGCGGCGAGGGCCTCGGTGGTGGCGGCCAGCTGCGCGTAGGCGGACGCGTCGAGCAGCGCCAGCGTCGCCAGCGCCGCTGCCACCGCCAGCGGGTTCCCGGAGAGCGTTCCCGCCTGATACACGTCGCCGGCGGGCGCGATCCGCTCCATCAGCTCCCGAGGGCCGCCGTAGGCGGCGGCCGGCAGGCCGCCGCCGATGATCTTGCCCATGATCGTGAGATCGGGAAGGACCCCAAACCGCTCCTGAGCCCCTCCGCGGGCGACCCGGAACCCGCTGATCACCTCGTCGAAGATCAGCAACGCGCCGTGGTCGTCCGCCGCGCGGCGCAGCAGCTTCAGAAAGCCGGCCTCCGGTGGGACGACGCCCATGTTCGCCGGGACTGGCTCCACGAGGATCGCCGCCACGTCATCCATGTCGGGCAGCGCGTCCGGAGCATTCCACGGAGCGACGATCGTCGCCGCGGCCGCCGCGGCCGGCACGCCGGGACTCGCCGGAATTCCCTGGGTGGCAAGGCCCGACCCCGCCTCGGCGAGCAGACCGTCGACGTGGCCGTGGTAGGCGCCGGAGAACTTCAGGATCTTCTCGCGTCCAGTGGCGGCGCGGGCCAGGCGCAGCGCGCTCATCGTCGCTTCGGTCCCCGACGAGGTCATCCGGATCATCTGCACCGAGGGCATGCGCGCCACCACCTCGGCGGCCAGCTCGACCTCACCGGCGGTCGGAGCGCCGAAGCTCGTCCCGTGGGCGGCGGCATCGGCCACGGCGGCGACCACGACCGGATGGGCATGCCCGGCGATCAGCGGTCCCCAGGAACAGACCCAGTCGACGTAGTCGTTGCCGTCCACGTCTCGGATCAGCGGGCCCTCGCCCGACGCGATGAAGATCGGATCCCGACCGATCGACCGCATCGCCCGCACCGGGGAGTTGACCCCGCCGGGCAGCAGTCTCAGCGCGCGCTCGTACAGGTGGGCCGAGCGCGTGGTGTCCAGCGCGGCGCCGCTCACACGCCGGCGTGCTCGCGTTCCCAGGCCCGGTACTCCCCGGTGAAGTAGAGCAGGCGGATCTTCTTGAACTCCGTCGAGGAGTACAGGGTCGCCCGCTCGCCGATCCCGGTATCGGCGGCGATCGAATCCAGGATCGCGTCGCATTCCTCCTTGGACCGGCCATGGGCCATCGTGAACACGGAATATGGCCAGTCGGGGTACGTCGGTCGCTGATAGCAGTGCGAGATTCCGCGGAACGACGCCATCCGCATGCCCAGCTCCATGATCCGCTCGTCGGGGACCTTCCACACCCCCATCCCGTTGGCGCTGAACCCGGCGCGTCGATGGAACAGGATCGCGGCGACCCGGCGCAGGAGGCGGCGCTCCTGCATCCCGCGCAAATGCTCGAGCAACCGCTCCTGCCCGATCCCGAGCGCGGCGGCGGCCGGGGCGTAGGGCTCGGAGATCACCGGCATGTCGCCCTGGAGGGCCCGGATCACGGCGCGGTCGAACTCGTCGTAGGGCTGGGGCTCGATCTCGGCGGGCGCGGCGGCCTGCGCCGCCGTGGCCAGCGTCTCGGTGCCCGCCTCCATCTCCAGGTCCATCCGGATCTTGAACAGCTTCAGGGTCGGCAGCTGGCGCACCGACTCGGCGCCCGCGATCCGCGCCAGAACCTCGAGCGTACCCTCCAATCCCAGCGGCGAGTCAGGCTCGGTGGCGATCGTGAACCAGATGTTGAACTCGTGGTTGCGCAGGTAGTTGTGGGAGACGCCCGGGTGGGCGTTGATCACGGTGGCGGCCCGCCACGGGTTCTCGGGATCGACCTTGGCGGCGACGAGCATCGACGAGTAGCCGAGCGCCCGCGTGTCGAAGATCGGAGTGACCTGGCGGATGATCCGCTCCTGGAGGAGCGTGGTGACGCGGCGCATCGTCTCATCCTCGGTGATTCCGGCCTCGACGGCGACGTGCTGGTAGGGGCGGAGCGCGATCGGGAACTGCCCCTGCATCAGGTTCAGCAACCGCTTGTCGAGGTCCGACAGGGCGATCGCCGCGCCGCGCTTGCGGCTGCGCAGCTTGGGACCGTGCTGAGCCCCACCGGGCCCATCGGCTGCGGCCTGGATCCCGTCGTCGACGCCGGTGGGTTCGGAGCTCTCTATTGCAGCCATCGCGCAGCATCCTTCGCGTGGTAGGTGATGATGATGTCGGCCCCGGCGCGCCGAATCGACGTCAGCGCCTCGAGCACCGCGGCGCGTTCGTCGAGGTATCCGGCGGCGGCGGCCGCCTTCAGCATCGAGTACTCGCCGCTGACGTTGTAGGCAGCCACCGGCAGCGTCGTGTCGTCCTTGATCCGGCGGATGACGTCGAGGTAGGGCAGCGCCGGCTTGACGATGAGCATGTCGGCGCCCTCGCCGACATCGAGCCGCGCCTCGCGCACCGCCTCGTTTCCGTTGGCGGGGTCCATCTGGTAGCCGCGGCGGTCGCCGAACGCCGGCGCCGAGTCGGCGGCGACCCGGAACGGCCCGTAGAAGGCGGACGCGAACTTCGCCGAGTAGGCCATGATCGGGGTGTCGCTGAAGCCCTCTTCGTCAAGAGCGGTCCGGATCGAGCCCACCCGCCCGTCCATCATGTCGCTCGGGGCGATGATGTCGGCGCCCGCGCGCGCCTGGGAGATGGCGGCGCGGGCCAGCAGCTCGAGCGTGGCGTCGTTGTCGACGACGCGACCTCCCGCGCCGTCGCGGAGCACCCCACAATGCCCGTGGCTGGTGTACTCGCACAGGCACAGGTCGCAGATCACGAGCAGCTCGGGGTACGCCTTCTTGATCGCCGTCGCCGCCAGCTGGACAACGCCTTCGTCGTCCCAGGCCCCGGATCCCTCCTCGTCCTTGGCCGCCGGCAGCCCGAACAGCAGCACCGCCGGGATCCCGAGCGCCGCCGCCGCACCCGCCTCATCGACGGCGTGGGCGATCGACAGGTGGTCGATTCCCGGCATCTCCGCGATCGGCACGCGGCGGTCGACGCCGTGGGCAACGAACATCGGGTACACGAAGTCGGCGGCCTCTAGGCGGGTCTCGCGCACCAGCCCACGGAGCGCATGATTGGCGCGAAGCCGGCGCAGGCGGGTCTGCGGAAACGACATCACGCCGAGCATACCGGCGCCCGTCGCGTCCCTCGGGGTGCCAACGAGGGACAACGAGCGGTGGCGCCGCGATGACGCGGCTATACGAGGTTCCAGCGCTCGAGGCGCCGAGCGGTGACCAGACCGGCCTTCACGTAGGGGTCGGTGGCCGCGAACCGCTCGATGTGGGCGGGCTCGACACCCCGCCAGGCGATCGCGCCGCCGGTCGGTGGTGTCCCGAGCGCTCCCGCCATCACGATCCGCCCTGCGGCCTGCTCGGCCGCAATCCGCTCCAGGTGGGCGTCGCGATACGGCGCGCGGCGATCGACGACGTCCTCGACATACGTGTACAGCAGCAGATACGTCTCCTCGCCGGCCATCCCGCGTAACCTACCGCGCCCGCATCCGGGATGTCCCCGCGAGCGCTACGCTTGTGCGGAGATGAGCAACCTGGATCGACGCGGTGGCTACACGCCCCGGCGGGTGCGCGAGCAACGGGCCTACCGGATGGTGGTCATCGGCAGCACTGCCGGAGCGATCGGCGTGATCGGCCTCGTGCTCGCGGTGGTCGGGGTGATCGGCGCAGGGCTGCCGATCATCGCGCTCATCGTGGCCGCGATCTGCGCGTTCCTCTTCCTGCGCACCACCGGCCAGCGCTGAACCGCGGCGGGCGTCGGCGGCAGGCCGCCGACGGCGGCGATCAGCGGGAGCTCGTCACCCGCGGCTCCAATGACGCGCCGCAGGCGCTGCAGTAGGCGTCATGGCCGGCGACGGGGAAGCCGCAGTCGGGGCAGCGATCCCCATCGCCGGGGCGCGGGCGGCGCCGCGGCGCTCAGCGCCGGCTGGCGCGTGGACCCCGCATCCGCCGGTGGCGCCGGTGCCGGATCCGACAGGACCCCGACCCCAACCCCCTGGGTCCCCCACGGCTCGAGTACCAGGTGATGGCGGAGGTAGAGCACCGTCTGGCGAATCACCGCAATCACCGGGAGCGCGACGAGCGCGCCGACGATGCCGTAGATCTGATAGCCGATGAGCAGCGCCAGGATGATCACGATCGGGTTGATGCGCAGCGAGATCCGGAAGACCTGGGGCGCGACGATGTGCCCCTCCAGCTGCTGGAGCGCGATGAACAGGAGGACCAGCCAGAGGGCGCTGATCGGGTTGGAGAACAGCGCCACCAGCACCGCCGGAACCGGGCCGATGAGCGGGCCGATGTAGGGGATGAACTCCATCAGGCCGTAGAACGCGCCGAAGAAGACCGCGTACTTCTCGCCGGCGGGGAAGATGCCGAGAAGCCCGAAGATCTCGAGCGCGATCGCCGCGCTTGCCCCCATGACGAGGCTGAACAGCAGCTGCCCGCGGACATACCCGGAGACGGCATGCTGGATGAGCAGCGGGTAGTCATCCTCGGGCGTGCCGTCTCCCGGAGGCATGATCCGTCGCACGAGGCTGCCGATCTGACGCCCGTAGAGGAGCAGGTAGATCGAGAGCACGAGGACGAGGATGAGATCGAAACCAACCGTCACGACTCCCGAGAGCAGCGAGCGTGAGAACGAGACGATGTCGCCCGAGCGCTTGAGGACGTCCTTCTGGAGGGTGTCGAGCGCGCTCTGCCCCTGCTTCTGGATGTGGACGTGCAGCCCGTGGCGGTTGAGCCAGGTCTGCACGTTGCCGATCTCGCGGTTGGCGTTGCGGACGATGCTCGGGACGTTGTTCTCGAAGTGGGAGATCTGCGTCGTCACCGGGCTGGCAAGGAGGAAGCCGACGCCCGCGATCACCGCGACCATCCCGAGGTAAACCGCCGGGATCGCCAGCCCGCGCGGGACCCAGCGCTCGAGAAAACGCACCGGTGGCGTGAGGATCAGCGCCACCACGCTGGCCACGATCAGGACAAGCAGCACCGACCCGGCGGCGCGGGCGAGTGCCCACAGACCGAGCAGGCCGACAGCAAGCAGAACCATCTGCACCCAGCGAGGAACGACAACCGGAGGCGTGGGATCGGGCCGCGCCGGGCCCCCCTGCTCCACCGCCTCAGCCGACGGCTCGCCCTCGGGCGCTCGCCGGACCGCGCTGCGGAGTCGGACCCAGGGACGCATAGCTCTGAAAGTATGAGGGGTCGGTGGAATCCACTTCCTCAGAAAACTCGGTCAGGATCCTGTTCGTCGGCGACATCGTCGGCGGATTGGGCAAGCGCACCTTTCTCGGCCTGCTCCCCGGGATTCGGGATCGCTGGACCCCCGACTTCGTCGTCGTCAACGGTGAAAACGCCGCCGGCGGCCTCGGGATCACGCCGAGGATCGCCGACCAACTGTTCGCGGCCGGCGTCGACGTGATCACTCTCGGTAACCACACCTATCGCCAGCGGGAGATCTATGAGTATCTCGACGAGCGACGAGAGATCCTGCGTCCCGCCAACTTCCTGCGCAGCCAGCCGGGACACGGCTGGTGCGTCGTCAGCCACAACGGCGTCTCGCTCGGGGTCGTGTCGCTGTCAGGCAACCTGTTCATGGATGCCGGCCGGCCGGCGTTCGCCGAGGCCGACGCCGCGCTGCACGCGTTGCGCGGCCACGCCGACCACATCCTCGTCGACATGCACGCCGAAGCGACGAGCGAGAAGATCGGGATGGGGTGGTTCCTCGACGGGCGGGTGACCGCGGTCGTCGGCACCCACACCCACGTGCCGACCGCGGACGGCCGGATCCTTCCCGGCGGCACCGCCTACATCACGGATGTCGGCATGACCGGCCCTCGAGGCGGGGTGATCGGCGTCAGGCGCGAGCTGGCAATCGAGGCGATGGCGACCAAGATGCCGGTGCGCTTTGAGACCTCCAGCGAAGACCCGTGGCTCAACGGGGTGCTCATCACCACCGACACGCAGCCGCTCCGCGCCGCGTCGATCGAGCAGCTGCTGGAGCCGGGGACAGGGATCAACTGACGCCGGAGGCGCTCGCTACGGCGACGCGATCCGGATCCGGATCGGCGCCGGCTCGCCCGGCGCCACCTCGGGCCACATCCGCTCGAGTTGCTCGCGGCGCGTCGGGTGGGAGCCGAGCAGAGCCAGGATGACCAGCGGGTAAAACCAGACGATGTAGGGATACAGCCAGTAGTTCAGCGTCAGCTGAAGGGCGATCAGCACCATCGCGCCGAGGGCGGCAACCTCGAGCGGGCCCCGCCGCGCGGGGACGAAGGCGACGACGATCGCCAATGCCACCACGGCGCCCTGAACCAGGTGCTGAACGGTGCCCAGGCCGCCCCACAGACCCCAGACCGAGAACGGCGTGACGCGGTTTGATTGGTACTCGATCGAATCGTGCCAGAACGCCCCCAGATCGGACGTGAACAGCACCGGGAGCATCACCACGACCACCGTGACCGCGAACGCGGCGATGAAGGCGAGCCCGGCGCGCTTGTGCGGCCGCTCACCGATGCCCCGCAACAGCAGGGGGGCGAGCGCGAATGGGGCGAATTTCGTCAGTCCCGCCAAGGCCGCCATGACGCCGCGACCGGGCGCCGACGTGATCGCGAGCAGAGCGAATACGAGTGTCGCCGCGACGAGGCCGTCGTTGGTGTTGGAATTCATCGCATACAGGGTGAAGGGATATGCCGCCCAGCAGTACGCGAGCACGACCCCGAGTGAGATCCCCCTCAGCCGCCGCCCGAGCAGGAACAGCCCTAAGACGGTGAGGAGGTCAAAGCAGATCGCGGCGGCGTGGGCGGCGGGCAGCGAATCCCAGCTGCCGCTCCAGCCGAAGATGAGCCGGAACGGGACGTACAGGTAGTAGCTGACGGGCCCGTAGGTGTCGCCGTACATGTTGTCGTGGGGCCAGTGGCCGTACAGCGGTGCTCCGTGCAGGAGCTTGGTGGCGCCGATCACCCCCGCGTAGCCGACGTCGATCACGTTCGAGTTCAGCACGTTGAGCCCGATCCGGAAGGCCATCAGGAACACAGCGCCGATGGCGAGCCAGGGTTCGGGGACGGCAAGGCGCAGCGGCGCCCGCGGCACGCCGCGGCCGAACGCCAGCAGCCCCATACGCCCCAGCAGATAGATCAGGAACGGATAGACGAGCGGGACCGAGAGTCCGATCTCGCCGTGGTTGAAGAACGCCAGCGAGATCGAGAAGCCGAGCAGCATGACGAGGTCGAGCACGAGCAGAGTCGGTCGGCGCCGCCATCGCAGGAACGGGGCGACGAGCAGCAGGCAGAGCGGCACCCAGATGTACCACGCGTTGACGCGCCGGCCGAACGCCCCCGGATACCCGCGCGCCATCGACCAGGCGACCTGGTAGCCGGTCCACGCCTGCGTGACAAATCCGGTCGAGTCGTCGACGTAGACCTGAAGCAGCTCGCGTTGCGGCTTGGTGTCCGAGAACCAGGAGACCTGCCACTGCCCGGAACCCTTGGTGTACTCGTAGGGCTGTGCCTTCGGGTGCCGGCGCAGCTCGTCCTTGACCCGGACGTCGGCCGAGGCGATCTTCAGGACGGTCGCCGCCGTCAGCCGGTAGCCCGCCGGTGGGGTGTTCATCGATGTGACCAGCACCGGCGTCGTGGAGGCCGAAACGGTCGCGGTCCTGGTCACCGTTCGTACCGGTGAGGCGATGTTCGTGGGCGCGGCGGTCGCCGTGCGTGCGGCGGTCGTGGTCGCAGCGCAGGCCGGACGCGCAAACGCGAGCACGGCCGCCGCGGCCGCGAGCACGACGAGCAGTCGGCAGAAGCGCCTCGGTGCTAGGCCCGGAAGCTCCAGAGCTTCTGCCCGATGAAATTGAGCGGGGTTGCCGCGGCGATCGAGATCGCCTGCGCGATGACCTTGGCCATCCCCGCTCCGTCGACGAGCGAGATCAGCACGACGTAGCTGAAGCCGAACGTCACCAAGGAGACCGCGAAGAACCTCAGCCCCTGCTGTACGGGGTGGGACTCCCTGGTGTGGCTGAATGTCCAGTGGCGATTCCACCAGAAGTTGTTGAGCACCGAGACGACATACGCGATCACCGCCGCCACCTTGTAGTCGATCCCGATCACGTGCACGCATAGAGCGAACACCAGCAGGTTGACGAGGTAGCCAGTCGCGCCAACGCCGGCGAAGCGGATCAGCTGAAACCAGTTGTGCGGCTTGCGGATCCCGTGCCGGACGCGGTGGTGAAACGGCAGGGGGACGGCCGGGATCAGCTCTTCGGGCATCGGGCAAATGTAGCCACGGAATGTTGAGTCGCCGTAAGAGACCGCATGACCTAACGACTTGCTAATCGGTCCCCGCCGAGCATCCTAAACCGAAATGTCCGCGGATCATCGGCGCGATATCGCGCAACGACCACTGTTCATGCGCGGTGCGGGAATCGGGACCGGTCCCGCACCACAGCAGCGCCCCCAGCGAATCGGACCGATGCAGGGATCCGTGCGAGCCACCGCCGACGTGGTCAGAGCCTCCCCAGTCGACGAACTCGTAGCCCGGAGCGGCCGACAACAGGATCTCGCCCGCGCTCGGGCAGTGCACCGCCGACCAGACCCGCGCCAGCGCGTCCGGATATTCGGTGCTGAGGATGCGGCCGTCCTGGATCTCGGCGCGCAGGACCCCAAGGTCGCCCTCGACGCTCCAGCGCTCGCCGCGGGTGTCGCGCAGCTCCCCTCCCGCGGTGAACCGCAGCTCGCCGCGACGGCTGCGGACAACGGCCTCGTCGTCGTGGCGCCAAATCGTCAGGTCGACGCCGTCGAGGTCGCCGACCACGGCGCGCGCCCGGCGCAGCGTCTCCGCCGCCGTGTCGGGGTCGAGCGCGTAGATCATCGCCGATCGCTGCGCCGGGCTGAGCGCCAGCTCGGCGGCGGGCGCCCGCGACGGACTGGGACGGGCGACGTCGAAGTCGGCGAACGCCAGGTCCAAGCGGATGCGCTCCTCGACCGGCGCCTGGGAATGGTCTGAGCAGACGATCACCGCGTACTGCTCCAGGAATTCGTCGGGACCGCCGGCGGAATGCATCAGCCGCTCGAGCTGGCGGTCGGCGGCCGCCAGTGAGGTCACCTGAGCGTGCGGCCCGTTGCGATGCGAGTACGCGTCGTTGTCGGGCAGCGAATAGAGCATGAAGTCGAACAGGTCGTGCTCCACCAGATAGGAGCCGACGCAGCCCGTGTGCTGATCGCGGGCTCCCGGCAACCCGAGCTGCCCGCGACACCCCGTGCGCCGCGACGCGTACAGGTCGGCATAGAAGAGCTCCCGTGGCCCCTCGATCGTGCGCCGAAACAGCGTCGAGGTGACGATGCGGGCGAGCGCCGACTCGTTGGACACCTCGTGCTCGTGCCGGCCGCGATAGATGAGGTAGGTGGTTCCGGCGGTGCGAACGTCGCCGTCGTCGAGCGATTCGAACACGGTCTCCACGTCGCGCGAGAGGTGTTCGGAGTTCATCCGGTAGACGGTGTCGGTCAGCGACCGCAGGACCCCGAACTGGCGCGAGGCCGAGAAGCTCGACCCGTACTCGACGTAGCGCCCCTCCTCGCGGTGGTACCAGTTCATGCTCGGAATGAGGTGCTCGTCGGGCCCGACGCCGGTGGTGATCGTTGCCGCGCACACCGGCGTCACCGATGGGAATGCCGCGGCGCAGTCGCCGACATAGACGCCCTGCTCGCGGATCCGAGCCATCGCGGGGGCGCGACCGGACGCGATCACCCGCTCGAGCATCGCCGGCTTCATCGCGTCGACGACGACGAGCACGAGCTTCCTGGGCTCGCCTGAGGGCACGCAGCTCAGCGGAGGATTCGCAGGCCGGCGTACTTCTGATCCTCGCGACGGCGCCCGGCGAACACCAGCCACAGCAGCAGCGCGAGGACGACGAGACCGACCGGGGGCAGCAGCACGGACAGCACCGCCGCGACGAGGGCGGTGGCCTCGGCGAACAGCGGCAGCGCTCCCGCCGCCTGCGCGTCGAGCCGGGTTCTCACCCGAGCGAGAAGCGGCACCGTGGCGAGGATCCCGATCCCGGCGCAGATGACGCCGCCGACGAGACCGGGCCAGACCGCGTAATGACCACGCGCCAGGGAGCCGCCGAAGAACAGGGCCCCGATCACGAGGCTGCAGGCCGCAATGGCGAGCGCCACACGCCGCTGCTGAAGCGTGTCACCGGCGGCGCGGCGTTCGCTGAGCGCGAGGAGTGCGACGCCGATCACCATGACAAGCAGGAACAGGCTGCCCTCCAGGAAAGAATAACTGGAGTGGGTGAAATCGATCTGAGCATCGGCGGCGCCGAGGCCGCCAACCGCGAGCGCGGGCAGGAAGGGTCGGATCCCCACTGCCGCAGCGATTCCGATCCCCTGGAAGATGTCGAAGACGAGGTGCACCGTGCTGTACCGTGAGCAAGCGTGACGATAGACGAGAGGGCAGCGTGAGCCCGGACGGGCTGCAGCGCGGCGACTCGGACTCCGCCCACCCCGGCAGTCACCCGAAACCGGCCCCTCCGCGTCGGCGCTCCACCGTCCGCGACATCGAGCGCTACGCCTCGCTGTTCGCAGCGCGAACCAAGGTCATGCGCTCCTCGGCGATGCGTGACCTGATGGCGCTGACCGAGCGCGACGACGTGATCTCGCTCGCCGGAGGACTGCCGGACACCTCGACGTTCCCCGCCGACTCGTACGCCGCGCTGATGGGCACGATCGCGAGCGAATCGTGTGCGCGCGCGCTCCAGTACGGCCCCACCGAGGGCTTTGAGCGGGTCAAGCGGTGCGTCGCCGAGGTGATGGCGGCCGAGGGCATGGAGATCGACACCGACGAAGTGCTCATCACCACCGGCGGCCAGCAGGTCATCGATCTCGTCTGCAAGACGCTGATCGACCCCGGTGACGTCGTCGTGGCCGAGGCGCCCACCTATCCGGGGGCGATTCCGACCTTCTCCGCGTATCAGGCCGACCTCGTCCAGATCGCGATGGATCGTGACGGGATGCGGATCGACGAGCTGCAGACGACGCTCGACGAGCTGGAACGCGCCGGGCGGCGCCCGAAGTTCATCTATACGGTCCCCAACTTCCACAACCCAGCCGGCGTGACGATGTCGCTCGAGCGCCGCCGCCGGCTCGTGGCGCTCGCCGGCGAGCGCGAGCTGCTCGTGCTGGAGGACAACCCGTACGGGCTCCTGCGCTACGAGGGCGAGCCGCTGCCCACCCTCTACTCTCTCGACGACGAGTTCGTGATCTACGCGGGCACGTTCTCCAAGATCCTCTCACCCGGGGTGCGCCTCGGCTGGAGCGTCGCCCCCGCGCCGATCCTGCAGAAGATGCAGATCGGCAAGCAGGGATCGGATCTGTGCTCGTCGTCGATCTCGCAGTACTTCGTCAGCGCCTACTTCGACGCCGGGCCCTGGGACGACTACGTCCGCTCACTGCTGGAGATCTACCGGCGGCGTCGCGACGTGATGCTCGACGCGCTCGCCGAGCACTTTCCCCGCGAGGCCGACTGGACCCACCCCCAGGGCGGCCTGTTCATCTGGGCGACGATGCCGGACTACATCGACACCACCGACCTGCTGGCGCGCGCACTGCGCGACCACGTCGCTTTCGTTCCCGGCCGCTCCGCGTTCGTCGACGGTCGCGGTGGATCGGCGATGCGCCTGAACTTCTCCGGGGTCGGCGAGGATGCGATCCGCGAGGGGGTGCGACGGATCGGCGAGGTCGTCCGCGAGCAGGTCGCCATGTACGGCACCCTCACGGGAGCCCGACCCGCCGAGCCCGACCGCGACGCAGCGTCGCGCGACGATGCCGGCAGATCCGCCCCCGGCGCGCGTGCCGCGGCGACCGCGGCGCGCTATCCGGAGCCACCGCCGTCCACAGCGCCCACTCCGGAGGCGACCAGGCAGGCCGAGGACGAGCTGGCAAAGGTCCTGACGCTGCCCGCCAAGCGCACGCGCGCCGGATGAGCCGGGTGGCGGTGCTGAAGGGCGGGCGCTCGCTGGAGCGCCAGGTCTCGCTGCGCTCCGGCGCCCGCGTGCAGGACGCCCTGGAGCGACTCGGCCACGAGGTGGCGCCCATCGACGTCGGTCCCGATCTCGTCACCCGGCTGGAGGCGAACCGGCCCGACGTGGCGTTCGTCGCGCTGCACGGCCGTGACGGCGAGGACGGCACCGTGCAGGAGCTCCTCGAGGTTATGGGGGTCCCGTACACCGGCTCGGGCGTCTCCGCCTGCATCCGGGCGGCGGACAAGGTGCTCGCCAAGCACGCGATGCGCGACCACGGTATTCCTACCCCGGACTTCTACGCGTTCAACGAGACCGCTCTCGAAGCCCTTGGCGCTGCCCAGGCGCTGCCCGCGATCGAGGACCGGCTGGCGTTCCCGATCGTCGTCAAGCCGGCCCGACAGGGTTCGGCGCTCGGCATCAAGTTCGCCCGCACCGCAGCCGATGTGCCCGGCGCCCTGGTGGCGGCGTTCTCCTATGACCGCAAGGTCCTGCTCGAGCGCTACATCGATGGGCGTGAGCTGGCGGTCTCGATCCTCGAAGAGGAGGGCGTTCCGACATCGCTGCCGATCGTCGAGGCGGTGCCCGAGCAGGAGGACTTCTACGACTTCGAGGCGCGCTACGAGATCGGCCGCACCCGGTTCGTCTGTCCCGCCGCGCTCGACGACGCGGTGGCGCACCGCGCCAGCCAGATCGCCCTCGATACGTACTCGCTGCTGGGCTGTGCCGGCTTCGCCCGCGTGGACCTGATGCTGGCGAGGGACGCGGAGTCCGTGCAATCCGCGCTCTATGTCCTGGAGGCCAACCCGATCCCCGGGCTGACCGAGACGAGCCTGCTGCCCCAGGCGGCCGAGGCGGCGGGGATCTCGTTCGACGCCTTCGTGGAGCGGGTGCTGGCCGCCGTGGTCGTGCCCGCGGCCTGATCGGGACCGGCGACGGCGAGCTCGCCTATTCGTCGGAGGCGAAGTCCTCCGGCGTGACCCGGTCGAGGAAGTCCTTGAACTTCTCGACCACCTCCTCCGTGTCCTCGACCTCGTGCTCGAACTCGATCGCGGACTCGGTGATCACCTCGTCGGCGGCGAAGATCGGGGCCCCGGAGCGGACCGCCAGGGCGAGCGCGTCAGAGGGGCGCGAGTCGATTTCGAGGTCACGGCCGGCGGCGCGGAGGCTGATCGAGGCGTAGAACGTGTTCTCGCGCAGCTCGGTGACCGCGACGCGCGTGCATTCGACTTCGAGCTCGCCGAGCACATCCGACAGGAGGTCGTGGGTCATCGGACGGGGCGTCGAAGCGCCCTGCAGCTTCATCAGGATCGCGGCCGCCTCCGGGTGACCGATCCAGATCGGCAGGAACTTGTTGCTTTCCACGGTCTTGAGCAGCACGATCGGCTGCTTGCCGACCATGTCGAAGCTCACGCCGTAGATCACCATTTCCTGCAACGCCTTGCTCCTCGTCGGGTCGGGGCAAGTATAGGCCTCCCTATCTGGACGGCCGCTCGGGACCCCGCCGCCGTCTTCGCGGGCCCGTCGGCATCGAGCGCGAACGCCGACGACCGTTGCGGTCGTGGGCGAGCACGAGGGGTCACCACCGCGCTGGTAGCGTTCGCGGTCCGCAGCTGCGGACGGCACCGGGCGGACCATCACGGTGGACGCCGAGACCCACTGCAAAGGACGACCGTGAGCACATCAGAGACGTCCGGTCTGGTGACCGACCTGGCCGGTCTGCCGGGACTGGTCGGCAGCCACGCCGGCTACACGCCATGGCACGAGATGGATCAGGAGCGCGTCAACCTGTTTGCTGATGCCACCGACGACCATCAGTACATCCACGTCGACGTGGAGCGCGCCAAGGAGTCCCCGTTCGGCGGGACGATCGCGCACGGGTTCCTCACCCTCTCCCTGCTGGCCCCGATCACCGGTGAGCTGATCACGATCACCGACGCCGGCATGGGCGTCAACTACGGCCTCGACCGGGTCCGCTTCCCGGCGCCGCTCCCGGTCGGCGGTCACTGGCGCGGCGGCGCCGAGCTGCTCGAGGTCTCGGAGATCCCCGGCGGAGTGCAGTGCAAGCTCCGGGTGACCGTCGAGATCAAGGGATCCGAGAAGCCGGCGATGGTGGCCGACTCGCTCGTCCGCATCTACGGCTGAAGACCCGATCCCGCCTATGGCAGGAAGAGGCGTTGGCGATGGACGCGTCTCGCGTCCCCGTGACCACAAAAAGGCTGACGCGACCCCAAAGCCTGGATGGGTCGCGTTCTGTTGCTACCGCTATCCGGTATCTCCCTGACGCGACCGTCTCACCTCCGGGGGTCGCGTCGTGGATTTTCGGGTTCCCACGTTGCCCCCTCGTCACCGGGGCTTAAAGTGAGAGCGCCCCGGTACCGGCGGGATATGAGGCCGGACTCGGGGCGCGCTCGAGGGAGGAGAGGTACTGCCCGAAGCATGATGCGCTTCTCCTCGTCAGAAGTCCAAGACGAGTATCGGCACTCATTTATAATGTAAGCTTATGGAGCTTCGACAGCTGCGCTACCTCACCGCCCTCGCCGAGGAACTGAACTTCACGCGGGCGGCGGCGAACGAGCATGTCGCCCAGCCGGCGCTGTCTCAGCAGATCCGGCGCCTCGAGGACGAGGTGGGGCTGGCGCTCGTCGAGCGCACGACCCGCCACGTCGCCCTCACCGAAGCCGGGGAGGTCCTGGCGGTCCGTGCTCGCCGGATCCTCAGCGAGCTCGACGCCGCCTCCGACGAGCTTCAGGCCCTGCGCGGGATCAACACGGGTCACGTGACGATCGGCGCGATGCACACGATGGGGCCGGTCGACCTGTCGCTCGCGCTGGCGCTGTTTCGCGACCGCCATCCCGACGTCGGCCTGACCGTCCGTGAGCATTCGAGCGAGGAGATGGGCGAGATGCTCCGGGTCGACGAGCTCGATCTGGCCTTCCTGTCGGTCACCGAGCAGGTCGAGGCACACGGGCTTGGCCTGCATCAGCTCGTGTCCGAGGCGCTCGTCGTCCTCCTGCCGCTCGGCCACCCCCTCAGCGGCCACCCGGTCCGGATGGCCGAGCTCGCCGGCGAGCAGTTCATCTCCTACCGAGCGGGCGCCCGGCTGCGCGAGCTTCTGTTCGCGGCCGGTCGCGAGGCCGGGTTCGAACCCCGGGTGACGCTCGAATCCAACGAGAGCCAGCGGATCCGGCGCCTCGTCGCACGCGGGCTGGGAGTCGCGATCCTCCCCCGCTCCGATGCTGAGCAACCGGGAGAGGACGTGGCGGTGGCGCCGCTCGTGCAACCGGCGCTGCGGCGCGACATCACGCTGGCCTGGCGCGACGGTCGCCGCCTCGCCCCGGCGGCTGCCGCATTCCTCGATCTGGCACGCGAGACTTTTGAGGGGGAGGAGCCGGACGAACCGGCAATCGAGAAGCTGTATTTTTAAGCGGCGGGGATCGGGTGGCCGGGCCGAACGCCTCGCTTCCGAAACGCTTATGTCTCGCTAACGCGGTCCTTCGGCGGCGAACACAACCGCTTGAGGGTGCTCCGGCGTAATCCCACCGATGCTGGGAAATCCCTCTGGGGGAGAAAGACCGCCACGGTCACGAATAGCCGTCGACACCTCTGGCATAGTTCGACAATCGTCGTACAAGGTGTTATCATTATCGACGGAGCAAAATCATGCGAGATACGGAGATCGTTCTGAACACTTTTGAAACCGATGCCCGCGAGCCCGTCATTCAGGCGCGCAGCGAGCATCACGACAACAACCAACGCACGCGCACGCGCGGCGAGCACGGTCCGGCGGCAGCGCCGCCACGCCGTCGTCAGCCTCGCCGTCGCGCCACCCGACCTGGCGAGCATCGCCCGGCGAGCGAGGCGCGGCTGAGCGCCGGCAGCGGCGCCATGACCGAGAACTCTCTCGACCTGTTCCTCCGGGCAGCCCGCGCTCACGCGCTGCTGACCGCCGAGGAGGAGATCGAGCTCGCCAAGCGCATCGAGCGCGGCGACCTGGAGGCGAAGGAGCGGATGATCAACTCCAACCTGCGGCTCGTCGTGTCGCAGGCGCGTCGGTACCAGGGTCACGGCCTGCCGATGGAGGATCTCGTCCAGGAGGGCATGTTGGGCCTGATCCGCGCGGTCGAGAAGTTCGACTGGCGGCGGGGGTTCAAGTTCTCGACCTACGGGACGCTGTGGATCCGTCAGGCTCTACAGCGCGGACTGCAGAATCACGGACGGACGATCCGCCTTCCGGTGCACGTCGCCCAGCGCCAGACCAAGGTGCGCAAAGTCGAGAGCGAGCTGAGCACCAAGCTCGGCCGGGAGCCGACCGATGAGGAGATCGCCGCCGAAGCGAAGCTCGACGTCGATGAGGTCGCCGAGCTGCGAGAGCTGACCCGCGGCCTGACGAGTCTCGATCAGCCGGTCGGCGAGGACGGCGAGACGGCGTTCGGCGATCTGCTCGCCTCAGACCGGCCGGAGCCGGTAGAGGAAGTGGAGCAGGCCGAGCGCCAGGAGCTGATCAGCGGCGCCGTGGCGGAGCTGCCCGAAGCTGAGCGCAACGTCATCCGGCTTCGATTCGGACTGGTCGGCACGGAGCCGCTGAACCTGCGCCAGACCGGGATCGAGCTCGGCATCCCGCTGAGCAAGGCGCGGGAGCTCGAGCAGCAGGGCCTGAGTCGCCTGGCGAGGAGCACGGACCTCGAAGAGCTCCGGCGAGCCGCCTAGCTCCGGCGAGCCCACTAAGTCAGGGCGCCGAGGGCGCCAGTCGCGGAAGTCGCGCGGCCGGCGCCTTTGGTCGTTAAGCGGGCGACGGCGCGCTTACGGAGCCGGTGGCGCGCTTGCGTCTGGAGAGCCGTCATCGCTCCCGTCCATGGCGGCGGTGCTGTCAAGCACTGCGATCGCCGCCGCGCCAGCGGCCGGTCGCCCCACATCGCCGGGATCGGAACGCAGCCGGGCGGAGTAGATCGACGGCGCCCCCAGGCGGCGGGCGATCACTGTCGCCTCGGTGACCGCGAGCAGGGTCGGTGCCATGAGGGAGTCGAAGTTCCGCGTCAGCTCGAGCACGAGGACGACCCCGGACAGCGGTCCCTGCATCGCCGCCGCGAGGAAAGCCCCGCCGCCGATGATCGCGTAGCTGCCCAGCGGGGCCCCCGGCCAGACGTGCGTCCACCCGGTGGCGAGGATGCCCGCCAGCAGGATCCCGACGGTCAGCGTCGGCGTGAACAGGCCGCCGACCCCACCGGCGCCAAGACAGCCTGCGGTCGCCAGCGGCTTGAGGACGAAGAGAACACAGAGCAACCCGAACGACAGGCTGCCCAACGCCTCCAGCTGCACGACCCCCTTGCCGTTGCCCAAAAGCTGGGGGTACTGGATCGAGACCAGGCCGAGGAGCGTGAAGACGATGAGCGGCGCGGCGAACCGACCCCGACGCTGGGGACGCAGCTGCGCCGCCCGCGCGATCACCCGCACCCACACGATTGCGACCACGCCGATGATCGGTCCGGCGAGCGCGGCCCACACCAGCTGCTGCGGGTGGACCGCGTAGGGCGGGAGGCGATACGTGGGCGACGTTCCAAGCCAGATCCAGGCCGTCGCGGTGGCGATCACCGACGTCGCCAGCGCCGGCAGCACCAGCGGAAGCGCAATCGTTCCCAGCAGCACCTCGAGCGCGAACAGAGCTCCGCCGAGCGGCACGTTGTAGATCGCGGCAAAGCCGGCGCCCGCACCCGAGGCGACGAGCAGCCGCCGCTGCCACATGGGCAGTTGCGCCCAATCCGACAGCCGGCTGGCCGCGGCCCCCCCGACCAGCTGGGGCGCGGCCTCCCGGCCCAGCGAGACGCCCAACCCGACGGTGACGATCGACAGCACCGCGCGCCCGAGGCTGGCGATGCCCGCGATCCGGCCGCCGTGCAGCCACACGCCCTCGGCCACCTCGGTCCCGCCGGACACCGGCAGGCGATGCAGCACGGCGGCTCCGGCGCCCACGAGGAGCGCTGCCACCACCAGCGCCACCACGTGACGCCACCCGGCGGCCGCAGCGACCCCGTCCAGAAACGGTCCCCGGCGGTACCCGTAGGCGAGGTGCTCGACGAGGTGCAGGAGGCCCACCAGGAGCGATGCCGCGAGCCCGGTGATGACCCCCAAAAACACGACGATCGCCCAGAAGCGCGGGCTGTAGCCGGCGACGATGCCGCGACCTGTGACGTTCGCCTGAAGCGAGAACCACTTACGTGTCGGCCGGTGCGGCGGTGGCGGCGGCGTCGTGGTCGACGATCCTCCCTCGGCGGTCAACTGGCAAGCACCGCAGCCACCCCGACGCCGCCGATGGCAGACGAGGCAGGACAGGAGTGGTCATGAAGGATCTGGCGGAGGATCATCGGGGGTCGGATCCTGAGGTCTGAAGGCGATGTCCTCCGTCAAGCGTCGCAGGTTTGTGCCGGCGCGGGGAGCAGCGGCGGAGGAGGAGCGTCACAGGGCATACGCTAGGCTTGCGCCGTGTCCTCGCTCCGCTACCGGCGCGTGGTGGTCAAGCTCAGCGGGCGTGCATTTGCGGGAGCCGCCCCGTTCGGGCTGGATTCCGCGGCGCTGAACTATGTCGCCGACCAGCTGATCGAGGCTCGCGCGCTCGGTGTCGAGGAGGCCGTCGTCGTGGGCGGCGGCAACTTCTTTCGCGGCAACGTCGCTGACGAGTGGAGTATCGAGCGTGCTGAGGCCGACAACATCGGGATGCTCGGCACGGTCATGAACGGGATCCTCCTGCGTGGGGTGCTCAAGCATCGCGGGCTTGCGGACGTGCGGTTGATGACCGCCCTGCCGATGCCGTCCATGGCGGAGCCCTTCATCCGCCTGCGCGCCCTGTCGCATCTGGAGCGCGATCGCCTCGTGCTGCTCGCTTGCGGGATCGGTCAGCCCTATGTCACCACCGATTACCCGGCGGTCCAATACGCGATCGAGCTGCGCGCCGACGCGATTCTGCTCGCCAAGCACGGCACGGACGGCATCTACGATCGCGACCCGCGCAAGGAGCCCGGGGCGTTGCGCTACGACAGCCTCGGCTACAACGATGTGCTCGAACGCGACCTGCGCGTGATGGATCAGGCTGCGATCGTGCTCGCCCGCGACTACGAGCTCCCGCTGCACGTGTTCGACTTCGACGAGCGCGACGCGATCTCGGCGATCTGCTGCGGAGAGAACCGCGGCACGTACATCTCGCCGGCGACCAAGCTCGTCACGTCGGCGCCCGCGCCGGTCAGTTGAACTGACCCGGCCTCACCGCTCGAAAGTCCGGCCGGCCGTGGCCAGCGCGTCGACGAGCTCGGCCAGCGATCGGACGATGCAGCCTCCGCTGTCGGCGATGAAGGTCTGCACCTGGAGATTGATCTCGACTCCCTCCTCGCCACTACGGCGCAGGTCGGTGCGCAGCCCGAAGCAGCGCAGGCCGAGCGCCGCTCCGTAGCCGACCTCGGCCGCCGTGCCGGAGTCCAGCTCCTGGCCGTCGAGGTGGGCCGCCAGTAGCGCGCATGACCTGATCGCTCGCTCGTTGCGGTGGCCGATCTCCAGCGCGAGCTCGCGTTGGCGCCCGCGAGCGCGCGCGTCAGCGAGCTCCTCCCCGCTGGTCAACGCCCATGGATCGACCGGCTCGACGACGTTCGCCAGCGCCGGCAGGTAGACCCGCCGGTAGTAATCGATGCCTCCCTCGGTGAATCCGAGCGGGCTGGCGATGTAGCAGCGCGGGACCATTGATGGGGGCGGGGCGGGGCCGAACGGTGCTACCCCCACGGGACGCCGTTGAAGCTCACGATCGTCACCGGTGGCCGGAGGTCTCGGTTGCCCACGCCGATCCGGCGCGAAACGACCGCTCGAGCTCGGCGATGGCGACGTTCGTCCTCGCCTCCGCGCGGTCGTCGGGAAGCTCGATCTGGATCTCGACCAGACGCCGCTGGGCGTGGTCGAGCTCCATCCAGATGCGGCGGATGCGCCGCGCGATCCGTCGGGCACGAGAAGCAAACACGATCATGGCTGGGCCCTCCAGGTGTGGTGACGAGAGTGGTGGGGCGCTATCCGCTCCGCTGCGCCCCGCACCGGACTGTCGACTAAGACGCATCCGTCCACATCGGCAACCCGCCTCCGAATGGCGGTGCGGCCCCCTTACCTCCGCGCCGCCGCACGCTTATGACGCCTCGGACCTGAGCGCGATAGGCGTCGTCGACCTCTATCGGGCCATCAACCCCAAGCAGAAGGTCCCAACCCTGGTCATCGACGGTTGGATCATCACCGAGAACCCAGGTGGGTCGCAGCCCGGTGGCCTGGTCAGGTCCGAGTAGACCGCATCACCTTCCGCCGCCCGCTCTCGAGTCAGATCGCCTTGATGGGAGCGTTCTCGGCCTCAGGCGGCAGGCGGAGATCCAACGGCGTCCCCGGGCGAAGGTGATGTCATCGGGGCAGGCCACGAACGTGTGAGGCCTAGGGGATTCCGAAAGCGCTCTTGAAGGACTCACCCCAGCTGGTGGTGGAACCGGCCGGCGGGCTGGCAGCCGCGGGATCGCTCGCCCCCGCCAAGGTGCGCGCGTCAGAGCTGGCCGACCCCCATCCGATCTCGATGCCGGTGCCGCTGGAGGCAAAGGAGGCGACCCTCTGTCCGGCCTGGAACCTGGTGCCGACCGCCGTCGTTACCGGGTCGATCTGCTCGGCGACGTACCAGTAGTCCGATGGCGCGCCGGGAGGAGGGTCGTCGAACGCAAACAACAGGAGCGGCTCGCCGGAGTACCAGTTCTGCAATACCTGCACCAGAGTGGAGGCAGCGGGCGCGTAGATTCCCGCGCCCGACGGCGCGGTCGCGTCGACGCCCATGTCGTCGCGCTCGATCGTGAACCCGGGAATCGGATCTGAGCCGGCCCGGCTGCCGTCAAATACGGCCGCCCCACCCGAGCCCGCCTGCGCAGCCAGGGCTGCCTGGCGGGCTTGCTCGGCTTGGAGCCGCGCCAGCTGACGCCGCAGCGAGGCGAGCTGGCCACGCGCGGTGGTGAGCTGGCTGACGTTCCCGTCGCGCGCATGGGTCACCGAGATCTGCTGGTGCAACAGGGTCACCTTGGCTGCGTCCAGCCGGTCTCGCTCGGCCAGCACCCGCGCGGTGACATCCTGCTGGCGGCCCTCCAACCCCCCGAGGCGCACGGCCTGCGCGGCCACCCGATCCCGAGCCAGGATCACCGCGGCGACGACCTGCTGATCGTGGTTCCTGACCTGCCGGGCGAAGGACAGGCGCTCCAGCAGGTTGGAGAAGCCGTTGGCGTCGAGGACCACGCCGACGATGTCTGGCTGACCGGACTCATAGCCGGCGACCAGCTGCTGGGAGAGCACGTACTCGGCGGTGCGCTCGTAGGCCTTCAGGCCGGCGAGCCGAACTCGTGCGGCCTCGAGCTCTCGGCGCAGACGCAAGAGCTCGGCGCGCTGAGCGTCGAGGTGGGACTGGATTCCGGCGATCTTGCTCTGCAACCCCGCGATGCTGGCATTCAGCTGTCGCAACCGGCCGTTGTCGGCCTCGACTGCCCCCGAGAGCGCCGAGACGCGGTTCTGGCGCGCACCGATCTGCTGCTGCAGCGCGCCGGGATCAGCGGCGCGCGCCGCCGGCAGCAGCTCGGCCAGCCAAACGAACGTGGCGACCGCCACGAACAGCATGATCGCGACACCGAAGGGGCGGGTGAATGTTCTGAGTGCGCTTGACATGTGCGTGGGAGGCGCGGCCGTGCATCGACGCGCGTGGTGGGTCCCGGTCTCAGCCGGGCTCGGCGGCCAACCACGACCTCGGAGCGGCCGCACGCTAACACGGCTTCCCCTCGGTGCGCGGTCGCCCGCCACGCATGCAAGAAATCCTTCAGAAGCAGGAGATAGCTCCGGGTTGACCTTGAGCACCGGATGACCAGCAGCTCGGTTGTCGTGTCGCGAACCGAGAGCACACGCAGGGCCGGGTGCTTGTGCTCGCGCCAGACGCTGTCAGTGACGTCATCTCCCGGACGTACGAGCGCCGACCGACGGTCGGGAGGCGTTGGGGTTCTTGGGAAAGATGGAGCGGGTGCGGCCCTGACGGTCAGCGGTCGCGCCGGCGCGATATGACGACGAACGTAGAGGAGAGCCGATGTTCAAGCGCATTCTTGAGTTCCTCACCCTGAGATGGCTGTGGGATCGCCGCCGCGGCGGCACCCGCGGGCGCGGAAGCCGCCGCTGAGCGTGACGTCGTAGAGGTGGAAGACCGGACAGGCGGTCTGGCCGGTCCCGCATCGGCCTCATCGTGAAGGCCGCTGCGGGGACCTCTGCGCAGGAGATCGGTTCGCGGGACTACGCTCCAAGGTCCATGCGAGCGAGGCCGAGTCCGCGAGCAGCACGAGCGAGAGCCGCCGAACCCGAGCTGAGACAGAGCGACAACGAGAGGAACTAAGCACACCCATGGCCAGCAAAACGGCGGCGGACAACCTTTGCGAGCGACTCATCGAGTGGAATGTCGACACCATCTACGGCTTTCCCGGAGACGGCATCAACGGGATCCTAGGCGCGCTGCGCCGCCATCAGGAGCAGCTGCGCTTCGTCCAGACGCGCCACGAGGAGATGGCGGCGTTCATGGCCTGCGGGCACGCCAAGTTCACCGGCAAGGTGGGTGTGTGCATGGCGACCTCCGGTCCGGGTGCAATCCATCTCCTCAACGGCCTGTACGACGCCAAGCTCGACCACCAGCCGGTGGTGGCCATCGTCGGTCAGACGTTCGTCAGGGCGATCGGGGGTGACTTTCAGCAGGAGGTCAAGCTGCTCCAGCTCTACAGCGACGTCGCGTCATCGTTTTGCGAGCAGGCCAACGAGCCGTCGTCGATCCGGCACCTCATCGACCGGGCGATGCGGATCGCGCAGACGGAGAGAACCGTGACCTGCGTGATCGTGCCCGCCGACGTGCAGGACAAGGACGCCGTCGAGTCTCAGCCGCATGCGACGCACACGGTGCACTCCGGGGTGGGCTACTGGGGCGGCCGTCGCGTCCCCCACCAATCCCAGCTCCAAGCGGCCGCCGACATCCTCAACGCGGGTGAGAAGGTGGCAATGCTCGTCGGCGCCGGAGCGCTGCACGCCACCGACGAGGTCATCGCGGTCGCCGACACGTTGGGTGCGGGTGTCGCCAAAGCCTTGCTGGGCAAGGCCGCGGTGCCCGATGACGTCCCGTTCTGCACCGGCAGCATCGGGCTGCTGGGCACCAAGCCGAGCTGGGACATGATGCAAGGCGCCGACACGCTGCTGATGGTCGGTTCGAGCTTTCCCTACTCCGAGTTCCTGCCCAACGAGGGCCAGGTCAAGGCGGTCCAGATCGACCTGCTGGGCCGGATGCTCAGCATCCGCTATCCGATGGATCTGGCCCTCGAGGGTGACAGCAAGGAGAGCCTCCAGGAGCTCCTGCCGCTCTTGCACCGCAAGGACGACCGCGCCTGGCAGGACGAGATCAAAAGCAACGTCGCCGACTGGTGGCGGCTCATGGACGATCTCGGCCAGCCCGCCGACCGCGACGGGCGCATCCGCCCCGAGGGATTGTTTGCCTCGCTCTCCCGTCAGCTGCCCGATAACGCGATTCTCTCCAGCGACTCGGGTTCGGCGGCAAACTGGTACGCCCGGCAGATCAGGATTCGGCGCGGAATGAAGGCGATGCTGTCGGGCAACCTGGCGACGATGGTCCCCGGGGTGCCGTACGCGACGGCCGCCAAGTTCGCCTATCCCGATCGCGTGTCGATCGCCATGGTCGGGGATGGCGCCATGCAGATGGGAGGCATGGCCGAGATGCTGACCGCCGCCAAGTACTACAAGACCTGGGCCGATCCACGGATGGTGGTCCTGGTGCTCAACAACGAGGACCTCAACCAGGTCACCTGGGAGCAGCGCGTGATGGAGGGCGACCCGGAGTTCAAAGCCTCTCAGGAGATCCCGTACGTCGACTACGCCGCGTGGGCGGAGCTGATCGGCCTCAAGGGCATCAAGGTGACCCATTCATCCGAGATCGAAGAGGCTTGGCGGGTGGCGCTCAGCGCTGACCGGCCGGTGATCATCAGTGCGCTGACCGATCCCAACGAGGCGCCGCTGCCGCCGCACATCACCTTCCAGCAGGCAGAGGGGTTCGCCAAGTCCATCGAGAAGGACCCCGGGAGCGGTGTGGCGGGCGCGATCGAGTCGATTCGTGAGAAGGCTCAGGAGTTCATCCCCGGGCAGTGACGCCATCGGCGAGACCGTGCCTGACCGTTGCGGAGCTCGAACATTGGGTCGCGTTTGGTGCGACGTGGCGCCTGGTCGAGATCTCAGATACCCGCGCGATCGTCGACATGTGCCAGTGCACCGGCGAATTCGTCGAGCAACGCGCCTCGAACGACCCGATCGTCCTTGAGTACCTTCGCAACCAGCCCCCGCCCGACGCCTAACGCCTCGCGGATCGATCAGCCGGCGGCCGCCGACCAGAAGCCACCCGCCGAGAACAGCTCGCCGACGCACTCGTCCAGCAGCCCTGTCTCGGCGGCGAGATCCAGCACGGTGTACCGCGAGCGGATCAGCCGCGCTCGGCGGTAGGTCGAGCGCAGGCGCTCGGAGCTCAGTCCGATCTCGGCCGGGGTGATCGGGCACCCCGCCGCCGCGAGCTGGTCGCGCAGCGCCGCCGCCGCGCTCAGCTGCTCACGCAGGCGCTCGGTGAGCTCGGGCCAGCGCTCGCGCACCAGCGCCACCCGGGTCGCGAGCTGATCGGCGTCGACGTACTTGGCGCGGGTCTGCTCGATCGCCGCGTCCTTGGCGCCCTGCGGCAGGTCGGCGGCCCGCACGTCGCGCTCCGTCTCCGACCACGACGGCCACGCGCCGGCGACCGCGTCGACGTCGAGCGCTGACAGGTCGCGCGCCAGCAGACGCTCGTACAGGGCAGCGCTCGAGAGCGTGCCGAGCCCGACCTTGAAACCGTGCGACAGGGGCGGCTCGCTGCCGTCCGGATCCTCGCCGAGCCCCTCCATCTCCCACAAGTGGCTGAACTGATGTTCGGCGCCGGAGGCCGGGCGCGAGGACGCGGCCGCTTGCATCGCCAGTCCAGACATGATGAGACCCTCGATCAGCGCCTCGAGCGCCCCGGGATTGCGCCCGTGCAGCTCGCCCGGACGGAACGTCGCCTCGCGCAGCGGACCCTGGACCAGCGACCAGGCCGTGTCGTCGATCGGCTCCACCTCGAGCGCATCGGCAACGATCCAGTCGGCCCCGGCGCTCACCTTGGCCAGCAGGTCGGCGTAGCCCGCCGAGGTCATCGGCGCCGGCGCGCCCTGCAGGACGCTCACGTCGGCGAGCACTGCGTGGGGCGCCGGGCACTCCATCGTCTGCTTGTAGCCGTCCTTGGTGATGGAGGCACCGAACGCCGTGTACCCGTCCACCGAGGCGGCTGTCACGACGCACATGTACGGCCGCTGCGCCAGGTGCGAGGCGCGCTTGACGATGTCGTTGATCGTCCCGGAGCCGACCGCGACCGGGATCGCGTCGTGCTCGGAGAGCGCGGCCGCGAGCTCGTCGATCGGCTCCGATTGGGCGTGCAGGACGGGTCGAGCTCCGAACACGTGGGGCTCGCGCGTTCCGCCGGTGGTGTCCTGCAGGCACTCCTCGACGACCTCGCCGGCGGCGGCAAACGTGTTCTCGTCGGCGATCACGATCGCCTGGCGCTCGCCGAAGCTCTCCCTGAACAGCGCGGCGGTCGCGGCGTGCAGCACGCCCTCGCCGATCGTGACCTGGGCGGTGTCCGTGGCCTCGCGCACGGCGTCGCTGATCCGCTGCGAGCTCATCGTCGGCATCCCCGGCGCGCCGCGGGACCGCGGTCGGTTGAGGGCGTCACTCGGATGCCTCGCGCTCGGCCCGGAACCGAGCGTCGATGCGTTCCATCTTGCGGACCTTCTCGGTCGAGCCTCCACCCTCGAACTCGGAGGCGAGCCAGTGATCGAGCACCTTCTCGGCCGCCTGGGGCGCGATCACGCGCGCCCCCATCGTCAGCACTTGGGCGTCGTTGGACTTGCGCGCGCGCTCGGCCGAGTAGGCGTCGTGGGCGGTGGCGGCGCGCACTCCGGGAATCTTGTTGGCGGTCATCGCCATTCCCAGGCCCGTGCCGCAGATGAGCACCGCACGATCGAAGCGGCCGGTCGAGACGGCCTGCGCGACCTCCGCGGCGACGTCCGGATAGTCCTGCTCGGTGCCGTTGCCGTAGTCCTCCACCTCGTAACCGTTGTCGCGCAGATACGTGGCGAGGTGGTCCTTGAGCGGGGCGCCTGCGTCGTCGGCGCCGATCGCGATCGGGTTCATCGTCGTTCTCCTGGGGTCATCATGCGGGTGGCGGCGCTCATGCCTCGCCCTCCCGGGGCAGGTGGGAGGCCAGCTCGTGCATGACCGGGCGCATCGCGGGATACGTGTCGGCGTAGGCCTCGACGAATGGAGCATAGGTCTGGTGGGCGTCGGGGTCGGGCTCGATCGTGCGGCTCTCGTGAACCATCGTCTCGGCGGCGTCGCCGACGCTGTCGAACAGGTCGGCGCCCACCGCGGCGAGGATCGCGCCGCCGAGCACGACCGCGTCTCCCACCTCGGTCAGCCTGATCGGGAGCCCGCTGACGTCGGCATGCATCTGGATGAGCTCGGGGCTGTTGGTGAAGCCACCGGCGGCGACGAGCTCGCGGACCTCAAACCCTGCCTCGCCCATCGCCCGCAGGATCTGGGCGGTGCCATAGCAGATGCCCTCCTGGATCGCCCGGTAGACATGCTCGGGGGTGTGGTGGAGGCTGAGGCCCCAGATGATCCCACGCGCTAGCGGATCGGTGTACGGCGTGCGGTTGCCCTGCCAGTACTCGTTGACGATCAGCCCGTCGGATCCCGGGGGAATCTTCCGGATGCGCTCGTTGAGCACCTCGTAGTCGCTGATCTGGCGGCGCTCAGCCTCCTCGCGGACACGGTCAGAGCAGAAGTTGTCCTTGAACCACTTCAGGACCGACCCGGTCGAGACCTGGCCGCCCTCCAGCGTGTACTGCCCCGGGATGACCGCGTCGGTGAACGCGCCGAAGAAGCCCCGCCCGCTGATCGGATCCTCGCTCTGCCCGCTGAGCACGTGCGAGGACCCGGTGATCAACGCCATCCGCCCGGGCTGCACCACGCCCAGACCGATCTGGCCCACCCACGCATCGCCGCCGCCCTGGGCGACCGGGGTGCCGGGCGTCAGCCCGAGCTCCTGCGCCGCCTCCTCGGACAGGCCCTCGACCGGGGCGCCGAGGTCGAGCACGTCCTCGGGCAGCTTGGCGAACGCGTCGTCGAGCCCGATCTCCTCGTAGAACCCGACGGGCCACCCGTCGTGGTCGCGGTCGTGATACCCGCGCACAGCCGCCGTGTTGACGTTCGCGGTCATCCGCCCGGTGAGCCGGAACGTGATCCAGTCCGGCGCGTCGACCAGGTACCGCGCGGCGGAGTAGGTGTCGGGCTCTGACTCCTTCAGCCACAGGAGCTTGGACGGCAGCCACTCGGCCGAGACCGGCCCGCCGCCGTTGTACCGGCGGGCGGGATGCTCGGACTCGCCGATCCGCCGTGCCTGGTCGGCGGCGCGCACGTCCATCCACATGATCGCCGGCCGCAGCGGGCGCCCCGCGTCGTCGAGGGCGATCACGGTGCAGGTCGTGGCGTCGGCCGACAGTCCAGCGATCGCATCGCCGTCGAGCTCGGCGGCGCGCATCACCTTGCCGACGGACTCCACGAGCGCCGACCACCACTCATCCGGGTCCTGCTCGGCCCAGCCCGGCCGGGGATGGCTCAGCTTGTACGGAGTCGCCTCAACCGCCACCCGGCGCCCGTGGAGGTCGAAGATCGCGGCGCGGCAGCTCTCGGTCCCGAAGTCGATCCCGAGCAGATGGCGCTCGTCGGGGTTGGATCCCGAGCTCATCCGCCGCAGCGCTCCATGACGTAACTCGTCATGCGTCGTCGTCCCCGTCCTCGCTCCAGCCCAGCTCGGCCCAGAGCTCGTCCGGCAGCAGGCGATCGATCCGCTCCACCACGATCGTCGGCGAGTCATCCGGCTCGAGCTCGGCGACGTCGGCGGCGGTCGTCTCGCCGGTCAGTACCAGCGCGGTGTCGATGCCGAGGTCCAGTCCCATGCGAATGTCGGTCGCGTACCGGTCACCGGCCATCAGGCAGTCGCGATCGTCGACCTCGACGCCGTCGAGCGCCGTCTCGATCATGACCGGGTTGGGCTTGCCCACGACCGCCTCGCACCGGGCGCCGGTGCAGGCCTCGATCGCCGCGGTGACGGCGGCGCAGTCGGGCTCGCCGCGGCCGCCCGGAAACGGGCAGAAGGGGTCGGGGTTGGTGGCGACCAGCCGAGCGCGGCGGTGAAACCAGATCGCGTCGAACGCGATCTGCAGCTTCGCGTAGTCGAAGCCCCGGTCATAGCTGGCGACGACGACGTCGATCTCGGCCGGGTCGTCGGACATGCGGATCCCGGCCGCCTCGAGCGCCCGCCGCAGCGGCGCCTCGGCGATCGGGAACACGACCGCGCCGGACGCGTTGTCGCGCAGCCACTGGGTCATCGTCACGGTTGTGTTGACGATCTCGTCGACGGGCGTGGGGAGGCCAAGGCGCTCGAGCTTGTCGGCGTACTCCTCCGGGTCCTTGGTCGGGTTGTTGGACAGGAAGCGGACCGTCTTGTCGCGCGCGCGCAGCTCTCGCACGAGCCGGCGGGCGCCCGGGAGCAGGTCGTCGCCGAGATAGATGGTCCCGTCGAGGTCGAACACGTACACCTCGTACAGGCGCTCGGCGCTGGGCTGCGCGGTGTCCGCCTCGGCTGTCATGACCGGCCTCGGGCCTCCCTCCGTACCCGGCGCACGACACCTTCACCCGGTGCTGCCGGCGCTGAACCCGGTGTGGACGACACATGGTTCGAATAATCTCCACGTCCCGTTTACCCCGTTGCCCGCTGACAAAACTCGGGCCTCGCGCGCGTGCCGGACGGGTCAGCGTTGTCGACGGGTCGCCGCGGCGACACGCTCCACGAAGACCGAATGCTCTGGCCGGGCATCCGGGAAAGCCACGCAGCGCGTTTTCGTACGATGCGGCCGCTCTTGGACGGCGCGCCCTCTGCTATGGGTGACGGCGCCCTCGGTCGAAGCTTGCTCGATGAATTCGGTGCAGGGCGCGATCGAGCAGGGCGAGCCGGCGACGACGAAGCATGTGCCATACGGGACGGCCACAACGGCTTGGGCCACCAGCCGAGTCTTGGGATGGGATGCCCGGACGGGCGAGTCAGTGCCGTGTCGGGCGATGACCGTGCCGGCCATCGCGAGTCCAACGATGACAAGGACCGCGCCGGTGATCAGGCGCGCCCGCTGGCGAGCAGGCCGGATCAGGAGCGCTCCGGCGAGCATGTCCCGGATCACGCGCGTGCGCGAGACCTCACCTTGCGCCCTCAGCTCGTTTTCAAGGTCGAGAAGCTCATCGCCGTACCGATTCCGGATCCGTCGCGGGTAGAGCGTGAGCAGCGTGCGCACCAACCGAGAGCTCATGCCGGCTGGACCCCGATTCGCGCCAGGCCAATGCGCGTGATCATCTCGTCGCCTCTGAGACGCTTGGTGAGCGCATCGGTTCCGGCCGCGGTGATCTCGTAGGGATGCCGGCGCTTCTGTGCCGGGAGCGCTCTGACGAGACCCGCGTCCTCGAGTCGGGCCAAGGCACCATACAGGGTGCCAGGTCCCAGGGTCACACTCGCGAACTGCTCGATGTCCTTGATCAGGGCGTAGCCATGCTTGGGGCCGTCCGCCAGGCTCGTGAGCACAAGTACCCACCGCTGCGACAGATCGTCCCCCATAGTACGGCCGACGATACATCGCGGCTGAGAAGAGTCAAGTGACGCGAGCCGGGCGGGCGGGCCGTGACCCAGATCCTGGGTCCACGCGCGATCGTCGTCCTCACCGTCTGGCAGACACTCGCCGTGCAACTCGCCCGGACCCAGGCTTCCTCACTCGCCGGTCTCCAGGGCGAGGACCGCGTCGACGCCCGAGGAGGAGGAGGCAGCACGTCACGCCGCCACATGCCGGAGTCGCTGGTGCGCTACGGACTGCCGCCCAACCGATCTATCAACCGGTCGCGCGTGATGCCGTGCGCAAGCAGCACATTCCCGTCACGCTCTGGATCCACCGGGTCAGGAAGCTCCCGCTCGAGAGCCGCAAGCTCTTCGGGCGGCGTGCCGGCGCGACGAAGTACTGCGAGAACCTCCTCCTTGGAGTACAGGAAGATGATCGTAGAACGCAGGCGTGACGTCAGGCCGAAGACCGCGTCACTCCGGCGACCCCTTCAACGGGGCGGAAGCGCTTTACGCGAGTGGTTCGGAGCCTCGGGGCGATGGTTTGGGCGGTGGCTGACGGTCGCCGCGAGGGTGAGGTCGCCGTTACCTCGGCTCATGATCCTCCGGATCGGAGCGGGTCTGGTTGCTGCAGCGAGAGCCTGATGTTTGCGCAGGATGGCCGTGTGGGGTCATCCGAACCGGGTGATGTCGGTGGTCGGTCATTGCGCGAGCATTCCTCATGGCCTGCCGATGGCTGTGGCCACGCGAGCCGAACGAACGGAGGACAGGATGCTGCGGCGGATGAACGACATGCCGAGCGGAACGATTGGCTTCGAGGCGGTCGGCGAGGTGGATGACGACGACTGGGAGGACGTGGTCGAGCCCGTGTTGCGCGGTGATATCGCCGCGGGCCGCAAGGTCCGGCTCCTGTACCTCCTCGGGACCCGCGCTGAGGACATCGAGGGGGACGCCGTGAAGGCCGACACCGGCTTCCGCGCCCGTCATGCCACGGACTTCGAGCGTGTTGCCGTGGTGAGCGACGAGTCGTGGATCAGGCCGGCGCTGCGGGCATTGTCGTTTTTGATGCCGGGGGGCGCTCGGGGGTTCGCGGTTCGCGATCTGCCCGCTGCGAAGGCGTGGCTGGCTGAGGGCGTCGTCACGCCGTCTTGACCGGCTCGCACGGCTGCGGCTTCTGTCGGCGCGTGCCGGACGGCACGTAGGCTCGCGGGAGGATCGGTTGGCCAGGAACGCCAGTTTGGCGCCGGTGCTGGCGGCGGCGATGCTCGTCCTTGTCGACGTCACGTCACTGATGAACGTGTTGATCTCGGCGGTGGTTGGGGATCTCGATACGACGGTCAGCTCGGTCCAGAGCACGATCGCGCTTACGCCCTGGTCTCCGCCGCGTTCATCCTGATCAGCAGCAAGGTCGGCGACCTGTTCGGACGCAAGGGGGCTCGTGTTGGATTTGCTGGAGTATGCGGCTGGTGCTCCGGTGTCGACCGGTTCGTGCCGGGCATCCATCTGTTCAGGATGATGCCCCTAGTCCGATCGATCACGAGACTCGGCGAGCGAGCTGTCGCCGCAGGCACTGCCACCACGAAGCCATGACCTGGAGGCGCCGCGCAGTGCATGAAACGCTCGTGATCTGGTGTGGACGTGCGGCGAGTGCTACCGAACGTCGGTGAAAACGACCTCGATCGCGTTGTTGCCGTAGCCGAGCCGGTTCCAGACTGGGACTTCGGGCTGCACGTTTCCCGCCGCGTCGGTTGCTCGCGCGCGCAGCGTCCTCCGTCCGCGTTCGGTCGGTTGCCATGCGAACGACCAGCTCTGCCACTGGTACGGACCTCTCGGGGTCTCTACGTGCGCTGGTAGCCACTCCGCCTCACCGGTCAGGCTCAGGTCGACGTTGGTGACAGGGCCGGTGCCCGACCATGCCTTGCCGCGAACGATGTATGTGTCACCGAGGCGTACGGCAGCGCCCGGGTTGGGGTCTGTTATACGCGCCCGCGGTCGCATTACCGTCACGCGCTCTGCGGGGCGGTCGTGCCACTGGTACATGTAGTGGCCGGTCTCGAACTCGCCGAGGAAGGGCTCTGTCAGGATTTCGATGTGCTTCAGCCACTTGACAGAGGCGACGCCATACCAATGCGGGACGATCAGACGAAACGGTGACCCGTGGTCGGGACTGAGCGGCTCCCCATTCATCTCGTACGCGATCAGGATCTCGGCGGACGGGTCGGCGGCGTGGACGAGCGTCAGCGATCGCTCGAACGACAGGTCGGAGGCGTCGATGTTCTTGAGCACTGGGTTGAGGATGTATGACCCGTGGTCGGCACCGGCGAAACGCACTTCGACGGCGGTTGGACGTGGCTTCGCCCGCTCGACGATCTCGTGCAGGAGCGCGCCCTTCCATCGCGCTGTGGAGACCGCGTAGTCGCCCCAGGGCTCACCGGCTGGAAGCGGCCTCATCGCGAGTCGACCGTTCCCGGCGCATTCGAGCGTGACGACGCGCTCGACCGGCGGCAGTGCTCGGAGGTCCTCGAGCGTGAGTGTGAGGGGGTTCTCGACCGCGCCGGCGATCTCGAGCGTGCCGTCGTGATCGGGTACGGGAAAGTTGCTGCGGACGTAGTGCAGCGGAGTCGGGGTGACGTCATCCTCGAGTGCCTCGGGCGGCGCCTCGGCGTTGAACGGCTCGGCATGGATCATGGTGAGCGCTGCGCGCTGCCGCTCCAAATCGTCGGCTACGGCCATCTCGTGAGCCTCCTCAATCGAACCTCGTCGATTCAGTAGTCGGGGTCGTGAAAGCTTGGGTCGCGGTTCTCGATGAATGCGCCAATCCCCTCAATCCGGTCTGGATGCACTGCAGAGCGCCAGTGGGCTTCCATCATGATCGCGATCGCCTCCTCGGTCGGCTGTCCGTACCCGAGCCGGACTGCCCGTTTCACGGCTTGAACCGCCGTCGGTGAGTTGCTCGCGATCTTTTCCGCGATCCGGTGCGCGGCCTCCATCAATTCGGTTTGCGCGTAGAGCTCGTTGACCATGCCCAGGCGGTGCGCCTCCTGGGCGCTGATCAGATCGCCTGTCATCAGCATCTGCAGCGCCCTGCCCGGTGGGAGAACGCGCGGCAGGAACACCGGTGAGCCGCCGCCCGCGGCGAGCCCGACCATTGCCTCCGGCTGACCGAAGGAAGCGTTCTCCGACGCGATGATGAAGTCGGTGCTCTGCGCGATCTCCGACCCGCCGCCGTACGCGACACCGTTGACCGCCGCGAATATGGGCTTCCGCAGCTCGCGCAGGGTGTACAACGTCCGGTCGAAGTCCTGGCGCTGCCGAAGCCACTCCTCCTTGGTCATGTTCTTGCGCTGCCGGAGATCGCTTCCGACAGAAAATGTGCGGCTCCCAGCACCGGTGATGATCACCACCCGCACTGCTGGGCGGACGGCGATCGTTTCGAGGACCTCGGTGAGGCTCGCACCCATCTCCGTCGTGATGGCGTTGTCAGCGTGTGGCCTGTTCAGCGTGATCACGGCGATCGAGTCGCCGGCCGCGTACTCCAGGAGCACCGGGTTGTCGGGCTCATCGCCCTCGGGAGGCGGCCCGAAGTCGAGCGCTTTCCACCGTTCTGTGTTTGTCGAGCTTGCTGCCACGGCGCCTCCGGTCTGGGTCGATCGTCCTAGGTGGTGAGTTCGGCCAGCCAGCGCAGCCCACGAAGGCCGGGTGCGAAGCAGTACTCGCCGCCGCGCGTCACGACGAACGGCGGGATCTCCTGTAGCCGGCGCCTGATGGGTTGCTTGGGGATCGTGAAGACCCCGTTCCCGGCCGGTCTTCCCACGAGCGGATCCTGCTCCCGCGGCGCACCGATGAAGATGCCGTCGTTCAGCCACTGGGTCTTGACGAACTCGAACTGGCGCTTCAGATGCGAGCCGGCGAACACGAAGATGATGCCCCGGTCTGCGCCGTCATCCTCGAGCACGCCGTCCGGGACGAGCGGGCCGTAGCTGGTGCCACGCCGGATCATTCGGTGCAGGCGGACGTCCACGCTCCCCTCACCATCAAACGCATCCCGGGGGTTGGCACGGCGCGCGTGCGCACCGGCGGGGCACTTGAGCCCGCGGCGATCGTCGGCGTAGAGGAAGGTGTTGTTCCGGGTGTCGTCGCCGCCGAGTTCCGGGTCGTCATGGTCAGGCGCCAAGGCCAGAGGGGCCCCACTCTGCCAGCGGCCGACCATCTTGGCGCCGAGCAACGCCTCCTCCTGGCGACCCGCCGCCCGGTCTCGGAGGTAACGGCGGTACGCAGCGACACGGGTGTGCAGCTTCCGAAACACGACGTACGTGCCGTTGCGCCCGAGCACTGTCGGGGTGGGCATGGGCGGAAGATCTCCGGTCTCGTCGGGATAGCCGAGGATGAACTCACCCGCCTTGATCGGCCGCTCCAGCGGATTGGCCGCCGGGATCCCGCTCCCCTCGATCGCCGGTTGGCCGATCCCGTCCTTGAACCCGAACGACGTCCGGCCGGTCGGAAGCTGGTAGCAATCCTGGCGCCAGATCGCCTCCACCCCGGATAGATCCTCGACCGCCCGGCGCGCGCGCTCGAGCCTCGCCTCCAACCGCGCGGCGTCGGGTGAGAGGCCCGCCAGCGCGACGTGGACCTCGGGGGTACCGAGCGGCTTTTCCCAATTCTCGGGGCTGCTCTCGCCGCGATCACCCAACTCGGCCGCACGCGCCGCCATGCCCTGCCGGAACTCCGGCGCAAAGCTGTCGAGCGACGCTCTCGGCAGCCCCAGCGCCTTGAACCCCTGATGTGTGAACGCAACTGTTACCGAGGCGTTCTGGGCGGGGTCGGGTGACGCGCCAGCGGAGCCGACCGCCGGCAGCAGCCGCCGGATGAGCTCCCGGCCTGCCCGTCGGTCGTCGATGCGAAGCAGCAGGTAGGTCCCGACATACGGGGACGGTCGTTGGTGGAGCGCGCCGCCTTGGATGTCGTCGAGTTCGAGGCTCAAGCTTTCCGTCGCGGTCGGGGCGCTCATGACTCGAACCTCTACAGGTGCTCGGGAGGGTTGGGAGGATCCGGATTCGGGGGCGCCAGGTAGGGGAACGCTTGCGACGCAGGTCGCGTCGCTTGATCGACGCCGTCGCGGATCGTGGGTCCGTTGCCGGCGTTCACAAGCAACGTGAAGATCGTGTCCATCACGTCGTCGTTCAGCGCTCGGCCGCCACAGGTCTGGTGCGCGTCGCCGCGCCGGGCGGCCAGCTCGATCTCGAGGAACGAGCCCAGCTCGGCGTACGGCTTGGCCACGTCGACGACGAGATAGTCCGCGAGCAACAACTCGGTCAGCGGGTGCGTCCCGTCCGCGCTGATCGGCCAGTCGGTGTTGCCGTCAAGGCTGTCCCAGAACGCGAGGTTCGCGTTCAGCCTCGCGCGGTACGCTCCCTCGTAGGGCTGGGAAAGGTGAAACGCGTCCTCCATGTTGTAGAGGTCACGGATCTCGAGATCCCGGTTTACGGGGTCAAACTCCTTGGGCGCCAGCATCAGGTTCGGCACCTCGGGTCGCCCGACCCGCTCGAGCCGGACGTGGAGCTTGCCGCGCGTCAGCGTCTCGCCGACCACGGCAATGAGATCGCAGCACTCAAATAGGCTCGTGCGGTCGACCTCGACTACCAGGCTGAGCACGTTCTTGCCGTCGAGATAGATCGAGCTCGGGTCGGTAAACGCCAGCTTCCGCGTCGCGATCGTGTTGAGCGCCGCCGGCGCATCCAGCATGAACGGGTCCCACCGGAGCCCAGCGAATACGCGGACCCCATGCGCTCGGGCACCCCGCTCGTCGTGCACGTTGAACGCGACCGTCTCGCCGGCCGGCGTCGAGCATGTGCCCTCCTGCTCAAGCGCGGTCCCGCCCTCGTCGCCCCTGGCTCGGAGAACACGCAATCGAATACGAGCTCCTTGGGACCTGCGGCAAACGGCGCCGGCTCGTCGGGGCCGGCAGCGGTCAGCGGGCGCAGCCGGAAGCGGTAGATCAGCCCGTCCGAGAACTGCGCCGACGGCGGCGCGAACGGCAGCGTGTTCAGCACCAGCACGAGCGAGTCCGGCCGCTCCGGGCTCGGGAACGCGTACAGGTCGGTGATGTCCGCGATCGGCTCGGCTGCCGCTCGGGGCCCGGAGATGTGGTGGGACATTGCGTGCGCTCGCCGGCCGGTGCGTGCTCGCGCCGGGCTAGTCGCTGGCTTCGTTAAGCAACGGCTTCAGCGCCGGGTGCTGCAGAGCCTCGGCGGCCGCGGGATCGTCGAGCACCCGTTGGAACGCGTCGTTCACACGCAGGGCCTTGCGGATCTCTTTGACCGTCCCGGGGTAGTTGCGGGCGTAGGCGGCAGCGGTGCGTTGAGCGCCGAGAATGAACGCTTTCAGGGCGGCGAGGTCGGGAAGGCCCTCGTACCCCTCGACGTGCTGGAAGACCGCGTCGAACAATGCCAGCGTCGATCCGGAATTGAGGAAGTCGTCCATGTAGGCGTCCCACGGGCCATCGAAGCTCGTCGCGAACAGGAGCCGGGTGTCGTCGTCGAAAGGCACGAACCGGGCCTCGTGAATCGTGGCAACCGCCATGTTGTAGTCCCCCGACTGATAGCCCGGGGTGTTCTGCAGCGCTCGCAGCGCTTCACGCAGGGCGGTCGCGTGTCCGGGCTTGATGCGGAAGAACAAGCTGAACTCGCTCGTGGACCCGACGGTGACACCCGGCCGGGTTGTTTCTGTCTCAGATGTTGTCAAGCCTTCCCTCCCGCATCGCTCGATTGCGCCCGCAAAACCAACCTACGAAACGAGATCTCGGCGTCATCACCCGAATCGGATGAGCGGCACGCCAGTGGACGTCAACGGGATCCGCTCGGCCGTCCGCTGGGCCCGGAGAAAGGCGCAATGGCGGTCAGACGACCCCCATCGTTAGGTCGGCCAGAAGGCCCGGAATGCGCAGAGACGCGACATCCGTCCGTCCAGGTGCTAGCAGATCCTCCGCTACCGATCGGATGAAGCGGACTCTCCTACGCTCTGTCCTGCCATACCAGCACTGTTGACGAGGGCAGCTGCTCGCCCGCTGATGCGGAAGTACTCCTCACGCACAACGGCGGACGCATCGCCACCAACGAGGACAACAACTCGGCGTTAGACGGCAGCCTGCTCCTCCGCTTGGCCGCGGTGCGCCGCCAGGTGGCGATAGAGCGTCGCCTGCCCGACGCCGAGCTCGGCGGCGATCTGGCTCATCGTCAGCTCGCCGTTCTCGCGCATCGCGACGACAAGGCAGGAGCCACGGCTGAGCGCCGCTGAGTTCCGCTTTGACCCGATCATTTGCCCCGGGCCGGCTAGCACACGGAGGGACCCGCGCTCGGATTCGGCGCGATGCGCGCATCTCGACGCGAAGCGGTAGATACGCGCCGCGACAGAAGAGCAGGTCCCGGACCATGCGGCTGCGAGGCGATGGCGGCCTCGCCGCCGAGCTCCGGGGTGCGTCGGGTGCCGCCGATGAGAGCCTCAGTCCAGCGGGGCAATGAAGGAGATGCGGGACGGGTCGATGGCCGATCGACAGGCTGGCCGCATCTCGTCCAGGCTTGGCGGAACTGCTTACGGTGAGGACTTCGATCTCCGGCTCCGCTTGGCGCACAACGACATCGTCCCGGCGGGCTTCTCGATCTACTGTGACGACGGGGGAGCTCCCCGGTTCTTTAGACGGCGTAGAGCGGATGCGTCGCGTCGGTGGGCTAGATGGACCAGAGGGCTTGGGCGGGTGAGAGGCGGGCGGCGCGTAGGGCGGGGATGAGCCCGGCGACCGCGCCGATAATGAGGGAGGCGGCGATGCCGCCGGCCCAGGCTTCGGTGGGGATGATGGTGGCCCAGTGTTTGGTGTGGGCGTAGACGGCGGTGGCGGCGGCGCCGAGCGCGACGCCGACGGTGCCGCCGAGCAGTCCGAGGAGGATGGCTTCGCAGAGGAACTGGGTGCGGATGTGGCTTTTGGTGGCGCCGAGGGCGCGGCGCAGTCCGATCTCGGAGCGGCGTTCGAGGACGGAGATGATCATGATGTTGGCGACGCCGACCGCGCCAACGAGGAGGGCGACGGCGCCGAGGCCGAGGAATAGGCCGTTGAGGGCGCTCTTGGCGTCGGCTTGGGCGGCGAGGGCGGAGGAGGGTTGGCTGACGCTGACCCCGCTGGGGTTCTCGGGGTTTGCGGTGGCGGCCAAGAGGTTGTCGACCGCGTTGACCCGGTCGTGTTGGGCGCGGAGGTAGATGGTGGAGGGGTGGCCGTCAAAGCCGAGGTATTTCTCTGCCGCGGGGTAGCCGATCAGGACGGAGGTGTCGATGGCAGAGGCGAGCACGGCGGGGTTGAGGATGCCGGCGACGTAGAACCACTGGCCGCCCACCCAAATGCGTCCGCCGGGATAAATGCGGTCGATGCCCAGCAGTTGGGCGGTGGCGGCGCCGAGGACAGCGACGGGTTCCTGGACAGTGGCCGTGTTGAGATAGTGGCCTTGGGCGACGGTGGTTGTGACCACTGGCAGGAGGTTGAGGGATGCGGCTTGGACGGTGAGGCCGTTGGTGTCGACTGAGGGGATGTAGGGGGTGCGGAAGGCGTTGGCGCCGCTGACCGTCCCGGTGCTCTGCACCTGCCGCACACCGCTGATCCGGCTGATCATGGCCGGTGCCGTCGTCGGCAGCTCCGCGGTGCCGCCGGCAAAGTTCTGCCCGTTGCTGACGGTCAGCAGGTTGGTACCGAGCTGGTTGATCTCGGCCAGCAGGCCGGCCTGGGAGGAGGCCGACAGGCCAAGCACGGCGACGATGGCGGCCACGCCGATGGCGATCCCGAGGGCGGATAGCCCGGCCCGCAACTTCCGTGTGCGAAGTCCCACGGTCGAGAGCCGGCCCAGGTCAGACAGCTGTAACCGTCTCCGGCTCGGGGTATCGGTGGCGGTCATAGTGGCTCCTCGCTGACGGGGGCGCCGGACGCGCTCTGCGGTGCGTGGGTGGGCGGCCCCGCGAGAGCGCGGCGGCGGGGGTCGGTGCCGGCGGCGGAGCCGGTGTCGGCGACGATGTGGCCGTCGAGGATCTCGATCTTGCGAGGCGTGCGCTCGGCGATGGCGTGGTCGTGGGTGATGAGGACGATGGTCGAGCCGGCCTGGTGAAGCTGGTCGATCAGGGCCAGGATGGATTGCCCGGTTGCTTGGTCGAGGTTGCCGGTCGGCTCGTCGGCGAGCACAATGGCGGGCTGGCCGACGAGGGCCCGGGCGATCGCGACGCGTTGGCGTTGCCCGCCGGAGAGCTGGGTCGGGCGGGCGTCGGGGCGCTCGGCGAGGCCGACTAGCTCCAGGGCGTCGAGGGCGCGCGGGCGGCGGTGCTTGAGGGGTATGCCGGCGTAGAGCAGCCCGTCGGCGACATTGTCCAACACGGTGGCGTGCTCGGCCAGGAAGAACTGCTGGAAGATGAACCCGATCCGGGTGGCCCTCAGGTAGGCCACGTCCGCGTCGGCCATCGTTGCCGCGTCGAGCCCGGTGATCCGCACCCGGCCGCTGGTGGGCCGGTCGAGGGTCCCCATCAGCTGCAGCAAGGTGGTCTTACCTGACCCCGACGGGCCGACGATCCCGACCAGGTCCCCTGGGCCGATGGTGAGATTCACCTCCCGCAGGGCCTGGACGGGCGGCTCGCCGGGGTAGCTTTTGGTCACACTGTCGACCTCGAGCACAGGAACCCCGGCACTGTCGATCGCGACGCCGTTGCCGGCTGCGACCGCGGTGCTGTCGGGTGGGGGGGGCGGGGTGTCGGTCATGTTGACGCGACCACCACTTCTTGGCCCGCGGCCAGCCCCGAGCCGGTGACCTGCACCAGCCCCTCGGCGTCGTCAAAGAGCCCGAGCGAGACCCCCACGAGATGGTTGCTCGCGCCTGCGCCGACGACCTCGACGGCGTAGCCCCCGCCGGACCGGGCCAGGAGCGCGGTCACTGGCACCACCAGGGCGTTGGGCACGCTGGCGGTGGTGATCCCGACCTGCACCGGCGCCTGATTCCACCTGCCAGCCGCGGCCCGATCAGACGGGGTGACGTCCACGGTGATGGTCGGTGTGCTGCTGCCAGAGCTGCCTGAGGAGCAGGCGTCGGTTCCCGGGGCGGCGGAGCCCGACCCCGACCCAGCCGACCCCGAGCTCGACGGGCAGGTCGCGACCGCCCCCACCAAGGAGATGACACCCGGGGTGGTCCGGTTGTCGGGGAGGGTGATCGTCACCTTGTCCCCGACCGCCATATTGGTCTGTTGCGCGGCGCCCACCGCCAGCTGCACCTGGCGAGTGGTCGAGGTGCCCTGCAGCACCGTCTCGCCGGGCTGGGCCCGGCCGCCGAGCTGACCTGACACGCTCGTCACCCGCACGGCGGCCGGTTCGAACACCGCCTGACCAAGCGCCAGCGTGCCAGTCCGGGTCACCCCCGTGGCGGCCTGGAGCTTCTCGACGCCCGTGGTGGTGGCCGACCCGAAGAACGCGAACCTCGGATGAAGCTGAGCTGAGGTGGCATAGCCGAGCGCGACCAGATCCGCGTTGAGCTCGGCCACGTCAGGACCCGTCGCTCCGGCCGAGAGGGTTCGGTAGGCGGGTGTCGAGCCGTGCAGCAACACCACCGGGTTGTCGTTGACCCGGTAGAGCACGTGCCCTTCAGCGATCACCCGGCCGATCGCGGGCAGCTGGGTGTACGTCCCCTGGGTCTGGTTGACCACCGAGTACGGCGAGCCGTCCGATCGCGCCCGGTAGGCCAGGACTCCCGGCTGGGAGACCATGGCCGAGAGCGTCCTCTTCTCCACCCGCGCGGTGGCCGCCGGCGCCGGCAACCCGGCCGCAGCTGCTGGCTTGGCACCTGACGTCACGGCCACGTCGGTGGCGGCGACTGCGGCGATCAGGACGGCCGCCGCGGCCGGCACCCATGTCGTCCGCCTCATCGCGTGACTCCCGCTGCGGCTGCCACATCGCGGCACTTCTGCATCGCGGCACGGAGAATGCTCATTCCCCCGGGTGCTGCGGCGGATGGGATTCGACCAGTGTCGACGAGGGGCCCGTTTGGGATGGGGTCCGGGAAGTCCGTCACGCCGTTCTCGCGGATGCACTGGGCGAACTTGAGGGCCGCGTCCTGCTGCTGGGAGCTCCGCGCGCTGCCCATGAACCCCGGCGGTTCCAGGTCTTTGCACACGCTGATGGCCTGCTTGAACGCCGGCGTGCTCGTATCCAACGACGACCCGTTCGCTATCGCATCGATGGTGAGCTTGCCCGACGCGCCCGGGTCCGGGAACTCGGTGACCCCGTTGGTTCGAATGCACTCGGCGAACTTCACCGCCTTCTCGTGGGCGCTGGCGGTCGGATCGCCGCCACCGCTACTGCTGCCGCCGCTGCCGCTGCTCGTGGTGGCCGGCGCGCTGGAACCGCACGCGCTGATCAGGGCGACCATCGCGATCAGGGCCAGCGCGGCCAGCGGCCGTCGTCGTCTACTCATGGTTGCTCCTGCGGGTCGTGATCGTGTTGACATCAAGGCTGTGCCGACGGGGGAGCGGGCGGCAGCGGGCGGCGATGGCCGTCGGCGTCTCTTATTGGGTCACCAGACGCGTCCGGCGCAGCGATCGCGCGTACGCGGGTCATGGGGGCAGTGGAGTTGACTAGCTGCTGGGCGGCTTGGCCCGCGGCGGCGAGGAGTGCCGAGGTGTTGCTGCCCTGTCCCTGCCCTAGGACCACGCCGGCCGCGGTCTGTTGGCGCCCACTGACCGTCACGTGGGTGAAGAACGCCAGGCACCCCCTGGCCGCGGAGTCCGATCCGGTCTTGCCGGCGTACCCCTCGGCGCTCAGGGGGTTGAAGTTGGTGAGCGTGCCGGCGACCGGCAGCGTCACGATTCCCGTCGAGACGATCTGCCGGAACACCGAAAAGCGCATCGCCGCCTGGAAGACGCGCAGCTGATCAGCGGCGGTCGAGACGGTGCTGGGATCAAACCCGCTGGGATCGGTGTAGGTCGTGTGGTCCATCCCGAGCGCGCGCGCCTCGGTGTTCATATCGGCGACAAAGCGCGTCTCGCTACCCGCCAACACGGTGGCGAGCATCCCGGCGATGTTGTTGCCAGACGGGATCAGCAATGCCTCCAGTAGCTCGCGCTCGGTCAGCTGCTCACCGGCCACCACCGCCACCACCGACTGTCCCTCGGCGCGGTCCTGAGCCACTGCCTGCGCCTCGACCGCAGACACGGTGGTCGTGAACCCGTCCTGCGCGCCGTTCAGGGGATAACGCTCGAGGACCAGGTAGGCGGTCATCGCCTTGGCCAGACTGGCGATCGGGACCGGCTGCTCGTACTGGCTCGCCGCCGGGCGGCCGTTGCCGAGCACCAACGCCGCTTGTCCCTGCTGCGGCCACCTCACCGCCGGGGCGTCGGTGTGATTCGTCTTCGACAGGTAGGCGCGATGCTGGCCGTTGGGGATCCGGGTCTTGCCATTGAACGGGTGGCGGGCTGTCACGAACGCCGTATGGGCAAGCGCGAGCGCGAGCGCCGCGGAGAGCAGCACGCGGCGACGGCGCGCGCGGTACGCGGTTCTCGACCCGTACCGAGCTGGCTCGGTTGACCGGGTACGGTGGGCTGCTGCTCGTGCTGGTTGCCCGTCGGTCACGCCTGCCAGTCAAGGCGGCCGGGCGTTGCCAGAACGTATGTGTTTTTCGATACGCCGACGATATGGTCGGGCTGGCAGCATCGAGCGCATGCGCGTGTTGATCGTCGAGGACGAGCCCTACATGGCCGAAGCCATCCGCGACGGCCTACGCCTGGAAGCGATCGCCGCCGACATCGCCGGTGACGGCGACACCGCTCTGGAGCTGCTGGGCGTCAACGCCTACGACATCGCCGTCCTGGACCGGGACGTCCCCGGGCCCACCGGCGACGAGATCGCCGAGCGGATCGTCGCCTCCGGTAGCGGGATGCCGATCCTCATGCTCACCGCTGCCGACCGACTCAACGACAAGGCCTCCGGCTTCGAACTCGGCGCCGACGACTACCTCACCAAGCCCTTCGAACTCCAAGAGCTCGTGCTCCGCCTCAGAGCGCTCGACCGCCGCCGCGGCCACAGCAGACCACCCGTGCGAGAAATCGCAGGCCTGCGGCTCGATCCGTTCCGCCGCGAGGTCTACCGCGACGGCCGCTACATCGCGCTCACCCGCAAGCAGTTCGCAGTCCTCGAAGTCCTCGTCGCCGCCGAAGGCGGTGTCGTCAGCGCCGAGGAACTCCTGAACCGGGCGTGGGATGAGAATGCCGACCCGTTCACCAACGCCGTGCGCATCACACTCTCGGCACTGCGCAAACGCCTTGGCGAACCCACGATCATCACCACCGTCGCCGGCGTCGGCTACCGCATTAGTGCCCAACCAGACACCGGCGTGAAGGAGGAGACCGTTGCATAGAGCTCCCGGACTGAGTGTTCGCCTCAAAATCACCCTCCAGCGCGGCGACCAAACCTAACCGTGTCGCGCCTCTCCCTCGCCAAGCCCGCGCCACGTCGAATGCTCCACCTACCGTCACGGACCGTGCGCCTGCGCCTGACAGTCCTCTACAGCGGACTATTCGTCGTCTCGGGAGTAGCGCTGCTCGCGGCTACCTACCTGATCTTCCGCAGCAACAGCGGGGTCGACCTGATCGTCCCGACCGGAAACCGGGGCGGCCTCCACGGGATTTCGCAGAACCCGGAGGTCGTCCGCCAGGTGCGCCAAATGTACGAGACGTCCGTTGCACGTCACAGCCACGGCCTCCACCAGGGACTCATCCAGTCCGGGATCGCGTTAGCGATCATGACCATCGTCTCGATCGCGCTCGGTTGGCTGGTCGCGGGCCGGGTCCTGCAACCGCTGCGCGCGATGACGGCGACTACGCGGCAGATCTCCGAGCGCAATCTGAACGAGCGCCTCGCGCTCCAAGGGCCCCCTGACGAGTTGAAGGATCTCGCAGACACCATCGACGGCCTCCTCACACGGCTCGAGGCACACGTCGCCGAACAGCAGAGATTCGCAGCCAACGCCTCCCACGAGCTGCGCACCCCGCTGGCGATCACGCAAACACTTCTCGACGTGGCCCGCCACGATCCGAACCGTGACACCGGCGACCTCGTCCACCGCCTTCACGAGGTCAACACCCGCGCGATCGACCTCACCGAAGCATTGCTCCTGCTCAGCCGCGCCGACCAGCGGTCCTTCACCCAAGAACAGGTCGAACTGTCCCTCATGGCAGAAGCGGCCACCGAGACGCTCCTCCCCCTCGCAGAAAGTCGCGGCGTCACCATCGAGACCTCCGGCGCGACGACAACCACCATCGGATCACACGCGCTCCTGCTGCAGTTGACTACGAACCTCGTGCAGAACGCGATCGTCCACAATCTGTCCGAACAAGGCACCGTGCGGGTCACGACGAGCGCTCACGCCAACAGCGTGGAGCTCACCGTCGAGAACACCGGCGAAAAGCTCACCCCACAGTTGGTCTCCACGCTCACCGAACCGTTCCTTCGCGGCACCGAACGCATACGCACCGACCACACAGGTGTCGGCCTCGGCCTGGCCATCGTCAAGAGCATCACAAAAGCACACGACGGAACCCTCACCCTCACCCCCCGCACCGCCGGCGGGCTCCGCGTCACGGTACAACTACCCGCCGCGCCACCGCACACCGGCAGATGACGATCACGGACTTGCCGCACGCCCCAAGAGCACCTGTGGGACGGTCCGCTCTCCGTACGGCAATCTTCAGCGTAACCGTCTGACACCCGGCGCGACGAATGCGGTCTCATGCGCCTCGTGGCCGCCCACCTGCCCCTGGCGGAAGGCGTTCCAGGCGCGGTGGCTGGCGCCGGTGGGCTACGCCGGGCCGGATGGGCGCGGAGCGGCCTGCTCGAGCGGCGACTGGGCGACCACGCCGGGGGCGCTGGCGGCGGGCGCAGCCGCCAGCCCGCCGGGCGTGGTGCGAGCGGTCGGGCTCCGGACCGCGGCGCTGGTACGGGCACCGCGACCATCGCGCCCGTCCGATCCGCCGCGCCGCTAGAGCACGGCTCCGCGGCGACCGCTCCAGGCGCGGAATCCGCGGCGGAAGAACATCAAGCGGGCCAGGAAGAGGAGCGGGATGAGGATCCACAGGCCGCTGGCCACACCGACAATCAGGTGAATGGCGACGATCGCCAGGATGATTGGGACGATCGGGATCAGGCGCGGGCAGCCAAGGCCGAAGCCGGTGCGGCCGCCCGCGCGGTGCCGGGCCGTATCGTCCGGCAGGTCGCGCGTGAGCTCGGCCAACTCGCCGACGGTCTTCGCTGCGAAGCACCGGTCGAGGCGCTCCTGGAATTCGTCCTGGTCGATCCGGCCGTCGGTGTGGTGCTGGCGCAGACGGTCGGCGGTCGCGTCGCGGTCGGCGTCGCTCGCGCGCAGGTTGGGATTCTGCATCATCTGGCTGATCGTGTCGTACCCGTACATCGTTGCTCCCTCGGTCTGTGTGATTCGGTCGCGTGCTGCATGGAGAAGCATGCTCTCCGGCGGGCGGTTTGTCGTCGGGCGACGGGCGGCTCCTGTGCTGCTCCCGGTGGCTGATCGGAGCAGCACCGTGTACTCCCGCCGGCGTATCCGCGGCTGCGCCCAGGAGCCGATGACGGCCCCGGAGGGCGGGGATATCGTGCGGCTGTGACCCCATCGGGCTGGATCCGCCGCAGTGACGTCCGCCTCGCCGTGATGTGCGGCCTGATTCAGATCGCCGCGACGGCCGGGGCGGCGCATCACGCTTCGCGCACCCAAGCCTGCTGGTGGGCGTCTGCGTGCCGGCCCGCGACGGAGCTTGACGCCGGTGCCTATGCGCTCCTCGCGCTCGGCCCGCTTGCGCTCGTCCTCCGGCGGCGGTACGTGCGCGAGGTGCTCGCGTTCGTGTTCGCCGTCACCGCGGCGTACGTCGCGCTCGGCTACCCGCTCGGCCCGAACTTCTTGTCCCTCGGCCTTGCGATTGTTTCGGCGATCTTCGCCGGGGAGCGCTTGCTCGCATGGGCCGCGGTCGGAGTCGGTTGGCTGGTGTTTCTCGGGTTGCCCTGGGCGCTTGGGCACTCCGGGCCGCCGAAGGTGCTGGCGGCGCTGGCGATCGCTGCCTGGCTACTCGTCGCGCTCGCCGGCGCCGAAGGGGTGCGCAACCGACGGGCGCGCTTCGCGGAGGCCAGGCAGGCGCGTGAGCTCCAGGCCCGCCGCAAGGCCGACGAGGAGCGGCTGCGCATCGCCCAGGAGCTCCACGACGTACTGGCGCACAACGTCTCGCTGATCAACGTCCAGTCAGGTGTCGCCCTGCACCTGATGGACGAGAAGCCCGAGCAGGCGCGGATCGCGCTGACGGCGATCAACGAGGCGAGCGCCGACGCGCTACGCGAGGTCCGCTCGGTGCTCGGCGTGCTGCGCGGCACCGGCGAGCAGGCGCCCCGGGCGCCAACGGCGGGCGTGGACCGCCTTGACGACCTCGTGACCCGCACCACCGCGGCTGGCGTCGGGGTGACGCTCGAGGTGCACGGCGAGCGCCGGCCGCTTCCGGCGAGCATCGATCTGGCAGCGTTCCGGATCGTGCAGGAGGCGCTGACCAACATCGTCCGCCACTCCGGGGCCGGCGGCGCGACCGTCGAGCTGACATACGGACCCGGTGAGCTGACCGTGCAGGTGGACGACGACGGACACGGCCCGGGCGCCTCCGGCGACCGCCGCGAGGTGCCGGCGATGGACGGCGAGGGGGGTGGCAACGGCATCCCGGGCATGCGCGAGCGCGCGATTGCCCTCGGCGGCACGTTCGACGCCGGCCCCCGATCCGACCGCGGGTTCCGCGTTCGCGCGCGGATCCCGGTGCCGGGCAGGTAACCGCCGTGATCCGCACGCTGCTGGCCGACGACCAAGCGCTGGTGCGCGCGGGATTCCACGCGCTTTTGGACGCGCAGGACGGGATCGAAGTGGTCGGCGAGGCAGCGGACGGCCGGGAGGCGGTCGACCTGACGCGCGCGCTCATTCCCGATGTCGTGCTGATGGACATCCGCATGCCGACGCTCGACGGAATCGCCGCCACGCGCGAGATCGCCGCGGACCCAGCGCTCGCCGGCGTCCGGATCGTGATCCTGACGACGTTCGAGCTCGATGAGTACGTGTTCGACGCGATCCGGGCCGGGGCAGCTGGCTTCCTGGTCAAGGACACCAAGCCGAGCGACCTGATCGAGGCAGTGCGGGTCGTGGCCGCCGGCGAGGCGCTGCTGTCACCGTCGGTCACCCGCCGGCTGATCGGCGAGTTCGCCGCGCGCGCCAAGGAGCCGCCCCGCTCAGCGGCGCTCGAGGAGCTGACCGACCGCGAGCGCGAGGTGATGGCGCTCGCTGCCGCCGGCCTGTCGAACGACCAGATCGCCGAGCGTCTCGTCGTGAGCTCCGCCACGGCCAAGACGCACGTGAGCCGGGCGATGATCAAGCTCGGCGCCAGGGACCGCGCCCAGCTCGTCGTGATCGCCTACGAGTCTGGCCTTGTGCGACCCGGCTGGTCCGAGTGACCGGTAGCGCCCTGCTCGCCGACTTCTTCTACGCGCGCCCGCTTGGGCCGCGCGATCCCGACGGTGCACGACCGCCTCGCCGACCGGCGGCGCGCCGAGCACTAACGCGGCTAGCCCGGGTCGAGCCAGACGACTGCATCCACATCTGACTAGGCAGGTACTCGATCGTGCCCGCGAGCCAGAAGATCCTCACCTGGCCTTCACTAACCAGCAGGCACGTTGGCGGCTCAGGCCGGCGCGAGACCGGGCTTCTCCTCCAGCCCGGCGCCTCGGCCGAAGCAGCGGCTGCTCGCTGGCCACCGCCTTGGCGACTTTGCGGCACTCTCGGCGTGCGCGGATGTGGTTGAGACCCGGCGTGCTTTTGGCCACGCCGGGTCTCACCGCTCAGTTAGACGTCGGCTCGTAGGTGAGAGCGACCACGCCGATCGATGACGGGGTCGTGCCGATGAGCGTCAGTGGGAGCGTCTGCCCGACGAGTACTGGGTGAAAGGAGAACCGGATTTCGTCCACGAGGTGGTTCTCGAGCAGGGTTTGGCTGAGTCGGCCGTATCCGTACACCATGAGGTCACCGCCATCCTCTTGCTTGAGCTTGGTGACGGCGGCGATGACGTCGTTATGAATGATCGTGGAGTTGTTCCAGTCTGCGCTCTCCAGGGTCGAGGAGAACACGTACTTGCGGATCGCGTTGATCACGTCCGCGTACGGTCCGGTCTGCTGGGGCATCACATCGGCGAAATACTCGTAGGTGCCTCGTCCCATGAGCATGCCGCCAAGGGCCTGGAGGGCTTGAGCGGCTTCTTCTCCCGCGTCAGGGTCGAAGGTCGCCCAGGCTCGTGGGTCCGTGGTGACGCCGTCGAGCGAGATAAAAGCGGAATTGATGAGCTTGCGCATGGTTTTCTCCAATCGCTGTTTTGCGTTCGGGTGTCAGGCGTGGGTTAGGTGGTGGCAGCGAGTGCCGGTTGGGGGTCGCGGACGCTCGTGTTGGTCATGGCGGTCGAGAGCGCTTGGTGGCGAACGAGCGCGAAGATCGCCGGAATGGCGAGCAGGCCGATCCCGCCGAGCACCCAGAGCGCCTGTTGGAACCCGCCGGTGAGTGCCGCAGGGGCAGCGTGGCCGGCGTGAAGCAGCGTTTGGGTGTGGCTGGCGGCGACGCTCGAGGCGATCGCGATCCCGATCGCGCCGCCGAGCTGCTGGCTGGTGTTCAGCAGTCCGGACGCGAGCCCAGCCTGCTGCTCCTGCACCCCGGCGAGCGCGGCGATCGAGATCGGGATGAACGCGAACGCGGTTCCCGCGCCAGCTACCACCATCGGCCCGGCGAGGTTGGCCAGAAAGTGTCCGTGGACGGGTACCTGGGTGGCCCAGATCGCCCCGCCGCCGATCATGGTCATCCCTGCCGCCATCACGATCGTGGTCTCGCCGCGGGTCACCAGCGCCTGGGAGAGGCCGGCGAGCGCGATCGAGGTCAGCGACGCGGCCAACCAGGCGAGCCCGGACTGGAGCGCGCTGTAGTGCAGTACCTGCTGCATGTACAGCGTCCCGACGAAAATGAACGCGTAGAAGCTGCCGCCCAGCAGTAGGCCCGCGGTGTTCGCTCCGGCGAGCGTGCGCAGCCGGAAGATCTGAAGCGGCAGGATCGGATCGGTGACCCGGCGCTCGATCAGCAGGAACGCGGCAAGCAGCATGGCTGCCGCAGCGAGCACGCCGATCGTCCGCGTGGCGCCCCAGCCGTACTGTGGTGCCTGCGAGATAGCGTCCACGAGTGCCACGAGCCCGCCAGTGCCGGCGAACGCGCCGGCGGCGTCAAACTTGCGCCGCACCGTGTCTAGCCGGCTTTCGGGCACGATCCGCGGCGCCAACAGCAGCGCGCCCACGCCGATCGGGACGTTGAGGTAGAAGATGTACTGCCAGCCGGCGTACCGGGTCAACAGCCCCCCGGCGATCACTCCGACGGTCGCGCCGCCGGCACCGAGCCCGCCCCAGATCCCGAGCGCCTTGTTGCGCTCGGCGCCCTCCCCGAACATGCTCATCACGATCGACAGAGCGGCGGGCAGCATGATCGCTGCTCCGATGCCCTGGACCGCCCGGGCGCCGACCATGAAGCCGGCACCGGTTGCCAGCGCAGCGGCCAGCGACGCGGCGCTGAACAGCCCGAGCCCAACCATCAGGATGCGGCGGCGGCCGAGCAGATCGGCGGCTCGGCCGCCGAGGAGCAAGAACCCGCCGAACGTGAGCGCGTACGCGGTCACGACCCATTGCAGGTTGGTCTGGGAGAAGTGCAGGTCGCGGCCGATTGTCGGCAGCGAGACGTTGACGATCGTCAGATCGATGACCGTCATGAAGAACGCCACTGCCAGCAGCGCGAACGCCCGCCAGCGATTGATCTGGGGTGCCTGGGACCTCATTAGACCTCCGGTGGTTTCGCCGCCCGTTTGGCGGCTTCACAGAGGACGTCGCGGCGCCGCACCCGATTTGGACGGCCGCGCCGAGAACCCGGACCGGTCCGCTCGCGAGCCGCTACCGGTATTCGCTCGCGAGCCGCAGCCGTCAGTCGGCGGCGAGCGTCGACCGGCGGCGCTGCAGCTCGGCCCGCTCGACCGCGTTGGCGCTGAGCGCGATCGCTCGCTCGTACGCACGCGCGGCCGCCACTCGGTCGCCGGCTCGCCGGAGCAGGTCGGCGTGTGCTGCGTGCAGCGGCTGATAGCGCTCAAGTACAGGGTCGGCGAGCAGCCGTTCGAGGAGCTCGAGCCCGGCCTGCGGTCCGACGGCGAATCCGACCGCCGCCGCGCGGTTCAGCTCAACGACCGGCGAGGGCGCGATCTCGCCAAGCGCGCGGTACAGCTCCGCGATCTGCTCCCAGTCCGTTGTGCCCGTGTCCGCCCCGCGGACGTGCACGGCTGTGATCGCGGCTTGCAGCTGGTACTGGCCCGGGTGCGGGAACCGCATCGCCCGGTCCAGCGCCTCGAGCCCCTCGCCGAGCCGCGCGCGATCCCACCGCGTGCGGTCCTGCTGGTCAAGCGCGAGGTAGCGTCCGTCCGGCGCGACGCGCGCGTCGCGACGGGCGTCGTGCAGGAGCATCAGCGCCAGTAGCCCCCAAACCTCGGCCTCGTCGGGCATCAGCTCGCACAGCAGCCGCGCGAGGCGGATCGCCTCGCCGCACAGCTCGGCCCGCACCAGCCGCTCGCCCTCGGTCGCCGAGTAGCCCTCGTTAAAGATCAGATAGAGCACCCGGAGAACGCCGCGCAGCCGGTCGGGCAGCTCCTCGTCGTCAGGCACCCGGTACGGGATCCGCGCGTCGGCGATCTTGCGCTTGGCGCGGACGATCCGCTTGCCCATCGTTGGCTCCGCCACCAGGAACGCGCGCGCGATCTCGCCGGTCGTAAGCCCGCCGAGCGCGCGCAGCGTCAACCCCACCCGCGCCGGCAGGTCGAGCGCCGGATGGCAGCAGGTGAAGATCAGCCGCAGACGGTCATCGACGATCGCGCTGTCCTCGTCAACGTCGGTGTGCTCCTGGCGATCGAGTCGCATCAGCTCCGCCAGCCGATCTGCTCGATCCGCCACCGACCGGTTGCGGCGCATCCGATCGATCGCCCGCCGCCGCGCGGCGACCATAAGCCACGCGCCCGGCCGGGCCGGGACACCGTCGCGCCGCCACGCGCTGACCGCCTCGACGAACGCGTCCTGCACTGCGTCCTCCGCCAGCTGAAAGTCGCCCACATGTCGGATCAACGTCGCCAGCACCGCCGCGCGCTCCGCGCGGAACGCCGCCGCGATCGCGGCGCCGACCGGATCTGGACTCGCGCGGCGTGGCGGCTCCGCAGTGCTCAAGACGCGCTGGCGCTCCGATCCGACCGCGGGATCTCGTCATCGGTCACGATCGGCCGCACCTCGACCGACCCGTAGCACGCCCACGGCAGCCTTGCCGCGTGCCTGGTCGCCTCATCCAGATCGGCGCAATCCAGCACGTAATAGCCAGCCAGCACCTCCTTGGTCACGGCGAACGGACCATCGGTCAACTCCGTCTCATCACCCCGGACGCGCACCGTCGTGGCACTCTCGACCGAATGAAGCGGTGCGTGCGCGACCAACACACCCGCATCGCGCAGACTCGCGTTCACCTGATCCCACAACGGCATCTCCGCCCACCGCTGCGCCCGCTCAGCCTCATCAGCAGACTCGGACCCATAAAGCAACAACATGTACTCCGGCACGGTCGCCTCCTGTCGATACGGCCGCACGATACGCAGCCACTACCCCTACGTCGTCGCACGCCAGCCGATTTGGACAGCGCCGAGGAGTAGTGCGCCCGGTCGACGGCCTACGGCCTCCCGAGAGAAGCAGCGAGCCCGACGCCTCCACCAGCACGAAAGCAGGATGCGCCCCCGGAACGTATGCCAGTTCCGCTAATCGCCAAATCGCGCCTCGGAGTTTGCACGCTCGCTGCTAGCGGCCGGGCCGATGCAGAAGTCTCAGGTGGGCCCGGCGGCTGCCGGATTCACGCATCTGCGGGCGCCTCGGGACCAGAAACGGCCCACGCCAACGCCTCTGCTTCGGGTCCGCGCCGACCGAAGCGGCAGTCCGCCGCTCAGTTCCCCAGACGGCCACGATGGGGACCGTGTGCCGTGGGCCTCTCTGTCTCGATCGCGGGCTGGCGGCCTGGGACTGCATCGGCAATCGCCGCCTGCACTCTGGATCGGGCGGCTATCCGTCGGCGGTTGGCCGGATAGGGTTTGGTTGATGTCTCAGCCGGCGCTGCCTCCGCACTTGTATTACATGCCGCGCACTCGCTCTAGCCGGGTTCTGTGGCTGTTAGAGGAGATCGGTGAGCCCTATGAGCTGACCGAGATCGCTGGCGCGCAGCGCCGATCTGGCGAGCATCTGCGTCGCCATCCGCTGGGGCGCGTCCCCGCGCTTGAGCTCGGCGATGGCATCACCATGTTCGAGTCGGCAGCGATCTGCCTTCAGCTTGCCGATCTGTACCCCGCTGCCGGGCTGATCCCGCGGCTGGGCTCAAGCGGGCGGGCGCTTGTCTACCAGTGGGTCACGTTCGCGGTGGCCGAGCTCGAAGCGCCGCTGTTTCGCTGGATCCGCGAGCTCGGAGAAGGCACATCGGAGTCCTCGGCGCGCGACCGCTTCACGCAAGCCGCGAGCGCGATTGCATCCGCGCTTGACGCCCACGACTGGCTGCTCGCTGGCCAGTTCACCGTTGCCGACGTGATGTGCGCGAGCGTGCTCCAAGGCGCCAACTCTCGTGAGATGCTCGAACCTTGGCCCGCCCTCGAGGCGTACGTGCAACGCAGCGAGTCACGCCCCGCCTATGCCAAGGCCGCTGCGATCTTCGACCGGCCTCGGACCTGACCAGATATTCCAACCCGGGCTCTGTGCGCGAACCCAGGGTTCTGACAGCGCCTCGGCTTTGCCAAACCAAGAAGCGGAAGCCGCGCACGCACACCTGCTCGGGCGACGAACCGGAAGCGGTGATGGCGAGAGCCTTGCGAGCGAAGCGTCGCCGGTGCATATGCATAGGCTGGGCATCGCGGAGCGCGGCAGCGCTGCTGCAGCTCGTCCGAAGCGGCAACCAGCCTCAGAGTGAACCTGGCTACCGCTCGCCTCTGCGAATATGCGAACTCGTGGCAGGCCCGGAACCACGAGCAGGCCGAGGCTGGGCGATCGCGTAAGGAAGCGCGGGCGATCAGCTGCAGCGACAGTCTGATGCGGCTGCACAGTCATCGCGGAGCACCGACGGCGCTGCGGGCTTGGAGGTTCCCGCGGTCAAGCTCGCGATTCCGAAGCTGCGTTCGATGGTCCAGATCGTGAGCCGACCGGAGCTGCTGGCGGTGCTCAGCGCGGGGGTGTCAGCGCGGGTGACGCTGGTGCGCGCGCAGGGGTGCGGGCACGAGCGCCGCGCCGGCGATGACGAGACAGAATGCGAGCAGACGGGCGCTGATCCCAACGGTTCCGGAGCCGATCGGTTCTCCGAACACGAGGATGCCGCCGAGGATCGCGGCGAGGTTGGCCGCGATCGAGGTGATCGCGATCACCTCGATCGCCAGACCGATCTGCAAGCTGCGAGCCGACGCGTAGAAAGACAGCACGAACGAGATCAGCGCGGTGAGCGTCCATGGGCTGAGCAAGCCAAATAGCGGTCCGTGTGCGTGTGTGAGGTACTTGATCGCGACGTCGGAGACCCCGAATAGCACCCCGGCCGCCGTGGCGAGCAAGAGCGCTTCGCCGCGGTACTCGATGGCGCGGCGCGTCGAGATCCGCACCAGCACAATCCCGATCGTCAGGATCGCAGTCTCGACGGCGATCAGCGCCGGCAGAGAGGAGCGTTGCGGCCCCTCGGCGGTCGCTGTCAAACCGATCACCGCGAGTCCAGCGGCGGTGAGCGTCACGCCGGCCCATTGCCGCCTTCCGAGCTGGAATCCGAAGAACCGCTCGGCGAGCACGGCGAGGAACACCAGCCCGGCCGACAGGATTGCCTGCACGCTCGAGAGAGGCGCGAGCGCCAGCGCTTCGATGTGCAGGCCCCAGGCCAACAGCGCGAGAATCCATCCCACCGCGAACCACCGCGAGCGAAACAGCTCCGCGGCGCTGCGCAGCGGATGACGAATCTCGATCGGTCGAGCCAGCGGCGCGCCTCGCGCCTTAAACAACGAGCTCAAGCTGGTGCCAAGAGCACACACCAGCGCAAAGCCCAGTCCCAAAATCATCGTGACCGACGCCGCTTCTCTGGGATCGCGCGGCTCGAGTCTGGTTTCAACCCAGCTCCGCGATGGCGCCTCGGGGTGATCGATTGGATTTCGGCTTTCAGCTTCCGGTGATCGCGTTTTTGGCTTTGGTCAGCGCGCCGCGGTTATCGTCGGGCTCGGGTAGCAGCTCGATCGCTTCGCCGGCATCGGCGGCGAGGCGCAGGAGGGTCGATTCGATCACGGTGGCGCGCCGCTCGAGGGTCTGCATCATCTCTTCGATGTGCGCGACCCTTTGTTGCTGGGGTTCAACGGTGTTGCGGAGGCGCTCGACGTCGGCGAGCAGAGGGTCGAGCGTGTCCATCAACGAGATCAGCATCGTTTCGATCGCCAGGACGCTGCGCATCGCGTTGGCGATGACACCGAGATCGGCGGTGAGGGTCGCGGGGACGCGCGCAAGCGCGATCAGGTCAGCGAGCGGGTTGGCCATCTAGTCGTCCTCGGGCGGCTCGTCGCCGGGCCATGCGCCGGTGACGCGGGTGTAGGCGTGCCGCGACCCGTGGCTGACGACCCCTTTGATCACCGAGAAGATGGCTCCTTCGACCGCCAGTGCGATCAGCAGCTTCCCGAGGTCGACGTCTCGGTGCTCAGGCTTGGGCGGATCCTGATCGTCAATGACCCCCCAGATCGCGGCGAACAGCTTTTTGCCGATCAGGCCGGCGAGCAGTCCCCCGGCGAGGCTGATCGGGAGGAAGACAAGCTTTCCCATGGTCATTCTCCTTGACGACGCCCGAGCAGCCAGCCGATCCCGAGCCCGATCACGAGCGCGACGCCGACCGCGAACGGCAACGGCTTTTCTTGAACCGTTGCGCTCAGCTGCTGCGCGCCGGCGGTCGCCGATTCGGGCGCGGCCTCTCTGGCCTTGCCGACGTACGCGTCGCGCTTATCCTGCGTCGCGGTTTTGATGTCGGCGATGCGGCTCTTGGCCTGGGCCTTGACATCGGTCTTCTCGGCCAGCGCCTCGACGGTGTCGCCGAGCTCCTCGCGGGTCTGCTCGATCTCGGCTCGGATCTCGTCGGGCGTCCTGGTGTCTCCGGCGTCTGTCTGGTCGGCGTGTGGGGCTCCGTCGTCGGTCATCGACGGCCCTCCTTCGCGTGTTGCTTGGTTGATTGCACATCCGCCTTGACGCTCTGCACCGTCTGCTCGGGGAGGGGGGGCGCGCCCGCTTTCACTTTGCGCCTGCCGATAAGGGCCAGCCCTCCCGCGACCGCGCCATACACAGCGGCGACGATCACCGCCGCCAGCCAGCCGGTCACGGCCAGGCTCAGCGCCAAGATCACCGCCGCCGTCACCGCCCCAAACGCATAGACGCCGAACACGCCCGCGGCCCCGAACATGCCGGCGCCCAGCCCCACCTGCTTACCCTTGGTGGTGAGCTCCGCCTTAGCGAGCTCGAGCTCCTGGCGGACCAGGGTCGCCGTCTGATCAGACGCCTGACGAACGAGATCGGCAACCGAACGATCGCTGCGCCCGGCCTGATTTTCGTGATCTGCCAACGTCACTCCTCAACGGTAGGGGGTGGATCCGGAATCACCGGGCTCTCGTCGAGCGGCGGGGTCTCCGACGCCTGGTTTTGGCCGATCAGCGCCAAACAGCGCGTCCGCAAACCCTCATTGGTGACAGCAACGATCATGCCAACACCAAGGAGGATCACGAACAGCACTCGCGGCCAGCGGCGGGGTGGTGACGGGGCAGGCTCGGCAGCAGCACCCCACAGCCGACCCACCGCTGCGGTGGCCTCGGTCACTCGCCGACGAAACGTCGTGTCGGTGACGATCTCGGCCGGCTGTTTCCCCCGAGCGCGCTTGTAGGCCGCCCGGGATGCCTGCGCAGCCTGGCGCGCTGACGCCTGCACGTCGCTGTTGTCCAACAGCTGCGCGACATACGACGCGGCCGTGGCCGCTCGATCACTTAAAGCCATGGGATTCCTCACTAGGTTCCGATTTCAGATCAACGAGGGGGCCCGTCAGGGGACCCACCCTAGGCTCGTCGTTGCCGGCGCCCCCGTGGTCGACAGCTCTCGGCGGGGTGCCGCGGTGGCGGCGGACTGAGTCGCCGCGAAGATACGAGCCCATCAGTCCTCAACGTTGTTGGCGGAAGAGCTGCTGCGTTCGCGCCAGATTCGCCGTCGGCCTCGCTCTTGCACGGGCCGGTGGGATCGCGCCCTCATCCAACGCGCGGTGTAGGACATCGCTGGGTCGTTCAATCGCCGCCTCAAATTCGACCCATGAGGATGAGAATGAGGAGCACCAGCGCGACCGCGCCGATGATGCCGCCGACGATCACGACCTTGAGCAAAACGAGGACGATCGCAATGACAATTAGAACGCCAAGTATTCCTCTGACCATTTGGTCTCCCTTTGGGTAGGTGGGTAACGAAGCCGCGCTTCCCGGAGCCCGGACCGCTACTGGTAAACGCGGCTGTGATGGCCTACAGACCCGGAATGTCGCCACCGAGCTTGGACAGGAGCTCTTGGGGGTTGAGACCGAACTTCTGCAGCAGATCGGCGTGCTGGTCGGTGTCGACCTGCTCAGGCAGCTCCTGCTTGGCCTGATCGACCTGATCACCTTTGCCCTGCTGCTGGAGCATCTCGAGGATCTTGTCCTTGGGGATCTGCATCGTGTTCCTTTCGTTGGGGTGAGCCGGCCCGGGGTTCGGCGGGTGGTGTTGGCCGCCACCTTCGCGACCCGTGGGCCGGGGTCGGCTGCTGGCTACGCGGTGCGGGCGCGCTTTTTGGGGTTGGGCTCGGAGCGTTCGTCGAGCTGGATTTCGCGTTCGGCGCCGGGGGTTCCTTGGTTGAGCTGCCGGGATCGTTCGTGTTCGGCGTTGATCTCGGCGCCGAGGAGGATCGCGACGTTGGTGATCCACATCCACACCAGGAAGATGATGATTGCGCCCAGCGTGCCGTAGGTCTTGCTGTAGGAGCCGAAGTTCGCGACATAAAACGCAAACCCCGCGGAGGCGATCAGCCAGACGACGACCGCCAGTATCGCGCCGGGGAAGATCGATTTCAGGCTGCGCAGCCGGGCGTTGGGCGACGCGTAGTACAGCAGCGCGATCATGAACATCACGACGATCACCAGGATCGGCCACTTGGCGATGTTCCACACGGTGACCGCGCTGCTGCCAATCCCGATCGCCGAGCCGACCTTGCTTGCCAGCGGACCGGTCAGCACCAAGGCGACCAGCACGAGCGCGAGCAACACCACGAGCACGAGCGTGACCAGCATCTGCAACGGGCGCAGCTTGATGAACGAGCGGCCCTCCTCGACCTCATAGATCACGTTAGACGCGCGCATGAACGCGCCGACATACCCCGATGCTGTCCACAACGCCGACGCGATCCCGACGATGAGCAGGATCCCGGCGGTGCCGCTGCTCTTGGTCAAATCGTCGATCGGACCTTTGAACGTTTGCGCCGCCGACGCCGGTCCGATCGAGGTGACCAGCGTGGTCATCTCCTTGGTCACCGTGTGCGGGTCGCCGACAAGTCCGACGATCGCGACCAGCGCGACCAGCGCGGGGAAGATCGACAGGATCGCGTAGTAGGTCAACGCCGCCGCCGCATCGGTGAGGTTGTCTTCGGAGAACTCGCTCCACGTCCGTTTCGCTGTCTGCAGCATCGAGCCCTGGCGCGCGTGCGCCGGCCCCTCGGGTCGACGCCCGGAACGCTTCTCCGCAACGCCCCCGCCGCCCGCCGGTTGCGCGTCACCGCCGTCACCCTCGGCCACCTCGCCGGCCCTGGCCCCGGCGCCACCAGCGGTGCGCTCGGGAGCGTCTGTCCCGGCGGCCGGGTCAGCCGGCCCGGACGGCTGCCGGCTGGCGCCGGCGACCGCTCCCGGCGGGCGCTCTTGCGCGCCGGTCGCTGGCGGTCGCTCGTTAAAGTCAGCGTCACTCATCTCGTTCTCCCAGGGGGGTGCCCGTTTCGGCGTTTCGGCCGTCCGGGGCTAGCGCGGCGTGCTGCCGGCGCGGCGGCCGGTGGTGCGCTGTTGCAGGTCGGCAAGGTCAAGTTCGCCCCGGAAAAACGCGGTCGCGGCGAAGAACACGCCGGCTCCGAGGAGACAGAGGATCGCGTCGCCAAACCCGAAAGCGATCCAGGCAGCGACGAACAAAAAGCCGATCAGGCCGGCAAGCTGTTGGGGGTTCATGCAAGCTCCCTCATGGTTTTGCGGTCATATCCAGTCAGCGTCACGTTGACCGGAAGGGTAGGTAGGTCATGGCGCTCCAGGTCGGCGCGCACCCGCTCGTGCACGTCACGCAGCGTGGCCGCGCTAGTACCGGCGCGGCGGGCGTTGATCCCGACGCTCAACGCCTCGTCACCGAGACGCCCGCTGGCTGACGTCACGTCCGGGTTGGCGCGGGCGGCGATCTCCGCGACGCGCTCGATCGCGCGGGGCTCAACCGTGGTCACGCCGCGCTCATTGTCCTCCAGCGTGATGTCACCACGCGCGAGAAACGGTCGCGGCCACGCCTTGAACGCGAGATACAGAAAGACCAGGAACGCGATCAACCCCGCAAACCCGGCGATCAACCGCCGCAGCGTCGTGAAATCGCTCGCGGTGAGACCAGCGGCATCGTCATACAGGGTGCGATACGCGCTCAAAGAGTTGACGGTGTGCGGCGACACCTTGACCGCCAGCAAGACGACCATCAGCCCATACCACACCAGCACAGCGCCAAGAACGACCGTCAACAACGCCACCACATAGCCCAGCGCCGGCGTACGCAAGTTGACCCGTTGCCGGATCACTGGGTGCGACTCCCCGATGCACCGAGCCGCACCCGCACCCGAGGTTTGAGATGAAACGGCTCAGAGATCGGCGCCACCGCCTGCTCAACGGCAGCCTTGACCTCCGCTGGATCAGCAGTGCGAGTCCGGGTAGCGTCGACCTTCAGCCGCCCCCGAGTCCCGCGGCGCGACAACGACAGCCGGGGACGCTTCACGCTCGTCGCCCCACGGGCCGGTTCAGCAAGCGCACGCGCCATGTCCCGCAACGGCTTCGGTCTCGCCGCGACCGCACCAGTCTGACCATCCCGCTCAAGAATCGCCAACCGCTGCCGGCGGCGCCCAAGCACACCAATCAGCAACAACACCCCGAGCAGCATGGCGCCCAGCCCGCACAGCAACGCCAGCCCAGCAGTCGACCCCGGTGCCGCGACCCGATCCAAAAACCGGCCGACATGCCGGCGCACACCAGGCAAGTCAAGCAGCCGGTCCGGTCTCGCCGACCCGAGAGTGATAACCGCGTCAAAACAGAACATCGCCACCCCCAACCCCAACAGCGCCAACACAACCATCCAGACAACCCCGACCAGCCGCGCCAACGGACCCAGCAGGCTCATCACACCCCCCCCACGACGGCCACCTCGGCGAAATGCACGCTCACACTCCCCAGCTCGATCCTCGCGATCCTCGCAGCGGTACTGACCGCGACCCGGACGCGCTCGCCCAATGGCTGCAGGGCAACTAAGCCGGCCACCAGTCGCAACGACACGTCATACCCTCCGGTCGCCGCCGCGACACAGCTCACTCCGGCGAGGAGCTCGCCATCCGGCGCCTGGGTCACGAACGCTCCCGACGGCCCGGCATCTGTCCCAAGAACCCCAGCCACCAGCAGCGCCGCGGTGCGCGCCGCACGGGCCAGTCGGATCCGCTGCGACTCGATTGCCGGCTTGCGGCAGACCCGGAGATTGCAGATTCGTCACCACAGACCGTCCGGCTACTGAACGCGTGAGGGCTCGTCCTCAGGCTCCTCGTCGCCGGGGAAGTGCAGATCGTTGACCGTCACGTTGACCTCGGTGACCGCCAGCCCGGTGATCCCCTCGATCCGACGGGTCACGTTGTCGCGGATCTGCTGGGAAAGCTTCGGGATCGATTCCCCGTACTCCACGACGATCGTCAGATCGACGGCCGCCTCCTTCTCGCCCACCTCGACCGACACGCCCTGGCTGCGCTGATCCCCGATCCCGACCCGTTGCGCGACCGATCCGACCGCTCGCGCTGTGCCACCACCAAGCTCATGCACGCCCCCCACCTCACGCGTCGCGATGCTCGCGACCTTCGTCACCACCGTATCGGCGATCGTTGTCGCGCCCTTCTCCGTCTGCAACCCTCCCGGGGTCTCACCGCGACGCGTCAGCCCGCTGCCCTGCGCCGCCGAGGAGCCCGCCGGGGATGCCGTTTCGGCCGCGGACCCGGTTCCTGTCGATGCCTCTGCCATCAGCTGCCTCCGCTACTAGATTGATTTCAAAGCAGACGGGCGCCTGCCGCCAACCGCGGCGAGGATCCCGTCTTCTCATCATGTGCCTGGCGACCCCGAAGATCGCCGGGGAGAAGGCGCCCTAGGGGAGCCTTCGACGGGTCACACCTTCGGACTAACGCCTGGGGCGATCCCGACCCTCGGTCTCGACCTCGTCGGTGCCGTCGGTTTCGATTCGCTCCTTGCGGACCTCCTCAGAGACCTCGCGATCCTCGCTGACCGTTTCGGTGCCCATCCGTACCCGCTCCTTGGCGACCGCCTGCTTGTCAACCACGACCTCGTCCTCGTGCAGCACCACCTCGTGCTCCTCTTCGGATATATCCGGCCCGTCCAGCGCATCGCCGCGGTTGGCGTCGGTGATCGGCTCGCGCTCGATCCGCACCTCTTCGCGCTGCACCGGAACGGTCTGGGTCACCATCTCGGTGACCACGTACTTACGCAGCCGCGCGCGACCCGCCTCGCGCTGACGCGTTCCGACCGTCAGCTCCTCCTCAGACCGGGTCATCGCGTCATCTGTCGTCGGGCCGCTCGTGTCATGCCCGACCGACTCACGATCCCCCTCAAGCCGATCACCGCCCACACCGCCGGTTTCGCTGCGGCCGGTTTCGCTGCCGACAAAGTCCGCGCTGCGGCCGGTGTCGGGCTGGCCCTGCGCGGTCGTGGACCCCTCCGTCGTATACGGAACCCCGTAATGCTCAAACAGGCGCCGCTCCTCGGGCTCGGACAGCTCCCCGTCACTCTCGACGCCGGGCGCGTCCTTGACCTGATCCTTGGTCACATCCGCGCGCACGTCCTCGCCATCCGACGAGGCGCCCGCCAACGGGACAAAGTTCGACTTCGTCCCAAACAATCCGCTGGACACCGTCGCCCACTCGGGGTTCCCCGTGCGCTCGTCCTCATAGATCTCGGCGATCTTGCCGATCTTCTCCCCATCACTACCGACCATCGTTCGTCCCTGCCAGCCATAAGCTTCCGTCGTATCGGCCATCACACACCTCCTCGATGCGCGGGCGCCCGGGCCACGCGATAAATAAGCGATGAGATGAACCCCGCCGGGCGAGCAGATCCCGGGGTCCTGACTCTGTAGACCGAACCCCGGCCGGCTCGGTTACAAACTTTTCCCAGACCCGGCCAGCGATCTCCTCCGCGAGGACGCAGCACGAAGCTTGTAACCACAACGGCGCCCCGCGGGTCTTCTAGGGCAGCGCCGGCCCCTTCCGGCGTGAGATTCCGGGAGCTCAGCACGACGCGATCGCCGTGAGGGCTGCCGGAGCAACCCATGGTCATCCACCGCGCCGACATAGATCAACGACTGATCGAGCAAACGCTCGCCGGTGACCTGCGCGCGTTCGAGATCCTGGTGGAGCGCCACCGCGAGCTCGTGTTCCGGGTCGCGAGCCGAATCGCCGGCCCCACAGACGCCGAAGACGTCAGCCAGGACGCGTTCCTGCGCGCATTTCATCGCCTGAACCGGTTTCGCGGAGACGCCTCGTTTCGTACCTGGCTGCTGCAGATCACCCATAACGCCGCCCTGTCTCACCTGGACCGCCTCAAGCGCCGGCCGACCGGCGAGACCATCGCAGCTGATGACGCTGTCGACCGCGACACCACCCGCCAGCCCGCCACCCAGCTCGAACACCGCGAACGCCAACAGCGACTGCAGCAAAAGCTCGGTCTCATTCCGTCTGACTACCGCAGCCTGGTCGTGCTCCGCGACCTCGAAGGACTCAGCTACACCGAGATCGCCGAGGTGCTCGACCTGCCGTTAGGGACCGTCAAGGGGCGACTGCACCGCGCCCGCGGCGATCTCATTGACGTCCTGCGCAACAACACCTATGACTGGGAGCTACCCACCACATGAACGGCGCCGACGATCCCGAAGAGCTGACCCCGGCTGAACACGCGCTCCGGGAGCAGCTACAAGTGTTGCAAGGCGACCCGCCATCGGCGACGCTGACGTCAGGCATCATCCGTGCCGCCCGCTGGCAACGCAGCCTTCGGCGGCCCGTACTCGCGATCGGCTCCGTCGGCGGCGCGATCATCGACGGCATCCGGCTGCTGTTCGGCTCCTCCAAGCGCTCATGAAGATTCTGGCCTCGGCGATCCTCAATCAAGCCGGAAGGCAGCTCGGAGCTTTCCTTCCCCGCTTCGCCGGCGCGATCGCGCTACTGCTGATCGGCATCCTGGTCGTCTCCCTATTCACGCGGGTGCTGATCAAAGCCATGCAGGCCGCCCACGTCGACGACCTCGCCGGCCGTGCCGGCGTCAACCACGTTCTCGAACAAGCCGGCCTGGGCCCCTCCCTCGCGGTCGTCGTGGGCCGCGCGATCCGGATCGCGCTGATCATCGTCGTGGTCTTCGCCGCCCTCTCGCTGCTGGGATTGCAGTTCCTCTCAGACTCGCTCAACAAAGGCATCCAAGAGCTCCCCAAGCTGCTGATCGCCGCCGCGCTACTGCTCGCCGGGATCGTCATCGCCGGCTACGCCCGCGAGCGCGCGGACCGGCTCAGCACCCAGATGGACCTCCCCGTCCCGCTCGGCCGGCTCGCGCAGATCACGGTGCTCGCGATCTTCGGAATCATCGCCGCCGCCCAAATCGCCATCTCCACCCTCGTGCTGCTGCTGCTGGTCGGGATTCTCCTCGCCGGCGTCTCGGCGACCTTCGCGATCGCGTTCGGACTCGGGGGGCGCGACGCCGCCAGCGCCCTCAGCGCCGGACGCTACCTACACCACAGCTACCAGATCGGCCAAAACATCAGCTTCAGCGACGTGCGCGGCACCATCACCGCCATCGAACCCTCCGCCACCCTGCTCAAGACGACACAAGAAACCCTCATCCGCGTGCCCAACCAGATCCTCATGCAAACCATCGTCACCATCCACCCCGACCACTCATCGACTCCAGAACCCCCACCAGAAGAACACGACCGCAGCTAGCTACCCGCGCAGATCGACCCAATCGCGGGCGAACTTCAGTAACCCAGCCCGCGATCGGCTCCTATACCGGCGGTGATGGGCCGCAGAAGATGACGGCGATAATCGACCTCGACCGCGGGCCGCGGGAGGTCGAGGTAGCCCGTGACCCGACGAAACCGGTGTCGACTTCGAGCGCTCCGGCTCCGGATCCACCCGCAGCCCATCTCCATACACACGACCGTCCTGACGTCGGGCGAAGCCCTCAACAACACGACGATCCCCCACTAGGAGAACCGGTCAACAAGGCCGCCATCGTCTCGACGCAGACATGATCCCCGCGGAGCCCCATCAGCGAAACGGCACATGAGAACCCGCCGAGGGTGCACAACGCCGCACTGGTGGTGGATGCCCGCACCGAGTGCTCGCTCACGCCTGGACAGAATGGTCACGAGCTACCGGCGGATCTCGCTCCAGGACCATCGCTGCGAGAAGCGCACCGACCGTCGACGGCCGCGCTTGGAGCGTGCGGACCGCTCTGCCTTGATCCAGCTTGGCGGCGTTAATTGGGGGTAGCTGAAACTAGTCCACGACAAAGGAGACCGTGATGCCGAAGGTGCCGCAGAAGGTGACTGATGATTCGATCAAGGTTCGTCAGGTTTCGCACTATCAGTTCAGCTGGGTGGCTGGTGAGCCCCAGGCTGAGGGCGTTTTCACGTTGCAGCTCGTGCTGGATGAGGGCGCGTGGGAAGAGGTCCTGACCACGACCGCCGAGGATGCCGAGGTGCTACGCGGGCTGCTGGGGCGCGCCGCGACCGTCTACTACGACATCGAGCGGCGGACGTTGATGTTCGGGACGCTGACGCCCGGCGCCTGAGACCGCGAGATATGGGTCGGCGCCCGCGGCCGCGGGCGCCCTCGCGGCGTCGTCGCGATAAAGGCACACAGGAGCTCGGAGCGCTGAGCTTGACACCATCCTCCGACGATCTGATAGGTGCACTTCGTCTCGCGAGCGTTCCCGACCGTCGACGAGGCCATCAGCTCGTGGAGTTGCCGGCCGACAAAACTCGAAGGATCGTCCTCTGAGGCGCGCCGGCAACGAGTGCACCAGCCCCACTGTCCTCCCTAGGCGGGGGTTCCGGCGGGATCTCTCCCGCCGGACGATACCCTCCCCGCACGACAAGCCTGACCACCACCACATCCCGGGAATACTGACCGAACGGGTCTCGACACGACACCGACCCGCCAGACGAACGGGACTGCTGGATCAGCGGGGCGCTGCTTGAGGCGCACGAGCGGGCGGTGGCGCAAGCGCTCGGGTATCTGGAGCGCGAGGCGTGCGTTACCCGCCGCGGACCTGGCGGGCGGAGTCGGTAGCGGGGGAGGGGTTTGTCGCGGCTGGGCACCGGCGTCGGTGTCGCGCGCGGGGGATCCTCAGTTGCACACCCACGTCTTGGTCGCCAACCTGACCCGCGCGGACGGCCGGTATACGGCGCTGGGTGCAAGAGCAGCAGCGTGGCCGTCCAACCATGACGCCGGCGAGACTGCCGGTGGTGCGTGAAACCGGTAGCGCCTTGGCCTCGGCGTGAGAGTTCTGCATCGACGCGAGCGTTAGCTGCGAGCTTGCTAACACCGAGGCGCGGCCTTGGCGTATGTCAGTGGCCGCGGCCGCGGTGGAACCGGTCTGTCCTGCTTCCGCGGGTCTCCTGAGGGGCGCCGCGAGCAATCACAAGCTGGAGAAGCAGTCGCCCGGCCCCTGCACCCGCAACGGGTCTTTAATGAAAAGCGCTCGTCCCGTCCCGTGCCGGCGCAGCTGCTGCGCGGCGGTGGCACTACTCAGTTCTTGAGGCCGGGAAACACGCATGCCTTTTTATGCGGGTTTCTTGCAACCTGGTGGCGCAGCGTTCTGTTTTTGACGATGCATTGACGCCTGCTCCGGGATCTGACTGAGCGTCGTCAGGAGGCAAGTGAGCTCAGCGAGCACACACCGACGATGATCAGAATGACCCCCACAACCTGCGTCGCGCGGAGCCGCTCGTCAAACAGTAATCGACCGATGCCGGCGCTGAACGCGCCTGCGAGCGTCGCTAGGACCGCGGCCACCGCAATGCCGTGTCGCGCGCCCCAGGTGTACGCGAAGAAGCCGACCACCTCGCAGACGCCCGACAGCAACAGCCAGCGGCCGGCGCCGTGCGGCGATCGTAGTCGCCCAGTCAGGGCAAGCGGCACAGTGACTGCGAGTACGCCGACCACTCGAGGCGGCATGACCGCCCAGGCGGCGGGCAGCACGGCGCCCGCGCGTCCGATGCCGTACAGCCCCGCCCCGAAGCACAGCGCTCCCAGCGACGCCCACGCGGCCGGTCGGCGGTCGCCATTGCTGTGCGCCTGAGCGACGGGGAGGCCATCATCGGCCGGTGGCCGACCGACGGGCTGTTTGGTGCTTGGTCGACGTGAGATCGCGGTCATAACGACCCCGACCACGGTCGTGATCAATGCTGCGGCACGCGTCGCGCTCACTGACTGCCCGGCGACTATCGCAATGAGAGCAGCGATCCCACCCTCGGTCGTCACGATCGGCATGACGACACTCATCTGACCGCCCCGCAACGCGTGGTACATGAGCAGCAGACCGGCCACATTTCCCGTCCCGCCGACCAGCAGCCAGAGCACCGACGCCGGCGATAGCGAGGCGCCACGGGAGAATGGCAGGACCAGCGTGACCAGCCCTAGTCCGATCAGCATCACCCAGGCGAGCGTCAGCAACGAGCCTTGCTGGCGGGCGGCACGTGAAGCGCCGATCGAGCCGACGGCCCACACGATCGCCGCACCAAGCCCACCAAGTACCGCGACCATCAGCTGCGGCGGGCGCTCACGTGCCGCCGGGGCGCGAAACTGTGTTCATCGCCGTCTCGGCATTCTCGACTCCGAGCGCCCGTAGTCACGGCCTCAACGGCCGACGCTCAAGGATATGGGCGCCGTGCGAAATCCTGGCCATGCGACGGCCGCGCAGAGCTTCTCTGCGCGGCCGTCTGATCTCAGGTGCTGGCCTGCGGGACATAGCCGGCGCTCCCGGCGGCGCCGGCATCGCCATCCTGCACTCTGAGGATCCGCTCGTTCATCTGTCGGCTGACCTCGACGAACGGGACCTCCCGTCGCAGCGTGATCACCGGGATCCCGCAGCGCTCGGCCTCTTCGAGAGCTGCCGGCGGGAACTCGGAGAACGCGCGGCCGGCCAGCTCGACGACGAGTCCGGCGACGCCGGCCTCGGCAAGGGAGCTGATGTAGCGGCGCTGCTCCTCGGCCGTCTCGCCGAGGCCGAGCCCGGCGGTCAGCAGCAGCTCCCCGCCCCGGAGATAGCCGGCGATGTCGGCTATCTCGCCGGTGTGCACCCACCGAACGATGCGGTCTAGGCCGGTGTTGCCCGTCGCCACCCGGGCGTCTCCCCGCCTGAGAACCTCCATCTGAAGGGCATCTGCCACGGTCAGACCGGCGGCGTGCTGGGACGCCAGATCGTGCGCCTCTCGGCCCTTCGGCAGGGCAAAGAAGTAGATGAGTATTCCCGCCGCGACAACGATGGCTAGGCCGATGCCAACATGCTTGGGGTTCTGGTAGATCAGCACGAACGAGAGGAGGGCGCACCACACGACAGCGAGCGGAAAGACAAGGACCCAGCCTCGAACGCGGAAGGCCGCCCGCGCAGCTCTTCCGCGCAGCTTGGCTACGGTCAGCGACCCGATCAGGAGCCCGTAGCCGGCAAGCCAGAGGACGACCGTCATCGCGATCAGGACGCTGTACAGCGAACTCCAGAGGACTAGCAAAAAGGCGATGATTCCGGCCAGCCAGACGCCGTTGGCCGGCACCTTGTCTCTGTTGAGCCTGCTCAAGAGGCGGGCAGCTGGGAACTCCCCGTCACGCGCTTGCGCCCAGATGACGCGCGCCCCGGCCATCTGCAGCACCACGGCGCTGACATACAACCCGTAAACCGCAAGCACCTCGAACGTCTTGGCCAGCGGATGACCGAGCACGGGGTTCAAGATGAAGGTCACCGGCTGCGGGGCGGCTAGCGTCTTGGAAAAGCTAGTCAACGCCAGCAACAGCAGCAGAATCACGATGGTGCCGAACAGATAGGAGCCCGCGTTAGCGAACACCATGGCCCGCGGGACTGCGTGCTGGGCGTCCTTGGTCTCCTCGCTGGCATTCCCGCTGACGTCGAACCCGTTAATGACGATGGCCGGCAGTAGCGCTGCGTAAAGCAACGGCAGTACGTACGAGCCGTGGACGGTGCCTTGGGTTGTGAATAGGTAATGGCCGCTGTTGACGTGGTGGGATCCGAATAGCAGCTCGGCACCAACGCCGACCACCACCAGCACGCACGCGGCGAGCGTCGCGATCACCCCCACGTTGACGAAGCTCGAGGACAGCTTGACGCTCAGGATGTTGATCAGCGTGGACAGAAGGATGAGTACGGCGACCACCCCCACGGTCTGCCAATGCGAAAGCGAACTGACCCCGAACCAACCCACGATGATGGGAGCGATCGCGACGCACGATCCGGAGACGGAGACGATGTGCGCGATCTCAATCCACCAGCCCGTCTGCCATCCGGCGAAGCGCCCCGCCAGCCGCGACACGATGTTATAGGACGCACCGGCTACCGGGTAAGCCGAGCAGGCCTCCGCAACGCACCACGCGACCACCACCTGTAGCGCGCCGGCGATCACCCACGTCCACATAGTGGCTGGACCGACCGCCACCAGCCCCACCGAAAGCGTGAAGACAATGCCTCCGATCGGCGCGATCTGCCCGAACTGCAGGCAAAAGTTGGAGAATACTCCAAGCGCTCGTTTGAGTTCAGGCTTGTACCCGAGCTGCTCGAGGTACTCGTCGTCACCCTCCGAGCCGGCATCGAGCAGCGAATCGCGATTCACGAACCTGGTGTCAGTTTGGACACTCATACTCTGCCCTCCCTCAAAGGCCGATTGGAGCCTTGAACCTAAACGACGTGAAGACCGCGGCCTAGAGGCAAAGCGTGAAAATGGCGCGGCGAAGATTGCACGTAGCGTGCAATCGCCGCCCAGGTCATGCTGTCAAGTCTCCGCTGGCAGCAATCCGCAGGACGTTGGCGGCGATCGTCAGCGCCGGGTTGACGGCCGCCGACGACGGGAACACCGAGCTGTCGCACAGCCAGAGGTTCTCCACCTCGTGGGTTCGCCCAGCGGGGTCGGTGACGGATGAGGAGGGATCATCGCCCATGACCGCCGTCCCGCACTGGTGTGAATTCGTCGCGATCCCCATGCGCTGTGTGAATACGAGCGGGTAACCCGCCCCGCGGACGAGCTCGGTGACGCGCTTGACGAGTTTGGTGTGCGAGGTGGTGTTTGTCGGCTCCCAGTCGACGACGAGGCGTCCGCCGCGGGCTGTCACGAAGCTCTTGGGCGACGGAACGTCCTCCGTCGTCAGATACAGGTCGACGCTGTGGCTGGTCATGTAGTCGAGCACCGCCATCGGGATCCGTGACCGGGCGGCTTTGATCATTGCGCCCTGCAGCTTCCCGAGCATCTGCAGGTTGCCGAGTGGGTGCGGCTCCGCCGGCGTGCCCAGGTAGAAGTCGTTCATCCCGAGCGTCTTCTGGAAGCGGACGTCGTTGCGCCGTCGTGGATCCACGGCCACCATGAACGTGCTGTTGTGCACCATGTAGTTGCGTCCCACCTGTTGGGAGGCGTTTGCGAGGCCGGCGGGATGCTTGTCGTCGCGGGAGTGCAGCAGCAGCGCCGCGGTATTCACGGCGCCGCAGGCCAGAACGAAGCGCCCCGCGCGGATGCGCAGGCGCCGACCATCGCGCACGGCCAGCGCGGAGGCGACGCGGGCGCCCGCGGCGTCGGTTTCGAGTCGATCGACGCGCGTTCTCGTCAACAGCCGGACGCCGGCCCGCGCGGCGGGCAGTGCGGCACATAGCTCAGCGTCGGCCTTGGCGTCGACCATGCACGGGAAGCCGTCGCAGGTGCGACAGCGCACGCAGCGGCCCCCCTCTCGGCGGTCGATGCCGGTCGGCATCGAAAACGGGTGCACGCCCTGGGCGGCCAAGGCCTCAGCCAGCGCGGCGATCGGCGGTTCATGCTCGAGCGGGGGATATGGGTATTCGGTGGAACGCCATGGGTCGCTCGGGTCCTCGCCGCTGCGGCCGTGCACCAGGTAGATGCGCTCTGCCTCGGTGTAGAACGGTTCCAGCTCGGCGTAACTGACGGGCCAGGGTCGCGAGACGCCGTCGGGGTGTTCGATGGGGCCAAAGTCAGCCTCGCGGAAGCGGGGCAGGCAGGCGCCGTAGACCTTTGTGTTGCCGCCGACGTAGTAGTAGACGCCCGGGCTGAACGGCGTGCCGCGGTTGTCGTACCAATCCTCCGCAGTTTTGTAGCGGCCCTTCAGGTGGACGTCGTCCGGCGACCAGTTCTCCCACTCGCGGGGCAGGAAGTCGCCGCGATCCACGAGGATGACGCGCGCTCCGGTGTCGCGCAAGGCGTAGGCGAGCGTCGCGCCACCCATGCCCGAGCCGATTATTGCGATGTCGCACTGGACGTCTCCGTCGGGCTCCAGGACCGCGTCTGACGGAAGCAGGACATCCTGCGGGCGCGTCTGCTGCGAAAACGTCTGACGGTCGCCCTCAAGGGGATACGGCGGTATGGCGGCCATGTGGTTCCTTTGTGTTCGCGGGCGTCGTGGTGGTGGCGTTTGACGGTCCTGGCACCGGGCTCGTTACTGCACCGCTGGAGGTGCCATCCGCGGGTGCCCGTCGATCCCCGCCGTCTCCGAAGAGGTGGGCTCGCGTGGCGCTGCGGTCAAGCCGATAGCGCGCGGTGATCGCGTGTCCTTGCATCTCCTCGGCATCGCAGATCGCGGCTACCGCGGGGGCGACGCGGATGCTGCCCTCCGGTGTCGCCCGCTGGTAGGTCACCGTCTTGAGGAACTTGCCGACCCACAGGCCGCCTGTGTATCGGGCTGCTCGTCCTGTCGGGAGGATGTGGTTGGTGCCGATTGCCTTATCGCCGTAGGCCACCGTAGTGTTGGATGTGAGGAAGAGCGAGCCGTAGTTGCGCAACCGGTCGCGGAACCACAACGGGTTGCGGGTGTGGACCTCGACATGCTCGGCGGCGTACTCGTCGGCCACCCGCAGCAGCTCGTCGTCGTCCTCACAGACGATGACGGCACCGTGATCGGCCCATGCTTGGCGGGCGACCTCGGCCGTCGGCCACACGGCCAGCCAGCGGTCGATCTCCCCGAGCACCGCCGCGCCGAGCTCGCGCGACGTCGTGGCCAGCCAACAGGGCGAGCCGGGCCCGTGCTCGGCCTGACCCAGTAGATCCACGGCGATCAGCTCGGCGCTGGCGGAGTCGTCCGCTAGCACCAGCACTTCGGTTGGGCCGGCCAGCAGGTCGATCCCGATCGGCCCGAAGAGCTGGCGCTTTGCTTCGGTGACGTACTGGTTGCCGGCGCCGACGATGAAGTCGACGGGCATGAAGCCCTCAAAGCCGTAGGCCAGCGCGGCGAGCGCCTGGACCCCACCGATGCACAGGATCTCGTCGGCGCCCGAGGCAGCCATCGCGTAGAGCTGAGCGGGATGGATGCCGCCGCCGGGACGCGGCGGCGCGACCGCGACGACGCGCCCCACGCCCGCGACCTTGGGCACCGCGACGGACATGATCGACGAAGCAATCAGCGCGTAGCGCCCCCCGGGCGAGTAGGCGCCGACCGCCGCGATCGGGATCTGCCTTTGCCCGAGCCAAACGCCCGGCAGCGTCTCCTGCTCAAATTCGGTTAGGGTCGCCCGCTGCAGCTGGGCGAAGGTGCGAACCTGCTCGATCGCGAAGTCGATGTGTCCGCGCAACTCGTCGTCGATTTCGCCGGCCGCGCGATCGATGTCTCCCTGGGCGACGCGGAAGCTGGCGGGACTCCAGTCGTCGAACCGGCGCGAATAGCGCGTCAAAGCCTCGAATCCCTCGGTGCGTACCGCGTTGAGGATCTCGGCGACGACGGCGCTCACACCGGCGGCGACGTCCTCGGATACGGGGGGTGGCTGCTTGAGGAACTCGGGCACGACGCCTCCTTCGGCTTGCGGGACGGTCCCGGTCAAGTAGGGACGGCGGGGCGCGACTGACCGCGCCGTCACCGTGGGCTCGCTTCTAGACGTGTTGTTCTTCGGCGCGCTCGGCCCAGTAGTCCTCCTGGCGCTGGTCCGTGATGTAGTCAGGCACGGGAAAGTCCCACCATCCCGGGACCCAGGGGCCCGCCGCATCACGCGACGTTGGCACCTCCACCACCGTGGGCGCGCCGCTCTGCAGAGCCCCCCGCAGCGTGTCCTCGAGGTTGCCCGGATCCTCGACCTTCTGCGCCTCGAGGCCGAAGCCACGCGCGATCGCCGTGAAGTCGGGCGAGTACGGTGTGCCGTCGGGCCGGGTGAACTCGCTGCCGATGTGACGGTCGAAGATCTTGCGCTGGCCACCGCGGATCGACATGTAGCCCTCGTTGTTTTGAACTACGAACACGACCGGGATGTCATTGGTGACACAGACGGCGATCTCCTCGAGCGTCATCAGGAAGTCACCATCGCCCAGCACGCAGGCGACCTGGCGGTCTGGCTGCGCGAGCTTGGCGCCGATCGCCGCCGGCACCGCCCATCCCATTGACGAGTAGGTCCCGGACCCGAGGTGCGTTCGTGGCTCATAGACCGGGAAGCTCTGCTTGACGGCGCCCTGGGGATTGCCGGAGCCGACCACGAGAATGCCGTCGCGCGGTAGGACGCGGCGCAGGTCACGTAGCGGGCGCTGCGAGGTAAAGGGAAAGTTGTCGCTGTTCAGGCGCTTGGCCTCCTTCTCGAGCCACTCGTCCTTGAGTCGGTCGAGCTCGGCGAGGAATCCCTCGCGCCCTGCGGGCAACTTGGGGCTGTCGCCGACGGCGTCGCGTAGGGCCGCGACGGCCGCGCCGGCGTCGGCGACGATCCCGACCTCGGCCGGATAGGTTTTGCCGATCTCATATGGGTCGACGTCGATGTGGATGAGCCTGGCGGGCGGAATGGAGAACGAGACTCCGCGGCGGTAGCTCGACGCCGACCAGTCGGTGAACTTACAACCCACCGAGATGACTACATCGGCCGAGGCGGCGATCGCGTTGCCCGGGATGGTTCCCGTCTGCCCGACCGCTCCGGCGAACAGGCGGTGGTCCTCAGGGAAGACACCCTTTCCGTTCCACGTCGTCACCACCGGGACTGAGAGCGCCTCGGCCAGGGACCGGATCGCGCCCGCGGCCTCGCCCGTCACGGCGCCGCCGCCGACGACCATGACCGGGCGCTCGGCCGCCGCCAGAACGCGCTCGGCGCGCTCAATCGCCTCGGGATCGGGGTGGATGACGCCGATCGGCAGCCGGCGGTCCAGGTCGTGGATCTCGACCTCAGCCGCGAGCGCCTGGACGTCCATCGGCACCTCGATGTGCACCGGCCCCGGACGGCCGGTGAGCATCGCGTTGAAGGCGCGGTGGATGGTCGCCGGCAGCTGCTCTGTCCGCTCGACGCTGAACTGACGCTTGGTCACCACGCGGGTGATCTGGGAGAAGTCGTTGGCGTGGTGGCGGTCAAGCTCCTGCATGGTGCCGTGGCCGATCATGTGCGTCGGCGGCGCGCCGCCGAAGTAGATCAGGCTGGTCGAATCGGCAAACGCTGTCGCCAGCCCCATGGTGGTGTTCGCCGCGCCCGGGCCGACCGATGTGAAGGCGGCCATCGGCCGCCCCGAGGCGCGGTAGTAGCCGTCAGCCAGGTGGATCGCCGCCTGCTCGTGGAACACTTGAACGAAGGGGATCTCCGCCCCGGGCTGCATCAGCCCGTCGAGCATCGCCCAGGCCCCGTGGCCCGGGATGCCGGCCGCGTAGGGCACCCCGTATGAGCGCAGTGCCCGACCGATGATCTCACCCCCGGTGAGCTTCATCCGCTCACTCACGGCCTCCTCCGATGCCTTATCCACATACGTCTCAGCCATGTCTCCTCAACTCCTCTTCGTTGTTGTTGTCGGTTGGGCCGGACTGGGGTACGGCGACCGAGGGCCGGCTCAGCACCTCGGGCCGCAGGACCTCGTTTAGGCGCTCTCGGCTCATCCATCCCTTTTCGAGGACCAGCTCGTAGATGCTGCGATCGTCGGCCAGCGCCTCGCGGGCGACCTGTGACGCTCGCACATAGCCGATGTGGGGATTCAGCGCCGTCGCCAGGCCGGCCGAGTACTCCACGATTCGCCGCAGCCGCTCTCGGTCGGCGGTGATGCCGTTCACGCAGCGCTCGGTGAGGGTCACGACCGCCGCCCGCAGGTGCGTCAAGCTCTCGAACAGCCGATGGGCGATGACCGGTCCAAAGGCGTTGAGCTGCAGCTGTCCGCTTTCGGCCGCGAACGTGACGGTCACGTCGTTGCCGAAGACCTCGAACGCCACCTGGTTGACGACCTCGGGAATAACCGGGTTGATCTTGCCGGGCATAATGCTGGACCCGGCCTGAACGGCCGGCAGCGCTATCTCGCCGAAGCCGGCGCGCGGCCCTGACGACAGTAGCCGTAGGTCGCTGCAGGTCTTCGAGAGCTTGACGGCCACGCGCTTGATCACACCCGAGAGCTGCACGAACACTCCGGCGTCCTGGGTCGCCTCGATAAGGTCGGTCGCGGTCGTGAGCGCGATTCCCGTGATCTCCGACAGCTGTCGCCGGACGATCTCCGCGTACCTGGGATGAGCGTTGATTCCGGTGCCGATGGCGGTGGCGCCGAGGTTGATTTCGCAGAGGAGGACGCGCGCCTCCGCTAGGCGCTCCTCGTCCTCGCCGATCGTCACCGCGACCGCCGCGAACATCTGTCCGAGCGTCAGCGGGACGGCGTCCTGTAGCTGCGTGCGACCGATCGTCAAGACGTCGTGAAACTCTCGCGCCTTGAGCTCGAACGCCGTGCGCAGCTCGGCGAGCGCAGCAATGAGCTCGTGCACCTCCTGGTGGAGGGCCAGCTTGATCGCCGTAGGGTACACATCGTTGGTGCTCTGGCTCAGGTTGACGTGCTCTAGGGGATGCAGTACGTCATAGGCGCCGCTCGGGTGGCCGAGGATCTCGAGCGCTCGGTTGGCGATTACCTCGTTGGCGTTCATGTTCGTCGAGGTTCCGGCGCCGCCCTGGATGACGTCAACGCGGAACTGGTCGTGCAGTCCTCCCGCACGGATCTCCCGGCAGGCCGCCACGATGGCGTCCGTCCTGGCTTGGTCGAGCAGGCCGAGCTCGCCGTTGGCACGGGCCGTGGCCTCCTTGACCGCCGCTAGCGCCCGCACCAGCGGCGGGTGGCTGGAGATGGGCACGCCACTGATCTGGAAGTTCTCGATCGCTCGCAGCGTGTGCACGCCGAAGTAGGCGTCGGCGGGCACGGCCCGCTCGCCCAGAAGATCTCTCTCCAGCCGCTCGGCCATGATCAAGTCGCAGTCGCAGTCGCAGTCGCAGCCGCCGGCGCCGCGCTTAAGAACTCGTGGTGGTGGCTGTGCGCTGGCGTCATCCGCGCGCGGCCCACGCAAGTCCCTGGCGGACGAGCCGCTCCACGCCGGGAATCTGCAGCTCGGAGGGATCGTGGCCCGGCGAGGCGTAGAAGACCCGGCCCTGGCCCCACTGGCGGACGTAGACGGCGGGCATGACGACGCCTTCCAGCCACGGGAGGTGCTCGCCCGAGAACGTCGTCGTCGCGAGCACGTGGGCCGCGGGGTCGACGTGCATGTAGTACTGCTCGGAGGCGATCTCGATGTCGTCGACGCCCTGCGTCACGGGATGCTCACGATCGACGATCTCGATCGTGTACGGCACCGGGACGCCCTCGCCGCCGGGGTGCTCGAGGAAAGAGGCGCCAGCTAGGAGCGAGAACTGCAGGCTCGAGCGAAACGACGCTGCCATGCCGTGCCAGCCGGCCAGACCGGTTCCGGCCGTTACCGCCTCGTGCAGGCGCCGCTCGGCGCGCTCGGTGAGATCCTCGGTGGTCATCGCTTGTGTCCAGCCGACGACGATGAGGTCGTAGGGGCGCAGGTCCTCCTCGAGGCGATGCGGGTCTTGGATCGCGTCGACGTCGAAGCCGAGCTCCTGCATGACACCGCCGGCCCATTCGGCGACCTCCAGGGGACGATGGCCCGGCCACCCTCCATAGAGAAAGAGCACTCGTGTCATCCGACCATTCCTCCCGTGGTGCAAGTGCCGCGCGGTGGTCTACGCGACTTTCAGGAACAGGGCAATCGTACGCCGCATCACGTCGCGGAAGAATGGGCAATTTGTGCAGAATTCTCCGACGCGGCTGCACGTTGTGCTCGGTTTGGGGTGGGGTCGGCTGTAACGTCACGTCGTATGAGAGTCTGCGAGCTGCTCGAGCTTCCGCTTCTGCGCGGCGCGGGCGTCGACGTGGTCGCCGGCAGCGAGCACCTCGACCGCGAGATTCGATGGGTCCACTCGGGTGAGATCGCCGACATCGCGCAGTACCTCACCGGCGGCGAGGTCCTGCTGACAGCGGCGACTGGGCTAAGCGTCGACGAACGAGCCCTTCGCCGCTATATCCGCGAGATCGCTCAGGTCGGCGCCGCTGCGGTCATCATCGAGCTCGGACGGCGGCTTGACCGCATCCCGTCAGCCATGATCGAAGAGGCACAGCGGGGCGCCCTTGTCCTCGTGGCTCTCGAGAACGAGGTGCCGTTTGTCGGTGTCACGCATGCCATCCATACCGAGCTCATCAACGCGTCGCATGCGGCCGTGCTGCGCGCGCTGGAGATCGATGACGCGCTCGGCGAGCTCATCCGGGAGGGCGCGCCGTTAGCCGCCGTCCTCGAGCTGCTGTCCGAGCGCCTGCACAACCCGGTGATCCTCGAGGACTCCGCGCATCGTGTCCTGGCGTACGGGGAGGCTTCCGGCATCGTTGGTCCCATCCTGCGCGACTGGCGCGCGCACACACGGGCTCCGCACCGGGAGCCGCCGGTGCCGGAGGTCCGCATGTCCGAGGCCGAGCTGCCTTGTGCCTGGTCAGACATCTCGCTGCGTGGCGAGATGTGGGGGCGCCTGCACGTGCTCGAGCGCGACAGCCCGCTAAACGCTGTTGCGCGCCTGGTTACCGGTCGGGCCGCCTCGACCATTGCGCTGCAGCTGATGCTTGAACGCGACGCTTGGCTTAGCGATGAGGCAGAGGTCGGGCTGCTGCGAACACTCACCTCGGGGCGTGACTTCAACGCACGCGAGTTCCTCGATCACGCCGGTGGGCTCGGGATCGCGTTGGGCCAGGAGCTCGTCGTTCTCGCCACCAGCCCGGCTCCTCCTGCGCCGCACGAGGCGGCGGTGAAAGACCCTGCGGGCACCCTGTTGGAATCGACGCGGGCAGCCTTCGCGGCAGCCAGCTGGCCAGCTATCGTCGGCGCACTGGACGGCACGGTCATAGCGGTAGCGGGCACCGGGGTGCCAGGTGGCCACGAGGCCGCCGCGGCCCGCGTCGTTGATCGTCTCATGGCCGCCTCCAGCTCGACCGCCTGCATCGGTGTGAGCAGACCATGCCGCGCCTCCGGGTTGCCGCGCGCATTCGAGGAAGCGCGTGCCGCCGACCGGCTCTCCCATCCCGGATCAGACGTTCGCGTCCAGCTGTATGACGAACTCGTCTTGCACCGGCTGCTCTCCCCACTGATCGGCGGTCCCGAGCTCTCGACATTCGTCGAAGGCGAGCTCGGAGGCCTGATCGCCTATGACGACGAGCACGGCTCAGAGCTAGTACGGACGCTCGACGCGTTTCTGCAGGCAAACGGCAGCAAGATCGCCACAGCCGGCAGGCTCTTCCTACGTCGCCGCTCGGTCTACTACCGGCTCGAACACATCGAAGAGATATTGGGTTGCTCACTGGACTCGCCCGAGCGTCGTGGACGTCTCTACCTGGCCCTGCGCGCCCGTGAGCTTCTCAACGACCGGGGCACTCGGGGTGGGAGCGACGCAGATCGTACATCCGTCCGAAGGGCAGCCCCTGGATCATGAGGCCGGAGACACAGGCAGTACTTAAGGAGGTGGCGGCGCTGCTGCCCGTCCCGTTGGCCGAGCTCACGCCGGGCGAGGCCCGTCGCGCGGTCGACGACGCCTTCGCCCGCTTCATGCCTCCACCACCCGCTGGCGTCCTTTTCGCTCGTGGGATCGTCGATGGGCCTCACGGAGAGATCCCGGTGATCACAGTCGACCCGCCCGTGCGCTGGGGTGGGACGGCAGTCTGGCTCCACGGCGGCGGCTGGATCGTCGGCAGCGCCGACCTCGTGGCGCCGCTTGCCGCGGTGCTCGCGAACGAAATCGGCATCCGGGTGGTCGTCGTCGACTACCGCCGCGCCCCCGAGCACGGCTGGCCCGTCGCGATCGACGAGGCCGAGGCGGTCGCGTCAAGCCTCGACACCGAGCCCCTCGCGCTCGTCGGCGAGTCATCCGGCGGCCTGCTCGCTGCCTGCGCCGCCGCCCGCCTAGCGAATCGTCTCACCGCGCACGTCCTGCTCAATCCCGCGCTTGATCCCGCTATGGACACGCCCTCGCACGCGGCCTTCAGCGACGCGTCCGATCTGCCACACGCCGACATGGAGTATTTCTGGCGGTCTTGGCTGGGAGACGAGCCGCCCGATGACCCGCTCGTCCGCATTGTGCCCGACTTGTCGCCCGCGATCGTCGTCACCTGTGAAGTCGACCCGCTGCGCGACGAGGGCGAGCGGCACGTCACTGCACTGCGAGACGCCGGTGTCCCGGTCTCGCACCGTCGGATCATGGGGCAGCCGCACAGCCTCTTCTGGCTTGCAGGCCGCCTACCCGAAGGGCATCAGGCGCTGAGGTGGGCCGCACACGCGCTGCGGAGACGGCTGGGCGAAGCAGGTCTAGATCCGTTCACTGGACGTAGAGACACTCGTTGAGCGGAGAGCACAGACATCGCAAGTCATCTCACGAAGAAGAGATCTCATAGACGTGGCGGACCGTTCATCCGGTGCCGTCCGCCCTGCTCGGAGCGCCTGAGGACGGGGACCAAGCACGGCGTGAAACAACCAGGGCCCACAGCTTCCCGGCATCGAGATCTGGCTTGTGCAAACGCCCCTGCAGGAGGCTGCGCGGGCAAGGGGACCGGACGAGCATTTTCATTACGGGAGGTCCTTCGCCGTTGACCGGCCCGGACGAGTCGATCAGCCACAAACACGTTGGCCAGCCGGCCGCCGACGACCGCTTCGCGACGCGCGCGATCGTCCGCGCCCGGACCCGCTTTGACGTCCGGACGTGCCTGTCAGCACGAGGGCCAGCGGTCCCCCTATGCGAGGAAACCGAGCATGCGCCCGTCGAAGTGCTAGCCACGAGTCAGCTAATAGTTCTGGTCAAAGCGGAGCGTGCGACCCGAGAACTGGCTCACTCTTGCTTCGTCGCCGTCTGGGAACTGAGCGGCGGACTGCCGCTTTGGGTCGGCGCGGGCCCGAAGCAGAAGTGTTGGCGTGCGCCGTTTCCGGCCCCGAGGCGCCTGCAGGTGCGTGAAAGGAGCACTGAGCGGTGACGCCCACCTCCGCGCAGAGGACGAGCACCGGCCCTCACGCTCGAGCGCGTGCCGGACGGGCGCGACAGTTCACGCCAGCAAGGAGGGTTCTCTTCGGGTGCTATTCGCGGACCCCAGCGAGCGGCTGGAGCGGCGACCCCGGGATGCACTGTTCGCGCCTTGTGGCTGCCCTGGGCCGTGAGCCCCGCCCGGCGACCTCCGGGAAGACCTGAACCTCCTCGCCCAGATTGTAAGACGGCCGCCGCGCGATCTCAGGCCGTCGGTTCTGGGCCGGCCGACGTCGCCGCCGAGCGGAAAGGTCACGGACGTAGTCGAACGGGGGTGCCTAATGCGGCGCGAGGGTGGGCGGCACCTGCGCGAGGAGCTGTTCGTGGCGGCTCACTACGGTCACGGAGGCGGACGCTCCCCCGCTTGGGGCAGGGCGGACGGTAGGTGCTGGAGTTCACGCTGCGGATGACAGCCACGCACTCCCAGGGCTGCCGCTAACCGTCCTCGGCGCGCGAAGGGCTCTTCTTGCTGCAGGATTGGTTGGGCCCGGTGTCAGTCGCCCGAGAGGGGGAGGGTAATGCCTAGTGCCATCAGGACCGCTATGGCGGCAAACGCGATCCCGGTCAACAGGTCGGTGTTGATGCGGGGGATGAAGTCGAAGAAGTGCGCCACTGTGCGGCCGATTTGGTGCCCGGCGATGGACATGGCGAAGGTGACCGCCGCGAACAGGATGGGCGCGACCCAAGGGGAGTATCCAGCGAGGCCTAGGGCGGTGCCGGCGGCGACGTTGTCGACGCTCAGCGGTAGCGGCAGCCCGCGCCTCGCCCACCGTAGGTCCGGATCCGCGTGCTCGGGTGAGATGACCGCCCGGGCGATGAGGAACAGGCCGTATGCGCCAAGGCCGATCATGGCGACTGTATCGGCAGTGCCGCTGATCTTGTCGCTCAGGAAGTGGCCTATGAGGATCCCGACCAGCGGTGCGACGCCATCCCACAGGCCAAAGATGGCGGATGTCTTGACCGACTGAAGGAAGGTGGGCTTCAGGCCCCCGAGGACGAGCGAGCTGCGGAAGTTGTCGAGGCTTAGCGTTAACCCGAGCGAGAGCAGGCCGATCATACGAGAGAATTCCTTCGGGTAGCTCCTTGCCAATCCCCGATCAGTTGCATGGCAACACCCGAGCTGTCGACTCCGAGCAGCAGAAAGCCCATGCGAACCTCCCTCCACGAGTTGATCTCTAAGGTCGTCGTCCGTACATCGGCCCGTGCTAATCCCTAACACGGCCGAGAAGCGCCGTCAAGCCGGATTACCGTGTCGGCAGTAAGTAGTTGGTCCTGTCAGATACTCGTCGTTCTCACCGAGTCGGCTCGCCGCGCCACAAGCGTTACGAGAGTCATGAAACGCATAGTGCATAGTGACGGCAACCGCAGGGTCCTAAAGATCATGGGGTGTAGCGCGCGACAACACGCGTTATCCTCGGGGCGAAACGTGTAGCGCATGTGACAACGTCAGTCGCAATACCCGGGGCATCAGTCTTCTCCCGCGGCCTCCCGTGGGACGAGTGAGCTAGCGGCCATCCCCTACCCCATCCGCCTCGGGCCCATCGCGTCGCCGGCCGGGTTCTTGCTCCTCGAAGCTCGTTCGCCCCGGGCGCGCTCAGAGGCGACGGGACATTGAGAGTACGCCGCATGCGGTGGTCGCGATCGCGACACCGACCGCGGCGATCCCGGCCGTGACGCCCAGCGCGCCCGCTGTTAGCGGTTCCACGCCCAACGCCGCCCCGGCCGGAGTGAGGGACAGCATGAACGCGGCGACGAGCGCAACGAGCGCCCACACCGGAAACGCGACGTTGCGCAGCAACGGCAGACCCGGTCGGGCACGCAGGCTCCAGGCGATCGCCACGTTCGCGATGAGCCACCCGGCCACGGCGGCCGCGATCGCCATGCCGGCGCCCGACCGAGCGTGGACGATGAGAAACGAGGGGAGCACCGCCACGATGAGCGACACGGCCGTGAGCGCGATCGCGGAGAGCTGCGTGCTGTCGAGGAACCGGCTGGCGGGATCGCGCGGTGGGCGATCCATCGTCGCCGGCGCCGTGGGCTCGGAGACGAAGGCTACCGATGCACCGACATCCATAAACAGCTCCAGCACGACGATGTGCACCGGGTGAAACGGGGCAGGCAGCCCGAGCGCCAGTGGGACAGCGATGACCACGACCAGCGCGATCTTCGCCCCGAGATAGAAGGCGACCGCGCGCCGTAGCTGGGAGGCCAGCCCGCGACCGCCCTCGACCGCGTCGACGATCGTCGGGTACGCGTCGTCGACGAGCACCAGGTCAGACGCCTCCCGGGCGAGATCGGTTCCGCGCGCGCCCATGGCGATCCCGACGTTCGCCGCGGCCAAGGCCGGCGCGTCGTTGACGCCGTCGCCGGTGACCGCGACCGACTCGCCGCGATCCTGGAGGATCCGTACCAGGCGCAGCTTGTCTTCGGGCGTGGCTCGCGCGATGACAGCCTCGCCGCGCAGCCTCGCGGCGAGCTCCCCGTCGTCGAGGGCGTCGAGCGGCACGCCGCCGTGCAGGACCTCTGGAGCGCGGACGCCGGCCTCGCGCGCGGCCGCGGCAACCGTCTTAGGGTGGTCGCCGCTGACGACGATGGTCCGCACCCCGGCGTGGGCGAGCTTGGCCACGGCACCGCCGACACCGGCGCGCAAGGGATCGCGGAGGGCGACTAGCCCGAGGAAGTCGAGCTCGGCCTCGGCGTCAGCGGCCTCCCGGGGGACAGAGGCGACACGACGCTCACCCACCCCGATGATCCGCAGCCCATCGTCCGCCAGCCGCGCCACACGCGCGAGCACCGACCCTCGCTCCAAGTCGGACATCGCGCACGCGTCGACGACGGCCTCCGGCGCTCCCTTCACCGCCACCCACGCGCCGCGGGGATCGCGCCACACCGCGCTCTCGCGCCGCCGCACGGGATCGAACGGATACCGGGCGAGGCGCTCGTCCGGCGCGGGCTCACCAGCGGCCTCAACCACCGCACGATCCACGGGGTCCTGCGCAGAGGCCGCGCCGTGAGCGGCCGCCGCCGCAGCCAGCACGCGTTCGTGGTTGCCGTCGATGCGTTCGATCAGCAGCTGGTTCTCGGTCAGAGTCCCGGTCTTGTCGGCGAGCAGCACCGTCATCGCGCCGACGGCCTCGGCGGCGCGCAGCCGCCGCAGCAGGACGCCGTGCTGGGCCAGGCGCAGACCGCCGAGCGCGACGAGCACGGTCACCAGGATCGGCAGCTCCTCGGGGATCGTGGCGAACGCGAGCGTCAGGCCGTCGAGCAGCATCTCGCGCGGGGGCTGGCCCCGAAAAATTCCGACGAGCGGCACGAGCACGCACGCGGTCACCGCGATGATCAGCGCTGCGCGCGCCAGCTCGACCATCGTGCTTTGCAGGGGCGTGGGCGGCTCCTTGGCCCGTACGACGAGCCGGCCGAGGCGGCCGATCTCGGTGTCGTCGCCCACCGCAACGACGACCCCCTCGCCGGCGCCGGCCACTACGGCGGTGCCCGCGTGCAGCACCGACGAGCGCTCGGCGAGCGGCGCGTCGACGTCCACCAGCCCGGGCCCCTTCGCGGCCGCCATGGGCTCGCCCGTCAGCCTGGACTCGTCGGTGGCCAGGCCGTCGGCCTCCACAACGCGGGCATCGGCCGCGACGACGCTGCCAGCCTCGACGAGCAGCACGTCGCCGACGACGAGCCCCTCGACCGGGATCGCTACGGCCACGCCGGCACGCCGAACGAGTGCGTTGGGGGCGCTGAGCTTGCGGAGCGCCTGCAACGCGCGCTTGGCGCGGACCTCGGAGATCGCCTCCACGGCGCTGACGAGCACGATGACCGAGAAGATCGCGACCGCGTCACGAATCTCGCCGAAGATCGCCGAGAGCACACCGACCACAACCAGCAGCAGCTGAAGCGGCTCCACCACCGACTCGACGACCTCCCCCAAGACGGCCGAGGTGTTGCCGCGATCAGTCCGGACCGCGGCGGTGCGGCGCAGTGCCACCTCCTCGAGCCTCAGCCCGCTCGGGCGGCTGCCGGTGCGCTCCCACACGACTGCCGGCGGTTCTGCGTGGACCGGGAGCGCCGGCCCCCGGTCGCCGCGCGATGACGGCTGCGTTGCGCTCGCCATGAAACGCATGATACGTAGGAGGCGAACCGCGGGGGGAGTTTGGGATCATGGTTGTCCCGTGGCCCCCGACTGGTTGCTCATGACCATCTCCACTCCGCCCGGCGGGACCTCAACACTACGCGTCTACGCGTGGCGCAACCTGCGCAGCCTCGGAGCTCACTATCTGCAGCAGTCTGTGTGCCTGCTCCCGGCAACGGCAAAGACCACCCGCACCACGGCACGGGTCGTAGCCCGCCTGCGCGCGGAAGGCGGTCATGGCGAGATACTCCGCATCCGCCTAACTGACCCCAAACAGGAAGCCGGGGTCATCGACGCGATCCAGCGCGAGCGAAGCGACGAGTACCGCGAGCTGGCCGACAGCACGCGGCAGTTCCATCAGGAACTTCAGCTCGAGCGCCGCCGCGGCCGGACCACGTACACGGAGCTCGAGGAGTCCGACGCCGACCTCGCTCGCTATCAGAAGTGGCTCGCCGCCATCCGTGCGCGCGACTACTTCGATGCGCCCGGCGGTCAAGAGGCCGCCGCGGCCGTCGCCTCCTGCGAGGAGGCACTTGCCCGCTTCGAGAGCGAAGCGCTATCCGCGGAGCTCGACGAAGCCACCCCCGACAGCCGCCCCGGACTGCACGTTGTCGACAGCGGCAACGACTGACGCCGCGGATGGCCATCCACGATTCTGCATGATTCGAGGTCGTCCAGCCCCCACCAACCGGGAGCCGGCTAACAGGCGCGGCATTCCACGTCACACCCCTACAAGGTGATCAGGCGCGGCGCAACCGCTCCGACATGACGTGGGGACTGGGCGAGGGACGTGGCGGCGAGTCACTCACCGTCTTCCCCGGCGGCCGGATGCGCACCGACACCGGCCTCTGGCACCAGCGGACTCCGCCGGACTCGCCGACTGCGCAGAGCGCAAGTCCACCCCGAAACAGCACCACTCGCCGAGGCGGTCATCGGCGGGCCGCTGCTGCTTTGAATCCGGCCGGGACCGAAGCGGAAGCCTGCCGGGAGGCTGAGGCTGGCTGTCACGCGCCCGATGTTGGTCGGGGCAGCGGTCGTCAGCTAGTTGAGTCGGGCCTGCAAGGCTCGAAGCTCGGCGTTCATTGTCTGGCGCAGCGAGCTCTCGATCGGGAGCATGAGGCGCATCCGGGCGGCGCGGATCGCGCGGCTGAGGTCGCCGCGGCGTTGATAGCTTGCGACCAGGTTGTTGAGCATTCGCACGGCGATCTGGTGGGGGTGCCAGGGCTTGACGATGTCTACATTAGGGGCGCGCGCGAGCGCGCCGCCGTTGAAGGGGTCCAGCAGTATCGGAGGGTCGCTGCCGAAATGTCCGACGACGAAATGGCCCGGCAGTCCGACACCGGCCAGTGGGATGCCGGCGCGGCGAGCAGCTTCGATGTAGATGACTGACAAGAGGATCGGCAGCCCGCGTCGTCGTGAGAGCACGATGTCGAGCATCGAGTTGTCGGGATGGTCGTAGCGCTCGCGGTCACCGGCGAACCCGTGCTCGCGGCCAAGCACCTGACCACAGGCCAGCGAGAGCTCCAGCGGCCGCTGCTCGGTGGGGTCCCGGGGCAGAAGCCTCTTGGCGCCCGGGCGCTGGGATTCGGCGGCGTTCGTGTATTGCGCGCCCGGCCTAGCTTCTGGTCGTTTGGTTGTGTGCACATCGCAAATCCTGGGGTGCTGGTATAGGGTGATCCCCGGTTGTGGCGCCGGCTTGGGTTGGGGACGATCAACCGCGTGGAGATTCGCCCAGCCGCCCGAGCCTGTCGTTGGCGCGCGCCGGCCTGCGTGACATGCCGCGGCTTTGTTCTTCTGTTGGCAGCCGCGTTCGTCGCGGTGTTGTCGGTGCCCACCGGCGCGCTGGCGGCTGCTGGGGGCCGCTCACCGGGGGTAACGGCGGGACGGAGGTCTCAGCTCGTGCCCGTTTGGGCGTATGTGAACGGCGATGTCCCGCTGGCGGGCGCCTCGTCGCGGATCGTGACCCAGAAGGGCACCGTGCGCCAGGTGAACGGGCGACTGTCGACACGCACGAACGCGCAGGGCGTCGTGCTCCTGGCATTCGCGCGCGTGCCGCGCCAGTTCACCGTGATCGTGACCGGTGGCCGAGCCAGAGGCCGAAGAGTGGAGGGAAGCCAGAGAACCACAGTCGTCAACTACCTCGCCGCCAGGGTTGTCGAGGTCAACCCGTTGACCACGGTGCTCGCGCGCCTGCGGCGGGAGCGTCCCCGGCTCACGCCCGGCCGGGCAGCGTTGATCATCAAGCGTTACTTCGGGATTCCGGCGTGGGCCGATCTAGCCGAGAACCTCCGCACCAGCCACGGCTGGTTTGACGCCGGCGCGTACCTGCGCCAAGCACGGTGCTACGGATCCACCGATCGCCTCACCCGCGTGGTGGTGTGGCGGATGCTGCACGGACTTCGACGGATACGGCGCATCGGCACCCCCGCTCGCGCCCGCACAGCCGAGGCGACCGCCCGGACTGCGGGGGTCGGTTCGGCGGCAGCGCAGCTGGTGGGCAAGGTGTTCAAGAATCTGCTGGGCACCGCGGTCGAGATCCAAAAGCAGGAGCTCGTCGGGGGCGCGCTTGGCGGCCTGCTCCAGCTCGTCAAGACACTGGGGCTGGACCTCACGACCAAAGGCGAGCTAGACGGCGTACGGGAGCAACTCGACGTCATCAGCACGCAGCTCACCGAGCTGAAGGGCCAGGTGGCCGATGTCTCAAAGGCCCTGGAGCGCATCAACGCCAGCCAGCTCCTGCACCAGAGCGACGACATCATCGGCAAGATCAACACCGCGCAAACCGACCTGACTGTGTTGGCCAACAGCAGCCCCACCGACCCGACACACAAGGACTACGCCGACGAGATCGCCAAACAGAAGAACTACGCCGAAGACATCATCAAATTCATCGGCGCCAATCTCCGCGACGCCCCGGCGCGCCTGGATCTGCAGCTCCGCCCGCCGCTGGCAATCGGCGATGACGTGTTCAAGGCCGCGTCGCGATCGCTGGCGACGGGCAACCGATTCTTCGACGAGCGCGACTCCCAAGAAGTCAAGGCGGTCTACGAGTACTTCGCGACCTCCCAGGCGCAGCTCGCGATTCTCCTCGCCAATTACTACAACGCCAACCACTACAGCGTCAAGGCAAGCCATGACTTGATCTCTCGGCTGCACGACAACGTCACCAAGCAGACCAGGTCGCTCAAGCCTCCGGTGCCGGCCGGCACGTTCATCGATACGCGAACTCCCAGCTTCATGTGGGCCATGTCTCCCCAGACCGTGACCGCGCTCACCTTGGTGGAGCGGGACATGCAGACCAGCACAACGATCAGCCTCGCCGGCTTTCACAACTACCAGCTGCCTTCTTTCCCCGACTTCACCAACCTGCTGAGAGATTCAAAGGGCAATCCCCGCGCCTGGCTGCAGGCTCAGGTCCAGGTCCCCATCTCGTCTCCAATCGTATGGGGCTCGGGCTCGGTGGTGAAGAGCCTCGGCATTAACGGGGAGGGTATACACGTCAGGATCTTCGACCTGGCCACAGGCAAGGAGGAGCAGTACAACTACGGCCGCTCCCACTGGTTCGTCGGAACCCCCTGTTCAGCTTCACTCAAGTCGTGTGTCACCAACCACCCAGATCTCCAAGATTTCCTGCGCCCGAAGACAGGCGGCCTGATGCTCCTACGATACCTCGCACCTGGGGAGAGCTACTACTGGTGATCGAGGACTGCGCCGGCCATCCCGCGCCGGATCTGGGGCCGCTGATCACCTCCACGTCGCCCGTCGGCGTCAACGTTGGCGCCGGAGGCGGTGGAGCATGACCGGTGCCAGGCCGGCGACCGGCGAGTTTGCGATCCGCGTGGCCTCGATCGATGAGCTGTTTGCGCCCCTGGATGCGCGCCCGGTCGCTGAGCGAGCCCTTGGCGAGGACGTTCGTCTACATCTGCTCGATCAATGGGAGCGCGTCCGCCAGACTCGACCGACCACGCTTACCGTCTACGTGCCTGCGAGCGAGCGGTCGGCCATCGACGAGCCGGGGGTTGGCGCCGCCGTCAGAGCCGATCTCCGCGCTCACGCGCGCCGGCTGCGCTACGCCAATCCCTTGACCCGGCGTGAGCGGATCGCGGTCTGGGCAGGGGTCCTGATCTTCCTGCTCACGATCGCGGTCTCCACGTCGCTTGACCGGATCAGCACCGATGTGCTCGTCGGCGGCATCTCACAGGGGATCGTCGTGATTGGCTGGGTGGCGTTGTGGGATCCCGCCCAGCGCGTGGCTGGAGACATCGTTCCGCATTATTTCGCCCGCAAGCGCTACGCCGAACTGGCGGACATCGGGCTGCGGTTCGTGTGGAATTCCTCGGTTGAGCCGTCGCCGGATGCGGGACTGATCGACGGGCTCGGCGCTTCGATTGGCGGACGGAGCGCGGCTCGGTGATCGTCGCCGGCGCCGTGACCGCGTCTGGCAACCGCCCTCATCTTGAGGTGGGATTGGTGCTGCGCCGCTCGTGGGAGGTGTGGCACCGATCCTGGGGACTGTTCGTGGGGGCCGCGGCGATCGTGCAGATTCCGGTGTCGTTGGCTGCCCTCGCCGCGGCATGGGTGACGCAGGTCGATATCCGCTCGACGCGTTCCTGGCAGTATGTCGTGGTGGCAGCGGCGGTCGCCGTGTGGGCGACCCTGGGGCACCACGTCGTGCTGGCGATCGCCGAGCGAATCGAGGCGGGCAAGATCGCCGGCCGTCCACCCCGCGAGGAGCGCCTGCTGCGCGATCTTCCGTGGCGGCGGCTCGTGCTCGCCGACGTGCTCGTGCTCGCGGCGATCACCGCCGGTATCGTTGCGTTTGTCGTTCCCGGCGTTGTGCTCGCGGTGCTGCTCGCCCCGGCGTTCGTGTTGCTGGCGATGGAGCGCGGCCCTGTGCTGTCCACGCTTCGGCGGTCGTGTCAGCTTGTGAGGCGTGATTTCGCCGCGACGGCGCTGCTGATCGGTGGCGCGTGGGCGCTCACTCAGATAGCCGGCGTCGCGCTGGCCACGGTGGCGGAGGTCGTTCACAAGGGCGCGATCGTGGAGGTGGCGTCGCAGTTCGCGGTGAACATCGTCCTGGGGTCGCTGGGCGCGGTGGTCGTCGTGATCACCACCTTCGCGCTCGTGCACGCCGCGTCTCCGGGTACGTCAGACGAAGCGAATGCAACGGTTGGCGCACCCGGTGGCGCGGTCATCCCCCCGTTCCCGGTCCGCTCGATGTCACTGGCCGCGCCGGGATGAGCGACGCGCAACAAGCCGCCGCGACCGGGGGTCTGCGAGGCGGCGTCACTCGCCGGGGTTTGCTCGCGACGGGGACGGTTGGGACGGCCGCGCTGGTCGGGGCTTGGGCTGTGCCCGCCGCGGCGGGATCACGCCGGGAGCAGCCGGTGGATGCGGTGGTGGTGGGGGCGGGCTTCGCGGGTCTGAGCGCCGCGCGGGCGCTGGTGCGAGCGCGCCGCTCGGTGTTGGTTCTCGAGGCTCGCGATCGGGTCGGGGGCCGCGTGTTGAACCATCCGATTGGGGGCGGCCGGGTGATCGAGGCCGGTGGTCAGTATGTCGGCCCTACCCAGGACCGCCTGATGGCTCTGGCGCGCGCGTATCGGGTCGGGACCTACCCGACCTATAACACCGGCGGCCTGGTCACCATCTTTGGCGACAAGCGCGAGGTCGGCGGATTCCCGCAGGCGCTGGGGCGCGAGTACCACCGCCTGGCCGCGCTCTTGGACGTGATGTCGCGAGAGGTGCCGGTCGACGCTCCCTGGCGCGCGCCGCGCGCCCGGGAATGGGACTCCCAGACCGTTCGAACCTGGCTTGAGGCGAACACCGAGAGCCGTGATGCGATGGCTCTGTTTGCCAACTACAGCGTGCTCTGGGGCGCCGAGCCGAGCGACGTCTCGCTACTGTTCGCCCTGTTCTACATCGCCGCCGCGGGCAACGCCCGCACCCCGGGCAGGCTCGAGCGCCTACTCAGCACCGGCAGCGGGGCACAGCAGTTGCGGTTTGTGGGCGGTTCGCAGCTGATTGCCCAGCGGGTGGCCCGCGCGCTCGGCCGGCGGGTCATCCTGGAAGCTCCGGTGCGCGCGATCCAGCGCGCGGGCGGTGGCGTGCGGGTCGTCGCCGATGGCCACACGGTTCGCGCCCGACGGGTGATCGTGGCGGTCCCCCCACCGCTGGCGGGCGCGATCGACTACTCCCCCGAGCTGCCGGCGCTGCGCGCGCAGTTGCTGCAACGCCAGCCGATGGGCTCGCTGATCAAGGCCGAGGCGATCTATGACCGGCCGTTCTGGCGTCGGGCTGGACTGTCGGGCCAGGCGTTGATCGACACCGGCCCGGTCAGCAGCACGTTTGACAACACGCCCCCCGGCGGCCGGCCCGGAGTGCTGTTCGGCTTCATCGGCGCCCATCAGGCGCGCATCTGGTCACCCCGCTCGGCCACAGCGCGGCGGACGGCGATCCTGGGCAACTTCGCCGCGATCCTGGACGACGATCGGGCGTTGCGCCCGCGCGACTACTTCGAGCTTGACTGGGACCGGCAGCAGTGGTCGCGGGGAGCCCCGGTGGCGTTCGTCGCGCCCGGGGTGCTGCTCGACTACGGGCGCGCGATCCGCGCCCCGGTCGGATTGATCCACTGGGCAGGCACCGAGACCGCGACCTTCTGGAACGGCTACATCGACGGTGCCGTGCGCTCGGGGGAGCGCGCCGCAGCAGAAGTCCTTCGCGGCCTGCGATAGCCAGCCGCTGACCGACGGTCAACCCTCGACTCGGGCCGCCCGTCGATCCGGCGGGAGGCCGTCGTGCTCGGCGTGCCGAGCCGCCGTGCTCACGGCGGCGGGCTTGCGGGCCCGCAGTGCGAGATACCACGCAAACGCGATCAAGAGGCTCGCGCCCGCGAAGTACACCGCGATGTTGTTTGGGTAAGGCGGGAACGGGTTCAGAGAGCCGACGAGTGACAGGATCGGGACCGCGATCGCGACCAGCACGATCGGGATCCGCCACCACGATCGGTGGCCTCGGTCCCAGCGCAGCAGCCAGAGGCACCCCCCGGCGAGCATCAGGTACACGAGCGTGATCAGGTAGCTGCCGGTCGCCAGCAGGATCAGCAGCGCCGGCAACACCGACGACCCGTGCACGCCAGGACCGTAGTCCGCGAGCGCCGCCCATCCGATCACGGCCAGTGCCCACCCCGCGATCACGCTCAGGCCGCCGATGGGCGTGTGAAACCGGCTCGAGGTCCGGCTCAACGCCGCTGGCATCAGACCATCTCGGGCGAGCGTCATCAGTACTCGCGAGGCCGCGAGCGTGAACGCGACACACACCGAGAACAGGTCAAGGACAAGCGTCAGGTTCACGATCCACCCCAGCCCGTGGGCGAAGTAGCGGTCGCCCAGGTCGCCGAACGGGTTTCCGGAAACGAACCACGCGTTGTGCGCCAGCGCCGTCCTCCCGTATCCGATCGCCCCCGCGTACATGACCAGCAGGTAAAAGCCGGCACAGAGCACGATCGACGTGATCATCGCCATCGGGATCGAACGCCGCGGGAGCCTGGCCTCCTCCCCCAGCGCGGCGACGGTCTCAAACCCGATGAACAGCGAGACCGCGAACAGGACGCCGTGAAACACCGCGCTCCAGGAGGTCTGCGCCGGGTCAAATACCGCCAGCGAGTTACCACCGGCGCCGCCCCGCGCGATGATCGCGATCGCGATCGCGACAAACGGGATCGCCGACAGCGCCGCGGTGGCCAGGATCACCCGGATCCCGAGTCGAACCCCGACATAGTTGATCGCGATCACCGCGCCGAGCGAGGCCAACGCCCATGGGCCCCAGCCCAGGTCGATCGAGACCTGGCTGGAGAGCAACCGGCTGATCAGATAGCCCTCGGCCACAAACCCCCCGCCCGCGCCGAGGAACAGCAGGCCGATCAGGTAGGTGCCGGCGCCGACGATCCCCAGCGACGAGTGCGTACCGCGGACCAGGTACTCATACACCGCGCCGGCACCCGCGAACCGGCGTCCGTACAGCGTCAGCACGTAGGCCAGCGCCATCGTCCCCACCGCTGCCAGCAGCACCGCAAGCGGCGTGTTGAAGCCGGCGTACACCGCGACCGCCCCCGACAAGAACCCGGCCGAGAAGATTGGTCCGATCGCCAGCGACTGGCCAACTACCCCCAAGGACCCGACCGACCGGCGCGCCAGCTCGCCGGCGCCCGTGCCGGCGTTCATGTTCGATCTCCAATCGCCTCCGCTGTCGCCACCAATCGCCTCGCGACCCAACCCGGTCGCAAACTATAGGGGTCGGGTATAGGGGTGCACCCTATTGTGGCGGCGCGCGCCGCGGTGGATCATCGCCCTATTGGGCGTTGGCGATCTCACCACCACGAGCAAAGGCGGCGGAACCAGAATGACGCCGACCCACCCAGACGACCACCCGAGCGATCAAGACGCTCGCGAGCCATCACCTGGCAGACCGAGCCAAGTCCGGCGTGGCCGCCGCCCCCTGCGCCTGCTCGGTGAGCCACGAGCGGGCGCGCTGCTCGGCCTGCTGGTCGCGATCTTGGCGCTCGCAATGTGGCTATCGCCGTCAGCGCAGGCCGCGGACTGCAAGCTAGCCGACTATGACTACAACGGCGCCTGCGGCCCACAGTTCGAGCTGCCGGCGTGGGGCGACGGGGCGGGCTGGACCGACCCCTCCAAGTACTCGACGATCCAACTGGCGGACCTGACCGGCAACGGCATCGATGAGCTGATCGCCCGCAACGACGACGGGATCGAGATCTGGCGCTTTGACACGACTGCGGGGCAGTGGCGCCCGGCGATCGGCGCCGACGGACAGCCCGAGGTGCTGACCGCCTTCCGCTCGCCGCTGCCCTCAGAATCAGGGCCGAACTGGAACCAGCCGCAGTACTACACGACGATCCAGACCGCCGACCTGGAAGGCGACGGCGCCCACGAGATCATCGCCCGGTTCCCCACTGGCATGCGCGTCTACCAGTACACGCCGCCGGCGGGGACGAAGAGCATCGATGGCGGAACGTGGTCGCTGCTATCCAACTCGGGTATTTTCGCCGATTCCGACGGGTCCACCGACCCCTCTGCCTACCTGTCGATTCACGCGATCAGCACCTCCGGGGGCCGGCCGGCGGAGCTCGTCGGCCAAATTCCTACGGGGACTGGCCACTTCGTGGCGGTGTACTACTGGGAGCGCCCCAGAGGCGCTCCCGGTTTTTGGCAACAGGTGCGGGTGCCATACCCGGCGGAGGGCTCCGGTAACCCGGCGGACTACCTGAATCTGGAGCCGGCGATGCTCCCAAGTAAGGGGGGTGTCGTCTCCGCAGTGGTAAGTCGCACGGGGTTCGGGGGCGTGGTCGCGGCCTACAAGAGCGGTGACCTCGAGTCAGACGCGAAGTGGACAGCGCTTGGCAGGAGTCCGTCCCCGGGCCATTTCGCGGACTATCCCAGTTCCGACTGTCCCGTTGGCGGAGTAGCCCATGACTGCTTCGGCGCGAGCCCGTCCTATTACGTCACGTTGCGGTTTGCCAACATCGACGGTGGCTCCGGCGACGAGATGCTCGGCCGCCTGGCCGACGGCCTGCGCGTCTACAAACTCTTGGCCGACGGCACGACCTGGAAGCCGCTGGCGACGCTGACCGATCTGAAGGGATCAGCGCTGGGCGCCAATCCGCTGCCCCCGGGGAGGTGGTCGCCGATCCGCACCGCTGACATCTTGGGCAACGGGCGCGATCAGGTGCTTGCGCTCGACGGGAACGAGCTGCAGGCCTGGTCCCATGGCCCGGCAGTGCCCGGCGGCGACAGTTGGTTGAAGCTGAGCCCCTCGACCCCGTTGAAGCTGGGCGGTGACCTGTGGGATAAGGATGCTTCCTACTACTCGACGATCCAGACCGGCGATGTGATCGGCGACGGGCGCGATGCAGTGATCGCCCGGGGTCCGTATGGGATCCGCACCTGGTTTTACGATTTGAGGCCCAACAGTGGTTGGACGAGCTGGCGGCCCCAGGACACCAGCTCCTATCCGCAGTTCACGGGCGGTCAGACCGCGGCGTTCGCGACGCTCACCAGCCAGGCCAAGTCTCACGGTGTGATCCCATCCGGCGACGCGTCGGTGCGCGACGTGTGGACGGCTGAGAACGCTCCGAGCACGTCGGCGCTGGCCGCGGTGCGCCAGGCGATCCTTGGCTTTGCCGGCTGCTCGGGTGGCATCAATGGCGATCCGCCCTACGCGACGTGCACCCCGCCGGCGGGCAGCAGCGGCTTCACCGCGCCCGACTGGACGGCAGTGGTCAACCAGGTGCTGCGCGAGACCGGGCAGGCGCAGGCCGTCGATGACTTCTTCGGCGAGCTGGACCAGGTGCGCCAGAAGCTGTTCATCGTCCAGGGCGCCGAGCTGGACGCGATCGCCGCCAAGCTGGGTCTGAGCGGCGCGGCGGGGAACGAGACGACGGTTAAGCCGGGCGAGATCGCGGGCGGAGTGCTGAAGATCATCGGAGCGCTCGCGGGAGCGATCCCCGGGGTGGGACACGTGGTGGCGGCGCCGTTTGAGGTCGCCGGCGAACTGGCGGGGATCCTGGCGTCTGACTCGCCGACGCTCAACTCGGAGTTCACGGTCAAGTACGCCGACCTCAAAGAGAAGTTCGCGACCATGATCACCGAGATCGATAAGGGGCTCGAGGTGCAAAGCCAGGAGGTGCGCTCAAACTACGGGCTTTCGTCGCTGGTCGCGCAGCTCACCACCGGCCAGGGGCCGTGGGCCAACCCGGACCTGATCGGCCTGGAGAGCGCCGACGCCCAGGGCTTCGCGCTGTGGTCCTACCAGCAGCTATTGCCGACGCTGTATGTGCGCAATGCAGTCACCGGCTGCACCGCAGAGCTACGTTTCGGCGAGTGCAGTCTCACCGGCGCAGGACCGGAGACGATCGGTGCACAGCCGGACTTCACCACGCTCGGCCCGCCGCCGTTCCCCGGGAACTTTTTGAAACACTCGACTCCCTGTTGGGTGGTGGAAAACGGGAACGGTGTGGACTGTGAGTTTATTCAGCTCCATGACGTCGATAATGACCTGGCGACCAGAGTCTGGAGCGCGCCGTCGGACACGTGCAACTACCGGCCGGGGAACTCGAAAACGAAGTGGACGTTCGGCTGCAACCTGGGAATCAATAAGGACAGCAGCGTCAGCCTGACCGACGGCCCCGCCAACGGCTGGGACTTTCAGAACTACTGCGGCAGTCCCGACACCAGTCATGGCACGTGCGCGGGAGCCGACGGCAGCGCCGTGGTCGGTAAGAACAGTCACATCTCCCTGACCGGATCGATCACGCTGCCCAAGAGCTTCCGGGTCAAGAGAGCCATCATCGCGCCTGACCGCCTGCTGTATGAGCCCGCGGGCCCCGACGGCGGATCCGTCGAGGTGGTCGACCGCGACTCGGGCCGGCCGCTGGGCGCGGTTCCGATGGCCCAGCACGGGTCTGCGGGAAACTTCGCCGATCTGACCCGGGGTGTGCGGGCGCGGCTGGCACTGGGTCGGTCGAGCCGTGATCAGCGAAGCTATGACCTGACGCTCAGCGACGTGAACGTCACGGTGCCCGACGCGTGTCAGGCACTGTCGGCCTCCGACTCGCTATCCACCCCGGCGTTCAGCCTCACCTCCACGCTGGAGCTCTCAGATGGCCCGCGGACGCACATCGTGTCGCTGCCGGCGATCTGGCGCTGCGTGCGCGACCGCGCAGGGCAGATCAGTGAGCTGCGGCCGACGACGGCCAAGGCGCCGCCGCAGCGGCCCGGATTGGCGGTCTCACTCACCGGACCGGGTGTGCTCGGCCCGGGCGCGAGCGTCACCTACCGGGTGCGGGTGCACAACCGCCGGGAGCCGGGTCGGCCGCTGATCTCATCGCTATGGGGCGTCCTCGTCGAGGGCGGCGTGGCGCTGGATTCGCCCGCCGCGCAGGCGGGCGCGCGCGGGCAAACCGTCGGACAGGTGAGCGAGCTGCGCCGCGGGCAGTCCAGGACGCTGCGCCTGCGCGTGCGCGTCCCGAGCTCGGCCACCGGGCGCATCTGCATTGGCGTCGCCGCCACCGCGGACTCCGCGCGTCCTGCGGCGGCGCGAATCTGTCCCAGGATCGCTTCATTGCCGCGTTTGGGACTTGGGTGACACGCCGGCGGAGTGCCCGAGGACCCTTGCCGGCGCGGGGCCGACTTGGGGAGTCTGTGACCGGAGCATGGACCGCTCCAGAGCGGGACCACATGGTGCCGGGCGGCGACGCCACCTCGATCGCTCGACACACGCGTCGTCGACCACGGTCGACGATCGGGAATGAGTAGCGGCGGTGACCGGCGGGCTGGCGGAGATCACGATCGGGCTCAGCACGAAGGGGCTGGTCCATGGCTCCACCCGGGCGGGAGTGATCCTGCTCGGGTCGTTCCTGCTCTCGTTCCTCCTGATCAGGATGAGCACCCGGCTGATGCGCAGCCCAAAGGTGCCGTGGTGGCCGGGAAGCGTTAAGACCGCGGGTGGACTGCATGTGCACCATCTCGTGTTCGGGATCGTGCTGATGCTGCTGTTCGGCTTTTTGGCGATCGCGCTGCCGCTGAGCGGTGTCTGGCTGGACCTGGTAGCGGCCGGGTTCGGCGTCGGTGCCGGCCTGACACTCGACGAGTACGCCCTGTGGCTGCATCTCGAGGACGTCTATTGGGCCGACGAGGGCCGGCGGTCGGTCGACGCAGTGATCATCGCCGCGGTCGTGGCCGGGTTGATCCTGATCGGGGCTCGACCGCTCACCGCCACCGACACCGGCTCGCTGCTGGGGGTCGTGGTGGCCGTCGTCGTGGTTCTTGGGCTGTCGGTGGGCGCGTTGGTCAAGGGCCGGATCATGCTCGGCATCGCGGGGCTGATCTTCCCGCCGCTGGCGCTGCTGGGCGTCGTGCGCCTGGCGAGGCCGACATCGCCGTGGGCCCGCCGGCGCTATCCCGCTGACGGTCGGCGGATGCGCTGGGCGACCGCGCGGTTCGAGCGCCAGGCGCTACGCCAGCGCCGCTGGCAGGATCGGATCGGCGGGGCGCCGAGCGTCGTCGCGCCCGACGATGAGCCGGGCTCGGAGATGGTCGGCGGTCACGGTGAGGAGGGGAGCGGTGGTCAATAGCGCGACGGCGGGGCGCGACACCCGCGAGCAGTCGCGACTTGACCGCAGGTCCGCTGCGACCGTTGCCCTGGCATCGGGGTCAGTAGCCGGCCACGCAATGCCCCTCGGGCGCTCCACTGCTCGGGCTACGCGACGATGCCATCGTCGCGGCTGGCCTCGCTTCGAGCCAGATCGCCATCAGCGTCGGACCGATGTTCGCGTTCTCCGGTGACGAGCGCCTCGACCGCGTTTATCAGCCCGAGCCACCCCGCGAACCGTCGCGCCTCCTCGCCTGTACCGATCGCGCAGCCGGTCGGCGAGTCGCCGTCGAGCCGCAGCTCGAGTCGCACCACGTGTGCCGGGGACTCCATGGCTGCAAGCATCCCGCCCCGATACCGCCTCCACAAGTGGGCGGTCCCTAGACCGACACCCTAGGATTTGGTTCGACATGGTCCGCCGAAAACTTGCCGGCGGCCGCCCGCCCGTGCCGGCTCGTAGGACGATCGGGTAGGGAGAGGAGAGCGACCGGGATGCATTGCTCGTGACTGCCGGAAGCGGAGCGTTTGCCGGGTCCCCCGCCCGAGCAGCATTGCTCGAGCGCGAGGACGAGGTGGCGGCGCTGGGGACGGTGATCGGCGAGGTCGCCGGCGGCCGGTCGCGCGTCGTATTGGTGGAGGGGGCGGCCGGGATGGGCAAGACCCGGCTGCTGGTCGAGACTCACCGGCTGACCATCGAGGCGAACCTGCGGCTGCTCAGCGCGCGCGGGGGAGAGCTGGAGCGTGAGTTCGGGTTTGGGGTCGTACGCCAGCTGTTCGAGCGTGCGGTGGCAGGGTGCGACGCGTCGGCGCTGGAGGGGGCGGCCGCCGCGGCAGGCGAGGTGTTTGAGCCCGTGGCTGAGGGCCGCGTCGGCGACCGCTCGGCGAACCCGTCGTTCGCCTCGCTGCATGGCCTGTACTGGCTGGCGGTCAACCTGAGCGCAGACGGCCCGCTGGTGATCTCGGTCGACGATCTTCACTGGTGCGATCTCCCGTCGCTGCGGTTCTTGGCCTACCTCGTGAGGCGGCTGGAGGGGCTGTCTGTGCTGGTGGTGTGCACTCTGCGGCCCGCGCAGGCGATCGACTCCACGCCGCTGGATGAGATCAGCAGCGACCCGCTGACGGTGTCGATCCAACCCGGCCCGCTGAGCGGCCCGGCGGCAGCCCGGCTGGTCCAAGAGCGGCTGGGCGAAGATGCCGACGAGGCGTTCTCGACGGCCTGCCACACCGCGACCGGCGGCAACCCCCTCATGCTCCACGAGCTGCTCAAGACGCTGGAGGTTGAGGGGGTGAGGCCCCACGCCGGGCATGTCCACGCCGTCGCCGACCTGGGTCCCCGCGCCGCGTCGCGCGCTGTTCTGGTGCGCCTCGCTCGACTTCCCGACCAGGCAGCGAGATTGGCGCGCGCCGCGGCAGTGCTCGGCGAGGACGCGGACCTCTCCATGTTGGCCGCGCTCGCCGACGTTGATCTGGAGGAGATCGACGCAACGATGGCGGCGTTGGTGAGCGCGGAGATCCTTCGAGACCAGCCCACATTCGGGTTCGTGCATCCGCTGATCGGCGCGGCTGTGCACCGCGACATGTCAACGGTGGAACGTGCGCTCACCCACGAGCGCGCTGCCCGGCTGCTTGCCGATCGCGAGGCTCCCGTCGAGCAGATCGCGGCTCACCTGCTGGTCAGTCCGACCCGAGGGCATGAATGGGTGGTTGGGATCTTGGTGACAGCCGCCCGGTCCTCGCTGCACAAGGGTGCGCCCGAGAGCGCGGCCGCGTATCTGGCCCGCGCGCTACGGGAGCCCCCGCCGCCGGAGCGCCGCGCGAAGCTGCTGCTGGAGCTCGGCCGCGCCGAGGCGCTGACAAGCGGTCCGACCGCCGTCGAGCACCTCAGCGAGGCGTATGGGCTGCTTGAAGAGATCAGCCCTCGCGCCGTGGCGGCCCAGATACTCGCACGCGTCCTGATCCTCACCGGGGAACCCGCCCGAGGCGCTCAACTAGCGCGTCGAGCGGCGGCCGAGCTCCCCGCGGAGTTGGATGACTCCAGGTACGCGCTCGAGGCGCTCGAGTTGATGGCAGGGCTGATCGGGGGCGGCGACCACGATGGGCTCAGTCGGCTTGAGCGTCACCGACATGGGCCGATCGGGCCGGGCGTCGGGGCGAAAATGCTGGCGGCGGCAGCAGCCCACGACTGGGCGCTGTCTGGCGGCCCCAGCGACGCCTGCGCCGAGCTGGCGGTCCAAGCGCTGGCCGGAGGCCAGCTGATCGCGGCCGACAGCAGCATGCTCGCGGCCTCCGCGATCGTCACACTCGCGCTCTCCGACCGCGAAGATGCCGTCGGGGCCTGTGAGCTGTCGCTCGCGGACGCCCACCATCGCGGCTCGCTTCTGTCCAGGAAGTCGGCCACCCTGTGGCGCGGCTTCACGATGTACTTGCGTGGCGAGCTCGCCGAAGCCGAGGAGTCGCTGCGGAACTCGGCCGAGGGCATCTGGGGGGTCCCTCAGGGATGGCTGTATCACAACGCGATCCTCTCGGCCGTCCTGCGCGAGCGCGGCGACCTCGACGGCGCCCGGCGCGCGCTCGACGCAGCCAGCGATCCCGGAGACCATGGCGAGCCCACTCGCTACTGGCTGTACAGCAAGCTCTCGCTGCTCGTCGCCGAGGACCGCTTCGACGAGGCGCTCACCGTTTCAGAAGACCTGGCGTCTCGGTTCGCGTGGCTCGTGAACCCCGTCGACACCCCCTGGCGCTCGCCGACCGCGGTTGCTCTCGGCCGCGTCGGGCGCGAGCAGCAGGCCTTGGCGCTCGCGGCTGAGGACCTCGAGCTGGCTCGGCGATGGGGCGCGCCCGCGACCATGTCCCGTGCGATGCGGGTCCTCGGGACGCTCGAGCGCGAGGCGGGCCTCGACTATCTGCGCCAAGCGGTGGATGCCGTGGCGGGAACGCCGGCCCGCCTTGAACACGCCAAGGCGCTAAGCGCGCTGGGCGCCGGTCTGCGCCGCGGGCGGCGGCCCACCGAGGCGCGCGAGCCGCTTCGGCGCGCGCTCGAGCTCGCCGATGCCCTCGGCGCGCAGGGCCTGGCCGCCGAGGTCCGGGCAGAGCTCCGCACCGCCGGGGGACGGCCGCGCACGACCGCGCTACACGGCGTCGCGGCGCTGACCCCGACCGAGCGACGGGTGGCGACGCTGGCCAGCCGAGGGGAGACCAACCGGGAGATCGCCCAGGCACTTTTCGTGACCCTCAAAACCGTCGAGCTGCACCTGGGCAACGCGTATCGCAAGCTCGGCATCCACTCGCGGCGTGAGCTCCCCACTGACCTCGAGAACCCAGCGGCGCCGGAGGCCTTCCGGGAAGAAGGCTGACGCCCCCGCTCCACCGCCGATACCAAACCCTCCGGTTCGCGCGTAGGGAGAGGGTGCCTTCGCCGCAGCGCAGCGGTGGTGCAGCCTCCCGCCCAGTCGCTGCACGGACCGCTGCGACGAGATCCGTTGCGGCGGCGAGACTATGGTTGAACGTTCGCGCTTGCAAAGGAGAGCGGACGACACTTGGCGGCACGATCCGCCCGTGGTCAGCCAGCCGGAGCTATCGCTGCGCCGATCGAGTGGGCGTCGGCGGAACGCCCGCGTCACCGACCAGATGGGTTACTCGGGGACTGCTCCGGCGCCGATGCAGTGTCAAGCAGAAGCGCTGAGAACCCATTTCAGCCCGCTGGACACGGCTGTTGTGGAACGAGCGCGGCACGATGGTGAAGGAATCGCCAGCTGCCGTTTCCGGTCGGCGAAGCAGCGCACCCTCCCGAGTTCCGCCGCTAGCTCGACCCGCGGTCGAGCGTTCCCCAGCAAACGCCAGAGACTGCCGCTCGGTCGTAGGAGCAGCCATGCGTCCGAGTCCCGACGACGCGCTTGCAATGGACGACCCCAGAAGCGCTCCACTCAGTCGTGAGCCCCGCCGTCTGCATAGGCAGTGGCGCACGCTCAGCGCTGAGAACCGGGCGCCCCGGCTCACGCAACCGCGTGGATCCAGGCGACGCTGCGGCTGGCGAGATTGCCGCTAGCCGCGGTTAGGGCAGCGACCGTACAGCTGACCAGATTGCTGTCACTGCGAAAGTTTTCAGTTGTCTGGACGGTGACGTCCGACGGCTACTCACCGGCCTGGCCATCTCAGCGGCGATCTCGCTCGCCACCGTCGGATGTGGAAGCGGATCCGGCAAGCGCCTCGGGCTGAACTCCCACCCCGTCCGCGGGAGCGAGGAGACCGGCTTTCAGATCACCAGCGGCCCCACCGACCAACGAAGCCCCACGCAGTTTGACTCCGGTGACCCCAACGGAGCCGCCGATGATCAGCAGCTGCGCAACGCGGGGTTTCGCGAGGCCGCGATCGTGCACGCCGGCTCGCACCAAGGGGAAGGAGTGTCAACCGTGATAGAGCTGGGCTCCGGTTCTGATGCCCAGCGGGAGCTCGCAGTCCAGCTCAACCAGGCCAGCGCGGCCATGCGCGCTCACGGCGGGACGGTGCGCCGCTTCACGCTCTCAAGCATCCCCGGATCGGTGGGACTGGATGGTGGGCCCGCCGCCAACGTGCTGTTTCGCGAGGGACGCTGTGTCCTCATCGTCGGAGACGAGACGTCAGCGACCGACCATCGAGCACCAGCCGTTCACACCGCCCGAGCCATCTACGCCCGCACCCACCGCCGCGCGGGAGCCTGCACATCCTGACCGAGGGTCATCCCTAGCACCGGCGCGAGATGCGAGTGCTCAGGTGGTCAAGACGCGCCCAGCGGGGTTCCAGTAGTAACGGCGCGGACTTTTCAGGACGCGAGACCACCGCCTTCGCCCGATAGCAGAAGTGCGGGCCGGTCCAGCGGGAAGACTCAAGACTGCCGGTGGTGCGTGAAAGGAGCAGCGGGCCGCAGGCCCGTACCGGAGCTGGCGGCCTAGCTTGCCTCGATCGCCGCCTTGAGACGGCGGGCGTTGGCGGGCATCTCTCTGGCGGCTTGGCGCCGAACGACGAGCGGTACCAGCGCTTTCCCGATGCCATGGCCCTCGAAGTCGACGTGAATGGTGACGTGGGAGCGAGCGCGGTTGTCAAGCGGCTTCACGTCGACGGACACGATCCCCCGGATTGGCCCGTCGATGCCGTGATCGGCCCAACGATGCGGTGGATCGTATTCGGTGATCCGCGAGTGAATCTCTCGCGCTCGGCCGCCGATCTTCCGCGTCGTGGTACAGATCGCGCCGACGCAGACCTCGCGATCGAGGGCGCCTTCGAGGACGGCCGGCTGCCACGCTGGAAATGTTCGTGGGTCAATCACATATGGAAAGACCACCTCGGGAGGGCGATCGATCTCAACGATGGTGATGATCGGTGCCAAGTGCCGCCCGATCCTCCCAGACACGGCTCACCACGCGCAACCTCAACAGCGCGACTCGTGGAGAAGAGCGGCGCACTGCCGCGTTGTCGCCGGACCGGCCACGAGCTACGACTGCTGCCAACTTGCCGGCTCCACCGGAGCAGAAGTCGCTGGCCGCCGCGGGCCGGTGGCGACACCTCTGGTGTTGCGAGCGTGAGATTCGGATGCGCCGCGTGGTTGGTGCGATTGCGCCGGACGCGATCGTCCGCGACCTGTATAGGTCGACGCCCGACAACCCCCGCCCCCGCGTCCGGGGGTCAGTGAGGCGTGAGAGACGGAGTCCTCACACCGCAGCCACGGCTAGCCCGCCCCTACCCTTCCAGACCACGCTCATCTCGAGGCTGAGCGGTGCAGAACGGAGATCCGTGTGGCAATCGTCATCAACGGCCGTAAGGCGCCGGTGTCCGCCGGTGCCGAGTAATCAGCTCCACAACGTGACTCACCGCGTTAGGCGGCCCTACCGACGGCCGGATAAGAAGCGGCCTACCACGATGATGAGCACGAGAACGGCAACGATGAACCACCACCACGGAAAACCATGCGTGCCGCCGCCTAACGCGAGTACCAGGAACACTTTCCCGGCCTTCCCTCAGCGCTGTAGGGACGAGCGTCGAAGAACGGATCGCGCTTCAGCGCCCCGCCGCCGGGGGTATGGGTTGCTACTGGCCCCGTCCACCCTCGAACGACCCACGTCATATGAACCGAATCGCGGCCCCTCGTGCTCAGCTCTTGGACTGCCACGTCGATACCTCCCACTTCGATAACGACATCATATTGATTAGCAATATGCCGGCGACGTGATGAGCTCACAAAAGGGGGCTATGAACGGCGCCCGAGTCTCGACACCTGCTTCGTCGCCACACCAGCCACCAGATCGCCGCTTCTGCTCCGGATCCTCCCGGACCCGAAGCGGCAGCCACGGCCGGCGTTACGGGCGACGTCGAGATGGCCGGAGCTGCGTGATCCCAGCAGTCTGGTTTCGGGTCGCCTGAGCGCTCGAATTGCTTCAAGAGCCGAGCCGGAGGGGACGTTCGCCCCGCCGTGGTGGAGCGTTGCGATCGCGTTGTACTCAGATCCGGGGCAGATTGTCGGCCCCGTGGCGAGAGTCGCGTTGTTCGCTCGACAGGCCGATCGTTAGCTGGATCGCTGCAAGCACCGGCGGGTGGCGGACTCTCCTCGCACGCGATGCCAACGGCACCCGCGTGCCCCGCCGCCGACCGCTCCTTTTGGGCGAAACCACCAACGCGGCGCCCGGTCCGCGCACTGTTGCTTCGCTGAGCCGTCGCGCGGATCGCCCGCTTGCTCGAGGCCGGGCCAATAAGCGTTTGAGCAAGCAGCTCGCCATCTCCGCGCGTCGCTGCTGCTTGGCCTTGCCGAGCAGCACTGCGGCCCATGCGGCGTCTGCCTCGGGGTTGATCGACTTACGGACCGCCGGGTCGATGCAACAGTTCGCCGCGCGCGACCCGACCACTGGTTCTCGTCCGCACCGGCAGTGTCCGACGTCGGGATCGTGGGCTCGGCGGCTCTCGCATCGCCACGGAGCGGCTCTGATCGATCGCTTCCCACTGCTAGCCGAGCAGCACCGACGCACACGCGGAAGCCCGGGGGCGAGCGACGCCGCCTGCCGATCCCCGTCCGCAGCGAAACCACAAGGTTGCACTTCTCTGAACGACCTAGAGTAGGTCGCGAGAGCGCTGCGATGCTGTGGCTCCGTCTGCCCGAGGAGGTGCTTCGTCCGGGCTGCTTTCGAGCGCAGTCAAGATCGCCCGGTGTGCAATCCATCCGTTGGCTTCGCGGGCTCCTGCAGCCGGAGCTCGGCCGAAGCGGTCACCTCCGTGGGAGGATTTTCCCGTGTCAACACCAATCCAGGGCCTAGCGCCCGACGAGCGGGAGCAATTCCACCCGCCCGACCCCGCCACCACACTCAGCACATGACCCAGGAAGCTGCGCGCGCCGGCGAGCGCACGAAGTCGCAGAAGCGCGTCGGCTCGGTCGAGAACGCGTTGCGGCTGCTGTTGATGTTCCGGGACCGGGACTCGGTCCGAGTCAGCGAGGCGGCCGCGGATCTTGGGGTGGCGCGTTCGACCGCGCATCGTCTGTTGACGCTGCTGCTGTCCTACGGGTTCGTCGGCCAGGACCGTGGCTCGCGCGCCTACGGGCCCGGTCCGCGGCTGGTCGAGCTCGGGCTGTCGATGGCCCGCGCCACGGACATGCTCGGCGTCATGCACCCGTTCCTGGAACGACTGAGCAAGATCGCCGATGAGACGGTCCATCTGATCGTCTTGGAGGGGAGCGACTGCAGGTTCGTGGACAGCGTCGAGTGCCAGCGGTCGCTGCGGGTGACCGGTCGGATCGGAGTCATGTACCCGGCGCACACGACGTCTGGCGGCAAGGCGCTGCTTGCCGAGCTCGACGCGCGCGAGCTGCGAGGTCTCTATCCGACGCGCGAGCTCCCCGGCCTCACCGATCGGACGGTGTCTCGTCGAGACGACCTGTTCGCCGAGCTGGAGCAGATCCGACGCGACGGCTATGCCACCAGCCACGGGGAGAGCACGCCGGGGATCTCGGCCGTGGCGATGGTGCAGCGCACGGCGAGCGGGGAGACCCCGGCGGCGGTGGCCGTCTCCGCGCCCGAGGCCCGGCTCACCGATGCTCGGCTGCCGGAGCTCGTCCGGGCGCTCCGGCAGCTGACCTTGGAAGCCGCCCGGCTGCTCGGGTGATCGCCGAACCTGGATTCGGCTGACCGCGCTTCGTTCGGCCTGGTGCTACGGTGAACGCGCTCGGCCAGTGCGGCGCCATCAGAGGTGGAGAACGCATGGAGGAACATTTTCAGGTCGTCGTCGTCGGCGGCGGGCCGGTCGGCGTGGCGCTCATGGTCGAGATGGCGCAGCGCGGCGTCGCGTGCGCGCTCGTCGAGCGCGGCACCGAGCTGCAGGACATCCCCAAGGGGCAGCTGCTCACCGGCCGCACGGTCGAGCACTTCCACTTCTGGAACTGCCTCGAGCAGCTGCGCGCCGCGCGCGTCCTGCCCTCCGGGCACCGGATCGGGACGATCACCGCGTACGGGAACCTGTTGAGCGGCTACAGCTACCACGGTTCGGTGGCGGCGGCCGCCGCGCCGGAGCTCTTCTTCCAGACGGGTGAGCGTCTGCCGCAGTATCAGACCGAGGGCGTGCTGCGCGAGCGCCTCGCGCAGCTGCCGACGGCGACCGCGCTGTACGGAATGACCGCCACCGAGGTCGAGCAGGAGGACGCCGGCGTCCGGATCACGGTGGCGCCGACGCCGCGTGAGACCCGGCGGGTCCACAGCTGGGAGAGCGCCGAGGATGAGGCGGCGCCGAACGGCGAGGAGGCGCGGGTGCTCTACGCCGGCTACGTCGTCGGCTGTGACGGAGGGCGGTCGCTGGTGCGCGAGAGCGCCGGCATCGAGCGCGCGGGGCGGGACTACGGCAAGACGATGATGCTGGTCGTGTTCCGCTCCGCCGAGCTGCACGAGCGACTCGAGGAGCTTCCCGCTGCCACCACCTACCGCGTGCTGCAGCGCCGGCTCGAGGGCTGGTGGCACTTCTTCGGCCGTGTCGACCTCGGCGGCCGATTCTTCTTTCACGCCCCGGTGCCCTCGGACGCCGACCGGGACACCGTCGACGTCCGCGTCGTGATGCAGGAGGCGACGGGCTTCCCGTTCGAGGCTTCGGTCGACCAGGTTCGCTTCTGGGAGGGCCGCATCATGGTCGCCTCCGCCTACCGCCACGCCCGCATCTTCATCGCTGGCGACGCCGCCCACCAGCACCCGCCGTACGGAGCCTACGGCCTCAATACCGGTCTCGAGGACGCCGTTAACCTCGGTTGGAAGCTGGCGGCGGCGATCCAGGGGTGGGGCGGGGAACCGCTGCTCGACTCCTACGAGGCCGAGCGTCGTCCGGTGTTCTCCGACGTCGCCGATCTCATCGCCGCGGGAACGAGCCACAAGGGAGCGCAGATGTTCAGGGTAGATAGCGCCGTATCCATCAGCGACGAGACGTAGTTATGGCGTACTGAGATATTCATCTGCTCTATAAAGAGATTTGACCAGCGTTCCAGCACGCGATGCTCGGCCCCGGTTGCCTTGAGGGTCTTGATGCCCGTCAACGCCTCGGTCAGGTAGCCCTGCGAGTTGCCTAGAGCGGCCAGCTCGCGCCCATTTAATTCGTTGAACAGGTGCGAGGTGCTGAGCAGCAGCAGCACCTGCAGCGCGCCGATCGCCAGCACAACTCCGGCGAAGAGCCGCGACTGCGAGAGCAGGATGAGGAAATAGGTGATGACGAAGCTACCGTCTAGCAGTGTCGAGAAGAGCTGATTGCTGATTGTATCGCGGATGGCCTGGTTGCTGCTGACGCGGGTGAGCAGGTCGCCGCTGGACCGTTGCAGGAAGAAGCGGTGCGGCAGGCTCAGCAGGTGCTCGAAGAAATTGAACATCATATGCATATCGACGCGCGCCTGCACGCGCAGCAGTACGGCACCGCGCAGCAATCTGCTTACCAATTGGGCCAGCACCAGCATAACCATGCCGATGCCGAAGAGCATCAGGGTATCGCTCATCTTGAGGGGGATGATGTCATCCACGACGATCGCTGTCAGGAGCGGGAAGGCCAGTCCGAGCACTTGCAGGAGCAAAGAGGCCGCGATCACCTGGAGCACTCCAAAGGGTGCCTGCTTTAGATAGTTCTTGACATAGGTACCCAATCCCAGGCGCGTCGTCCTGTTCTGGCGCTCGAAGTGGACGCCGGGCTCCAGCATCAGCACAACGCCGGTGAAGCCCTCGTCGAACTCCTGCGTGGTTAAGCGCCGACGACCGACCGCCGGATCAACCACGTGGATGTACTTCGCGGACCAGCGCTCGACGACCAGGAAGTGGTTGAACTCCCAATGGATGATAGCGGGCAGGGTCACGGCGTCGAAGTCCCGCGCCGCGAGCGAGATGGCGCGCACACGCATGCCATACATGCGGGCTGCCTGGGCGATGCTGCGCGCGGAGAGACCATCGCGTCCTATGCCGTAGTGTTCGTGGATCTCCGCGATGCTGGTCTGGCGTCCAAAGTAACTGAGCACCATCGCCAGGCAGGCGGCTCCGCATTCGACCATGCTGGCCTGCAACAGGACAGGGACGCGCCTCTCGGTGCTGCACTTTGCGTGTCGGCTGTTGTGTCGAAGCAGAGCAGGGAGGTGCCTGCACGCGTGTCTCGGCTGGCGTATGCTCCGGGAGGTTGTGATGCCGTATCTTCCTGATTGACTGTGGACTGTCTGTTCCTCGCTCTGTTCCTGGATTGCAGACTGGTCGGGAGCAGCGGCCAGGGAAGCTGGAGTATCAGTTTCTGTGTCTGCATCCATCTGGGCGTGTCTGAGCAGCATAGCGTGCTGGCGGGCAGTGAGCCTGGAGAGGATCACTGTCTCGCTTGCGATGCGCCGCTGCTCCTCTTCGGCCTTGGCGCTGTGCTTCTCTGAGCTGTTCCTCGGCGTTGGCCCGCGCCAATTTGAGTAGTTCTTCCTGTCGTTGGGCGCTGATCCTGGGCAGAACCTCTGTCTCGTTCTCGACATCATACAGCCGCTTCGCCTTTTTCAGCAGTTCTTCTTGCTGCCGCGCGCTGATCCTGGTGAGTTTCATGCCATTAATCTCTTCCTGATACTCATCATACGCATCTACTCAGCAGCTAGAGCATTCAGTCCAGGCACGAAGGAGATCAAGCGCCGGGACCCGACCTGTACCTGGGCGCTGAGAACGCTGCCCGCGTAGGTCTGCGCCGTAAAGGGCGGTCCGAGGCTGACCGTGACGACCGCCGCGGGTCCAGCGACCTGTACCTGGTAGCGCTGGCGAATCTGCTCAGGACTGAACTGCTGCAGATCGGTACTCGTGACCTTACCGGACAGTTGCGCGCCGTTGCTCGCGAGCTGTACCTGCACAGGCTCGCCCACATGCAACGCGAGAGAAGGGCTATAGGGAATAAAGATAAGCGCGCTACTGCCTGAATCCGGCACTACTCCCCCACCTGTGGCATATACTGGCACCTGCTCAAACCAGGCAAGCGCGCCACCAAGCAGGAAGATAATGAGCAGACACCAGAAAAATAGCAGAATGGGAGGGGTGGTGAAACGTGGTAAAATAGATTTTTCTCTATTGCGAATATATCTTTGCAACGCCTCTTCGCGAAATATAGAGCTTTTCTGTTGTGAGATCATTTTCCCTCCTCTCCATCTTGCTTTGTTGATTTAGTAAAATAATATCTTAAGAGACACTATGCTACTCCCTATGGGAGTAGCACATGAATGGTGAGCATGTAATGGTGATAAAGAGATCTTATGATCTCTGGTAGGAAAACTGCCCTACATTGACGTAGTTGTCTTTTCCATAAACGTTCACAATCTGGATATTGATGTTCACGTCGATGTTTGTAGATCGGTGCCCCCAACCTTCCCAGGGGTGTCTCATTCCTTTGCCTCCGCCGCCAACAACCTGATCCAACTGCTCGTCGTTGAGTTCCTGGAATTCGATCTCGCGTTTCATTGAAAGATACTCCTTTCCTTGATGAGTCTACTACTTACCTGTTCCATAAGCGAGAGAAAGAGGACGGGAGCTGTGAGTTGCCTCACGAGAGCTGGCTTCCGAGATACACGCTGTGAAAGTCGTCCGGGCTTTCAACGCACCTTCTTTTCCTCGCTCTACTGAAGTGCTTAATGTATAAGAAGAGAAATCTTTTAGCAGTGCTATTCTCATACATCAATTTTGCACTCGTTTGTTGTTCATTGTGCATGCATACTAACAACAATAGTTACTTTACCCAATTTATTTACAAATGTCAATGCTTTTTGCAATAAAATATGCTCTACAATAAGAAATTTGTATTTAAAATAGCCAGATAGTTTTGAATTCAAAACACCCAAAACGGCACTATAGATCTGTCGAGAACGTCATCCAAGGCTTAAATAGCTTTCCAATGAACGGAACATTTCTGGCCTCAGTTCTCTTTCAACCGATCCTTTTTCGCCTCTTCTTACAAGATCTATAAGCGGGCTTGAGTCGTTACTCCTTTCGCAAATGAATATATATGCTAAGCTCTTCTAAATAGAGAGACGATTCGCAGTATCTCGTCTATGAATACGCTATGTATCGGGTATTGGATCTTATTTTCTGCCTGTTTAAAAATACAAAGCGGGTAATGTAAATAAAAAACGGTAGAGTTTGTCAGTAGCTATTGTGGCTGACAATAGCTACTGACAATAAGAGGGGTTAGCTTATGTTATCAGCTGGTAGAGGGTTGGTCTGAATAGTGGAGATAGTTAGCAATGTATTAACGCGTTAAAGAGCTCAATGAACGCGTCAAGCCACAGCGGCGGCAGTAACAGGTATCGCCATTGAGCAAGAAAGGGACTTTGCAGTTGGGGCAGCGCCAGGAAATAGGAGATGTAGGAACACTTTCCTCCGGCACACGCACTGGATCATCACCGCGCATCGGTATCAGACGCGACGCCCTCATCCTCTGCGCCTTCAACGATGCGGGCATAGAGAGCAGATCGAACAGTTCGATAGGACGTTCGGGAATGCTCGGAACAAGTTGTTCCGAGTGGGTAGAAACAGGCTCAAATTGTTCAACAGGACGCTCTACAAGCTGTTCAGTAGGATATTCAGAGATAGGCGGAACAACCTGTTCTGGCAATACTGATACAGCTTCAAACTGTTCAGTGGGATATTCAGAGATAGGCGGAACAACCTGTTCCGGCAACGCAGATACAGGTTCGAGCTGCTCGATAGGGTGGTCTACGAACTGATCGGTAGGATGCTCAGAGATGTGTGGAACAACCTGTTCCGACAGTACTGATACAGGTCCGAACTCTTCGAGAAGGCGTTCGGCGGTATATGGGGTGGCCTGGACTGGCGCAACAGGGATAGGTGAGGTGAGCTGGAGGCTTGTAACGGTCGCCATCTGGGCCTGTGGGATGGATGTACCATTGGTCGCGAAAGAAAGAGCCAGTGAGTTGGTGAGTGCGGCAAGCGTCGCCAGCCTGCTATCGACCTCTGCACGTGAGGCACGCCACGCCAGCCAGCGTCTCTGGAGCGACGGGACAATGCCCTGTGGGAAGAGCAGAACGACCAGCAGCAGGAGGCAGCCGAAGATAATCTGATTGAGGCTGGCCGCTGTCGTGCTGAACTGCTCCGTCAAATATCCCTGCAACGGCTCCAGGAGTAGACCACCCACAATTGGACCCCATATACTTCCAATGCCGCCGAAGAACGTCATAGTGACGATAGTGATATCTAGCGTCTGATCGAATGCTGAGGAGGGGTTGATATAACCAGAAAAGTACGCCGCTAGCGCGCCGATCATGCCAATAAAGAATGCCGAGAGCACGTAGACCCCTAGCTTATGCCATTCTATACGATGCCCGAGGCCACGCACACGGTCCTCGTCATCACGCGTGGCTAAAAGGACCAGTCCATACTGCGTATGTCGCAACTGCCACGAGACCAGCACAATGAGCAGCACGAGCGCAAGTGCCACATAATAGAACGGTATGTTCGCAAGGTCAGCGCTCCAGCTCGGCGACGGCAGGAAGATGCCGGATGATCCTCCGGTGATCCCTCCCAGATTGTATGCCAGCAATTGGAAAATAAAGAAGAAGGCGATAGTGATGACCATAAATGTATAGCGCTGGGTGCGCAGTGCGATCCAGCCCAGGGGAATGGAGAAGGCGCTGGCAACCAGGCCTGCCAGGGGCAGCAGGAGAAAGAGGCCATAATCCCCCTGCAGATGCCAATCCTGACTCACTAGTGTCATGGTATAGCCGCCAAGTCCGTAGAAAGCCGCCTGCCCCAGCGAGATATAGCCAGTGTAGCCGGAAAAAATATTCCATGCGGCGGCGGCTCCTGTCAGCAGCAGAACCTCTACCGCTATGCTGGAGACATCTGCGACGAAGGGAAAGGCCAGCGCCACAAGGATAAGGATAATGACGAGCAACCATACTCGTTTTCTGCCATACTTCATTTTTTTGCATCGCCTAGCGGGCTCTCAAGTGAGGATACTTAGCGGGCCAGCGAGAAGCGGCCTCCTTCGTTACTCAGGATATAGTAAAAGCGCAACTCCATTCTGGGGGACGGAGCAATTCCACACACGAGCATAGTAACCACTCTCGTAGCTAAAGGCAAGGAAAGACGTTTTTTTGGGACAATTTGGGGAGAACGCCGACAGAAAGGTATATGATGATACACGAAAAATTCCATACCGCTATGTGAAGTTTAGCACAAAATCAGCACTAATTAAGTACGATCCTACACATTGACAATAAAGGTTTTCTCAGGTATATTTCGAAATAAGTAAGTTGATCTAAAAAATCAACATTAAGGAAAGGCTTACGAGCAGGCGCATGAAACTATTAGTCAGTTGTATCTCCACAAAGCACTCAGCGCTAAAGAAGCACTGGTCCGAAACGAGTCAGGAATGTCCCCTCACCGTTCTGGGTAGCTATAAGAAGCCAGATGAGGACCTGGGAGGACTGCTTTGCTTGATCGACGACCTGGGCTGTTCACAGAAGACTCTTGAACTTAGCGCCGCCGCTGGCATCGTCAGATCAGAGCGGGGACTTCTCATCACCGCTTTCAATAGCATTCACGAGATCGAAGCAGATCTGAATGTGCTACGCGAGGATGCTATCGCTTCGCCTTTATTTAGCGCCCTGCACTCCATTTCACGCACGCGCAGTGGCTATCTTGTCGCCAGTACGGGGCTGGATCTGCTGGTGGAGTTCGACCGCAATGGCGAAGTCGTGTGGACCTGGTGGGCAACCGAGCATGGCTTTGAGCGCAAGCCCGACGGAGAGTTGCGCCTGATCGATAAAGAGGCCGATCACCGCACGATTAAGTACGGGACGTTGGAGCAGACGACGCACGTCAACTCAGCAGCGGAACTGCCCGATGGGCGCATCTTGGCAACATTATTTCACCAGGGCAGGGTGATCGCCATCGAGCGCGAGACGGGGCGTTGGCAGACCGTGTTGGAGGGATTGGACCATCCCCACTCGGTGCGCATCCTGGACGGGCAGCACTTCACTGTCGCCGACACCGTACATGGTAGGGCACTGCTGGTGCGCCTGGATACCGTCGGGCGTGTCCAGGAGGAGGTTGTTGCCGATACCAGCTGGCTGCAGGACTGTAGCTACGATGCCGGGCATGATGCCTGGATACTAGTCGATGGCAAGCATTCACGCATCTCTCTGCGCCGTGGCAGAGCAGGCGATACAGCGATCGCCACCTTCGATCTTGACCCCGAGTGGCGGCTCTACGAAGCGTACGCGCTCTAATTACCTATGTCGCCTGTCTGAAAGCTATGAAAGCTTAGCTCAGGCGGCTACTATTCACCTATTTGTACACGAGGAGGAGAGCTATTTTTATGGCAAATCCCGGATTCACGATCTGGTTTACCGGCCTTTCAGGGGCTGGCAAGAGTACCCTGTCGGAAGCCATTGCACAGCGTCTGCAACAGCATGGACGCAATGTCGAGATTCTGGATGGTGATATTGTACGCACCCATCTCAGCAAGGGACTGGGCTTCAGTCGCGAGGACCGCGATACCAACATAAAGCGCATTGCCTTCGTGTGCAGCCTGCTCACACGCAACGGCGTGATCGCCATCTCCGCCGCCATCGCGCCCTACCGGGAAGCGCGGGCATGGGCGCGTCAGGAGATCGGCAACTTCGTAGAGATCTACGTGAAATGCTCGCTCGAAGTATGCCGCCAACGCGATGTGAAGGGTCTTTACAAGCTCGTCGACGAAGGGAAAATCAAAAACTTTACCGGCGTGGACGATCCCTACGAGGAACCAGAACAGCCTGAACTGGTCGTCGAGACCGACAAAGAGACGCTGGAGGAGAGCCTCACCCGCATCTTTGCTAAACTAGTGGAACTGGAGTATCTTAGCCCTGAATTCCTACTGCCATCCGATCAACAGCCTGTACTGTAAAGCATACGAAAGAGCGGAAAGAAAGAGCATGACAGACGCTTTGATTGCTCCTCACGGGGGAGCCCTTATTTTGAACCAGGCCGATGCCGAAGAGCAGGCCGAACTGCGCGAGCGCGCCCATAGCCTGCCCAAAGTCGTTATCGGTTCGCGTCAGATCGCCGATCTTGAGATGCTGGCGGTCGGTGCCTTCAGTCCCCTGGATGGCTTCTTGCAGCGAGATGACTACCTGAGCGTACTCAACAGCATGCATCTCGCCAATGGTCTGCCCTGGTCTATTCCGATCACGCTCTCAACCTCAACGAAGCAGGCCGCACAACTCAAAGAGGGAGAGCAGCTCGCCCTTGTCGATGCGGAGGGAGCGCTCTACGCAGTCCTGCACTTGCAGGAGAAGTATTCTTACGACAAACAGCTTGAGGCCCAACAGGTGTATCGCACAACCGACGACGCGCATCCGGGCGTCCAGGTACTCTATCAACAGGGAGACGTGTTGCTAGGCGGATCGGTACGCACTGTGGGGCCATTTCCACAGGCGTTCGCTCATTATCGCTACACGCCCACGCAGTCGCGCCAGCTCTTCGCCGAGCGGGGCTGGAAGCGCGTCGTCGGCTTCCAGACGCGCAATCCTGTCCACCGCGCGCACGAGTACATCCAGAAGTGCGCATTGGAGACGGTCGATGGGCTCTTCCTTCATCCGCTCATCGGTGATACCAAGGGCGACGACATTCCCGCAGATGTACGCATGCGCTGTTATACCGTCTTACTCGAAAACTACTATCCAGCTGAACGCGTTATCCTGGGTGTGCTGCCCGCCGCCATGCGCTACGCGGGACCACGCGAGGCCATCTTCCACGCGCTCATCCGTAAAAACTATGGCTGCTCGCACTTTATCGTAGGCCGCGATCACGCAGGCGTGGGGAACTACTACGGCACGTACGACGCGCACTACATCTTCGCCGAGTTCTCAGCAGAAGAACTGGGCATCACGCCGATGTTCTTCGACCACACATTTTATTGCAGAGTCTGTGACGCTATGGCCTCAGCAAAAACCTGCCCCCATTCCAGCGAACAACATGTCGCATTGAGTGGAACCAGAGTACGCCAGCTCTTGCAAGCAGGAACTCTGCCTCCACCTGAGTTCTCGCGGCCCGAGGTGGCACAGGTACTGATCGAAGCTATGCGTAAATGAATTTTTCCATGACGTTTCAAGCATCAAAGCAAAGGAGTTTACCGTCTTATGCAGCGACTACTCCCACGACATTGGCACATCGTCGCGCTTCTGGCGCTGCTGGCCTTCGCCCTGATTGGTTGCAATGCTACAGGTTCAGGCGCTACCGACAGCAACGGTAAAGTCGTCGTGCGCCTCGGCTATTTTCCGAATGTGACGCATGCCGTCGCGCTGGTCGGCGTGGCGCGCGGCACATTCGCCAGCGCCCTTGGCTCGAACGTCGATTTGCACACAACAACGTTCAACGCTGGCCCATCCTTGATCGAGGCGCTCTTCGCGCATAGCATTGATATCGGCTACGTCGGCCCCAATCCTGCTATCAACGGCTATATCAAAAGCCAGGGAACGGCGCTGCACATTATCGCCGGTGCCGCGAGTGGAGGCGCGCTCTTCGTAGTGCGTCCGGGAGCCAATATCAAGTCGCCCCAGGATCTCGCCAATAAAAAGCTCGCGACGCCGCAGCTTGGTGGCACACAGGATATCTCGCTGCGCTACTACCTGCAGCAGCACGGCCTGAAGACGGCTGACAAGGGTGGCAACGTGCAGATCGTTCCGACCGACAATGCCAATATCCTGGCCCTTTTCAAACAGGGGAGGATCGATGGTGCCTGGGTGCCAGAACCCTGGGCCACGCGCCTGGTCGTCGAAGGCCACGGCACGGTCTTTGTCGATGAGCGCACGCTCTGGCCCGGCAACAGGTTTGTCACCACTAACGTTGTCGTCAGTACGTCCTTCTATAACCAGCATCCCGACCTGGTGAAGAAGTTCTTGCAGGCGCACGTCGATACCGTCACCTATATTCAGAAAAACCCGCTCAGCGCGGAGAATATTGTGAACAAAGAGATTCAGACTCTGACGGGTCAACCACCGCTGCCAGCAAGCGAGCTAACCCAGTCTTTCTCCGACCTCGATATCACTTACGATCCACTGGCAAGCACGCTGGTCGAGTCGGCCAATCGCGCCTATGCGCTTGGCTTCCTGGGAAAGAGCAGGCCCGATCTCAGTAAAATTTACAGCCTCGATGACCTGAATACCGTCCTTTCGTCAAGGGGGTTAACCGCGGTCACAGGAATCCAATAAACACTTAGTAGGGATGGGCCTTGCGTCCATCCGGTTCATCATAACCTGGCACCGGGCCGGATGGACGCAAGGCCCATCCCTACTGCAATATATGAAAGGAAAAACGAGCATGGCTGGTCATTCATCGTTAGAGCGGGTAGAGTCTCAACGTAACCCACTTCCTACGCTAAAACCGGGCGGTGTCTCTCTCTCGATCGAAGGCGTGGGCAAAACATTCACCAGCCGCCAACAGACCGTTCAGGCGCTCAGCCCGATCAACCTGGAGGTCGCAGCAGGCGAGTTCGTCTGCCTGCTGGGACCCAGCGGTTGCGGGAAATCGACGCTGCTTAGCATGATCGCGGGTCTGGAGTCGGTGAGCAGTGGCGAGATCCGCGCCAACGGACGCAAGGTACAGGGACCAGGCACTGAAAGGGTGCTGCTCTTTCAAGAGGCGGCCCTGTTTCCCTGGCTGGATGTGCAGCGCAATATTGAATTCGGGTTACTGCAAGGCGGCGTAAAGCCTAGAGAACGTGCGGAGATCGCGCAATACTTTATAGAACTGGTGCATTTGCAAGGTTTCGAGAAAAGCTACGTCCACCAGCTCTCCGGCGGCATGCGCCAGCGCGTCGCCATTGCCCGCGCGCTGGCGATCGACCCCGCGATTCTGCTGATGGACGAACCGTTTGGCGCGCTGGATGCTTTGACGCGCGATCGGCTGCACGCGGAACTCGAGGCAATCTGGTCGCGCACGGGCAAGACTATTCTGTTCGTGACCCACAATGTGCGCGAGGCGGTTGCGCTGGGCGATCGCGTGCTTGTCTTCTCGCCGCGACCAGGGCGCATCGTGCGCGAGTTTCGCATCGATCTGCCGAGGCCGCGCTTATTAGAAGATCACGCCTTAGTGGATGTCACGGCGGAGATTCTGGCTGTTCTCAAAGAGGCCATAGAGGAGCAGGAGGAGATCGATGGCAGAGGTAAGTAGTTCCGTTGTGCGTACAGCACCGAGGAGCGTGCTGGCCATATGGATACGCCGCCTGGCCTTCTACGCCGCTCTCTTGCTGCTCTGGCAGGTAGTCGTCAACCTGAATATCTGGCCATCCTACGCCCTGCCAGGACCGGTCGATGTCTTCAGCTCATTGACAAACGGCATCGCCAGCGGCCAGTTTATTCAGGCGGCGCTGGTAAGCCTGCAGCGTCTAGCGATTGGCTACGCCATCTCGCTCGTCCTGGGCACCGTGCTCGGAATACTGGTCGGGCGCTTCTCCGTAGTAGAGGAGACGGTTGGCTCGCTGATCCTGGGTCTGCAGGCGCTACCGAGCGTGTGCTGGCTGCCGCTCGCCGTGCTCTGGTTCGGACTGACCGAGCAGGCAATTATCTTCGTCGTCGTGATGGGCGCGCTCTTCTCCATCACCCTCGGCATAGAGAGCGGCATAAAGAATACGCCGCCCATCTATCTCAAGGCGGCGCGCACGCTGGGCACACGCGGCCAGGCGCTCTATAGCCTGGTCATTCTGCCAGCGGCGCTTCCCTCCATCATCAGTGGACTCAAACAGGGCTGGACGTTCGCGTGGCGCTCGCTCATGGCGGCGGAACTGCTCTATTTCACCCTGAGCCTGGGCAACCTGCTCAACAATGGCCGCGACCTCAACGATGCGTCGCAGGTCATCGCGGTCATGCTCGTCATTATCGCCATCGGAGTCGCCATCGATACCCTGATCTTCTCTACCCTCGAACGCAGCCTGCGCGAACGCTGGGGCCTGCAACGGTGAGATACTTATAAGTTATCTCAATAGTTCCCTTTTCTACATGCTAATCCTGAGAAAAGCATAGAACCCTTCAGCGCACTGAAGGGTTCTATATTGAATATCTCTATCTGAGGAAATATTTGGCCTTGTCTTCTTTTAAAAAGTGCGCTATACTCGTTTTACGAGCGAAAAACATCTTGCTTATCTTCTCCATTTCTACCTTTAGAATAGCATTAAACAAAAAGCGGCTATTCTGAAGATATTAGCTCTTTTTTATCTTTATAAGCGGAAAACATGTATTTGAGGAGGAATGCAGGGATGCAAAACAATCAGGTTGTGAAGGTCATCAAATCTTCTTTGATTGCAGAAACAAATAACTACGTCCAACGCCACCATCTCTCTATGACCCTGACTCCGCTGATTGGTCGTGAAGAGGCCATCAGCACAATTCGCGCTCTTTTACTGCGCGAGGACACGCGTCTGCTATCGCTCGTCGGCCCCGGCGGCGTGGGCAAGACGCGGCTGGGTTTGCAGGTAGCGGCGGAACTATGGAGCAACTTTGCCGACGGCGTCTTTCTTGTCCCGCTGGGCTTTGTCAGTGATGCTGAACTGGTCCTGCCGACTCTCGCCCATGCCCTGAAACTACGTGAGAGCGAGGACTATCCACTATTGGAGCACCTGAAAGCCTACCTCCACTCGAAATGCCTGCTACTGCTGCTTGATAACTTCGAACATCTTCTAGACGCCGCCCCCTTGCTCACCGAACTGCTCGCCGCCTGCCCTCTGCTGAAGATACTGGTGACCAGCCGCACGGTATTGCATGTGCAGAGCGAGCAGGAATTTACCGTTCCGCCCTTGTCGGTGCCCAACCTGCGGCAAGAACTGGCATACGAGGAGATTCAGCGTTCTCCAGCGGTCAGGCTCTTCTTAGAACGGGCACAGGCCATGAGGCCTGATTTCCAGTTGACACAGGAGAACGCCACTATCGTCGCGGAGATTTGCGCTAAGCTTGATGGCTTGCCACTGGCGTTGGAACTGGCGGCGGCGCGCATCAAGCTGCTACCACCGGCGGCACTGCTCTCGCGACTCAATTCCCGCCTCACCCTCTTGACGAGCGGGCGGCAGGATCTTCCCTTGAGGCAGAAGACCCTGCGCGACGCCATCGCCTGGAGCTACGATCTCCTTGCACCCGATGAGCAACAGCTTTTCAGACGCCTTGCGGTCTTTGCCAATGGCTGTCAGCTTGAGGCCATCGAAGGCTGCTGCGCGCACCTCGGCGATCTCGCAGCGCCAACCCTCGACCTTGTAGCGCAACTCGTGGACAAGAGCCTGCTGCAACAGAGCGACCAGGAGGAGCAGGAACCGCGCCTGTATATGCTGGAGACCATTCGCGAGTTCGCGCGCGAACTGCTGCTCGCCAGTGGGGAACTGGAGCGCGTCCAGCAGGCACACGCCGCGTACTATATCACGTTGGCGGAGCAGGCCGAGCCGCAGTTATACCACCACCAGCAACGCTTATGGTTGGCGCGGCTGGAACAGGAGCAGGAGAATATGCGCGCCGCCCTCACTTTTCTATGGGAGAGTGGTGAGCGGGCGAAACTGGCCCATATGGTAGGCACGCTCGGCTGGTTCTGGTATATGCATGGCCTGCTTCAGGAAGGGCAGCAATGGGCAATGCGCGCACTTGCCGCTGGCATACAGAATTTGCCAGGCAATGTGCGCGGCAAGGTGATCTCGCTGGCAGGCGTCTTCGCTGGTTTTAAGGGGCAGAGCGAGCAGGCATTTCTGTATTGCCAGGAGAGTGTGCCGCTCTGCAAAGCATCGGGGGATGTGCGCAACCTCTCGGCCTCCGTCTACATGCTGGTTCATGGCCTGCTCGCTCTGGGCGATGTCGCGGCGGCGCGCGCGCTGGCACAGGAGACGCTTGCTTTCGTGAAACAGGCAGGCGATAAGTGGGCCGTGGGAGCCCTGCACTGTATGAATGGCTCCGTTGCCCTCTACGAGGGCGACTACGCGAGGGCCAGGCAACTGCATGAGCAGGGCATTGCTATCTTTGAAGATGAAGGCGACCTGTGTATGAACGGACTGATCCGTATGATGTTGGCCGATGTCGCGGTGGCGCAAAACAACGATGAGCAGGCCCGCGTCCTTATTCAACAGGGCATCGAGATGTTTGAGCAGGTGGGAGCCTCGTGGTCGCTGGGAAGCTACTTCTCCTTCTGGGGCCAGATCGCGCTCAATGCCGGTCATCTCCGCCGCGCTCGCTTCCTGCTGCTGGAGGCGCTGCAGGATCTCCAGCAAATGGGCGACCAGGAGGGCTTGATGAGTGACTATGCTCTCTTAACCCAACTGGCGGCGCGCGAACAGAACTACCATGCCGCCCGCGCGTTCGCCGCACGCTGCATAAGTACAGCTCGCTCGTTAAAGACGCAGGAGGCCATCGTCGCCTGCCTGGAAAGTCTGGCCACCATCGTCGCGGCACAGGAAAGGATGCAATGGGCGGCGCAGCTCTGGGGCGCAAGCGAGCAGTTCTCGCGATCCGCCCATGTCGAGATCCCACAGCCCATGCTCGACAATCGCGCGCCCCTGGTCGCTACAGTGCGCGAGAGTCTCGGAGAGCAGAGCTTCGCCGCGCTGTGGGAACAAGGGCGAGCGATGCAGCCCGAAGAGGTGCTGACGCTATTGGATGCTGTTCCATCCTCTCTTAATTCGTCCATTCTCACCGAAAAGCACTCCAAACCATCTCAAACTACGGATCTGACTCAACCGAAGCATGCTGGCCTGACGAAGCGCGAGTTTGACGTGCTCAGCTGCCTCGCTCAGGGACTCACCAATGCCCAGATCGCCCAGCAACTGGCGCTCACTCCCGCGACCATCAACTCCTACCTGCGCTCGATGTATAGTAAGCTTGGGGTCACATCGCGTACCGCGGCAGTACGCTACGCGATCGATAATAACTTGATACAGTTATAAGGTGAAGTCCCTCTTGTGAGTGGCGTGAAATTCCCTCTGAGAGGTGTGTCTACCTTAGAATAAGGGTAGACACACCTCCTTTTGTAAAAACTGAGCAAAATCCCAGTAATTCTATTGATGCCTTTTTCGTATTTGTACAGTATATTTTACTATATAGTACGCGCCATGTAGTCAAACGATGCGTAAGAAGTGCAAAGTTTATTATTCAGATTGTACCGCTTGCTAGCTCTACGATATAAGAAAACATGAAGGGGAAAGAAGGCTGAAAGTGGCACCTATAAAAAATCGGGGGTTGATGTCTATGAGTACTGATAAGCACGAGCCGCCACTTGAGATGATAGAGACGTTGTCTACCCTGCTCTCCGAGGCCGCGCACCTGGTCACGCAACTTCCTCTAGAGTTATTTCCAGATGCTAGCGAGCAGAGATTGGCCAGGCAACTTACTTCCCTCTTGTTGGCGTTGAACGAGCGTGGCGTGGCCCTGGCCGTGGAGAAAGATAGCATCACCATCCAGAGCGAGGTGAGGGCGATTCGCGATACCATCAACGACGTAATTACCCTCATCAAAGAGCAGGGAGATCAGGAAAGATTGCTTGCCCCCAACCGTCGCGATGAGCTGATAAAGGTCGTCCTGGAGCAGAGCGAAGTGTTTCCCCTGGTCGATAGAGGCAGCATCCACAGATCGCAGATAGAATTGTGGATAGCACGACAACTGGCGCAGGAGAAAACTCCTAAGCGCTTTGCCATACACACTCCTGACATATTTTTAGCTTAGCGTACATGGCAAAGCGGCAAAGTAATGACGGTACTTACCGTTCCTGACTTGTCTGGGCAGTAGTCACGCTACCAAATTTCCGCTGAGTGGCAATTGCACGCCC
>CAVSVH010000006.1:0-121346 GCA_963731395.1 uncultured Solirubrobacteraceae bacterium
GACGGCGGCCCGGCCGACGTCATCGAGGGCGCCGATCTCCTCATCGGGCTCAGTGGCGCGCGGGTCATCCCGGCGCAGGCGCTGGAGAAGATGAACCCGGACCCGATCGTGTTCGCCATGGCCAACCCGGATCCCGAGGTCTCGCCCGAGGAGGCGGCCCGGTACGTGCGGATCCTCGCCACCGGACGCTCGGACTACCCCAACCAGATCAACAACGTGCTCTGTTTCCCGGGGATCTTCCGCGGCGCTCTCGACGTCCGCGCCGGCCACATCACCGAGACGATGAAGACGGCGGCGGCACGGGCGATCGCCGACATCGTGGCCGGCGAGGAGCTCCGCGAGGACTACATCATTCCGTCGGTGTTCAACCGCGAGGTCGCCCCGGCGGTGGCGGCGGCGGTCGCCGACGAGGCGCGCGACAGCGGGATGGCGGAGGCGAGCGCCGAGCTCGGGTTCGCGCCCCCCGAGGAGATGCGGTTGCTGCAGGGCCGGTAGGTGTGGCGGCTTGCACGCGGAGCGCCACAGGTTTGTGAAAAACGGCGGCGTTCGTGGCAACGGGCGCTGTCGCTGCTGGAACTCGCGTGCGTGACCGGAAGTCCCGGCGAATTCGCAAACACGACGATGCCGCGGTCGATGGCATTCTCGGCCTCGGTGAGCTCGCCCAGCTGCTCGCCCGCACCCACGGCCACCACGGGCGCGGACGGCTGCAGTCGGTGCTCCAGAGCGTGAGCGGATCCTCGATCACGCGGTCAGAGGCGGAGGAGCGGTTGCTGAGCCTCCTCCGCGCCGGGCGTTCGAGCACGACCGAGAGGCGTTGCGCGTCACGGCGCGAGCGCTTTCCAGAACACCATCCGCCCGTCGACGACCCGGTAGACCCCGTAGCGGTCGAGCGACGTGTCTCCGCGCGACTTGATGCTGTAGGTCCCGAGCACGCTGTGGCGGTCGCGGGTGGCGAAGATCGCCCGCCGGACCCCGGTGCGGATCGCCCCGGCGGTGCCCTCGTCGGTGGCGCGGGTGATCGCCGCGAGCATCAGGCTCATCGCCTCGTAACCGTAGATCGCGTCGGGCTGGGAGTGACCGTAGCGCCGGGCGTAGGCAGCGAGGAACCGCCGGCCGGCGCGCGGGTACAGGCGCGGGGCGAGCGCGGCCACCGTGATCATCATCCGGGGGTCGAGCCACCCGGGGATCCCGCCGTACTGCCGGGCGGTGTAGGTCGACTCCGCGAGCCCCGACCATCCGAAGATGCGAGCGGCGGGCACCGCGCGCGCGACCTGCTCGCTCACCAGCGCCGCATTGTTCTGGGGCAGCGCGCTGATCAGCACGCAGGTGGCGCCGCTCTGAGCGACCGAGGCGGCGAGCGAGCGGTAGTTGGCCGCCCGCGGGTTGAACGTGTCATTGGCGACCACGCGGATGCCGGCGGCGTGGGCGGCGACCGCGAAGCTCATCGCGCCGTCGCGGCCATCGACCTCCCCGTCGTCGAGCACGGCGGTCCGCCGGCAGCCGAGCTGGCGTTGGAGCCGCGCCTGGACCGCTGCCTGCACGGCGTCGTTGGGCACGACCCGCGCGAACGTGCGCGTCAGCGACGGGTAGTACTTCTGGGGCTCTCCCGGAGCCGCTTCGGGCCCGCCGGTGGTCAGTCCGACCGCGGTGCTCGACGGGCTGACCTGGGGAATCCCGGCGCGGTTGAGCAACGGGATCGAGATGGCGCTCGCCCCCGAGTTGACCTCGCCGATGTATCCGATCGTGCTCGGGTCAGCGACGGCTCGGCGGGCGTTCGCCGAGGTCTGGCCGGGATCCCAGCCCCGGCTCGGGACGGTCGCGTCGTTGACGACGCGCAGGACGATGCGGTAGCTGCCGACCCTGCGGTGAGCCGCGTCGAGCGCCATCTCCGCCCCGCCGATCACCGCGCGCGCGGTGATGCTCGACGGCCCGTCGAACGGGACGCTGGCATAGATCGTCAGCCGGTAGCCAGAGACGTGATTGTGGGCCGGAGCGCTCGTGGCGCAGGCGGCGAGCAGGCCACTGCCGGCGAGCGCGGCGCCCGCCAATGCGATCCCGCGCTGGAGCCGAGGACGGATCGCGTGCAACATCCGAACGGCGGCGCGTACGGCTCAGCCCGAGGCGCGGGGGACCAGTCTTCCCGCCCGCGGCGAGGCGAAGATGAACGGTGCGATGCTCGTGTCCCCGCCGGTGATCGAGTACGTACCGAGGACCGATTGTCGATCATGCAGCGAGCGGAAGTCGGACACGACGATCGCCCGGTCGGCGGCGTTGGCGCCGGCCTCGCGCAGCACGGCGAGCACCGCGGACATCGCCTCGAAGCCGAAGATCGCCTGCGGCGCGGGCGCGTGGCCGAACGCCGTGCGAAACGCCAGTCCGAAGCGCCGGCCGGCGGGCGTCAGGGTGCGGGCGGTGAAGCCGGGCGAGGAGACGTAGAGGTTCGCCTGGGCGGCGGCGCCCAGCCCGGCGACGAACGAGTCGTCGTACAGCGCCGACGGCACGAACAGCTTGGCCTGCGGACTTGCGGCGGCTGCCCGGTTCACGGCTGCGGTCGCGGCCGCGCCAGGCGTGCCCCCGTAGAACACGGCGTCGGCGCCGGCCGCGCTGGACCCCACGGTGAGGCCGTGCGACGCGGCATCCTGACGCACCTCGAGCGCGATCGACGCGCCGTAGGGCTGGCCGTCGTCGGACACGTACAGCCGGGTGAGGTGGAGCGTCTGCATCTCGGCCACGAGCGCCTTCGCCTCCTGGGCGGTGCTGGGAACGACGCGGGCGAACGTGTCGTGGTAGCTGGAACGGGAGGGGTAGTACGTGCTCGGCGCTCCGCTGACGGCGGAGGTCGGCTGGGTCAGGTAGATCGCGGTGTCGGCCGGGGTCACCTGGAGCAGATCGAGCTCGTTGGTGATCGGCACCGAGATCTGCGACGTTCCGGGCGCCAGTTCGCCGAGGTAGGCGATCGCGGACTTGTTCTGCACCGCGGTGCGGGCGTTGTCCGACAGCTCCGCCCCGTGCAGCTTGAAGAAGTCGATGTGGAACCGGCCCACCGTCGTGCCGTTCTGCTGCAGCGCCAGTTGCTCGGCGTCGAGCACGTCGGCGTCCGCCTGGCCGCCGGCGTCGCCCGGTGGCTGGCTGGCGTAGATCGCCAGCGTCTGGCCCGCCACGGTGACCGAGGACTTGCTGCCCTGCGTACTGCACCCCGCGAGCGCGACGGCGGCGACGACCATCCCGAGCCAGGCCGCACGGGGCCGTACGAGCGGCGCGCCCCGCATCACGCCGGGGACTAGTCCCGCCGGCCGGGCAGGGACGGGAGGACGGTGTGGACTCCGAGCCCGATCAGCACGATCGAGATGGTGATCAGGAACGCATCCAGGCCACTGACGTTCAGCGCCCACACGACGATCCAGATGCAGAGCCCGCCGGTGGCGGTGAGTACCAAGCCCATGGGTCGCAGATCCTAACCGAGTGCAGATCGGGAGAGCGCTACCGAGAAGCCGCGCACGAGCTCGCCCACCGCCTGCGCGGGATCCTCGGCCTCGCCGGCGGCGCGGACCAGCCGGCTGCCCACGATCACCCCGTCGGCGCCCGCGGCGGCGGTCGCCGCCGCCTGCTCGGGGGTCGAGATGCCGAACCCGACCGCCACGGGAACATCGGTGTGGGCGGCGGTCCGCGCGATCAGGGTGCCGAGCGCCCCGTCGACGGCGGCGCGTTCGCCGGTGGTGCCGGTCAGGGACACCACGTACAGAAACCCGCTGGCGGCCACCCCGATCCGCTCCAGACGCTCGGGCGGCGTGGTCGGCGCCGCGAGCGGGACGAGCGCCACTCCCCGGTCACGACACGCCGAGCGGGCGTCGGTGGCCTCCTCGAGCGGGAGATCGGGGACGATCAGCCCGCTGACGCCGGCCGCGACGAGCAGGTCCGCGAACCGCGCCAGCCCGCGCACGAGGATCGGGTTGGCGTAACACATCAGCACCACCGGAACCCGCTCGGCGATCACACGCGCCACGTCGAGCACGGCCGGGAGGGTCGCGCCGGCACCCAGGGCCGCGGTCGCGGCGGCGTGGATCACGGGACCGTCGGCCAGGGGATCGGAGAACGGCACGCCGAGCTCGACGATGTCGGCTCCCGCGGCGGCGTAGGCCAGTCCGATCTCGCACGAGGCGTCGAGGCTCGGATAGCCGCCCATCAGGTAGGGCATCAGCGCCGCCGACCGCCCGTCGGCGCGGGCCCGGGCGAACGCCTCGGCGATCGCCTCGGTCCCGCTCAACGGTTCTCCAGCCTCGCCAGCGCCGTCAGCGCCTCGGCCAGATCCTTGTCTCCGCGGCCGGAGAGGCAGATGACGTCGAGCTCGGAGTCGGGGTTGCGCAGCGCCCAGGCGAGGGCGTGCGAGCTCTCCAGCGCGGGGATGATCCCCTCCAGGCGCGTGACGCGGTGAAACGCGTCGAGCGCCTCGTCGTCGGTGATCGCCTCATAGCGGGCGCGGCCGCGGTCGCGCAGCCACGCGTGCTCGGGACCGCTGCCCGGGTAATCGAGGCCGGCGGAGATCGAGTGGGCGTTGAGGATCTGCCCGTCCTCGTCCTGCATGATCGCCGAGAGCGCGCCGTGGAGGACGCCCGGGAGCCCGGCGGCGGTCAGCGGGGCGCCATGACGGCCGGACGCGATGCCCGCCCCGGCGGCCTCGACCCCGATCAGCTCCACCTCGGCGTCGCCGGCGAACGGGATGAACATCCCGATCGCGTTGGACCCGCCGCCGACGCACGCGATCACCCGCTGGGGCAGGCGGCCCGCCTGGCGCAGGGTCTGGGCGCGCGCCTCGTCGCCGATCACCCGCTGCAGGTCGCGGACGAGCGCCGGATACGGCGCCGGGCCGACGCATGATCCGATGATGTAGTGCGTCGTGTCCACGTTGGCGACCCAGTCGCGGATCGCCGCCGAGACCGCTTCCTTGAGCGTCCGCGCCCCGTCCTCCACGGGCGCGACTCGCGCGCCGAGCAGCTGCATCCGGTCGACGTTGGGCTGCTGCCGGCGCATGTCCTCGGTGCCCATGTAGACGATGCACTCCAGGTCCAGGAGCGCGCACGCGGTCGCCGCTGCGACGCCGTGCTGCCCGGCTCCCGTCTCGGCGATCACCCGGGGCTTGCCCATGCGCCGGGCGAGCAGCGCCTGGCCGAGGGCGTTGTTGATCTTGTGGGCGCCGGTGTGGTTGAGGTCCTCGCGCTTGAGGTAGGTGGGATGGCCGATCGCCTCGCTGAGGCGCCGGGCGAGATAGAGCGGGGACGGTCGCCCGACGTAGTCGCGGAGCAGATCGTCGAGCTCGGCGCCGAACGCCGGGTCCTTGAGGGCCGCGACCCACGCGAGCTCGAGCTCGCCGAGCGCCGGCATCAGCGTCTCGGGCACATACTGGCCGCCGTAGGGGCCGAAGCGATGCTCGACGACGCTCACCTCGCCGGTACCGCCGCGGTCGCCGCCAGCGCGGTCGCCGCCACCGCCCTCGCGAACGCTTCCAGCTTGTCGGGATCCTTGCGGCCGGGGGAGTGCTCAACGCCGCTGGCGACGTCGACTGCGTATGGCCGCACGGCGGTGATCGCCGCCCCCACGTTGTCGGCGGTCAGGCCCCCGGAGAGGATCACCGGGACCTCTCCATGCGCCCGCGCCAGCTCCCAGGCGAACGTCTCGCCGGTGCCGCCGGGGACACCGCGGACGTAGCTGTCGAGCAGGTGGAAGTCGGTGTGGAAGGCGCCGAGCGCCTGGATGTCGGCCCTGCTGCGCACGCGCGCCGCCTTGATCACCCGGCAGCCGGTGCGCCGGGCGGCCTCGCCGCAGAACGCGGGGCCCTCGTCGCCGTGCAACTGGAGCATCGTCAGACCGATCTCGTCGGCGGCCCGGGCCACCTCCTCGAGCGTCGGGTTGACGAACACCCCGACGATCTGCGTCCGGCGCCGGTGCGCGGCGGCGATCTCGGCGGCGACCGCGGGCCGGCAGCGCCGCGGCGAGTCGCGCCACAGAATGACGCCGAGCGCCCACGCCCCGGCGGCCACCGCGCGTTCGGCGTCCCCCGGATCGGTGATCCCACAGAACTTGATCCTGGGCACGGGCAGATCCACACCCCCATCGTAGGCACGTGGGCGGGCCGCCACGGTCACGGCCGGGTGGGGCCGGTCAGCGCGCGGCAGGCGGCCTCGATGTCCGGCGAGCGCATCAGCGCCTCCCCGATGAGCACGGCATCGGCGCCCGCCGTGCGCAGGCGCTCGAGCTCGCCCCGCGTCCGCCATCCCGACTCCGAAACCGTCACCGTGCCCGGCGGCATCTCCGGCAGGAGCGCAAACGTGCGTGCCGGGTCCACTCGCAGCGTCGTCAGATCGCGATTGTTGATCCCGATCACCGCCGCGCCCACGCCGGCGGCGACCTGCAGCTCGGACGCGTCGTGCACCTCCACCAGCACCCCGAGTCCACACGCCCGCGCGTGCGCGTGCAGCTCGGACAGCTCCGAGCGCTGCAGCGCGGCGACGATGAGCAGGATCGCGTCGGCGCCCGCCGCCAGCGACTCGGTCACCTGATAGCCGTCGACGATGAAGTCCTTGCGCAGGATCGGCAGGCCCGACGCCGACCGTGCTCGGCGCAGGTCTGCGAGCGTGCCGCCGAAGCTGGCGGGCTCGGTGAGCACCGACAGCGCCGCCGCGCCGCCGCGTTCGTAGGCGCCGACCACGGCGTCGAGCTCGAGCCCGTCGCGGATCAGCCCGGCCGAGGGCGAGCGGCGCTTGTGCTCGGCGATCACCGACAGCCCCGGCCGCTGCAGCGCGGCGGCGAACGGCCGGGGCGGGTCGGTCGCGACCCGCTCGGCGGCGGCTCGCTCCATCGCCGCGGCGGAGGTGGCGGCGCGGCGCTGCGCCACCGCCTCCCGGGTCCGCTCGAGGATCGGGGTCAGCGCGTTCACGTCGCCGGCGCTCTCACCGGAGCCAGCCGGCGGGTCGCGGACACGAATCGCTCGAGCGCGGCGGCCGCGGCGCCGGAGTCGACGGCGCGCCGGGCCGCGGCGACCCCATCGGCCAGCGTCGCCGTCCCGCCGCCGGCGTAGATCGCGGCGCCACCGTTGAGCACCGCGAGATCGCGCGGCGGTCCGGGCTCGCCGGCGAAGATCCGCCGCGCGGTGTCGGCGTTCTCGGCGGGGTCACCGCCGGGGATCGTCTCGGCGGTCGCCCGCTCCAGCGAGACGTCCTCGGGAGCGACGTCGTAATCGGTGATCCCGGACGCGGAGAGCTCGACGACCCGGGTGGGCGCGGAGATGCTCAGCTCGTCGAGCCCGTCGTGGCTGGAGACGAGCAGCGCGTGCTCGGTCCCGAGCAGCTGGAGCGCGCCCGCCATCCGCTCGAGGTACGCCCCATCGGAGACCCCGATCAGCTGGCGGGTGGCCCCGGCGGGATTCGTCAGCGGGCCAAGGAAGTTGAAGATCGTGCGCACCGCCAGCTCACGGCGGACGCCGACCACGTATCGCGTCGCCTGGTGATGGGCCGGAGCGAACATGAAGCCGAATCCGACCTCCTCGATGCAGCGCGCCACCGCCGCCGGCGTCAGGTCGATCCGCGCGCCGAGCGCCTCGAGCACGTCGGCCGACCCCGACAGCCCGGTTGCCGAGCGGTTGCCGTGCTTGGCGACCGTGCAGCCCGCTCCCGCGGCGATCAGAGCGGCGGTCGTGGACACGTTGAACGTGCGCCGGCCGCCGCCGGTGCCCGCGGTGTCGAGCAGGTCGCCGCGGCGCACGGTGACCGCGGCCGCGAACCGGCGCATCGTCAGGGCGAGCCCCGCGAGCTCCTGCACCGTCTCGCCCTTCGTCCGCAGCGCGATCAGGAACGCCGCGATCTGGATGTCCGACGCGTTGCCCGACATGACCTCGGCGAGCACCGCCGACGTCTCGTCGGCAGTGAGGTCACGGCCGTTGGCGAGTTCGTCGATCGACCGCGTCAGCAGGTCGGAGGTCAGCCTCGCCACGGAGGCCTCGCCCGGCCGAGTGGGGGGTGCGTCGCGCCGGTCACCGGGCCGGCGGGGTCGCCAGGAAGTTGGCGAGCAGCTCTCGGCCCTGCTCGGTCAGCACCGACTCGGGGTGAAACTGGACGCCCTCGGCGGGCAGCTCGCGGTGGCGCACCGCCATGATCACGTCGCCGCCACGGGCGCTGCACTCGAGCGCGTCGGGAAGGTCGGGACGCGCGATCAGCGAGTGGTAGCGCCCGACCTCGAGCGGCGTGGGCAGGCCGCGGAAGATCGTCTTGCCGTCGTGCTCGATCTGCGTCGTCTTGCCGTGCACCGGGTGGTGGGTGACGACCGTCCCGCCCCACGCCTGCACGAGCGCCTGGTGACCGAGGCAGACGCCGAGCGTCGGGATCCGCGCCTCCGGGAACCGCCGCACGGCCTCGAGCGAGATGCCGGCGTCGTCCGGAGTGCACGGGCCGGGCGAGACGATCACCCGGTCATAGCCGCGGATCAGGAGTTCGTCGACGGTGGCGTGATCGTTGCGCACGACCTCGATCTCCGGAGGTGGATCGGTCGTCATCCCGACGTACTGGACGAGGTTGTAGGTGAAGCTGTCGTAGTTGTCGAGGACGAGCACCCGCACGGCGTGCAACGGTAGCGTCGCGAGGTCGCTCGCGGTTGACCGCTAGGGCCAATCCGGCTGCTCGACCGCGAGCTCGATCGCCTCCAGCACCGCCTTCGCCTTGGCCTCTGACTCGCGGAACTCGTAGTCGGGCTTGGCGTCGGCGACGGTGCCGCCGCCCGCCTGGATGTGGGCGACGCCATCCTTGACGACGACCGTCCGGATGTGGATGCAGGTGTCCAGCTCGCCGGTGTAGCTGGCCCAGCCGATCGCCCCGCCATAGCCCCCGCGCTTGACCGGCTCGAGCTCGTCGATGATCTGCATCGCGCGGACCTTGGGCGCGCCCGACAGGGTCCCCGCGGGCAGCACCGAGCGCAGTGCGGCGAGCGCGTTGACCCCGGGCCGCAGGGTCCCGACGACGTTGGAGACGATGTGCATCACGTGGCTGTAGTTCTCCACCGCCATGAAGCTCTCGACGGCGACGCTGCCGTACTCGCAGACGCGGCCGAGGTCGTTGCGCCCGAGGTCGACGAGCATCACGTGCTCGGCGCGCTCCTTCTCGTCGGCGAGCAGCTCCCGCGCCATCTGGAGATCGGCCTCGGCGGTCGCCTGGCGGGGCCGCGTCCCGGCGATCGGTCGCGTCGCCACCCGGCGGCCACCGACCGTGATCAGCGGCTCGGGACTCGCCCCGGCGATCTCGAAGTCGCCGAAATCGAGGAAGTACATGTACGGGCTCGGGTTGACCGCGCGCAGGCCGCGGTAGATGGAGAACGCCTCCACCGGGACGGGGGCCGACCAGCGCTGTGAGGGCACGACCTGGAAGGCGTCGCCGGCGTAGATGTACTCGATGATCCGCGACACGATCGCCTCGAAGCGCTCGCGCGGCATGTTGGACTGAAAGATCGGCGCTCCGCGGCCCGGTCCCGGTCCCTGCGGCGGCGTCGGCATCGGCCGGGCGAGGTGCCAGCGCACCTCGGCGATCGTCTCCAGGGCCTGGCGGTAGGACAGCTCCAGATCGTCATCGGAGTAGACGTTGGCGACGACGGTCGTCGTGCGCTTGAGGTGATCGAAGACGACAACCGTGTCGGTGAACATCAATGCCAGGTCGGGCAGTCCGACCGGGTCGGGATTGGGCGACCCCAGCGGCTCCACGGCGCGGACGAGGTCGTAGGCGAACATCCCCACCGCTCCACCCGCGAACGGGGGCAGTCCGGGAAACGACGCCGCCCGGAACCGGCGCAGCTCGTCGGCGGCGACCGCGTAGGGATCGCCGGGATCCCCCAGCGACCACCGCAGCACCTTGCGGGGCCGGAAGCCGATGAACGAGTAGCGCCCGACGCGACCCTGGTCCGCGGACTCCAGCAGAAACGACGGCTGGGTGGGGTCACGCAACTTGAGGAACGCGGACACCGGCGTCTGGCAATCGTCGATGAACGTCTCGCACAGCGGGATCAGGTTGTGATCACGCGCCAGCTCGCGCACGACCGCCAGCGACGGGACGGCCGCGGCCGCTCGTGTCTCAGCGCTCGCGACGGCCATCCAGGACCCGCTCGGCATCGGCGAGCGTCAGGTTCCGGCCCCGCAGCAGCACCGCCAGGTGATAGAGCACGTCGGCGCTCTCCTCGGCGACGCGCTCGTCGGACTCCTCGCGGGCGGCACGGACGACCTCCTCGGCCTCCTCCTGCACTTTGGCGCCCGCCCGACCCGGATCGTCGAGCAGCGCGGCCGTGTACGAGCCCTCGGGCCGTGCCCGCGCCCGGGCGTCGATCGTGCGCTCGAGGGCCGCGAGGACCTCGGCCGGCGCCTGGGGCTCGAGCTCCCCGCGGTGAAAGCAGCTGCGCTCTCCCGTGTGGCACGCCGGACCGGCCGGCTCCACGAGGGCGAGCAGCGCGTCGCCGTCACAGTCATAGCGGATCGCACGGACCGCGAGCGTGTTGCCGGAGGTGGCGCCCTTGTGCCACAGCTCCTGGCGCGAGCGGCTGAAGAAGTGCACCTCGCCGGTTTGGCGAGTGAGCGCGAGCGACTCGGGCGACATGTAGGCGAGGGTCAGGACCTCGCCGCTGCGCCAGTCCTGGACGATGCACGGGACGAGGCCGCGGTCGTCGAATGCCACCTCCGAGTCGTCCACCGGGGCCATTCTATGCACGCGTCTATTCGATCCCGAGCCGGTCGAGCAGCCGCTCGTCGGCCCGCCAGTGGCGGCGGACCCGCACCGACAGCTCGAGGTGCACCTGAGTGCCGAGCTCGCGCTCGATCGCCCGGCGCGATGCCACCCCGATCGACTTGATCATCCGCCCGCCGGCTCCGATCAGGATCCCCTTCTGAGACTCGGTGTCCGACAGCACCGCCGCCTGGATCCGCACCAGGTCCGGGCGGGGGTGGGTGATCTCCTGCACCTCGACCTCGACCGAGTGGGGCACCTCCTCGCGCGTCCGGGCCAGCACCTGCTCGCGCACGAGCTCGGCCAGCCGGACCGACGGCGACTGGTCGGAGCGCTCGCCGGAGGCGAAGTACAGGGGACCGACGGGGAGCTGGGCCACGAGATGGTCGACGAGGTCGCGGACCCCCTCTCCGGTCCGCGCGCTGACCGGGAAGATCTCGGTCGCGATGTCGAGCTGCTCCGCGTCGTGCAGCGTCGCGGTCACCTTCGCCCGATCGGCGCGATCCACCTTGTTGGCCGCGATCGTCACCGGCACCGATGCGCGTCCGAGAAGCTCGGCGATGAAGCGGTCGCCGGGGCCGATCCCCTGCTGCGCGTTGACGACGAGCAGGCAGCCGTCGGCGTCGCCGAGCTCGCGCTCGACGCGGTGCTGCATGCGCTCGGTGAGCGCGTCGCGCGGCCGCTGCACGCCCGGCAGGTCGATGAGGATGAGCTGCCAGTCAGAGCCGGTGGCGACGCCGCGGATCGCGCGGCGGGTGGTCTGTGGCTTGTCGGAGACGATCGCTACCTTGGCGCCGACGATCGAGTTGGCCAAGGTCGACTTGCCGACGTTCGGGCGGCCGGCCAGAGCCACGAAGCCGGATCGCGTCGGTGGCGCTGGACTCGCTAGCTCACCCAACGCATCAGCTCCGCCTGGAGCGCGAGCATCTCCCCGTCGTCGGTCTCGTGGTCCATGCCGCTGAGGTGTAGCGCGCCGTGGACGACCGCCTCCCGCAGGTCCTCGGTCTCCGGGGCGCAGATGACGATGTCTCCCAGCTCCCGGGGGCCGGCGCTGCTGCCGTCCTCGTCGATCCCGAACGAGAGGACGTCGGTGGGGGCGTCGATCTGGCGATGCTCGCGGTTGAGCTCCCGGCTGCGCGACTCGTCGACGAACTCGATCGCCACGTGCCCCTCTTCGATCCCCGCCGAGGACAGCGCCAGGGCACACAGCTCCTCGAGCTCGACCGCGGACGGCGGCTGCGTATCCGAGGTCGTGGCCTCGATTCCGATCACCTCGACGTCGAGCACGGCGCGACCTAAGCTCGCTTGCGCGCGCGCAGTTCCGGCGCCTGGCGCTGAGAATGCTCGTTGTATGCGGCGACGATGCGCCGCACCAGCTTGTGGCGGACAACGTCCTCCTCGCCGAAGCGCACGAACTCGATCCCTTCGACGGCGTCGAGGATGTCCGAGACGACGATCAGTCCCGAGTCGTGCTCCCGGGGCAGGTCGACCTGGGTGATGTCGCCGGTGACGACCATCTTGGAGTTGAAGCCGAGCCGGGTGAGGAACATCTTCATCTGCTCGGGACTCGTGTTCTGGGCCTCGTCGAGGATGATGAAGCTGTCATTCAGGGTACGTCCCCGCATGAACGCGAGCGGGGCCACCTCGATCACCCCGCGCTCCAGGTGCTGGGAGACGCGCTCGGGATCGAGCATGTCGTGCAGGGCGTCGAACAGGGGGCGCAGATACGGGTCGACCTTGGCCATCAGGTCGCCCGGGAGAAAGCCGAGCCGCTCGCCCGCCTCGACCGCGGGGCGGGTGAGGATGATCCGGTTGACCTCGCGGCGGCTCAGCGCCGCGGCGGCGAGCGCCACCGCGAGAAACGTCTTGCCGGTGCCGGCGGGGCCGATCCCGAACGTGATCGTGTTGGCGCGGATCGAGTCGACGTAGCGCTTCTGGTTGACGGTCTTGGGCGCGACCCGCGTCGCACGATGGCGCCAGACGACGTCCTCGAGGATCTGGGACGGCGACTCGTGCTCGTCGAGCGCCCGCGCGACGGCCTCGACCGTGCCGGGGGCGATCTCGTGACCCTGGCCGATCAGATCGGCCAGCTCGCGTACGACGGCGACAGCGGCCTCGACGGCGTCCTGTTCGCCCTCGAGGGTGAGCACGTTGCCTCGGAGGTACACGTCACAATCGAGGTGGCTCTCCAGCGTCCGCAGAACGACGTCCTGGCTTCCCGCCAATTCGGCGGCGACCGCGTTGTCGAGCTCGATCGTGCTGCGCACTAAGTGGTTCCGTTCGTTGTCGGATTGGCGAACGGAGCCACTAGGCGTTCAACGCCTTACGTACGCGTGCCGATGTCTGCTTCCCGTCGGCGCGTCCGCCGGAGGCGGCCATCACCGCCTTCATCACCTGGCCCAGGTCGCGCGGCCCGGAGGCGCCGGTGTCGGCGATCGCCGCAGCGATCACCGCGTCAAGCTCGGAGTCGTCGAGCTCGGACGGCAGGTAGCCGGCGATCAGCCTCGCCTCGGCCTCCTCCTGATCGGCGAGCTCGGGACGCCCCCCGTCGCGAAACTGAGCGGCCGCCTCCAAGCGGCGCTTGCGCTCGCGGCGAAGGACGGTGAGCTCGTCGTCGCCCGCGCCGGCGCCGGCCTTGGCCGCCTTCTGCAGCTCGGACAGGACGAGTCGCAGCGCTCCCACCCGGTCCTTCTCGCCGGCTTTCATCGCGCTGGTCATGTCGCTGCGCAGCTGCTCGGTGACGGTCATGCCTACCCCGCTGAGGATAGCCCTCGGGGCCGCCGGACCTCGCAGCGCAGACCGTCGGCCTGGAGCGCGACGCAGAGCACGTCGACGAGCGCGCCGCGTGGCGCCGTCCCGGCCGGCAGATAACAGCGGGTGTAGTCGGCGGTGTAGCCGGAGCACTGGGTAGCGGCCACCTTGTCGACGAGCACCTGCTCTGGCTGACCGAGTCGGGCCGTGCGATGCCACCGCGATCGCAGCTCCGAGCGTCCGCGCAGCACCCGGGAGCGACGTTTCTTCTCCGGCGCCGGAACCCGGTCGCCGAGCGCCGCCGCCGCCGTCCCCGGGCGCGGCGAGTAGGAGAACACGTGCACGCGGGAGATTCCGGCGTCATCGACGGTACGCAGCGTCCGCTGGAACGCGGCCTCGTCCTCGGTCGGGAAGCCGACGATCACATCGGTGGTCACGTTCACCTGTGGCGCGGCAGCGCGCACCCGGTCGATGTGAGCCAGGTACTCGCCGGCGGTGTAGTGGCGGCCCATCTCCGCCAACACGGCGTCATCGCCCGACTGCATCGGCACGTGGAGATGGGGACAGACCTTGGGCTCATCCGCCAGCGCCTCCAGCAGGGAGTCGCGGACGTGGATGACCTCCACGCTGGACAGCCGCACCCGTTCCACGCCCGGGACCCGCGCGACCGCCACCATCAGCTCGCCGAGCTCGAGGCCCCGTCCCGGGTCGCGGTAGTCGCCGACGCTGATCCCGGTCATCACCATCTCCGGCTGCCCGGTGGCGACCCGCTCGGCCACCTCTTCCAGGATCGCCGCCGCCGGCCGCGAGCGCGCTCCGCCGCGCACCGACGGGATGATGCAGTACGCGCAGTGGCAGTCGCAGCCGTCCTGCACCTTGACGAAGCCGCGCGTCCGGGCGAGCGGCTCGGCGCCGGTGGCGCGGGCGCGGGCGAGCACATCGTGCTCGTCGTCGACGCAGCCGAGCCGGTCGCGGCCTCCGATCGCCGCGGCGACGTCGTCGGCGGTGCCCGCAAACGGGATCACCCGCTCGTCGATCGCGCCGAACTGGCCGGCGTCGAGATTCACCGCGCACCCGGAGACATACACCTGCCGGGCGCTGCGCAGCGAGCGCCGCACCGACTGCCGGGACTTCGCCTCGGCTTCGCCGGTGATGGCGCACGTGTTGATGACGTGCAGGTCGGCGTCGGCCTCCGGTGCCTCGGTGTGTCCGGCGGCCAGCAAGGCGCGGCGGGCAAGCATCGCGTCCGCCTGGGAGACCTTGCAGCCGAGGAACTTGACCGCGAACGAAGCCACGCGCCGGAGAAGGTAGCGCGTGGCCCCGTCAGCGGTAGCGCGTCCCGGTTGGAAACGCGGTCAGCTGCGACTGCCGCTCGCGATCGGAGGACCGTCATGCGCCTCGACGGCGACATCGCACCGCGGTGTCCTCGGGACGACGCGCTTCGAGAGGAGAGAGGGCTCTTGCGCGAGTCCGGCCCGAGGCTTGGGCCTGGGTGCGACGACGTCGAGGAGCAGGCCACCGAGCGTCACGCCGATCGCGAGTGGGTTTGGCAACTGTTCACCTCCTTCGTCAGTTTCGGGATCACAAGCGACGACTGAAAGGATCGGCAAGGGCGCGCGGCGCGGCATCGGCCGCATGGACAAGATTCGCGGCGCGGCGGTTGTCCACGCGGGCGGCCGCTACGCCGATAAGGCGAGCGCCGTCCATTCCCCGGCGACGCGGCGAGCGTGCACGCGGCGGCGTCGCTGCCCGAACGCGGCGACCACGCGCTCGGTCTCGGCCGACAGGACGCCGCTGAGGATGAGGCGCGGCGGAAGCTTGACCGCGGCCGCGGCCCAGGCGATCAGCGGCCCGGCGAGGATGTTCGCCACCGCCACATCGGTGTCCGGCAGCGGGTCGCTGCGCAGGTCGAAGTCCTCGACGGTGATCGAGGCGCGGTTGCGCGCGGCGTTCTCACGCGTGGCGGTGACCGCCGCCGGGTCGTGGTCGAGCGCGGTCACGGGATCCCAGCCGAGCTTGGCGGCGGTGATCGCCAGCACCCCGGAGCCACAGCCGATGTCGACGAACGAGCCGCCCGGCACGGCGTCGAGCATCAGCTCCAGGCACAGGCGAGTCGTGGCATGGGCGCCGGTGCCGAACGCCTGGCCGGGATCGATCACGATGTCGAGGCCCGTCGCGCCGGGCGGCTCCCACGGCGGGCGGACCGTCAGCCGGTCGGCGATCACCAGCGGGCGGTGAAAGCTGCGCCACCGGTCCGCCCAGTCGTCGGCGATCTCCTGGGTGCTGACGTCGACGTAGGCGCCCCGAGCCGCGGCCTCCAGGGCGGGGAGCGCGGGCAGCTCGCCGGGCGCCCCGTAGACCGCGTACTCGATCACGTCGGAGCCGATCTCGACCTCCTCCACCCCGCTCGGGGCGAGCTCCAGGAGCTCGGCCAGCACCAGCTCGGCGTGGCGGCGATGCACGCGGACCGCCAGGCGGAGGATGGGCCCCGCCGCCCGCTAGCCGCCGAAGGCGCGCTTGAGCTTTCCGAACACGCCCTCGTCGGTGCGGAGATTGTGCTCGGTGAGGCTGCCGGCGAGCTGCTCCAGCAGCTCCTTCTGCTCGCGCTTGAGGTGGCGCGGAATGACGACGTTGACGACGACACGCAGGTCGCCGTGCCGTCGGCTGCGCAGCGCCGGCATCCCCTGACCCCGCAGGACGATGGTCTCGTTGGGCTGCACGCCGGCCGGAATCTCGAGCTCCGTGCTCCCGTCGAGCGTCGGCACCTCCACCTTGGTGCCGAGCGCCGCCAGGGGAGCGGCGACATCGACGACGGTCACGAGATCATCGTCGGCGCGGACGAAGCGCGGATCCTCGCGAACGCGAACCTGGACGTAGAGGTCGCCCGCAGGCCCCCCGCGCTCGCCGCTGTGGCCCCGGCCGCTGACGCGGATCCGCTGCCCGTCGTCGATGCCGGCGGGGACGTCGACCGAGATCTTGACCCGGTCGACCTTGCGCCCCCGCCCGGAGCATTCGTGGCACGGATCCTTCGCGACGCGACCGTCGCCGCCGCACGCATCGCACGACGCGGCGCGCACGACCTGGCCGAACGGGGTTCGCGACACGGTCCGCAGCTGTCCGGAGCCGCCGCAGCGAGCGCACGTCTCGATCGGCGTTCCGGGCTCGGCGCCGTTGCCGTGACAGTGCTCGCAACGGGTGACCGCGTCATAGGCGACCTCGACGGCGGTGCCACGGGCGGCCTGCACCAGGGTGATCTCGGCGCCGACGGGGATGTCGCCGCCCTGGACGGGCCCGCCGGGCCGGCCGCCTCCCCCGAATGCCCCTCCGAACGCGCCGCCGAGCCCGCCACCGCCGAAGAACGCCTCGAAGATGTCGCCGACCGAGCCGAAGCCCTCGAAGTTGGGGGCATATCCGCCGCTGCGCAGGCCCTCGTGGCCGTAGCGGTCATACGTGGCGCGCCGGTCGGCGTCGGAGAGCACCTCATAGGCCTCGGCGGCCTCCTTGAACCGCACCTCGGCGTCCGGCTGCTTGTTGACATCGGGATGCAGCTCGCGCGCCAGCTTCCGGAACGCCTTCTTGATCTCGGCGTCGTCGGCGCCGCGGGACACCCCGAGCACCTCGTAGTAGTCCCGCGGCATCTGCGAAGCGCTCATGTCATCGCTCGTCGTAGACATCACAGACAAATGTAGAAAGCTGCGCCGCGGCGTCGCGGACGGTGCGGATGGCGTGGCCGTAATCCATCCGCAGCGGGCCGATGACCGACACGGCACCGAGCGCGCGCTGGGGCAGCCCGTAGCTGGCGGCGACGAGCGCCAGCGAGCGCAGCGCCGGGACCTCGTTCTCGGCTCCGATCCGCACGGCGACGGTGTGGGTGGCGCTCAGCGCCGAGTGCAGGATGCCGAGCAGCGCGACGCGCCGTTCGAGCATCTCCATCAGCAGGTTGAGCTCGGAGACGTCGGCGACCCGCCCGAGGGTCAGCAGCTTCGCCATTCCCTCGACGTACAGCGTCGCCTGCGCGGACTCCTCCAGATCGGTGAACACCGGGGACAGCGCCTCGAGGAACTCGCGCTCGGTGTGCGACAGCGACGGGTCGTGGAGGCGCTGGTGGAGCATTCGGGCGCCGAGGCCGAGGCCGACCAGGCGCTCGTTCAGGTAACTGGCGGCCCAGTCCGACAGCCCCGTGTCGACCCGCCGGGGGAACGTCAGCAGCCGCTTGGACACGCCGCCGGTGGAGGTGATCACGACCACCATCAGCACCTGGGGCTGGAGCGCGAGCACCTCGATGTGGCGAATCGTTGACGTCTCGAGCGGCGGAGCCGTGACGATCGCGAGCAGGTCGGTGACCTGCGACAACGTCTCGGTGGTGACCCGCATCGCCTCGTCGAGTTCGCGCCGGACGAGTGACAGTGACAGGCCGGGGCCGGGCGGGCTCTCGGGCAGCAGCCGGTCGACGAAGTACCGGTAGCCGGCCTCGGTCGGCACGCGGCCCGCCGACGTGTGCGGGTGCGCGAGCAGTCCCGCCTCCTCGAGCGTGGCGAGCTCGTGGCGGATCGTCGACGGTCCCCATTCGAAGGCGGTGCTCAGCGCCTTGCTGCCCACGGGCGCGCCCTCGTCCAGATACTCCTGGACCAGGCGGCGCAGCACCAGCTCCTGGCGGTCGGTCAGCATCTCGTGGATTGTAGGTCGGGCCCCATCGGCGCCGGCGGGGACGTCGTGTCGCCGGTGGGGCGGTTACGGCCGGATCTCGGCTTCGCCTGAGCGGATGATCCGTTTTCCGCCCTGCCGAGCCTCCGAGTCGACGATCGCGCGCCCATCCTCGGTGAGCTCACGCACGGTCCCGGTGACGGTGATCTCCTGTTCGAGCATGCCCGGGCCGCGAAACTGCACCGACAGCCGTTGCAGCTTGTCGGGACCGCCCAGCGCCTCGGTGTGGGCACGGGCCACCAGGGCCATCGTCCACAGCCCGTGGAGGATCCGCCCGGGAAGGCCGACCTGCGCAGCGAACGCCTCGTCGATGTGGATCGGGTTGAAATCACCCGACGCTCCCGCATAGCGGATCGTCAGATAGCGGTCCGGGGTCGCCTTGAGCTCGAACTGGTCGCCGGGCTTCATCGCGCTGGGGCCTCGCGCACGATGTTCGTCCAGATGCCGGTGCAGACCGTCTCGTCGCGTTGGTTGCGCGACCGGGTCTCGTGCACGTAGAAGCCCAACCCAGCCCGCTGCGAGATGTCCTTGATCGTGACGACCGTCGTGATCTCGTCGCCGGCGACGACAAGCGGCCCCCACGTGAAGTCCTGGGCGCCGTGCACGAGGTGGGCGAAGTCGATCCCGACCTCCGGGTCGAACATGGCGGGCGCCATCGCCCGCGCGGTGAACACGACGGCGAACATCGGCGGCGCGACCACGTCGGCGAAGCCGGCGGCGCGGGCGGCGCCGTGATCGAGGTGAAGCGGGCCGTGCTCCCCCACCGCGAGGGCGTATTCCTTGATCTTCTCCCGGCCGACCGCGTAGAGGTCGGCCGGGTAGACCTTGCCGATCGGATCGGTGTCGACCGTCATCGGCGCCCGAGTGTATGGAGGTCACGTGATGACCGCCGCGTCGGCGGCGCCCGGTACCGTTTCGATCAGCCATGCACGAGTTCGCCGCGGCGTTCGCTCCGGTCTCCCAGCATTATCTGCTTCAGGCGCGGCAGATGCAGGCCCTGTCGTTCGCGGTCCACATCCCGCTCGTCTGCTTCGGGATCGCGTTTCCGGCGATGGTCATGTTCGCCGAGTGGCTGGGCATACGGACCGGCGATCCGTTGTACCGGACCCTGGCCCGGCGCTGGAGCCGGATCGTTCTCGCCCTGTTCGCGGTCGGCGTGATCACGGGCACGATCCTCAGCTTCGAGATGGGCCTGCTGTGGCCCAACTTCACCGCGACGTTCGGAAGTGTGTTCGGGCTCGGGTTCGCGATCGAGGGCTTCTCCTTCTTCTTGGAGGCGATCTTCATCGGGATCTACGCCTACGGCTGGGACCGGCTGTCGCCGCGATTGCACCTCCTCAGCGGGATCCCGATCGTCATCACCGGCTTCACGGGCTCCCTGATGGTGATCGCGGTCAACGCCTGGATGAATCATCCCGGAGGCTTCCGGCTCGTCGACGGCAGGGTCACCCACGTCCACCCGCTCTCGGCCCTGTTCGGCAACTCGATGCTGTGGTCGATGCTGATCCACATGTACGTCGCCGGCTACATGGTCACCGGGTTTCTCGTCGCCGGGGCGTACGCGTTCTGCCGGCTGCGCGGGCGGTGGAGCCGCTACGAGCGGGTCGCGTTGACGATCCCGCTGACGATCGCCTGCCTCGCCGCCCCGGTCCAGGTGCTCGTGGGCGACTGGATCGCCCGCGTCGTGGCGGTGAAGCAGCCGGTCAAGCTGGCGGCGATCGAAGGCCTGTACAAGACGACGCGCGGCGCGAGCGAGCACGTCCTCGGGTGGTACACCAACGGCCAGGTCAAGTACGGGATCGCGATCCCCCATCTCCTGTCGTTGCTGGCCTTCCACAGCTGGAACGCCAGCGTCCCGGGGCTGGAGACGGTGCCGAAGAGCCAGCGACCGCCGATCAACATCACCCGGCTGTCGTTCCAGACGATGGTCGGGATCGGGACGCTGCTCGCGCTGCTCGGGATCGTCTACCTGTACGTCCGGCTGAGACGGCGCGGGCTCCCGGCCTGGTCGTGGTTCTATTGGGCGGTGGTGGTGGCCGGCCCGGCGGCCGTGGTGGCACTGATCGCCGGGTGGGTGACCGACGAGGTCGGGCGCCAGCCGTGGGTCGTCTACCGGGTCATGCCGACCCGGGACGCGGTCACCGGAGCCAGCGGTATCCCGGTCGGTTACGGCGCGCTGGTGATCACCTACATCGGGGTCGCGATCGCCGCCGCGTGGATCCTGCGCCGGCTGGCCCGCGCCCCGCTCGAGGTCCCGGGCGCCGACGCACCCCCCACCTCGGCCACCACCCCGGCCTAGCCCGTGTTCCTGGACACCCTCCCACTCGTGTTCGTGCTCGCCGGAGTGGTCCTGTACACGGTGCTGTCGGGAGCGGACTTCGGGGCCGGCATGTGGCGGCTGTGGGCCGGCGGCGGCAAACGCGGCGAACGGATCCGGGATCACGCCCACCACTCGATGGGCCCGGTGTGGGAGGCCAATCACGTCTGGCTGATCTTCGTGCTCACCGTGACCTGGACGGCGTATCCGGTGTTCTTCGGATCCGTCGCCTCCACCCTGTCGGTGGCGCTGTTCATCGCCGCGCTCGGGATCATCCTGCGCGGCGCCAGTTACGCGCTGCGCTCGGGAGCCGCCGGGGACCGCGAGCTGCGGATGATCGACGCGGCATTCGCGGTCGCGTCCCTGGTCACGCCGTTCGCGCTCGGCGCGGCGGCCGGCGGGATCGCCGCCGACCGGGTGCCGGTCGGCAACGCGGCCGGCGATCTGTTCACCAGCTGGCTCAACCCGACCTCGATCCTGATCGGCGCGCTCGCGGTCGCGTTCTCGGCCTACCTCGCCGCGATCTTCCTCGCCGCCGACGCCGCCCGGGCCGGCGAGCCCGACCTCGTGGAGGCGTTCCGGGTGCGGGCCCTGGCGGCCGGCATGGCGGCGGGCGGGCTGGCGCTCGCCGGTCTGATCGTGCTCCACGGCGACGATCACTCGCTCTACTCCGGCCTCGTGCACGGGTCGGCGCTCGTCGTCCTCATCGTGTCGGTGCTGGTCGGGACGGCGACGCTCGCGCTCGACGCCACGCGCCGCTTCGAGCTCGCCCGCTACACCGCCGCGGTCGCCGTCGCCCTGGTGATCGCCGATTGGCTGGTCGCGCGTTACCCCAGCCTGCTGCCGGGCCTGACCATCCACCAGGCCGCCGCCTCCCACTCCACGATGATCTGCCTGGTGGTCGCGGTGCTCGCCGGGGGCGCCCTGCTGTTCCCGGCGCTCGGGCTCCTGTTCTCGCTGACCCTGCGGGGCCGCCTCGGCCAGGGCGGCGCGGTCCCGACGGAGGGCCCCGCAGCGTCCGCGGCTGTCAGCCCGCTCCGCCGCCTCGGCGCCCGCCCGTCGTTGGACCTCCGCATCGCGGCCGCCCTGCTGATCATCGGGATCGGGATGCTCAATGCGGCGAGCGCGCCGTGGGCTCACGCCGTCGGTGTCGTCAGTCTGTTCGGCTTCGTGCTCGTCGGCTTCGCCGCGGTCATTCCGCGGGCGCTCGCCGAGGACGCATGAGTCTTGCCAGCCGGCCGGGCGCGCGCTAGCCTCGGGGACGTGACCAAGAGTGGTTCTCTGCGGGCGTCGGATGCGGATCGCGAGGCGATCGTCAGCCGGCTGCACACGGCGGCCACCGAGGGGCGGATCGGGGCCGACGAGCTCGAACAGCGGGTGGCCACGGCGCTCACGGCCCGGACCTACGCGGAGCTGGAGGCGACGGTCGCCGACCTGCCGCGGCCAGGCGGCGCCCGGCGGACGCCGGCCCGTCAGTCGGGACACTGGGCGGTCAACGCCGTCCGGGCCAATCCGGTGCTGCTCGTGTTCGCGATCCCCGTCCTCGCGGTGACGGCGTCGATGCTGCTCGCCGCGACGATCCTGTGGGCCGTGCTCATGGTCGTCGTGATGGTCGTCGGCGGTCACCCGCGGCGCGGCCCATGGAACGGCCCCTGGACGTACACGCGGCATCGGAGGCCATACCGGCCCCAGCGCCGTCACCCGCGCAGCGACTGGGCCTAGTCGGGCGCATCCTCGGAACGCTTCGTCTTCCCACGCGCCTCAGCGGGCGTTCCCAGCCTGACGACCGTATTACTCGAGCCTGGAGAAGCGCGAGTCGTGGGATACCTTTCGCGCGATGCATCGAATCCGAGAGGCCGGCGCCGAGGATCGCTGGTTCCTCGTCGAGATGGCGCGGCTCGCGTGCACGCTTGAGGACCGGCGGCTGCCGGGCCTAGACACACCCGAGGTCCGTGCGTGCCTGCCGCTGATGGTCAGCGCCGCTGTCATCGCGACCGACGACCGGGATCGCTCACTCGGAGCTGCGTGGTGGCATCTGCATGAGCCCCCGCTCCTCGCTGCGTCGGACGGTTCGCCGTTGCCCGAGCTGACAATGGCCGTGATCGACGGGGCTCGAGGCCGCGGGATTGGCACAGCCCTGATCGAGGCACTCGCCGGCAACACGGCGCGGCAGTTCAAGGCACTCGTCCTCAACGTCCACCTTCGCAACCCAGCCGCCCGCCTTTACACCCGCAGCGGGTTTCAAGTCGCCGGCAAGGGCCGGGGACCCTTCGGCGTGGCGATGATCCGCGAACTGCACGACTGAACCTCGGTCCCCACTCCGAGCAGCAATCCGGATGTTGAAGGACCGCCTCTCCTGCGACCACGCGTTCGCGCGACCTGTAAATCGCGGCAAATCCGCGCGGGCGATGCGGATTTGGCGACGAATGCATGCTGCACATGGAGATCGCGCCAAGTCCGAACGCACCCGTCCGGATTTGTCACGTATTCCATGTCGAGTGGTGGCTCCCCTGCGCGGGCAGCTCCGCGGTGAAGCCACGCCCCGGGGCGAGCCATCAGCTCCGGTCGCCGAGCTCCAGCACCGCCAGGAACGCCTCCTGGGGCACCTCGATCCGCCCGACCTGCTTCATCCGCTGCTTGCCCTTCTTCTGCTGCTCGAGCAGCTTGCGCTTGCGCGAGATGTCGCCGCCGTAGCACTTGGCGATCACGTCCTTGCGGTAGGCCTTGATCGTCTCTCGGGCGACGATCCGGCTGCCGATCGCCGCCTGGATCGGAACGTCGTACTGCTGGCGCGGGATCTTCGCCCGCAGCCTCTCGGTGAGGGTGCGCCCGGCGGCCTGCGCCTTGGAGCGGTGCACGAGCATCGACAACGCGTCGATCGGGTCCCCGGCCAGCAGGATGTCGAGCTTGACGAGGTCGGACTCGCGCAGACCGATCAGGTCGTAGTCCAGCGACGCGTAGCCCCGGGTGCGCGACTTGAGCTGGTCGAAGAAGTCGAGCACGATCTCCGCGAGTGGCAGATCGTAGGTGAGCGCGACGCGCTCGGCCGACAGGTAATGCATACCGGCGTGCTCGCCGCGGCGCTCCTGGCAGAGCTCCATGATCTGGCCGACGAACTCCTTGGGCGACAGGATCGAGGCGCGGATGAACGGCTCGCGCACCTCGGCGACGCGGGCCGGATCGGGCATGTCGTTCGGGCTGTGGATCGGCACGACCGTCCCGTCAGTGAGCGTCACCTCGTACTCCACGCTCGGCATCGTCGTCAGCAGCTCGAGGTCGTACTCGCGCTCCAGGCGCTCCCGGACGATGTCCATGTGCAGCAGGCCGAGGAAACCGCAGCGGAACCCGAACCCGAGCGCCTCCGACGTCTCGGGCTCCCAGCTCAGGGCGGCGTCGTTGAGGGTCAGCTTCTCGAGCGCGTCGCGCAGGTCCGGGTAGTCGTCGGAGTTGATCGGAAACAGGCCGCAGAACACCATCGGCTTGACCTCGCGATATCCCGGCAGCGGCCCGGACGCCGGGGTGCGCCGGCTCGTCAGCGTGTCGCCCACCCGCAGGCGGGTGACGTCCTTGACCCCGGTGATCAGGAACCCGACCTCGCCGGCATGCAGCGCGGCGGCCGAGGTCATCTGCGGCGTGAAGAACCCGATGTCGTCGATCTCCGCCTCGGTGCCGGCCTGCATCGCGCGGATCGCCTCCCCCTTGGTGAAGGTGCCGTCGACGACGCGGATGTAGGCGATGACCCCGCGGTACTGGTCGAACTCGGAGTCGAAGATGAGGGCGCGCGGCGGCGCGTTCGGGTCGCCGCCAGGCGGCGGGACGCGGGCGATCAGCTCGTCGAGGACCTCGCTGATCCCCTCCCCCGTCTTGGCGCTGATCCGCCGCACCTGGTCGGCGGGCTCCCCGAGCAGGTCGGCGACCTCTCCGGCCACGCGCTCGGGCTCGGCCCCCGGCAGGTCGACCTTGTTCAGGCACGGGATCAGCTCCAGGCCCGATTCGACCGCCAGGTACGTGTTGGCGACCGTCTGGGCCTCGACCCCCTGCGAGGCGTCGACGACGAGGAGCGCGCCCTCGCACGCCGCCAGCGACCGCGAGACCTCGTAGGTGAAGTCGACGTGCCCCGGGGTGTCGATCAGGTGCAGCTGATAGGTCTCGCCGTCGTGCGCGGACTCGTAGAAGACGCGGACCGCCTGGGACTTGATCGTGATCCCGCGCTCGCGCTCGAGGTCCATCGAGTCCAGCACCTGGGCGCGCATCGCCCGCGGATCCACCGTATGGGTCAGCTCCAGGATGCGATCGGCCAGCGTCGACTTGCCGTGGTCGATGTGGGCGATGATCGAGAAGTTACGGATGTGGGCCTGATCCGCCATGTCATCTAGGGTACGAAGCGCTCGTCCGCCCCCGAGGGCCGGCGGCGGGCCACGAGCGGCCGAGCGGGTCGGGCCGCGGGCGCCGCGACGGAGACCGGGCCCGCCGCTAGTGGCCTGCCGGGAGCGTCTGGCGGCGGCGCTGGTCGCGCGCGACGAGCTTGCTGATGCGTTTCGGGAACAGGCCGAGCTCGTCGATCATGTCGCGGCCGGCGACGCCGATCGTGAGCAGCCCACCGAACAGGGCGACCGCGTCGATCGACTTGCGTCCCTGCTTGTCCCAGTAGTCGTCGTGGAGGTCGAGCCACAGCGCGAACTCATCCAGGGTGAGCGCCGCCGCCACTCCGTACGCGCTCGCCGTGATCCGAGACTCCCACTCCGGCATCCTGTCGCCGATCCCGACCCGGTAGGTCCACAGATAGCCGATGCCGAGCAGGCCGAGGATCCCGAACGTGCTGTGATGGATGTGGCGACCGCCTGACGAGACGTTGTGAAACGGACCGATGCCGGCGCGGATCGCGTGGGTGATCACCCGCGCGGTGGCGAACGCCGACGTGAAACCGACCGCACTGAGCAGCGCCCGCTCCTGCCGCGCGGTATGGCAATGGCGGCCGTAGACCTCACGCAGGGACATCGCAGAACCCTACCTCGTCCTGTCCTTCAGACAGCGACGGCGCGCTATAGTTCGCGCCGTCCCCGCGGGCTCCCGCGGGCCGTTGTCATGGCCAACATCCATTCACAGAAGAAGCGCATCCTGCGTGCCGAGCGTGAGCGACTCGAGAATCGGCGCTACACGTCGACGATCAAGACTTACTTCCGTCGGCTCGAGCGAGCGGTGGCCGAGGACGCGGGCGAGGTCGCCGACGCCGAGCATCGCGCCCTCGTCAGCACGATCGACAAGGCCGTCAAATCCGGGGCCCTGCATCGCAACAACGGAGCCCGCAAGAAGTCTCGCGCCGCGCGTCTGCGACGCGGCGCGTAGCCTGCGGGCGGCTCCCCGACCCCCGCGCCCCTGACCGCCGAGCCCGACCGCATCAGCTTTGAGGTGGAGCGCGTGGGCGCAGCCGGCTCCGGTCGCCTCGAAGTGGCCGGACGCTGGTCCGGAGCGCGCGGACGGACATTCGTGCGGCCCACCCTGACGGTGCGCCCGGGCGCCGGCGGCAAGGAGGTGCGCGCGCTCGCCGACCTGGACCACGAACCGTGGGCTCCGCAGGACGGGGAACTGTGGATGGCGGCATTCCCGGTCGACGCCGACCTCGATGCCGCGTCCGAGGTGGAGCTGTCGGTGGCGCCGGACATCGTCGTCGCCCTGCGCCGCCCGGGAACCGGTCCACCGGCGCGCGGGGATCGGCTCGACGCGACCGATGCCGCTCGCTCACCGGTGGCCGAGCCGGCCGTGCCGAGCCGCCGGGGCGGTCGTCCCCGCCTCAGGGACGACAGCCGAAGCGATGAGCGGCTCCAGGCGGCGACCGATGCGCTCGCGCTCGAGCGTGAGCGCCGCTCGACACTCGATCGTCAGCTCGACGAAGAGCGGGCAACGAGCCGTCGCCTGCAGACCGAGCTCGCCCAGGCGCGGGCAGAGCTGGAGCTGGCCCATGCCGCGCAGGCGGAGGCGATCGCCGCCGGCGCCGAGCTGGACGCCGCCCGCCTCCGACTGCGGGAGGCCCAGCGCCTCCAGGATGAGTTGACGCAGCAGCGCGACGAGGCCGTCGAAGGTCGCGCCGCCGCCCGCACGGAGATGCACGAGCATGCCGGGGCCCTGGAGTCCGCGCGGGAGGCTCTGGCCCGGGAGCGAGCGGAGGCGAGCCGGCTGCGGGCGCGGCCGGGCGGCGCGTCGGAGCCCGACCCGGAGGCGCCGCCGGCGGAACCCGAAGCCGAGCGCCCCCTGCGCACGGCTGCGGATCCGAGTGGCGCCGGACGACGTTCGCGTCCGACCGCGAACCCGAGCGGCGCCGCCCGGCGCGCCGCGCGCCAGGCCCCGGAGCCGCCCGGCGGTCCGGGAATCGCCGCGGCAGCCGCCCGCGCCCAACGTCCCCTCAACCCGTCGTTGCGCCACCGGACCTACTGGCTGGGCCGAGCGCTGGCGCTGCTCTTTCTCCTCATCGTGATCGCGGCGATCTACCTCGTGATCCACTCGACGGTCAAGCACTGACGCCCACGGGGGCGACGACCGATCGGGTCAGGCGGCGAGCCGGCCGATGGCGATCAGCGCCGCCGTGTCCTCGCCGGTGACGCCCGGACCGCCGCCCCGCGAGGCCAGCTCCAGATCGGCGATCTCGCACGTCGCCCGGGCAAGCCGGTCAGAGCCGGCGCGTCGGGCGTCCGCGATCAGCCGATCCGCGGCGCGCGACGGCATCCGCAGTCGCCGTTTGATCTGGGCCGGAGCCTCGCCCGCGTCGAGCGCCACCGCGACGTCGTGCGCCGCGCGCACCCGCTGCGAGATCCAGTAGAGCAGTCCGGGAAGCCGTTCCCCCTGGTGGCGCAGCTGCAGGTAGGCGGCTGCCGCAGTCTCAGCGTCGCCGGCGACGAGCGCATCCGCCACCGTCCACGCTCGGCGCTCGGCCGACGAGGCGGTGAGCTCCTCGATCTCGGCGGCACTCAGGCTGACGCGTGGCCCGTCGGCACCAAGCGCCAGCTTCTCGAGCTCGCGCGCCAATCGCTGCTGGCGGTCGCCGACATGCCGGATCAGCGCCCGGGCCCCCTCGGGCTCGAGCTCGATCCCGAGCTCCGCGGCACGGGCGATCACCCATTTCGGCAGTTCCCACGGTTTGACGCTGCGCTCGGCGCTGATGTCGCCGTCGGCCTTGCGGACAGCGGCGTGCAGGCGCTCGGGGGTGCGGTTGCGGCTGTCCTCGCGCGCGAAGAAGGCGATGGTGGTGTCCGGAGTGATCGCACTCAGCGCCGACTCCAGGGCGTCCAGCTCCTTATCCTTCCAACGCTCCACCCCGTCGACGACGATGAAGCGCCGGCCGAGGGCGAGCGTCATCGCGTCGAGCGCAGTGGCTGCCCGATCCGGCGTCGCGTCCTCGCCCTCGAGCACCTCCAGCCCCTCGGCTCCGCTGCGCGACTCGGCCAGCGCCCGCAGCCGCGCCCGCCGTTCGGCGATGCGCCCGTGATCGTCGCCGTGGATGAGATAGGCGGGCTTGAACGTCGGCGCCACGATGACCGAGTCTAGGTGGGGCGGGCGACGTTTCGGTCAGGACGCGCCGCCGGCGAGCGCGAGCGCCCGGGCGACCGCGGCCTCCGGGCTGTCCGCGTTCTGCACGCCATCGATCGACCAGCTGTCGACCCCGACGACGCCCACGCCCGCGGTCAACGCCAGCGCGATCTCCGAGAGCGTGCCGTACGCGCCGCCGACGGCGATGATCGCGTCCGCGGCGCGAACGACGAGCCCGTTGCGCAGCTCACCGAGTCCCGTGGGCAGCGCCACGGAGACGAACTCGTTGGCGCCACTGCGATCACTGCCCGGAAGGATCCCGACGACGACCGCGCCCGTCTCCCGAGCGCCGCGGCCGGCGGCCGCCATCACGCCGGGGCCGCCGCCGGTGATCACCACCGCGCCGGCGGCGCCGAGCCCGCGGCCGACCGCCTCGGCGACCCGCTCGTGCTCGGCCGAGGCTCGCGAGGCGCCGATCACCGCGATGTACGGCGGCGCCGGGACCACTGCTACTTCACGACCAGGTTGACCAGCTTGCCGGGGACGACGATGATCTTGGCGATGTCGCCGCCGTCCAGGCGGGCGCGGACGCCGCGGGTGGCCAGGCACAGCTGCTCGAGCTCCTCGCGCGGCGCCCCGGTGGGCGCGGTCACCCGATCGCGGACCTTGCCGTTGACCTGGCATACCAGCTCGAACGTCTCGGCCTGGAGCGTCTCCCGATCGGCCTCGGGCCACGGCTGCTCCCACACCCGCGCTCCCGTCAGTCGCTCGTAGACCTCGGACCCGAGGTGCGGGGCGAACGGGAAGACCAGCGAGGCGGCGGTGGCGACCGCGAACCGGCGGGCCTCCAGCTCGGCGTCGAGGTGCAGATAGATCTCGTTGACCAGCTCGATCACGGCCGAGATGGCGGTGTTGAACGACCACCGGTCACGCAGGTCGCCGGTGACCTTCTCGATCGCCCAGTTGGCTTTGCGCACCAGCGTCAGCGCGTCGCCCTCGGGAGCGGCCGGCTGCTCCGCCGGCCGCGGGCCTCCCTCTTCGCCGAATCCATCACCGAGCCGCCACAGCCGGGTGAGGAACTTGTGCACCCCCTTGACGCCGTTGTCAGACCAGGCGGCGTCCTGATCCAGCGGCCCCATGGACAGCACGTAGCACCGCGCGGCGTCGGCGCCGAACCGCTCGACGATCTCGCTCGGCGCGACGACGTTGCCCTTCGAGCTGGACATCTTGTTGCCGTCGGCGCCGAGGATCATGCCCTGGGTGAACAGCGTCCGGAACGGCTCCTGGATGTCGACGAGGCCCATGTCGGCCAGCGCCTTGACGATGAACCGGGAGTACATCAGGTGGAGGATCGCGTGCTCGACCCCGCCGATGTAGGGGTCGACCGGCATCCACGCCGCCAGCACCCCGGGATCCCACGGCGCCCGCTCGTTGTGCGCATCGCAGTAGCGCAGGTAGTACCAGCTCGAGTCGACGAACGTGTCCATCGTGTCGGTCTCCCGCCGAGCGGGGCCCGCGCACCGCGGGCAGGTGGTGTTGACCCAGTCCTCGGCGGCGGCCAGCGGCGAGCGTCCCCGGGGCTGGTAGTCCTCGATCTCGGGCAGCTTTACCGGCAAGTCGTCGGCGGGCACCGGAACCAGGCCGCAATCCGCGCAGTAGACGACCGGGATCGGGCAGCCCCAGTAGCGCTGGCGACTGATCAGCCAATCGCGCAGGCGGAAGTTGACCGACGCGTGGCCGGCGCCGTGGTCGTCGAGCCAGGCGACGATCGCGCCGCGCCCGGCAACCGCGTCCATGCCGGTGAAGGGGCCCGAGTTGATCAGCCGCTCATCGTCGGTGTGAGCCGTGAACGCCTGTTCGCCGATGTCGGGCTCGTCGCCATCGGCGGGCGCCACCACCGGCCGGATCGGGAGCCCAAACGCGGTGGCGAACTCGTAGTCGCGCTGATCGTGAGCCGGCACGCCCATGACCGCGCCGGTCCCGTACTCCATCAGCACGTAGTCGGCGACGTACATCGGAATCTGCTCACCATTGACCGGGTTGGTCACCGTCCGGCCCAGCGGGACCCCGGTTTTCGGTATGTCGACGGCGCCCCGGGTCTCGGCCGACTCGGTGAGCGCTCGGTTTGCGTACTCGTGCACATCGGCCTCGGACTCGGTGCCGGCGACCAGCTTGAGCACATCGGGGTGCTCGGGCGCCATCACGAAGAAGGTCGCGCCGAACAGCGTGTCGGGGCGAGTGGTGAAAACGGCGTAATCGATGCCCAGCTCCTCGCATCGAAACGTGACCTCGGCGCCTTCGCTCCGCCCGATCCAGTTGCGCTGCATTGCCTTGACGTACTCGGGCCACTCGATCGTGTCCAGATCGTCGAGCAGGCGCTCCGCGTAATCGGTGATCCGGAAGAACCACTGCTCCAGCTGACGCAGCTCCACCTCGTGGCCGCAGCGCTCGCAGCGACCGTCGATCACCTGCTCGTTGGCGAGCACCGTCTGGTCGAACGGACACCACTTGACCGCCGCCTCCTTGCGGTAGGCCAGCCCGCGCTCCAGCAGAGCGAGGAAGATCCACTGCGTCCACCGGTAGTAGCTGGGCTCGTGGGTGCCGAGCTCCCGAGACCAGTCGATCGAGATCCCCCAGCGGTGAAACCAGTACCGATAGGCGGCGATCGAACGATCGGTGGCAACCCGCGGATGCACTCCGGTCTTGATCGCGTTGTTCTCGGCGGGCAGCCCGAACGCGTCATACCCCATCGGGTGCAGCACGCGCTGACCCCGCCGGCGATGGAAGTGGGCGATCGCGTCGCCCAGCGCGTAGTTCTTCAGATGGCCGACGTGCGGCTCGCCGCTGGGGTACGGCAGCATCTCCAGCACGTAGGAGTTCAGCGAGGCGTCGCCGTTAGGGTGGTTGGCGACCTCCCACGTCCGCTCGCGCTCCCACAGCGCCTGCCAGCGGGGCTCGATCTCGGCGGGGTTGTAGCGACGTTCGGGCATCGTCTCGGCAGTGAGGTTACTTGCGGCGGCGTGGCCGCCCTGAGGCGCGGTTCCATCCGACGCTCATGGGAACATGTGTTCGTGCTCACCGCCAACGACAAGGGCAACGTCGCAGAGCTGGAGATCGCCGCTGCGGCGGTCAGGCTCGGCGTCTCCGTCTACAAGCCGCTCAACGAGCACGCTCGGTCGGATCTGGTGTTCGAGAATCGGGGAGCCGCTGTTGCGCGTATGAGATCCGTTTGTGGGTCTCGCCGACGCGCAACGGCCAGCGGGCATGTACTACTCTTGCCGAGGACTTCACGTTCGACGGGGCTGTAGCTCAGCTGGGAGAGCGTCGCGCTGGCAGCGCGAAGGTCAGGGGTTCGAGCCCCCTCAGCTCCACTCCTTCGGCACCTCCGCTCACGGTGGGGTCCAACCCGTTGCGTGACCGGCTCGGCTACTGGATGGGTCGCGTCGCTGCCGGCGAGGAGCTCGTGATTACGCGCCATGGCCGGGCGCGGATCCGGCTGGGCCCCGTCGCGGTCGACCCGGGGGCCAGCCACTCGACCCTTGCGCCGGCGCCGGACGTTGCCGCCGTCAACCGCGTTCGCTCCGAGCCGCCTCGAGCGCCGCCGGCGGATCGAGCGCCTGATCGCCGCGGGTGAGCTCCAACGCACGGTCGGCCAGCTCGGCCGCGTCGGCGCCCCCCAGGCTCTCGTCCCGTAACGCCAGGGCGAGCAGGACCTGCCGCAGCAGCTCCGGGCTCTGCAGGTCCGGGGGCGGCCCGGCGGGGGCCAGCGCCCGCGTGGCGGCGACCAGCCGCGCGGCGCTGCCCGCGCCGCCGCCCAGCGACCGCAGGCCGCCTGGATGCTTGTCGGGGATCGTCACGGCGATCGCGCCGGTGGCCGGGTCGACGACGCCGATCCGGCTGCGCAGACCGTGGCGCTCCAGCGCCAGGCGGTAGCCCGACAGCCGCAGATACCCGAGCTGAGCGGCGAGCGCGACGAACGCGGCCACCTCGGTCTCGTCCTTGAGCCGGGAGTGGTGCAGCGAGAGCTGGGTCCCGGCATCCGGGATCCGAGGATCGGGCGCGGGCACCACCAGCAGGAAGACCTGGGAGCCGAGCCGCCCGGCTCCGACGCCGGCGATGTCGACCAGCAGCTGATAGCCGTCGAGCCCGAGCGCTCCGGAGATGCCGGTCGGCAGTGGGTTGTCGGCGAGCGATGTGGCCACTACTTGTCCAGGATGCCGCCGACGATGCCGCCGAGCAGGCCGGCCGTCCCCTGCTGGTCGCCAGTCGTGCCCTCCTGCGCCGGCGGGTGGAAGTACGCGCTCTGCAGCCCGACGCGACCCGGTCCGGTGAAGCGGTTGAACACCAGGTTGCCGCCGCCGCCGCTGCCGAGAAAGCCGGTCTTGAAGCCATAGGCCTCCTGCGTCATCTGCACCGAGTGGTCGCGGAAGACCCAGCCACCCGGCTCGATGTCGATCGTCTCCCCCGGCTCGAGCTGCTTCTCGAACATGTTGCCGTAGCCGTGGACCCAGACGACCCCCTCGTGATCGGCGGCGTAGAAATGATCGACCCAGAGTCCGCCGCCGTACAACATGTTCGCGAATCCCTTGATCCGGCCGTAGTCGTACTGGACGTTGCCGGTGGCCGCGAGGAACTGGTGCTCACGGACCACGATGCCGTCGCCGGGCGGCAGGTGGAGCGCTGCGATATGCCCGGGGGCGTCGCGGCTGAACGCGATCTCGCCCGCCGACTGGGCTTCGATCAACAGCAGCGGCATTCCCCCGAAGGTGCGGCGTTTCAGCCCCTTCTTCAGGGGATGCAGGCCGATCTGCATCGTCGGGTACTTCCACAGCAGCACGTGGTGCTCGAAGTAGACCGGAACCTGACCGTCGAGCGCCATGTGCAGGACCGGCACCAGCTCCCCCTCGAGCCGATAGTTCACTCCGGGTGCGGTGCCCTGGGTGATCTGGGTGGGCAGGATGGTCGGCGCGGTCGGCATCGGTTCTCCCTTGATTGGCCACGTGAGGGCCCTGTCGCGGCCCGGTGTGCCCCGGGACGCTATCGCCAGAGGGGATAATCGTCGCATGGGCTCGATCTACGTCACCGGTCACCGCAATCCCGACACCGATTCGATCGCGTCGGCGATCGGCTACGCCGAGCTGAAGGGGCGGCTCGACCCCCACAACGAGTACGTGCCGGTTCGTCTCGGCGACCTCAACGCGCAGACGCGCTGGTTGGTGGAGCGCTGTGGGGCGCCCGAGCCACGCTTCCTCGCGCACGTGATGCTGCGCGCCAGTGACGTGATGCAGCGAAGCTTCCCCACCAGCCACCAGAACGAGCCGGTGCGCGAGGCCGGTCGCGCGCTGGCCAGGGCGGACCTCGAGCTCGTCCCGATCGTCGACGACGAGGGCGCGCTGGCGGGGGTGCTGACCGAGCGCGCGCTGGCCCGGCGCTACGTCCGCGACTCGCTGCGCACGTCGACGCTGGAGGAGGCTCCGACGTACCTCAGCGCGCTCGTGTCGGTGCTGGAGGGCGAGGTGATCTGCGGTGAGGACCGCCAGCTGTCGGGCCGGGTGTGGGTCTACGCGATGGATCCGGAGAGCGACACGGGGATCGCGGAGGGCGACATCGTCGTCGTCGGCAATCGCCCGCAGGCGCAGCTGAGGGTGATCGGGCTCGGCGCCTCGCTCGTCGTCCTGTCCAACTCATCCCCCGCGTCGCCGGAGGCGCTGGCGGCGGCGCGCGAGCGAGGCACGGCGATCGTGGTCTCCCCGCTGGACAGCTACGTGTCGGGCCGGATGGTCACCCTGGCGGCGCCGTGCAGCGCGCTGATGGAGTGTGACCCGCTGACCGTCACTTCGGACTTCCTGGTCGACGACATGTCCGAGCAGATCAAGGAGACCCATTACGGCGCGGCGATCGTCGTCGACGCCGAGAACCGGCCGGTGGGCCTGGTCACCCGGTCAGACCTCGTCTCGCCGCAACGGCGCCGCGTCATCCTCGTCGACCATGCCGAACAGGCCCAGAGCGCGGTCGGGGTCGACGACGCCGAGATCCTCGAGATCCTCGATCACCATCACATCGGCTCGATCGAGACGCGGATCCCGGTCGCCGCCACGTTCGACCCCGTGGGGTCGACCGCGACCCTCGTGGTCGAGCGCTTCCGCCAAGCCGGCATGGAGCCCAGCCGGTCGACCGCGATGATGCTCCTCGGCGCGGTCCTCTCCGACACCGTCATCCTCAACTCGGCGACGACGACGCAGCGTGATCACGCCGTGGTCGAGTACCTGGAGCGCGTCCTGGCCATCGACGCGTCGCAGCTCGGCCGGAGCATGTTCGAGTCGACCTCCGACGTCTCCGACCTCAGCGCCGAGCAGATCGTCACCCGCGATGCCAAGCGCTACCAGGCGAAAGGCGGCCAGGAGATCTGCATCGCCCAGGTGGAGGTCGTCGGCGACGCGCTGCTGGACCGCAAGTCCGAGCTGCTGGAGGCGCTGCACCACGAGCGAGCCGACCGTGAGCTCGCGCTCTACGCGCTGATGGTCACCAACGTGATGGACAAGGGAACCGAGATGCTTGTCGTCGGTGACGTCGCCGCCGTTGCCCGCAGCCTCGGGGTCGACCACTCCGACAGCACAATCAACCTGCCCGGTGTGATGAGCCGCAAGAAAGAGGTCGCGCCGAAGCTGATGACGGCCCTGTAGGGCCGGTCAGCGGGATCGGCCTCGCGGTGCTCGGCGCCGTTGGTCCTCAGGCGACGCCGGCCGGGACGGCGAGTGCCGGCGCCTCGCCCCAGAGCTGCTCCAGCCGGTAGTACTCCCGCGTATCCGGAGTGAAGACGTGGACGATCACGTCGAGGTAGTCCATGAGGATCCACCGAGCCTCGCTCAGGCCTTCGACGCGCCGCGGAAGCAGTCCGTAGGCGGACTTCATCCCGGCGTGGACGGCATCGTGGATCGCGTGCGTCTGACGGTCGGTGCGGCCGCTGCAGATCACGAAGTAGTCGGCGTAGCCGATCATCCCGCGCAGATCGAGCGAGACGATGTCCAGCGCCTTGCGATCGGCGGCGAGATCGGCGATCGCGGCGACGGTCCGTTCGGGGGTGAGCTCGGCGGCGGTCATGCCGACGTCCTCCGCGCCGAGGCTGGATGGCGGCCGGTCATGCCCGGCTCGGCGGGCCGTAGAGCCCGTGTGTCTCGATGTATGTCATGACCCCTTCCGGGACGAGGTAGCGAATCGGCTGGCCGGCGCGCACACGGCGTCTGACCATGGTCGAAGAGATCCCGATCCGTGGCATCGGGAAGAACCTGGCGCGCTCGCCCCCGTGCAGCTCGTCCAGCGCCCGCTGGACCGCCGAGCGGGCGGTTCCGCGCCGTTTGGCGATCGCCACCGTCGCCAGTTCCAGCACCCGCTCCGGCTCATGCCACCGGGGCAGCCCGGCAGCGATGTCTCCGCCGAGAATCAGGACGAGTTCGTTCGTGGGAGCTTGCGTGCTCAGTACGTGAAGGGTATCGACCGTGTAGGACGGCCCGTCGCGGTGCAGCTCGATGTCGGAGACGGCGAAGCGATCGTCGTGCTCGATCGCCAGGCGGCACAGCTCGAGGCGATGCTCGGGCCCCGGCTCGGCATCGACGGGCTTGTGGGGAGGCATGCCGGCGGGGATGAGCAGCACCTGATCGAGCTCGAGCTCACGGTACGCCTCCTGGGCACACACGAGGTGACCGAGGTGTGGCGGATTGAAGGTCCCGCCGAGAATCCCGATCCGCATCGTCCTCCGGCTCGTTGCTGCGTCGCGATCGGCGAGGGCGAGGGTCGGCTGCAGGGCCCGATCAGGCGCGAACGTGCCCGGCGCCGTCGATCAGGTACTTGAACGTGCACAGCTCGCGCAGGCCGATCGGGCCGCGGGCGTGCAGCTTCTGGGTCGAATTGCCGATCTCCGCCCCCATCCCGAACTCGCCCCCGTCGGTGAACCGGGTCGAGGCGTTGACGTAGACACAGGCGGCGTCGACCCCCAGCTGGAACGCGCGCGCCGAGGCGGTGCTCGGCGTGAGGATCGCCTCCGAGTGACCGCTGCCGTGGGCGTTGATGTGCGCGATCGCGTCGTCGACCGAATCGACGACGCCGGCGGCGAGCTCGAGCGCGAGGTACTCGGTGTCCCAGTCGGACTCGGTGGCGGCGTCGATCGGCACGTTGGGGACGGCATCGCGGACGCGCTGGTCGCCGTGCAGGGTCACCCCCGCGTCGCTCAGCGCGCCGAGCACGTCGGGGAGCAGGCGCGCCGCGACGTCGGCGTGGACGAGCAGCTTCTCGGCGGCGTTGCAGGTCGCCGGTCGCTGGAGCTTGGCGTTGAGGATGATCTCCCGCGCCTGCGCGAGATCGGCACCGGCGTCGACATAGACGTGGTTGTTGCCCGACGCGGCATAGATGACCGGGACGGTGGCAACGTCCTTGAGCGCCGCCTTGAGGCCTTCCCCGCCGCGGGGGATGATCAGGTCGACGACGCCGGTCTGGGTCGCGAGCTCGGTCAGCTCGTCGCGGTCACCGCCGGCGATCGGCGACAGGGCGCCGGCTGGGAACCCGACCGCGGTGGCGGCGTCGGCGGCGACGGCGGCGAGCACGGCGTTGGAGTGGGCCGCGGAGCTCGATCCCCGCAGGATGACGGCGTTGCCGGACTTCAGGCATAGCGCGGCGGCGTCGATCGTCACGTTGGGCCGAGCCTCGTAGACGACGGCGATGACGCCGAGCGCAACACGGACCCGTCGCAGCTGGAGCCCGTTGGGCAGCGTGGTCCCGTCGATCACCTCGCCGACCGGATCGGGCAGAGCGGCGATCTGACGTACCCCGGCCGCCATCGCGGCGACCCGGGCCTCGTCGAGGGCGAGGCGGTCCAGGAGCGCGTCGGAGAGCCCGCTCGCCTCGCCGGCCTCGAGGTCGCGGGCGTTGGCCTCCAGGATCTGCTCGGTGCTCTGCACGAGCGCGGCCGCGATCGCCCTCAGCGCCTCGTCCTTGATCCCGGAGCCGAGCGTCGCGAGCGTGCGGGAGGCGCGCTGGGCGTCGCGGCAAATGCCGGAGATGGAGAGCGCGATGGCGGCCACGATCCCGTACAGATTACGCCAGCACGAAGTAGTCGCGGTGGATGGCCTCGTCGCTAGCGAGCGGCAGCAGCTCACGGACGGCGGTCGACTTCAGCCCCCGCACCTGCCGCAGCTCGGTGGCCGAGTAGTTGCTGATCCCCTTGCCGACCATCGCCTCCTCGTGGGCGATCTCGACGGCGTCGCCGGCGTCGAACGTGCCGGCCACATCGACGACCCCGACCGGGAGCAGGCTGGTTCCATCATCGCGCAGTGCGCGGGCGGCGCCGGCGTCGACGAGCACGCGGCCGCGCACCGGCTTGGCGTACTTGAGCCACAGCTTGAAGCTGGAGTACCGGCCCTCGCGCGCCGGGAACGCGGTGCCGACCGCGGCGCCGGTGGCCGCGGCGGTCAGCGCCCCGGGGGTGAGGCCGCCCGCGATGACCGTCGGGATGCCGGCGGCGGTCGCCATCTCGGCGGCCACGACCTTGGAGCGCATCCCCCCCGAGCCCAGCGGGGACGCTGCCTGACTGATGTCGAGGCCCTGCAGCGCGTTGAAGTCGGCCACCTCGTCGATCAGCCGCGCCGCCGGATCCACGCGCGGGTCAGCGGTGAACACGCCCGCGGCGTCGGTGAGCAGGATCAGCCGGTCGGCGCCGAGGAGGATCGCGACCTGGGCGGCGAGGAAGTCGTTGTTGCCGAACGAGATCTCGTCGGTGGTCGTGGTGTCGTTCTCGTTGATCACCGGCACGACGCGCCAGTCGAGCAGCTTGCGCAGCGTCTGGCGCGCGTTGAGGTAGTGCGTGCGGGCGCTCATGTCGAAGAACGTCAGCAGCACCTGAGCGGTCGGCACCCGGCGGGCGCGGAGCAGCTCGTCGTAGACCTGGTAGAGCTTGCCCTGGCCGACCGCGCTCGCGGCCTGGAGCTCGTCGATCGCCCGGGGGCGCATCGCCAGCGACATGACTCCCATCCCGCGGGCGATCGCACCGCTGGTGACGACGATCACCGCCGTGCCGGCGTGATGGCGCTCGGCCAGCTCGTCGCAGAGGCGGCCGAGGACGTCTGAACGCACCTCGCCGGTCTCGTCGGCGACGATGCTCGAACCGAGCTTCACGACCAGACAGCTCATATGGCGAAGGGTACGCGCGGGTGGCGTGGGCCCCGGGCGCCGGGGGCGGGAGCCTACGCGCCCGGGTCGAGATCGAACGCCACGCCGGCGATCTGCACCTCGTCGCCGGGCGCAAACCCCGCCGCGTCGAGCGCGCCGAGCACGCCGAGCCCGCGCAGTCGTCGCTCCAGGTGGGCGAGCGCCTCCTCGTTGTCGAGGTCGTAGCGGGCCAGCAGGCGCTCGACGCCGGCGCCGGTGACGGTGAAGCTGGCGTCGCCGGTGCGCGTCACGATGTAGGCGCGGGTCGCCGCCGGCCGGAACACCCGGTGCTCGGCCAGCTGCGCCGGGTCGGGCCGGGACTCGCCGTCGGCGCCCGCCGCGTCGGCCGCGATCGTCTCGGGGACGCGCCGGATCAGCTCGGTCGTCAGCTCGGCCAGCCCCGCGTGGGTCACCGCCGAGGTGACGACCACCGGGACCTCGGGCCCGAGTCGTTGCTGCCAGGCCTCCTGCGCGCGCTCCGCGGTGTCCGGATCGACGAGGTCGGCCTTCGACAGCGCGAGGATCCGCGGCAGCGCGGCGAGCCGCGGGTCGTGGCGCTCGAGCTCGCGCTCGACGATCGCATGATTGTCGCCCGGCGTGGATCCGTCGAGCGGGTTGAGGTCGAGGACGTGGACGAGCAGCCGCGTCCGCTCCACGTGGGCGAGGAACTCGTGCCCGAGGCCCGCGCCGTCGCTCGCCCCCTCGATCAGACCGGGGATGTCGGCGATCACCAGCTGGCGGGTCTCGGTGTCCAGCACTCCGAGGACCGGCGACAGCGTGGTGAACGGATAGCCGGCGACCTTGGGATGGGCGCGGGTCAGCCGGGCCAGCAGCGAGGACTTCCCGGCGTTGGGCAGCCCGATCAGCCCGACATCGGCGAGCAGCTTGAGCTGGAGGGTGATCCACGTCTCCTCGCCGGCGAGGCCCCGCTCGGCGAACCGCGGCGTCTGGTGCGTCGGCCCGGCGAATCGCTTGTTGCCGCGGCCGCCGGGACCGCCGCGGGCCACGAGCGCCCGCTGGCCGTCGCGGACGAGGTCATAGCGCGTCCCGTCGCGTTGCACCACGACCTCGGTCCCCGGCGCCACCACCAGCTCCAGGGTCTGGCCGTCGGCGCCGTGCCGGAGCGACCCTTCGCCGTGGCCGCCGCGGCGGGCCTTGAAATGCGAGCGCCGGCGAAACGACTCCAGGTCGCGCAGCGAGGCGTCGCAGACGAGCACGACGTCCCCGCCACGGCCTCCGTCGCCCCCATCGGGACCGCCCTTGGGCACGTGCGCCTCACGGCGAAAGCTGAGGCAGCCGTCGCCGCCGCGCCCTGCCTCGACGTGAATGCGAGCTCGATCGTGCATGCTGTGTTCAAGACTAAGGGTCCGTAGGAGAATTAGGTCGCGGAATTGGCGAGCGACTGGGCGTGTCTGGCGGGCGGCGGCGAACCAAGTCGTACTGGTGGTCCGGCGGGTTCGCCGCCGCTCGGCAGGCGCGTCAGGCACCGCCGAAACGCGACATAATTCTTCTACGGACCCTAATGTCCGATTCTCGTTCCGATCCCGTCTTCCTGATCACCGGCGCCTCGTCGGGGATCGGCGCTGCGACTGCGCGCGCGGCGGCCGCCGCGGGCTACCGCGTCGCCCTCGCCGCCCGCTCCGCAGACCGCCTCCGCGACCTCGCCGACGAGCTCGGCGGGGCCGAGCGCGCGCTGGCGATCACCTGCGACGTCACCGAATGGGTCGATCAGGAAGCCGTCGTCGCCGAGATCCTCGATCGCTTCGGACGGCTTGACGTCGCCTTCGCCAACGCCGGCTTCGGCGCGAAACGGGGCTTTCTCAGCGAATCGCCCGAGTACTGGCGCTCGATGGTGCTGACGAACGTCTACGGCGCCGCGCTGACGATCCGGGCGACGATCGAGGCGCTGAAGTCGTCACGTGGCCACCTGCTGTTGACCGGCTCGGTCGCCGGGCGCCGGGCGCTGGCCGGCTCGCTGTACTCCGCGACCAAGTGGGCGGTGACGGCGATGGGCGAGGGCGCCCGCCAGGAGCTCAACGGGACGGGCGTCCGGGTGACGCTGATCGAGCCGGGGATGGTTGATACCCCATTCTTCGAGAACCGCCCGAACGCGGCGCTGACCGCGGAGGACGTCGCGCGCGCCGTCATGTGGGCCGTGGCGCAGCCGCCTCACGTCGACGTCAACGAGATCCTGATCCGGCCGACCGCCCAGGACGGGTGATCCCGGCCCCCGGATGACGCGCTCCCACCGGGGGTGATGGAGGTTGGTTGCGGATACCGCAACCAACCTCCATCACGTCCGAGGGCCGGCCGCGGGAGGTGTCAGTCCGCGGAGTCGGCGACGACGGGGGCGACCGAGATGACGCGTCCGCGCCGTCCGGCGGCAAACCGCACCGTGCCCGCCGCCCGGGCGTAGATGGTGTCGTCGCGGCCGATGCCGACGCCCTCGCCGGGCTTGAAGCGGGTGCCCCGCTGGCGGACGATGATCTCGCCGCCGGTCACGGTCTGGCCGGCGAACACCTTGACGCCGAGTCGCTTGGCGTTGGAGTCGCGCCCGTTGCGGCTGGACCCCAATCCCTTCTTATGCGCCATCGCTGGTCTCCTCCGTGGTGGGCGCGGACGCCGCCGCGGGCGTCGACCGGCCACCGCCGCCCGACCCCCGGCCCAGCGACGTGATCTCGATCCGCGTCAGCTCCTGGCGGTGGCCGTTGCGGCGCTTGTAGCCGCGCTTGGGCTTGAACTTGACGATCCGGAGCTTGGGACCGCGCTCGTGGGCGAGGACCCGCGCCTGCACGTTGATCTCCGCCAGGTCCGCACCATCGACGACGTCTGACCCGTCCACGAACAACAGCGGCGCCAGCGCGACGGTGGCGCCGTCCTCGGCGGGCAGGCGCTCGACCAGGAGCCACTCGCCCTCCTGGACGCGGTACTGCTTTCCACCTGTCTTGACGATTGCGTACATGGCCTATTGCGAAGAATCGGATGCGCCCGTGGCCGAGCCGGCCTTGGCGCTCGAACGGCGTCGCCCGCCCCTGCGGCCACGACGCCGAGACTTCGATTCTAGTTCATCGTCGGAGTCACCGTTCTCGCCGGCCGCGGACGCCCCGTCCCCGCCGCCCGTGTCCACCAGCGACGCCACCGCGGAGGTCCGGCCGACCTCCTCGATCCTCACCAGGTGCTTCTCGCCGACATAGCGGGTGCCACCGCGGATCGAGATGATGTAGCCATCGACCTTGGCGACCGCGTCGCCCGGGCTGTACATGTGGGGCTCGACGATCTCGACGTGCACCTCCTCGCCCTCGCGGAACGGCAACGCCCGCTCGAGCACCTGCTCCCCGTCTCCCTCGAGCAGGACCGCGAAATGCTCCAGCGGCAGCCCCTCGGAGCCCTCGAACACGAACACCTTGCCGGTCTCCTGCTCGACCGCGTGCAGGACCCGGCCGCCGTTGGCGGTGAACTCGGCGCTGACCCGGGGGTTCATCTGGAGCAGGATGGCCTCGGCAGTGGTGTTCTTGGCGACGTCGCGCATGCGGCGCTCGAACTCGATGGCGATCGTCTCCTCGGACTTGATCACCCCTTCGCCGTCGCAGGTCGGGCACGGGCGGGTCATGATCTCCCGGACGCCTTCGGTGACGTTCTGGCGCGTCATCTCCACGAGCCCGAGTGGCGAGATCTCGACCACGAACGTCTTGGTGCGGTCCTCGTCGAGCGCCTTGCGCAGCGTCTTGAGCACCGCGTCGCGGTTGCGGGCGCGGGCCATGTCGATGAAGTCGATGACGATGATCCCGCCGATGTCCCGCAGGCGAAGCTGGCGGACGACCTCGTCGGCGGCCTCCAGGTTGGTCTTGGTGATCGTGTCCTCGAGCCGCGCGCCCTTGCCCCGGCCGATGAACGATCCCGAGTTGACGTCGATGACCGTCAGCGCCTCGGCGTAGTCGATGACCAGATAGCCGCCGGCGGGCAGGTCCACCCGGCGACTGAGCGTCGAATCGAGCACGTCCTCGACCCCGAACGCCTCGAACAGCGGCTGATCCTCCTCCCACAGCTCGACGTGCTCCACGAGCTCGGGGGCGGTGCGGGAGAAGAACGACAGGAGCCGGTGGTGCTGCTTGGGATCGTCGACCACGGCCCGCTCGAAGTCGGCCGAGAAGATGTCGCGCACAACCCGCACCGACAGGTCGGCCTCCTGGAAGACGAGCGCCGGCGCCTGGGTCTCGGCGACGCGCTTTTGGAGCACCTCGCCGAGCTTGAACAGGTAGACGAGCTCGCGCTCCAGATCGGCGCGCTTGGCGCCTTGAGCGGCAGTGCGGATGATGGCCCCGGCGCCCTTGAGCTCGAGCTTGGCCGCCTCCTTGCGCAGGCGCTCGCGCTCCTTCTCGTCGAGCCGCCGCGACACGCCGACGCCTTCGCCGTACGGCGCGTACACCATGTAACGGCCGGCGATCGTCAGGTCCATCGACAGGCGGGCGCCCTTCGTCTTGAGCGGGTCCTTGACCACCTGCACGACGATCTCCTGACCGGGCTTGAGCATGTCGGTGATCTGCCGGCCGTCGCGTGCCCCGCCGCGGCCACGCCGCGGCGCCTCGACGCCGGGAAGCACGATCTCGTCGACGTGCAGGAAGCCGTTCTTCTCCAGCCCGATGTCGACGAACGCGGCCTCGAGCCCGGCCAGGACGTTGTCGACTCGGCCCTTGTAGATGTTGCCGACGATCGAACGGTTGCCCCGGCGCTCCAGGTAGAGCTCGGCGACCTTGTAGTCGTCGGCGGGGGCCGGCTTGCGCCGGCGCCGCGAGGCGGTCAGACCGGACTTGCGCGGCGCGACCGTGCCGCTCGTCTCAAGCAGCGCGACCCGGGTCTCACCCCGGTCGACGCTGACCAGTACTTGCTTCTTCAATTGTCTTCAGTCCTTTGGGAGGTTCTGCCGCGCGCTGATCTGGTGGCGCGAGCATTACGAAATGAGGGTGCGGCTCTTGGCGGTCGCTGTCATCCGTGCCTGGATGTAGATCGACTGCAGGAGCCCGATGGCGATGAAGGTGACGATCACCGAGGAGCCTCCATAGCTCAGCAACGGCAACGGGACGCCCGTGATGGGCATGATCCCGATCGTCATTCCGACGTTCACGAAGACCTGGAACATGAGCATCGCAACGATGCCCGCGGCAATCAGGCTGCCGAACAGGTTCTTGCTCATCGTGAGGATGCGTAAGGTGCGCCAGATCAGCAGCGCGTACAGCGACAGCACCACCGCGGCCCCCACGAATCCATAGGTCTCTCCGACGGCCGCGAACACGAAATCGGTGTCGTTGGCCGGCAGGAAGTTCAGTTTGGTCTGGGTCGCGTTGGTCCCGCGGCCGCTCTTCTGTCCGGAGCCGATGGCGATCTCGGACTGGGTGATCTGGTACGTCTGCGAGCTGACGTTGTGCGATGGGTCCAGGAAGCCGGTGAGGCGCTGGACCTGATAGGGCTTGAGCAGGTGCACGCCGATCGCCGGCGCGCCGGCGAGCACGATCGCGAGCGAGACCGCGAACATCGCGACGAGCGCTGCGATCTGCCGGAACGAGGTGCCGGCGAAGAACAGGACGCTGAAGCCGATGACGACGTAGACCATGCCGGTGCCGAGGTCCGGCTGGGGGATGACGAGCAGCGCCGGGATGATTGCCAGCAGCATGATCCGTGCCGTCGTTCGCCACTCGTGCAGCCGGCGGGAGCGATCGACGGCGAACCCGGCGAGGGCGACGATCAGCAGCACCTTGCCGAACTCTGAGGACTGGAACTGGAGGAACGGGAGCGGGATCCAGCGTCGCGCGCCCTGGATCGGCGCCATCGCGTAGACGACCAGGTTCAGCCCGATCATGATCGCGTAGAGGCCGTACTTGAACTCGCGCAACCGCGAGTAGTCGATCCGGCTGATCACGAGCGCCACCAGCAGCCCGACACCCCCGAACAACGCCTGGCGCTGGAAGTAGAACAGCGGATGGCCGGGATCGGCGTGAGCGGTCGCCCCCTTGAGGGTCACGAGCGAGCAGACCATGAGCCCGATCGCCGCCAGCAGCAGCATCGGGTCGATCAGCGGCAGCGTCCGCACGCGCGGGACGTCGGTCTCGTCGACCGGCTGGATCGGCGTCGCGCTCATAGCGTCGTCGAGCTCCCCGCCTGGTAGGGCCCCGGCTTACCGAAGAACCACTGCGACAGGATCTGCCGGGCCACCGGCGCGGCGCCGACGGCCCCGAAGCCGCCCTTCTCCACCCAGACGACGACCACGATCGGCTTGCTGGTGGCGGTCGCGGGCACGAAGCAGGCATACCAGGCGTAGTCCTGTTCGCCCGTCGTCGGGCTGATGTACTGCGCGGTGCCGGTCTTGCCGTACACCTGCTCGGGGAAGTTGTGGAACACGTCGGCCGACGTCCCCCCTGGCTGCGACGCGGCGTCGCGCAGGCCCTGCTGGATCGATTGCAGATAGAGCGGGTTGATCGCGATGTGGCGTGAGGGCGGGGGGTCGATGTTCTGCAGCACCGTGCCCTCGTTGTCCTGGACGTCGAGGCCGAGGTGCGGCCGGTAGATCGTGCCGCCGTTGGCGAGCGCGGAATACGCCACCGCCAGCTGGAGCGGCGTCACCTGGACGTCGCCCTGGCCGACGGCGAGGCTCTCGTTGTCGCCAACCGACCACGAGCGGTTGGTCCCGTCGGCGATACCGCATCCGCCCGGCGGATGCTTGGGCTTGCCCTTGAACGGCCCCGTGGCGTCGTCGCATTCGGCCTCGAGCCGGTTGCGGCCGTCGCGCCACTTGGGCGACGGCAGGGTGCCGTTGGCCGCGTCGGGGAGATCGACCCCGGTGGAGCGGCCGATCCCGAAGGCGTGCGCCCACTGGTCGAGCGGGCCGCCGTTGGGGTGCGCGTCCGGGGTGGAGGTGTTGGTCAGCGCGCCCAGGTGGTAGAAGAAGTCGTCGGACGAGACCTTGATCGCGTCGACGAGGTTGAGCACCCCGTCGACGGCGCCACCCGCGTTGTGGCGGCATTGCTCGGAGGCCCCGGTGCCGACGCAGTACTGGCCGGTGTCGTCGAAGGTGTCGCTCAGCGACCACTCCCCGCTCTGCAGCGCCGCGACGGAGGTGATCGGCTTGAACGTCGAGCCGGTGGGTCCGGCGCTCTGGATCGCCCGGTTGAGCAGCGGATCCCCGCTGCTCGGGCTGGTCAGCTTCTTGTAGGTGGACTCCGACAGGTTGCCGGTGAAGATCGAGGGGTCGTAGCTCGGCATCGACCCCATCGCGTAGACCTGGCCGTTCTGGGGGTTCATGGCGACGAACGCGCCACCGGGAGAGGCGTTGTCGCTCATCGACTCCTGGAGGGAGGTCTGCCCCGCGCGCTGCAGGTTGGCGTCGAGCGACAGCTTGAGGTCGTGCCCCGCGACCGGAGCCTGCGTCGCGAGATCGCCGGTCGGCTGGCCGAGCGAGTTGACCTGGACCTCCTCGTGGCCGTCCTTGCCGCGCAGGAACCCGTCGTACTGGGCCTCGAGGCCGGACTGGCCGATGACCGCGTTGGGCGACACGCCCCGGTTGGCCTGCGCCTTGATCTCGGCGGAGTTGATCGGGCCGACGGTGCCGAGAACCTGCGCGGCGAGGGTGGTGTGCGGGTAGTGCGTGACGTAGACGCGCTGCACCTGCACCCCGGGGAAGTCGTTCTGGCGCTCGGCGAGGTAGTACTGGACGTACCGGCTGACGACGGTGCCGCTCTTGATCGTCGCGTCGGCGTAGGGGAGCAGCGACACCTGCTTGGCGACGACACACGCGACCCGCGACAGCCGGGCCTTGTACGGCGGGCCCGGGATCCGGCATCGGGCGCGCGTGGTCGACATGCCGAGCACGTGGGCGAGCCGGTTGTAGACGACCGCGTCGCGGCGCGGGGGATCGGCGATGTTGCTGACCGTCACCGGCACGGGGAGATCCGGCGGGGAGATCTGGACCGCCAGGGCCCGGTTGCTGTCAACCAGGACGGTTCCGTTGCGGTCGACGATCTCCCCCCGGGGGGCGGCGATCGCGATGTCGCGCACGCGGTTGGTCTTGGCCTGGGCTAGGTATTGGTTGCCGGAGAGCACCTGCAAAAACCACAGCCGGAAGAAGATGATCGCGAACATGGCCAGCGCGCAGCTGCCGACGATCGCCACCCGCAGCGCCAGCTGCGGGCTCAGCGGCGGCCGCTCCTCCTCCGGCACGCCGAAGCGGGGGCCCTTGCCAGAGTCACCCGACGAACTGATCATCGCGTCCCCCGGTTGAGCTGACCTGCGCGTTGCGACGGGCTCTGCAGCGGGCTGAGGCCGCCGGTGGTGTAGGCGCGACGGCGCCGCCGCCGCGGATCCTCGGGCAGCGCCGGCTGGATGATTTTGCGGACGATCGCGTACACCGGCAGCGAGATCAGCGTGTTGACGAGGACGGTGATGAACAGCTGCTGGACGAGCAGCAGGCTGACCGGCGAGTCGACGCCGAGCAGGAACTGGATGATGGTCATCCCGATCCCCGCGACCGCCGTGGCGGCGGCGCCGGCCGCCACCGGGACGAGGCCGTGCGCGGGATCGCGCAGCTCGCGCAGTCTCCCGCACCAGTAGCCGATCGCGATGTACAGCAGCGACGTGATCCCGAGGGTCTGCACGAGCACGGTGTCGACGAGCAGCCCGGTGGCGAAGCCCATCACGGCGCCGGTCATCGAACCGGCGAGCAGCCCGACCGACATCACCATGAGCGGGGTGAGGTCCGCGCTCACCCCAAAGATCGAGATCTGCGAGATCGCCGTCTCCTGAATCACGACGGTGACGAGCGCCAGCGCCACCAGCCTGAGGACGAGCTTCGGGGAGGGCACGTTCACGGCACCTGGGCCCGCTCATTGCCGGCGTGAGGCCGGGTGAGGATCTGGACCGCGTCGAAGTGGCGCAGGTCGGCGATCGGCGTGACCTGAACCTGGTTGCTGTTGAACAACTGGTTGGGACTGGCGTTGGACACCGTGCCGATCGGGATCCCCGGGGGATAGAGCGACGTCAGCGTCCCCGACTTGAAGCCGGCGGTCACCACCTGATCGCCGACGCTGATCGGTGCGGTGCCGGGCAGGTCCTGGAGCAGGAGCTGGTTCGGGTTGCCGACCGACGGAGCGAGGATGCCCTGGTCGCCGTTGCGGTCGAGCACCTCGGCGGCGACGGCGAAGGCGTGGTCGGTGATCAGCGTCACGATCGAGACCGACGGGTCCACGCTCGTCACGTCGCCGACGAGGGCGCCGTCGGCGAGCACGGGGTCGTTCTCGATCACCCCGTCGTCTGAGCCCTGGTCGACGGTCACCTGCTGGTACCACAGGCTCGGGTCGCGCCCGATCACGTTGGCGCCCAACGGGTGGTACTGGGCGATCCCGATCGTCTGATCGAGCCCCACCTCACGAGTCAGCTGGGCATTCTGCTGCTGCTCGGTGCGCAGCTTGTCGACCGTGGCGGTCAGCTCGTTGACCTGCCGGCGCAACTGATCGCGCTGGGACTTGGCCCGGAGCGTGTCCGACACCCAGTTGGCGACGTCGCGGACCGGGGACAGCACCTGGCTGGCCCCGGACTGCACCGGCGACAGGACCTGAACGATCCCCCGCTGCACCCGGTGCAGCGGACTGTTCGACGACTCGCCGAAATAGGCGGTGAGCAGGATCAGGGAGACGACGACGAGCAGCGCAAGCACCGCTCGGCGCCGTCGAACCTGTTTGTCATGCACGGATTCCGTGTCTCCAAAGGGTTGCTCCGCACGCGCCGGTAGTGGGGGGCTTCACCGGCGGCGTCGGTTACGTGAATTCTTGCTGCTCCGGTGGATCGCTTCGAACTCCTCGAGCGAGCGGCCCGATCCCACCGCCACGCACGTCAGCGGAGACTCCGCCAGGTGCGCGGGCATCTGCGTCTCGTGACGCAGGCGCTCTTCGATGCCCTGCAGCAGCGAGCCGCCGCCGGCAAGCATGATGCCACGATCCATGATGTCGGAGGCGAGCTCGGGTGGGGTGCGATCCAGCGTCTGCTTGACGGCGTCGATGATCTGCGACACCGGTTCCTCGAGGGCGCCCCGGATCTCCTCGCTGGTCAGGATCACCGTCTTGGGCAAACCCGAGACCATGTCCCGACCTCGGATCTCGGCTTGCACCTCCTCGGGCATCGTGTGCGCCGAGCCGATCTCGAGCTTGACCTCCTCGGCCGTCTGCTGGCCGATGAGCAGCTTGTACTCGCGCTTGACGTAGTTGATGATCGCCTCGTCGAGCTCGTCGCCGCCGACCCGGATCGACTGCGAGACGACGATCCCCCCGAGCGAGATCACCGCCACCTCGCTCGTCCCGCCGCCGATGTCGACGACCATCGAGCCGGTCGGCTCCCCCACGGGAAGACCGGCACCGATCGCCGCGGCCATCGGCTCCTCGATGAGATACGCCTGGCGCGCTCCGGCCGACAGACACGCCTCCTCGACGGCGCGCTTCTCCACCCCGGTCACCCCGCTGGGCACGCACACGACGACGCGGGGGTGCGCCCAGCGGTTCTGATGCACCTTCTGGATGAAGTGGCGCAGCATCTCCTCGGTGACCTCGAAGTCGGCGATCACCCCATCCTTGAGCGGACGGATCGCCGAGATCGTCCCCGGGGTCCGGCCGAGCATCCGCTTGGCCTCGATCCCGACGGCGTGGACTTCACCGGTGCGCGAGTCAACGGCCACCACGCTCGGCTCCGAGAGGACGATCCCCCGGCCACGCACGTAGACGAGCGTGTTGGCGGTGCCGAGGTCGACCGCCATGTCGCGGCCGCCGAAACCGGTCAGATACGTGAAGAAGCCCATGGTGTAGAGGTAGCTCGGAACGTCAGACGCCGCGGCGAGTGAGAGCGCGTCTCACCGGATAGCCAGCTGCGTCCGAGCTCAGTGTATCGAACGGTGGCGCGTCAGAGCCGCCGCCAAACGCTCGTGGCGCGGGAAAAACGCTGGAAAATGAGGGCGGTCAGCGGTGTGGCGTCTCCTCGGGAACCTCGCATGAGCGTTTGCGCTCGCCGATCCGGTCGCGCAGCTTCCAGCGCCGGCTCTTGGGCGCCTCCCGGAGGTTCGATTCAGACCAGGGCCGCGCGAGCCGACCACCGCCTTGCGACGGCGTGGACGCTGCGATCGGGCACTGCCGCGGTCAGCCGGCGGCAAGCTGCGGCATCAGATCGAGCAGGGTGCTCACCGGCAGCCCGACGACGCTCAGGTAGTCCCCCTCGATCCGGGTCACGAGGGTCGCGCCGATCCCCTGGATCGCGTACGCGCCCGCCCGACCCTCCCACTCCCCGGTGGCGACGTAGCGGTCGATTCCCGCACGGGTCAGCGAGCGAAACTCGACGACGGTCTCGGCGGCGGCGGTCCGCACCCGGTCTGAGTCGATCACGCACACGCCGCTGAAGACGAGATGGCGAGCGCCGGCGAGGGCGGCGAGCATCTCGGCGGCATGGGCCACGTCGCGCGGCTTGCCGAAGAGCCGCCCGCCGAGGCTGACGACGGTGTCGACCCCGAGGATCGGCAGCCCGTTCGCCCGATCCCCCCCGGCGGCCGCCACCGCCGCCGCCTTGCGGTACGCGTTCTCCAGCACCACCTCGGCGGCCGGGCCCTCCTCAAGCTCCTCGACGCCCGACGGCGCGACCGCGAACGGGACCGCGATCTGCTCCAGGATCGCCCGCCGTTGGGGCGATGCCGAGGCGAGGATCAGTCTCGGCGTCTCAGGCGCGGTCACCGAAGAACAGGGCGACCTCGCGCGCGGCCGACTCGGGCCCGTCCGATCCGTGGACCATGTTCTGGCCGACGGCGACGGCGTAATCGCCGCGGATCGAGCCGGTCGTGGCCTTGAGCGGGTCGGTGGCGCCGATGACCTGCCGCGCCGCCACGACGGCGGACTCGCCCTCCAGCACCATCGCGACCAGGGGACCGGAGGTGATGAAGCTCACCAGCTCGTCGTAGAACGGCTTGCCCTCGTGCTCGGCGTAGTGCTGCGCGGCGAGCTCGCGGCTCATCGTCATCAGCTGGAGGGCGACGATGCGCAGCCCCTTGCGCTCGAAGCGAGCGATGATCTCGCCGGTCAGGTTGCGGGCGAAGGCGTCCGGCTTGACCAGAATGAGCGTGCGCTCCACGGGGACGGTCTCCTTGCGCGTGTCAGGTCGTCGTCGGCTGCTCGGTGGCGGGCTCGGACGTCTCGAGCCGCCGCCGCTGTCGGCGCGGCGTCGGGGCCGGCGCCCCGATCTCCGCCTCGCAGAACGGGCAGACCTTCCACTGGGGATCAAGCGGGCGGCCGCAGTTGTGGCACGGGTCCTTGAGCTTGCGCATGCAGTGGGGACAGCGCAGGAAGTCCTTCTCGACCTCGTAGTCACAATGCGGACACAGGTGATACCCGAGCTCGGCCAGCCGCGCCTCGGCGGCCTGCATCTCCAGCTCGCGCTCCCGGACATCGTCGAGATACTCCGGCGGACGGACGATCATGTAGACGATCGTCCCGACGTAGGGGAACACCGACGCGAGCGTGGCGCAGCCGATCAGCAGGGGGTCGGCGATCCGTCGCCGCGCATCGGCGTAGGTCCAGTAGATCAGCGCCAGCCAGATCACCACCAGGAACAGGATGACGAGCTCAACGGCAAGGTTCAGCGCGCTGTTGGTAATCCCGAAGATTGCGTAGGGCAGCATTGCGTGGCGAGTTTAGTGGGGGGCACCGGGTGCGTGCGGCGACTATGAATACGCCGCCGAGCCGCCGGATCCTCCTACCCGGGTCGCTGCTTCGTGGCCCGCTGATTACAGGAACGCTCTCCCGAAGAGGTACCCGATCGCGAAGAACACGAGGATGATGACCGCGACGACCAGGGCGACGAGGCCGACCATGAGGAGGAAGCTGGGCTGATCGTCGCGGTTCACGGTCGGGGCGCGGTGTCGATGATCGGCGTCGCGAGGCTCAGCGAATGGAGGCGCGCTCGCGGCGGCCGGCCGCCAGCAGATCGGCGATCAGATAGATCGAGCCGGTGGCGATCACCACTCCCCCCGGGCCGGCGAGCTCGCGGGCCCGGGCCAGCGCCCGGTACGGATCGCCGACGATCTCGGCGGGCGGACCGGCGAGCTGCCGGGTCAGCGACTGGAGCGTGGGCGGTGGCAATGCCCGTGGATTGTGACTGCTCGTGAGGATCAGCGCATCACAGACCGGTATGAGCGCGGCGAGCATGCCGGCGGCGTCCTTGTCATCGAGCACCGACACGACCGCCACGACCTTGTCGTGTCCGGCGACGAGCTCGGGGAGCGATTGCACCAGCGCCTGGATCCCGTCGGGGTTGTGAGCCCCATCGAGCAGCGTCAGTGGCTCGACGTCGATCTGCTGCAGCCGGCCCGGGACCCGCACCTCGGCGGCGGCCGCGGCGACTGCGGCGGGGTCCAGCGCGCCGAGGAAGGCGTCGGCGGCGGTCCGGGCGAGCGCGAAGTTGTGGCGCTGGAACGTGCCCGGCGCGCCCACGGCGACCCCAGGATCCGCGGCCGCCTGGATGATGTGGGCGTGGCGCTCGGAGGCGACGCGCTGCGCCACCGCCACGACCTCCGGCGCGAGGCCCGATCCGAGCACGAGCGTGGCGCGCTCGCGGACGACGTCCAGCTTCTCGCGGGCGATGTCGGCCAGGGTCGGACCGAGCCACCGGGTGTGCTCCAGTCCCACGCTGGTCAGGACCTGGACGGTGGACGGGATCACGTTGGTGGCGTCGTAGCGACCGCCGAGACCGGCCTCGATCACCGCCACCGCCACGCGCTGCCGGGCCAGCTCCCAGTAGGCGGCGGCGGTCAGCGCCTCGAACTGGGTCACCCGGTCATCGGGCTCCAGGGAGCGGTCGACCAGCTCCGCGGCGCGCGCGGCCCGGGTGACCGCGGCCGCGAACTGCGCCGGCTCGGCGTCGCGGTCATCGATTCGGATCCGCTCGCCGAACGAGACGAGATGCGGCGACAGGTACGCGCCGACGCGGAGCCCGTGATGGGCGAGGATCGCGGCGATCATCCGCGTCGTCGAGGACTTCCCGTTGGTGCCGACGACGTGGATCGAGCGAAACTGGCGCTCGGGATGACCCAGGACGGTCATCAGACGGCGCATGCGGTCCAGGCCGAACCGCATTCCGAACAGCTCCAGCGACAGCAGGTAGCGCTCGGCCTCGGTCTGGTTCACCCGACCCGCTCCCCGGTCCCGGCCGGCTGCCGCCTCACAGGGTCGCCAGCTCGCCGACCAGGCGGGCGAGCTTGTCGCGCTCGGCCTGCACCACCGCGGGCGGCGCCTTGGCCACGAAGCCCTGGTTGGCGAGCTTGCGCTCGGCCCGCTCGATCTCGGCCTGGAGCCGGGCACGACGCTCGACGAGCTTGCGGTGCGCGCCGGCCACGTCGATCCCCGTACCGGCAAGGATCTCCACCGAGCCGCCGGGAACCGGGATCGTGGCCACGGTCTCCCCCGGGTCGCCGTTGAGCGAGACGCGGCCCAGGCGGGCCACGTGCTCACCGGTCTCGGCGTAGCCCTCGGCGTTGAGCCGGCCGCTCACCGCGGTGCCCGCGTCGACCGTCAGGTCGCGCCACGCCCGCAGCGCCTGCACCGCTTCGATCACACGGCCGATCGACGCCTCGGCCGCCGGGTCGCGGGGCTCGAGCGGGGCCGCCACCCGGGCCGCGAGCAGCCCTTGCGCACCCGGGATGTGGGAGTAGATCTCCTCGGTCTCGAACGGGATCAGGGGGTGGGCGAGCGCCACCGTCTCGGTCAGGAGATACAGGAGAGTCGCCGTGAGCTCGGGGTCGCCGGCTCGCAGCCGCGGCTTGACGAGCTCCAGGTACCAGTCGCAGAGCTCGCCGTAGACGAAGTCGTAGAGCCCGAGCGCGGCGTGCGAGAAGTCGTAGTGCTCGATCCGCTCCGACAGCTCCTCCTTGGCGCGCGCCAGCCGCGACAGGATCCAGCGATCCTCGACCCGGGTCGGCGCGATCCGGGGTCGGGCCTGCGCGGCGACGTCCCGGACGATGAGCCGGGCGGCGTTCCAGAGCTTGTTCGTCAGCTGCTGACCCTGGGCAACCTTGTCCTCGGAGAAGCGCACGTCCTGCCCCGAGGACATCGCCAGCAGCCCCCACCGCACGGCATCGGCGCCGTAGGCGGGAAACTCCCCGGCCGGTTGGGACCCATGGGCGAACACCGGCGGTCGCGGTCCACCCTCGATCAGGTCGAGCGGGTCGATTCCGGTGCCCAGCGACTTCGACATCCGGCGTCCGTCGGGAGCCTGGATGATCGCGGTGATATGGACGTCGGAGAACGGAACCTCGCCGGTGAACTCGAGCCCCATCATCACCATCCGAGCGACCCACAGGAAGATGATGTCGCGGCCGGTGACGAGCGCGTCGGTGGGATAGAAGGCCCCCAGTTCCGGGGTGTCATCGGGCCAGCCAAGGGTCGCGAACGGCCACAGGGCGCTGGAGAACCAGGTGTCGAGCACGTCGGGATCGCGCTGCCAGCCGGGGGCCCGGGGCGCTTCGGTGCCGACGTGGGTGTCGTGACCGCGGTACCAGACGGGGAGGCGATGCCCCCACCACAACTGGCGCGAGATGCACCACGGCCGGATGTTCTCCATCCAGTCCAGGTAGACCTTGCCAAAACGCTCCGGGAAGAAGCGGACCCGGCCGTCTTTGACTGCCTCGATCGCCGGGGCGGCGAGCTGGTCCATGGCCATGAACCATTGCAGCGAGATCAGCGGCTCGATCCGCTGGCCGGAGCGGTGCGAGAACGGGACGGTGTGCTCGTAGCTCTCGGTGCGCGCGATCAGGCCCTGCTCGTACAGCTCGGCGACCACCTCCCGCTGGGCGTCGGCGATCGTCAGCCCCTGGAAGCGCTCGGGCGCCTCGCTCGTGATGCGCCCGTCCTCGCCGATCGCCGACGGCTGGGCGAGGCCGTGCCGGCGCCCGATCTCGAAGTCGTTGGGATCGTGGGCGGGCGTGATCTTGAGCGCGCCGGTCCCGAACTCGGGTCGCACGTAGTCGTCGGCGATGATCCTCAGCTTGCGTCCCACGAGCGGCAGGATCGCGGTCTCGCCGACCAGCCGGCGGTAGCGGTCGTCCTCGGGATGCACGGCGATCGCGGTGTCGGCGAGCATCGTCTCGGGACGAACGGTGGCGACGGTGACCGCGCCCGAGCCGGAGGCGAGCGGGTAGTCGATGTAGTAGAGCGTGTCGGTGACCCCGCGATCCTCGACCTCGAGGTCGGAGATCGCCGAGCCGGTGCCGGGATCCCAGTTGACCATGTAGCGGTCCCGATAGATGTAGCCCTTCTCATACAGGGCCACGAACACCTCCAGGACCGCACGCACGTAGCCGTCGTCGAGAGTGAACCGCTCGGCGTCGAAGTCACACGACGCGCCGAGGCGCTTGAGCTGCTCGATGATCGTGCCGCCGTAGCGCGCCCGCCATTCCCACACGCGCTCCACGAACCGCTCACGGCCGAGCTCCGCACGGGTGGTGCCCTCCTGCGCAAGGGCGCGCTCGACCTGCGTCTGGGTGGCGATCCCGGCGTGGTCGGTGCCGAGGATCCACTTCGTGCGCCGCCCGCGCATCCGCTGATGGCGGACGAGGCAGTCCTGAATCGTGTTGTTCAGCGCGTGACCCATGTGGAGTACGCCGGTGACGTTGGGGGGCGGGATCGCGATCGAGTAGTTCGCGGCCGCGTCGCCGTTCGCGTGCGGGTGAAACAGCCCGGATTGCAGCCATTTCTGCACGATCCGGGGCTCCACCTCGGCGGGGATGTAGCGCTTGGTCGACTCCAGGCCGGACATGAAGCCGAGAGTCTAGGAGAGGCGTCGGGGACTGAGGGGCCGGCGGACGGCCGGGGAGCGCAGGCTAGGCGGCGGCTTCGTCCTCGTCGGGCGCGGCAACGGTGACGAGGGTGGGCGACACGCCCTTCTCGATCGTCTCTCGGGTGACGACGCACTTCTCGACGTCACGGCGGGAGGGCAGCTCGAACTGGACCTCGAGCAGGACCTCTTCGATGATCGAGCGCAGGCCGCGGGCGCCCGTCTCGCGCTCGAGCGCCCGATCGGCAACTGAGCTCAGGGCCTCGTCGGCGAAGACGAGCTCGATCCCGTCGAACTGGAAGAAGCGCTGGAACTGCTTGACCAGAGCATTACGCGGCTCGGTGAGGATCTGCATCAGCTCGTCGCGGGCGAGCTGGTGGATGGCCGACATCACCGGCAGACGTCCGATGAACTCCGGGATCAGGCCGTACTGGATGAGATCCTCCGGCAGGCAGTGCTCGAAGATCTCCCCGGTGTCGCGCTGATCCTTGGACTGAATCACCGAGCCGAAGCCGACCCCTTGGTGGCCGATGCGGCGCTCGATCACGCGATCGAGGTTGGCGAAAGCGCCACCGCAGATGAACAGCACATTGGTCGTATCGATCGACAGGAACTCCTGATGGGGGTGCTTGCGACCCCCCTGCGGCGGGACCGAGGCGGTCGTTCCCTCGAGGATCTTCAACAGCGCCTGCTGGACACCCTCGCCCGAGACGTCGCGGGTGATCGACGGGTTGTCGGCCTTGCGGGCGATCTTGTCGACCTCATCGATGTAGATGATCCCGGTCTCGGCCTTCTTGACGTCGTAGTCGGCGGCCTGGATCAGCTTGAGCAGGATGTTCTCGACGTCCTCGCCGACATATCCGGCCTCGGTCAGCGCGGTGGCGTCGGCGATCGCGAACGGGACGTTGAGGATCTTGGCCAGGGTCTGGGCAAGCAGCGTCTTCCCGCAGCCGGTGGGCCCCAGCAGCAGGATGTTCGACTTCTGCAGCTCGATGTCGTGCTCGTCGGACTGCATCATCTGGACGCGCTTGTAGTGGTTGTAGACCGCCACCGATAGCGAGCGCTTGGACTGCTCCTGACCGACGACGTACTCGTTGAGAACGTCGTAGATCTCCCGCGGCTTGGGGAGGCTCTCGATGTCGAAGCTCGGCGGGGCGGTGAGCTCCTCGTCGATGATCTCGTTGCAGAGATCGATGCACTCGTCGCAGATGTACACGCCGGGACCGGCGATCAGCTTCTTGACCTGCCGCTGCGACTTCCCGCAGAAGCTGCAGAGAAGCTGTTCGTTGGAGTCGGTCGGACGTGCCATGAATCACCTCTAAGAGCTCGACTCGGTCGGCGGTCTCCAGCACGGCAAGGCTAATGCCTTTCAGTGCTGAGAGATCACGCGATCGATGATTCCGTACTCCTTCGCCTCCTCCGAGCTCATGAAGTAGTCGCGCTCGGTGTCACGTCGCACGTCTTCCAGGGCCTTGCCCGTGTGCTTGGCGATGATCTCGTCCAGGCGGCGGCGAACGTCGATGATCTCTTTGGCGTGGATCTCGATGTCGGTCGCCTGGCCCTGGAAGCTCGAGGAAACCTGATGGATCAGGATCTTCGCGTTGGGCAACGCCATCCGCTTGCCCTCGGCGCCTCCGGCCAGCAGCAGCGCGCCCATCGACATCGCGATGCCGACGCAGATCGTCGACACGTCGGGCTTGATGAACTGCATCGTGTCGTAGATCGCCAGCCCCGCGTACACGGATCCGCCGGGGGAATTGACGTAGATCGAGATGTCCTTGTCCGGATCTTCGGACTCCAGGTGCAACAGCTGAGCGACGATCAGGTTGGCGATCTGATCGTCGACCGGGGTGCCGAGGAAGATGATCCGCTCGTTGAGCAGACGGCTGTAGATGTCGAAGGCTCGCTCTCCACGGGAGGTCTGCTCAACGACCATCGGTACGAGTGGGCTCATCGTCCTCGCTTCTTTCGCATCCTGCGCCGGAATCCTGCCGACTGTAGCAACCGCCCGGCAAGCCGCCCCAGGGGTGGTGGAGGGTCAGGTTCCGGGCGTCCAGAGCTGCCCGCTGCCGGCCGGTGACTCCTCCCGGCCGGGGGTCCAGAGCTTCTCTCGTGCCTTGGCCTGTTCGACGCTGATCGGCACCGCCTCGCGGACGAGCAGGTCGACCGCGTGGCGGGCGGCGACATCCTCGCGCACCTGATCCAGGCGTCCGGCCTCCCGCAGCTGCTCGACGAGCTTGGCGGGATCGGAGCCGTCGCGTTCCGCCGCCGGCCGCAGGGCTTCGACGAGCTCCTCGTCAGACGGGTGGATCGCCTCGGCGGCGACGACAGCGGCGAGCAGCGCCTCCCGACGCAGGGCGGCCGCCGCGTCGGGCTCGGCGTCATGCGCAAGCGCCTCCTCGTCCTTGCCGGCGATCTTCAGATACGTCTCCTTGTTGACGCCCTGGCGGGCCAGCGCGGAGAAGGTCTGCTCGACCAGCTCGTGCGCGCGCGCGTGGATCAGGTTCTCCGGCAGGTCGATCTGCGCCTCGGCGGTGGCGGCCTCGATGACCGCCGCCTCGAACTCGCGCTCCACCGCATGCTCGTCCGTGTGTCGCAGCCGATGGGCGATGTCGTCGCGCAGCTCGGCGAGCGTGTCGAACTCGGATGCTTCGGAGGCGAAGTCGTCGTCGAGCTCGGGCAGCCGCTTGACCTTGACCTCCGAGACCGTCACGTCGAAGGTGGCGTCCCTGCCGCCAAGCTCGCCGGCGTAGTCATCGGGGAACGTGACGCGCACGGTTCGCTGCGCCCCGGCGTCGGCGCCGACCAGCTGTTCCTCGAACCCGGGGATGAGCCGGCCCGACCCCAGCTCGATCAGCTGGTCGCGGCCCTCGCCGCCCTCGAACGGCTCGCCGTCGACCTTGCCGACGTAGTCGACGACGACGTGATCTCCCGCCTGCGCCGGGCGATCTTCGGTGTCGAGCGTCGCCAGGCGGTCGCGGAGCTGCTCGACCTGCTGGTCGATCTCCTCCGGCTCGACGGTCGGCTCGCGGCGGCCGACCTCGAGTCCTCGGTACTGGCCGAGCCTCGCCTCGGGGCGCACCCCGATCTCGATCGAGAACGAAAGCGGCTGACCCTGGCCGGGGATCTCCTCGGCGAGGTTGATGTCGGGTTCGCCGATCGGGGCGATCCCGGAGCCGTCGATCGCGTTCACGTACCACTCGCCGAGCGAGCTGCGCAGCGCCTCGTCGAAGACCGCCTCGCGGCCGAGCCGGCGGATCACGACCGGTGGCGGCACCTTGCCCTTGCGGAAGCCGGGGATCCGCATCTGGCCGCCGAGCTTGCGGGCGGCCTGCTGCAGCCGGCGTTCGACCTCCTCGGCGGGGACCTCGGCGTCCACGCGGACGCGGGACTCGGGGAGCTCGGTGACGTTTGTCCTGACCGATGCCATCGGACCTCAGACGATAGCTTGAGCCCGTGTTCGCGCGGCGCACGACCGAGCGCATCGCCGCCCGGCTCCTCACCGGGCCGGCCGCGTTCCTGCTGGCGGGAGCGATCGAGATCGCGGCGTTCGGGCTGCGCTCGGCGCGCTCTGCGATGACGACCCGGCCGCGCCGCGGGGGGGCCGCGGAGAGATTCCGCGTCAGATCAGCTGATCGGGCTCGGCGACGAGGCTCTTGAGCTCACGGAGGGCGACCGGCAGAGTCGTGGTGTCGTAGTGACGTGACGCCCGGACCTCCGCCAGGACCGCGTCCGAGCGGGCGACGGCGTCGGCGTGGCCCTCGAGCCACTCCCGGAGGGGCGCATCGCCGCCAGGGTGGTCGGCTGCACCGATGATCTCCCGCGTGACCGAGCGGTGCAGGCGATACAGCTCGTCGCGCAGGGCGGCCCGGGCGAGCGCCTGCCAGCGATCGTCGCGCGGCAGCTCGAGGATCCGGTCGCGCAGCCAGTCGAGTCCGAGTCGCGCCCCGACCCCGAAGTACGTCCGGGCGACCGCGGCCTGTCCGGCGTTGGTCGCGGCCGCATCGAGGACGATGTCGAACACCGAGAGCAGCGCCTGCATGCTCGCTACGCGATGCGCGAGCTCGGACGGCACCCCACTCGACGTCAGCTCGTCGCGGCGCTCGCCGAACGCGTCGCGGTCGTGGCCGCGCAGGACACCGGGCAGGGTCTCGGCAAGCTGGCGCGCGCCCGGCGCGAACCGGGCGACCATCGCGGTGACGTCGATCTCGCCGCGGCCGCCGGCGCGCACCACCCATCGCGCCGCGCGCTCCAGCAACCGCCGGCCCTCGAGCAGCATCGCAAGCTGGGTCCCGGCGTCGATCCGGTTGTCGAGGGCCTCGACCGCCTGCCAGAAGTCACGCATCTCGAACACGTCGCGGGCGACGGCGTAGGCCCGGGCGAGCTCGGGCGCCCGCGCGCCGGTCTCCTCCGAGAGACGGAACGCGAACGTCATGCCCCCCCGGTCGACCAGCTGGTTGGCGACGATCGTCGCGATCAGCTCGCGCCGCAGCCGATGGCGGCGGATGTGATCCGGGTAGCGCTCGCCGAGCGGTGGTGGGAAGTACCGCCTCAGGTCTTGGGCGAGGTAGGGGTCCTCGGGCAGGTCTGACCCCAGCAGCTCCGTGTACAGGTAGATCTTCCCGTAGGCCATGACCGTCGCCAGCTCCGGCGCCACGAGGCCGCGCCGGTCGGCGCGACGGGTGGCGATCGTCTCCTCGCTCGGGAGGCCGTCGATCTCCCGGTCCAGCACTCCGACCTGCTCGAGCGCCCGGAGGTACCGCGCGTGAACCTCGAGCATCGACACCGACCGGGCCCCGGCGAGGCTCAAGGCTTCCGTCTGAGCGTAGCTGTCGTAGAGCACCTGCCCTGCCACCGCATCGGTCATCTCCTCGAGGAGCTCGTTGCGGGCGACTGACGTCATCTCGCCGGCGGCGAGCACGTCGCCGAGCAGGATCTTGATGTTGACCTCGTGATCGGAGCAGTTGACGCCGGCGACATTGTCGATCGCATCGGTGTTGATCGCGCCGCCGGTCTCGTCGGGCCCGCCGGCGAGCGCGTACTCGATCCGGCCGGGCTGGGTGAATCCGAGGTTGCCGCCCTCGGCGACGACCCGACAGCGCAGCTGCGCGCCGTCGATCCGCAAGGCATCGTTGGCCCGGTCGTGGACCTCGGCGTGGCTCTCCCCGCTCGCCTTGACGTAGGTGCCGACGCCGCCGTTGAACAGCAGGTCGACCGGCGCGCGCAGGATCGCGGCGATGAGATCCGCCGGCGCCAGGCGCTCGGCGTCGATGGCGAGCGCCGCCCTGACTTCGGGGGTGATCGCGATCGACTTGGCGTCGCGGCGGTGGACGCCACCTCCGGGCGAGATGAGCCGAGTGTCGTAGTCAGACCACGACGAGCGCGTCCGGGCGAACAGCCGCTCGCGCTCGGCGAACGAGGTGGCCGGATCGGGATCGGGATCGAGGAACACGTGGGAGTGGTTGAACGCCGCCAGCAGCCGGATCTGCTTGGAGCAGAGCATCCCGTTGCCGAACACGTCCCCGGACATGTCGCCGATTCCGACGACGGTGAACGGCTCGCGCTGCACGTCGGCGCCGAGCTCCCGGAAGTGGCGTGTGACCGACTCCCACGCGCCGCGGGCGGTGATCCCCATCTGCTTGTGGTCATAGCCGTGCGAGCCGCCCGATGCGAACGCGTCGCCGAGCCAGAATCCGTACTGCGCCGAGACATCATTGGCGATGTCCGAGAACGTCGCCGTCCCGCGATCGGCGGCGACCACCAGGTAGGGGTCGGGGTCGTCGTAGGCGACGACGCGCTCGGGAGGCGCGATCTCGCCGCCCGCGTAATTATCGGTGAGATCGAGCAGGCCCGACAGGAACGTGCGATAGCACGCGATCGCCTCCTCGAGCAGGTCCTGCCCGGCGTCCACCGGAGGGTGTTTGACGACAAAGCCCCCCTTTGAGCCGACGGGCACGATCAGCGCGTTCTTGACCATCTGAGCCTTCATCAACCCGAGCACCTCGGTCCGGAAGTCCTCGCGTCGATCCGACCAGCGGATCCCACCGCGGGCGACGCTCCCCCCGCGCAGGTGGATGCCCTCGGTCCGCGGCGAGTAGACGAAGATCTCGAAGCGGGGCCGGGGCCGGGGCAGCATCGCCAGGCGCGACGGGTCGAGCTTGAACGAGAGATGGCCCGGCGGAGTACCGTCGCCGGCGCCCGCGGCGATGCGGAAGTAGTTGGTGCGCAGCATCGCCGAGACGACGGCGAGGAAGCTGCGCAGGATCCGATCGCGGTCGAGGCTCGGCACCGCGTCGATCGCCGATTCGATCTCCCCGCTGAGCTTGTCTGCCCGCTCCGGTTCGGGCGCGTCGGGATCGAACCGCGCCTTGAACAGATCGACCAGCAGGACCGCGATCTCGGGGTTATCGGTGAGCGTCTGGGTCATGTACGCGTCCGAGAACGCGACCGCGGCCTGGCGCAGGTAGCGCAGGATCGCGCGGATCACGGTGATCTCGCGACCACTCAGGCCGGCCGACATCACGAGTCCGTTGAGGCGGTCGTCCTCGACCTGGCCCGACCAGACGCCCAGGAACACGTCGGCGAACGCGTCGCCGGCGCGAGCGAATCCGGCGGGATCGCAGATCAGGCCGAAGTCGTAGATCCACACCGGGGTCACGTCCTGGGGTGTGACCTCGTACGGTCGTTCGTCGACGACCCTTGCCCCCATATGCTCGAACGTCGGGACCACCTCCGAGAGCGAGATGCGCGTCGCGCTGAGCAGCTGGCAGCGGATCATCTGCTCGCTCTCCCTCGGTCTGCGATACAAGGTGACGATCGGGTGTCTGACGTCGCGCAGCTCTTCGATTCGCTCGATGTCGCCGACGGCCACCTCGGCGCCGGAGTCCGCCCGGTAGCTCGCCGGGAACGCCCGGCCGTAGCGCGCGTACAGCTCAGCTCCCCGCTGCTCGCCGGACGCCGCGATGAGCGCAGCCCGCAGCTGATCGGTCCACGCCCGGGTGGCCTCGGCAATCCGCGCTTCGATCGCCGCGGCGTCGTAGGGCCGCGGAACGCCGTCGGGGCAGTGGACGACATAGTCGATGCGGACAATCAGGGATTCGGTCAGTTGCACCCGCCAGTCGACCTGGTCGCCGGCGAACGCGTCGGCGAGGATCTGCCCCGCGCGCACGCGGTTCTCGGTGTTGAAACGGTCCCGTGGCAGGCACAACGTGCAGGCGACGAAACGGTCGAGCTGGTCGGCGACGACGAACAGCCGGACTCGCTGACGCTCCCCGAGTCCGAGGATGCCGATCGCGATCTCGAACAGATGCGCGGCGTCGATCGCCACCAGGAGATCGCGTGGCAGCGACTCCAGGATGTCGATCAGGCCCTTTGCATCGTGGCTGTCGGGCGGAAACGCGGCCCGGGCCAGCACGCGCTCGACCTTGCCCCGCAGCAGCGGGATGTCTCGGGGACTCGTCTTGTAGGCGTACGTGGTGTAGAGGCCGAGGAACCGCCGCTCGCCGATCACCTCACCGTCCTCCCCGTAGCGCTTGACGCCGACATAGTCCAGGTAGGCGGGACGGTGGACGGTGGCCCGGGAGTTGGCCTTGGTCAGCACGAGCGGGTCGGATGAGCGAGCGAGCGCCAAGGCCTTGGTCGTCAGCGGCGTCGTCGGCTTCGACGGCGACCCCCGCAGGATCCCGAGCCCCGACCCCTCCACCGCGTGCAGCCCCATGCCCGATCCGGTCTCGCGCAGCTCGTACTCCCGGTAGCCGAGAAAGATGAAGTGCTCGTCGGCCAGCCAGGTGAGGAACGCGCGGGCCTCGGTGAGCTCGTGCGCATCGACGGGCGGGGCCTGCCGCCCCAGCTCGGCGCCCAGCGCCGTCGTCCTGGCGCGCATCGGCGCCCAGTCCTCGACGGCGGCCCTGACCTGCTCGAGCACGCGCTCGATGCCCGCCCGCAGGATCGCGAGTCGTTCGGGGTCCGCGTCACGGGCGACCTCGACGTGGATCACCGATTCGGCGACGAACCCGGGGGATTCGCTCCGCGCGGGCAGCACCTTCAAGAGTTCGCCGTGGTGGTCGCGGACGACGCGCATCACCGGGTGAATGACCAGTTCGATCCCGTACCGCTGCCGGCTCAGCTCCATCGTCACCGTGTCGACGATGAACGGCATGTCGTCGGAGACGATCTCGACCACCGTGAACGGCGATGCCCACCCGTCGCGCTCCCGCTCGGGGTTGTAGACCTTGACCTTGGCTTCACCCCCGGCGCGCACGCGCGCCGTCCGCCATTGGGCAACGACGGCACCGGAGAGGTCCTCGGGGCGGCGGCCGGTCAGATCCTGGGCCGGCACCCAGTGGTAGAACTGGCGCACGAACTCCCGGTAGGTGGCCGGGGGCTCGCCGGCGAGCCGGTCGCTGACCGAGCAGCCGAGGGACTCGATCAGTTCCTGCTCGAGATCACCCGACTTGACGGCCATGTCGACGACGTCCTCCTCCGCTCGCTCCCGGCGACACCCCTGACCCTACCCCGCCGCCGGGGCCGACGCCACAACCCTCCTCGTCAGGCATGGGGGCGAGAGGTCACCCCGGAGCGGATCGCCGCCACCGCCGTGGCCGGATCGGGCACCGTGATCAGCATGCGGCCGAACGGCGCCCCCGGTCCGAGCTCCACCCGGATCGCCGGGCCGCGCCCGTGCACCGCGACGAAATCGGGAGACAACCCGGTCCGCCGGCGGACCCCGTAGTCGACCACCCCGGGGATCCCGGTGCCGGGGGCCCGCATCCCGCGCAGCGCGCTCCACGGATCGTCATCGGTGCAGATCCTGCGCAGCGCATCGAGCGGGACCCGCACATCGCCGCGGAAGGCCGCCATCTTCTCCAGCGGCGTGAGCCTGACGACCAGCTGATCGGCTTGGAGCTCGAGCACTGCCACACCGAAAGGGTACCCCCGACTCCATTGCAAGCTGCGATTTCGGTGAGCCGGCCGCTCACGTTCCCGGCGGGAAGCGGTACGCGGGATGGGGCGGAACATAGGGCCCGATCTCGAGCACGATCTCGGCGTGGCGCGTCAGCGGCACGTCGCCGGGAGCCGCCGAGACGGCGCGGCCGCCGACGAACACCCGCACCCGGGCGGCACCGCGGGCCCGCAGCGTGCCGATCCCGCGCGACGACAGCCGTTGGCCCCAGGACCGGAACAGATCTGAGACGGTGAGCCGCGCTCGGGGTGAGACGAGCACGACCCCGGTCGGCTCGAGCGTGACCAGCGCCCCGAAGCAGCGCGCCCCGGTGATCCGCCCCTCGGAGAGCCGCAGCGGCGGCCGCGCTCCGATCCCAGCGGCAACGAGGACGACGCGATCGGCGGCGAACACCTCGACGTGCGCGCCGACGCGGCGCCCGAGCCTCCGCCGGCACGGACCGAGGACCGGCCCGGACACCGGCGGGTGAAACGCCGCCCCCGTTCCGATCGGGCGCGACTGGCGCACCAATCCGGCGGGGATGGAGCCGGTGCGCGAGACCGCCGCGGACCCGCATCCCGCCGGCACGAGCGCCACGACCAGTGCCGCCCCGGCCAGCGCCGCCGTCAGTGGCCCGTTTCGTAGGCGGTCGACTGCCACGCCTGCAGGTCCTCGTCCGTGTCGGTGTCCTCGCCCGGCAGCTCCCCCGCAGCGCCGGCTCCGGACCCTCGGCGGCCCGAGCGCCTCCCCCGGGGTCGTTCCGCCAGGGCGAAGACGAAGGGCAGGAGCGCCAGGCCGGCGCTCAGGCACGTCACCACCGCCACCCGCGCGACGAAGGGCGCCAGCGCCATCAGGACGTAGCCGTCGAGGAGCACGCTGATCATCGAGGCTCCCTCCCAGATCGCCGCCGCTGCGATGACGAAGAACGTGAACCAGCCATGGCGGTGGAGCACGAGCCCTCGGCCTCCCCAGGCGACGAACGCGAGCGCGGCCGCGAGCGTGATCTCCTGCCCCACCGACACCGTCGGGCGACCATGCAGCTGCTGTCCGGCGATGGCCACGGCGAACGCCGCCAGCGCCGCCGCGGCGAGGGTCCGCGCCGCTCGCTCGTCGAGCTCGGGTCGGCGCAGGCGCAGGACGGCGACCGCGCACGCGAGGGCGACGAGGATCGGCCAGAACCACACGATCGAGGGGCTCGGGGCGAAGTACAGGCCCCCGGCGATCGCCGCCGCCGCCCCATCGATCTGCAGCGGAACTCGCCAGCGTCCCACATACGTGGCTCCCGGGGCCAGCGCCGTCGCCGCCAGGGCGTGCAGCCGTCCGTCATGCCAGCCATAGGCGTGATCGCTGGAGACGCGGTGCCACCGGGGAGCCGTGTGGGGGCCGAGGTCGACCGGCGGGATCTGTGGCGGGACCTCGTTGAGGTAGTACATGGCCGAGGCCTCGTTGACGGCGACCCCTGAGCGGGAGAAGCGCAGATACGGTGCGCCCTGGTAGTCGAGCACGACGACCGTCCGGCCGGGGTCGACCCGGAGCCACATCCGCAGGTCGCCGTCGATCACCTGGGCGTGGAGACCCGATGGGATCTGACTGATTCGCGCTCGGTAGCTCGACGCGGCGGGGTCGATCGGCCCGTGGGCCCCGGCGGTGGCGGGCAGCGCCAGAGCCGCCACAATGATGACGAGGACACCGGCGATTCGCCGGGACAGACGCCACACACGCATATCCGTTGGCAGACTCTACGCATCCCTCGCTACGCCGCCGCCACCTGCGGGCCATGCTCCTCCCCGCGCTGGCCTGCGTGGTGTGCGCGGCGGCGATGCTCCGGGCCGCGCCGGCGCGCGCCGACGGCGATCCGGCGAGCGACGTGCTCGCCTCCCAGGCGCTGTTCCTCCCCGCAGACGGCAGCTTCACCCAGGGTCAGGCGGCCCGACTCACGGGGCTGCTCGCCTCCGCGCGGCGCCACGGGTACCCGATCCGCGTGGCGCTGATCGCCACCAAGTCCGACCTCGGTTCGGTCAGCGCGCTGTGGCGCCAGCCGCAGGCGTACGCGCAGTTCCTCGGCCAGGAGCTGTCGCTCGTCTACCGCGGCACGTTGCTGGTGGCGATGCCCAACGGGTTCGGGGTCGAGCACGTCGCGAGCGGGTCGAGCGGCGGGTCGCAGACGGCCGCTGCGCAGCTGCCGAGGGTCACCGGCTCGATGGCGACGTCCGCGGTGACCGCGGTGCAGGCTCTGGCCGGCGCCGCGGGCCATCGGCTCACGCCTTCGCCGGCCACGGCGGCCCCGAGCTCGGGATCGGCGCTTGACTCGGTGGACCTCGGATCGTGGCTGGCGCTCGCCGCGGGCGTCGCGGTGATCGCCGCGGCATGGACGTTCAGCCTCCGAGCGCAGCCACCCGGCCGCCTGCGGCGTGCGGAGCCAAACGGGTAGGCTGCAGCCATGGAGCCCGAACGAGCGAGGGAGCTTCTGGCACGCGAGCGCCGTCGCATCGAGGAGGCGCTTCACCTCCACACCGCCGACGGTCCCGAGGAGTCAGACGGCAACGTGGAGCCCGGCGAGGAGGACGACGAGAACCTCTACCAGGACGAGATCGACGAGGGGCGCGCCGACGACCTCCGCGCCGAGCTGGCCGCGGTGGAGCGCGCCGAGGCCCGCCTCGCGGCCGGCACGTACGGCCTCTCGGTGCTCAGCGGCGAGCCGATTCCCGACGGTCGGCTCGAGGCCCGTCCAACCGCCGAGCTGACCGTCGAAGAGCAGCAGCGCCAGGGCGGCTGACGGCCGTCACAGCTCGAGCGCGGCGGCGAGCGCCGTCCACTCGGAGCGCGGAACCCCCTGCGTGCCGATGGTCTGCAGGCAGACGTGATCCGCGCCGGCGGACACGTGCTCGCGCGCGACCGCCGCGATCTGGTCCGGCGTCCCGTGCGGGATGACCGCGTCGATCAACCGGTCCGAGCCCCCGTGGGCGATGTCGTCGTCGGTGAAGCCGTGCCGGAGCAGGTTGTTCGTGTAGTTGCGCAGACCGAGGTACATCTCGGCGTACGGGCGCGCCTGCGCCCGCGCCGATCCGGGATCCTCGTCGACGACGCACGCGAGCTCGACCGCCAGCAGCGCGTTGCCCAGACGGCCGCGGGCGGCGCGGGTGTGGTCCACCGGCACGAAGTACGTGAGCGTCCCGTGCGACCGGGCCGCGCACAGGTCGAGCATCTTCGGGCCGAGGGCCGCCAGGCACCGTCGGCCCCGGGGAAGCGGCTCGTCTGCCGCATCGAGTCCGTCGAGGTAGGTTCGCATGGTCGCCAGCGGGCTCGAGTACTGGCTGGTCGCCTCCGGGTGGCCGATCCCGATGCCGACCATCAGCCGGTCGCCGTGATCGGATCGGAGCCGGGCGTAGTCCGACGCGAGGTCAGCCGGCTCGTACTGCCACACATTGACGACGCCGGTGGCAACGGTGATCTTCGGGCCGCCGGCCAGCAGGGGCGCCAGGCTCGGCAGCCGCGGCGACCCGCCGAGCCAGAACGTGCCGTAGCCCAGGTCCCCGATCAGCCGAGCGGCCTCGCCGGCCTTCTCCTCGCCGATCGAGCGGTACGACGTCCACACTCCGAACCGGCCGAGCTCCACGTCGGCAGCGTTGCACATTCGCGCCACCGGTCCCGGTCACCCGGCCGTGATCCAGCACTCCCACCACTCGAGCGTGAGGAATCCGAGCCGCTGGTAGCACCCGTAGCCGGACTCGCTGGACTGCAGCCACGCCCACTCGGCGCCGGCAGCGCGGCCGTCGGCACACGCGCGGGCGGTCAAGGCGGCGGCGTAGCCGCGGCGCCGGCGCGACTCCGGCGTCGCGACGTTGAAGATCCCGAGCCCGTCGCCGAGCCGCAAGGACATCGCCGTGGCCACGGGCTGCCCGTCCAACTCGCCGACGTACAGGCGCGCTGACCGCTGCTTGACCAGTTTCGGCGTGACCAGCGCCGCGAACACGTCGATCGGGGCCCCGAACGCGGGGGCGGCGATCCTGAGATGGGTGTCGAGCTCGTCGGGCGCCAGCCGGCGGATCGTCAGTCCAGCGGCCGAGGCGCCGCGCCGCGCGGCGCCCTCGGGAACGCGGGCAGCCGCCATGAGCGGGATCGACGGCAACGGCTCCATTCCGCGGCGCTCGGCGATCGGGCCGACGAGGGGCAGCGCTCCGGGACGTAGCGCGACGCAGTGCGGGGCCCCGGTCGCGGCCACCGCTTCCAGCGCAGCATCGACGTCTGCCGGCCTGGTGTTCTCGTCCATCACCCACACCCCGTTGAGCGTCGGCGCCGGAGCCATGGTGACCACCGCGGTGGCGGCGCCGAACCGGCGCGCCCAGCCCCGCGGCAGCGTGGTGGCGAGGAGGGCGAACGCCGCCGGCAGGTCGGCGGCGACGGTCGCCGTGGCGGGAAGCTCGCCGTCCACGCCGATCATCATGACGGCCGGCGCGAGAAACGGGGTAGTTAGGGCCCGGAGGAGAATTACCTGACGGTAATTCTCCTCCGGGACCCTTAGCCCTCACGAGGTGGCCCTCCGGGTCCGCCGATGCCCCCCGACACAGAGGATGCAACTTCGATAATGAGCACCGTTTCCGCCGTACCCACGATCAGCCTCAATGATGGCCACGAGATTCCGCAGCTCGGCTTCGGCGTGTTCCAGATCCCGCCGCAGGACACCGCCGAGGCGGTCAGTCAGGCGATCGAGGCCGGCTACCGCCACATCGACACCGCGGAGATGTATGGCAACGAGCGTGGCGTCGCCGACGGCGTGCGGGAGTCGGGAGTGAGCCGTGAGAAGCTGTTCATCACGAGCAAGCTGAACAACAGCTTTCACCGTCCCGACGACGCCCGGCGAGCGTTCGAGCAGACGCTGTCCGAGCTCGACTCCGACTACGTGGACCTGTTCCTGATCCACTGGCCGCTTCCGACGTTGTACGACGGCGACTACGTCTCGACCTGGAAGACGTTGGAGGAGTTCCATCGCGACGGGCGCGCCCGCTCGATCGGCGTATCCAACTTCCAGGTCGCGCATCTGGAGCGGCTGGCGGCCGAGGCCGAGGTGACGCCGGCCGTCAACCAGATCGAGCTTCACCCCTACTTCCTCAACGACGCCGTTCGCCGCTACGGCGAGGAGCACGGGATCGCCACCGAGGCGTGGTCGCCGATCGCGCAGGGCGCAGTGCTGGACGATCCCGTCATCGTGCAGATCGCGGAGCGACGGCAACGCACCCCCGCCCAGGTCGTGCTCCGCTGGCACATCCAGCGGGCCAGCATCGTGTTCCCCAAGTCGACGACCCCGGAGCGGATCAAGGAGAACTTCCAGCTGTTTCACTTTGAGCTCGAGCCCGACGAGATCGAGGCGATCTCGAGCCTGGACAAGGGCGAGGACGGCCGCACCGGTCCGAACCCGGACACGTTTGACCACATCCCCGACTAAGGGTCCGTAGGGAAATTAGTTCCGGAGCCCGCAACTAATTCCCTACTCACCCTAAGAACCAGATCACGGAGGTTGCACGATGGCCCGTTTCAGTATCGCCCGCCAGACCAGCTCACCGGCTCCGGCCCAGGTCACCGGAGCGCACGCCGCCGGAGCTCACGCCGTCGGCGCCCAGCTGATCGGCCCCTCGGCGATGGGACCGCTGGCAATCGCCGTGTCGGCGATCGGCGCGATCGCGATCGGGCGTCTCGTGATTGGCGAGGCGGTGATCCGCAAGCTCCGCTCCGAGGAGGTGGAGATCGGCTCGCTGAAGGTGCGTGAGCTCGAGGTCGCTGGGCGCCGCTGGCCGGAGACGCCCTGAGCGAGGCTCAGCCGGCCTCCCGCACGTCGCCCGGCTCGTGACGGGGCGCGCCGCTCATCGGCGGGTCAAGTCATCGCGGCGACGAGCTTGTGGTGGCGCAGTTCCGCCGGCGGTGGCCCGTGCAGCATCCAGATGCCGTCATCTCGGCGACTCACCACCCCGGAACGCGTCAATTCTCCCATGGCAGTGGTGACCGACGGACGGTGCGCGCCCACCAGGTCCGCGAGTCGCTGATGCGACAGCGGGAGAGGCAGGACGATCCCCTCCGAGGTGACCCGCCCCCAGCGCTCGGCCAGGTGCCACAGGGTGAGGGACAGCCGGTCGTCGACCCGCTGGTGATGGACGATCGCGAGCGCGACGGCGAGGTGGTGGGCGCGGCGCGTGCCCCGGGCGAACAGCTCGACGCCGAGCTGCGGCCACGGATTCATGCGCATCACGAGACCGTGGTCGAGCACGGCGAGACGAGTCGGCTCGAGCACCATCCACCCCACCTCGGCCTGAACGTGCGATCCCTCGGGATCCCATTGCCACGGACGCAGGACGTCACCGGCGCCGAGCAGCTCCACGCAGGTGCGCCCCAGCACGTTGACCTGACGCGACAGCAGCCCTTCGATGACGAGAAAGCCACGGTGGTGCTTGTCGGGCTCGATCGCGCCCGAGGCATCCCACGCTCCGGTCGACAGGCGACGCTCGCGCGTGAGCGCTTCCCGACGCGCGCGCTCACGCTCGGAGTCGTCGAGCAGGTCGGCGAGATCCGGATCGGCATCGACGATGCTGATGAGGTTGGTGACCGGCGTCATTGATCTCGTGTTCTGATTCTCGCGCGCATGCGAGGCACCCTATCGACGACGCACCGGCTTCGTGGCTCATCGTCGCTCGCCGGCTGCGGCGCGGGGGTCACGAACCTCGTACCGCCTCGCGTCGAGAGGGTCGCAACCGCTGCCGCGGCGCGGGCGTGACGCCGTCTGCACGCGGACGTATCGGTGCAGACCGCAATCCGATTTGTGCTTTGGTCAGCCGGGTAGGTTCCGGTCGCGGCCGGATGGAAGACCCGGTCCGCGACGGGACCGAAAACCCCCTGAGACGGGGTAGGAAAGGAGAGGGGAACCCATGATCTGGGTGCTAGTCGCTGTCATCGTCGTGCTGTTGGTCGTTGTGGGCGTTCTGCTCGCGCGCCAGCAGCAATCGCGCAAGCTCAAGCAGAATTTTGGACCGGAGTACAACCGCGTCGTCGCCAAGCACGGCGATCAGGGCTCCGCTGAGCGAGAGCTCGCCGGCCGGCGTGAGCGGGTTGAGCAGTTCAAGATCCGGCCGCTGGATCCGGAGGCGCGCGCTCGCTATTCGGATCGCTGGGGGGCTGCCCAGCGGTCCTTCGTGGACGAGCCGGTCGCGGCGGTTGGCGAGGCGCACACCCTCGTCCAGCAGGTCATGCACGACCGGGGCTATCCGGTGGACGAGGGCTTCGAGCAGCGGGCGGCCGACATCTCGGTCGAGCATCCCGATGTCGTCGAGAACTACCGCGCGGCCAACCGCATCTCGATTCAGGCCCGCAAGGGCGAGGCGACGACGGAGCAGCTACGTCAATCGATGGTGCATTTCCGGGCCCTGTTCGACGACCTGCTGGCCCCGGGTGACGCCGTTGACGAATCTCGTCGCGACGGACCGGCGGGGGCAGCCGAGTCACAAGATCAGAACACGCAACCTGAGACGACACGGAGGGGATGAAGATGGAGCGCAGCGAAGAGACGTTGAGCACTCGCGACCTGGCCTCGCCCGGCGAGCGCGCGCCCGAGGGGACCGACACGACCGAGCCGGAGATGCGCAACGACGTCGGTGATGGTGAGGGCGCCCGCGACGCGACGGCCGGTGACATGGCCCCTGCGGGGGGCACCGCGACCGCCGGTGAGATGGCGCCTGCGGGGGGCACCGCGACCGCCGGTGAGATGGCGCCTGCGGGGGGCACCGCGACCGCCGGTGAGATGGCGCCCGCCGGAGACACCGGAACGGCCGTTGACACGGCAGCGGCCGGGGATCAGCAGGTGGCGTCCAGCGACCCGGCGGCCGCCGGCAGCCGGACGACCGCCGATGACGGTGCCGCCGCTGACGCTCGGGGCAACGTCGCCCAGCCGGGGATGACCGAGGCCGGCGTGGATCCGGCCACCACCGCCACGCCCGCACCCGCGGACGCGCAACCGGCCGCCGCGACGTCCGGAGACGACTCGTCACTCCTGCCGTCCGAGCTGGACTCGACGTTCCGCCGGCGCTGGGAGGAGATCCAGACGCGGTTCGTCGACGAGCCTCGCGGCGCCGTGGAGGATGCCGACGGCCTGGTCGCCAACGTGATGCAGCAACTCGCCGAGGGCTTCGCCATGGAGCGCGAGCGGCTCGAGGGTCAGTGGGGCCGCGGGGAGGACATCTCGACCGAGGAGCTGCGGGTGGCGCTTCAGCGCTACCGCTCGTTCTTCCAGCGTCTGCTGTCCACCTGATCGGGCGGCCGCTCGGCGGCGGGGGGCGCCGCCGCCGACGGGCTGCTGATCGTCGTTGGCGGGGTCAGAAACGGGCGCCGCTGGGTGCCATGGGCGCTCCCGGCAAGCGGCAGGACTCCCACATAGCAGTAGGGTCCCGCCATGCACCGCAACGCCTTCCGGGGCCGCCGACCCCGCGGCGACATGGCAGGCGAGCTGTTTCGCCGCGCGGCGGCTCTGAACCGGTGGTCCGGGTGAGCGTCGGGACTCTCACGACCGACGATCGACGCTCGTTGACCTACGAGCAGGTGGGTGATCCCGCGGGCGTCCCGATCTTCTTGCTCCACGGAACCCCAGGCTGTCGGCTGAGCGGCCGTCATCCGGATCCGTCCCAGGTCGGCAACGCCGGCCTGCGCCTGATCACCTACGACCGCCCGGGGTACGGGCGCTCGAGTCGTCATTCGGGCCGACGCGTAATCGACTGCGTCGATGACGTCGCCGCGATCGCCGACGAGCTCGCGATCGGGCGATTCGCGGTGTGGGGCGGGTCGGGCGGTGGTCCTCACGCTCTCGCCGTCGGCGCACGCCTCTCGGACCGCGTCACCCACGTGGAATGCGATGTCGGCGGTGCGCCGTTCGACGCCGAGGGGCTCGATTGGTTTGCGGGAATGGATGCCGCCAATGTGCGGGAGTTCGGCTGGGCGCTGGCGGGCGAGGCGACGTTGACGCGCGAGCTTGAGCGCGAGGCGCAGGCGATCTTCGAACGGGTCGACGATGATCCCGCCGCCGTCATCAGCGACATCGAGCTCTCCCCGTCGGATCGCGCCGTCCTTGAGGATCCCGCCGTTCAGGGGACGCTTCGGGCATCAACCCGTGAGATGCTGGCCCAGGGCGTCGGGGGCTGGGTGGATGACGACCTCGCGTTCGTCAAGGCGTGGGGGTTCGACGTCGGAGAGCTGCCCGTCCCCGTCTCGATCCGCTATGGGGCCACGGACGTCCTCGTTCCGGCCGCGCACGGGGCGTGGCTGGCGGCGCACATCCCGCGCGCGACGGTCACGATCGACGCCACCGGTGGGCACCTGAGCACACCCGACCAGCGCCTGGACAGGCTGCGCGCGCTCGCGTAGCGACGTCGCCCTCCGGTAACGTCCGCCGCCGGGTATGGGCCACGTCCCCGACCACATCGTCGCGCGCCGCATGGCCCGTCGAGCTCAACGGCGGCGGAGACAAACAGCGGCGCTGGGGACGCTGTTCATCGTCCTGATCGCGGCGATCGTGATCGTGGCCGCGAGCGGCGGCGCCAGTCCGGTGCATCGGCCGCCGTCCTCAGCCGCGAGCGCGACCGTACCCACGATCGCAGCGGCGGCTTCCCGCCGGGGGAGCTCGGTCGGCTCGTTGGAAGCCCGGGGGGACGCGACGATCCGCCGGCTCACCCGGCTGGGTCTGCCGGTGTACTGCGCCGGGCCGCGCGGCCACGACCTCGCCTTCACGTTCGACGACGGCCCGGGCGTCTACACGCACTACGCCGTCAAGAAGCTCCGCCAGGCCCATGAGCGGGCGACATTCTTCGTCGTCGGCAGGAGCATCGAGGCATGGCCGGGATGGCTGACCAGGGAACTGAAGGTGGCCACGCTCGGCGACCACACCTTCACCCACGCCGACCTGCAGGAGCTGTCCCCATCTGAGGTCACTTCAGAGCTCGAGAGCGACAAGCGGCTGATCGAGCGAGACACACGGCAGCCCGTCGACCTCTTTCGCCCCCCGTACGGGGCCCAGGACGCCGCCATCAACCAGATCGCCCGCCGGCTCGGACTCCTCGACATCATGTGGTCGATGGATTCCCGCGACTCGTTGGGCGCCAACTGGGCGGGCATCATCCAGAACGTGGAGTCGGACCTGCGCCCCGGCGCGATCATCCTCATGCACGAGAACCGCGGCCAGACGATCCGCGCGCTGACGACTCTCCTGCCCGTCCTCCATCGCCGTCACCTGCGCTCGGTCAGCCTGCCAGAGCTGTTCGCGACCGACCCGCCGTCCCCCGCTCTCGTCCGCCGCGGGCTCGATGGGTGCCTGGGCCGCAACGCGAGCCTGGGAAATCTCGCCGGCGCAGGGTAGAGCCGCCCCCGGCCGCCGGGTGTGCCCAGCAGTGGATGCCGGCGTCCGTCAGCTGTGGATGAGCCCCCCGGCCGGGTGCCGTTTCGTGAGCCGGAACGTGACGTGGAGGTTCGCGCAGGCGCTGCGGTCTGTTCGGTGGGTGTGCCACGGCCGCACGACCCAGCCCCCCGCGTCAACAACGGGCTCGAATAAGACGATCGGATACCGGCGACGCTTCTCCCGGCCGGGCCGGTAGCCGACATCGCCGACATTGAGGTGGGTCAGCCAGGCCAGGACGCTGGCGTACTCGACTTCCGTCACCGGCTCACCACACCTGCGGACGTGGCCGTAACCGCCAACGCGGGCGATCGTCGTCTGCAGCCCGTTGATCTGGTGAGCGCGCGCCCGCTCCCTCCGCAGGTCCACGCGCTCGGCACGCAATCGATCAATGGCGCCGGGCACGAGCGTGGCGAGCGCCAGCAGCACGACCGCAACCCCCGACCAGCGCGGAAAACCGGAGGCGAGCCTCGGCAGGTCGCTCAGCAGCCAGCCGACGGCGATTCCGGCGAGCACGGCCACTACCCCACCAGCTTCGAACATGTAGCGCGGGAGTGCCGGGAAGCCGTGGAGGGCGAAGGCGATCTCCACGATCACCCACAGCACCACACCGCCGGCGAGAGCGAGGACGAGATGATCGCGGCGCGTCACCGCGATCAGGACGGCGCCGGCCGCGGCGACCCACACGGGCAGGAACTGCAGGGCGATGAATCGCCTGATGGTGCCGGTCACCTGGCCCTGATGCAGCTCCTGCGGTGACTTCATCGCCAGCTGGCCGGCGACGTCCGGCCGGCCGTTGGTGACCCAGGGGATCCCGAACCACAGGACGGCGACGACCAGGATTGCCCCGGACACCATCCATCGCATCGACGGGACTCTCGTCCAGGCCCAGATCGAGTACAGGCCGAGGAACGGCCACACCTCGGGACGGCCAAGCGCACCGAGCACGGCGAACACGAGCGCCCAGCGGTAGCGCCCGCACAGATGCATATCGATGGCTGCCAGGCAGAAGGTGACGATCATCGAATCCGACTGCGCGCTGAGAATGTAATGGGCGTAATCCTGCAGCCCGAGCACCGCGGCTCCGGCGAAGATCGCCGCGACGAGCGGTGCGTAGCGCCCAGCGGGGTCGATCGTGTCGGCCGTGTCGGCGATCCGCTCCCGCGTCACCCGCGACGCGATCCGTCCGGCGAAGATGCACCCTGCGAGCGAGACCGTGACGGCGGTGACCATCCAGAGCCTCAGTGCGAAGCGGCCGGCGAGCGCGTAGGGAACCGTGAACAGGTACGGCAGCGGCTTCCATGACGGTGCGCCGCCGAGGTTGAGGCTGAGATGCAGCGTCTGGTCTCCCCACACGAGCCAGCCGTACGGGTCATATCCGGGTCGGGTCCGCGACCAGACGAGCCCGAGCGTCGCCAGACCGACGAGGCCGATGCCGACGATGACCGACGGGTAGCGGAGCACCGCCGACCAGATCGGACCTCGTGAGCGGCGGCCCTCCACCAGCCCGCCGGTCGCTACCCCCCTCACGGCGACCGCGATCTCTCAGGCGTTGCCGATCGCCAACGCGATGGCGCCGCCAAGCGTGAGCGAGGGCGCGACCACCAGCAGGACGACGTCGGTCTCCTCGCAGCCGCAGAGCCGCGAGATGAATCGCTTCATGGTGGGATGGCTCTGGAGGCGGTCGGCCTAGATGGTGGCCTGGGATTCGTCGCTCATGCCGGGCGTGCTACCCGCTCCACGACGACAGGCGACGCCCACGAGACGAGCCTCACGCGTTCTTCACGCGGCGCAACCTCACCCCAATCTGGGCCAATCGCTTCGCTACGCCGCCAGCACGTAGAAGCGCCAGAACTTGTCCTCGATCGGCTGGATCTCGACCCCCGCAAACCCGGCGTCGGACGCGTACCGACGCAGCGTGTCCGGCCGCATCACGGTCCCGGTGCCGGCGGCGTTGACGCCCACCATTCCCACGGGCAGACAGTGGAGCACGCTGAATCCGTACTGAAGCCGCTCGGTGTCGCCGGCGTCCGGCGAGAAGCGCTCCGCGGTCTTCTCGTCCGCGACAAGCACACAGCCTCCCTCGACGAGCATGCCGCGCAGCGTCCGCAGCACGTCGACTGGGTACGACATGTCATGAAGCGCCTCAAACAACGTGACCACGTCGTACCGGGCCGACAGGTCAGGATCGCCGGCGTCGCGATGATGGAAGGCGACCCTGTCCCCAAGCTCGCTCCGGGCCAGCAGCCCGCGCGCCGCCACGATCGAGGACGCGTCGAGATCGATCCCGTCAACCAGAACCTTGGGATACCCGCGCGCGATCGCGAGCGTCGAATGACCGTGCCCGCACGCGACGTCTGCGATCCGGGCCGGCGGGTCGTCCTGAAGCCGCCGATGCACGCGCGGGATCGCGGGAATCCACTCGCTGGTCAGCAGCCGCTCATAGAGAGCGCGAGTGCCTCGGGCCTGGCTCTCGCTCGCGTCGGTGCCGTAGGCGGCGTACGGGACGCCCGCACCGGTGCGAAACGCGTCCACGAGCGTTTCGAGCGGCCCGGTGCATGAAACCACCCCCTGGGCGAGCGAGGCCATGAAGTGAAGGCTCGACTCGTCGAGAAGCGCCTCATCGTGCCCGGGTGCAAGCCGGTAGCGACGGTCATCGTCGGCCGCTTCAGGGTTCTCGGTCTCGAGGATGCCGCTTACCGTCTGCTGTTCGAGCCACTCCCGCACGTAACGCGTGTGGAGACCGGCAGCAGACGCGAGCTCGCGCGGGGTAACACTCTCGTGCTCCGCCAGCGCTCGGTAGAGACCTAGGCGATCCCCGAGGTACACCGACATGAGATCCAAGGCTCCGATCGCGTCCGCGGTGAGCTTCCGCACGAGCGCCTCGCACCGCTCTTCATCCGTCCTGGGCTCGATGCGCTCTTTCATGGGCTGAGGCTCCTTCGGCGCAATTGCGCATTTCTCCTCCGTTCCCTTTTGCGCCGCCCTGGCGCCTGTCACCGCAACGTCGAAGTGCAAGGACCATTCCGGACACGCAGTGGCGCGATCGTGGAGGATCGCGATCGCCGCGCGGTGGTTGGCTCATCACTCGCGGCTGAGGCGGCCGGCCTGGGCGTGCAGATAGCGCCTCTGAGGGAGGCTCGTGGTTCGCTCGGCGGCCCTCAGGTAGCTCTCGCGCGCCGCATCGAGCTCGCCCGCCATCTCGAGCAGGTGGCCTCGTATCGCATGGAGCCGGCGGTCGTTCGCCACGCGTTCATCGCTCTGTAGGCGAGCGAGCCGCTCGATACCCGCGCGCGGGCCCTGCACCATCGCCAGCGCCACGGCGTGGTTGAGCGCCACCACCGGGTTCTCCCCAAGCCGCAACAACAGCTCGTACAGGGCGAGGATCTGCGGCCAGTCGGTGCTCTCGAAGTCTGGCGCCTCGTCATGCAGCGCGGCGATCGCCGCCTGCAGCTGGTACGGGCCGACGTCGCCGCGGCTCATCGCCTCGGTGACCAGGGCGACTCCCTCGGCGATCAGCGTCGGGTCCCACCTTTCCCGGTCTTGGTCCGCCATCGCGATGAGCGTGCCGTCCGGGCTCGTCCGTGCCAGGCGGCGTGCGTCGGTCAGCAGCATCAGCGCAAGCAGCCCCGTCGCCTCGGGATCCTCGGGCAGGAGCCGGTGGAGCGTTCGGCTCACGCGGATCGCCTCGGCTGACTGTCCTGCACCGTCTGCTTGGCCCGCGTTATGCGGCGGGTCATCGTCCCCTCGGAGACCAGGAAGCCACGAGCGATCTCGGGCGTCGTCAGGCCACCGACCGCCCGCAGGGTCAGCGCGATCTGCGACGCTGGCGAAAGTGATGGGTGGCAACACATGAAGAGCAGAATCAGCGTGTTGTCGCACCCAGACACAACCTCCTCGGCGGATCGGCGCGACTGTTGCTCGGCGAGCGCCCATTGCGCGACGGAGTCCTCGCGCTCGCGGCGCGCCTGCTCGCTGCGCAGCAGGTCGACGAGCCGGCGCGATGCGACCGTGAGCAGCCAACCCCTCGGACCGTCCGGCAGCCCCTCGGACGGCCATTGCCGGCTCCCGGCGAGCAGCGCCTCCTGTACGGCGTCCTCGGCCAGGTCGAAATGGCCATACCGGCGAACGAGCGCGCCGAGGACCTCCGGCGCCAGCTGACGCAGGAGATCCTCGACGCTGGGACGATCACCGCGGCGGGTCACGCCTGCTGGTCGGGCACATGCTCGTCGATCGGTCGAACGTCGGCGTATGCGCGGGCACGGACGTGCTCCGGTGCCGGACAACTCGACAGCCGCGCGGCGATCTCCGTCGCCCGATCGAAGCTCTCGCAGTCAACGATCCAGTAACCGGCCAGCACCTCCTGGGATTCGGCGTACGGGCCGTCGGTCACGACCGGCACACCCTCGCGCATTGTGATCCTGCGCGTGTGGACCGGAGCGCTCAGCCCACGGGTCTCGACCAGCTCGCGTGACTCCTGCAGCTCCGAGGCGAACTCGCGCATGAACGTTGCCATCGCGACGAAATCATCATGGGACCACCTCGGGCGGTCGCCGGGGCTCCCGGCCATCTCGTCGTAGTCCTGCTGGGAGCCGTAAGTCAAAATCATGAACTTCACGATCCACTCCTCTCGATCGGGTCATCCCGTCGGTGCCTTTGACCGCAACGTCGGACCCGAAAACCGCGTCCGGACATCGCACACTCTCGACCACCGGCCTCGCTTAGACCGCCGAACCATTCTCGCTTCGTCTCGCCGACTCGACTCGCCTACCGCAGCCGCGGTTCGATGCTCGCTGCCGTTCATCGAATCCGGGCTCGAGGCCGCGACCGGAGCGACGGCGGTCGCCGGTCACCGACCTCGTACGTCCAGTCATGGCCGCCCTGTCCTTTGGCTCTCGATGAGTGTCATCTGCGGGGGACGATTGGTTGCCTACGGGCGAGCGCTCGCCAGCAACGCGTCGATGAGCGCATCGAGATCGTCGCGGTAGGTGTCGCGGTCGTGCGCCGCGGACCACGCGGCGGCGGCCGCCGCCAGCATCGGGTAACGCTCGGGATCAGGAGCACTGCGAAGCGCCCGCTGCTCACTTGGGCTCTCGGAGCTGACGCCGGCGCGCACGAGCAACGAGCCAAGCGTGAAGTTCCACATCAGACGATACGCGCGCACCGCCTCTTGGATCGAGAGACCGGCGGCACGCAGCGCAGCGTGGATCTCCTCGATAGCGCCGAGGACCGACGACGCCATCATCCGGCGCCGGGCGAGCACCTCGGGGACCCAGGGGTGCTCGGCGAGGCTGTTGTAGATCGTCGACCACAGCACGAGCATCGCCCCCTTCGGGTCCGGGGGACGCGGCGGGTACACGAGCCGGGCCGCGAGGCGGTCGAGCAGCACCATCAGCAGCTCGTCCTTACTGCCCACGTAGCGGTAGGGCGCCATCACGGACACGCCGAGCTCGCTCGCCAGCCGGCGCATCGTTAGCGCCTCGACGCCCTCGCCGTCGAGCAGCCGGGTCGCCGCATCGAGCACAGCTTCGCGATCGATTCTCGGCGGGCGGCCCCGCCGGCGCTCGGGGGATCCGCCGCCGGGCGACGCTTCCGACGAGCGCTGCATGGGTGATCTTGCCGACATTTGATTTACGTGTATATTAAGCCTATGGCCCACGGAATTCCCACACTTGCAACCGGCAAGATCTGCTACCTCGAGATCCCCGCCGCCGACGTCGAGATCTCGTCGTGCTTCTACCGCGACGCGTTCGGCTGGGAGCTGCGTAGCCGCGGCGACGGCGCGATCGCATTCGACGACGCGGTCAACGAGGTGAGCGGCTCATGGGTCACCGGCCGACCGCCGTCGGCCGAGCCCGGAATCATCGTCCACATCATGGTCGCCGACTTGGAGGCGGCGCTCGCTGCCGTCCGCGCCGCCGGCGGCGATATCCTGAACGAAGACGCGGCGCCCGGCGAACGCGTCGGGCACGTTCGGGACCCGGCCGGCAACGTGATCGGGATCTATCAGCAGCCCGGCCTGGCTGAGCGCGAACGGACGGTCACGCCGGTGCCGGAGCACCTCCACACGGTCACGCCGCGGCTCGCGCTCAGCGATGGCGCGGCCGGGATCGACTTCTACAAGGCCGCGTTCGATGCCAAGGAACTTGGCGAGCGCTATCTCATGCCCGACGGGACGCTCGTCCACGCGGAGCTGCTGATCGGCGACTCGGTCGTGATGATCAAGGACGCGCAAGACGACAACTTCAGCGCGCTGCTGTGCACGTATTGGCCCGACGTCGACGCCGCGTGGGATCGTGCCGTACGCGCCGGCGCCGAGGTCGTCTACCCGCTCGCCGACCAGTTCTACGGCGAACGCGGCGGCCGCCTCGGCGATCCGTTCGGCAACCAGTGGATGCTCGCCGCCCGGATTGAGACCGTCAGCCCGGCGGAGCTGTCGGCGCGCGAGCCCGCGTAGCGGCCACCGCGGACGGCAACCCACCAGTCACGAGCGGCGCTCCGCCAACCCTGGGACACGTCGTACCTCGATGGCTCGCCGCCGTGGGACGTCGGAGAACCACAGCCGGCGATACTGCGTCTGGCGGGCGAAGGCGGATTCGGCGGCGCCGTCCTCGACGCGGGATGCGGGACAGGCGAGAACGCCCTTCAGAGCAACACTTTGGCAGTCCGTGCGGCCGTCCGCAGACCTCGTCACCGCGGCCGACGTTTTTCTCGCCGACGAGCCGACCGCGGAGCTCGACGCCGACAACCGCGGGCTGATCGTCTCGCTGCTCATCGAGCGCGCTCGGACGGGGGCCGTGGTGGTGATCGCCTCGCACGATCCCGACGTCGTCGATGCCTGCGACGAGTCCTGGATCTGTGAGCGCGCCATGCCCGAATCAGGCGCACCGGCCGGGGGCCAAGCGGCTGAGGATGCTGGTCGCCGATGACGTATGCGAGTCTCGCCATGGGCCGTCGCGCCGCCGACGGCCCATGACCAAAGGAGGGGCGCGGTGCGGACGATCACGGTGCAGCAGCGACGACGCGCGATGGTCCATCGACACCATCTCGCGGGCGACGCCGACGATCCCGAGGCGGTGACACGAGCGCTAATCGCGCTGCATGCCACCGACCCGGCGTCGGTCTACCTGTCCGTGCTCGCGCGGAGCGCCGTATCGACGCTGGCCGACGTGGCCGACGCTCTGTATGAGCGGCGCAGCCTGGTGCGCTGGATGGCGATGCGTCGCACGCTGTTCGTCTTCGCCCGCGAGGACATCCCGACCGTGCAAGCCGCGGTCAGCACGCCGCTGGCCGCAATGCTCCGCCGACGCCTGATCCGCCAGCTGCAACGCAACGGGAGCGACCCCCACATCGACGGGGACGTCGGCCGCTGGCTGGCTGAGCTCGAGGATCGCACCGAAGCGGCGCTCGCGCGGCGGGGCACCGCGACCGGGGCGCAGCTCGCCGACGACGAACCGGCGCTGAGCACCCGCATCCTCGCGCGAGCACCGTCTGATCGGCCGCAGAATCTCACCACGTCACTCCTCACGTTGATGAGCGCGGACGGTCGCCTCGTCCGCGCCACGCCGACCGGGGCCTGGACCAGTCGTCACCACCGCTGGGAACGGGTGTTTCGATGGTGGCCGCAGGGCCTGCCGCCGGTCGACCCGACCGAGGCGCAGCGCGATCTCGCCCGGCGCTGGCTGGCTCGCTTTGGCCCGGCAACGACCGAGGACCTTCGGTGGTGGACCGGGTGGAACACCACCACAACCCGTCGCGCCCTCGAAGGCCTCGAGATCGAGGCGGTCGATCTGCACGGACACGCCGGGATCGTTCTCGCTCGGTGTGCCGAGGAGTCCGCCGGCGACCCGGCCGCGACGCTGCTGCCGGCGCTTGATCCCACCCCCATGGGATGGAAGAACCGCGATTGGTTTCTCGGCATCGATTCCAGCCTGGTGTTCGACCGCGCGGGCAACATCGGTCCCACCCTGTGGTGGGACGGCGAGATCATCGGATCCTGGGCAGTCGCACCGAATGGCGATCTACGGACACAAGTCGTCGCTGACCGAGGCGCCGAGGCGCAGGCCGCCGTCGAGCGAGCCGCAGCGCAACTCCACGCCCGACTCAACGGAGCGGCCGTCACCCCCGCGGTCCGCACCCCGCTCGAACAAGCGCTCGTGCAAGGCGGCAAATGATCGACCGCGTGACTGCGCGAGCCTCAGAGCCTGTCCCAGGAATCGGCGCTGCCTGCCGCCCTGCTCGGCGCTCTTGATCCGCATCCAGGAGCGCGTCACCCCCGCACCGCGGCGAAGTCGTGCTCGAGCTCGCCATCGACGGTGCGCTGAAAGCAGACGAGCAGCTCGTCGTCGAGTACTGCAGCGATCTTCCGCAGCGTCTCAAGCCTGGGCGTGTGCCGTGGGATCGGTCTTGCGCAGCTCGCGGATCCGCGCGTATTCGTCCCGCGCCGCCCGGTACTTGGCTGGCTATGGTTCGGCGAGTCGCTGCTTCTCGTGAGGGTCGACCAACTGGTGGCCGTACGGGAACACCCAGCGGAAGGTGCATTTCGGCCGGCTGTGTGCCGCCGTCTGTGTGGTGGCCGGCGCTCAGCGAGCGCGAGCGGACGGCGGTGCCAGCGCGTCGCCGTGGCGATGCTCGACTCGGCGATCGGGCTGCGCGGTTACCTCGCCCACTTCATGACCGGCAGGCTCCACCCGTGGTCGGCGGCGCCCACCTCACGGCGGTGGTTATCTCCCCCGCCCGCGGGGCCGCGCGAGGACCGCGTCAGTGGTACGCAGCAGCGCCGCCTCGGCGTCGGAGGCGTCCATCGCGCCGGCGCTCACCTGCTGGGCGGCGGCGTGGATGAGCTCGACGAGCACGGTTAACAGCCAGTCGGCCGACAGCTCGTCGTCGAAGCCGCCCTCGCGCTGGCCGCGGGCGATGAGGCCGCGGACGAGCGCGCCCGCCGGCGCGGCGTAGGCGCGCAGCTCGTCGGGGGGCAGGCGCCGGTTGACCAGGACCAGCCCGCGATAGCGGCCGATCGTCGCCCAGGCGGCTGTGATCACGCGGCCCAGCGCCTCGCCCGCGGGGCCCTCGTCGGGGCGGGCCGCCTCGATGCGGGCGGCCACCTCCCGTGAGGAGCGCAGCGTGAGCTCGTCCATCAGCGCATCGCGGCTGGCGAAGTGGGCATACAGGGTGGGACGCGACACGCCGGCGCGCGCCGCGATCCGCTCCAGGCTGGCCGCCGGGTCGTCGGCGATCGTCTCGACCGCCGCGTCGAGGATCCGCTCGGCATTGCGCACTGCGTCGGCGCGCCGCGGAGATAACCTTGACACAACTGTAAACTTTAGTCATGTCTCCGGACGACCAGCCAACCTCGATCGCCGGGCTCCGCCACGGCCAGCTGTGCTACCTGCAGATCCCCGCCGCCGACGCGGCGGCGGCGGCGCGCTTCTATGAGCGGGTCTTTGGCTGGCACATCGACGGGACCAGCGAGTTCGAGGGCCCGGCGCTGATCGGGCAGTGGGTGGCCGACCGCCCGCCCGCGCCAGACGCCGGCGGGCTGGGCTGGATCCACGTCGCCGACCTGGAGTCGACGCTCGTCGAGGCCCGCAGCGCGGGCGCGACGGTGCGCGAGGGCCCGATGTCCGACGGCCCCCGGACCCTGGCGACGATCGTCGATCCCGCCGGCAACCTCGTCGGCCTCGTCGCACACAGAGGTCCCCCGGTCGACAGCCGCACGATGCCCTCGGCAACCGTCATCCCCGAGCTCGCATACACCGACGTCGTCGCCGCGGTCGAATGGCTGTCGGGCGCGTTCGGGTTCGTCGAGCGCTGGCGCGCCGGGGAGCACCGCGCGCAGATGGCCTACGGCAACGGCGCGATCGTCGTCGCCGACCGCGCGACCTCCGACATCACCCCCGGTCCGCAGTCGATCATGGTCCGCGTCCCCGACGCTCGCGCCCACCACGACCGCGCCCGGGACTTCGGGGCCACGATCCTGTCGCAGCCGCGTGACTTCCCCTACGGCGAGCGCCAGTACGCCGCCCGCGATCTGGGCGGGCACGAGTGGGGCTTCAGCGAGTCGATCGCCGACGTTGCGCCGGAGGACTGGGGCGGGACGTCAGGGCCCGGCATCCACCGCTGAGCGAGCGCTTGCGCGATGCCACCGACCCTCGCCCCGGGCAAGATCGCCTACCTGCAGATCCCGATCATGTGTCGTCGGGGGGCTTCGCCGTCGCTGACCGATCGGCTCCTGGGACGGCCTCGATATCCGTGTTTGAGGGCCTGAGACGATGTAGAGATGGACAGAGTCAAGAACTCAGAGAACGCCAAGCTGCCCATCGTCTGCACCTCGGGATCGGACGACAGTGCAGCACGGACGCGTCAGTACGTCGCCCTAACCACCCGACCCAGATGCTCCCGATGATCGTGACTCGATTGCGGCGCCGTGCGAAGCGGACTGACAGAATCGCTGCACCGGTTGACGATCCACAAGCGGTCCTACCTCGACAGGGACTGCTAGCATCGCTAGCGCGATCATGGCAGCGATCAGCGTTCGAGATCTCGACGACGACGTGCGCGAGCGCCTCCGGGTGCGCGCAGCCCAGCACGGGCGGTCCATGGAAGCCGAGATCCGCGAGATCCTGACAACAGCGGTCAGCGAGCCCGCATCCCGAGCTGACCTGTTCACGACCCTGCTGGACCGCTTCGGTGCTGTCGGCGGAATCGACTTGGCCATCCCGCCGCGCTCCTCGCCGGCACGCGCCGCAAACTTCTCCGCGTGATCGTCCTCGACACGAACGTCGTTTCCGAGCTGCTGCGCCCGGCGCCGGCAGCTGAGGTCGTCGCCTGGTTGCGACGCCAGGAGGCTGCCTCGCTGGCCACGACCGCGATCACTGTCGCCGAGATCCAGTTCGGTCTCGCGCGGCTGCCCGCGGGACGACGCGCCACGGAGCTGCAACGGCTCGCCGACAATGCACTCGCCAGCTTCCCCGCTCAAGTGCTCCCCTTCGACGTCAGCTCCGCCGAGCTATATGGCGATCTCGCCGCACGACGAGAGCGCGCCGGTCGGCCCATCGACGCGCTCGATGCCCAGATCGCCGCGATCTGCGTATTTCGGGCGGCATCGCTCGCCACGCGCAACACCAAGGACTTCGTGGACACCGGCGTCGATCTCCTCGATCCCTGGACGGCCTGAGGGCGCGCCCATCGCGCCCCGAGAGCGCGTCGGGCTTGACCGCGGCGAGCTGCTCACCCGCTGGTAGAACCGTTGGTAGATCCTGCACGACGCGGCACGAGAATTGTCTCGTCCTGAGATCGCCGAAGCTCCTCGATTAGCAGCGCTTTTTCTGAAGGTGAGCGATGGGACTCGAACCCACGACCGCCTGGACCACAACCAGGAGCTCTACCAGCTGAGCTACGCCCACCGCGGGATTGTCAATCTACCAACCTGGCGTGCCGTCAGGTGGAGCGGACGCGGACGTAGAGCAGCGTCGGCGCGGTGTGCACGTCGGTCAGCGGGTACAGCCGCGACGGGGTGATCGGCGTGCGCTGCAGGCGAAAGTCGCGCGCCAGCTCGGGGCCCAGGAGCCGGGCGTCGAACGTGCCGTCGAGGACCACCGCCTGCACGCCGTTGGCGTTCAGGGCCCCGGCGAGCGAGGCCCGGAGCGCCCGGCCCCCCCGCGTCGCGGCGGAGCGGAGCACGTCCCCCATCGCCTCGGCCTGCGCGAACGCGCCCTTCCCGACGACGGTCGCATACCAGGGGTGGCGCAGGACGACGACGGGCCCGGGGAGAGCGCGGAGGCGGGCGATCAGCGTCGCGCCCGCGGCGCGGTCGGCGGCGGTCGGGATCTGCGCGCTGATCGGGTACACGAGCAGGCCGAGCTGGACGAGCACGACGACGAGCAGCAGGGGCGCGACGATCCGGCCGGGTCGCGCAGCGAGGAGCCGCCCGTAGGTCAGTCCCGCCAGCAGCGCGATCGCCGCGTACGCCGGCATCAGCACGTTGTCGTAGCCGCCGGTGTGGAGGCGCGAGATCCACGCCGAGCCGATCAACCCCGCGGCCCCGAGCGCGTAGTACGTCGTCGACGATCGGAGCGGCGGGCGCCTGGTGCCGTGCCGGGCCAACGTCACTCCCCCGATCAGGAGGATCACCAGCGGCCATTGGCGGCCGAGGATGTCGCCGAGCCAGAACGCGATCCATTCAGACCTCGCCCAGGGCTGGTGGGCGAGCTCGCTGAAGACGTAGTACCGATACCACCCGTCGGTGAAGGCGTCGACCACGACGGTCGAGGCGACGAGCGCGACGACGAGCGTCGTCAGCGCCGGGATCCCGACCCGGCGGCGGGTGATGACGAGGTACGCGAGCATCGGCGCCAACGCCAGCAGGGCGCTCTGCTTCGTGAAGAAGGCGAGGAAGATCAGCGCGCCGAGACCGATCCCGCCCCACACCCCGGATGCTCGGCGGCCGGCAGCGAGCGCGAGCAGGGTGAGCGCCAGGAACAGCGAGTCGACGCGCCCGGTGTCAAACCAGGCGCCGGAGATCTGAAAGGTCGCGGCGAACAACCCGGCGGCGAGCAGACCGGCGACCCGGTTCCCCGTCTCCCGGGCGACGATCCAGCCGAGGGTGGCCATCGACACCAGCGACGCCAGCAGCGACACCAGCCGCAGCGGCAGGAACCCGATGCCGGTGAGCTTGGCAACCGCGGCGGCCAGCCAGTAGTACAGCGGCGGATACGTCCAGCCCACGAACCGCAGCGTCGGCGCGGCGTACAGCGAGTGGCCGGCGAGGGCCCGCGCGGCGAGCTCGACCGATCCCCCCTCCATCCAGTCGAGCTCGAACGGGTAGCCGACGCGATGCAGCGCCACCCACAGGTACGCGGCGATCGGCACCGCGGCCGCGACCCCGACGGCGACCGGGATGAGCGCGGTCAGCCGGCCGCGGCCGGGCGCGGGGCGCGCGCGCACCGCCGGCGGCGCCGGGGCACTCGCGGTCGCCGATGTCACCCCCGCACCGCGGAGCGGTACAGGGTGACGTTGCGGTCGAGCGGGTCACCGGCGAACACCTCTGGTCTGCCGCCCTGCGCATCCAGATAGGCCAGCTGGCGGCTGGTCGTCCCCAAGTCGCCAGGGAAGACGTGATCAAGCATCCAGGTCTCGATCGCGACGCCATCCCCGGCGGTGGCGAAGATGCGCAGCGCCCGCGCCTGCTGTGGATAATCGATCAGCGACGCGGTGCTGATCAGCCAGTAGCCGCCGGCTTCGGTAGGGCGCGCGCCGATCCGGTTGCGATGCGTGTGGCCCGAGATCGCCGCGATCACGCGCGGGTGGCCGTCGAGGAGCTCCAGGATCTGCGCTCCCCCCTCGGCGTCGGTGAGCGGCTGGTGAGAGATGACGAGGATCCAGCGGTCGCCCGCGGCCTCCAGCTCGCCGGCCAGCCAGGCCGGCTGGCCGGGGTGGACGAGACCTCCGGAGCCGCCGCCCCGGCGCGCCAGGTCGAGCACGATCAGCCGCACGTGCGCTCCGAGATCGCGGCTGTAGTCGAGCGCGGCGTCCCGGGAGCGCTGTCCCGAGGCGGCGCCAAGCCCGGCGACGACCTCGGCGGCGCCGAGCTGCCGACGGTGTGGGTCCGGCGGGACGCGGACCTTCGGAGCCTGGAGCGCCTGTCCCAGGAAGTGCTCGACGAGCTCGGCGCTCGGCGGGCCGTCCGGCGAGTAGCCGGCCCCGCTCGTCAGCAGTCCCGCGGGCGCGGTCAGGTTCGGCGGGAAATCCCACACCGCGTGGTCACCGAGCGCGAGCGCGCGCGTCTGCGCGGTCGGGACGATCTCGCCCGCGACCAGGATGTCGTGGTCGCCGAGCACCGGAAGCCACGCGGCTCCGGCGCCGGGCCCGGTGAACCGGCGCGTCGCCGCCTGGAGCAGGCCGGGGTGGCGCGGAGCGTCGAGGTCAGGCCGGTAGTAGAACGGGTCGGCGTCGACGGGCGACTGGACCCCGAAATAGCCCGGCGGCCCGCTTCCCGGTTGGGCCGGACCCCCCTTCAGGAGCGCGAGCGCGAGCGCCAGCTCGTTCGCCTGGTCGTTGTCGATCAGGTCGCCCCCCTGGATCACGACGTCGGGACCCAGCGCCCGGATCGCGTACAGCGCGCCCGCCATCACCTGCGCGGTGAGCGTCTCGTGGGGGCGAAACGTCGATTGGAACGGCGGCCCAAGGCGATCGAGGAAGGTGACCCGCGCCGGGGATTCCGCGTCAAGCACGTGGGCGTCGGTGAAGTGGGCGATCGTCGCCAGCCGCTCGTTGCGCCGGGCTCGAGGGCCAAGCTCGGTGCGATCGCGCAGCGGCTCGCCGGGCGCGGGCACGAGGACCCCCGTCCCGTGCGGGTCCTGGTAGGTCGTGCGCAGCGTGGACCCGTCGGCATCCGGCCGCAGTGCGATCGAGCTGCCACACCCGGCCGCGATGACGGCGGTCCCCACCAGCATCTCCCCGAGCGCCTGGCGGCGGGTCAGCGAGACCGTCATGTCCCCGCCAGCCCACTGACGACCGTCTCCCGCGTCGCCTGCCGCGTGACCCACACCACCGACACGGCGCCGGCAAGAAGCAGCCCGACCACGACGGCGGCGATCTCGGCGGCGCTGGCGCCGAGCTCCAACGTGGCATAGCTTGCAGCGAGATGGCTGAGCGCCGGGCCGAGCACGAGGCGCTCGATGAGGATGCCGACCACCGCAGCCGGGATGATCAGGGCGAGCACCACCCCCGCCAGCAGCCGGCGCACTGCGGCCGCTCCGGCCCCGGTGGCGCGCAACACGGCGACCGTGCCCCGGCGCTCCTGGAGCGTCAGCGCGCAGGTCTGGACCAGGGCGTAGAGGCAAACGAGACCATCGACGATCGCAACCGCTCGCAGCAGCGTCCGCAGCGTGTTGACCAGCGGGACGCCACGGGCGGTGGCGCCGCCCGCCGACGCCGGAAACGCCCCGAGGGCAGTCAGGGCATCGTCCACCCTGGTGAGATCAGCTCCCGGAGCGAGGCGGACCGCGATCTGCTCGGGCGCAGCCGGATCGAGCCGGAGCAGGGCCGCCGCGGGGATGTAGGCGACCCGCCCGTCGTGATCGAGCGAGCTGACGATGCCGGCGACGCGCAAGCGCAACTCGCCACCGGTGGGCAGCGCGATGGCCAGCATCGAACCCGGCGTCAGCCCCAGCGCATCGGCGAGACCGGCTCCGACCTCCGCCTCGCCGCGGCCCCGCAGCCGGTGGCCGGCGGTCAGCGGCGGCGCCTCGAAGATCGTGTGATCGGCCGGGTAGGCGATCACGTTGATCGTCTCGCCGAGCGAGAACGAGTCGACGGCCTGCACTTCGTAGCGAGGAGCGGCGGCTTGCACTCCGGGCACGATACGGATGCGCCCGACCTCCGAGGCCGGCAGCGAGGCAACGACTTGATAGCGCTTCCCGAGGGCGCCGGGGTCGGTCTCGAGAGCGCTGAGCGCGGAGGCCAGGGCGAGCAGGAGGAGCACGAACGCCGCGGAGGTGCCGAGGGTCAGCACCGTGGCGGCGAGACGGCCGCGACGGGCGACGACGAGACGCGTCCCGAGCGCGGCGAGGCCGGCGGGCGCCGCGCCCCGCAACGCCAGCCGGCGAGACCCACCACCAGCTGTGAGCCCGGCGCCCTGCAGCAGCGCGACCGGCGGCCGGCCGGCGGCACGCCACGCCGGCCACGCCACGGCGAGCACCGGGATCGAGACGCAGACGGCCCATGCGGCGGCCAGGGGCAGAATGAGCCCCGAGCCAGGCGGGGGCTCGTTGAGCATCGTCAGCAGGCGGTCGCTCGGGCCGACGCTGGCAAGCAGGCCCCCGATCACCCCCACCGTCGCCGCCGGAACGGCGACGGCGGCCGCCTCGATCGCCTGCGTCCTTGAGAGATGACCGCGCGAGGCGCCAACCGCGCGGCTGATGCCGATCGTCTTCAGGCGCCGTTGGACCTCGGCGCGGGCCGACGAGGCGAGCATCACCGCGGCGGTGGCAAGCGCGAACACCGACAGCGCGACGAGGAGGTCGATGACGATCCCAGCCGCCTGGTCGAGCAGCACCCGCACCCCGGACCGGGTGACGAAGCGCAGTCCGCGCAGGCCGAAGCTGGTCGTCCGGGCCTGGACCAGGACCTCGTTGAGAAGCCGCGGGTCGCGCAGCCAGATCTCGGCGACGTTGACCTGCGGATTGGGGTCTCGCCCGAATCGCGCGACGATGCCGGCCTCGGAGAGGTAGAAGCGCGGCACGGCGAGTGGATAGCCGACGTCGTCGGGAGCCTCCGCGAAACCGACGACGCGGAGCGGGCCGAGCCCGCGGACATCGAGGGTTCCCCCAAGTGGGATGCCCCACGCTTGAGCCACCCCCCGCTCGACGACGACCTCGCCAAACCGCGAGGACACGTTACGACCGGCGACGATCGCGTAGCCGCGACGACCCGGCCCGACCACCTCCGCCGAGGCCTGACCGTCGCTGTGGCCGTTGGCGGCGATGTCGACGTTGGTGAACTCCGACCGCGTCGAGAATGTCGCGATGTCGGGAAGCGCCCGGATGCGCTTGGCGACGCGCGCATACGACTGCGGGTCAAAGCGCACGAGGACATCGGGCAGATCGGCGGCTCTGGCCGCGCGGCTGAAGCCGTCACCGAGGCCGTCGGCGATCACCACCGCGGTGCACAACATCGCCGCGGCGAGGGCGATGCCCACCGCCGTCAGCAGGGCGCGGCGCCGGCGTGGCCGTCGCCCCCGGCGGACACCGATCAGCTGGGCGTTCACGTCCGGGATGAGGGCGTTCGTAGAACCCGCGCAGCGGCACCGGTAGCTTCGCGATCGATCTCCGCGACGAGCCTGCCGTCCTGCAAGCGCAGGACGCGGTCGGCAATTGCCGCCGCGTCGGGCTCATGGGTGACGATCACGACCGCGCGTCCGCTGAGACTGCGCAACAGCGCGAGCACGGCGGCGCCGTTCTCCGCGTCCAGATTTCCGGTCGGCTCGTCGGCGAGCACCAGCTCGGGATCGTTGACCAGCGCGCGGGCGATCGCGAACCGCTGCTGCTCTCCGCCGGAGAGCTCGTGCGGAAGGTGATCGGCGACCGCGTTCAGCCCAAGATCGTCCATCAGCTGTCGCGCCCGCCGCGAACCCCCGCCCGGCGCGCCGGGCAGGCGCGCGGGAAGCATCACGTTCTCGGCTCCGGTCAGCTCCTCCACGAGGTGAAACGACTGGAACACGAACCCGATGTGCCTGAGCCTCGTCCGCGCCAGCGCCCGCGGCCCCTGACTGGTGAGTCGCTCTCCGGCGAGCACGATCTCACCGGCATCGGCCTTGTCGAGCCCCCCGAGAAGATGCAGCAGCGTCGACTTGCCGCTGCCGGAGCGTCCCAGCACGGCCACCACCTCACCGGCATCGACGTCGAGGGTCACCGAGGCGAGCACGCGGCGCCGGGCCCGCCCTGAGCCGACCTGTTTGACGATCCCGCTGGCCTCCAGTACGGCCACCCGTTTCACGCTAGCGAGCGCGGCCGCCCGGGCCGCCGGTCACGGCACCGTCCCGATCGGCACGGGAGGGTTGCGGTCCAGACGCGCAAAGCAGCGGCCGGAGACCGACCACACGGCGCTGGCAGCAAAGCCGGCGCGACGAGCGAGCGGGGCGATGCCGGGAGCGGCCACGCGCGCCCACGGGAACCAGCCGCTGGTCAGCCCGGCGCTCTCGATCCGCGCCTGGGTGCAATAGGTGCGTCCGGCGGGGGGCTCGACCTCGACCAGCACCGCGCCATCCTCGTCCAGCAGCGCGCCGAGGCGGGTCAGCAGCCGCACAGGTGCTCCCCCGATGCCGATGTTGCCGTCGAGGAGCAGGGCGCTGCGCCAGCTCCCGGCACCCGGTAGGTCGTCGAAGATGTCGCCGACGATCGCGCGCCCGCCACCCCCGATGGCGAGGGCGACCGCGACCGGCGAGAGGTCGACTCCGAGGGCGAACACGCCCCGTGCCGCGAGCGCGTGGAGATGCCGCCCGGGTCCGCAGCCGACGTCGAGCACGGGGCCATCGAGGCCGTCGAGGACGCGCTCGTCAGTCACGTCGGCCGGACCGAGCCAACGGTCGAGCGCGAGTGGGATCGTGGTGCCGTCGCGCAGGCGTGCCCGCGCCCGCACTTCGGACGGCGTGCGCCGGCACAGGCCGTCGCCGTAGATGCGCAGCGCGCTCGCCACGCTCAGAGTGCCGCCAGCAACCGCGCGAACCGCGTGTCCGGGGCGACAGAGGCCACGGCGCGCGCGTCCTGAAAGGTGTCGACGTCGCGCAGCGGCGGCTGTTCGTGGATGCGAAGCCCCAGCTCGTCAAACCGCGCGCGCTGCCTCATGCAGGTCGACTCCGAGCTCATCGGCACGTCGGCGAAGGCCCCGGAGACACCCGCGCCGAACCCGACGCTCCAATACCCGCCGTCGAGCGCCGGGCCGAGGACCGCGTCCACGTCGGGTCGGCCGAGCGCACCCATGCCGTCGAGCAGAAGCGGCGCGGTGAGCTGCGGCGTGTCCATGCCGACGAGCAGCGCCGGGGCGCCCACGTCGTCAAACGCGGCCGCGAGCCGCTCGTCGAGACCGGCGCCCCGCTGCGGGATCACCTCCAAGCCGGCACGCCGCCAGCGGCGGCCGTCGCCGTCGAACACGAGCACCTTGCGGGCCGCGGGAACCCGGGCGATGACTTCGAGCGTGTCGAGTAACGACGCCCGTGCCAGGCGGGCGGCCTGCTCGGGACTGCACGGGGGGGTCAGACGCGTCTTGGTATGACCCGGCAGGGGTTCCTTGGCCATTACGACTAACGCGACTGACATCACGCGAAGAACCTAATCGGCTCGTATTACAAGAAAAGAAAGTCGCGACGGAAGGTGGTGAACAGCGACTTAAACCTTGCGCGATCCGTCCGCCGATCGAGCCGGCGTGTGTCAGTCTCACTCGATGCGGTTGTCGCCGGTCGATCCCGACAGGCCCCCGCCGGGCCCCTTCCGGTCGGACTTCTGGCGAAGCCCGCTGCGCGGCCCGTGGCTGACCGCGGTGCTCGGGCTCGTCCTGCTGCTCGGGTTGCCGATCGTGATCGTGACCGGGCTCGTCTCGAACGACGCCTACCAGCCGGGACTCGGGGGCAACGCGCTCGGGCGCAATGTCGGAGGCCCGCTCGACGTCTACCTGTTCGGGTGGCCGACGCACCCGCCGTGGCTGTACGCGCTCACCCAGGGCCTGCACGTCTCGATCGGGCTGGCGCTCACCCCCGTCGTGCTCGCCAAGCTGTGGTCGGTGATCCCGCGGCTGTTCGAGTGGCCGCCCGTCCGTTCCCCGGCGCATGCGCTGGAGCGGCTCTCGCTGGCGTTACTCGTCGGCGGTGTGCTGTTCGAGTTTGTCACCGGCATCCTCAACATCCAGTACTGGTATGCATTTCCCTTCTCGTTCACTCAGGCTCACTACTACGGAGCATGGGTGTTCATCGCTGGGTTTCTCGTCCACGTCACCCTCAAGTTCGGGACGATGCGTCAGTCACTGCGCACCCGGACCGAGGTGCTTGAGTCACTGTCACCGGAGCACGCGGATCAGCCATCAGCTCGTGGCGCCGGCGGCCCCGCCCCAACCCGGCTGGTCGCAGCATCGCCCGCGCCGTCGACGATGTCGCGCCGCTCCCTGCTGGCGACGGTCGCGGCCGGCGCGGCGCTCCTCGGCCTCCAGGGCGCCGCTCAGTCGATCGGGGGGCCGTTCCGGCCGCTCGCGTTCCTGCTCCCCCGCGGACGCGATCGGCCGGGGCCGCTCGGCTTCCCTGTCAACCGGACCGCTGCCGCGGTGGGGATCACCCCCGACGACGTCGGCGCGCGATGGCGACTGACGCTCATGGGAGCCCGCTCGATGTCGCTCTCACGGGAACAGCTGCTCGCGCTCCCCCAGCACACCTACGATCTGCCGATCGCCTGCGTGGAGGGGTGGTCGACGACCCAGCGGTGGAGGGGCGTGCGGCTGCGCGATCTCGCTGCGCTCGTGGGCGTGACCGGCTCGACGACGGTCACCTCCCGCTCGCTGGACCGTGGCACGTTCGGCAACGCCACCCTCGGTCACGAGCAGGTGGCGGACGACCGCTCATTGCTGGCGCTCCGTGTCAACGACGTCGACCTCTCACTCGATCACGGGTATCCCGCGCGAGTGATCAGCCCGGCGGTGCCGGGGGTTCACTGCACCAAGTGGGTGACCACCATGACCTTTCATCCGGTGGCGCAGTGACCTGGCGGCAACGGTTCCGCGCCCGCTACGGCGCCGGAACCCTGCACCTCCTCCTGCTGATCGCCAGCTTTGCCATCGCCGGAGCAGCGGTGTTCGGCTGGTTTGAGCGGCCTCGCGATGTCGTCACGGTGCTGGAGTGGTTCGCGGCGGCGGTCGTGATTCACGATCTCGTCCTGCTGCCGCTCTACTCCCTGCTTGATCGAGTCGCCTTGCGTGGCCTGCGCCCGCGGGCCGCTCGGGCGCGAACCGGCCCGCGACAGCGGCTCGTCAACCCCACGCCGTACCTGCGAATCCCGGCGATCCTCAGCGGCCTGCTGCTCGCGGTCTTCTTCCCGGTGATCTTCGGCCTCGGGACCCAGACCGAGCTATCGGCCAGCGGTATCGTCGAGAGCGGATATCTCGTCCGCTGGCTGCTCGCCACCGGGGTCCTGTTCACGGGCTCCGGGATCGCATATGCGGTGACGAACGCACGCACCCCAGGACCACCGGCAGCTCCCGCTCGCGAACCGGGGCCGCCGCCAGCGCAATCGGAACCGCGACCACCCATCCCGGGGTCGCCGCCAGCGCAACCGGGACCGCCTCCACCCATCGCGGGGCCGCCGCCACCGGCTCCGGGTCCGCCCGCTCCGCCCACCCCGGATTAGGCGGCACGCAGCGGCGAGGCCGCGAACTCCGCCATCCCGGCGCGGAAGTCCTCGCGTGCCGAGAACCCGAGGACCTCCCTGGCTCGCTGCGCCGAGGCGAACACGTGCCGTACGTCGCCGAGCCGGAACTCGCCGGTCACCACGGGCCGGGGCGCTCCCGGGCCGGCTGCGTCCGCCAGCGCGCGCGCCATCTCCCCGACGCTTCGCGGCGTTCCACTCGCCACGTTGAACACGCCCGCGTGCGGCTCGGCACTGGTCAGCGCGACCATGTTCGCCCGGGCGACATCGCGAACGTGAACGAAATCGCGCAGCTGGCCGCCGTCCTCGAACACGCGCGGCGCCGCCCCGGACGCGAGCGCACTGGCGAAGATCGCGGCAACGCCCGCGTACGGCGTGTCTCGCGGCATCCGCGGCCCGTAGACGTTGTGGTAGCGAAGCGCGGTCACCGGAACTCCCGTCTCACGCGAGAAGGCAAAGCACAGATGCTCCTGATGGACCTTCGTCGCCGCATAGACGTTGCGCGGATCAAGCGGCGAAGACTCCTCGACGGCGATCGGGATGAGCTCGCGATCGCACACGGGGCATCTCGGCGTGAACCGTGCCGCGGCGAGATCCGCCGGATCCCTGGGTGCCGGGGCGACGCGACCGTGCTCCGGACAGCGATAGGCGCCCTCTCCGTAGACGACCATGCTGCTGGCGAGCACCAGGCGACCGGCAAACCGATCCCGCGCCAGAATCCGCAGCAGCACCGCCGTGCCGAGGTCGTTGTGGCTGACGTAGTCGGCGATGTCGAGCAGGTCCACCCCGAGTCCCACCATCGCCGCCTGATGACAGACGGCGTCCACCCCCCGGAGGGCTCTCGTCAGCGCCTCTGGGTCGCGCACGTCACCGGGCATCCACTCGGCGCCGGGGTTGAGGTAGTCGGGGGCAACCGCGTGCGCGGTGGGCGCAAGCGAGTCCAGGACCCGGACCTCATAGCCGTCGGCGATCAGACCGTCGACCACGTGCGAGCCGATGAACCCAGCCCCTCCGGTCACGAGGATCATCTCCGGGACGGTACGCGCCTCGCGTCGTACTGCGCCAGGTTTCGTCCTCCGTAAGCTTTCCCGGGTACCGTCGCGGCGGTGATCCAGGTCATCCTGCCGGTGCTCGACGAGGCCGACGCGATCCCGAGCGTCCTGGGGGCGTTACCGTCTGGGTTCGCGCCGGTGGTCGTCGACAATGGCTCTCGCGACCGATCGGCTGAGGTGGCCCGCTCGTGCGGCGCGCGGGTGGTGAGCGAGCCGCGCCGGGGCTTCGGTGCCGCCTGCTTCGCCGGGCTGCTCGCGGCGGAGTCCGAGGTCGTGTGCTTCATGGACTGCGACGGTTCGCTCGATCCCGGCGAGCTTCACCGAGTTGCGGACCCGGTGCTCGCGAGGGCTGCCGATCTCTGCCTCGGGGCTCGGGTCGCCGAACCTGGGGCCTGGCCGTGGCATGCGCGGCTCGCCAATCGGATGCTCGCATTCGAGCTCCGCCGCCGGGCAGGAGCCCCGCTCACCGACCTCGGGCCGATGCGAGCGGCCCGGCGCGTCGCTCTGCTGGAGCTGGGGCTGAAGGATCGCGGCTCCGGCTGGCCGCTCGAGATGGTGCTGCGCGCCGCCGACCGGCGCTGGGAGATCACCGAGGTGCCGGTCACCTATGGGCCGCGCCGCGGCGGCCGGTCGAAGGTCAGCGGCAGCATCCGCGGGACCGCGCGCGCCGTCCGGGACATGAGCGCGCAGCTCATCTAGGGTGGCCGGGGAGGGCGTCGGTTGCGTATCGTCGCCGACATGCCCCCCGCTACGGACGAGGCGCTGCTGGACGCGACGGCCGAGAACCATCGTGTGTGGTTTCGGCGGATCGCTGCCGCCGACGGACTTGACGTCGTGGACGTTTGCGGCAGCGAGCTGTTCCTCGGTGCCGAGGCGATGATCTTTCCTGGCCCGGACCTGGATGCCGACAAGTTGATGCGGGAAATCCGGGCGCACGATTGCCGGAGCGCCGGGTGCTGGTCGCTGAGCGCTGACAGCGCGCTCGGCACCCGGCTGGTGGCACGTGGGTTCGGCTGGGGGTGGCGCCCACACTGGATGGCGATCGATCTCGATGACGCTGGGCGACGGCTGGCCGCGGGATCGTTCCCGGTGGAGATGGCCGCGCCTCCCTATGCCCGGACGCTCCCATATGCACCGCACGGACCCGAGCCGGCGGGCGGCTTTCGGCTGGGCGTGCGGCTGCGCGGAAGGGTGGTCGGCTCCGTCGTCGTGAACCCCTGGGACGGCGTCGCCGGCATCTACTCGATGGGGGTGGCTCCGCGTGCCCGTCGCCGTGGGATCGGCGCGGCGCTGACCGCCGCGGCGTGCCGCCTCGCGATCGAGCACGGCTGCCGCCACGCGGTGCTCAACGCCACCGACGAAGGAACCCCGCTCTATGCGCGGGCGGGCTTTCGCTCGCTCGGCTGGGGCCAGACCTGGTGGTACTTCCGCGCAGTCGCTCCGACGCCGCGCCAGATCGCCCTGACCGAGGCGATCGGATTCGGCGATCTGACGGCGCTTGCGCGTCTGCGGCCGACTCCGGCGGAGCTGACCGGTTCACTGCCAGGCGCGGGAACCGCGCTCATGCTGGCGCTCGTCACCGACCAGCCGGCGGTCGCCGAGTACCTCATGGACCGATGCCCCGAGCTGGCCGCTCGACGGTTCGCGCCGAACGGAGCCACGTTGCTGCACCTGGCCGTGGAACACGATCGTCCGGCGTTCGTGGCGGTCGCCCTCTCCCACGGAGTGGATCCCGAGGCCCGCGACGACCGCTTCAACGCCACCGCGCTTGACTGGGCCGAGCATTTCGGTCGCGAGGACATCGCAGCGCAGCTTGGCGACGGGAGCGCTACGTGACCGCGTCGGCGGGAAGTCCGACGAGCGCGGCGCTGCGCTCCCACAGCGCCGCTGCCAGCTCCGCGTCCTGGGCCCCTGGGCTCGGCTGCCTGACCTTCTCGTCCACGACGTACTCGCCGGTGAGCCGGCCCCCCTCCTCGGAGGTGGCGAGCCACACCAGGGAGCGGGCGCCGCGCCGGGGGGAGCGAAAGAACGGCGCTCCGAGCGTGGTCGCCACCTTCCAGATGCCGTTGTCGTTCTTGCCGAATCCCGTCCGCACGACGCCGGGGTGAAAGCAGTTGGCGTGGATCTGAGGGGCGCGTCGCGCGAGCTCACGCGTGAACAGGATGTTGCAGAGCTTCGAGGTTCCGTAGACGCGCATCGCCGCGTAGGAAATCTCGGATTGAAGGTCTGAGAGGTTCAGGATGCCGCCGGTGTGGGCGTCTGACGCGGTTGTCACGACGCGTCCGCCGACGAGCCGGTCGAGCAACAGGTTGGTGAGCAGAAACGGCGCGAGGTGATTGAGCGCGAACGTCTGCTCAAACCCGTCCGACGTGACCCTACGCGAGGCGAACATCGCGCCGGCATTGTTCGCCAACACGTCGATTCGGTCGTAGCGATCGCGCAGCTGCGCCGCGAGCGACCGCACGTTCGCCATCAAAGCGAGGTCCGCGACGTGAGCATGAACCGGCACGGCATCACCGGCGGCCGCCCGTGCCGCACGCACCGCTGCGTCGACGCGCTCGCGCTCGCGCCCGACCACGGCGACCTCCGCCCCGGCCCGGGCCAGCGCGACCGCCGCGGCGCGCCCGATCCCGCGCGTGGCTCCCGTGAGCACGACAAGGGTCACGGCGGCGACGATAGCTCTCCCCCGCCGGTCGTAAAACGCCGCGTCCGCCGCGAGTGGGCTTCTTCATCGCCCGCCATCGGCGTGCCGCGTTCCCCGACGTCCCGGAAGTACAACCCCGGACGGCGACGCGCGACGACGAGCGAGGCGTTCTACGAGAAGATTCCGGTGGCTCATCTGGAGGCGGGCGTAAGCACGGGGGATGTCTACTTGCCCTACCGGAGGAGATCAACCGGCGTGTGGCGACCCAGCTGGCGTCGCTGCACGGCGGATCACCGCCGGCCTGACCGCGGCGCGGTGACGGAGGCTGATGCGGTCAGGCAGACCGACCGTCCCAGCCGCGCTCGAGCGCGAGTCGAGCGCCGATCGTCCATGCCTGCCAGTGGTTGGCGATGTCAATCCGCTCAGGCCCACGGTTCGTCACGGCGTACAGCTCGGATGCATCACCCAGCCGATCCAGGGCCGCGATCACCCCGTGACGAACCCGCTCGGCTTCGCGTTCGCGACCCACCGCTCTGAGGCCTCCCCAGCCGATCCACGAGTCAAACGGCCAGACGCCTCCGCGGTGGTACGCCCGAACAGCAGACTGCGGATGCTCAGAGGACAGGGTGCGCAGGCCGAAGTCCGTCAGGATGTCGGCCTGGCAGAGGCGGCTGGCATACGCGGCCCGCTCAGACGGTGGCAGGGCATCGGCCCACAGAAGCCACCCTAGCTGCGACCCGGCGCCGACGACGGCGCGCCCACTTCCGTCGAGCGCCATCGTTTCCGGCGAGAACTTCTGCGCGATCAACGCCGACATCTCCTCGGCTCGAGCTTGCCAGCGAGAATCGCCGGACAGCCGTGCCGTTGCCCGCAGCGCGGCGACAGCCACCGCCTGCGTATCGGCATCGGCCAGCGGGGGCTGGGGAGGGCTTCCATCCAGGTTCAGGATGCCCGCTCCCTGCGGCGCAGACGGATCCTCCGCGTCTCGCCAGCCTTGCTGGACGAGACCCCCGGGGTGAGCCCGCGAGCCGTGACGCACCAATCCTCCGTCGCGCTCGAGCGCTTGCTCGAGCCACCCGCTGGCCGCGCGCCACGCGTCGGAGAGCTCTGTAGCAAGTCTACGATCGTTCACCGCCGAGAGGACGACGAGGAACCACAGTGTGCTGTCGGCCGACCCGTAATACCGCAGCTCTCCGTCGCGTACGGGCCATCCGGTATCCACGAACCGCTGCTCGGCGTGCGGGCGATATTCGTGCACGATCTTCCCTGGCTCCTCGTCGGTCTCCGGGTCAGACTGTCGCCCCTGCAGTTCGGCCAGGACCCGCAGGGTCGCGTGCGCGACATTGGGCTCAGCGGACAGCACCTGAAGCGACGTAATCAGAGAATCGCGCCCGAAGAGCGCGTGAAAGCGGCCCGGATCACCGGTGGTGACCGGCAGCGTCGATGCATACGGCCACCCGCCCGGGGAGAGAATCGAGTCGATCACAGACGCGGCCGGTCGATGGAGTGAGGTCATCTCGGCGATCGTATTGATGCAGCGCGAGTACGACAGGAACTGCGCTGCACGAGACCGAGGGCCAGCTGCCGCTCGCCGCCAACCCACGTCCGTCCCGCCTCGTCGAGGTACTAAAAGGCGGTGATTTCCAGGAAACGATCGTCACCCCCCACTGGTAGGGAAGTGGTCGCGCAACGGCCGTCCGGTGATCCGCGCGCTGGGTCGCGCGTGGGTCGAGTCCGACCGCCGGGGCGGCTGGCGCCGCCGCCGTGGCGCGCCGGTGGCCGGGGCGCTCACCGAGGCCCAGGCCGCGGCACGAATGGTCGAGCTCGTCGCGGACCACGACGCCGAGCAGAGCCGACTCGAGGCCGACGCCGACGAGCGTCGCCGTCGGGGTGTCACCTTTCGCGAGCTGGCGAGCGAGTGGATGGAGTACCTCGAGCGCGAGAAGGGCGCAAAGCCGTCGACCCTGCGCGACTACCGCTGGCTGCTTGCCGAGCCCGGGCAGGAGCATCGCCGTGGCTCGGAGCACTCCCCCGGCCTGCTGCTGCAAGCCTTTGGAGACTCGCCGGCCGCCGCGATCACCACCAAGGGCATCGCCGACTACCTTCGCCGGCTGGACCGGGCTGGCGCGACGGCCCGAACCGTCAACAAGCACCGCCAAGGCTCAGCGCCATCTATGGCTACGCCATGCGCGAGGACAGCCACCGCCTCACGCTCAACCCGGCGGCGGCGACCTCAAGGCGACGTGAGCCACCGCCGTCCGTGCTCGACTTCTATGAGCCCGAGGAGGTGGAGTCGATCGCCCGGGCCGCCGACGCGGGCGGGCACCGCGCTATCTCTCGGCTCACCTACGACGAGGCCAAGCGGGCGGCGCGTGCGCGGGAGGATCGCCAGGACGCCGAGCTCTACCGGATCGCCGCCTACACCGGGCTGCGACTCGGCGAGCTGCTCGCGCTGCGCTGGGAGGACGTCCACCTCGGCGACCGGCGCCTGGTCGTCCACCGCGCGTTCAGCGACAAAACCGAAAGCCCGACGAAGAGCTGGCAGGCGCGGTTCATCCCGATCGCCGACCCCGCCGCGGCGGCCTTTGCCCGGCTCGCCGATCGAGGCGAGTTCACCAGCGCCGATGACTTCGTGTTCTGCTCGCGGCTCGGGCGCCGGGTGGACGGGTCGGCGCTGCGCCGCCGCTTCAAACGGGCGACGGCGGCGGCCGGGCTCCGCGTGCTGCGCTTCCACGCGCTGCGCCACGGGGCCGGCTCGATGGTCGCGCGTCAGGGCGATCCCCGCTGGGTCCAGGCCTTCCTCGGTCACTCGAAGCTGACCACGACCGAGCGCTCCCTCCGCGCGAAGGCCCCACCCCAGGACGTCGACCTGCTCAATCGCGCGTTCGCGCCGTCGGTGCTGTCCGACGGCGGAGCCGATCTCCAGGACAACGCACTCAGTCGTCGCGCTGCCGGCCGAGGCACTTGAGGACTGGGATCGCGCGGTCAACGAGCACCCGGTGGCAAACACCGATCCGAACCGAACCGTGCTTGCGGGCACCGACGGTCGTCCCGCGACTCCTGATGAACTGACCGAGTTCGTGCGCCAGAACAACGCGCGCCTTGCACGCGAGCCCGCCGCCGGTGAGTGACGCGCCGCCGCTTGACCGGACGGCTCTCCTCGACGCGCTCAACCGCCATGGGTGTGCGGTTCGTCCTGATCGGGCCTTGCTGCTCAGGCGTACGGCGCGTCGCGAGGGACGCAGGACGCCGACATCTGCCCTGACTGGAGCACGGAGAACCTGGGCAGGCTCGCGGCTGCGTTGACCGAGCTACAGGCACGCCTGAAGATCGGAGAGCGCTCCGTCGACACGCTGGCCGTCGAACTCGATGCCCGCACGATCCACAGCTTGGAGATCGGCGCGTGGCGGACACCGCCGGCGACCTCGATGTGGCGAGAGCGCGGTCGAGCTGAGGATCGACCAGATCCGTGTCCTGGTGGCCTCGCTGGCGGACATCATCCGATCAAAGGAGGTCACCGGTAGGCCGAAGGACCGCGAGGCGCTACACGAGCTGTGCCAACTACGCGACGACCGTGCGGATTAGCCGGATCCTGTCCAGACCTCTCGGGACATCTTCGGACACCTTGGGACGTCTGCACCTGGTGCGTGGAGTGTATGGCTGTCTTTGAGGTGGGCAGAGCAGGAGTGGCAGGCGGGCGTCAGGTGACGTGTCGCGGCGGAGGCGACGCCTGAAAGTGCGGCAGGTTCAGGTCGCGATCCCATCGTCGCGCGCGAGGATTGGGCATGCGCAGGGACGCGCGATCGCCGCTAGCGAGTTCGTGCGCGTCAACCTTGTCGTGGTCGAGCGACGCGCTTCGGTCAGCGGGAGCCAGGTTCCGCCGTTGCGCGAAGAGCAATCCGCGCAAGGATGCGCGGACCTTTCGTGCGCGACCGCGCTGCTCCGGGCCCCGAGGCCCCCATCTTCGTGGCCGCCGTTGCCGGCGACCGTCGAGATCCACGCCCCGCGGGATCGCCGCTCCCACCTCCCCCAGGCCAGCTCAGCAAGGATGCTCGTGATCCTCGGTAGCCTCGGAACCTGTGCGCGACGAGGTTTGCCAAGCCCTCATGATCGGTCCCGCCTCGAGTCTTGAGGAGCGCACGATCGACATCACCACGACCGGCCGTCGCTCAGGAGAACAGCGACGGATCGAGATCGTCTTCTACCGGTTCGAGGACTCGATCTACTTAAGCGGAGTTCCAGCCGACCGCCCGCGCGGCTGGTTGCTGAACCTCGCCGCCGACCCGCACCTCGTCTTCCACCTCAAGCACCGCGTCACCGCGGATCTCCCGGCGGTCGCGACGATCATCACCGATCCGGCAGACCGTCGCCGCATCCTCAGCCAGTTCGTTGACGAGTTCAACCGCCGCCGCGGCCCCGACAGCCCGTGGCCCGAAGCCGTGCTTGACGAATGGGCGGAGCGAAGTCCGCTCGCGAAGGTCACTTTCAAAGACGCGGCCTGAGGCCGGGCAAAGAGCGCCGGCACCTGATTCGCCCGACGCAACCGCGGGCGCGCTGACCCTCGGAAAGCCTTCTACGCCGCGGAGAACCGCTGGCAGGCCGGCGAGCCCGAGGAGCACCCAACCACGAGCCGCTCCCCGAGCGACTGGGCATGGACGAGCGCCTGGGCGCCGTTGCGGCTCGTCAGACGCGCGGGACCGGGAGGCGAGAAGCAATCGCCCGTCGTCGTCGAGACGGCTATTGCCGACGACGAGCCTTGCCGGCGATTGAGGACACGAGATGCCGGTCGCGCCGCGTTCCGGGCGCTCAGGAGTGCATTCGCGGCAAAGGGATCGTCAGCGTCGGCGCCCCCTTACGCGCCCTTCGTCGCCGTTGCGCTCGTCAGCTCCGGGGAGGTCGCGACGATCGCTCTCGAGGAATGCAATCGTCGCACGGCCGGCCTTGGTCCGCAGAACCGGGCTTTGCGATTAGCCAGGACCGAGCAAGCACCCGCTCCTCCTGCCGCGGAAGAGCGGGGCGCGGATCGGGTCGCTCACGACGCCGCGGTGGCCGGCCCGGCCCGGCCGGTTGCGCAACTGGCGAATACGAGGTGCGCCGCCGTCAGGCACTCGAGACCCGCTTTGTGGCACCCACGGTCCTTCGCGCTGGTCCGCCGACGAGAACTCTTCCGCTCCCCACGAGAGGATCAGGGGACGGGGCCTCACGCCCGAGCTCGTGTCTCTTCCAAAACGCCATGGCGTGCTAGCCGAAATCGAGAGAGCGCCACCCCGCGCGGACTGCTCCTCACGTGGGACAGGGGTTGCCCCGTGGCGCCTTTGGCGGCGTCGTCACACGCCTGCAGCTTCGGGTCGGCAGCCGTGGCCCGGGTTAATGCGCCGGCGTCGCCGCGTCGGAGGCATAACCTACTTCTCGTCGAAGAAGCGTAGGTCTGAGGGCTCGCGCAGCAGGTCCTCGAGGATGATGTTTCCCTCGGTGTTGTAGGGCTGGCGCATGTGCTCGTCCCAGGCCTCGCGAGAGCGGAACATCTCGAGCATCACCCACGTGTCCGCCTCGTCGTGCGGCTGCACGAGGTGCATGAAGACGCATCCCGGCTCGGTGAGGGCATTCTGACGCATGGACTGGAGCTGTGCCTCAGCTTCCTCAAGCCGGTCCAGTCGAGGCTTGATGGTGACCACGAGAAAGAGAGGGTGCTCCTGAACGCTAATAGGTCTTTCTTACCCTGAGGGTCCACCGCTGAATCTCGTTCCGGGCCCGCGACGAGGGAGGTTCGCGGACCACTATGATGCGGCGAGTGCGGCCTCCGTCGCGGCCCGCCATGTGCAGCGGCGCGGGAGTCCATCGATCTCGTTGAGTGAGGTAAAGCGGATGTTCGTTGTCGTCGGGGAGGCGCTCATCGACTTGGTCGGGCAGCGCGGAGGCCGGACATTGGCCGCACATCCGGGTGGCAGCCCGGCAAACGTCGCGCTCGGTCTCGCCCGGCTGGGCGTCCCCGTGACGCTCAAGACGCGTCTGGGGCGGGATGCGTTCGGAGAGATGATCTCGGCGCACCTGGAAGCCAGCGGTGTCCGGGTCGACGGAGGCCCGGAGGGAGGTGTGTCGACCAGCCTGGCGATCGCGACCCTCGCGGCGGGGATCGCCTCCTATGACTTCCGGATCGACTGGGATGTGGGGCCCCTGGCGCCGCTCCCGATCGAGGCCCGGTGTCTGCACACCGGTTCATTGGCGACGGTCCTGCCACCCGGCGAGGCGAGCGTCGTGGACCTGGTGGAGCGGGAACACAAGCGGGGTCGAGTGACCGTCTCGTATGACCCGAACGTACGGCCAGCGTTACTCGGAGACGCGGCGCGGGCGCGACCGGACATCGAGCGTCTCGTCGCCCTGTCCGACGTCATCAAGGTCAGCGACGAGGATCTTCGCTGGCTCTACCCCGACCGGCGCGATGAGGACGTCGCGCAGGCCTGGCTCGCCTCGGGGCCCGCCCTTGTCGTCGTGACCCGCGGTGGTGCAGGTGTCTACGCCGTCTCCGCGGGCCTGGAGTTACACCGGCGGGCGATGCCAATCGATCTCGTGGACACGGTCGGCGCGGGTGATTCCTTTACCTCCGGTCTGCTCGACGGGTTGCACCGTGCCGACCTAGTCGGCGGCGCGCGCCGCGACGCGCTGGCGGCGATCGACCAGGCGACGCTCGGCAGCGTCGTCGATGCAGCGGCCCTGATAGCCGCGATCACATGCTCCCGGCCGGGCGCCGACCCGCCGACACGAGCCCAGGTCGACGCCGCTCTCGCAGCCCAATGACTTGCCTAACAAGCGGCAACGGTTAGGCTCGGTCATGGTGCTGCAGGACTGCGTCGAGCTCCGGACGGACTTGCGGCCGCTGCGGCTCACCGTCACGTACCACACGCCCTGCCAGCAGCAGGCGCAACCGCCACGAGTACGACGTTCGCTACGCGCTCCTCTCCCAGACGGTGCGCTTCCGCCTGATCGCCGCAGATCACGCTCGACGAGGGGAAATAGCCACGGACGACCTGCGCATCGTCGCCGCCCGGGCGGGCTTTGAACTGGAGCTCCACCCGGACGGTGTCTGCTCCTCGTAGGCGTCCGCCACCACCTCACCCAGGGTCACAATCTTGCCCACCGTTGTGAAACTCCTGTTTTCCGGGTTAACACCGTCACCTCTCCGAGCGGAGCTATAGCGCCGATCGAAGGCTACGCCTGGATTCGAGTTGCCCAACGACGTCCCCTGGCCACGATGGCGCGCCGGGATCGATCGGCCGATCAGATGGAGCCGGCCGAAGGTGGCCGACCTCAAGGCATCATCCGATATCGCCGAACGCGGGTTGACATGTCGCACCTTAGTGGGTAGAAGGGCGTTGAGAAGGTGAGCGCGGCGCGAGAGGAGCGTGACGCCGTTGAGCAGCAACGCCAAGCCCGCAGTGGCACAGCCGGAGGCGACGCGAAGCCAGCCGCTGATCGGCAAAGGCATGTTGGTGGTGTTTATCGCGCTCATCTGCTGCTTTACGGCTTGGGGTATCGCGCAGGACCTGACAACACCGATGGTCGCCGGGTTCAAGCGCATCTTCGACATGAGCACGTTTCAAGCTTCGCTTGTACAGCTGGCGTATTTCGGCGCGTACTTCCTGCTGGCACTCCCAGCGGCCTTCATCAATCAGCGCTTCGGCTATAAGACGGGCATCCTGAGCGGTCTTTCGCTTGCCGCGCTCGGCGCGTTTCTGTTCTTTCCAGCGAGCAAGATCATGACCTACGACGCGTTCCTGGTCGCCCTGTTCGCGATGGCGGCCGGCTGCTCAATGCTCGAGACGTCAGCGAACCCGTATGTCATCGCGCTCGGTCCCGAGAGCACGGCAACGCGTCGCTTGAACCTCGCCCAGGCGTTCAATCCCGTCGGCACGAACCTCGGCGTATTCCTCGCTGCGACGCTGATCCTGCCCAAACTCACCGATCCGGTCGATATCTCGTCCCTGACATCGCATCAGCTACACACCATCCGCGCCGGCGAGCTGGGGGCGGTCATGGCGCCATACGTCGGCCTCGCGATCCTGCTGATCCTGATCGGGATCGCCATCGCAACCCGGAAGGCGCCGCCGATCGTGGAGGAGTTCCCAGACGCGAGCTCCTACGAGGGCGGCACTCGCGCGCTGTTTGGCGTCCTGTGGCGCAACAAGCGCTACCGCCTCGGCGTGGTTGCCCAGTTTATGAACGTCGGCGCGCAGGTGTGCACGTGGACGTACCTGATCCAGTATGTGGGCCAGGCGCTCGGCGGCAGCCTCACCAAGGGAGCCACATACCTGCAGGTGAGTCTCTTGATCTTCCTCGCCTCGCGCTTTCTCATGACCTGGGTGATCGGATTCGTCCGGGCCACCAAGGTGCTCGCGGTGCTCGCGTTCCTTGCGGTTGCGCTGTGCCTGTTTGCGATGGGGAATCCGAACATGGCAGGCGTGATCGCCGTCGTCTCGCTGTCGTTCTGCCTGTCGCTGATGTTCCCGACGATCTACGGCGTCGCGCTCAAGGGCCTTGGGCCGGCGACGAAGTTCGGAGCGGCCGGCCTCGTCATGGCGATCGTGGGCGGCGCGATCATGCCGGTGCTCCAGGGCAAGGTCGTGGACGCGACCAGCCCCGCGTTCTCGTTCATCGTCCCGGCGTTCTGCTTCGCAGTGGTCGGTCTCTACGCGCTCTACGACCTCAAGGCCGAGCCGAGCGAGGCGGGCGGGCAACCCATTCGCGAGGTCGCTCCGCCGACTGTCGCCAGGCCACCGCAACCCGCCGAGGGGACGGGGTGAGGGGACGCTGGCGGGTCACGGTCGTCGCGGCCGCCGTGGCCGCCGTGGTCAGCGCGTGCGGCAGCCAGTCGCCGACGAGCCCCACGATGAGCACTAAGCAACTCGAGGTCGTTTCGTGGTGGACCTCGCCGTCCGAGTCAGCGGCCCTCAACGACTTGTTCGCCACCTTCCGCCAGTCAAACCCGGGCGTAAGGGCGATCAACGCCGCCGTCGCGGGCGGCGCTGGCTCTAACGCGATCGTCGAGCTCGCGAAACGACTCCAGCGCAACGACCCGCCCGATGTCTGGCAGACGTTCGCCGGGAAGTCGGTCCAGGGCTACGCCAGCCGCGGCGTCATCCGCAGCGTCGCGTCAGTCTTCGCCGCTGAGCGTCTCAGCGAGAGGATGAACCGCACGATACTCACCGCGCTCATGCACGACCATCAGCCGTACGGTGTCCCGACCGGCGCTCACCGCAGCAACGTCCTGTGGTTCAACACCAAGCTCCTCCAGCGGGCTGGCGTCGCACGCCCCTCGAGCAGCTACACGATCGACTCGTTCATCAGCGACCTCAAAAAGATCAAAGCCTCCGGCGCAACGCCGCTATGCCTCGGCGCCAAGGACCGCTTCACCACCGTCGAGCTGTTCGAGAACACGCTGCTGAGCTCGATCGGACCCCGGGGCTGGCAGCACATGATCCACAACGGCCTGGACTGGCGCAGCAAGCAGGTGCGGACCGCCCTAAATAACTTCGGCGCCATCCTGCGCTACGCCGACCCCGAGGCGAACCAGCTGACCTGGGACCAGGCGACCAAGAAGCTCGCCGCCGGAGGATGCGCTTTCGAGTCGATGAACGATTCGGCCTTCGGCGAGCTCATCGCCGACGGTGCGCACGAGGGCACCGGGTTCGACGGCGTTGCCTTCCCCGGCACCCAGGGCAGCTTCCTCGCCGTCGTCGACGTCTTCGTCGCCGCAACCAAGGCAAAGAACGCCAAGAACGCCCTGGCGTTCCTAAGTGGGATCAGCAATCCCGCCACGCAACTCGCGTTCAGCAGGCATAAGGGGTCAATCCCTGTCGTGCACGACGTCGACGTCTCGTCCTTGCCCCCCTATCAGCGGGCGTCCTCGAAGGCGTTCTGGACGTTGCCCGTGCTGCTGTCCGTGGCACACGGCGAAGGGCTGAGCCCCGACTTCCAGGAGGCTTTTTACGACGCCGTCGCGACCTACGTACGGACACGCGACCCGGGCGCGTTCGCAGCCGATTTGTACAAATGGATCGCGCAGAACACGGTCCCGCAACCCTGACCTTGGCAGACCCTCAGGCCGCAACGCGCAAGTGAGCGCGTCGCACTTAAGGAATGACAACCCGTCGTCAACGCAGAAGCAGGACCTGCAGTCGTGCGGGCGCGTCCACGCATCGGTAAATTCCGCCGCGACCGGTTCCCTCGGTAAGCGGCAGGCCTCTTAGCCAAGGTCGCCGTCGCTTGAGACGACTACCAAGAGCCGCGCCGCGGCGGCGAGACCGGAGCAATCAAACAAGGATCCGGCTGTCTGGCTGGGCGCGACGGCGCTCCTCCGCTCGCATGATCGCAGCGCGCTGCCTCGGCTCGAACCGGATCCGGTTAGACACGGCCGGATCGCGGCGTCTCGAGCGGGCCATGCGCGAATTAGTCGCGCGAGACCGAACCGAATCTCGCGCCTGAGCAGCATTAGAAGCGTCTTGCGCGAGAAGCCTGAGGTGGCGCGGATCGAGCCGAATCCCGAGCGGTTTGAGTCCACGCGTGGCTGGGGTCGCCGGACGTGGCACCGGGAGGCTCACACGGAGCTGATCCGCAGGCGCGAGCAGGCCGCGGAGCCGATCGCCGCCTCACGACCCGCCAGGTTGCTCGAGGCGGCGCATCGTCTGGAGGAGAACCAGCTGGTCGAGATTCAGGCCAGCGAGGCCTACGAGCGTGGCAGGCCGAGCGGCGGGCCGGCGCGGTGCCTGGTCGTCGGCTCGGGATGCCACCTAAGCCTTACACACCGCCCCCGGTGCCTGACGGGGTGATGAACAAGACCGACCCGGACTCGCGGCTGATGCGCACCCAGGGTCAGCCGACGATCCAGGGTTACAACGCGCAGGCCGCGGTCACTCGCGGACAGGTCATCGTCGCGGCGGAGATCGCGGTGGAGAGCCCCGACTTCGGTCACCTCGAACCGATCGTCCGCGCCGCGCTGCGCGAGCTCGACCAAGCCGGGGTGAGCGACCGGCCCGAGACGGTGCTCGCCGATGCCGACTATTGGCACACCAAGCAGATGGAGAACATCGTCAGCGGCGGGCTCCAGGTCCTTGTTCCGCCCGATGCGGCCTTCGGGAGGACATCAGGCCGGGCTGGGACGAGGGCCCCTACGCGTTCATGCGCCGCGTGCTGGCCAGCGAGGCCGGCCACGAGCTCTACAAGCACCGAAAGGCGACCGTCGAGCCGGTCTTCGCGCAGAACAAGTTCAACCGCAACTTCCGGCGGTTCCAACGACGAGGCAGAGCCGCGGCACGCTCAGAGTGGCGACTGCAGGCTGCCGTCCACAACCTCCTGAAGCTCCACAGCCACTGGATAAGCCCCGCGACCGCCTGACGGGGATCTGGCCTCAGATCACCAACTCCGCGTCGTTCGAAAGTCACGGTGAATGCGCGTGGGCCTCCGAACTTTGCCCGACAGCTACCGCCAGTTGCGCAACCGGCCAGGCCGCCGGCCGCCACGCCGTCGTGAGCGACCCGATCCGCGCCCGCTCTTCCGCGGCAGGAGGAGCGGGTGCTTGCTCGGTCCTGGCTAATCGCAAAGCCGGTTCTGCGGACCAAGGCCGGCCGTGCGACGATTGCATTCCTCGGGAGCGATTGTCGCGACGTCCCCGGAGCTGACCAGCGCAACGGCGACATTCCGATGTCGAGCAGGTGTCGGCGATGTTCGGCAGGGCCCGATCCTCCGAGCCTCGTGGATCGTGCGAGGACGACCCACCAGGCTGAGCGGCCGAAGGTCTACAGGCCGTGGGTGGCCGGGATCATCGGAGCGGGGCGTTCGTGGACGGCGTGGACGATCTCGGTGTTGTCGATCCCGCGCAGGTAGACCGAGGTGATCGCGAGATCGGCATGTCCGAGTTGGCGTTGGATGACGAGCAAGGGCACGCCCTCGCGAGACATCTCGACGGCGTGCGCGTGGCGCAGCTGATGCGGCGCAAAGCGCCGCCGCACACCCGCACAGGCAGCGGTGTGGTGCAGCTGTGAGCGGACACCCGCAGGCGCCCACGCGCGGCCGGCGGTCGGGGCCACGTCGCACGCAGAACAACGCCCCGACCGGCAGCCGGGCCCGCACCTGCAGCCACGGCGTGAGCTGCTGCCACGCCCAGCGGTCCATCCCGACCTCGCGACGCTTACCGCCTTTGCCGCGGCAGACCAGGATCGCCCCTCGCTGCAAGTCCAAGTCGCTCTCGGTCAGCGCCAAGGCTTCGCTGATGCGCAGGCCGGCACGCCAGAGCACGACGATCAGGCCGCGGAGTCGGACCGCGTCATTGTCGTCGCCGGCAGCGTGCATCACGGCGATGATCTCCTCGACGGTCGGTGGATCGGCCGGGTAGCGCTGGCCCTTGTTGCGTGGCGATAGGCCCTGGTGAAAGCTCGGCATGGTCGCGGGCGACCGGCGTCGACCGCAGGCGTCGAGCAGGGTGGTGGATGGCATACGTCCTCCCTCAAACGATGTTGACCCACCGATCCTCCCGCCCGCCCAATCGCACCGCGCCTCCCCTGGGCTCGACCGGCTCTCGCGAGCGCTTCTCGCGCATTGCGATCGTCCGCGATTGCGGATGCGGCCCTGCGCGGTGCCTGTGCACGCGACCCGCCTCGAGACGGCGGACGTTCACGACTCACTGCTTGGAGCGGCGGCGACCGATCCAGCCAGAGCCGATTGACCGCGCTACCACCGGACAGCAGGCATTCGCGGCAGAACGCTCTCGCGTCCCGCAGGTGCTCGGCATAGAGATCAGCTCCGGGCGGCCGGGCGCGATAGCGAGCTGGGACACGCCGCGTTGGCGAACTCGCAGCGGACGGGCAGGTTTTAGTTGAGACCGGCGCGTTCGCTCTCGATCCGGATGCGGCGCGTGGCTGTGGCTGGTTGGGTGCTGTTATCCCCGTCGTAGTGGACCGTGATCACGTAGGTTGGTGGTACGGGGTCGAGGTTGACGCCCGGGAGTACCAGCGAGATCCGCCAGCGGCCGTGGCTGACGCTGCCGCGAGCGCTGGGCGCGGCCGAGCGGCGGGGGAGCTTGACCTTCACCTTCACCTGCACGGCACCGGTGGCGCTCCGCTTCCCGTTGGACTCGATTGTGCCCTGCACGGTCAGCAAGAAGTGCCGGCAGGTGGCGTCTACGATCACCGCGGTGATCTCAGACTCATCGGTTGCGGTCTCGGTGACGCAGCCGTGTCTGAGCGGGGTTGCGCGCAGGCGGCTGACTCGCACCGTCGCCCGGGCGGGCGGCCGCTCTCGCACGGTCAGGACAAAGCGCTGGGTGGCGTTCGGCGACACCCCGTTGCGCGCGGTGATCGTCAACCGATACGCGCCGGCGGTGCCCGCGGCCGGGGTGCCCGATAGGGTCGCCGTCGCGTTGCCATGGTCGTCGAATCTGATGCCGGCAGGCAGGCGGCCCGACGCGGTCAACGACGGCGTCGGGAGGCCCGTGGCGGTGATCTTAAAGCTCCCCGCCCGACCCGCGAGAAACGTCGCGCCCGCGGCGCTGGTGATCGCCGGTGCCTGGTTGACCGCCGAGATGAGCAGCGTCGCAGTGCCAGACGCCGACTGAGCCGTGCCGGTGACGGTGTGCGGGCCGACCGGGCCGGTGCACGAGTTGGCGTGGCAGGACCCGCCGCCGTCGATCGTGAATGTCGTCTGGCCGGTCACATCCCCGATCAGATTGCCGTAGGCGTCATAGCCCGTCGCCGCGTACGCCTGACCAGACCCGACGTGAACCGTGACCGAAGCCGGCGCCAGCGCCAGCCGCGCCAACGACCCCGGCCCCACCGTCACCAGCTCATCCCCACACGACGACCGCGCCCCGGCGTTGTTGTCGTCGCCGCCATAGGTGGCGACCCAGTGGTAGGTGCCCGCCTGCGTCACCGCCACGCCCTGAGAGCTCGCCGAGCCGTCCGACACACTGCCGGTCCGCATCGCCGCCGGCGCATGCTCGCAGGTCGGGTCATCAGGCCCATACAGCGCGAACGTCACGATCCCGGTTGGCTGGTAGCCCCCGGCGAGCGTCGCCGCGTCTAGCACGACAGCCCCCGCGGCCACATTCCCCGACGGCGTCGTCCTGATCGACGGCGACAGTTTGCTCACCGTCACCGGCTCGCCAGCGCACGCCGAGCTGACCCCGGCATTGTTCGCGTCCCCGGTGTAGGCGGCGATCCAACGGTAGCTCCCGGCGCCCGTCACCGCGACCGGACCGGTCGACACCGAACCGGTGACGACCGCGCCCGTGCTCGTCGCAAGCGGCGTGGCACACGCATCGTCACCCGGTCCATACAGCGTGAATCTCACCTGGCCGGTGATCGCCACGTGAGGATGCCCGGTCAGCCGGGCGGTATCGCGGACCGTGCCGCCGGCGACCCCGCCGGTCGCGATCGTCGTGATCCGCGGGGTCTGGGCAGCAACGGTCGCCGACTCGCCCGCCACGCCGCATGCGCCGCTAACCGGGTCGTTCTCGCGGTCGCCGCTGTAGGACGCGACATACCGATACACCCCGGCCCGGATGATCGGGTGGGTCAGACCCGACCGGTAGCGATCGACGTGCGGCGTCACCGCCGCTCGGGAGGTGTCCAGCACCGGCCCGGTGCAGCTGACGTCGTTCGGCCCGTACAACCGAAACGTGATCGTGCCGGTGTGATCACGACCGCCAGACAGCGTCGCCTCATCGAACACGACCCCGCCCACCTGACCGCTCCCGGCCGCCTGCGTGGTCAGCGTCGGCGTCGCCTTGTGATAGGTGTTGGTGATCGTGCAGGTGGCGTGCACCCCGAGCGGCAGGTGGAAGCTGTGGCCGATCACGGTGGCCCCGTGGCAGACCCAGGCCGAGGCGGCGTAGCCGGGCGGACCGGTTGACTCCGACAGCCGGTAGTCACCGGTCTTGACCGGCGCGTCGGTGATCACGCGCTGACCGGTGCGGCCGCTGATCGTCACCGGCCCGGCCGCCGTCAGCGTCCACGCCTCAGGCCCGGCGCTGCCACCGGCAGCGTTGTCGACGCGCTTGACCAGCGTCAGGCGGGGAGCGATCGCGGTGTTGGTGATGGTGCAGGTGGCGTGCACCCCCAGCGGCAGGTGCAAGGTGTCGCGCACCAAGAGCCCCCCGTCACAGGCCCACGCCGACGCGGTGTAGCCGGGCGCGCCGCCGGCCTCTGACAGCCGGTAGACACCGGCTTTGACCGGCGCGTCGGTGATCGCGCGCTGGCCGGTGCGGCCGCTGATCGTCACCGGCCCGGCCGCCGCCAGCGTCCACGCGTCAGGCCCAGCCGTGCCACCGGCAGCGTTGTCGACGCGCTTGACCAGCGTCAACCGGGGAGCGACCGCGGTGTTGGTGATCTTGCAGGTGGCGTGCACCCCCAGCGGCAGATGCACGCTATCGCCAACCAGGGTGCCCCCCTGGCAGACCCACCCCGACGCGGTGTAGCCGGGTGGACCGCCCGCCTCCGACAGCCGGTAGACGCCGGTCTTAACCGGCGCGTCGGTGATCACGCGCTCCCCGGTGCGGCCGCTGATCGTCACCGGCCCGGCCGCCGCCAGGATCCACGCGTCAGGGGTGGCGATACCGCCAGCACTGTTATCGACATGCTTGACCAACGTCAGCCGAGGAGCGATCGCGGTGTTGGTGACCGTGCAGGTCGCCCGGTAACCGAGCGCCAAAAACAGCTGGTGCCCCGTCAGCACACCCCCGCCACAGTGCCAGGCCGACGCGGCGTACCCGCCGGGTCCGGACTCCTTCAAGGTGTAGGTGCCGGCGGCAACCGGCACGTCGGTCACTTCCGGGGACCCGCTCTTTCCCGAGACTCGCCGAGGGCCTTCAGCTGTCAACGTCCAGTCCTGCGGCGTCTCGAAGCCGCCGGTATCTCCCGCGCTCACCTTCTTGACGAGCGTGATCCGAGGAGCGATCGCGGTGTTGGTGATGCCGCACACCACCCGATCACCCTCGGCCAGCTGGATGACGTCACCGAAACGATCGATGGTGCCCCGACAGAACCACTGTGACGCTGAATAGCCGGCAGGACCAAACGCCTCGGTTAGCCGGTAGGTCCCTGGCTCAACCTGCGCCCGCGTGATCTCGGGGTCGCGGGTGCGACCGAAAATGCTACTCGGTCCGCTCGCCTGCAACACCCACGAGCGATCGTCCGCGGTACCCCCCGCGTGGCCGTTGTCGACGTGCTTGACCAGGGTCAGCTGGGGTGGGTTGTCCCCCCCCGTGACGACGACCTCCCCATCGCCTGCGCGCACGCCGGTTTCGAACTTCGCGCCCCGCGGCCCGAACCCGCTCCCGCCGCCACCACCCCCTCCGAGAAAACCGCCGCCGCCGCCGTAGTAACCACCGCCACCGCCGCCGCCGCCGGCTGACTTGGCGACGAGCGGCCCAAGGCCTTTTCCCCCGAACCCCAGGCTTCCACCGCCGGCGGGGTAGCCAGGCTGGGCACCGCTGCCGGTCTGGGTGCCGCCGGTCCCCCCGGTGCAGTCATCGACCGCGGCGACCCCGTCGGCTCCCGTGAGCCCCCCACCACCGCCGCCGTGCGAGAACCCGCACGGCACGTACAGCTTCTCGGACGAACCGCCGCCACCACCGGCCACGATCACCCGGTTGGATACGTGCGTGCCGCCCACGCGGACGTCGGACGCTCCGCCGCCGCCCCCACCGCCCGCCCCCCCGATGGCGTTCCCCCGGGCATTACCCCCGCCGTTGAAGCCCCCACGCGACTGCTCGGGGGGGGACTCCCGCGTTAGCTCGCCGCCGTCACCGCCCTTGCCGCCGACGAAGATGTGGATCACCTCGCCCGGAGTGACCTTGATCTTCGCGCTGGCGAAGCCGCCCTTGCCGCCCTTGATGATCGGCAGGATCCCATAAAGGGGGCTGCCGCCACCCTCGGCGCCGTACACGTCAAACGACGCCCGGGTCACGCCAACAGGGACCGTCCACGTCTGCACCCCACCCGTGTAGTGGAAAGTGACCCTGATCGACGGGTCAGCCCCAGCCGCCCGCGCGCCAACCCGAGCCGCCAGCGCCGCCGGCGCCGTCGCGACTGCCGTCAGCCACGCACCGACTAGCGCGAGCACGAGCACGAGCACCCCGCAGCGAAGCCGGAAAAAGCCAGAGCCTCGGCGGTGCGGCATGCGCCCTCCTCCCTTCGGCGGGGCAGCCGCCGATCACGCGTCGTGGCCGTACCATCGGCTGGCAATGAAGTATCGAGGCGCTCCGAGCAAGAGTCAAACCTGCGTATTGAGGCGGTGAACCATGATCAGCCGGCGACACCTTCTCGTGCGTCATCTCGTGGTTGTCGTTGTCATCGATGACCCCGACCGACACCGTCCTTGAAATCCGCGCCAGCGAGGACATCGGCGACGAGCTCATGACCGTTGCATCGTCGCCCCAGCGGCTCGATAGTTGTCAAAGGACAGTTCGGAACGATAGGCTCGTGAGCATGACCGGGGGGCGAACTACGTCGCGCCAGCCGTCGCGTCGACGACGCGCCGCGGCGCTCGGGATCGTGTCGCTGGTGGCGCTGTTGATGGTGACCCTCCCGGGCGCCGGGCTAGCGGAAGGTCACGTCTCGAACCGCGGCCGGGCGGCCGATCGCGCGCTTGACCGAGCGCTGCGCGCGCTGGTAGCGATGCCGAGCGGGCCGCCCGGAGTAGTGGCAGTAGTCCAGCGCGGGCGCTCGATCAGACTGCACCGTGCCGGAACCGGCGACTTGCGGACCGAGAGCCCGATCAGCGCGTCAGATCACATGCGGCTGGCTAGCCTGTCCAAGGCGTTCAGCGGCGCGGCTGCGCTGGCGCTGGTCGCTCAACGCAAGCTGTCGCTCACGGACACGGTCGGCAGGCGGCTGCCGTGGCTGCCGCGGGCATGGTGGCCGGTCACGCTCGGCCAGGCGCTCAATCACACCAGCGGCCTACCTGACTACACCGCCAGTCCCGAGTGGCAACAAGCGTTTGCGATGGCGCTCCATGGGACCCCTCCGCCGGCGTGGCTGCTGGCCTACCCGCGGCGCGACCGGCTCGTCTTTAAGCCCGACTCGCGCTACGCCTACTCCAACAGCGACAACATCGTCGTCGGCCTGATGATCCAGGCCGCCACCGGCCGCTCCTACGAGCAGGAACTCGCCCGCCTGGTGTTCAGGCCGCTCGGACTGCGGCAGACGAGCCTGCCCGCCGGCTTTCGCATGCCCAGGCCCTACGTGCACGGCTACGGTCTGCCCTCACCTGCTCGGGAGGATGTCAGCGATCTGGCCAGCGCCGCGTGGCTATGGGCGTCCGGCGGCATCGTGTCCACGCCCCTTGAGCTCAACCGCTTCATCCGCGCCTACGCGGGCGCAAAACTGTTCGGCCGAAACGTCCAGGCTCAACAGCTGCGCTTCGTGCCGGGAAACTCAGAGCCGAGCGGCCCGGGACAGAACAGCGCCGGGATCGGCATCTTTCGCTACCGGACTCGTTGCGGGACCGTGTACGGGCACACCGGCAACTTCTTTGGCTACACCCAGTTTGCTGCCGCCACCCTGGACGGCCGGCGCTCAGTCACCGTCTCGATCAACGAGCAGCTAAACCAGACCTCCACCGGCCAGGCACTCGCCGTGTTCAGGCGCCTACGAGCGGCGGAGGGAACCGCCGTCTGCGCCGCCCTCGCCCGCTGAGACCCCGCCCCCCGATCGTCGCGGGGTTCCGCTGTCTCCGGATAAGGCGCAGCGGCACCGCGCCAGCACCCGTCCCGCTTCCCACGCGGGAAGGCACGGCTCGGGTGTCCCGCCGGCATCGCCACTGGTGCCGTTGCAGTGGCGTAGGCACTGCCGAGGCACGACCGGTCTACCGAGCTGCAGACCCGCGCGAGTGCTTTCGCGTGAGGCTGTCGGGGAAAGGTCTGACGGGTCGCCGGTCTTGAAGCGGAAGTGATGTGAGCGCGCGGGCGCCCGACCGGCTGTCACGCGGTGGCGGGTGCGATCCAGTGCTGGTGGAGCTTCAAAAGGTTGTGGGTGGCGGTGATCAGACGCCACTCCGACCGGGCGGCGGCCCGCCCTCGTCGTCGGAACTGTCGGAAGCCGCGGTTGTGCTTGATCTGCCCGAAGGTCGGTTCGACCGACTGCGCACGCTGGTGATAGAGCGCGCTGCCGGCGGGGCTGTTCAGCACGGCGTGCATGAACACGTAGCGGCCGGTGTCCCATCCCGGCCGTGGCGTGGTTCGGGTGCGTGATTGGGGTGGGATCAGCACCTGGGTGCCGGCGGCGACGATCTGATCGGTCTGCTCGCTGTGCCAGTAGCCGGTGTCGGCCAGCACCGTCTGCGGACGCTGGTGCACGCCGGCCAGGGCAAGGTCGCGGACAGCGGCGTCGAACACGGGCGCGAGGTGACCGAAGTCTGGGGAGCGGGTTGAGATCTCGGCGGCGAGGATGATCTGCCGATCACAGCTGACTGCGGCCTGCGCGTTGTAGCCCTGCAGCTTGGTCAGGCGCTTGTCGTGAATCAGCCGTGAGTCGGGATCGGTGAGATTGACCGTTCCTTCGGGCAACACCGGCGGCGTGTGGGGCTTGGGGTGCTTGCCCATCCGCCGGCCCAGCGTGTCGCGGCCGCCTTCATGAAACTCCTCATAGGCGTGGTTGGCCGCGGTGTCGACAGCCAGTTCCTGCTCCAGACGGCGTTTTGCATCCTCCAAGCGTTCGCGCCGGCCGCGGGGGATCGGGTCAGCCTGGCGTCCACGGTGGGCCTGCAGCTGATGTGACGTTCGCGCTGCCAGCTGCGACGCCCCTGTCGCCGACGCTTGAGCTCCTCAAGATCCAGGTTGATCCCGGCGTCGAACTCGGCCGCCTCACCAGTCTGCAACTGCTGTTGGCGCTGGGCCTCAAGGCGCGCCTTGGCTTCGGCCAGAGCGTGGCGGCGCTCATCTCGACAACGCAGCCCGGCCGGTGGCTCATCACCACGGTCATCGCCGTGGCGCTCGTCCTCGTCATGGTCAGCCTGCTCGGCGTCTGCGAGCAGCTCTTCGACGATCGAGACATAGGAGCGCCCGCAATCCCGCGACGCGTTCGCAGCGATCTTGGTGCCGTCAATTGCGATCACCCCGACCCGGACCAGCCCGGCCTCGGCGCACAACGCCAGGATCTGCACGAACACCTCGCCGATCGCGTCCTGATGGCGACGGCGAAACTCCGCAATCGTCGAGTGATCCGGCACTCGCATCGCGGCGATCACCTTAAACGCCACATCGACCTCACAGCAACGCTCGATCTGACGTGAGGACGACACGCCCGTCGCGTAGGCGTAGACCAAAAGGCTGAGCAGCATCTGTGGGTCATACGCCGCACGGCCCTGACCATTGGCGCGATACGCCCCATAAAACGCGGCGAGATCCATCTGCTCAACCGCCCCGAGCACCGTCCACACAAAGTGCTCCTCCGGCAGCCAATCGACCAACGCCGGCGGCATCAACAACACCTGATCACGATCTGCAGCAATGAAGTTCTGACCCATGCCCGACATGGTCTTAAACCGCCCGGACGACACCCCCTAAACCCGACAGCCTCGCGTGAATCCGCTCGCCGGCCGGCCGGCGAGCGGCTCTCGTACCGCTCGCGCACCGGGCGAGTGCTTTCAAGGCGCGCGGCGGCAAGAGCCGGCGAGTCCTTTGGCGACATTCCGATGTCGAGCAGGTGTCGGCGATGTTCGGCAGGGCCCGATCCTCCGAGCCTCGTGGATCGTGCGAGGACGACCCACCAGGCTGAGCGGCCGAAGGTCTACAGGCCGTGGGTGGCCGGGATCATCGGAGCGTGGGCGTTCGTGGACGGCGTGGACGATCTCGGTGTTGTCGATCCCGCGCAGGTAGACCGAGGTGATCGCGAGATCGGCATGTCCGAGTTGGCGTTGGATGACGAGCAAGGGCACGCCCTCGCGAGACATCTCGACGGCGTGCGCGTGGCGCAGCTGATGCGGCGCAAAGCGCCGCCGCACACCCGCACGGGCAGCGGTGTGGTGCAGCTGTGAGCGGACACCCGCAGGCGCCCACGCGCGGCCGGCGGTCGGGGCCACGTCGCACGCAGAACAACGCCCCGACCGGCAGCCGGGCCCGCACCTGCAGCCACGGCGTGAGCTGCTGCCACGCCCAGCGGTCCATCCCGACCTCGCGACGCTTACCGCCTTTGCCGCGGCAGACCAGGATCGCCCCTCGCTGCAAGTCCAAGTCGCTCTCGGTCAGCGCCAAGGCTTCGCTGATGCGCAGGCCGGCACGCCAGAGCACGACGATCAGGCCGCGGAGTCGGACCGCGTCATTGTCGTCGCCGGCAGCGTGCATCACGGCGATGATCTCCTCGACGGCCGGTGGATCGGCCGGGTAGCGCTGGCCCTTGTTGCGTGGCGATAGGCCCTGGTGAAAGCTCGACATGGTGGCGGGCGACCGGCGTCGACCGCAGGCGTCGAGCAGGGTGGTGGATGGCATACGTCCTCCCTCAAACGATGTTGACCCACCGATCCTCCCGCCCGTCGATCGCACCGCAGCTCTGCTCGGCTCGGCTGGCTCTCGCGACCGCTTCTCGCGCACTGCGATCGCGAGCACCGCTGGCCGCAGCACGAGGCCGGCACCTGCCTTGCCTATGCAGCCGATGGCGGCCGCGAGAGGAGCGCCCGCCCCCACTTTGGGCGAATACGGCGGCGAGGGCCCTTGCTTCGGGCGACGCCTTACCTCTGCAATCGCAGATGGGGCAACGCCCGACTTGCGCCGGTCTGCTCTTGCTGGTCGTCCAACTCGCCGGCGCCGTTAGCCCAATCAGCGGGAGCGTCGATCATCTCATCCAGGACAATGCGCTCCTCCGGCGCACCACGTGCGGCGCCAGCAGGCCCGACGAGCCAGTGAACGCAACGGTCACCAGCGGGGAGCGTCGCGCGGGTGGACGCCGCACAGGGTCTCCTCTTCGTCAGCTCGCAGTCAGCGCACCTCGGGGCGCATCTGAGCTGGGACCGGAATGCGGCGCGCCGCAGCGAGACGTTGCGGGTCGCGGGCCCTCGTGCTGAACTCGCCGGTGCTTCGACGCGCGCAATGAGCGTGGCCGGGTAGAACGCCACCGTGCCATGAGGCTCAGGCCATGTTGAGGTGCAGCATTGCACCGGGCGCCGTGCCGGTTACGCAGCGTTCACTGATTGGCTGACACTCAGCGCACGGTCGGTTACTCTCGCAGTTGCAGACCGGGAGCACCGCTTGGGGCGGTGCGTGTTCGAAGGGATTCACGGCTCGCACCTCCGGGTGCGACGTAATAGGAGGGCGCCGATTCAGCCCGGGTGC
>CAVSVH010000007.1:0-234708 GCA_963731395.1 uncultured Solirubrobacteraceae bacterium
ACCGCCACCAGGCCACCGGCTTGTGTGTGGTGCCGGTGATGTTCGACCGGATCATGGATCTGCCCGACGATGTGCGCCGCCGCTACAGCGGTCGCTCGCTACGATTCGCCACGGCGTCCGGTTCACGGATGCGGCCCGATGTCGTCACGAAGTTCATGGACGAGTTCGGCGACATCCTCTACAACAACTACAACGCCACCGAAGCGGGGATGATCGCCACCGCGACGCCCGCGGATTTGCGGGCCGCACCCGATACGGCCGGAAAACCCGCTGTGGGCACCGAGATTCGCATCCTCAATGCCGAGCATCAGCCGGTGCCCACCGGTGAGGTCGGTCAGATCTTCGTCCGTAACTCCAACCGGTTCGACGGCTACACCTCCGGTACCGGCAAGAACTTTCACGACGGTTTCATGGCATCCGGCGATGTCGGCCGACTCGATGAAGCCGGTCGGCTGTACGTCGTGGGCCGCGACGACGAGATGATCGTGTCCGGTGGCGAGAACGTCTACCCGATCGAGGTGGAGAAGACGCTGGCCGCGCATTCCGACGTCGCCGAAGCCACCGTGCTCGGCGTCGACGACGAGCAGTACGGACAGCGGCTGGCGGCGTTTGTGGTGTTGACGCCGACGGCGTCAGCCACTGTCGACGATCTCAAGCAACACGTTCGCAACAATTTGGCCAATTACAAAGTGCCGCGCGAGATTATCCTGCTGGACGAATTGCCGCGGAGCAGCACCGGCAAGATCTCCCGACGTGACCTGCACGGCCATCTGAAGACTCAGACGTAGCGTCGAGCGGGAAAATTCAGGCGGGAGCCAACGCTCCTTCGATCACCGTCAGCTGCTCGGAAAGTCCCGCGGCACGGCGTATCTCGATGAGCTCGTCGACGACGGCTTCAGTGACTTCATGCGGATCGTCGACCGTGGCGCCGTCGGCGAGCACCGAAACGTTCAGCTGGTCGACGTAACTCCACACCGTGATGTTCAGACCACTGCCGGTGGTCAACGGCCCCACCGAATAGATTTCGGTGACCAGCGCGCCGCCGACCCGGCCGTGCTCGCGCGGACCCGGGACGTTGGAGATCGGCAGGTTGAGCACCTTGTTCTGTCCATCCCGACCGGCCAGCCAACGGAACAACGACTCCCGAGGGCCCCGGCGGAAAGTAAGCCGCCCACCGGCTGACCAACTCTGGGCCGAGCAGCTGGTGGCTTTCCTTGGCGTCGACGGCGTAATCGTGTGTCCGCTTCACCCGCTCCAACGGATCCTCGACGTCGGCGGGCAGCGCCACCATCATTCCGGTGAACAGGTTTCCCGAGACACGGTCCGGCGAGAAGTCGAAGCTCACCGGCACCGATGCCAGCAGCGGGTGGTCGGAGTCGCCGTCGTAGCGGAGCCGCAGCTTGCGCAGCGCCCCTGCCGACAGCGCCAACACCATGTCGTTGATCGTGACACCCAGGGCCTTGCTGGTCTCTTTGACGTCACTCAGCGCCAAAGTGGCTGTGGCGAAGAGACGTTCGGGAGTGAGCATGTGGTTCAAGAACGTCGGCGGCGGGGTGAACGGCATCGTCAACTCCGGCGACAGCTTGCGCGAGCTGCGGCGCACCCGGTTGATGCCCTTCGCGGTGTAGCCGATGGTCCCCGGGATGCGCCCGATATGGCGCATGTGGTCGGCGAACGCCGACCGCACCAGCTCCCCGGTCGACGGCGCCGGATCGGGCGCGTACCGCAGCTCGCCGCTGTCCGGCCCCGGCGCCAGATCCATCCCGCGCGCCAGCAGGTTCGCCGCGGCCACCCCGTCGGCCAGGGCGTGATGAACCTTGCCCACCACCGCGATCCGGTTGTCGGCCAAGCCTTCGACGAAGTACATCTCCCACAGCGGGTGATCGCGGTCCAGCGGTGTGCTGGCGATCTCCCCGATCGCCGCGTCCAGTTCACGGCGGCCGCCCGGAGCCGGCAGACGCCACGGGCGTACGTGATAGGTCAGGTCGACATCGCAGTTCTCCCGCCACATCGGATGGTGCAGCTTGAGCGGAACGTCGACCAGCTGATAGCAAAACGGCTCGAGCATGTACAGCCGACTGTGAATCACCCGGCGGAACGCGTCGATGCCGAAGTCGCGACGGTCGGAGTCCAGTTCGATCACGGCAATTTTAAGCGTGTGCATGTGCACATTCGGCGCTTCGCTGTACAGCAGTACCGCATCCCAGCCGCTCAGCCGCTTCATGGGAGGGACCCTACAACCGCGCGGCGGCTAAATAACCTCTTTGGTCGCGATCATCCGGTTGCGATACACCTGGCTCAGAAACAGCCCGACCGCAGTCGACATCGCGCCGGTTCGCGCGCCGTCGGTCAGGTCGAAACCGTGACCGGCGCCGGGCAACTCCAGGTAGCCGACCACCGAACGGGAGACGGCCCGCAGTCGCTCGACGAAGCTGCGCGCCTGCTCGACCGGAATCACCCTGTCGCGGCTGCCGTGGATCACCAGGAACGGTGGCGCATCTGGATGTACCCGGGCGATCGGCGAGGCGTTGCGGAACACGTCGGGATGCCGACTTATCCTGCGTTTGACCACCACCCGCTCGAGGAAGTCGACGAACTGCTGCCGCTCAGGGGTCGAGCGGTCCTCCCAGTCGTAGCGGCCGTAGATGCCCACCACCGCATCGACAGAGGTGTCCGAGTCGGGCGGCAGCTCGGTCTGCATGTCGGGTTCGTTGGCGGTCAGTCCGGCCAGCGCCGACAGGTGCCCGCCGGCTGAACAACCGGCGATTGCAATGAAATCGCGGTCACCGCCGAACTTGTCGACGTTGGCGCGGGCCCAAGCGATCGCGGTCTTGACGTCGGTGATGTGCGACGGCCAACGGTTGTGCGGCGAAACCCGATACTGGGCCGACAGGCACACCCACCCCATCTCGGCCAGGTGCGACATCAGCGCGTAGCCCTGCAGTTGCCGACCACCGTGCACCCAGGCGCCGCCGGGCACGAAGATCAACACCGGCGCCGGCCGGACCGGCAGGTCCTTGCGGCGCCACACGTCCAACAGCTGCGATCGGCTCTCTGCCGTATCGCACAGACGTCCGGTGCAGGTAGGCGACGATGCTGCCGCGCCCGCCAGAACGGCGGCGTCCGGTCGGGGACAGGCCACGCGATGTCGAGGTCTTTGTTCGATGCCAAAGCGCGCAGCGCCGCGTCTGTGACCGCTTGGGTTTGGTCCCGCTCGGCCTTGCGTGTCTCGCCGATGCCGGGAGTGCGCCACGACTTGGCCGACGGCAGACAAGAACTCTGGTGCCAGTCGGTAGCCCCACACGCTCATCGCGGTGATCCCACCGAGTGGTTCCAGGTGTCGGCCGATCACCGGTAGCGAGGCCATCGCGTCGCTGGCCGCCAGCATGTAGTCGCCTGGGCGGGCCCGTACCAACCATCTCACCTGCGACGCCAAGGTACGCCCAGCGGGGCGCGGCGCCGGTCGTGCCGTCATCGCAGCAGCGTACCCCGCAGTTCGGCGATCCAACCGGAATCTCGCCCAGTTGGCTGCTGCAACGCCTAGTTACACTAAATGACGCGAACTGGCGTAACGTCGTAGCTGTCGGGCAGCTCGGCATTCGCCGCCCGGCTGGCGCAGGCGGGGGTCGTGGTGTCCGCCGAGGCCGCCGACGCGGGCGTCGAGGCGATCGAGCTGCCGGAGCACCCGTTCTTCCTCGCGACCGCGTTCCAGCCTCAGGTCGGCGCGAGCGACAGCGAGCGGCTGCACCCGCTGATCGAGGCGTTTCTCGGCGGGTGCCGACCGACCGCGGCCACCGCCGCGCGTCGTCCTGAAGTCCGCTGACACCGGCCCCGCGGTTCAGCCGGGCGTGCCGTCGCCGGGAGCGGTGCGCGACGGCGCCCGCTCCGGGTGCGGCGGCGGGTCCTCGCGCCGCGGTCGAGGCGGATGTTGCTCGGACAGGCGCTCGCCGACGCGCACCCGGCGGCGTGGCTCGTTGGCGTCCGGCAGCGGCGGACCTCCGGTCGCCGGTCCCGGCCCAGGCGCAGGCTGACGGGGCGACCCGTCGTCGCCGTCCCAACCGCCGTCGGAAGCCTCGTTTGCCCCGCCGACGTTCGAGCGCAGGGCGAACGCGAGCAGCCCGGTGATCGCAAGCAGATGCGGCACGATGAGGAGCAGGTAGAACATGGCTCTCGGTGCGTTCCGAAGCCTACTGGACCGAACCACTCAGTCAGTCGGCGTCTAGGCTGGCGGGGCATGACCGTCCAGCGCGACGCTGTCACTCCGTTCGACGCCGCGGTCGCGATTCAGTCGGTCGGTCCGGGCCGCTATCGGGCCGGGGTCGATCCCGCCTGGGATGGCCCCGCGACCCCCAACGGCGGGGTGTTGACCGCGATCATGGTCCGCGCCGCCCAGGCGGAGCTGGGGCCCGCCGGCCCGCCGGTCCGCACCGTCTCGGCCCAGTTCCTCGACGCGCCCGATCATGGGCCGGTGGAGGTGGAGGTGCAGATCCTGCGCGCGGGAAAGCGCGTGGCGGTGTGCGACGCCCGGATGCGGCAGGCGGATCGGCTGATCACGCAGATGACCCTCATCTGCTCGGCGGCGCGCTCGCAGGACTCAGGGCCGGTCGACCGACCTCCGCCGGCCCCTGATTTCCATCTGGTGCCGGCGCTGGACCCTGTCCGGTTGTCACAGCCGCCGTTCCTGCACCGGGTGCAGCTCCGTCCCGCGTTCGGACCCGAGCTGTTCTCGGGCGCGAGCGACGCTGTCAGTGGGGGGTGGATGTCACTGCGCGATGACGCGGCGCCCCTCGATGCCGCCCGCCTGTGCGCTCTGTCGGATCTGTGGTGGCCGCCGATCTTCGGCCGGCTCACCGCTCCCGCGGCGGTGCCGACACTGCAGCTCACCGTCTACCTGCGCCGCACGGCAACCGCGGTTCATGGTCCCGCCCTGGCGCGTTTTCAGACGCGCACGGTGCAGGAAGGCCACATCGAAGAGCGCGGCGGGCTGTGGTCGTCTACCGGTGAGCTACTCGCCGAGAGCCAACAGCTGGCCCTGTTGCTCCCGATCCCCTGACCGGGCCGGGCGGTCACCGCCTTCTGGCCCCCCGCGGGGGCCCTAAGCCGAGGACACGCCGGCCGCCGCGAGGGCCCTAAGCCGAGGACACGCCGGCCGCCGCGAGGGCCTGCGCCGGATCGGGGTAGTGCACCATCTCGATCGCCTTTCCGTCGCGAAACGTCGTGAGATTGGCGTTCAGGTCCGCCGGACCGCCGCCGTCGGCAGCGGACCGCATGATCACGACGACCTTGTCGCCGGCGTCGATGACGTCGACAAGCTCGCCAAGGGGCCGCCGGCTCTGAGCGCGGCGCATGAACGCGAGCGCCTCGTCCCGGTTGTGGCACGCACCGGCGTCGGTCGGATCCCCGCCATGCCACGTCACGTCGGGATCGAGGAACTGGCGCACCGCGTCGATGTCTCCGCGCAGCACCGCCGCATATCCTCGCCGCGCCAGTTGGACGTTGGTTTCGGTCACGCCACCATTCTGCCAGTTCCTGCGTATGGGATTGACACCCTGAGCATCGAGTGGTTATAGTCACCTCACTGCCGGGATGGCGAGCAAGGGGTGAACGATTTGGTGGGACGAGCGACATCGCTATTCGTCGCGATGATGGCTGTGCTGATGCTCGGTGCGGGTATCTCACTGGGAGCAGGCGACGGCTCTCCGGGACGTGGACCGGGCGGGTCGACCGTCCCCCAGAGCTCTCAGCTGTGCACAGGCGACTATCCGGCGTATCGGGATCCGTCGAACCCGTTGATGCTCGCGCACGCCCCCGGATCCAATCCGCTGAACGGCGCCCAGTTCTTCGTTGACGGGCCGGCCCACGGGGCGGCCGCGGGGGCGATCGCCCGGCTGCTGGGCCGCGATCCGTCTGACTATCCCGATGATTACTCGTGGCAGCAGTTCGCCAACGATCTCTCCACCGGTCCGCTCGCGGCCCGCCTGGCGGGCGATCCGGGGCTGCGCCATAAGGTCATGCTGTTGGAGAAGATCGCCCGTGAGCCCGAGGAGCAGCGCTTCAGCCTCTACTCCGGCGGCGGCGGACCGGGGGCGATCCTGGGTCAGGTGCACAAGATCCTGTGCAACAACCTCAGCGCCGACCCGACCGCGATCCCGATCTTCACGACGTTCTTTCTCTACCAGGCCGGGTACTGCGAGACCAAGGCTCAGATCCTGCAGTATCGTGGGCGGTTCGAGCGCCAGATCGACGAGCTGGCCGAGGGGATCGGCCGGCGGCCGGCTGTGCTGCTGCTCGAGCTCGACGCAATCGGGTCATCCTCGTGCATGCAACGCAACGGGGCGCTCGGCGAGTGGGAAGCGGACATCCGCTACGAGATCAACCGGGTGTCGGCGCTCCCGCATACCGTCGTCTACATCGAAGGCGGCTATTCGGACTCCAACGACGTCACCTACACCGCCCGCGCCCTGAACGCGGTCGGGGTCGGCAAGATCCAGGGGTTCTTCACCAATGACACCCACAACGCGTGGACGATCAAAGAGATCCGCTGGGCAGAGGCGATCTCGCGACGGACCGGCGGCGCCCACATCATCGTCAACACCGCGACGAACGGCCGCGGGCCGCTGCTGAACCCCCACCCCGTCACCCAGGGCGTCGAGGATCTCTGCAACGCCCCGGGTCGCGGAATCGGCCCGCGGCCGACGACCGACACCGGGTTCAAGAACGTCGACGCGTTCCTGTGGACCGGACCGCCCGGGAACAGCAGCGGCAGCTGCCACGGGGGGACGGCGGCTGGGACCTTCTGGCCGGCGCGCGCCCTGGACCTCGCCGGTCGCGCCCAGGGCAAGCTCGGTCCCGGGTATCCCGCCGACCCCTACTAAGGCGGCTCGCGGGCGGCTGAGCACGCGCGGGCGTCGCTGGTGACGACCGCCGCGGACGACACCCCAGCCTCGTTGCGAGCATATTAGCCTGTGTGCTAATTTGCTCGCCATGACGATCACGCGGGCATATCGGGCTTTGGCGGATCCGACGCGTCGTGAGATCCTGCGCCTGCTGCGAGAGGGCGACCTGGCGGCGGGCGCGCTCGCCGCCGAGTTCGACATCTCCTGGCCGTCGGTGTCGCGACACCTCAGGGTGCTCGAGACGGCTGGCCTCGTCACCGCGACCCGCCGCGGGGGTCACATCATCTACTCACTGCAGACCTCGGTGCTCCAGGACGTCGCCACCGAGGTCGCCGAGATGGCACAGGTGGGCAAACCCTCGTCGCCTCGAGGGGCCGGCGCCCGGCGCCCGCGGCGGCGTCCGCGCGCTGAGCAGGCCTGAGGCTGCGATGTCCGACGCCATCGCCAAGTTCACGCAGTTGTCACCGGCGCGGCAGGCCGCCATCGTGGCCGTCACCGCCTGGAACCTGTGGCTGATCGGATCGGCGCAGCGCGACATTCAACAGCGGCCGGCCGATGAGATCCGTGGGCGCAAGCTGGTCTGGCGCCTGGCGTGTCTCACCAACACCGTGGGACCACTGGCCTACTTCCGGTGGGGAACGACCCGACAGGAGGCCTGACATGGTGTGTCTGATGACCCGTCGGGGAGGTCGATGACCGCGGGCACGCTGATCCTCGTTGTCGTCGTCGGAGCGGCAGTCACCTCCTGGGGAGCACTCGCCGGCCACGACGGACCCCGCTGCCTTATAGATTCTTGGACATCGGGATGAAGCGGCTCCGCACTCCGCTGGACGTGGCGCAGCCGACGGGCGATTCGGTGCAAGCGGTCGCGACTCCGGAGGCGCTTGCACCGCAACGCCCGGGGTCCGGGGCCAGCGGGACACGCACCGCGTCGCTGGTCAGAGCTCGTACCGAAACGCCCGCCACACGGGCGATCTCCTGGCTTCGGCCCATCGACAGCAGCGATTCGCGATGATCATGGAATGACAGACGCCATGAACATCTTTGAGACGACCAGCTGGGAACGGGACCTCGGCGCCGCGCGCGGCACCCGCCTCGGCCCACCTGCTGGGGCCAACGATCTGGGATGCTCGCTCTACGAGCTCGACCCGGGCGCCCAAGCAGTGCCCTACCACGCGCATCACGGCAATGAGGAGCTGCTGATCGTGCTCGATGGCTCGCTCGAGCTCCGCACCCCCGAAGGAGTGCGCGAGGTGTCGAAGGGGGCAGTTGTCGGCTTCCCCACGGGGCCGGCCGGCGCGCACCGGTTGCGCAACGTCTCCGAGGCGCCGGCGCGGTATCTGCTCGTGTCGACGATGCGGTTTCCCGAAGTTGCCGAGCAGCTCGATACCGGCACAGTCCTCGCGATGAAGGGTCCCGCCGACGGGTGGGCGTTCCCCGCGGGCAGCGCCGGTGACTACCTCGCCCTGACTCTGGAGGCGGTCAGAGCCGATCCGGGTTCGTGATGAACCCTGCCCTGACGGCTCGCCTCATCGCCGCCGGAAGGGTCGGCTTCGGCGTCGGGCTCGTCCTCGTCCCCGCGCGTCTCGCGGGGCCCTGGCTGGGAGGGGACGCCGGTGCAGCCGGCACCCAGGTCGCCGTCCGCGGGCTCGGCGCCCGCGATGTGGCGCTGGGCGCGGGCGCCCTGGTCGTCCCCGAGAGCGAGCTTCGCCCGTGGGTGGCGGCGGCGATCGTCGCCGACCTGACCGATCTCGTGGTCACGGTCGCCGCGGGCGACGCGCTGCCCCGTGCCGGCCGGGTCCTCGTGGGCGCGGTGGCGTCAGCGGGGGTGGCGTTCGGCGCGACGGCCCTCGCGGGACTGCGGTCCGATACTTCGGCCTGACGGAGCACAGCCTCCGGGGGAGCTCAGGGCCCGCGCCCGATGAATCATCCGAACCGGGTGATCCGCCGTGCCGAGGGCCGGCTCCCCGCGAACCGCCGGACTTCCTCCAGATCGGGTGATGCGTGAACAGCCACCCGGGATGATGATTTGCAGCGCCGAGTTACCAGTTCACCGACATGGCACCGCCGACGACGACGGGCCGGAAACAGAGGAGACGCGTATGAGGGGTTTGGGCCGGACGATGTTCGTCGCGATCCTGCTGGTCATCGGGGGGACGTTGAACATCATCTATGGCATCGGCGCGGTCAGCAACGCGCACTTTTTTGACCACACGCAGTACGTGTTCTCGAGCCTGCACACCTGGGGGTGGATCACGGTCATCGTCGGCGTGGTTCAGCTGTTCGCGGGGTTCTCGCTCATGTCCGGTCGGGCGTTCGGTTTCGTCATCGGGATCTTCGCCGCCAGCCTCGGCGCGCTCGAGTCGCTGCTGTCGATCGGCGGCGCGCACCCATGGTGGTCGATCGCGATCTTCGCCCTCTGCCTGTGGGTTCTGCACGGCCTCATCGTCTTCGGAAGAGACGAGGCGGCGGCAGCTTGATGTCGTCCGAGCAGTTGCGGCAACGGGCGTCGGCGCCGCGGGTTACAGCCCCGTCTCGGCGGTGAGCCTCCCCGACTTGACCGCCGCGGCCAGCCGCTGGTAGTCGGCGTCGTTCTGATCGGCGTAGGCGATCGAGAACTCCAGCAAGGCACGATCAAAGCTCTCACCACCTCCGAGGTAGGCGGCGATCGCGATCCGGTCGCCACTGCGAGCATGCGCTCGCGCGAGCGTCCGCCCGCACATCTTCCCGTAGAAGTCCATCCCCGCCGCGACCATTTGATCGATCTCGATCGACGCCTTCCAGTCTTTGAGCTGGCGGCCGTAGAAGTCGCGCTCGATCCCATCGACCGGCGAGACGACGTGTACCCAGCCCAGGAAGATGTCGCTGGCGGCCTGCATCAGGCGCTGCCCGGTGACGACCCGCTCGCCGTGGTTTGAGAACTCGCTGGCTTCCAGCGGCTCCTCCAGCACCGAAGCCTCGGCTTCCTTCATCTGCAGGAACAGCGGGTCGTCGCCGTCACGGCCCAGCAGCAGCGCGATCCATGCGCGCGTCCCGACGCTGCCGACGCCGACCACCTTGCGCGCAAAATCGATCAGCTCGAACTGGTCAAGGAGCACGCGCCGGTCAAAGTCGAGCGAGTCACGGTAGACGCCCAGGAGGTGACTCAGCTCGCTGAATATCTCGTCGCGGTCAAAGGCCCCGGCGAGGTGCCGGACCGGGACGATCAGCGGAGACTGGTCGACGATCCGCGGCGTGCCGTCGACCACCTGCGTCAGCTTGGAGAAGGCGGACATGCTGTCGCGCGTCCGCGCCTTCGCGACCCCCCGCTCGGTCTGCTTGGCGGCCTTCCGGCTGACGGTCCGCCCGATCTCTCGGATCAGCGGCCCGACCTCGATGTGCGTGTACCAGACCTCGAGGTTGCCCATTCCGGCAAAGCGCCGCATCGCCAGGCGGTATTCGGACACGGTGTCGAGGACGATGCGCTCCTGATCTTTGGCGCCGAAGCCGTTGTCGCGCGCCGCGATGAGCATGCTCGCCGCGAGGCGCTTCAGGTCCCATTCCCACGGGCCCGGAAGTGTCTCATCGAAGTCGTTGAGGTCGAACACGAGCCGCCGTTCGGGAGACGCGAAGCCGCCGAAGTTCGACAGGTGGGCATCGCCGCAGCACTGCACGGTCAAGCCGGACTGCGGCGTGGTCGCGAGATCGTGAGCCATGATCTTCGCCGCTCCCCGAAAGAACGTGAACGGCGACACGAGCATCCGTCCGTAGCGGATCGGCACCAGCTCCGGCACCCGGGTCTGTGCCTGAGCCTCCAGGAGATCGAGCGGGTCGGCCCGGGTCGACGACGGCTCGAACGCGGCGTGGCTGGAGCGCGGCGTCTGCGCTCGCGCCGCCTTGCCGCGGGCCACCCGCTCGGCCACCGTCCGCTGAGCTGCCCCGTCGATCTGTGGCTCCACAACGCTTGAGGTCATTCTCGTGCTCCTAGGCTTTGTGACATCGGCTGACGCCGACGAGCTTCTCACGGAGCAGCGATCTCCGCCAGCCCGCTCACCGGCGTCTCGGTGCGGATGTCTGCACCACCGTGCGCGGGGTCGAGCGTCGGCTCGGGCGCGGCTCCGCCGTGTCCGCCCGGGCCGGGTGGGCTTTCAGCTTCCGGTGATCGCGTTTTTGGCTTTGGTCAGCGCGCCGCGGTTATCGTCGGGCTCGGGTAGCAGCTCGATCGCTTCGCCGGCATCGGCGGCGAGGCGCAGGAGGGTCGATTCGATCACGGTGGCGCGCCGCTCGAGGGTCTGCATCATCTCTTCGATGTGCGCGACCCTTTGTTGCTGGGGTTCAACGGTGTTGCGGAGGCGCTCGACGTCGGCGAGCAGAGGGTCGAGCGTGTCCATCAACGAGATCAGCATCGTTTCGATCGCCAGGACGCTGCGCATCGCGTTGGCGATGACACCGAGATCGGCGGTGAGGGTCGCGGGGACGCGCGCAAGCGCGATCAGGTCAGCGAGCGGGTTGGCCATCTAGTCGTCCTCGGGCGGCTCGTCGCCGGGCCATGCGCCGGTGACGCGGGTGTAGGCGTGCCGCGACCCGTGGCTGACGACCCCTTTGATCACCGAGAAGATGGCTCCTTCGACCGCCAGCGCGATCAGCAGCTTCCCGAGGTCGACGTCTCGGTGCTCAGGCTTGGGCGGATCCTGATCATCAATGACCCCCCAGATCGCGGCGAACAGCTTTTTGCCGATCATGCCGGCGAGCAGTCCCCCGGCGAGGCTGATCGGGAGGAAGACAAGCTTTCCCATGGTCATTCTCCTTGACGACGCCCGAGCAGCCAGCCGATCCCGAGCCCGATCACGAGCGCGACGCCGACCGCGAACGGCAACGGCTTTTCTTGAACCGTTGCGCTCAGCTGCTGCGCGCCGGCGGTCGCCGATTCGGGCGCGGCCTCTCTGGCCTTGCCGACGTACGCGTCGCGCTTATCCTGCGTCGCGGTTTTGATGTCGGCGATGCGGCTCTTGGCCTGGGCCTTGACATCGGTCTTCTCGGCCAGCGCCTCGACGGTGTCGCCGAGCTCCTCGCGGGTCTGCTCGATCTCGGCTCGGATCTCGTCGGGCGTCCTGGTGTCTCCGGCGTCTGTCTGGTCGGCGTGTGGGGCTCCGTCGTCGGTCATCGACGGCCCTCCTTCGCGTGTTGCTTGGTTGATTGCACATCCGCCTTGACGCTCTGCACCGTCTGCTCGGGGAGGGGGGGCGCGCCCGCTTTCACTTTGCGCCTGCCGATAAGGGCCAGCCCTCCCGCGACCGCGCCATACACAGCGGCGACGATCACCGCCGCCAGCCAGCCGGTCACGGCCAGGCTCAGCGCCAAGATCACCGCCGCCGTCACCGCCCCAAACGCATAGACGCCGAACACGCCCGCGGCCCCGAACATGCCGGCGCCCAGCCCCACCTGCTTACCCTTGGTGGTGAGCTCCGCCTTAGCGAGCTCGAGCTCCTGGCGGACCAGGGTCGCCGTCTGATCAGACGCCTGACGAACGAGATCGGCAACCGAACGATCGCTGCGCCCGGCCTGATTTTCGTGATCTGCCAACGTCACTCCTCAACGGTAGGGGGTGGATCCGGAATCACCGGGCTCTCGTCGGGCGGCGGGGTCTCCGACGCCTGGTTTTGGCCGATCAGCGCCAAACAGCGCGTCCGCAAACCCTCATTGGTGACAGCAACGATCATGCCAACACCAAGGAGGATCACGAACAGCACTCGCGGCCAGCGGCGGGGTGGTGACGGGGCAGGCTCGGCAGCAGCACCCCACAGCCGACCCACGGCTGCGGTGGCCTCGGTCACTCGCCGACGAAACGTCGTGTCGGTGACGATCTCGGCCGGCTGTTTCCCCCGAGCGCGCTTGTAGGCCGCCCGGGATGCCTGCGCAGCCTGGCGCGCTGACGCCTGCACGTCGCTGTTGTCCAACAGCTGCGCGGCATACGACGCGGCCGTGGCCGCTCGATCACTTAAAGCCATGGGATTCCTCTCACTAGACGTCGGGACGGCAACAGGTAGACGCGGCTGATGGTGGTCGTGACGGGAAAGGTGGCGCTACGCGGTGCGGGCGCGCTTTTTGGGGTTGGGCTCGGAGCGTTCGTCGAGCTGGATTTCGCGTTCGGCGCCGGGGGTTCCTTGGTTGAGCTGCCGGGATCGTTCGTGTTCGGCGTTGATCTCGGCGCCGAGGAGGATCGCGACGTTGGTGATCCACATCCACACCAGGAAGATGATGATTGCGCCCAGCGTGCCGTAGGTCTTGCTGTAGGAGCCGAAGTTCGCGACATAGAACGCAAACCCCGCGGAGGCGATCAGCCAGACGACGACCGCCAGTATCGCGCCGGGGAAGATCGATTTCAGGCTGCGCAGCCGGGCGTTGGGCGACGCGTAGTACAGCAGCGCGATCATGAACATCACGACGATCACCAGGATCGGCCACTTGGCGATGTTCCACACGGTGACCGCGCTGCTGCCAATCCCGATCGCCGAGCCGACCTTGCTTGCCAGCGGACCGGTCAGCACCAAGGCGACCAGCACGAGCGCGAGCAACACCACGAGCACGAGCGTGACCAGCATCTGCAACGGGCGCAGCTTGATGAACGAGCGGCCCTCCTCGACCTCATAGATCACGTTAGACGCGCGCATGAACGCGCCGACATACCCCGATGCTGTCCACAGCGCCGACGCGATCCCGACGATGAGCAGGATCCCGGCGGTGCCGCTGCTCTTGGTCAAATCGTCGATCGGACCTTTGAACGTTTGCGCCGCCGACGCCGGTCCGATCGAGGTGACCAGCGTGGTCATCTCCTTGGTCACCGTGTGCGGGTCGCCGACAAGTCCGACGATCGCGACCAGCGCGACCAGCGCGGGGAAGATCGACAGGATCGCGTAGTAGGTCAACGCCGCCGCCGCATCGGTGAGGTTGTCTTCGGAGAACTCGCTCCACGTCCGTTTCGCTGTCTGCAGCATCGAGCCCTGGCGCGCGTGCGCCGGCCCCTCGGGTCGACGCCCGGAACGCTTCTCCGCAACACCCCCGCCGCCCGCCGGTTGCGCGTCACCGCCGTCACCCTCGGCCACCTCGCCGGCCCTGGCCCCGGCGCCACCAGCGGTGCGGCTCGGGAGCGTCTGTCCCGGCGGCCGGGTCAGCCGGCCCGGACGGCTGCCGGCTGGCGCCGGCGACCGCTCCCGGCGGGCGCTCTTGCGCGCCGGTCGCTGGCGGTCGCTCGTTAAAGTCAGCGTCACTCATCTCGTTCTCCCGGGGGGGTGCCCGTTTCGGCGTTTCGGCCGTCCGGGGCTAGCGCGGCGTGCTGCCGGCGCGGCGGCCGGTGGTGCGCTGTTGCAGGTCGGCAAGGTCAAGTTCGCCCCGCAAAAACGCGGTCGCGGCGAAGAACACGCCGGCTCCGAGGAGACAGAGGATCGCGTCGCCAAACCCGAAAGCGATCCAGGCAGCGACGAACAAAAAGCCGATCAGGCCGGCAAGCTGTTGGGGGTTCATGCAAGCTCCCTCATGGTTTTGCGGTCATATCCAGTCAGCGTCACGTTGACCGGAAGGGTAGGTAGGTCATGGCGCTCCAGGTCGGCGCGCACCCGCTCGTGCACGTCACGCAGCGTGGCCGCGCTGGTGCTGGCGCGGCGGGCGTTGATCCCGACGCTCAACGCCTCGTCACCGAGACGCCCGCTGGCTGACGTCACGTCCGGGTTGGCGCGGGCGGCGATCTCCGCGACGCGCTCGATCGCGCGGGGCTCAACCGTGGTCACGCCGCGCTCATTGTCCTCCAGCGTGATGTCACCACGCGCGAGAAACGGTCGCGGCCACGCCTTGAACGCGAGATACAGAAAGACCAGGAACGCGATCAACCCCGCAAACCCGGCGATCAACCGCCGCAGCGTCGTGAAATCGCTCGCGGTGAGACCAGCGGCATCGTCATACAGGGTGCGATACGCGCTCAAAGAGTTGACGGTGTGCGGCGACACCTTGACCGCCAGCAAGACGACCATCAGCCCATACCACACCAGCACAGCGCCAAGAACGACCGTCAACAACGCCACCACATAGCCCAGCGCCGGCGTACGCAGGTTGACCCGTTGCCGGATCACTGGGTGCGACTCCCCGATGCACCGAGCCGCACCCGCACCCGAGGTTTGAGATGAAACGGCTCAGAGATCGGCGCCACCGCCTGCTCAACGGCAGCCTTGACCTCCGCTGGATCAGCAGTGCGAGTCCGGGTAGCGTCGACCTTCAGCCGCCCCCGAGTCCCGCGGCGCGACAACGACAGCCGGGGACGCTTCACGCTCGTCGCCCCACGGGCCGGTTCGGCAAGCGCACGCGCCATGTCCCGCAACGGCTTCGGTCTCGCCGCGACCGCACCAGTCTGACCGTCCCGCTCAAGAATCGCCAACCGCTGCCGGCGGCGCCCAAGCACACCAATCAGCAACAACACCCCGAGCAGCATGGCGCCCAGCCCGCACAGCAACGCCAGCCCAGCAGTCGACCCCGGTGCCGCGACCCGATCCAAAAACCGGCCGACATGACCGGCGCACACCAGGCAAATCAAGCAGCCGGTCCGGTCTCGCCGACCCGAGAGTGATAACCGCGTCAAAACAGAACATCGCCACCCCCAACCCCAACAGCGCCAACACAACCATCCAGACAACCCCGACCAGCCGCGCCAACGGACCCAGCACTCTCATCACACCCCCCCCACGACGGCCACCTCGGCGAAATGCACGCTCACACTCCCCAGCTCGATCCTCGCGATCCTCGCAGCGGTACTGACCGCGACCCGGACGCGCTCGCCCAATGGCTGCAGGGCAACTAAGCCGGCCACCAGTCGCAACGACACGTCATACCCTCCGGTCGCCGCCGCGACACAGCTCACTCCGGCGAGGAGCTCGCCATCCGGCGCCTGGGTCACGAACGCTCCCGACGGCCCGGCATCTGTCCCAAGAACCCCAGCCACCAGCAGCGCCGCGGTGCGCGCCGCCCGGGCCAGGCGAACCCGGTCTGATTCAGCGAGCGCCGGTTCGCTGCTCGCTCCCCTGCTTGATTGCTCGATCACTTCAGCGAACTCTTCGCTGGCTATTGGACGCGCGAGGGCTCGTCGTCTGGCTCTTCGTCGCCGGGGAAGTGCAGATCGTTGACCGTCACGTTGACCTCGGTGACCGCCAGCCCGGTGATCCCCTCGATCCGACGGGTCACGTTGTCGCGGATCTGCTGGGAAAGCTTCGGGATTGATTCCCCGTACTCCACGACGATCGTCAGATCGACGGCCGCCTCCTTCTCGCCCACCTCGACCGACACGCCCTGGCTGCGCTGATCCCCGATCCCGACCCGTTGCGCGACCGATCCGACCGCTCGCGCGGCGCCACCACCAAGCTCATGCACGCCCCCCACCTCACGCGTCGCGATGCTCGCGACCTTCGTCACCACCGTATCGGCGATCGTTGTCGCGCCCTTCTCCGTCTGCAACCCTCCGGGGCTGTCACCGCGACGCGTCAGGGCGCTGCCCTGCGATGCCGACGAGCCCGCCGCCGAGGGTGCCGTCTCTGGTCGGGATCCGGTTCCTGTCGGTGCTTCTGCCATGTCCTGTGCTCCGTTACTCGATTGATTGACGCCAGCTCGGGCGACCTGGCGTAGGGATGCGTCTGCGGCGGATCCGACCTGGCCGGCAGCCCATTGACTGGCTGCCGGCCGCCCGATTTCAGGGCCGTGGGATCGGGTGAGCTTTAGCGCCGTCCGCCGGCTGGGGCTCGTCCTGCTGCTTCGGAGGTTCCGGGACCTGACGTCCTAGGACTGTCCGGCGAGCGAACCGTAGGGCCGGGGGAGCTTATCTTTGTCAACGCCACGGTCCTCGGGCCCAGCCTCATCCTGTTCGGCTGTACTGGCCGTCGGGTCCCCGGGCCTGTGACTCATCCCGTTCGGCTGCACTGGCGGTCGGGTCCGTGGGCCTGCACTCATCCTGTTCGCGTTGGCTAGCGGTGATGTCCTGTTCGCTCATCGCGATTCACGATTCTCTCCGCGTGCCGCAGCCGCGTCGTCTGTTTCGATCTGCTCCTTGCGGACCTCCTCGGAGACCTCGCGATCCTCGCTGACCGTTTCGGTGCCCATCCGTACCCGCTCCTTGGCGACCGCCTGCTTGTCGACGACGACCTCGTCCTCGTGCAGCACGACCTCGTGCTCCTCCTCGGAGATGTCCGGACCATCCATCGCATCTCCGCGGTTGGCCTCGGTGACCGGCTCGCGCTCGATCCGAACCTCCTCGCGCTTGACCGGAACGGTCTTGGTGACCATCTCAGTGACCACGTACTTGCGCAGCCGCGCCCGCCCGGCCTCGCGCTGGCGGGTACCGACGCTCAGCTCCTCCTCAGAGCGAGTCATCGCATCATCGGTCGTCGGACCACTCGTGTCATGACCCTCATGCTCCCGATCAGTCTCGCTGCGACCGGACTCCGCGCCCTGGCCGCTGTTCGGCGCGCCTTGCGCGGTCGTCGACCCCGCAGCCGTGTACGGAACGCCGTAATGCTCAAACAGCCGGCGCTCCTCGGGCTCGGACAGCTCCCCGTCATTCTCAACGCCCGGGGCGTCTTTGACCTGGTCCTTAGTCACATCCGCCTGGACATCCTCGCCGTGCGGCGTGGCGCCCGCCAGCGGCACGAAATTCGACTTCGTCCCGAACAGGCCGGTGGACACGGTCGCCCAATCAGGCCGACCGGTGTTCGGGTCCTCGTAGATCTCAGTGATCTTGCCGATCTTCTCTCCGTCACTACCGACCATCGTCCGTCCCTGCCACTCATATGCTTCGGTCATCTCAGGCATCTGCGATCTCCCTTGGAGACTGTTTAGTTACCGGCTTTAGTCGGCGCCGGCCTGGCTTACTGCTGTCCTGCTGTCTTGCCCCCGCAGCGCTGACCACCCGCGAGCAACGACAGGCTCGCACCTGACGCTCGAGACCGATCGCAGCCGGATCAGACCCCGGCTGCGGCTCACACCGTTCGGCGGGACCGATGCTTGTTTCCCTATAGACCGGCTCCCATCGGGTTTGGTTACAAATTCTTTTTGCCGCTCCACGGCGACGACCCTGGAGCGGCGCGCGCATCGCGCGTTGAAGATCGTGGACCGGGGCCGCTCAGAGGACGCCGCCATCACCGAGCTGACGGCGGGCTGGTCGGGCGGATTGATCGGCTCGCAGTTCAGGAGCCGGCGGACGGGCACGGGTCCGCCGATGACCGTCACGCTCACACTCTTGTTCCGGCGGCCGAGCGCATCGCATAACTGGCTCGTGGTCTGCGCGCCGAACACGACCGTGACCGCGCTCAGGTCAACCACGACCCGGCGATGGCCGGCATCGCGCGCAGCCGCCAGCCGACGTGCAAGCGCGTTCACTGCTCCGACATCGATCTCACCCACCAGCTCGATCACGACAGCGTCGTTGGCGTCGGGCCTCGAACGGGTCAGCACGCCGCCCGCACGACCGCGCCCTGGTGACCGACCGGTAACCACAGGCAGCGCAACGGTGACACGCACGAGGGCGCGACAAGGTATCGCGCCGAGCTTGCGGCGTCAGGCATGTCCTACTCCTCGCTTTCGCGTGCGGTCGACGAAACGAGAAGTCAGGTGACGCTGCCAAGCCTACGCTTGAGGCTGGCGTCGTCACCAATGCCTTCCAGAACGACCATTCTACCTTCGGCGAGTCTCAGTTGCAACCCCAACCGCAACATTTGAATTTTAAATGACACGCCGCGTATCAGTTAGTTATTGAGGGCTGGTGGGAGCGAACACGACGATCGTCGCATCGTCCTCCAGCGGATCGTCGCTGGCAGCGATGATCGCGTCCTCCACCGCGCGCACGGTCGAGGCGGCAGCGCCGTCGACAGCACTCGCAATCGCGGTTCGCACGCCCTGGAGCCCGAACGGCTCCCCCGCCAGGGTGCGGCGCTCCAGAACCCCGTCCGAGAGCAGCAGCAAGCGCTCGCCGGGCGCCAGACGGAGCCGGTCGACGGTGAACCGACGCGCGGAGTCGCCGAGGCCCAGCGCGGGGTGCTCGGTGTAGTGCATCTCGGTGAGTTCGCCGTCGGTCGTGATCAGCAGCGGCGCCTGACGCCCGCAGGTGATCGAGCGAAACGTGGAGGACGGGCCGTGCCAACGGCCGAGGATCACGTTGACAAACGCCCCCTCGACGGCGACTTCGAGCATCGTGTGGTGGATCGCCAGGGCGGTCGCGTCAAGCTGCGCGTTGACGCGGCGTTTGGCACGGAACGCGCCGAGTGAGACACCTCCGAGCGCGGCGGCGGTCGTCCCCTTGCCCATGCTGTCAGCCACTCCGATCCACGCTCCGTCGCTGTTCTCGACGTAGTCAAACCAGTCCCCGCCGATCTCATAGCCCGGCAGCACGTTGCCGGCGATGATCCCTCCGGAGATCCGGGCGATCCGGGGCGGGAGCAGGTTCTGCTGGATCTCGGACGCCGGGCTGGTCTCCTTGCGCCGCCGCGTAGTGTCAAACACGTCGGTGTAGACGTTCGCCAAGGCCAGGGCCGCCCCGGCTTGGCGGCCCAGCTGGACCAGGGGTTGTTCGGGCGCGTCGACGGCGAGCAGCACCCCGAGCGCTCGCCCACGCAACAGCAGTGGGGCCATCACGCTGCCCGGCAGTTCACGGGCGATCATCGCTCGCAGCCCGCGGTAGCCCCTCGCGCGGGATCTCCGGGCCGACCGCCAACGGCGCTTCCAGCTCTGTCGGGAACTCATCTGAGCCGGCGAGGCGCAACAGCAGCGTTCCGTCGATGTCGATCAGGTATAGCGCCACCGACGTCACCCCGGTCAGACGCTGCGCTTCGGCGACGATCTGGTCGCCGAGCAGATGCGGCGGCACCTTGTTGAGCACATCGGCGACATCCAGCGGCGTCGGTCCACCGGCCAGCTCCCCCGGCGGGCGCAGCGCATCAGACTGATTTGAGTCCGACGTCTCACGCGCACGCTGGGCGACGACTCCGACCAGCTCCTCACGTGACCCGAAGTGACGGTAGATCGTCGACCGCGAAACGCCGGCCGCCGCTGCGATCTCCTCCAGACCCGCCTCCGGCTCGGCGAGCAACAGCTCTGCGGCGGCCTGCTCGATCCGGTCGATGTTCTTCTCGGCGTCGGAGCGCCGCCGGCGACCCCGTGCCTCGTCGCCGGCAGGTGTGTCGTTCATCGCGTCGTCAACTCCGAACGTGCCGACGCGCGCAAGCGACGCCTGCTGCACGTCGCAAAGTATCAGACCCCCCAGAAGCAGAGGATTTGCACGCCGCACCGCGTTGACGCTCAGCGCCGTTGCCTGTGATCTAGGCCTGCTGGGACCGGGCATGTCTTCTCCTGAGGTCGCTCACACGCGTGTCGACAGGCTCAGAAGTCAGGTCCCGCTGCCATTCCGCGGACCCCGGAACCGATGCCTCCCTCTACCCGGAGACTACCGCCTCTGTCCACCTGCGTCTCGCCCCGCGATCCGCCACCCACAACCCCGCCGGCGCGGAAAGTGGCGCCGGTCCCTCAGGCGGTCAGGACTCCGCCAGTTCCTCGTCAGCGAAAAGGTCGGTGGGGGCGAGCACGAACACCTCGCAGATCATGTCCGGGCTTTGCTGGTTGCCGCTCATGAACCCCACCACCCGCCGGCCGGTGGCCCGCTCGACAACCCCGACAAACCGCTCGCGCATCACCTCTTGAAACTCCATCCGCTGCTGAATCACCGCCGCAGTCCGTCCCCCCTCGAGCAACGTCTGCTCCACCCGCGTAAACCCACCCCGCAGCAAACACACCACGAGATCATCGTGATGGTAGGTCTTGGCCTGCGTCGGGCCGATCCCGTAAAAATCCTTGAGCAGCGCGACCATCCCGTCAGAGATCGCCGTCCGCGTTTGTCCGTCGTGCTGGCGACTCCGGACTGGATCGACCATGTGCTATCTCCCGTCGTCAGGCGAACAACCCGTCGCGAATTCTAAACACGACGTACCCAGATCTTCGAGACCTTCGAGAGCGATGCCGAGGCGGCAGACCGCTCGTCGGGTCTACTCTCTTCGCCTCGCGCGCGGCTAGCCCCAGGAGAGCGAAGGAGGCCCCATGCCGGGCCCCATCCCCCCGCTGACCGGCGACGCGTTACTCCAAGCCGTGACCACCAAGCTGGTCGCACTGCATGAGCGCTACCACCGCCGCGCGCCCGTCAGCGCCAAGACCCAGCTCATGAACGATGAGCTGCTGGCCTGCGCGAGCCGCGATGCAGGACACCTTCATTTTGCCGAGGTTGGAGCCCTCTCCGGACGCCGAGTCACGGAGTTCATCTCCAACACTCGAGATCGAACTGTTCCTGCTCGCTCGCCAGCAGTGACATTCCGAGACAGAGATCAATCCCGCTGCCGCGGCGGTTGAGCCACGCGCGCATCGAGCGACCACCTGGCTATTCATGCCTCGTAGGGCGGGGCAAGCCCGGGAAACATTGGATAGTGGCGGACGTTCGCAGTTGCAAGCTGCGTGTCGAGCAATTGCGCGGTCGCGGCGATCAAGAAGTCGACGATGCTCAGTCCCTGATGGCTGCGCCGGTACCGCCTGCCGAGCTCGCCGCCGCGGCGGCTGACCTGTTCATCAACGATCACCCACTGCAAGGCGCCGAGCAGTCGATCGGCGCGCGAGCGCTCCGGCGAGCGAACCCCACGCAGCACTTCGGCACGCGTCAGCTCCGAGCAGAACGGCACATGCTCAAGAGCCCCCAGCCAGTCGGAGGCCGGCTCGGAGCCGCGGAGCAGGTCAATCAGAACCGAGGTGTCGAGCAGGACCACCCGCTCAGCGACGCTCGTCGATCATCCGGCGGCGGTCCTGCTCGGCTGCTCGCAGCTCCTCGACGTAGTCGACGCCACTCGAGAGATACGGTGCAGCTCCGACTGCGCCTTTGACGGCGGAGCGCAGAGCTGCGAGCGCGCTCTCGTCGCCGGAGGCCGGGGACAAGTAGGCGTCGACGGCGTCGCGGATGAGCGCCGATTTTGTCCGTCCGATCTGCCGAGCGCGATCTGAGAGCTTTCGCTCCTGGTCATCGTCGAGGTAGATCTGGGTTCGATGCATGATGTACAGAGCATACATCGTGTCAGTCGGGATCAACAGGACCGCGACACCAGAAAGGCTTGAGCGATCAGGTGTCGGGCCCCGCGTGAGCGCCGAGGCTGTTGAGCCAGGCGCGCATCCAGCTGCCGGCCGGGGTGATCTGGCCCTCCTCATAGCCCCCCGTCGCCACCGCGAGCGTCGTTCCGTTCAGCGTCGACCAGCCGTACTCGATCCCGGTGCCCGAGCTGGCAAAGCGAGCGATCGCCTGGCCCTGCTGGAGAATGCTCCCCGGCCGCGCGATGTCGGTGATCTGCTCGGCGACGTATTGCACCTTGCCGGCATCCGGTCCGGCCAGTAGCTCGAAGTAGACGAGCGGCTGGTTGGCATACCAGTCTGGCTCGATGTCGAGGATCTTGACCCTGCTGGGCGCGAGGATCGGCGCTCCCGGCGTCAGCTGGGCGTCGACGCCCTGGTCAGTCCGTTCCCACACCGTGACGAACCGCAATGGATCGATGTAGGTCGCGCTCGTGACCCGCGCGGCGATCACCTCCAGGCGCAGCGCGGCTTCGACCTCGGCGAGCGGCGGGGCGTGCGCGTGGACGTCGCCGATCGGCAACGCGCCGGGGGCGGTCGCCGCTGCCTGCTGGCCGGCGGCGGGCTCGATCACGTGCGGTCGCGCGCGAGGCACGGAGCCGGTCCCGGTGCTCGGCGGCGCGGCGGTGCCGGTCCCGCGACTGGTGCTGGTGCCGTGACCGGTGCCGGTCCCGTGGCTGGTGCCGCACCCGGCCAGGGCGAGCGCGATCACCGTGAGCGCAACGCAGGCCCTCACACCTGATGTCTGACTCGAGAGCACCAGAGAACGATGGCACAGCCGCGGCCGCGGCGGTGGCGGTTCAGGTTCGATGGCGCCTGCGCGCCGCTCGCCGGGAGTTACGGCGAGCTCACGCTCCGTCGGCCTGGGCGGCAGGCGACCGACGTGCGACCCCGGACGCCTCGGCCGCCCGGGCGACGGCGGGAGCCACCGCGTTGACCACTTCTCGGTTGAACACGCTCGGGATGATGTAGTCGGCGTGGCGCTCGTCGTCGCCGACCACGGCGGCGATCGCCCTGGCCGCGGCGAGCTTCATCTCCTCGTTGATCTCCCGCGCCCGCACGTCGAGCGCGCCGCGGAACACTCCCGGAAATGCCAGGACGTTGTTGATCTGATTGGGGTAGTCCGAGCGTCCCGTCGCCATGATGGCGACGCGATGGCCGACCTGCTCGACGGGCACCTCGGGCTCCGGATTGGCCAGCGCGAACACGATCGGGTTCGCGGCCATCCTGAGCACCGCGGCCTTGGACACGGCGCGCGGTCGCGACAGGCCGACCATGACGTCGGCGCCCGCCAGCACGTCGTCCGCCATCCCGCGCTCACCGGCGGGGTTGGTCCGCTCGGCGAGGTCGGCCAGCACGGGATCGAGCCCATCCCGGCCGGCGTAGATGGCGCCGTCGACGTCGCAGACGATGATGTTGCGCACGCCCCAGGCCAGCATGATCTCGGTACAGGCGACGCCCGCAGCGCCGGCGCCGACGACCACGATCTTGATGTCCACGTGACGCTTCTCCACGACGCGCAGCGCGTTCATCAGGGCGGCGAGGAGAACGATTGCCGTTCCGTGCTGGTCGTCGTGAAACACCGGGATGTCGAGCTCCGCGCGCAGTCGCCGCTCGATCTCGAAGCAGCGTGGCGCCGAGATGTCCTCCAGGTTGATGGCCCCGAACGTGGGCGCGGCCATCTTGACGAACTCGACGATGCAGTCGGGATCCTTGCTCGCTACGCAGAGCGGAAACGCGTCGACCCCGGCAAACTCCTTGAACAGCGCGGCCTTTCCCTCCATCACGGGCATCGCCGCCTCGGGACCGACATCGCCCAGCCCGAGCACCGCTGTCCCATCCGACACCACCGCGACCGTGTTGCCCTTGATCGTCAGCGACCACGCGTCGTCGACGTTGGCGTGGATCGCCAGGCTCACCCGCGCGACCCCCGGCGTGTACGCCATCGACAGGTCATCGCGCGTCTTGACCGACACCGTCGGCCTCACCTCGAGCTTTCCGCCGAGGTGCATCAGGAACGTCCGATCCGAGAAATGCTCCACGGCCACACCCTCGAGCTCACCGACGGCCCGCGCCGCAGCCTCGCCCTGCGCCGCCTCGGCACAGACCACGGTCACGTCGCGGACCACCTCGCCGCGCTCGACGCGGACGATGTCGATCGCCCCGAGAATCGCGCCGGTCTGGCCGATCGCCGCCGCGACGCGCGCAAACGACCCCGGTCGCTGCGGCAATCGCACGCGCATGGTGATGCTGTAGGAGGCCGAGGGCTGGGTCGGGAGGTCGTCAGACGCGTCGCCGGCCGCCGAATCCTGTGCCGTGGACTCGATCCGGTCGACCATATGCGGATCCTACCCCCGTGACCGCCGTGATCTCACGGCTGGGTCCGGCGCAGCTGCTGCCGCACCCGGGCCAGGCCGTCGAACACGTCGACGAACCGGGTCGTGAGCGGGGAGAGGCCGAGGCGGATCACGTCGGGGGTGCGAAAGTCGACGATCACGCCGTCGTCGATCAGCCGCTGTGACAGGGCGCGCGCGTCGGGATGGACGAGCGCGACGTGCGAGCCCCGCCGACCGGCGTCCCGCGGCGAGCCGACGCCGCCGCCCAGCGGTGCCAACCATGTGTCGATCAGGGTGATCGCGTAGGCGGTCAGCGCCGTCGACTTATGGCGGATCGCCTCGATCCCGGCCTCGATCGTCAGCTCGATCCCGACGGCGGCCGCGGTCAGGGCCAGGACGGGCGGCGTCCCGGAGAGCATCCCCGCGATCCCCTCGCCGGGGAGGTAGCCCGGCGCCATCTCGAACGGGTCGCGGCGCCCCAGCCAGCCCCAGATCGGCTGGCGCAGCTCGTCGTGATGCTCGCGGCGCACGTACAGGAACGCGGGGGCGCCCGGGCCGCCGTTGAGGTACTTGTAGGTGCAGCCGACCGCGAGGTCGACGCCGTCATCGTCCAGGCGGACGGGGATCGCTCCGGCGCTGTGGCTCAGGTCCCACAACGCGAGCGCGCCGGCGTCGTGAGCGATGTCGGTGATCGCGCGCGCGTCGACGATGAACCCGGACCGGTAGGCGACGTGCGAGAACGTCACCAGGGCGGTCTCCTCGGTGATCGCGTCGGCGACCTGCCCGGGATCGGGGCCGGCATGGGGATCGGCCTCGATCCAGACGATCTGCAGTCCCCGCTCCAGCGCCAGGCTCTCCAGCACGTACCGGTCGGTGGGGAAGTTGTCGACGTCGGTGATGATCTGATGGCGGTCCGAACGCGCCGACAGCGCGGCCGCCGCCAGCTTGTAGAAGCACACCGTCGTCGAGTCGGCCACCGCCACCTGCCCGGGCGCTGCCCCGAGCAGCGATCCGCCGAGCCGGTCGCCGATCGTCAGCGGCAGCTCCATCCAACCCTCGCTCCAGCCACGGATGAGCCGGTGGCCCCACTCCTCGGACACGACGCGCGTCACACGATCGGCGGTCTCCCGCGGCAGCCGGCCGAGCGAGTTGCCGTCGAGGTAGATCAGCCCGTCATCGGCGACACTGAACCGGTCGTGGAATGCGCCCAGGGGATCCGCGTCGTCGAGCGCCACGGCCTCGGCCCGATCCGGCATCGCCGTGCCTTCGGTGGTCGGGCGCCGGCCCGCTACGCCCGGGGCGCGAACGCGAGCACGCGGCTCGGGCTGCCGGTGCCCCCGACGAGACGCAGTGGGGCGACGACGAGCAGCGCGCCGGTGATCGGGAGCTGGTCGAGATTGGCGAGCTGGGTGAGCCCGAGCCGGCCCGCGCCGAGCAGGAAGTTGTGCAGCGGGAATGGCGGGTCCATGCCGCCGGCCGAGCCCGCGTCGATGCCGACGGTTTCGGTCCCGAAGCCGGCGATCGGGCGCTCGTGGGCCAGCCAGCGGGCCGCGTCGACATCGGGACCGGGGGTCCGCGGCCCGGCGTCGCCGACGTTGAGGAACGCCGCCTGGTCGTGGGCGCGCGCGCCCCAGCCCGTGCGCAGCAGGACCCACGCCCCGTCGGGGATCCGCCCGTTCTCGGCCTCCCACGCCTCGAGGTCGGCGACGGTCAGCAGGTAGTCTCCGCCGGCGGCCTCGGTCTCGGCGGTCTTCTCGATCACGCACGCCGGCCCGACGAGCGTGTCGGGAGGGATCGACCCGATGTCCCGGCCGTCGCGGCCGGTGACCCAGTGGATCGGAGCATCGACGTGGGTGCCGACGTGCTCGCCGATCGTCAGCGTGTACCACGCCCACGCCGGACCGCGGTCGTCGTAATGGGAGATCTCTTCCCGCGACAGCCCCGGGGTGTTGGCGAACGGCGGCGGCAGCTGGATCACCGGCGTCGTCTCGGTCAGCGGCTGGGTCAGGTCGACGATCCGCACCGCACCGGAGGTGAGCCCGTCGAGCATCGAGGAGACGTGGCTGGCTTGCGTGCTGGACATGCGGTTCTCCTTTTCGGTGATGGCGCGCCCGTGGACCGGGCACTCAGCCGGCGCGGAAGGCTTCGGATAGCCAATCGGCGCAGATCTCGGGGTTGACCTTGGCGTCGAGCACGAGCGGCCGCGGGTGCGGATCCTCCAACCAGGCATCGACGACGTCAAGCTCGATCGTCCGCCGGATCGTCGCCGCGTCCGCGCCCGCCGCCCGCGCGATCGCGGCGAGGTCGGCGTCGGGGAACTGCACCCCGCGGACGTCGTGGCCCATCGGGGCGAAGTGGTGGACCTCGGCGCCATAGGCCCGGTCGTCGTAGATGACGACGAGCAGCTTGAGCCCGAGCCGGACGGCGGTCTCGATCTCGGCCAGCGCCATGAACGCGCCCCCGTCGCCGATCGCGGCCACGGTCACCCGGTCCGGTGCAGCGACCGCGGCGCCGATCGCGTTGCCGAGACCGAGACCGACGGCCTGGAAGCCGTTCGGGAACACCCAGGCGCGGGCGTCGGGCACCGACAGGAACATCGCCGGGTAGCCGAGGAAGTGCCCCGAATCCACGGCCACCGCCTTGTCGGCCGGGAGCCGTTGCTCGAGGGCGATCGACAGCGTCCGCGGATCGATGCCGTTCTCGGTCGTCGCGTCCTCGTAGGGGTCGTCAGACCATCGGTGAGCGGCGATCTCCGTGGCCAGCTCGCCGGTGCGCAACCCGGCGCGGTGATGGCCGCGCCGCTCGAGCTCGTCGGCGAGCCGCCGCGCACCGGCCGCGGCGTCTGCGAGGATCGCGAGGTCGGCGGGGAGATGGCGACCGATCGCCGCTGCCTCGACGTCCAGCTGCACGACCTTCGCGTCCGGACCGATGAGCTCACCGTGACGGGTCGTCCAATCGTTGACCGACGCCCCCGCCACCAGCACGACGTCGGCGCGGGGCAACACTTCGGCGGCGAACGGCGTCGCGAACCCCCCGGAGATCCCGAGCGCATAGGGCAGACCGGCGAACAGTCCATTGGCCGGCGCCGATGTCGCCAGCACCGCCCCGATCAGGGCGCCGAGGCGCTCGAGCTCATCCCGGGCGCCGGCGAGCACCGCGCCCCGCCCGGCGATGATCGCGGGGCGCTCCGCGCCGGCGAGGAGGTCGGCGGCGGCGGCGATCGCCGCCGGAGACGGGTCGGGTGCCGCCAGCGGCGGCAGCGGCGGCTGACTGGGGGCGAGCTCCTCGGGCGGCCGGGGCTGGATGTCGATCGGCAGCATCAGCACGACCGGCCGACGCTCGAGCACCGCCCGGTCATGGGCGCGCCGCGCGTCGTCGGCCGCCGTCGCGGGGCCGTGGATGCGGTCGGCGATCGCTCCGACTGACTCCACCAGCCCCGCCTGGTCGATCCGGAAGTTCGAGTTCAGCGCCGCCGCCGGTGCCTCCCCCGCGAGGACGAGCAACGGCGTCCGGCTCTTGGCCGCCTCGGTCAACCCGGTGATCGTGTTCGTCAGGCCGGGGCCCTGATGCACGCTGCACAGTCCGACCCGGCCGCTCACCCGGGCATAGCCGTCCGCCATGCAGATCGCGCCGCCCTCGTGGCGCGCATGGTGAAACCGGACCCCGTCGCGGCACAACGCGTTCGTCACCACGAGGTTGCCGCTGCCGAGCACCCCGAACGCGTCGCCGACCCCGGTCGCGGCGATCGTCGCTCCGACGACATCCGCCACCGACTTCGGCCGCGTAGCGGTGTTCGTGCTCATCCGCGGCAGCCTCTCAGCGGTGCGCTGGTCACAGACCGCTGATCCTACTTCCGAGCTGCGCCCGGCGTCACGTGCCGCTGGCCTACGGGCCCTGAGGGCGACGGCGAGCGTACGCGCAGCGCCGAGGTGGGCCCTTCGCGGTGCCTAGAACTGTTGCCGGGATGCGACGGGCGACACGCTCACACCCGCAGGAGCAGGACCGCAGAGATCGAACCTGCCCGCGTACCAGACCGCGGGCGAGGAAGCACCTGGCGGCACGATTCGCATTCCATAGGCGAACACCGCTGAGGGGCATGGGCCACTGACGGCGAAGGTGATGGCGAAGAAACCACGGTGCCACGGAGACAGGACGACGCTGCGCGGAGGGCCGCCGAAATGGCTGACGGTTGTGGACATCGGTTGGGCATTGCGGCCAAGCAATCGGACTGCCGGGTAGCCCTTGAATCGGCACGTGGCCGTCCCAACATTTCGCAGCGCGAATATCCAGCCCCGATGGCTGGTGAAGTCACTTTCGCCGATCTTGTCCAATCTCAGACTCGACGTTGAGCAGGGCCGTGTGGATGACGCCAACCCGCTCGATGGCGCGGCAAACGCGACGGCACCGAGGGTCAGGCCGCAGATGAGTGCGTATGTCAGCACACGGAACCGTGAACTCATAGTGTGCGCTCCTCTCCGTAGCGAGCCAGGAATTGTGATCAGGTGAACTCAGCCTGGTCGGCGACGTAGTACGGACCCTCGACCGCGTTGATGACGCCGATCCTCAGCTCGTGCCCGTTGGAGCGCTTCCAGCTGCAGAACGTGTGGCCCGCGGCGGCCCCACAGCCCTCGAACGACCACCCATCGCCCGACGAAAAACTCTGGGCGAAGATCTCGTTCACGCCACCCGGGGTGGCGTTCTTGCCGGCCTGATCGCGGTTGTGGGCCTCCCAGGCGCTGAAGACGTCCTTCGCCGCGGTCTGCGGATCTGGCGCGGCGAGATAACCGTTGACGAGGTGGTTCCAGGTCTGCTCTCCGACAATCCCGTCAACCGACAGCCCGAGCAGCGTTTGGAACGCCCGCACGGCGTCATTCGTGTCCGGGCCAAAGATGCCGTCCACGGCGAGTTCGGCGCCGTCACCGCGGCTGTGAATCTGACTCTGAACGGCACGCACATCGTCACCGTCACTTCCCTGCTGCACCTGAATGATCAGCTGCGGCCACGTCTGCGGACCGACAGTCCCGTCGGCGCTCAGCCCGCGCGAGGACTGGAAGGCCTCGACCGCAGCCTTCGTTCCCGGACCGAAGATGCCGTCCACCCCGGTGGGGTGGCCCTGCGCCGTAACCAAGTACTGGACGGTCTTCACGTCTTCACCCGTGGACCCGTCCTGCTCCAGCGGCCACGTAAGTGCCATCTGACATCCCCCTTATACCCCGGTCAACTAGAACGCGAAGATAACCCTGGCGCTAGGAGGTGTCAAGGGAGACTCAGCGTCGTGGAGCAAATGTGCAGGATCGGAGGCTCAGCCGCCGCAGACGACCACTCCAGATCCACATCCGTGTCCGAGCCAGGTGGAGATCGGTACGCGTTGCGCCCGCCGGTGAGCGGTTGATCGCCCGCACACGACCGTGAGCGCTTGCGCTGTTGACCGGTTGCGCTCGTCCATTCGGGCGCGCCTTGTTTGCCGATTGTGGATCGCGGTGATAAGAACGCAGGATGAGCACCGAGAGCGACCCGCCCGCCGAGCCCTACGACGCCGGCTCCGACACGCCGCTCGAGCGCCAATCGCCCGAGAGACGGTCGCGCCGGCGCGATGCGGCGGTGGGTGAGCATCAGGCCGCCGACCCTGAGCCCGGCACCGCCGACCCCGACGCGGAGTACGAGCAGGCGGCCGTCGGCGAACCGCCGGGGCGGATGCGCTCGGAGAACATGCTGCCCCAGCGACCTCGCCGCCGGTTGGTGCTGGAGACGCTGCTCGTCCGGCTGATCGCCACCGGAGGGGTCATCGGAATCGGCGTCGCGATCGCCGCGATCATGGTCTCGAGCAACTCCAAGGGCTGGCTCGTCGGGCTCGTCGTCTCGATCGTGACCGTGGTGCTGTCGGCGATCCTCTGGTCCTCGCGCCAGGTCTGACCTCGCCCTGACGGACGCCCCGCCGGCGGCGCATTCTCGCCCGGCGGCGCAACGCAACATCGACGTCCGATCCCGGGACCGCGGTCGTATACGGTTCGTGCATGTCGGCCACGGTGCCGCGCGAGAAATCAGCGCTCGGTTGATCAGCGATCCCGGCCGCGCCGGCGTGCGCGAGTCTCTGCTTCACGCTGGGCAGGTCGGCCGCGACCTGCTGGCGATCGACTGGGCGGCAACCCCGTTGGGGCCGATGCAGGACTGGTCGGCGAGTCTCTCCACCGTCGTCAGGGTGCTCGTCACCTCGCGCTTCTCCATGTGGATGGCGTGGGGGCCGGAGCTGACGTTCCTCTGCAACGACGCCTACCGGCGCGACACGCTCGGCAAGAAGTACCCGTGGGCGCTGGGCCGGCCGGCGCGCGAGGTGTGGGCGGAGATCTGGCCGGAGATCGGGCCCCGGATCGAGACGGTGATGACCACCGGCGAGGCCACCTGGGACGAGGCGCTGCAACTCATCCTCGAGCGCAGCGGCTACCGCGAGGAGACCTACCACACGTTCTCCTACAGCCCGCTCCCCGACGACGACGGGACGGTGGCCGGCATGCTGTGCGTCGTCAGCGAGGAGACCAAGCGCGTGATCGGCGAGCGGCGGATGGCCACGCTGCGCGAGCTGGGCTCGGTGGCGTCCGGGGTCACCGAGGAGCGCGCGTTCCTCGACGCCGCCTCCGCGGTCCTCGCCGACAACCCGCGGTCGTTGCCGTTCACGATCGTCTACCTCTGTGATGAGGGGGGCGACCTGCGGCTGGACTGCGCCAGCGGCATCGAGCCCGGGCACCCGGCGGCGCCGGTGGCCATCCCCGGCTCCGCCGCCGACGCGCCGTGGCCGGTGGCGGGCGTTCCTGCGGGTGGCTCGGCGCTCGTCGATCTGACCGACCCCCGGTACGGCGAGCTCCCGACCGGGGCGTGGCCCGACCCGCCCGTCCACGGGCTGGTGCTGCCGATCTCCCAGCCGGGCCACGCCCAGCCGTATGGCTATCTCGTCGTCGGGGTGAACCCGTACTGCCCGCTGGACAACGACTACACCTCGTTCGCCGAGCTGATCCCGCAGCATCTGTCGGGCGGGATCACCGCGTCGCGCACGTACGAGGCCGAGCGCCGCCGCGCCGAGGCGCTGGAGGAGCTCGATCGGGCCAAGACGGCGTTCTTCTCGAACGTCAGCCACGAGTTCCGCACGCCGCTGACCCTGATGCTCGGGCCGCTCCAGGACGCGCTCGGCGACCCGGCGGGGCTCGAGGGCGAGCATCTGGAGCTTGTTCATCGCAACGCGATGCGGCTGCTCAAGCTCGTCAACGCGCTGCTCGATTTCTCCCGCGCCGAAGCGGGCCGGATGCGGGCCGAGTTTCGCCCGACGGATCTCGGGCGTCTGACCGCGGAGCTGGCCGGGACGTTCCGGGAGGCCACCGCGCGTGCCGGACTGGAGCTGGTCGTGCGCTGCGAACCGCTCCCCGAGCCGGTCTACGTGGACCGTGACCTGTGGGAGCGGATCGTCCTCAACCTCATCTCCAACGCGTTCAAGGCGACGCTCGAGGGCGGAATCGCGGTCAGCCTGCGCCCGGTCGACGGTGCCGTGGAGCTGTCGGTGAGCGACACCGGCACGGGGATCGCCCCCGACGAGCTCGGACGGCTGTTCCAGCGCTTTCACCGCGTACGGACGATCGCCCGCAGCTATGAGGGCAGCGGGATCGGGCTCGCGCTGGTCAAGGAGCTCACCGAGCTGCACGGCGGCGAGGTGGCGGTACAGAGCGGGGTGGGGGAGGGGTCGCAGTTCACGGTGCGGATCCCCGTCGGCTCCGCCCATCTCCCGCCCGACCAGGTCCGCGAGGAGAGCCTGGAACCGGCGGCGCCGATCGCGGCGCTGTTCGTGGAGGAGGCGCTCGGCTGGCTCGGAGTGCCCGGACAGTCCGCGGCGGAGGGGATCGCCGCCGGGGGGGCACACGGCGGCCGGAGCGACGCTCGCCCGCGCGTGCTGATCGCCGACGACAACCCCGATCTGCGCCGCTACCTCTCCAGCCTGCTGGCGCCGAGCTTCGAGGTCGAAGTGGTCGGCGATGGCCCGGCAGCCATTGCCGCGATCGTGGAACGGCCGCCCGACCTGGTGATCAGCGACGTGATGATGCAGGGGGTTGACGGCTATGAGTTGCTCAGCATGCTGCGATCCTCGCCTGAGACGCAGGACCTCCCCGTCATCCTCCTGTCGGCCCGGGCCGGGGAGGAGGAGACGATCCGGGGACTCGCGGCGGGAGCCGACGACTACCTGCCCAAGCCGTTCTCGGGCCGCGATCTCCTCGCCCGCGTCCGCTCTCACCTCGAGCTCTCCCAGCTGCGCCGGCAAGCGGCCGCCGATGTCCGCGCCGAACGTCACCGCCTGGAGCAGACCCTGCACCAGATGCCGGCCGGCGTCCTGCTCGCCGAGGCCCCGTCCGGGCGGATCGTGCTCGGCAACCGGCAGGCGGAGGAGATCCTCGGCCATCCCATCATCGACGCCGACTCGATCGAGCAGTACACGCCGTATCAGCTGTTCTCGCTGCACAACGAGCCGCTGGGTCCCGCCGAGCGGCCGCTGGCCCGCGCGGTCCGCGCCGGCGAAGTGATCGAGGACGAGGAGCTGCTCTACAACACGGGCACCGGCCGGCAGATCACGGTGCGGGTGAGCGCCGCCCCGATCCGCGACGAGGACGGCGACATCGTCGCCGGCGTGCTCGTGTTCCAGGACGTCAGCGAGCGAGTCCGCTCCCAGCGATTGCTCGCCGCCCAGCGTGACATCCTGGCGCTGATCGCCAGTGGCGTCTCGCTGGAGCGAACGCTCGAGTCGATCGTCGTCTGCGTCCAGGACCTCTCGGAGTACGACGCGTGGGCGTCGATCCTGCTCCTCTCGCCCGACGGCCGGCGGCTCGTCCACGGCGCCGCGCCCGGACTGCCGGCGGCCTACAACGACGCGATCAACGGGATCGAGATCGGGCCGCGGGCCGGATCGTGTGGCACCGCGGCGTTCCGCGGCGAGACCGTTGTCGTCTCCGAGACCGCGACCGACCCGCTGTGGAGTGACTTCCGGGAGCTGGCGGGCGCCTATGGGCTGCGCGCCTGCTGGTCGACACCGGTCCGGGGCGACGACGGCGAGCTGGTCGGCACGCTGGCCGTGTACTACGAGCAGCCGCGGACGCCGTCGCCCGAGGATCGGCGGGTCGTCGATCTGCTGGCGCGCACCACGGGCGTCGCGATCGGCCGCGCCCGCGACGCCGAGGCCCGCACCATCCGCCTGGCGGAGCTGCAGAGCAGCCTGCTCCCGCGCGCGCTGCCCGACGTCCCCGGCATCCGGACCGCGGTGAGCTTTCATCCCGCCGAACGCGGATCGGACGTCGGGGGTGACTTCTACGACCTGTTCGCGCTGTCGGGGGACGCGTGGGGACTCGTCGTCGGCGACGTCTGCGGTCATGGTGCCGGAGCCGCCGCCGTCACGGCGCTCACCCGCCACACCACCCGGGCGATCGCCCGCCTGGCCCCGGATCCGTCGGCGGTGCTGCGCGCGGTCAACGAGGCGTTGCTCAGCTCCGACCACGATCGCTTCTGCACCGCGGTGTACGGGCGGCTCGACGCGACCGCCGAGGGGTTCCGGGTGACGCTGGCCTGCGGCGGTCACCCGCCGCCGCTCGTTCGCCGCGCCTCCGGGCAGGTGGAGGTGCTGCGTGCGCACGGGCCGCTGCTCGGCGTGTTCGACGATGCCGCCTTTCCCGAGGTCGTGGTCGACCTGGCGCCGGGTGACACGTTGCTCCTCTACACCGACGGGCTGATCGAGCGCAACCCGCGGATCTCCGGCGATGCCGGGTTGCGGTCCCTGCTGGGCGATGTGCCCGCCGGCGGGGTCGACGCCCTCGTCGCCGAGATCGAGCGTCGCGGGCTCGGGTGCCCACCCGGTCCGCTGCCCGACGACATCGCGGTGCTCGCGCTCCAGGCCGACGCGCCCGCGCCCGACGCGAGCGATCCCGAGGGTGCGGGCGCACGGGTGCTGGTGCGTTCGATGGGCGAGTAGTCGGGGGCTCTAGGCCGTCCCGGGCCGCCCGGCGTCGCGCAGGTGGGTGTCGAAGAAGTCGAGGATCCGCCGCCACGAGTCCTCCGCCGCCTCGTGCACGTAGTTCACGGCGATGAACTTCGTCACCGGGCCGAGCAGCGGGCCGACGTTGAACCGGTTCATGAACGCGTGGCCGGAGTCGGGGTACTCCTTGATGTCGTGCTCGATTCCGAGCGCGGCGAGCGCGGCGTCCAACCGTTTCGCCCGTCCGGGAAGGCCGCGGTCACGCGATCCGTAGCTGGCGACGATCGGGCACGCTCCCGCCAGGCGCTTGGCGGCGTCCTCCGGCACCTCGCCGTAGTTGACCGACGCCGCCGCGAAGTCGTAGCGCGGCGCGCTCAGCAGCGCGAATCCGCCCCCCATGCAGAAGCCGATGATCCCGATCTGGCCGGTGCAGTCGGCCCGCTCGCTCAGCCACTGGCGCGCGGCTTCGATGTCCTCGTAGCCCTCGCCGCTGCCCGAGCGTGACGCGCGGAGCATCGCGATCACGCACCTGATCCCCCGTCCCGAGTAGAGGTCGGGGGCGAACGCGAGGTACCCGGATGCCGCCAGCCGATCGGCTTGGACGCGGATGTCGTCGGTGACGCCGAGCGCGTCCATGACCACGACGACACCCGGCCAGGGTCCGTCGCCGCGGGGCTGGGCGAAGTACGCCCCGAGCTCGCGGGTGGCGGCCGGGTGGTAGGTCAGGTCGGGCATGGGCGGGCTCCTGGGTGGGGGCGGATTCGTGCGCGGACGCTCGGTTCGGCGAGCGGGTCTTCTCACCGGCGCGGCGACGTGGAGTTCGGCTCAGCCGGCGGCGTCGGGCTGGAAGATCGCTTCGGGCAGGAACGCGCCGACGACCCAGTTGGGCACGTCCACGACCTCGTGGATGCGCAGGTCGACGGCCACCGACGCGATCGCGTACGCCTGCTCGCGGTCGTGGCCGTAATGCTCGACAAGGTGCTCGATGATCGCCCGGGTGGCGTCGCGGGTGGCCTCGAACAGGTCGGGGCCGACGCCCGTGCACACGTGATAGCTGGACTGCTCGGTCTTGCTGAGATGGCCCTCGGGCACGTGGTACTGCGGGTAGCGGGCATTGATGTCCTTGCGGACGCTGAGCCGGACCACGATGTCCATCGCCGTCTCCACCGCGGTGCCGCACACCTCGCCGTCGCCCATCGCTGCGTGGGTGTCGCCGACCGAGAACAGCGCACCCTCGACCCCCACCGGGAGGTAGAGCGTCGTGCCGGCGCGCAGGTGCTTGATGTCCATGTTGCCGCCCCACCGGCGTGGCGGCACCACCGAATGCTGACCGGGCTCCTGGGGCGCGACTCCGATCGTGCCCGGGAACGGCGAGAACGGGAGCAGGATGTCGTCGGCGAACGCGACGGTGTGGTTGACGGCGTCGACCGCGGAGATGTTGAGCCACGGTGCGGGGAAGTCGTCGGCGAGCAGGCCGAACCCGGGGATGATCGCCGTCCACCCCCAGTCGTGGGGCCGGAGCTCGCGGATCTCGACGGCGAGCACGTCCCCCGGCTCCGCTCCCTTGACGAACACCGGTCCGGTGACCGGGTTGACCCGGGTCATGTCCATTCCGGCGACGTCCTGCGCGGTCGACTCCCGGGTCAGCTGGCCGCCCGATGCGTCGGCGGCCTCGAGCTCGACCGTCGCGCCCGATTCGACCTCCAGCACCGGCGTCGCGGCGTTGTCCCAGACACACGCGGAATGCTCTGACCCGACGGAATGGATCGTGTGCGCATGTACCGGCTCGGCCACGGCGGGACCCTACCCCGCGGGCCCTCCCGCGAACCGATTGAGCCCGCACGGATCGCCTTTTCCTTGCTATCCTTCTCTGTCCGCCGCGGGGTGGAGCAGTCTGGTAGCTCGTCGGGCTCATAACCCGAAGGTCGCGGGTTCGAATCCCGCCCCCGCTACTGCAAATCCGCTGGACCAAAGGCCTCCGAGCGATCGGAGGTCTCTTCATTTAATCGTGGCGCCGGTTTGACCATGTTTGACCTCGCGGCGGTTGGGCCGGTCCGCTATCCGGGCACGATCGTCATCGCGCAGGTGATGCCCGGTGTGCGGCCCAGCCGCGCGTCGGCGGTGAGGAGATCGCACCCCAGCGTCTCGGCGAGCGCGACATAACAGGCGTCGTCGGCGGAGAGATTGGGGCGAAGCTCCCACACACGTTCGAGCAAGCCCGTGGCGGGGTGACGCGTCATCCCCAGCCGCCGGAAGACGTTCAGAGCGGCCCACCCGGCATCCGCGGTCAATCTCTGCGACCGAACCTTGCGCCGCAGACCGCTCGCGACCTCGATATCGATCAGGTGGGGCGCGTGAAGCTGCTGGTCAGCCAGCGCACGACGCGCGGGTCCGGCACGCAGGAGCGCGGCGAGACACGCGGACGCGTCGACAACGATCACCGCTGTGATCGTTCGGCTGCGACATCGGCGACGATGGTCGCGGTGTCGACTCCGAGGTCGGGCAGCGTCCCGAGGAGCGCTGGATTATCCGCCCGCCGTGAGACATCGCTCAGCTCGCGGACGGCGACGGCTCCGACCGAGGTTCGGTCCCTGGCCGCCAACCGCTCGAGTCGCGCCACAACGTCGTCCGGCACGTTGCGGAGATACAGCGTTCGCATGTCGCAATATGCTAGCAGTCTGCTAGCACGCTGCAGGACACGACCTAGGACCGATCGCGGGAGACGAGTGCCAGTACCTGGTCGCCGTGGCGCTCCACGAACGCTGGTCCGACGCCCTTGATCTGGCCCAGCTCGGCGCGGGACACCGGCCGCAGGGCCGCGATCGACTCCAGGGTCCGGTTGTGCGCCACCGTGTAGGCCGGCTTCCCGTTGCTGGCCTGCCCGCGCCATTCGCGCAGCGCCTTGAGCAGAGGGGCATCGGCCGGATCGACGGCAGCCGACTCCGGGGCCCGCGTTCGCTTGCCGGTGCGCGCCGGGTGCAGCGAGGTCGGGTCGGGAAGCGCGATTGTGTCGGGGTCGCACACGTCGCAGCACCGACCCGACGGTATGGCCGGACGGGCGTCGGCGAAGTGGTCGAGCAGCGTGCGGCGACGGCACGCTCCCGAAGTGGATGAGAACGCCTCAACCGCCTTGTACGCGTTCCACGCCCGGTTGCGCGCCTCGCGGCAGATCGAGGCGATCTGAGCGGAACCCCCTGATTGCGACCGAGTGATCGACAGCCGTCCCCCCGGCGCCGGCTCAAGCGTGCACAGCCCGGCGCGCTCGGCGATGCCGAGACAGACACGGTCACGATCATCGCGCGGAGCATCGATCACGAGCGTTTCACCACCGCCAGCCGCCTGAAGACGCCGAACGTAGGCGAGGACGTCGTCGGTCTCGACGGCATCGCGCTTGATGAAGTTGATCAGCCGTCCGAGGTCGGCCCGGCTCGAGAGCAGGATCGCGCGCGCGGGTCGCCCATCGCGGCCGGCCCGGCCGACCTCCTGGTAGTAAGCCTCGACGCTCTTGGGGATCGCCCAGTGCACGACGGTCCGAACGTCGGCCTTGTCGACGCCCATCCCAAAGGCGTTGGTCGCGACCACGATCTCGGCATCGCCCTCCATGAACCGATGCTGGGCCGAGGCGCGTTCGTCCGCCGGCATCCCGGCGTGATATCCGACGGCGAGCAGGTCCTCCGACCGCAGTTGCTCGCTGACCTCCTCGACCTCGCGCCGTGTTCCGCAATAGACGATCGCGGGGCGCATCTCCGCATCGGCCAGGGCGATCGAGAGCAGCATCTGCTTGCGCGCCTTCGATCCGGCTCCATCCAACGCGATCACGTCGAAGGAGAGGTTGGGGCGGTCGAAACCGGCGCGCAGCATGTGCGGATCCCGCAGGCCGAGCCGGGCACTGATCTCCCGGGCGACGTCCTCGGTCGCAGTGGCGGTGCACGCCATCACCGGCGGCGAGTCGAGCCGGTCGATCACTTCTCGCAGCCGCAGGTAGTCCGGGCGGAAGTCGTGGCCCCACTCCGACACGCAGTGCGCCTCGTCGACGGCGAACAGGTCGACGCGGCGCTCGGTGAGCGCCGCCAGGAACGAGGCGGAAGCGAAGCGCTCGGGTGAGCACAGGACGATCCGGGCACGGCCGCCGCGGACATCCGCCAGCGCCCGCGCGACCGCCGCGGCATCCATGCCCGAGGCGATCATCGCGACGGGATGACCACCGAGCGCAAGGCGGCGGTACTGATCGGCCATCAACGCGATCAGCGGCGAGACGACCACGGTCAGGTCGTCCGACGCAAGCCCCGGGAGCTGGTAGCACAGGCTCTTGCCGCCGCCCGTGGGCATCACCACCAGACTGTCGCGACCCGCCAGGGCCGCGGCCACCGCCTCCCTCTGCCCATCTCGGAACGCGTCCAGGCCGAAGTGGGCGAGCAGCGCGTCCGGATCGCGGGCACCGTCGTAGCGGCGCTCGGGCACGCCATCGACCTCGATCCGGTCAAGCCCGGTCAGGGCCCGCCGGGCGGCGGCGTCGTCGTCGAGCAGCGCCGTCTGCGCCACCGCGGCGGCCTGGGCGGCGGCCAGCGCGCTCGCCGCGTCGTGCGCCTCGGTCCGCTGCGCCTCCGACAGCGTGCGCCACAACGAACGCAGCAACCCGAGCTCCCGGGTCACCGCCGGATCGGATCGATCCGCCGCGATCCGGGGCAGCAGCGACAGCGCGCGGATGGTGAACTCGCTCACACCCGAAGCGTAGGCCTGGCCCTGGACGGTTGGCGCGAGCGCCAAGCGGCACGTAGGAGACCCGTGATCACAGGCGCCCTACGGATTACCCTACGTGGGTGCGAAAGACGAGCGTGTACCTGAGCGAGCGGGAATCCCGCCGGCTGGCCGAGCTGGCACGTGCCGAAGGACGGTCGCAGGCGGCGATCATCCGCGAGGCGATCACGGCGTACGTCCCGGCGGCGAACGGCGACGGCGACTTCGCGCTTGCGGCCGGATTCGCTCGGCGCGACGACGATCCTCGCCCGATCTCAGAGATTCCCGAGGACGAGCTGCTCGACGGCCTCGGCCGGTGACGCTCATCATCGATGCGGCGCCGCTGGTGGCGCTCGCCGACGCCCAGGAGCCGCGGCGAGACGAGATCCTCGACCTTCTCCGCGCCGAGCGCGGCAGCCTGTTCATCCCCGCCCCGGTGACCGCGGAGATCGACTACCTGCTCGACCGACGGTTTGGTGTGCCTGCCCGGCGCGCTTTCTTGGAGGACCTCGCTGCGCGCCGATACGAGAGCCCGGGGCTGGACTCGACTGACTATGAGACGGCGCTCGATCTCGATCGTCGGTACGGCGACCTGAACCTCGGTCTCGCCGAGTTATGCGTGATCGTGCTCGCCGGCAGGCTCGGGACCCGGCGCATCCTGACCTTCGACCAGCGTCACTTTCGGACCGTGCGGCCGCTCCAAGGCGGCGCCTTCACTCTGTTGCCCGCTTGATCGCGCGGGGAGGGTCAGCGACCCGGCAGGTGATAGATCGCGACGGTGCTCGTGCCCGAGCTGTCGTGGTAGCTGCCGGTCGGCAGGATGATCCGTCCGCCGACGACGATCGGGCTGTTCCAATGGCCGTCGGCCACCGGAAGTGTTCGGAGGGACACGCCGCTGATCGGATTGCGGATCACGAGCTGCCCGTCGTTCTCGTCGTAGATGTAGAGCAGGCCGCCCGCGAGCACCGGACTCGTCCCCCCGGTAGCGCTCTGCCAGGCCATGCGGAGTCGCGGGTGGCTCGGGTCGACGAGCTCATAAGCGGCCGTGCCGGAGTCGGTGGCGACGAACGCGTAGACGTTGCCGGCGTGGCTCCACACGGCGGGGGCGGTGAGGACCTGTCCTGCGCCCGGGGCCGAGGTCTCGTCGAGCTCGCCGCCGAGACGCGGCCCGGGGCCGTTGGTGGTGCCGTCGAGACGGGCGAGATCGAGCAGGTGCAGCTTGGCGTCCTTGCCGCCCTGGATCGCCAGGCGGTAGCCGTGGTAGGTGGGAAGGATCGCCGGCGAGGCGCTGCCCAGGTCCACGTCGCCGGCGGACAGCTGGGCCTGGTTGGGCGGGGTCCAGTTGTGCAGCAGCCGGCTCGCATCGGGCGTCAGCTCGAGCACGCTGTCGCCCCAGCTCGAGTACCCGTTGAACGGCCCGTTGCCGGTGGCGGTGAGGATCCGCCGGCTGCCGGGCTCGATCACCGCTCCGGCCCTGCCCCACATGGCGTTGTCGCCGCGGGTGTTGGTCACCGAGCACGACCTTGCGAGGATCAGTTGATGGCGGCCCGAGCACTCGCTGTTCCAGACTCCGACGACGTGGCCGTTGGCTCGATCGATGGTGACGACGTGACCGTCGTAGGGAGGGATGTCGCCGATGTAGCCGCCGGTCACCGCCACCACCCAGGGTCCGCTGACGTTGAGCGCCGAGGCGATCTTCTCGTGCACGGGATCCAAGGTGATCCGGGTCGACCAGATCCGATGTCCCGTGGCCACTGCGAGCTTGTCGATGTAGCCGTTGGGGCTCGCGGTGTACAGGAACCGCCGGTTGGGGTCGGCCACCGGGCTGGCGGTGGTCACCTGGGGATTGCCGGCGGTGCTGTTGACGCCGGGCGGATCGAACTCCCACAGCTTGCGTCCCGTTCCGGCGTCGATCGCGATCGTCTTTCCGTACGAGGTGGTCACGGCCACGAGGTCGTGGCGGGCTCCGTGGACAACGATCCCGTGAAGCTCGATCGCCGACGAGTCGGCGATCCCGTCGATGGTCACCCCGCGCAGCCTGAGGCTCCCCAGGTTGCCGGCGGTGATGCCGGTGCTCGCCGGGCCCACCCCGGTCCGCTGCGGGTTGTCGTCGAAGTCCGGCCAGTCGGCCGACGGGACCGCGCCGGCGGCGGCCGTCGCGGAGGCGAGGGTCCCCGACGCCGGCGAAGACGCCGTGGGTACGCCGGACGCCTGCCCTCCGCAGGCGACGACGCCCAGGGCGCAGGCGGCCAGCAGCCCCCTCCGGATCGCCGGGCGCCACCACGTGAAGAAGACCGCTGCCATGCCGGACTGATGCTAGACGGGCCGCCGCCTCATCAGCCCTGATCAGGCGGCGCAAGCTCACGCCGGTCGTGCTCGCGGAGGCTCCTGCAGACCACCCTCGTCACCCTGGACCGGCGGATCGCCCGTGCGCCTGGTCTGCGGTGCGTGGTGGCGACGCCCTAACGCGTCGGTTCGTCGGGTCGCGGCCAGTCGGGGTCATCCGGTTTCGGCTCGTCCTTGACCATTCCGGGGGGCAGCTCGCCCTGGATCTTCCAGCCGGCGTCGCGGAGCTTTTGCACCCCGGATCGCGTCGTCGCGTGACCGCAGTCGGCGTCGTGGCCCTTGTACAGGTCGCGCCATGCGATCCGAGCCCGGATCGGGTCGCCGGCGGACCGGGGGGCGTTCATGACCGTGAGGCGGGCGGCCAGTTCCTCACAGCAGGGGTTGCAGGCGCTGTAGGCGAGGAAGCGCTCCGCCTCGTTGGACGGCTTGATCCGCTTGCGCGAGCTGTTGACCACGGCCACATTGCCCAGCTTCCGCTGCCAGGACGCGTCGACCTGGTGGCGGAGCCACTCCACGATCTGCATCTCGGCGTGGTGGGCGTGGCTGCAGCCCCGCGCGTCCAACGCGACGACGTTGAACGCGACGAGATGGAGATTGCGCGACCCGTCGGCCGGCAGGAAGAGAAACCCGCCGAAGGCAGGCAGACCGCCGGTCGCGCCGTTGGACAGGATCAACACGTACTCGAACGGGCCATAGGTCGAGTTGTTGACCTGGAACACCTCGCGGTTGACGTGGGGGAGCGGGTTTCTCAGACCCACTCGGCCGGCGCGTCCTGGCAGCGGCTCGGTGGTGGCGTCGATCAGCGTCTGGCCGGGCTTGGCGATCAGCCTGAAGTAGCTGAGCACCATGCCCCGGTACGCCGGAACCTTGCAGGCCGTGAGGATCTGGCGGGCCAGATCGAGATACTCGGCGTGTGCCGCCCTCGGCTCCTGCTCGGGGGTGGGCTTGCGCCCCGGAACCGGGGAGGCATGGCAGTCGAGCTCCTGCCTGACGGCCGCCTCAAGCGTCGTCGAGGCGGGTGGGCCGCTCGTGATCCCGGGTGGCCCCGGTGGTCCCACGTTGATGCGTACCTGGAGCGGATGCCCGCCTCGGTCGGTGCTGCCGGCGCGCCACGGATGGTCGCTCGCCCGGGTCTGGTAGTCGCGGACCGTTGTGGATACGGCATTGAAGCCCCCTGTCGGGCACGCGACCGCGAGCTCGACGGGTCCGATGGTGGCGCCGTCAAGGAAGCCGAGCGTCGCGCTCGAGCCGGACATCCCGACCTCGTCCTGAAGCCAGATGTCCGCTCGTGCCCCGTTGGCGATGGTCGTCGGCGGCGGGACCGCCCACCATCCCCGGCTTTTCGGTGACCTGGTCACCGTGAGCGGGCTCCCAGTGTGATTCCGGACGCGGACGTAACAGGAGAAGTCGTGACCGCGCTGGATGACCCCGATCAACGGGGCCTCGGCGGGGGCCACGGCGGGTGCGCCGTGCACCGGGACGACTTTCATCAACTGCGCTGTGGCCTTCGCGACGTCGACCACCGAGAACGTGAACGCCGTTGTCTTCATGTCCGGCTTGGCGACGCAGGCGTAGCCGTTGTTGACGTACTGGACCGGCGAGATCTCGAGGCCCCGCACCGCCTCATGCGTGTGCCCCATCACGACGAGGTCACTCGTCGTCTGCATCGCGACGCGCTGGGCAAACCACGCCAGGTCGCGGCCTTTTTGATCGGCAACCGCCGCACGGTCGGCGTCGTGGACGCGTCCCTCCCTCCGGTCTGACCAGCGGCGATGCAGGCCGGCGAACAGGGCGGCGCCGTCCCTGAGTGTGGTCGTGCCCATGCCGTGAGGCAGCCGAATCGGCTCGGTGTCAGGCATGCCGGACCAGCCGGCGATCGCCGTGAGCAGCTCCTCGACGATGTGGTCGCGAAACCATTGGAGATCGTGGCGTCGATCCGGGCGGAGCGCGTTGATGAACATCGCGACGATCGCGTCCGAGAAGTCGCCCAGGCCGGCCGGATTACCCATCCCCTTCAGCTCGGCGGCGTGCGTCAGCCCCCGGGCGGCCAGATCCCGCACCACCCGATAGGCGATCGCTCGTGACACCAGGTGTCCCACCGGAAGCCCGCGCCATGGCGATGTCTCATCGGGGGCGTTGAACATGCACCAGTGATGACCGTGGGTGAACGCCACCGCGGTGCCCTCGGCTCCACCCGCCCGGTGCACGATTACGGGACAGGTCACCAGCTCGATTCGCTCGCCGTTGGCGACATTGCCGCCAAGCTTCGCATTGAGCTCGTCGATGTCACCCGCGGTGAGGGTGCCGTCATGATTGCCCAGCAGCAGACGGACCGATCCGGGGAACGCCTTGACCAGCTTCGCGAATGGCCCGGCGGGGCCGAGGAGCGTCTCGTTGGCCGTCAGGATCTCGTGCATGGAGGGCGGCTGCGTCGACGGTAGATACGTCCAGACGTCGAACACATCGCCGAGCAGAATGACCTCGCTGACCACGTCTCGCTGGGTGACGATCCACTCGAGCGCGGTCGTGAGGTACGCGTCGTGCACGGTGGGCTGGTACCAGCACGTCGGGAGGCCGTTGCCGATGTGGATGTCGCTGAGGACCGCGACCTGGCTCTTGCGTTCCATCGTGCGGCGCGTTGGCGTGACCGTCAGGCGACGTAGGTGCGGTCCGCGCACGGCCGGACGCCCGCGCGCTCTGGCTCGTACATGTCAGTTGTCCAAGAACCGCCCGCCGGCGCGGCGGCGACCTGCTGGAGCTCGGAGTCCTGCGGCGTCTGCACTTGCCACTCACCCGCCTCCCCGGCCGGCGCACCCTCGAGCTCGGAGATCGGAGCACTCCATTCGTCTGAACCCGTCGTGCCGTGACGGAGGTCGGTGAGCTCGAGCTTCTCGAAGACGAACGAGACGTGCTCGACCGGGGCCGGCGCTCCCGGCCGGGTTGCCGACCCGGCGGTTCGCCGGAGCCCAGCGATCACGGCGTTCGTCAGCGTCAGCCGCTGCGTCACGCTCTCGACGCCCGCCACCGTCCGTCCGACGAACTCGATCGTCACGCTGGGCAGCATCTCGTTGGTCGTCAGCGCGTTGAACATCAACGGCGACGCCGGACTCCAATCGAGAGAGACCGTGACCGGCGAGTGCCGTCGCGCGCCCGGCCGGCAGTCCCGTCGACGGGTCTCGCGGCACCTCCTCCTGCTGCTCAAAGCCCCTGCCGATCAGCCACCCTTCGCGGCCCGCGTGGGTCGCATTGCCCGGGATCGCTCCCTGCTTGCCGGCGACGATGCGGATGTAGAACTGGCTCGAGGTCGCTGTCGGTGCGGGCGCGGCGGGGGGGGTGACGAGCGCGGTGCGATCGACCGCGGGCGACGTCACGAGCTGCTCTTCACCCTCATCCTCCCCCTCGGCCGCCGGCTCGCCTTGCCACTCGGCGAACGGCGCCTCGGGCCGCCAACCGTCAAGTCCAGCCTGGCCATACAGCGCGTCTGCGGGCGGTTCCCTCGACATGGGCCCGGATTGTCGAAAGCCGGCGCGGACAAAGTCAATGGACCTTTCGGTCTGGTCCGGTCCAGACCGATGGCCGGACCCGCCCGGCCCTAAATGCCTATTGCCAACGGTCCGGGAGCCCGTAATCGTTGTCGCTCGTGAGATCCACGACCAAGGGGGCGAGATGAGCTTTGTCTCAGGCTCCATCGCCGAGACCAACGGGTACGAAGCGTCTGGTGAGAACGAGGGAGAGTCGCCGTTCCTGGGCGGCTCTCTCGCCGGGAGCCCGAGCGTCCCGGGCGCCGCCGGCTCACCGCCCGCCGCGGGAGCCGGAGAGCTCGACGTGGCTCGTGAGCCCGAGGCGGAGGCCGAGAGCCCGTTCCTGGCCGGTGAGGCCTTCGCCGCCGAGGGCGGTGTCGCCGGCGATCTCCACCAGCTGCTCGCCGAGCTCTACGACTCGGAGTTCGATCAGGCCTTGCAGGAGCTGTCGGACTCGGCCGTCGCGACCGCCCGAGAGAGCCCGATGACGCCTGGTCCGGGCTACTCGCCGGAGGCCGAGAGCTACGTCCGCGACTGGCTCGAGCCGTTGCAGCGCGATGCGCACGCCATGCTCGAGGCGATCGGCGAGTCGCTCGCGGAGCATGACCTCGCGCAGCTGAGCGAGTACGAGCTCGACGAGGTCCTCGACCGGCACGAGCCGGTTGTCACCGGTGCCAACCCGGTGTTCGAGAATTTCCTGGGCGGCCTGTGGAAGAAGGTCAAGGGAGTGGTGTCCGGCGCCGCCAAGCTGGCGAGGCAGGGCGTGTCGGCGCTGGGCAAGCTGATCCCGATCGGCCGGATCCTTGATGGCCTCAAGTCGCTGGTTCGCCCGCTCCTGGAGCGGGTCCTGCAGATGGCGTTGGACAGGCTGCCCCCGGCGGTGCGCCCAGCGGCCGAGGCGCTCAAGAAGCGGCTGTTCGGCGAGGCCGAGTACGAGGATTCAGAGGCCGCGGTCTCCGGTCCCATCCCGACGGTCGCAGATGTCTCCGAAGTCCAGCAGGAGTTCGACGTCAACGCGGCGAGCCTGCTGTTCGCCGCTGATCAGAACGAGCAGGACGCCATGGTCGCCGAGGCCTGGGAGGCGACAGCCCAGGACGAGGACCCCATCAACGACCTGGCCGCTGCGCGCGAGCGCTTCGAGGCCGAGCTCCGGTCGCTGCCGCCCGGGGCGGACCCACAGCCGGCGATCGAGGGCTTCCTCCCGGCGGTCATGGCCGTGATGCCGCTGCTGCGGATGGGCATCTCGTTGATCGGGCGCGATCGCATCACCAGGTACATCGCGCAGTTCGTCGCTCCCCTGATCAAGCCGTACATCGGCGACCAGGCCCCGGCCCTGGCGCAGGCAATCGCCTCCACCGGGCTCTCGATGATGTCGCTCGAGGCCCCGACGGATCCCGCCACGGTCAGCGCCTCCGTCCTGGCCGGGACCGTCGAGGACACGGCGCGGCGCCTGACCGAGCAGGCCGACGAGGCGCTCGAGCATCCCGACCTGCTGGAGGCGACGACGGCCGCCGCCTTCGATGAGGCCGCGGCGGCCCATTTCCCGCCGGCGATGATCAAGCCGAGCCGGCGTCCGGTTCACCTCGGACCCCATTACGTGCGCCGCCACCACGGTGCTCATCGGCCGCCCGGCGAAGATCACGGATGGCAGCACCCCGGCTCCGGCATGTGGATCCGGCTTCCGCGCCACCACATGTATCGCAAGTACACGAAGGTTCTGAGCGCCCACATCACGCCGACGATCGCCAAGCAGGTGCACGTTTTTGGCGGCGCGACGCTGGAGTCGTTCCTGCGCGATCGCTACGGGATCACCGGCGAGATCACCGCCCCCGTTCACGTCTACGAGGCCCGGCAGGGCGCGACGCTGGGACGGATCGCCGCGTTTGAGACACGGACGCGGGGCCTCGGACACTCCAGCGAGGCGTGGAAGCTCCAGCCCCTGACGCCGGAGATCGCCGGGATGCTGCTGGGCGAGCCTGGGCTGGGCTCGGCGGTCAGCTCCGAGTTCCTCGCCGGGCCGCGGAAGATCACGGTCGGCCAGCGGTTCTACTACCTGGAGCTCGACGGCCGGACGGCTCACCACGAGGTCCCGCCCCGGCCCGCGGCCGCATCGGAGATCTCCCCGGGCGCGGCGCGGTCCACCGAGGTCAACGTGCGCGTCGACGTCCGCGGGAAGGTGATCCGGGTCGCTCTCTATCTGTCAGAGGCCGATGCCCAGGAGGCGGCCGGGCTGATTCGCGGCCACGGCCCGTCGGCGGTCAGCAAGCTCCTGTATGAGCGGCTGCATCGCGGACTGAAGCTCGCCCTGTCGGCTCATCCGCTGGGCCACCTGCGCTGGATCGAACTGACCGCTGGAGGTACGCCGCTCCCGTCGCCGTCAGTCGCGCCGCCGGCGCTGGCCGACCATGACCATGCCCGCCGGCTCGTGCACCGCGTCCTGAAGTGGAGCGCGCCGGCGATGTTCGACTTCATCGCCCACGACCCGCGTCTGTTCACGGCGGCGGCGGAGCACCGTGTGCATGGGGTGACGCTGATCGCCGAGCGGCGGGGTGCCCGGCCTGAGCATCACGGCCATGCCCCGGCCGCGGTCGAAGTCGTGGCGGGGTTCCGGCGTGCGTGAGGAGGAAGCCGTCCGAGTCCAGGTGGCACGCCAGGTCGAGCATTGGCGAGCTGCCACCGCGGCGCTGGACGACTTCGATGCGTTTGCGTCGGCGGCGGCCTGGGCCGGGCTCGAGCGATACCTGGACGCTCAGATCCGCAGCGCGCTCCGGGCCGCTGTCTCACGCTTGCGGCGCGAGATGGATGTCCTGGAGGCGCGCCTGCGCGCGGCCGAGACGGGCCCTGAGCTCGAGTTGCTGCGACGCGACGTCGTCGCCTTCCGCAAGCGGTTTTTGACCGTGGAGAATGTCCTCGAGTTCTACGGCGATGCCGTCAACACGCGCACCACCCCCAAGCTCGCCGCGATCCTGCGCGGGTGTGACGAGCTGGCCCGGATGGCGATGGAGAGCGTGCTGGTCCCCCTCGGGCGGCCGGTCCCGGCGGTACTCGTGTTCATCCAGAAGGGACTCGGCGCGTCGATTCTCCGCGCCGGGCAACGACTGTGGGACGGGGTCACCCTCAATCCCGCCGCCGTGGTCAAGGTCACCCGACACAACCTGTGCCGGCCGACCGCCCTCATCCACGAGGCCGGACACCAGGTGGCGGCGGAGCTGGGTTGGGCGCAGGAGCTCGGCGAGCTGCTGTACCGCAACCTGGCCCCGATCTCTCGCGAGCTCGGTGCGGCATGGGCGGCGTGGAGCCCGGAGATCGTGGCCGATGTCTACGCGTTTGTCCACACCGGCTACGGCGGCGTCGCCGGACTGCACGACGTCGTTGCTGGGGACCAGGAGGCGGTGTTCTCCTATCCGCGCGGCGATCCGCATCCGATCGCCTATCTCCGCGTGCTGCTCGGCGCCGAGTTCTGCGTTCGCAGCTTCGGCGCCGGACCGTGGGACGACCTGGCCGAGGCCTGGGTGCTGGCTCACCCGTTGACCGACGCGCCACACGAGGTACGTCCGCTGCTGCGGGCCTCGCTCGGATTGATGCCCCAGCTCGCCGAGCTGTGCCTGCACGCTCCCCTGCGGGCGTTCGGCGGCCGGGCGGTGATCGAGCTGGTGGACCCGCGGCGGGTCGCGCCCGCGCAGCTGCGCGCGCTCGAGCGGCGGACCGGGCCGTCGGCGCTGATCTCGCCGCACTGGCTGCGGACCGAAGCGCTGCGGATGCTCGCGCTGACGTCGTTTCGCGCCTCAGGTCGGCCGAGCCGTGACGAGCATGCGCTGCCCGACTACGACGAGTGGATGATGCGACTTGGCGGCGGCCTACTCGCCGCCGCGTGACAGGAGCGACCGAGATGAAGGAGCCAGCCAGATGAGCCCCCGCAAGCCACCGGCCGAGGAGTCGACGGACCTGATCATCAGCGGCAAGGTCGGCGCGCTGCGCGACCTGGTCGAGCCCCCACCGCTGAGCGATCTTCAGCTGAAGATCATCCATTGGTACGAGGAGCTGGCACGACCACTGTCCGGTCCGCGCAGCGGCAACGAACGCGGACCCGCGCAGCAGCCGCCGTGGGTCAAGCGGGGACCGCGCGTCGAGACGATCGAGCTGGTCGGTCCGGACCGCGACGAGTACCACTACGTGGTGGACGGCAGCGGCTTAGACGACACGACCGATGTTCTGCTCGACGGCGGCTATGTGCGTGGCTGGCAGGCCAAGGGCGGCGGGCAGCTCCGGATCCCCATCCCGGACGCGATCGTCTCTGGCGGCGAGTCGGAGGTGCAGATCGAGATCCGGACCCGGCTCGGCGACATCGTCCTGCGGGCCGACGGTCTCGGCGCCGGAGACCTCAGTTAACGCCACAGGAGATTGGAGCGAACAATGTTCAGACAGCTGGCCTCGTGGTATGAGGAGCAAAATCCCGGCTCCAGCGGGGCCGAGCAGGTCTTCGCTCTCCATCCGCTACAGCTCACCCGGTTCCTGGAGGAGATGTGGCTGATGCGTGCGTCGCCATCGGACACGCCCAGCCTGGCGATCCCGCCGGCTCTGTATCCCGTCGAAGCCGAGTCAGGGGTCGAGGGTCAGCTGGCGAGCGTGAACAACGACATCTATCCCACCCTGGCTGAGGGCGGTGGCGGCCTCCAGCAGCCGCTGCGGCACCTCATCTATGCCTACGTGGTCGAGAACACGCGAGCGTTCGAGATCTTCCGGCGCGTGCTCGAGGAGTGCACCCACGGCGAGCGGCTCGACGTCCCGTCGCCGGCGGGACAGTGGTGGCTGCGGACGACCGAGGCGCTCTTCTACAGCGAGCCGCATCCCGGCGGCATCGCAGCGGTGACGAGCACCATCCGTCCGGATGTTCGCGCGATGCGCCGCAACGCGTACTACCGGCTGTTCGGCATCGATCTCAACCACGGCTACGACGACGGCCGCCCGTATCCGTATCTGAAGCCCGACGCCGCCAACCGCGAGTTCACCCCGCTGTTCGAGGAGTTCCTGCGCGAGGTCTGGAAGGGGATCGAAAACTTCACCAACACCAGCGGCGCCAATCCGACCGACGATGCCGCCATCGCCGAGCTCGGCGCCTCGTTGGCGGACATCCTCACCGTTCGCTGCCGCAACGGCGCCCTCGCCCGCGAGGGGTTCGCGGCGGTCGCCGCGATGTCGTGGATGCACTTGACGCTGATGAGCGACACGCCGATCATCGTCGACCTCAAAGCCAATGCCACGAGCCCGGAGGAGCGGCTGCGCAAGCTCGGCGAATATGTCGGTTTGCCGCCCCACGCGAAGTCCGAGCAGCTCTTCGCCATGGCCGACGCGATCTCGAACATCATGACCGCGATTCAGGCGCGGCAGTTCGCCAACCCCGCCGATGTGCCCGTCCTCTACTCGGGGGCGACGACGAATCCGATCCGTGCGGACATGATGACGATCGTTGCCCAGTGGTCGATTGCCACCGGCCGCGACATGAAAGCCGGCCGTGTCATGGCGGCGGATCACGCCGCGCCCAGACGGCAGCTCCCGTTGTCCGGCAGCCACCGGGGATCGTCCAACGACCGTCGTGAGCTGACCGCCAAGGTCTGAGCGCGGCTGGAAATGGCGAGGGCGACAACGTAGACTCAACGGCGGGCCAACGCAGACGCAACATCGGGCGGGGCGCGTGCGGCACGCCATCGGAGGACGGGAACCGGGACATGGAGCAGGGGGATGACGACGCGCGGAGGATTGGGCGCTCCGCCGCGCGCGTCTTGATCGCCGCTGCGACGACGCTGTTTCGAGACGGGGTGGTCGCCGCGCTCCGCGACAGCGACCGCTTCCTCGTGGTCGGCAGCGCCCAGGATGAGCGCGAGTTCGTCTGGCGCTCGGTCGCCGAGCGTCCGGATGTGGCGCTGCTGGACGTCGAGTTGCTGCGGGCGGCTGTCGCCCAGGGACTGCTGCCCAACGGGCAGAACGGTCCGCGATTGATCGTGCTCGCGGTCGCCGATCGTGAGGACGAGATCTCCGCGTGCGCGGCTGCTGGGGCGACGGAGATCGTCCGCCGCCATGCGGATCGCGATGAGCTGCTCGCGACGCTCGCGCGCGCGGTCGACGGTGAGAGCCGGCTGTCCTCGCTGCGCGCGGCCTTGGGGCAGGAGCCGCCGCCGCACGAGCCGGCGGGCGTGACCCAGCCGCCGCTGACGCCGCGCGAGTACGAGATCCTGCGCCTGATCGAGGCCGGATACACCAATAAGGCGATCGCCCTCGAGCTCGGCTGCTCCCAGTCGACGGTCAAGAATCACGTCCACTCCGTCCTCTCCAAGCTGGGCGTGAGCCGTCGTACGGAGGCCGCGCGGCTGGCACGGGACCTCATCGCTGCCGACGGGCTCGGAACCACCCTGCACTGAGCAACACCTCCCAGCGGACATGCCCCCCGCGCCCCGGCCCTACGGGTCCTCGGCGCGCCAGCCGAGCGCTCGGCGCCGTGCGCGCGGAAGGTGGCTGACGACGAGGTCATAGGAGTCCTCGATCATGTCGGCGATCATCTGGTCACCCAGTGTGCCGTCGAGGTCGACCGTGTTCCAGTGGCGCTTGTTGAGGTGGTAGCCGGCACGGATGGCCGGGTGCGCGCCGCGGAGCTGCTCGGCGAGGACCGGCTCACATTTGAGGCTGATGCTGAGGCGCTCGGCGCCAAGCCGAGACAGGGCGAACATCTTGCCCGCGACCTTGAACACCGAGGTCTCAGGGCCGAACGGGAAGGTCTCCTCTGAGCCCCGAAATGTGAGGCAGAGGTCTCGCAGCATTTCGGCGTTCATGCTGGAATGGTGACCGGCGGTCCGTTGCCGCGTCCATGCGATCCCGGGTGTGCTGCGGGGGGGCGAAACACCGGGCGCGGCGGCCTCTTGTTAACAGTGCCGTCCCCGCCAGATCACGAACACATCGACCGGTTCGTAATGGAGCCGCTGAGCGCCAGTTCCATGCTGCGGCTCCTGATCTCAGAGCCGGCGCGGCGCATCGACGGCGATGATGGGAGACGAGGCCGAGCGTATGGCTGAGAGGGGTCGTCAGCCCGCGCACCCAAAGCGCCCCCGGGAAGTTGTCACGACGGCTGAGTTCCAACGCTGGAACAGAACCTTGGACGACGAGCGCAGGGCGAAGGTCAGCGGCGCCGTTTCCCGCATCGTTTCCGGCGGTCCGACGCTGGGACGGCCACAGGTCGACGTGATCCACGGGTCCCGCGTGCGCAAACTCAAGGAGGCGCGGGTTGACCGCGGCATCAGGGTGTTGTTCGCGTTCGACTCCAATCAGAGAGCTGTCATGCTGGTCGGTGGGGACAAGACCGGGAAATGGAATCGCTGGTACCCGGAGAAGATTCGCGCTGCCGAACGCCTCTACCTTGAGCACGAACGAAGCATCGGAAAGGAGCCTCGTTGTCTGAGCCAACGAGAAGCTGGAAGGACGTCCTCTCAGAGGAGCCGGTGAACGATACGCGCGCCAGAATCTACGAGCGGCTGATGGAGGCGCAGGAACGGATCGCGCATGCGCAGTACGAGCGCGGCGTCAGTGATCATGCCGTGCAGAATGCGCTCGACGCGGCAGATGAGCGACTGTCGGAGGACGAGCGGCGCGATGACCTCTACTTCTCGGCCCTCGCGCATTATGTGGAGGTGCTGGGCGGCCGACTGGAGGTTCGGGCCCTGTTCGGCGACGAGGCGATCGTGGTCCGCGCCAGCCCGGGTCATTAGAACCGCTGTGGAATCCACGCTCCCGGTTCAGAGATCGAGGTCATCGTTTCCAAACCGGCGGCGGTTGATCCCCGATCGATTCGGTGCGTCTTAGCTACTAAGCGCTAGCTAAGCAGTGATGGCCTACGAGCCATGACCCAGTTCGGAATGCACGAGGCCAAGACGAAGCTCTCGCAGCTGGTCGAGCGAGCCGAGTCCGGCGAAGATATCGTCATCGCCCGCAATGGCAATCCGGTGGCTCGGCTCGTCACCGTCCGCGCGTCGGCGTCGCTGGCGATGGTGCGCGGGGCGTGGCGGGGGCAGGTGCGGATGGCCGAGGACTTCGACGAACTGCCGGACGACATCGCTGAGCCGTTCGACCCGGCCGGTTGAGGCTTCTCTTCGATACCCATGCGGCTCTGTGGTGGTTGTCTGACGACGAGCGCCTCGGTCCCGAAGCTGCACGGCACCTGCTCGATGAGCGCAACGACGTCCTGCTCAGCGCCGCCGTCGTCTGGGAGGTGGGCATCAAGCGGTCGTTGGGGACGCTGGACGCGCCTCCGCACCTGGCCGCGACGCTGCTCAGGGCAGGTGCTCAGGCGCTGGCGGTGACGATCAGCCATGCGGACGCCGCTGCCGCACTCCCCTGGCATCACCGTGATCCGTTCGATCGAATGCTCGTCGCTCAGGCTCAGACCGAGGGGGCAGCGATCGTCTCGCGCGATGAGAAGCTGCTTCCGTACGGCGTTCCGCTCGTCTGGTGAGCCGGCGCCGGTGGATGCTTGTCTGACGAGCGCCGATCAGGCGGGACGGACGAAGCCCTGAGCGAACCGGCCGATCTCGAACTCCGCCGTTCCGGTGGTCACGACCGGATCCTGAGCGGCGAAGTCACGCAGTTCCTGCTCATCCTCGGTCTCCACCACCGCGAGCCCGTACGAGTCGTCGTCGGTCAACACCGGCCCGAAGATGACCATCGCGCCGCGCTCCAGCCACGGTGTCCAGTGCGCAGCGTGGCGACCCATGATCTCCCGCTCGTCCTCGGTCAGCGTCTGGGCGAACGCCGGGCGCGGCGCCTTGAGTCGAAGCACGAACGTCGCCATGATCAGGATCATAGGTCGCCCCGCGTCGTCGCCCCGCGTTCGTCCTGGCCCGCGCGAGACCGGCTCCACGCAGCAGCGGAAAAGTTGGTCCACAGCATTCCGAAACGGTTAAGGTGGCGCTATGAACGATTTTCAAGCCGCGTCCCTGCAGAGCTGGTCAGACGTGGCCCCGGACTGGGGCGAGTTGATCGCCGATGTCGACCGGCAACTCGGGACCGCCGCCACCTGGATGATCGACGCGGTGTCGCTGCAGTCGGGCGAACGCGTCCTGGAGCTGGCGGCAGGACCGGGAACGCTCAGCCTGATGGCGGCCGCGGCCGTCGGGGAGCACGGGCAGGTCATCTGCACCGACTTCGCGGAGCCAATGGTGCAGACGGCGCGCCAGCGAATTGCGCGAGAGGGCAGCGGGAACATCGAGTGCCGGGTGCTCGACGCGCAGGCCATCGATCTGCCCGACGGCGCGGTGGACGTCGTGCTCTGCCGGATGGGATACATGCTGATGGGCGATCCCGCCACCGCCCTCCGGGAGAGCGCGCGCGTACTCCGCAGCGGCGGCCGCCTGGCGCTGGCGGTGTGGTCGGATGCCGATTCCAACCCGTGGGCGGCCGTGCCGATGCAGGCGATCGCTCGCCATCTCGGAGCTCCCCCGCCACCCTCGGGAGCGCCGGGGCTGTGGGCGTTGGCCGACGAGGGTCACCTCCGCCGCGCTGATCGACGAGGCCGGCCTCGGTGAGATCCGGGCCGAGGTCCTGGACGATCACCTGCGGTACGAGTCCGTCGAGGTATGGCTGGAAAAGACCGCCCGCCTGGCAGGACCGATTCGAGTCCTGTTCGCGGCCCTTGATGAAGCGGGCCGGAGTGCCATCAACGCCCGCGTGGCAGAGGCGGCGGAGGCCTACCGTCAGCCGGACGGCCGGCTGACGATCCCAGAGCGGATGTTGGTCGCCAGCGCGACCAAGCCGTAGGGCGGGCCTCAGGTCCCGCCGCCAGGCAACGGCGGCGGGAGCGAAGACCGGGATGACACGTCGGCTGCACATGGAACCTGTCGCCGGCACATTCCACGTCTGGACCGCGCCTCGGCCGGCAGTGGCCACCGGGGAGGACGCCCGCCTCCCCGACTTCGAGCTGCACTGTGTTTGCAGGGATTGTTAGCGAATTCACGAACGCCGTCTTCGGGGAGATCTTCAGTGTCAACTCAGGTCGCTACGAGTGAGTCGCAATAGTCTCGCTTTGTCTCAGTTTGCTAGAAAACGCTACCGTCAGCCTGTGGTAGATGACGCGCTGATCGAAGAAATCGGTCGCCGTCTCGGCGAAGCGGTGCCGGCTCGGACCAAAGTCGTGCTCTTCGGGTCTCAAGCTCGCCGCAATGACCGGGCGAGTTCCGACGTCGACGTGCTGGTTATCGAGCCGTCTGTCGATGACACGATGTGGGAATCAGTGCGGCTCAGGCGGGTCCTGCGCGGCCTCGGCGTGTCGATTGATGTCTTTGTGGTTCCCCAGGCGGAGGCAGCCCGCCGTTCGACGGTCCGCGGCACGGTCGTCGAGCGCGCCCTACGGGAGGGGCGCGTCCTCGTTGACGCCTGAGGAGTCAGAGGCGGCACGGCGGTTGCTCACGGCACGCTCGTGCGGCGGAGCTTCTGGCGGCTGATGCGGATCAAGCGAATGAGATCGTCGGATTCCACGTGCAGCAGGCGGTTGAGAAGGCGATCAACGGTGCTCGGGCGTCAGGCGCGGAAATCCCGCACACACATGATCTGACCCTCCTGCTTGACATCATTGCGGAGCGGAAGATCAGGGCGCCCGCATCTGTGGCGCAGGCGGATTGGCTCACTCCATGGGCCGTAGCCGCGCGGTACGGAGCCTCCGCGGCTCCGCTCGACCGCGGGATGGCGATCACGGTCGCTCACGACGCGGTTGATTGAGCGACGACGCTCCTTGCTCCGAATGCCCGGTAGCGGTAGGAGGCGGGATCCGGCCGTGGCCGGTCGCGATCCGGCGGGCTGCCGCCGCCGTCCAGATCGAGCCGGCCCGTAACACGACCGACACGACTGAGCTGAGACCGACCGGGGGTGCGCGGCGCTGTGATCTCGTTCAGCCGAGCAACCCACGGATGTCCTCTGCGGTGACGCTGCCGGCAAACAGGTTCCCGTCGTCGATGACCCCGGCAAACAGCTCCGCCTTGCGCTCCGCCAGCCTCCGTACCTTCTGCTCGATCGTGTCCTGGGCGATCAGCCGGTAGACCATGACTTGGCGGGTCTGGCCGATGCGGTGGGTGCGATCGATGGCCTGCGCCTCGGTGGCCGGGTTCCACCAGGGATCGAGCACGAAGCAATAGTCGGCCTCGGTGAGGTTGAGGCCGACGCCGCCCGCCTTCAGGCTGATGAGGAACACCGGGTCCTCGCCCGCCCTGAAGCGCTCCAGAACCGCGTCACGGCGACGGGTGCTGCCGTCGAGGTAGCAGTGGCCGATTCCGGCGGCATCGAGCCGCTCCCGCACTCGCCCCAGAAAAGTGGTGAACTGGCTGAACACGAGTGCGCGGTGGCCACCGGCGGCGACATCGTCGAGCTGCTCGACGAGGGCATCGAGCTTCGCGCACGGCACCGTGTTGTGGCCGGCGTCGACGAGCCCGGGGTGGAGGCTCAGCTGGCGCAGCCGGGTGATGGAGCGCAGGATCGTGATCCGGTTGCGGTCGAAGTCGTCGAGCAGCCCCAGAACCCGCTGGCGCTCACGCTGGAGGCCGGTGTCGTAGAGCTTGCGATGGCGGGGATAAAGCTCGACCTCGAGAGTCTGCTCCTGCTTGCGCGGGAGCTCAGCGGCGACGAGCTCCTTCGTCCGCCGCTTGACGAGCGGCTTGATCCGCCGGCGCAGGCGGGCGAGCAGCTCCGGGTCGCGACCGCGCTCGATCGGCCGGGCATAGTGCGCCGCGAACCGCTGCGGGTTGGGGAACAGCCCGGGCGCAGTGAGCGAGAGCAGCGCCCACAGCTCCATGAGGTTGTTCTCCATTGGCGTGCCGGTGATCGCCAGCTTGAACGGCGCAGCGAGCTCCCGCGCGCACCGATACGTCTTCCCGCGGTGGTTCTTGACGAATTGCGCCTCATCGAGGACGAGCCCCGCCCACGCGACCGTCCCGTAGGCCTCGGCGTTCAGACGGAACAGCGTGTACGTAGTGACGACAACGTCGGCCGTGCCGATCGCGCCGATGGTGCGCCCGGACTTGGCGAGGGTGTCGCGCACGACCTCGACTCTCAGCCCGGGGGCGAACCGCGCCGCCTCCGCCGCCCAGTTCGGCGCGACGCTCGTCGGGGCGACGACGAGGAACGGCCCCAGCGCCGGGTTGCGCTCCCGCGCGTGGCACATGAGCGCCAGCGCCTCGAGGGTCTTGCCGAGACCCATGTCATCGGCGAGGATGCCGCCGAGTTCGAGGTCCCACAGCGCCGCGAGCCAGCTGAAGCCCTCCCGCTGGTAGGGACGCAGCTCCGCGCGGAGCGCTCGCGGCTCCTCGTGGGGCGGCAGCTCATCGAGCTCCAGAAGCGGGGCCACCACGCGCTGCCATCGCTCGGCCTGCTCGGTGACGATGCCGAGGGCGACCATCTCTGACCACAGATCGCCCTGGTAGCGACTGATGCGCAGCGGCGCCGTCGGCGAGTCGACAAGATCCCGCGCTTCCTCGATGAGCGTGCGCAGCGCCTGGAGCCGAGGATCCGCCAGCGAGAAATGGGCGCCGTCGTCGAGCAGCATCCGCGTCTCGCCGCGGGCCAGCGCGGCGAACACCTCCACGAACGGCACCTCGCGGCCGTCGACCGTAATCGACACGCCGAGGTTAAACCAGTCCCGCTCGCCGACGACCTCGCTGGTCGAGACGCCGACGGCGAGCGACGTGCCGACGTCGCGGTAGTTAGGCAACGTGCCAATCGTCTCCATGCGGAAGCCTGGATGCTCCGCGAGCCGCGGCAGGACGTCGGTCGCCAGATGCAGGCCGTCGAGGCCTGCCAGCGTCGCCGGCGGCCCGGCGACGGGGCGGCCGCCGTCGTCGAGGACGCCAATCGCACGAAGCGCGGGCTCGTCAAGAGAGGTAGTAAGCACCCGCTGGCGCTCGGCATCATGGTCGCGAAAGTCGAGGTCGTCGACCTCGACCCCCAGCGGCGCCCGGCGGTGCACGTCTCCGACCTCGTACTCCCACTCCCACCCCAGTGTCGTCAGCGGGCCGGGACCGTGCTGCGCGCGGAGGACGAGCGCCGGCGGGGACACCGTCGGCGGGGTGAACGAACCGTCGGACGAGGTGACCGGTGCGATGTGACGGAGCCCCGGGCACAGCTCCTCGGCAAAGCGATCGATATCCGGCTCGGAGATCGCCAGCTCCTCGCCGGCGAGCAGCATGCGTTCCAGCTGCGGCGGCGTCGGCCTGGCCAGCCGCATCAGACGCAGCCGCCAGTGGCGAGGGTCACCGCCCGCCTCGACATCCGCACGTGCGGCCCAGACCATCCCGTGGCCTTCCCGGCCGATGAAGCGCACCGGGACGAGACCCTCCGCGGGAACCTCGTCGACACGCGCCACGACCCGGACGGCGAAGTCCTCGCCGGCCTGGCGGACGACATCGAACACCAGCTCGCCGTTTAGGTGGGCTCGGACCTCTCCGAGTGGCGCGTGCGCGTGGACGAGCGGCAGACCCAGGCGCGCCGCCTTCTCGAGCAGCGGCCACAGCTGCGGGCTGTCGCACGCCGACAGATCGATGCTCCGATCGCCGCGGTAGTCGTACATGTAGGGGCGGTGCGAGTCGCTGAGCTGGTGCAGGGCGTGCAGCTCGCGGATGAGCGTGACATGGTCGTTGCGGTAAGCCCCATCCCTTACCTGCCAGCCGATCCCGCCCCAGTCAAGCGAGCCGTTGACCCATCCGCCACGCGCTCCCGGTCGCATGAGCCGGGCCATGAGCCGCGGCGTGCCATCGGCTGTGTAGCGCGGCGTAGTGAGGCACAGCTCGATGGCCAGCGGACTGCCGACCGCCGACGCCCGCCGCGCCGCCAGGAGTGCCCGCAGCGGCTGCTCCCAGATGGGTGGCGTCGGGGCGGCCGGCGCGGGCGCCATCTGCCTCGGCGCGGGACCGCGAGGGTCGATTTTGCGTGTCCGCCGCCCATCTGAATGGTCGGCCGCCGCCAGGACGATTGCCGCAACATGCTTGCAGTCGTGGGCAACCGGGCACGAGCACTCGCCTTCGGCGAAGACGAGCGCATCGTCGGCGTCGTCGAAGTACGCGGCCGTCTCGTACAGCGCGCCGTGTCCCACGACCCGCGCCGAAAGCACCCGCTCGGCCTCGTCCCAAGCCATCGACAGCACGCGGTTGCCCCGCGCATAGCCGGCACCCCGCTTGAACGCCGTGGCGGAGAAGCGGGCCTCCAGCCCGGAGATCTCCAGATCACTCAGCTCGGCCACCGTCGTCGACACGCCCCGGAGGCTAAGCGGACCTCCGGACGGTGTACGGCCTTAGCTGGGCTGTTCCAACCCCCGGGCGCCATGGCTTGGCCAGGATCTGCCTCGCGGCCTCACGGCTGGCAATAAGCTGCCAATAAAGGCTACTTTTGGCAACACCCGGGCTAGACTGCTGGCATGGGCGCCATCGACCAGAAGCAGGTGCTGTTCGAGAACATCCTGCGGCTCCGTGACGCCGCTCGAGATGTTCCTCACAGCGAGGAGCTCTCGGTCGTTCGGGCGTCTCTAGAGCGGCAGCTGGGCCCAACGGTGTCACGACGGCTCGCGGCTCGACTGCTCGGGGTCAGCCACACGGCGCTGGACCGTTGGATCACGGCGGGAGATGTCCCGCTGGTCTACTCGACGAGCGGCCGGCGCGAGGTGCCCCTGCATGCCCTGCTGGATTTACGCGATTCCGTCGACGCTCAACGTGCACAGGGGATGTCCCGGCATCTGCTCGCGCCGACGATTGCTCGCCAGCGCAAAGCGGCAGATCGGTTGGACCTGCCCGAGTTCAAGAACGGGGACGGACGCCGCGGTCATGACCGTGCCCGCGCCCGGAGCCTTGCCTATCACCGGGCCTTGGCGGGGCAGCTGCGCAAGCCGATGGTCGATGAAGCCCGTTATCTGCTCTTCAGATGGCGACAGGAGGGGCGGATCGACCCCCGCTATGCGGACCGGTGGGAGAGCCTGCTCACCCGTCCGCTCCCCGAGCTTCGGCGAGCCCTCGTCGACGAAAGCCAGGACGGCGACGACCTCAGGCAGAACTCGCCCCTCGCCGGCCTCCTCAGCGAGCCGGAGCGTCACCGCATCCTGCGCGAGGTGGTCTGACTGCGGCTCGACGAATTTGAGCACGTCATCGCCGCATCGGCGAACGTCACCGGAGAGCGCGACTTCGTCGTCGTGGGCAGCCAGGCGATCCTCGGCTCCTGTGCCTCGCCGCCAGCGGCGATGCTGCAGTCGTTGGAGGCCGACATCTACCCGCTTCACGATCCGGCGGCGGCCGATCTCATCGATGGCGCCCTTGGGGATGGATCTCAGTTTCATCGCACCTTCGGCTATTACGCTCACGGGGTTGGGCCCGAAACAGCACGGGCTCCGGCTGGCTGGCAGGACCGGCTCGTCAAGCGCGAGATCGCACCAAGGGTCGGCGGCGGCGAAACGGCGATCGCCTGGTGCCTCGAACCCCACGACCTCGTTCTGGCGAAGTGCGTCGCCGCGCGCCAGCGCGATTGGGATTACGCCAGGGAAGCGCTGAGCGCGAGGCTCGTCGACCTCCAGGTCCTCCTGACCCGCACGGCGGTCCTTCCGGTCTCCGAGGAGATCCGGGCGAGGATCAAAGAGGACCTCCGCTCGCTCGGCCCGGAACTCGGCTAAACGTAGCGCCGGTAGCCCGACCGAGGCGGTCTTGTCAAACGAGGGCCAAACGAACCGAGACGAACTCTCCGGCACGAATCGGGACGCAAGTGTTCCTCCGGGCGCTTGTCGGCGGATACGTCAGGATCCCGCCGGACGTCATCGGACGCATCGACCTGAAATGAGTCGGGCTCATAACCCGAAGGTCGCGGGTTCGAATCCCGCCCCCGCTATTCAAGAAGTCGCTGTAAATAGCAGCAAAAGAAGAGCCCCGGATATCCGGGGCTCTTGTCGTTTCGGGTCCGTTGTCAAACGGATGTCAAACGGACCGGGGCGGACCATCGATCATCGCGGCGACCTGAGCGGCAGCCTCGGCCTGCATGCCCGGGGATGACGTGGGCGTACTGCTTGAGCGTGAACGCCGGCGACTCGTGGCCGAGCCGCTCGCTGATGACCTTGACCGGGACGCCGGCCTTGAGCGCGAGCGTCGCGTGCGTGTGGCGGAGGTCGTGGAGCCGGATCCGCCGGAGGTTCGCCTTCTCGAGCAGCCGCTCGAACGACTGGCTGAACGTGTGCGGGTGGATCGGCTCGCCGTTCTCCTTGGCCACGACCAGGTCGTGGTCCTGGTAGTCGGCGCCCCACTCGGCCCGCTCCTCGTCCTGGCGCGCTCGGTGGGCTCGGAGCTGGGCGACCGTCTCGGCATCGAGGTCGATCACGCGGGCGCTGTGGCTCTTCGGCGTCGAGTGGATGACCTCGTAGCCGACCGCGACGAGCGCCTGCCGGACCGACAGGCGTGCCCGCATCGAGGTCGAGGTCCTGCCAGCGCAGCCCGAGCACCTCGCCGCGCCGCATGCCCGTCATCGCCGACGAGGCGCCAGATCGGCCCGAGCCGTGTCTCGTCGCGACAGCCGCGAGGAACGCGGCGAGCTCGTGCGGCTCCCACGCGTTGATGCCGGCGGTCGCACGCCGGCTCGGCCGCGGCGGCTTCGCGCCGCGCGGCCAGGTTCCTGCTCGAGGAGCCCGGCGTCGACCGCGTCGGCGAGCACCTTGTGGACGATCGAGTGGATGTAGCTGATCGTCTTCGCGCTCAGCTCGTTGCGCGTCTCGACCTCGGCGACGCCAGATTGGCGTAGAGCGACGTTGAGCATCGGCGGCGTCAGCTGCTGAAGCGGCTTCGATCCGAGCGCCGGCAGGACGTGGATCTCCAGGTTCCGCTTGTAGGAGTAGAACGTGGTCGGCTTGACCCGCGGCTCCATCATCGGAAGCCAGCTGTCGATCGACCCACTCGACGAGCGTCGTCCGGCCGGGCTCACGTAGGAGCCCGTAGTTGCAGCTCGTCGACCAGCTTCGCCCGCGCCACCTCGGCCTCGCGGCGGGTCCGGAAGCTCGCCGTGCCACTTCTGTCGACGCCGGCCGCTCGTGGTCGAACCCGAGGTCGATGACGACGTACCAGCGGACCGCTCCTTGCCTGAGCGGTCGGTCCGGACGCGCTTGTGGATGTGCCCCTGCATCACGCCGCTCCCAGCCACTCGAGCAGCGCGGGGACCGGGACGAGCAGCCGGCGACCGAGCCGGCGGTCGGAAGCTCGCCGCGTCGAGCGGCGTCATAGGCGGCGGTCCGCCCGAGTCCGAGCAGCTCGAGCGGTCTGCTCGATGGTGATCGTCGCCTTGCCCGCGAGCTCGTCCAGGGGCGACGGAATACTCTGCTGCATGTCGGGACCTCCTCAGTAGGTTCCGGCCAGGCCCCGGGGTGCTGCAAACACCGCCGGGGCCGCTCTTTGTTGATGCTTATAATCTAGCGGGTGCTCCGGACGGATCCGAACCCGGAGATACGCTCGCGAACGTGACACCACTCGTCGCCACCGAAGACCTGATCGACGCGCGAGGCGTCGCCAGCATCCTCGGCCTTTCAGCGCCGAACACCGTGAGCGTCTACCAGCACCGGTACGAGGACATGCCGCGTCCCGTGGTGAACCTCGGCCGCGGTCGCTGCATGCTCTGGCTACGTCCCGAGATCGAGCAATGGGCGCCGAGACCTCGTCACGAGCGGACGGACGAGACCGAAGCGGCGCGTCTCCGCGTGATCTCGGTCGACCGTCACCGGCCCTAGCTCCACCAGTGGATTGAGCGGCCGCATGGCACGCCAGCTCGCCCCGTGGCCGCGTACGAGGCGGCGTGCGGCTCGTCGACGGTGGTGTGAGGGCCGGCGCCGCGAATGATCGACCTCAGAGGGTTCTGTTCTTCTTGATCGAGCGATTCCCCTCCACCGGAGAAGCCCCCACTCCCGATTTGGCGACGGCCCGGACGGGCGTCGTCAAATCGGGAGTACCCCCGCCGGAGGCGACGCTGAGGACGCGGTCCGTCTCGCGAGCCACCGCACCCTTCGACCGTCGTAGACCGGCCGGACGAGGCCCGCTGCCACCGCCCCGGGGACCCCGAGCTCCCTCCCGGAGGGCGAGCGCCGACTGGATGGTCCACCGACCATTCGCGCTCCTGGTCGTGCACCACGATGACGACGGCGCGAGCTCGCCGTGTTACACCACCTCAACCGGCTTGACCATCGGGCGCACCCTGACCCGCGCCCATCCTCACCCGGCCGAAGAGCGCAAGCGTGGCAAGGGGCTCGTCCGCTCAGCGGTGGGTGGGCCCACTAAAGCGATCGTGAAGACCGGCCGATTCGAAGAAGTGCTGTCGCCCGGAGCAGACCCGCGCGGCCGTGCAAATCGCGCCGATTGCGTGGGCACCTGGTTGCCATTGCGTCTGGTCAGGACAGCCGACGCGTCGCGCGCTCGAACGCAGCCGTATCGTGCATCCTACGGCTAGCGCGCGTTCGGTTTCCGGCTTGGCACGTTCCTCATGTCGAGTCGTGCGCGTAGAGGTACTCCAGGAGGTGCGCTTCGATGTGCTGCGCCACGCAAGGCTTGCGCAGGCGCCTCAACTGCGCAACGAGCTCCGTTTTTGCCTCCCAAAAGAGCAAAAGCGCCTCGTTTTCCAGTGCCTATACGGCTGACCAGACGCTTGGAAGACCGGACTTGAAGCTGGTGATGAGCGCAGCAGTTCCGGATGCCATCAAAGGCGCGGCGCGGCGTCCCTCCGGCGCCACGGCTCGTTCCCATCCAGCCTCGACAACACCTTGCTGCGCCCGCTGGATCACATCCAAACGAAAGCACCCCATGGCCAAAATGGGGCCACTGAGCGGAACCGCCGTCTCCCCGGATAGGCTCCTTCTCGCAATGAGGGACTCGAGCGATTGATGCCTAGGACGCGCCGCCAAGCCCTGGACGAGCGCACTGAGGTGCCGGCTCTGCGCGTCCGCCAATGGCTTCCCGATTGGAACGGCGTGACCTTCGGAAGCGCCCATCAAGCGCGACCGAAAGAGCACTTCTACGTCGTAAGCCTTGCCGCATCAACGCTCAAGACCCTAAGCGGAATTCAGCGGCGGGAGGCAGCAACCGGGCGCCGGCGTGCAGAGGACCTCGGTATCCAGCGCCGACACGATCCCGAGCGCTCAGAGGAGATCCGAGAATTTGTGCGGCATGGGTTTCCTTGGTCCGAACTGTCAGTTAGAGAGCAACGCTCCGGACGCTTTGATGATCTAAAGAAGCCCGGATGGCTGCCAACAGCGATCGTCGTCAACATCTTGGCCGACACCGACGAGAGATCTGGTCGACAGGTTGCTGCCAGGGACCTCATACACGTCCATGACAATCCGGGCGGCTTGTCGACAATCCTCTTGCCTCCCGGCAGCGACGAGCAGACATGGCAACCGTCGGCCTTGCAGCCGCTCGAGGTAATCGATGGACAACATCGGTTATGGGCGTTTGAACCCGGGGAGTTCGAAAGCGATTTCCAGCTTCCAGTCGTCGCCTTCCACGGGCTTGACCTGAGCTGGCAGGCGTACCTCTTCTGGACAATCAACATCAAGCCCAAGCGAATCAATGCGAGCCTAGCGTTCGATCTTTATCCGCTACTTCGGACCGAAGACTGGCTTCTACGGTTCGAGGGTCCTTCCATCTACCGTGAAACCAGAGCCCAGGAGCTCACGGAAGTTCTATGGGCGCACGAGGACAGCCCCTGGTACCACCGGATCAACATGCTTGGCGAGCGAGGCCTCGGAGGAGTTACTCAGGCGGCTTGGATCCGTTCTTTGACCAACTCTTTCATCAAGGCCTGGGAAGGCCCCGGCGTGCGGATCGGCGGACTGTTCGGCGCCCCAGTCGGAGAAGACAGGCTAGCGCTGCCTTGGACTCGTGAGCAACAAGCAGCCTTTCTGATTTATTCGTGGCTCCAGCTCAAAACAGCTGTCGGTAACTCAACGGACGACTGGGCGACCCGTCTGCGGGAGAACGGCGTAACCGCGGCAGGCGACGACGAGAATTCAGACGAGCCCGACGAGGAGGACCGTGCCGATGATTTCGATGGCGACTCCGACCCGGCTTTCCAGGGACGTTTCAGTCTCCTCTAACACTGATCAGGGCGTACGCGCCTTTCTGCAGGTCGTCAATGATGTCTGTTTCTTACTTGCCGACGATCTCGCACTGAAGACGTGGCCGACCGACCAGGCCGAAGCCGAATCCGATTTGCAGAACGTTACCTCTGCCCTGACGGACCTAGGCGACCAGCCGGTGGCAGCGGTACTTGTCCAACTGACCGACGCGCTAGCCCACTTTGACTGGCGGACCTCGTCACACCTATCCCTTGATGAGACCCTCCGCACCATGAAGTCCGCGTTCCGCGGAAGCGGTGGCTACCGCGAATTACGTCGCCAGCTCCTTGGCCATCTTGAGAACACGGCCAGCCAGCCAGTGCGTTCGGTTGCTTCACAGATCCGTGACGAGTTGAACCTGCGCTAGCGCGTGCCGCCTCAGCGACTCACCCAGGCTCAGCGTCAGGTTATTGGTCAGGCTTCGCCAGCCGCCATGGAAGACGCGGCGGAACGACTGCGCCCCTACCTCGAGAGGGGCCGCTGGCTGGGAGCCAACAACCGCTACCTGCGTCGCGCTGTCGCAAGGGTGATTGACGACGCAGCCGCTCCGCAAAATGCGAATCCGAAGCATTTGGCTGAGTACCTCGCTGCCTCTGCGGTCCTCCACAATCTCGATGGCTGGTCATATCTCGGGCGGGCGTTAGGGGCCCAGTGCAGCGGGAACGCAAGCATCGCTAGACATCTCGCGTACTACGCCGAGTTGAGAGCTGCGCTTGCCTTCCTGGCGACACAAGGCGTTGGCGTATTTGTTAGTAAGAACGCGATTATCGACGCTGCCGGCAACGTCCAGTTCTTCTCGAGTGGTCGGGGCGGGACCCATCGGATCACCTGGCTAGCGCTCGAATTCTGGGCAGACCGCCCGGCGGGTGCAGCGTTGCTAGCCGGCGCCGTCCGTCCCCGCGGCAGACCCATCGACGAGTGGGTCGATGGACTTCGGCTCGGTAGCGGCGCCTGGACGCCGCTGGGACGGGACTGGCTGCGGACTTGGGGACTCGATATCCGCATGTTCAGCCGCGACAGAGACACCCGTAATGAGGCAAGCTACCGACCGACGATCCTGCGGCAGCCGCCGACGCCCAACTCGGTGGGAGATACAGACTTCATCGCGCGGTTCTGGCCCTTGTTCGAGCCCGCTCCGGGTGACCCTTTCCACGAGATCGACCGCCACCTGCTTCGGCTGACGCTAGAGCGCGCGTTCGAGACGACCACGGGCAGCTCGGCTCGAGGGAATGCTGCCTTTGAGCAGGCCCTCGCGCGCACACTCCAGGCTAACGCGGGCGGCGGCCTTGCATCCTCACTCGGCCGCTTCTTGATCCGCGGCGAGAGCGCACAGACCCCACTTCTGTTCACCGCTGCAAACAGCCGCACGGGTCATCTTGATGCAACCAACCACGCGAACGTAATCTCGCGGGCAGCTTTACTGCTCAGAGTGGCGACCGGTGCGACCGCGCGACTCTTTCACGCCGCACAGATTTCACTCGATGACTATCGCTTCTGGAGTGATCCCTTCGGCGAGAGTCGTGGTCTTCTACGAGACTGGAAGCGCTCCGGCCGAGCCTACAGACCTCTGGGCAGACGTCGAGGCAGCCCTCAGTCAGCTCGAGCTTGCGATGCAACGTGGCCAAGATGGCAGCGTCTTCGCGCTCTTCCAGGCGACATCAAGCGAGCTCGCCGTTCTCTCTGGGTGCGAGCGCGTTGCGCTCTGGAGCTTGGCAGCATGAGCATGAAGTACATGGGTTCAAAGCGGGTCATGCTCACTAATGGCTTCGGGCAATCGATCATCGACCACGCGACCGCCTCGGCACGCATCGTCGACTTGTTCTCCGGCTCAGCGGCAGTAGCTTGGTTTGCTGCGGAGCAAACTTGCAAGCCAGTCTATGCATACGACCTGCAGGAGTATTCAGTTGTCCTTGCCCGGGCAATCCTGGGACGGAAAATGCCCGCCAACGCAGATGATCTTCGTAACACTTGGCTCCGGTCCGCGAAGCAGGCTTTACGTCGGTCTCGGCTGGGCCGATATTGGACGAGCGAGAATGGCGCCCTGAGCCCTGACATGGTCTACGAGGCACGAAAGGTGTGCGCTGAAGAGCAGGGACGCGGCCCGGTCTGGGGCGCCTACGGCGGCCATTACTTCTCGCCGAGCCAAGCGCTCGCCCTAGACACCCTTTTGGCGCACCTTCCGGAGAACGAGCCAGAGAGGTCTCTCTGCCATGCAGGGGTGATAGTTGCCGCCGGCTACTGTGCAGCCGCGCCGGGCCATACAGCCCAGCCGTTTCAGCCTACTCCAACAGCGTTAGCCTACATCCGCGAGGTCTGGGGCCGCGACCCGATCGCACGTATCGAGACGTGGCTTTCAGAAATGTCCGGTCGGCATGCACTGCGGATCGGGCGTTCTCGGGTGGGCGATGCCCTGGTGGAGGCTCGTCGGCTGAAGCCGACGGACCTCGCCATCGTTGATCCTCCCTACTCAGCGGTCCAATACAGCCGCTTCTACCACGTTCTCGAGACCGTCGCTCGCACCCGGACGTCGGAGGTTTCCGGAGTTGGCAGATATCCGCCCCGTGCTGAACGTCCGTCGTCGCGTTTCAGCCTTCGCACTGAGTCACTTTCGGCGGTGACGGAGCTCCTTGACGCGTTGGCTGCGTCTCAATGCCGAGCGCTTGTGACCTTTCCAACCGGCGTCAGCAGCAACGGCCTCTCCGGAACGCGTTTGGTCGAACTCGCGCGCGAGCGGTTCCGGGTATCGACAAGGACCGTACTGGGGCGCTTTAGTACCCTCGGCGGCAACAATTCCGTCCGGGCATCTCGCCATCCTTCTGCAGAACTCATACTGTCGCTTTCGCCGTGCTAGACAATCAAGATGTACGCGCGAGGGCCCGCGCCCGCGCAGCCTCCTCATCTAGCGCCAGCGGCGCGGTGCTTACTACATCAGTACCAACTCGGCAAAAGTCCCAGTCGCCGAGGTGTCCGAGAAGGCCATTGCCGACTTGAAACTATCCGGCGCACCCGACCCACGGCTTCAACGCGCGAGCGGGCACCCTCAACCGACTCCCCGGTCACGGATCTGATCTGAGCAAGCCCAGTGCCTGAGCCGCTGCCAGGAGAACTCATCAGGGACCATCTGATCCCGGCGCGGAAGATCAACGCCGAGGCGCGGCGGCGCCTGTCCGGGTACTTGATCGAATCGATCAAGCACGCGCAGATACCTGAGTATGAGGCCGATGGTTGGGTGCTTGATACTCGACTGAAGTTCAAGGCCAAGATGCGCCGCCCAAAGCCTCACGACATCGCGTTCGAGGATCGTGTTTGGGCCGACGTTCGCGCAGCTCCAGTTCACGCACCTGAACGCTGACCGTGGCTTCAAGCTCCGCTACGGCGACGCCGAGAATCAGCAGCAGCAGATCGACGTGTTTGCCGCCGACGATGAGGTCGTGCTCGTTATCGAGTGCAAGTCCACGGAGACGATCCGGACGGGCCAGTTCAAGAAGGAGATCGAGGCAATTTCCGGCCAGCGCGACGGGATAATCCGGCGTCTGCGGGAGGAATACCGGCAGCGCAAGGTCAAGTTCATCCTCGCCACAAACAACTACACGGTCTCTAAAGAGGTCGCCGAGCGGATGAAGGAAGCCGACATCTTCCACATGTCCGAGGACACCGTCGACTACTTCCTTGGTCTCGCCGATCACCTCGGAGCGGCGGCGAAGTATCAGCTGCTCGGCGCACTGTTCGCGGGGCAGAAGATCCCGAAGATGGACGCGATAGTCCCGGCTATTCAGGGGCTCGATGGGCGGGTACACGTACTACTCATTCATGATCGAGCCCGAGCGGTTGCTGAAGATGTCGTACGTGCTGCATCGCAACCAGGCGAACAGCGCGATGATGCCGACCTACCAGCGCCTCATAAAGAAGTCGCGGCTGAAGAAGGTCACAGAGTTCGTCGACTTCCAAGCACGGGTTCTTCCCGAACTCCATCATCGTCAACGTCGAACGTCCGGGACGGCCTGACCTTCGGTTCGACCTCGCCGGCAAGACCGCTGAGCCGAGGTCAAAGATCGGGATGCTGCATCTCCCGCAGACCTACCGAGCCGCCTACGTGATCGACGGACAACATCGGCTGTACGGGTACGCAGTTCTCGTCCCGGGCAGCGACCGACCTGATCCCAGTGGTCGCATTCGTGAACCTGCCGCGCGACAAGCAGGTCGAGCTGTTCATGCAGATCAACGAGAACCAGCAGGCGGTCCCGAAGAACCTGCGAAACACGCTGAACTCCGATCTGCTGTGGGAATCTGACGATCTCGCCGAGCGCGCGCAGGGCACTACGTCTGCGCATCGCCCAGCACCTCGGCGAGCAGAAGACATCGCCGCTGTTCGACCGTGTCATCATCGGCGAGAACACGAAATCGAACCTGCGCTGCATCACCATCGACGCGATTAGCAACGGCCTGAACCGCGGACAACTTTATCGGTAGGTTCACGAAGACCACCGCGAAGAGCCTCGGTACCTTCTACGGCGGCGGCAATCAGGCGACGTTCGACGCGCTCGTCCGTTCCTCGAGGCGGCGTTCGGCTACCTGAGCGAGGGGCTGCCGGCGCAGTTCAGCCTCGGGGGTGCCGAAGGCGGGTTCGTCTTCATGAACAACGGCGTCGAGGCGTTCCTGCGGCTCCTCAGCGACATCGTCGACCACCTGGTCGAGCACGATGGGCTCAAGCCACTCACAGACTCGACCGTCGGAGCTGCTGGACAGCTGCAAGTACTACTTGGACCCGCTGATCGACCACCTGAGCGGCATCTGAGCTCCGAGGACGCCGCAGGCTACCGACGGATGTATGGATCAGGCGGTGGCACTCGACGTATCCACCGACGCCTTCAGAGCGCCGTCCGCGAGGCACGCCAGGAGTTCAACCCCTCAGGACTAGACGAGTGGCATGCCGCTCAGGACAAGCAGTTCAACCTCGACGCGGCAGAGATCGTCAAGAGCCTTGAGGCGTTCATGAAGGACGACATCCGAAAGCGCCTCGAGGACGAGTTCGGGTCCGAACTGGGAGCGAGACGGCATCCCGCGAAAGATTCGCGAGGAGACAGCGGTCACGGCGGTCGAGATCAACCTGGATCGGGAGCCGACGAAGAGGTTACTGAGTGGGACTGCATGTATCTCATCGAGCTACCGAGAGGTCCTGATGTACAACGAGGACCTCTGGAAGAGCCTGTATCGAGAAGCGCTACACCCGCCCAGGCGACGAGGGCCTCAACGGCCGCAAGAACCGCACCGAGTGGCTAGTAGAGCTGAACGGGATCCGGAACGACGCCGCCCACGACCGCGGCATCAGCGAGGAGAACTTCGCCTTCCTCGTGGAGCTCCGATCATGGCTCCTGCGCGACGAAGTCGACAACGACATTCGTCGTAACGTCAACCGTCTAACGGTCAGCAGGCGCTTGAGTGCGACTCGCGGCGTTCGGAGGCGACCCATGGCGCTGTGAGCTCGTCAAGGGAGTTGCCAGCCTCCAGTGCCGCCTTCGGGGTGCTCCTTCCATCCTACGAAGCATTCCGGCGCGCCGGAACGTTGGCGCGACTCTCTCACGAGCGGCGCCGTGAGCACGCCTCTTGACTGCTTAGGTCAGTCCCCGTTCCTTCCGTCGCCAGCGAGCTGGGCGGCATTCGAATAGCCCCCAGGCCAGCGAGAGCCGGCGAGGCTTCGTGCGGAACGAACCGATGGACTCTCGGCGCATAGATAGGCAGAACGCGCTTTTGGACGTCGGATCGCGGCCCTGCAATTGGCGGTGGCTGTCGGGCAAAGGTGTGACGTCCGGCGCGGTTTAAGACCATTCCGTGATGCCACAGAACTTCATCGCTTGTGACCGGGGGCAGTCGATGTTGATGCCTCCGGATTTGACGGATTGGGTGCCGGATGATCACGTGGTGTGGTCGATCCTGGGGGCGGTCGAGCAGATGGATCTGAGCGCCTTCTATGGGGCGTATCGGGAGAACGGTCAGGGTCGGGCGGCGTATGAGCCGTCGATGATGGCCTGAGCTCAACCGGTCGTCGCAACACGGTGTGGCCTGTGACTCTAGAAGGAGCAGGTGACAACTGGGTTCGACTTGCGGGATGACGGCTGTCGTCGTGGAGGCTCGCCCGGAGGGCGGGCCGGAACGGCGATAGCCGTGCGCGTCCGTCCGGACGCCCCCGGGCAACCCAGGGATGCGCGCAGTCCGGCAGGTGACGCGCGTTGGATGCTGCAGGCGGGATCAGGCCGCGGCGCTCAAGTACTCGGTGAGCACCTCGGCGGGTGTCCTCCACCCGAGTGTCTTGCGTGGTCGACCGTTCAACGCCGCCGCGACAGCCGCGAGCTCCTCGGCGCTGTGGCGGGCGAGGTCGGTGCCTCTGGGGAAGTACTGGCGCAGCAGCCCGTTGGTGTTCTCGTTGGTGCCGCGCTGCCACGGGCTTCGTGGATCACAGAAGTAGATCTGCAGACCGGTGTCGAGCCGGAGTCGCACGTGCTGGGCCATCTCGATCCCCTGGTCCCAGGTCAAGGACCGTCGAAGCTGCTCGGGGAGGGTCGTGATCGTGTCAGCGATCGCGTAACGAACGGCGCGCGGCGCCGGCACCCGTGACGAGCCGGGCTGCTGTTCGTTCTCGGGCTGTCGTGACCTTCGATCGGCGGGAGATGCAGCAGCATCGTGAACCGGCTTGAGCGCTCGACCAGCGTGCCGATCGCAGAGCGGTCGATACCGAGGATCAGATCGCCTTCCCAGTGACCCGGGACAGCACGGTCATCAACCTCAGCAGGCCGCTCGCTGATCAACAGCTCGTCAGTCACAAAGCTTCGGTTGCCCCTCGACGTCCTGTTTCTGGGGACCCGGAGCGCCCGACCTGTCCGAAGGCAAGCGGTCAGCTCCCGGCGCAGCGCTCCGCGGCCCTGGACATAGAGCGACTGATAGATCGCCTCATGGGAAACACGCATCGACTCATCATCGGGGAAGTCAACGCGCAGTCGAGAGGAGATCTGCTCCGGGCTCCAAGCACTGTCCCCAGCGCCGGTCCTTTCGCGGTCCGCTGACGCCGCCCAGCGCCAGCTGATCTGCGGACCGGCAACGCTCCCGTCGGGCCGCTGCACGGCTCCGGCGAGCCGGTCCTGCACATAGCGCACGCAACTCCGGGTTGACCGCGAGCTTCGCCGGCTTCGGTCGTCGAGCGCGACGCTCGGCATGCGTCTGCGCGGTCGAGGCCCGATACTCAGGCGCGGCCGGTCCGGAGCGCTGAGTTCCGTTGCAGCTCTCGGGAGATCGTCGACGGCGCCCGGCCAGCTGACGCGCGATCTCTCGCACCCCAGAACCACGAGCGAGCAGGACCGCGATCTCCTCCCGCTCGGTGAAGGACAGATAACGCCCAGACACCGGCGCGAGGCTGAGAGGCGGCATCCCGCCACCCTTGCGGAACCACCGGACACCAATGCTCGGCAAGACACCCGCCTCACCGCGGCGCGTCCACGCTTGATGCCCCTCGAGCGATCGCCTCCCAGAACCGGACCCGATGTTCCCGCCGCCCAGCAGGCGGATGTCCACCGCACCGCGTCCCGGCTGCAGCGGCACGATCCAAAGCGCGGCTTCTCCTGGGCATCGCAACTCCTCAACGTCGGGCGTTGCGACAACCAGTTGAATCCACCTGGTGGCGCTGCTTTTGTACGCGTATGCGCGCGGGAACCGGTCCTCGCGCGGGATCGAGCGGGCGTGCCGGGAGGATGTGACCTACAAGCTGATCACGGCGATGCGGGTGCCGGATCACTCGACGATCGCGGAGTTCCGCCGCCGGCACGAGCGGGCGCTCGGCGAGTTGTTCACGGCGGTGCTGGCGTTGTGCGAGGAGGCGGGTCTGGTCGAGGTCGGGGTGATCTCGATCGATGGCACGAAGATCCGCGCGAACGCGTCGCGTGGCGCGAACCGCACCTACGAGAAGCTGGTCGCGGACATCCTCAAGGAGGCTGAGGAGACCGACCGGTGGGAGGACGGGCTGTTCGGCGAGGATCGCGGCGATGAGCTGCCCGAGCATCTGCGCACCGAGGAGGGCCGCCGGGCGGCGTTCAAGGCGGCGAAGGAGCGGCTGCGCAGAAGGCCGGCCGCGAGCGAGGAGCCGGAGGTCGCGCGGATCGAGCTTGATCCGGAGCGAGTTGAGTCGACCGTGGCTGGTGGTCGACGCGGCGTGGCAGCGGGAGGCTCACAAGGAGCTGATTGCGCCGCCGCGAGCAGGCCGCTGAGCCGATCGCGTCGTGATCGCGCGGCGGTTGTTGGAGGCGCTGCAGCGTCTGGAGGAGAACCACCAGGTCGAGATCCAGGCCAGTGAGGCCTATGAGCGCTGGCAGGCTGAGCGGCGCGCGGGTGCGGTGTCGGGGACAGCAAGCTCGGGATGCCACCGAAGCCATGGACAGCCGCCGCCGGTGCCAGAGGGTGTGATGAACAAGACCGATCCGGACTCCGGATGATGCGCACCCAGGGGCAGCCGACGATCCAGGGCTACAACGCACAGGCCGCGGTCACCCGAGGGCAGATCATCGTCGCCGCGGAGATCGCGGTTGAGAGCCCCGACTTCGGTCACCTCGAACCGGCTGTCCGCGCCGCGCTACGCGAGCTCGAGGATGCCGGCATCGACTCAGCGACCGGAGACGGTGCTGGCCGATGCTGGTTACTGGCACACGCGGCAGATGGAGAACATCGTCAGCGACGGGATCCAGGTGCTGGTCCCACCCGACGCCGGGCTGCGCAGAAGACATCAGGCCGGGCTGGGACAAAGGTCCCTACGCGTTCATGCGCGCGCGTGCTCGCAAGCGACGCCGGCCACGAGCTCTACAAGCACCGGAAGGCGACGGTCGAGCCGGTGTTCGCGCAGAACAAGTTCAACCGCGGGTTCCGCCGCTTCCAACGAAGAGGCAGAGCCGCAGTACGCTCAGAGTGGCGGCTGCAGGCAGCAGTTCACAACCTGCTGAAGCTACACACCCACTGGATCGGTCCCGCGACCGCCTAGCACCGAGCGCGATCGCCGGCGCGGCTGATCACGCACAATCCGCCACTTGGCCGGTCACTGGTGAATCTTTGCCCGACAGCCACGGCGAGAAGCGTCTCGGGACCACCGAGCGCGGCGATCGCTCATAGGCCAAACTTGGTTGTGCCTCGACCGCCGCCGGGGGAGGATGGGCGCGATCGGGGTGTGGCCGATATGGGGTGGGGGTGCGGCGGGCCGCTCGTCGTCATCGTGGTGCACGCCGACTGGTCGATGGACCGTCGGCGCTCGCCGAGGGGAGGGAGCTTGGGGGTCCCTGGGGCGGCGGTGGCAGCCTCGTCCGGCTGGTCTACGACGGTCGTAGGGTGCGGTAGCTCGCGAGACGGACCGGCGACCTCGGCCGCGCCTCCGGCGGGGGTACTTCCGATTTGACGACGCCCGTCCGGGCCGTCGCCAAATCGGAAGTGGGGGCTTCTCCGGTGGAGGCGGATCCCTCGATCAAGAAGAACACAATCCTCTGAAGTCGACCGCGCGCCGCGCCAGTCCTCGTGCACGGCGAACGAGTGAGACCCCGCCCCAGAAGAGCTTGCCGGTCGGCTCTGCCCGAAGATCGACGTGGGTCGCGCGGTTGCTGACGTACATGCCGGGACGTACGCTTGTGACATGTCCCAGGGCCGTGGGAAACGCGCGCGCAGTATCAGCATGCGCGTGACCGACGAGCAGGAGTTGCTCCTGCGTGCCGCGGCCGCGCTCAGCGGCGAGACGCTGACCGGCTTCGTGCGGTCTGTGGCCACTGAGCGAGCGCGAAGGTCCTTGCGCCCGCGCACCGGATTGAGATCTCCGCAGAGGCGTTCGGTCGCTTCGTTGCCGCGCTGAACGGCTCGGCTGAGGACATGGCCGCCGTCCGACGGTACGCCGCCAAGTCGAGTCAGATTCCCACCCGCTGAGCGCATCGGCGCTTAGGCGTGTCGAGGCCCTTGGGGACGACCATCGCCGCGATGCCCTCGGTCGGGTAGATGCGTTGGCTTGCTGGCGGCACCAATCAGCGGGTGACCCCGGGCCCCGCTAGCGCCTGTCACCTATGTGCTGCGTCGATGCGACTGAGTCGTCCCGTACCACGGCCTGGCGATGAGCTCGGGTCGCCATCGAGGCGTACCCGCGCGACTTGGCTAAAGGTATGCCAGACCGAGACATCCTCGTCGCCGCCGCTCGGCGCTGTTCGCGGCTCCGAGCTTGACGGACATCCCGTACGGCGCTCCGACCGCCATCTCGTTAGGGTCTTGCCGTGGCTCTACGTGATCTCACCGATCGCTCGGCGGTCCTTCAGGCGATAAACGAGTTCCGGGAGATCGGCGAGGTCGCGTTTCTCCAGAAGTACGGGTTCGAGCGGTCGCGTCGGTTCAGATCGCATATGAGGGCGAGACGTTTCCATCGAAGGCAATCCTCGGCGCCGCGCACGCTTTTCAGTTTCCTGAGCGTCGGCCCACTGAGACCGTCGGAGTTCAGTGGCGGTCGCGTGACGGTCGACAAGGCACGTCAACTTGGGTTCGAGGTCGTCGAAACTGATGCTCCGACGATCTCGCGCTTGGGCTGCGGCGGTTCATGGAGCTCTTCGGCGAGGCACGGGCGACGAAGTTCGGTCACGCTCACCCGGCGGTGGACGCGCTTCGCGGGTGCGCGAAGGTCATCGAGGAGCTGCTTCCGGAGTCGCTCGCCGGCGCGAAGGTAAGACCGTCGGTCGGCCAAGGCAATTGGGCGGGCGTTCCGTGGATCGCCGTGCTGGATCCGCGTGAAACCGACTACGACCCAGCATGGCGTGTATCCGGTGCTGCTATTCCGCGAGGACCTTTCTGCGGTTGAGGTGACGATCGCTCAGGGCGTGACGGAGCTTCAATCAGACGCTCGGACGACGGCGAGGCGTACGTGGAACTTGACCGTCGCGCGCAACTGCTTCGTCCAAGCTCGGCGCTCTAGGCGAACTCGGATTCGCGCCTCGACAAGGACCTTCGAGCTCGGTGGGTCAGCGACTCGCACGGGATTACGTGGCTTCGACGGTTGTCCATCGGCGGTTCACGTCGGAATCGCTACTCGGAACCGAGGTAACAGATCTGCGGTTACAGCGCTACTTGATGCGTACGCTGAGCTGCTGGTCTCGGGCACGCTGCGAGCCGCGAGGGAAGCCGAAGCGACGGAGGCACCGACACCACGATGATGTCACCGGAATCGACCGCTCACTCCGACACCGAGAGGATGTAGGTGCCGCGGCACGTGGCATTTGCTGAGGCGGTTGAACGTGAGCGGTCTGCGGCTGTCTCGCGACCTCGTCGCGTCGTTCGTCGCGGCAGTGACAACGAAGCCGTTCGTCATCATCACCGGACAGTCCGGCTCTGGGAAGACGCAGCTCGCGATGCGGTTTCGGCGAGTGGGTCGGCAGCGATGACCAGGGTCGTCCACGGTCGCTGGTCGTTCCGGTGCGTCCGGACTGGACCGGTCCGGAGTACCTGTTCGGTTATCCGGATGCCCTTCGGTCGGCGGCGGGTAAGGAGGTGTGGGCGGTACCGGACGCGCTGGAGTTCGTGCTACGGGCCGCTGACGAGCCGGATGAGCCGTACCTGCTGGTACTCGACGAGATGAACCTGGCTCACGTCGAGCGCTACTTCGCGGACTTCCTCTCGGGGGTCGAGTCGCGACTGCCGATCTTGCCCGTGCTTGACGCATGCCGACGGCGAATGGGTTGCGGTCGAAGGCGCAAGCCGGGTGCCGTTGCCGCGCAACCTGGTCGTCATCGGCACGGTCAATGTTGACGAAACCACGTACCTGTTCTCGCCGAAGGTTCTCGACCGCGCATTCACGTTCGAGTTCCGCACCACTGCAGCCGACCTCGATCCAGCTCTGCGCCGGCCGACACCGGTTGACGAGGGGCGCGCAGGTCCATCGGCAGACGCTCGTGCGCGCGATCGTCGACGACGAACTGGCAGCACACGAACGCTCACCCCGAGCGTCGACGCGCTGGCCGAGCACCTTGTCCTGCTCCATTCCCTGCTCGCGCAAGTCGGGACACGAGTTTGGTCATCGCGTGCTGTATGAGGCGCTGCGGTACGCGGCGTTTCTCCACGCGACGGGCGTCCAAGATCGCTGGTCAGTCCTGGACTGGATCATGCTCACGAAGCTCCTCCCGAAGGTGCACGGCACCCGGGCCCGAGTCGAGACGCGAGCTGCGGGAGATGCGGTCGTTCGCGGCCGAGCAGAGGACGAGCAGACGTTGGGTGCGCGGATGCCGCTGTCAGCGGACAAGCTCGAGCGCATGATCGGCGTCCTCATCGAAGCGCAGTTCGTGAGCTTCACGGAGTGAACACAGACTCTGTTGTCGCACCGATTCGTGATCGCGTCCGGCGAGACCGTCGGGCATCTTGTGCTCGCGCGGTTGCCGGGAAGACGGGACCGTCTCGAGAGTGTCGCCGACCGGGCCGTCGTGGAAGAGGAGGGCACGTACCTCTTTTCGGTCGTGCGGATTCGACGACTCCGACTCACTCGAGATCGTTCCTGGCGACGAGTTGTTCAGTTTCGACGATTCATCTCGGAAGCGAGGTCGGATGCTGCCGAGGCAACACGTCGGGCGAATCGGTGTGCGTGTGCGCGGACGAGGAGCGTCGAGGGCCACGCCGTCGTTTCCGTGGAACCAAAGAAGCTCGAGGCGCTGACCGAATATCGCCAGATGCTCGACCGACATCGCCGAGGTCGCGACCGAGGCGGTGTTGCAGGGCTTCGCCCCAGCGACCATTGCGCTAGAACACGACCGCTGCGCAGAGGCCGCAGCTTCTGTACCAGCAGTTCGCGTTTCTACATGCGCGGATGATGGGGGCTGGTGAGCGCGATCTGGCGCTGGTCCTGAACCGACCGCACCGGGCATGGATAGACCACGAGGAGCAGCACCTCCCCGGGACGCCGATGCGCGGCAGCTCTCGGAACATCCGGGCGCTGACTCGGCCCGGGCCCCGCGTTCGCGCGCCGGCGGGCGAATCCCGTCGCGAGTCTTCCCGCTCGCATAGCCGTCAGCCGCAGCGAGGAAACGCTCGACACCGAGCCGAACCGCTTTGTCGCCTTTGCGCTGCGGCACTGGCGCGAGCTGGCGCTGAACGTTGCAGACGGTGCTGACCGCGCAGGGTACAGATCACCGGACCGATCTCGCGAGGTCTTGATGCGGCGGCCGAGGTGATCGCCGTCATCGACCGGACGTTGTCCGCGCCGATGTTCCGATCCGTGGGTCGCCTGGGGTCGTTCCCGACGGCGAACCAGGTGCTGCAGAAGCGCGCTGGCTACCGGGAGCTCTTGCGGACATTCGTCCTCACGGAGATGGGAGCACAGCTGGCCCTCGATTGGGATCTGGATGACGCGTTCGCCGCCAGCCAGCGCAACGTGGCGACCCTGTACGAGTACTGGGCGTTTCTGCAGCTCGCGAAGAGCGTCGGTCGCGTTTGCGGCGCCGACCTTTCGGGCCTCGTGATGGAGCGCTCGAGCGACGGGATGAGCATCGGCTTTCCACGAGGGCGTCGCAGCCGGCTCACGTGGGTGCTCGTCGGCCGTGGGCGCAACCTGACGGCGGATCTCTACTTCAACCGTGAGTTCCTCGTCTCGTCTCGCCCTGACTCATCCTGGACCCGCGCGATGCGGCCCGACTGCTCGCTTCGGTTGCGGCCGGACGGGCTTGCGGGTGGCATCGCTGCCGATGAACTGGCCGTGTGGCTGCATTTCGATGCCAAGTACCGCGTGGAGTTCGTCGACGAGCAGTTCGCACCGCCGGACGAGCTTGACGGCACGCGCGCGGCCGAGGCCGAGGCCGTCGAGCGTCTCGCCCGGAGCAAGCGCGAGGACTTGCTCAAGATGCACGCATACCGCGACGCTATCCGGCGGTCTGCCGGGGCATACGTGATCTATCCGGGCGACGAGCAGCGCACCCGTTCATGGAGCACCACGAGGTGCTGCCGGGACTCGGTGCCTTTCCGCTGCGTCCTGGCGCCAGCCGGCGCAGTCGGCACGGCGGCGCTCGATCGGTTTCTAGCGGAGGTGATCGATCACGTGGCTGACCGGGCGACCCAGCACGAGCGGAGCCGCTTCTGGAGGACCGTGATCCACCGCGACAGTCCCGGTGCAGTCTGACAAGGATCGCCGGCTCCCCGCGCTGTCGGTTCCGCCGTCGGATGCGCCCGTCCTGTGCGGATACTTGAGAGGAAGAGCACACCGCCGATGGGTCGACCACAACGGGCTGTACAACGTCCGCGCAGGGGACCGCCGTGGCGCAGTGGCAGCCGATGCTGACATCCTGCGTGCACACGACATGTGCTCTATGGTCCTGACCTTCGGCCTCTCTCTGGGCACGGGCCGGGGCCTGGTTCGTCCAGTCGCAAGACGAGATGCTGCGCCTTGGGTATCCGAACCCGCGCGGCAAGGTCTACCTGTGCTGCCCCGTCGAGCGGCGCGATGATGAGCCTGAGTGGCTTGGCAAACTCGAGCTGGGAGCTGGGTGCGCTCACCGGTTCGATGGCGGGGGCGCCGTTTGCGACAAGCGCGATGGCAAGACCTGCTCGATCACGCGCTCCTTCACTAACGCGGGATCCGCTTGAGACCGGTGAGGAACCAAGAGGGGTCGAGTTTTGGCCCGCGTGCGTTGCCACACATCCCCAGCCTGGGCCTACTGCGGGCTCGATCGAAGACCGTAGGTAGGATCGGGCTCGGTCGTTGAGAGGCGGGGTACCGGACTCCGGTGACGTGGGGCCGGACTGCGTACAGCGAGCTGGTGGCGGTGATGAATAGATCGTTTCCCTTGCGCCCGCCGAAGGTCAGGTTGAGACACGATCTCGGGAAGGTGGAGTTTCCCGAGCAGAGTGCCGTCTGGGTCGAAGCAGTGCAGTCCATCGTGAGCCGCAGCCCAGATACGACCAAGTCCGTCGAGCCGCAGTCCGTCGAAGACCCCGAATCGCACCTGGCAAAGACCTCGCCCGCCGTCAGGCTGGCGTCGTCGACCACTCCGAACGCGGCGGATGTGGTCGCTCGCGAGTGTCGGACGAGGTACAGATGCCGCTCGTCGCTGGAGAAGGCAATGCCGTTCGGGCGGACGAAGTCGTCCGCCACGACTCGCGGTCTCACCGGTCTGTGGATCGACGCGATATACGTTGCAGGCGCCGATCTCGCTCTCGGCCTGATGGCCTTCGTAGTCACTGTCGATGCCGTAGCTCGGGTCGGTGAACCAGATGGAGCCGTCGGAGTATTCGACTAGGTCATTTGGGCTGTTGAGGCGCTTGCCGTCGTAGGTGTTGCTGATTACCGTGATCGGTGCCGTCGTGCTCGGTGCGAGTCACGCGACGGTGCCCGTGTTCGCAGCTCAGCAGCCGTGGTGGGGTTCGTTGGTGTCAAACATTTGTCAAACGAACGGCGCCGAACGGGCCGATTTCGGGCCGTCACGACGACACGGCCCGAACAGCCCGAATCCCCTGCATTCACGGGCATTGCGCGGCATCAGCTCGTACCAGCCGGACGGCCCAAATCGGGCTCATAACCCGAAGGTCGCGGGGTTCAATCCCGGCCCCGCCCAGCTCAAGCGCTCCCAGGAACCCGTCCGCACTGCATCGCCGCGCGATCAAGCCCCACAACGCCGCCTACCCGACCTACCTCGTCGCGCCCTCAAGGTAGGCCAGCAGGCTGTCGTGGTCTCGCGTCCGCTCCACGAACCACGCGGTGAAGAGGCCGAGCGCGCCGCTGACGGGCACAGCGACGGCGGTCACCAGCCCCGTGCGGAGCAGCAACGTCATGGCGGACGTCGCCTCGATCGCGTCGAGGGCAGCCCGCGGGCGTCCTGGAGAGCCTGCGCGATCGACACCAACACCGGCACCAGGACGACGATCACGGCAACGGTCGAGATCGCCAACAATCCGGGCGGGAGCCCGATTCGCACGCTCACCGCGGCGCCCATCGGCCGGCTCGCCTGCGGGCGGTCGATACCGAATGTCGTCCGGGTCGCCATAGGGTGGGTCGTCGTCAAAGACGCCGGCGGGCGGCAATCCTTCCGTCGACCGTGTGACGCTGTGCGGCGGGAAGCTCGCTGAAACGAGGAGCGGGCGGAAGTGAGCGTTGCAGGCTTCGTCTGTGTCGGGAAGGTCTCGGCGGCACGGACGTCTTGAGGGCTGAGGCGTCCACAACAGATTGGAGCAAAGGTGACCTCACAGTCCTTCGAGCCGTCGAACTCTTCGTCGGCGGAGCACCACACACGGCGTGGGACCAGTCGTCGCGCATTTCTTGCCGGCGCCGGAGCCACCGCGCTCGGCGCCGGGATGCTGGGCGGAGTCTCAGAGGCGTTCGGCAAGGGCGACTTGACGCGGGGGGATGCCGCCATCCTCCGCTTTCTGTCGGCGGCTGAAATTCTCGAGACCGATCTCTGGCAGCAGTACAACGAACTCTGTGGGATTCAGGATGGCGCCGTCCCCGGTGGCAGCGGGAACAAGGCATTCACGGCTGCCGTGAGCGTCCTGGACTCCGACATGGCCCAGTACGTGCACGACAACACCCATGACGAGATGACGCACTTCACCTTCCTCAACGCCTACCTCAAATCTCGCGGCGCTGAGCCGGTGAACCTCGCGCCGTTCCGGAGGCTGCCGAGCAGTACCGCGAGCGGAGCCCAGAAGGTCGGCCGGCTGACCAACATCATGCAGCTGACGCTCGACACCTCCTGGTGGACTCGCTACCGGGCCAGTCGTAGGAATCCCGACCTTGGCGCCACCTTTCCCCCGGCGGTGCCGGGGCTGCTCAAAGGCGAGTTCCCGGCGATACCGAGATCAAACGCTGACCTCAAGCCGGCCAAGCACCTCCAGGCGATCGCCAACACGGCCGGGTTTCATTTCGCGACGATCGAGCAGGGGGGGACCAGCCTGTACCCGTCGCTGGCCCAGCGGGTCAAGGATCCCGAGGTGCTGCGGGTCGTGTTGAGCATCGGCCCGACGGAAACGATGCACTTTCAGACGTGGAGCGATAAGGCGGGCAACGCACCGCCGCTGACTGACCCGACCAACGGGCTGAAGTTCCCGAACCTGAACAAGCCCCCGTTCGGCGGCCCGAACTATCAGACGAACCTGATCATGCCCCATCCGACGACGTTTCTCCGGTCCGATCTGCCGGTCTGCTCGATCATCCGCCCGACCAACACCAAGGGCGCTGCCATGGGGGTGGCCAAGTTCCTCACCGACATGGGCCTGTTCAAAGGCCAGTCCCGGGCGTTCTTCGCGGCGCTGACCACGCTCGCGCGACAGGCCGACGCGGCGCGCCGCGGGTAGTCTGACCGGCTGAGTGCCCGCTGCGATCCCCCCGGGGGCGGCACCTGGGCATTCGCGATGCCCGGCGAAGTCTGCGGGGCCTGTTCCGGATGCCCGGGCGTATGAGCGCCGCCGGGGGTCGCGTGTGCTACATCACCGCCTTTCCAGGGCTCAGGGCGAGCCTGACACGGCCGCGCGCCCCGCCGTGCCCCGGGTCGAACGGGATGCTGCCGGTTGGGTGTCATGAGGGGAAGCTTGTGCCGGTCGCCGACGTCTAAACGTGTGAAATGCCACCCACAGACGATGACCTTTCAGGGGGGGAGTGTGGACTTCTCCCCGCGACAGTTGGCCGGGCAGGCATCGGCGCTGGCGACGAACGCGATGCACGATCAGGGTTGGGATCACGATCGGTGCCGATCGGGTGTGCGCCCGAGACGACGCCCACCCGCACGCGCCGAGCGCGGCTGCGGTGCGTTGCGGGCAACGCTGCCGGGACGGCCTTCGCGGTGTACCTCCTCCGTCCCAATCTCGAGTCCTTTCTCCGGACAGGTCAACCAGCAGGACTGGTGTTCGTCATCCAACAGGGGTGGGTCGCAGCGGTGTTCCTGATCCGACGCGCGCCAACCACAGCAAGCAGACGCCCGCTGGACTGGATCGCCGCCTACGCCGGCTGGTTCATGTCGTTCTTGGTCCGACCCGACGGCTACCACGTGTCCGGCATCCCTGTCGGGTTTTGGATGCAGATGGTCGGACTCGTGCTGTGGGCTTGGGCCTTCTCCAAGCTGGCTCGCTCCTTTGGCGTCGTTCCGGCCGATCGGGGCCTCATCACCGGCGGCCCGTACGCAGTCGTCCGGCACCCGCTCTACAGCGCCTACCTCCTGGGAGGCGTTGGCTATCTCCTTCAGAGCCTGTCGGTCTGGAACGTGGCCGTCGACGCGCTAGGCGTCGGTTGGCAGCTTGTCCGGATCAGGGCGGAGGAACGCCACCTCGCGAGCGGCGAGTAATGCCGCCTATCGCGCGCGCGTCCCATGGCGTCTCATTCCCGGATTGTGGTGACCCTCGAGACCCGCGGAGCCCACGGTCTCGGGGCGCGCTCATCGTGCCATGGGGCGAGACGGTCGGTGGTGTTTGTTGTCGCGCGCCGCCGCGAGCTCCGAAGTACCTTCGGAGCCGGCGGTTTGCGCGTTGATCCTCCGGGGTTGGCCTAATACCCGGGAGGCGGGGAGGTTGAGGTCGGCCCTGAGGTAGTGGTGGGCGTGGTCGCACCCGGGCTCGAGGTCGATTCCTTGATCACGTGCCAGATGCCGCCGAAGCTCCGGATGCCGTCGCCATTCGCCGTGAGCTTCTCGGTATCGCCGGCGTATCTGTAGAGGGGGTGCCCGTTCAGGGTGACCTGGAGGAATCCGTTGCGGCGCCATGTTCCGACCTTGCCCTTCACGCCCGCCGCCTTGCTCAGGCTCTTAGTCGAGGAGACGGTTATCGGCGGCCAGATCTGAAAGCACCCCCCGGCCTTGACGCACTCGGGGTGACGGGCGCTGTCGCCGCTCAACGTGTAGGCCGGGCGCCGGATCGAGGTCACGACGATCCCGGTGCGGGCGCTCATACCGCTCGCGCTGTTCACTTGGGCCTGGGTGACCCCGAGGGTGAGCGATCGCCCAATCGCCATCCCGATCAGGATTTCAGTCGTGATACCGGCAGCCAATATCGCTCCGAGCAGACCGATGCGGAGGGGGCGTGAGCGAATGGATTTCGCCAGTGCAACCAATGTTGCTCCTTTGGACGGGGGACGGTTCGAGCTAGAAGACGCTCCAAGGCGGTAAACCTTCCCCAGCCAGCCAGACCCGGCTCGTCGGCTAGGAAGCGAGAGGGGTCGTGACGGGCAAGCCGGTCGTCGGGAAGGTATCCGCGCTCCCGGTGTCTTCATGGCCATAACGGTCAACCGACTCGGACTGAACAAACCAGAGGAGAGGCGCATGAACCGGATGTCAGGCGTGCTGGCCAGCGCCATCGTGCTCGCCGCCGCGACGATTATCACCGGCTGTGGCGGCGGCTCGACGAGCGGCACCACCGGGTCACCAACCGCAGCGAGCACTTCAGTCACCGCCGCGAGCTCTCATTCAGCCCCCGTGCCCCCCCACCTGCGCATTGTGTCCCCACGGTCCGGGGCGAAGACGAGCGCGACGGTGCATGTGCACATAGCCGTCACCCACGACCCTCGCGGGAACGCGCACATTCGGTTGCGCTATGCCCTCGACGGGCGCAACCTCGCGCTTCCCTCGCGCCGGTTCACGCTTCACGACCTCCGCCCGGGCCGCCACCACCTGGTGGTCATGCTGATCGGCGACCGCTCGGTGAGCGACGGGACAACCTTTGCTGTACGCGCACCACCCCCCAAGCCGCCGCCGGTGCTCGCCCAGGCGCCAACCACGCCGAACGAGGCGCCGACACCACCGGCAACGACGACCCAGCTCACGCCGACGAATCCGACGCCACCAACGACGACGACGCCGGCGAGCCCACCGCCACCTCCGCCCCCTCCCCCAACCACGGCGGCTGCACCGTCCAGCACGACGGCATCTCCACCGTCCAGCCAAGGCACTGGCATCCCTCAAGGCAACGGCGGAGATGGCGACGGAGACAACAGCGGCGCGCCTAGCGATGGGGACGGCAACATCTAGTGGGTCCCGCCGGAACATTGCGCCTGAAAGGGCGAGGTGCGGGGGTCGTCAGGCAAGGACGCAGGAGCCGACGCGCAGCAGCGCTGCGCGAGGCTCCGAGGACACAGCATGACGGCCATCCGGACCCGCCATTTCGGGTGGAATGTTTCGGTGGGGCCCGCTGCTGCATACGGCCCGGGCCGGGCCGGGCCGGGCCGTGCCCTGCTGTGCTGAGCGTCGTTTTTCAGCTGTGGCCGAAGCGGTACCGCACAGCCAGCACAAAGGCTCAGGCTCGTCAAGTTCACAACGGCGGCGCCGGCCGGCTGGTTCTATGCTCCGCGGGGCTCAATCCTCGCCGGAAGCGAACCCTTCGTCGCCGAGCCGGCGTACCTCGCAAACCACTCGGCGGGTTGATCAGCTGGCGGGCTGGTGCACGGTGATCCACAGTCCGTAGACCGCGAGTCCGCTCGCAACCAGCGTGAGCATCCACGCCGACCACATCGGCTGGCGATAGCGGGCAGCGAACCGCGGGTAGACGGCGAACACGATCAGCTGGCTGAGCCATAGCGCGATCAGCGAAGGCTTGACGAGGGCGTTGTAGAAGCCGTCCGGGTTGATCAAGCTAAACGGCGCGACGAGCACGACCAGGGCGCCGAGGCCGATCGTGACCGTCCGTAGCCGTCCGGGAGCGATCGCGTGCCCCAGCCGGGTCAGGGCCAGAAACTCCACGAGGATCACGCCGGCCAGGCTGACCGCGATGCCGACCCCGATGATCTCGGCAAGCCCTGGACCGGCGAACTGCTTGACCACGCTGACTCCCGGTATGGCGGTGCGCGTCAGCCCGGGCGCGGCCGCGAGCGGCGCGACCGCGAGGAGGACCACGACGGCGGTGAGCAGGTAAGCACCGACGAGACCGCGCCGGGTGGTCCGCGCCGGGGCGGCGAGCTCCCCGCCGAGGAACAACGGCAGGCTGGCACAGATGTAGAGCAGCGAGGTCTGAGCGCTCGCCTTGACCACCGACCCGGTCGCCTCGGTCCCGAACGTCGAAGCCGGCGTCGAGAGGTGCGCGACGGTCACCCCGTCCAAGATGCCCGCCAGCACGAGCTGCCCCACGGCCATCACAGCGATGACGATCAGCGTCGCGGCTCGCCCGGCGATCATCACGGCGGCGAGTGCGATCGGGATCAGGAGCGCCAGTAACGACTGGTAACGATGCTCGCCGGGCAGAACGGCCGGCAGCAGGTCGTACACAATCTGGACGGTGGTGTAGAGCACGTAGAGCAGGTAGCTGACGATCCAGAGCCCCGCCTGCACGCGCGCGACCCGCTGCCCCGCCGCCGCTTCGACGAACGCATACAACCCGCCGGAGCTACTGATGAAGCGCGAGTAGCGCAGCCAGATCGCCAGCGGGGCCGCGAACACCACCACGGCTGCGAGCACGACGAGACCCGCCGAGGCGCTGGCATCCCCGACAACGCCGGGGACCACGAGCGCCGCCAGGGCCAAAGGGCCCCCCAGCGAGGTGACCGCGACCGCAGCAAACGCCCACTGACCGATCGGGCCCTTCCTCCTGGACCGCTGCAGGCCGGACCGGGTTATCGTGCCGGTGCCCGCCTGTGGGCGGGCACCGGCAGACCGCTGTGTCACTACCGCCTCTCCGAGCCCTAGCCCCAGCCGCCCCCCGCTGAGCTAGACGAACTGCTGGAGGAGGAGGTCGCCGGGGCGCTGCCGGCAGCAGCCGCCGATCCGGCGGCGGTGATCGCCGAACCCGAGGGACCGACTAGCCACCACTTGGCGCCGAACGAGTCGCTGCCCTGACCCTTGGTCGTGCCCGCGGCCGAGTCCTGGACGAAGTAGTACAGCGGGTGGCCTTTGTAGGTCACCTGCTTGGTGCCATCAGAGCGGGTGACCAGGGCCAGGTCGCCGGCGCTCACGCCGTGGGAGGCGACTGGCTTGGCCTTGGTAACCACCGGCGGCCACACCTGGGCGCACGCTCCTGAGCAGCTCGACTTTCCATTGCTGTCGGCCACCCATAGGTACAGAGCCTTTCCCGACGTGCCGGTCAGGTAGATCCCGCCCGGCCCCTTGGCCGTCCCGATCACCGCGCCGGTGGCGGCCGCGCGCGACACCGTCGCGGATGTCGTCGGGGCAGACGCCGCCGCGCTCGAGCTCGAGCCGGTGCTGCTGCTGCCACACGCCGCAACGACCAACGCCACCCCCACCAGGGCGGCGGCGCTACCCGCGCGGAACTTCGCTGACTGACTGACCATCACGTTGATCCCTCCACTAACGGGTTTTCACTGGACCCGTCAGTTGAGCGGGTCACGACTAAAGACCCCGGAGCGAAACCATTCCTTCCCGACCACGCGCGCCGGATCGGCGGGCCTCACGTCGAGGCAAGGCCAGCCGTGGTCGCCGCGTCGCCCCAGGGCCCGGGCTACGTGCCGCAGTTTGAGGGCTTTGGCTGCACCGCGCACCAGTACTGCGCGGCGATGACGATCGACAGTTTCACCCCAGAACCAGAAGACCGGGGTGTCGAACACCCCGGCCTGCGACAACTATGTCCTGGGCGGCGACGAGCCCATCAACTGGGCCTACATCACCCACAGCGGGCAGTCACAGGCGCCGGCGAATCCGCTGTTCACCGGGACGCTGGACGACCCGAACCTCAGCGCAGTCAATCCCGACCTGAGCAAAGATCTGCTGATGAGCCCGGGAGACAGGATCCTGATCCACATGCAGGACACGCCGGCGGGCTTCCGGGTCGACCTCGTCGACCTGACCACCCGTCAGCACGGGTCCATGACCGCGTCGATCGCGAACGGGTTCGGACACATCCTGTACACACCCAAGTCGAGCACCTGCCAAGAGGCGCCCTACGCGTTCCACCCGGAGTACTCCACCGCCAACCCGCGCGGGAATACGTGGTCGATCCACACTTACAACGTGGCCATGTCCGACGAGATCGGGCATTTCGAGAACTGCCTGGCGATCGACGCCGAGGCGAACTGCACCACCCCGGGAAGTCAGGATGCGAGCGGCCTGGACGAGGACGACAGCGAGTGTGTCCCGGGCACCGACTCGACGCTGGTGATGATCGATGGGTGCTTCAGCGCCGATGAGGATTGGCACGGCCAGTCCTATTGCAAGGACTGGCCCGGCACCAACCCCAACCCGGTCGTCGACCGGGCACTGCACCCGACGCCGGTGATGTTCACCAGCCCCGTCACCGGCCTCGGCCGGAATTACTCGACGATCGCATTCGAGGCCGACCTTCCCGAGCTCGAGAGCGAGGGCGTGCAGGACCACCCGCCCTACTGCGACCTGACAACGGGTGCCAACTGCGTCAACCCACCGCACGGTGCAGCGTTCTATCCGTTCTACACGACCAGCCGGCAGCACCTACTGTGCACCTGGCAGGAGGGGGGCAATTTCATTCCTGGGACGACGAACCACTTCGGCGGCAGCTCCACGACCGAGTACGGCGGGCTGCTCAACGTCGTCTTCCCGGAGCCTGGGTTCACCACCCAGACGATCAAGGGCGACTTCAACAGCGGCGACATACCCAATCCCTGCCTGCTTCCCTGAGCCTGCAAGCGATCCGGGAGCTCGTTTCCTCCCGCTCAGGACCGGGAAACCCGAAAAGGGCGCGGGTCCAGATCCCGCTACAGCTGCACGAAGACCGACTTCGGCTCGAGGTAGGCGTCCAGCCCGGCGGCGCCGTGCTCGCGGCCGACGCCCGAGGCCTTGAAGCCGCCGAACGGCGCCGCGGCGTCGACGATGCCCCAGGCGTTGACGTAGACAGACCCGGCGCGCAGCAGTGCCGCGAGGCGGTGCGCGTTGGAGAGGTCGCGGGTCCATATGCCCGCAGCGAGGCCATACTCGCCGGCGTTGGCCCGCCGGGCGACCTCCTCGAGCGATTCGTACGGCTGCGCGACGAGCACCGGCCCGAAGATCTCCTCGCGGACGATGCGCGCGCCGTCGTCAGTCGTTGTGAACAGAGTCGGCTCGACGTAGTACCCGCCGTTGCCGAAGTCGCTCTTGCCGCCGGTGACGAGCTCGGCCTCGGAGCGGCCGACATCGATATAGCCGCTCACGCGCTCGTGCTGCTCGGCCGAGACGAGCGGGCCCACGAACGTGTTCGGGTCCAGTCCCGGGCCGGGCACCGTTTGGCGGGCCTGGTCCGCCAGCGCGCCGACGACGTCGTCGAACAGCTCCTTGGGCACGAGCATCCGCGACGCCGCGTTGCACGCCTGGCCGCTGTTGTAGTAGATGCCGGTGAAGGCGCCCTTGACGGCTCGCTTGATGTCGGCGTCGGGCAGCACGATGTTCGGCGACTTGCCGCCGAGCTCGAGCGTCACCCGCTTCAGCGCCCGGCCCGCGCGGGCGGCGATCTCACGCCCCACAGCGGTCGAGCCGGTGAACGCAACCTTGTCGACGCCGGGGTGCTCCACCAGCGCCGCGCCCGTCTCGCCGTCGCCCGTTAGGACGTTGAGCACACCGGCGGGGATGCCGGCATCCAGAGCGAGCTCCCCGAGCCGCAGCGCGCTCAGGGGCGTCTGCTCGGCGGGCTTGAGCACCGTGGTGCAGCCGGCGGCCAGCGCGGGAGCGACCTTCCAGACCGCCATCAGCAGCGGGAAGTTCCACGGGATGATCTGAGCGCAGACGCCGACGGGCTCGCGCCTGGTGTAGCAGAGGACATCGCGCGGGGCTACCGGCACGACCGCGCCCTCGATCTTCGTCGGCCAGCCTGCGAAGTAGTCGAGGTGCGCGACGGCCTTGGCGACGTCGATCGAGCGCGCGAACGTGACCGGCTTGCCATTGTCGAGCGACTCGAGCTGTGCGAGCTCCTCGGCGTGCGCGTCGAGCAGCGCGGCGAGTGCCCCGAGCCGGCGGCCGCGGTCGGCAGCGCTCATCTTGCGCCAGTCCGAGCCGTCGGCGAATGCGCGGCGTGCGGCAGCGACGGCGCGGTCAACGTCCGCTGCGCCCGCATGGCTGATCGTCGCCAGGCGCTCGCCGGTCGACGGGTCAGGGGTGTCGAAGGTCCGCCCGTCGTCGGCAGGTACCCACTCGCCATCGATCAGCAGCCGGTGGCTGTCGGCGGCGAGGAACTCTCGGACGGGGTCGGCGATCTCTGTGGCGGCCAACGTGTTCTCCTACGGGTTCAGGATGATTTGAGGGTCTCGCGCATCAGGGAAACGGTAGCGATACAACGATTTGGGCCAACTGACCTTGCGGTCGGAGGCCCCGCTCGCTACGCCTCCCAAAACACGACCCGAAAAGGGTTCGGGCAGCGTGAGCAGCTCGTGGCGACGGCTCAACGATCGGCGACGCCGCGGCGCTTGAGGCCCGCGGAGTCGAAGGCGCTTCCATGGTGAAGGATTTGTAACTTTTGTCTCGTTTGGGCAACTCGGGTCATCTCCAAGATGGCGAAAACCGACAATCACGCTTGCCAGCCAGGCGCCGTCTCTGATATGTACACGCCGTGCAAGAGGAGCCGGCGATCGGACGGGCGGACGGGTCCGACCGTCGGCGCATTATCGTCCGAGGATCGGCGCTGACCTTGGTCGCGATCGTCAGCCTCTCGCTTTTGTTTGCCGGTTCCGCCTTTGGTGGTTCGGGACCGATCGACGTCAGCGCGCCCGCCAAGGGCTTCCCACTTCCTCGGCCCGCGACAGTCCCGGAGCCCGGAGGTGTTCAAAGGACCGTGCCACCCTCCAGTCCCCCGGGTCAGCCACTCACGCTTGGCTTCCACGGAACGCTGTCGTGTCCAGTCAATGGCGGTCAGGCCGTGACGACCTGCACCGCTTTGGCGACGCTGATCGCCATCAACCTAGGGACGCGCACGAACGTACATCTAGCGAACTTTGCCCAAACAATCACCTCGGGGCACCCGATACGGCTCGTCTTCGGGCTCTCGCAGCACGCCGTCAATCTCCTCTATCGGTACCGAGACCCCAGATGTACTGTCGTCGTCGTGGTCGTTGGTGCTAGCGGTAAGGCTTACACGCGGAAACTGAAGGTGACGATCACCGTGGAGCGCTGATCGCTCCGGGAGCCAGATCGGCTCCGGTTGACGAACGCTGAGTCCCCGCGCGCATGCGGACTCGACGTTTACAATTCGCGCAACCACGACGCGTCGGGGGAGCGAGCTATTTCCTCGGGACTGTCAAGTCCAGAGCTGGTCGGGCGTGAGATCGAGATCGCGCGGCTCGCCACCGCCTTGACCGCGGCCGAAGAAGCACAACCGAACGTCATGCTGATCATCGGAGAGGCCGGTGTCGGCAAGACGCGACTTGCGCGCGAGGCGGCCAAGCACGCGGCCCGTAGAGGGATGCTCGTCCTACGCGGCGAGTGCGTCGAGCTCTCCGGAGGCGAATTTCCCTACGCGCCGATCGCGGCGGCGTTGCGCGATGCAGCTCCGGCGCTCGAAGATGCTCTCGAGAAGTTGCCCGCGCGGGCTCGAAGTGAGCTGGCTCGGGTCTTTCCAGACGTTTTCGGTGATCCTGGCGTCCTACCGATCAACGGTGAGCAATTCGCACAGACGCGTGTATTCGCTTGGTTGCTTTCGCTGTTTCGCCAGCTGTCCGAGAACGTGCCGCTCCTGCTCGAGGTTGAGGACCTGCAGCTGGCCGACGCCTCATCCAGGGATTTCCTGCACTTTCTCGCGCAGAGCATGCGCTCCGAGCGCATCGGCGTGGTGGCTACGGTGCGCGGCGAGGAGTTGAACCGCGACCACCCCGTGCGCCGACTCGTCGCGGGGCTGACGCGGAGCGCGCACGTCGACCGGATGGACGTCGCACCGCTCAGACCCGAGGCTGTTGAGCGGCAGGTCGCTGGGATCCTGGAGTCCGATCCGTCGCCCGAGTTGGTGGCGCGGCTGTTCGCTCGGGCCCAAGGCAATCCGTTTTACACCGAGGAGCTGTTGGCTGCCGATCGAGCGGCGAAGGGTACCGTGCCGGTCAGCTTGCGTGACACCTTGCTGCTTCGCGTGGAAGCTCGCTCCGGGCCTGCGCAAGCGACTGCGCAGCTCGTCAGCGCGGTGAGCCGAGCTGCGGAGCAGACGCTGCTCGAGGCGACAGCCGAACTCGACGAGCGGGACCTTCAGTTCGGCCTCCGTGAATGCGTCGACCATCAGCTGCTCACCTGTGACAGAAAGACCGGCGCGTATCAGTTCCGTCACGCCCTGCTCCGAGAGGCTGTGTATGACGACTTGCTGCCCTCAGAGCGGGCGAGGCTGCATCACGGCATCGCGGAAGCGCTCGAACGGCTGAAGGCGCCCCCGAGCGCGGCTGAGTGCGCGTACCACTGGGACGCCGCCGGTGAGCCGGAACGGGCGTTACCGTGGTTGATCAAAGCTGGTTCGGCAGCTGAGCATGTCTTTGCCCACCACGAGGCGCTGGCGCACTTCAAGCGAGCGGTGGAGCTCTGGCCGACCGTGGAGTCGGTTGAGGACCCAAGGGTCGATCTCGTCGAATTGCTGGCCCGAGCGGCGGAGGCCGCACGCTGGACAGGCGACTTCGCCGGCGCGAAGCAACTGTGCGAGCAAGCGCTCGGGGGCTTCGACCATGAACGCGATCCCGCCCAAGCCGCCGCGTTGTACGAGCGGCTCGGTCGGTACCAGCCGTGGAATGTCGAGGCCTCGCTCGCCGCCTACGCACGCGCCATGGAACTGTTGCCCGAGCACGAGACCGCGGGGCGCATACGGTTGCGCATCAATCGAGGGTATGCCCTCACCTTCGAGGGGCGCTGGGAGGAGGCAAAAGCTGAGGTTGAGCAGACCGTGCACGATGCGCATCGCGAAAACCTGCTGGGAGAGGAGGGCTCCGCCATGGCTGTTCTCGGAGTTGCGGTGGCGTTCCTCGGCGACCTGCCGGCCGGCGAGCGTCATCTCCGCCGCGCGCTGGCGCTGGCGGAGCAGACCGGCAACGTGCAAGACTTTGCCCAGGTCCACCTTGACCTCGGCGAGGTGTTGCGCCTGCAAGGGTGCGTTGAAGACGCTCTCCAGGTGATGCTCGACGGCGAGCGGCTGGCCGCCCGGCACGGGGCCGACGGCTCCTACGGGAACTTCATGGCCGTCAACGCGACCGATGACCTCTTGCGCCTCGGACGATGGGACGAGGTCGAAGAGCGCATAGCCGAACTCGACCGCCGTCAACTCGGACCCACCGCAGAGCTGCTGATGGCAACGGTCGCCGGGCGGCTGGACACCGCACGAGGGCGCTTTGGCCGTGCGGCAGATCGGTTCGAGCGCGCCGATGGGCTGACTCGAGAAGTGGCGCTGCTTGAGTTCATTCCGACTTTTCGCGCCGCGTTCGCAGAGCTGGAACTCTGGCGACACGACATCCCCCGCGCACAGATCCATATCGCTGCCGGACTGGAGTCGATTGGAGAAGTCGCGGACGCACTTCACCTGCCGGCGCTCTACTCGATGGGAGCAAGGGTCGAAGCCGAGCGAGCCGAGGATGCCCGAGCTCGCGGCGACAAGACGGAGGTCGAACGCGCGCAGCTTGCCGCCGCCGAGCACTGCGAGCGCCTCAGCGCCCTGATTGAGAGCACGCGGAGCGCGGTCAAGCCGCCGGAAGCCGAGGCGCATCTGGCCGGTTGCCACGCGGAGCTTTCCCGCGCGGCCGGGCGTTCATCTCCGGAACGATGGGCGCGGGTGGCAGAGCTGTGGGCGGAGCTCGGCCGCCCGTATCCCACCTCCTACGGCGCTTACCGTCATGCCGAGGCGCTCGTCGTCGACGGTCCCCACCGCTCGCAGGCGCAACGCGCTCTGACCGACGCGGCGCGCTTGTCCACCAGCCTGTCCGCAGAGCCACTGACCTCTCGGATTCACGCTCTCGCCCGCGCGGCCCGGTTGACGGCAGCGACGGAAGGTCTCCGATCGGAGGGTCGCGACCAGCGCGCCGACAACAGTCGGGATCGGTTTGACCTCACTGAACGCGAGCTGCAGGTCCTGGCCCTGATGGGCGCCGGTCTCACGAACCGTCAGATCGCTCAAGAACTGTTTATAAGCCAGAAGACCGCTGGGGTTCACGTTTCCCACATACTGGCCAAGTTGGGCGTGCCCAACCGCGTGCTCGCGGCCGCGGCAGCCCAACGCCTGGGCATCGTCCCGCCCATTTGAGCGTCTCACCGGACGTCGATACGCGGTAGAGGCGGCGTGGGCGCCTGACCCCCTTAACAAGGGGAGCTCCCACGCCGCGGCTGCGCCAGAAGTAAGGCGGTACGGCGGCAGAAGATAAGGCGGTTGCTCGATGTGCAGAGAAAGCGGCGCGCGTAAGGTCACTACCGCCTGAGAGCACCACACCGCAGCGCCAGGCACTGGCGATCGCCGGGGGCGCAGTTCGTCGCCACGCCGGTGTTCGCCGTTGGGAACACACCGCAGCGATCCAAAAGAGGCACAGTGACGAGCGAGGAGAGCCAGCCCGTTCGCGGGCGCTTGGCCGGAGCCGAAATCGCACAGTTGGTCAAGACGGCCGCTGATGCAGACCAATCGAGCTGGGATGCAGTCATCGGGGAGTTCAGTGGCGGGTTGCGGGCGATTGCCCGCGCCCCCCGGCTCCGCAAAGACGACGCGGCCGAGGTTGCCCATGCGACGTGGCTGGCGTCAGCACTTGGGGAAAGCAAATGTTGTTAAACCATCACATCGCGAAGGTCCTCGCGAGCGAGCGTGTCGGCGATCTTCGCTGCAACCCCGCCAAGCACCGCGGGCCGACGAGCAACTCCCTGTCGAGGCGCCGCCTGCGATGGACACCACAGCGTCGGCGAACATTCTCGACCGTCCGGGAGGACAACTGATGAGCGCATTCGCTCACGGAGCGGACACCGTCATGGCAGGGAAGGCCAAGCCGCACCGCGGGCCCCGGGAGGCCCGCCGCTGCCGCACGGGTGAAATCGCGGCGCTGGTCCAGGCTGCGACAAGCGGCGATCAACGTACCTGGGCTGCCCTCGTCCAAGAGTTCGGCGGGATGATTCGGTCGATCGCACGCGCACACCGGCTACGCGACGCCGAAGCGGCGGACGTCTCGCAGACCACGTGGCTCCGACTGCTCGAGCATCTGGGGCGGCTCCATGATCCCGCTCGGGTTGGGGCGTGGCTCGCCACCACAGCTCGCCACGAATGCCTGCGTGTTCTGCGAGACCGCGAGCGAGTGGTGCCTTTCGGAGAAGCGCTGCCCGATCGTGAGTCCACCGAAATGCCGCCGGATGACGCGCTGCTCGTGCAGGAGCGCGACGACGCGCTGTGGCGCAGCTTCAAACGTCTGCGAAGCAGCGATCAGACGTTGTTGCGCGTGCTCATGGCCGATCCGCGGCCCCCCTACGAGGAGATTGCGGCCGCGTTTGACATGCCGATGGGAAGCATCGGCCCCACCCGACAGCGAGCGCTCGAGCGGCTGGCGCAGGAGCTCGAGAGCCAAGGGTCGCTCAGCCTGATGACCGCCTGATCGAGGAGATCGAGATGATTGATGACATCAACAGCGAGGTTGCGGCGGTCGGTATTCGCCTCCTCGACGACGCGTACCTGGCTTGGTTTAGCGCTGAGAGTGAGAGCGAGTGCGCGCTCCGAGCCTGGTTGCAGGGCACCGGCTCGCGCCGCGCCCCGGGGTACGCCGCTTACCGAGCTGCGCTCGACCGCGAAGAAGCTGCGGCCCGTGACCTCGAGCGGCTGTGGAACCTCGCGGAGCCTTGCCGGAGGAAGCTCGCAGCCGGACGCGCGGGCGTATCACGATGAGGTGGGTCGCCCGTGCCCCCGCGGCCTTCGTCGACGGGACGGGTCCGCTTTGTCACCGACCGCGCCACCAGGGTGGCGGTGGGAGCGCCGCGTCCGAAGGCTCTACAGCAAACTCCGCAGCAGCAGTTCCTCCGCGACGAGCTCCTCCTCGATCAGGCCCGCCTCGCACATCGCGTCGTGAGCGTGCGATCCCAAGCTCGCCTGCATCGGCGATCCGGTCAGCGGCGCGGCGCGCGGGTGCAGGACGACGGCGCGGAGTCCGCGTCCCGGGTCCGCGCCTCCCGAGTTGCTCGTCGAACAACGCGAGCGATCGCTCCGCCGCCTCGCCGGCGTGGGTGAGTTGGAATAGGAACCGCGCCCGACGGAAGTCCTTGACGCTCGTCACTCCTCACCCAGCGCAACCGGATCCGCGCGGTCGTCGTCTCCATCGAGCGCTGGAGCGAGGTGGAGCAGGTGCTGGCCAAAGCGGCCAGGCTCACATGAGCGAGCCTGCTCGGACGCGAGGTCCGGCGGCGCCCTGAGCCGGAATGAGTGCCGCTGCGTCACGCGGTCAGTTCAGCGGGTTCTCCCGAAGCATCAGCGGCTCGACAGCGCTCGAGCGTCTCGAGCGTGTCGGCGACGCGGTCGAAGTCGATGCCGTGGCCGAGGTCGTGGGACTCTTGTCGAAACGGAGTCGGTGGTCCGCTCTGCGTGATGAGGCCGGCGCGAATCAGCTCGTTGACGGCTTCGCTCACACCGATCGAGCGCTCTCGGCGAAGGTGCTCGACGGCGGCGGCGACATCGTCAGCCAAGGTGAGCGTGGTGCGCATGATCCGATCCTCTCGCGTCACGATGATGCAGACCAAGCATCAAGATGCACCTCCCGGGACGTTCAGGTCGCCGGGGGCGGGCCCAGCGCGGCTGAGATCGCATCGAGCGCCTGGTTCTCGGCGTCGCTGATCTGCTTGCCGCCGATGCCGAGAAAGCCACCCTCCTTATGAGCGCCCGCCACCGCCTGGGCGACCGTCATCACAAACTTCTTGTAGGCGTCGGTCTCCGGGGGCGTGGCCTTCGCCTCCAGGACGCTGATCGCGTCGCCGAGCTGCTGCGCGGCGGCCGCGGCGACGTTCCCGCCGCCATCCCGGATCACGTCTGGGTCGATCGAGGGTGGAGCCTTGACCAGCTCGTCGAGCAGCTCGCTCTCCCCATGGTGCTGGCGCGCCTCCTGATAGACGCGGCTCATCGCCAGGCTCTCACGGACCGTGCCGCCGCGGTCGGCGCTGATCACCAACATGCCGGCGTACAGCGGTGCGTCGACGACGGTCGACCACTCCTCGGCGTTGAAGTCGGCCTTGCGCGTCATCTCGAGTCCTTTGCAGTCATCGGTACCTCCTACCGAGAGGATTCTCCACGACCGCCTCCGTCGCGCGCGCGGCCCGAACCGGATCATCGGCGTGAACGAGCGTCGCGCTCGCGGTTCGGATGTTCCCACCAACTCCGAACCGCAGCTCCGGCGCGAGGGTCGACCGGTCCTGACGCCGCCAGGCGAACGCCGTACACCCGCCGAGCAGCACCTCGAGCGGGACCGGATCGAGCGTGTCCGCGAGCCTCGCGAGCTCGTCGAGCAGTTGGTCTTCTACACAGGGAATCGGCGTGGACTGAAGTCGAAAATGGTTCACGCCATGAAGAGGCCCACGCAGTCGCCGTGATACGAGATCGGCCGGCCTCAGTCACGGGCTCCCGGTGCGCCGAGCGCGGGCGCGATCCGGCGTGTCTGTGACCCAGTCCAGCGGCACTGAAGGTCGCGAGCGGCGGCCTGTTCACGGTCCAACGCCGCCTCGTATGCGGCATAGGCGGTCGCGCTGTCGACGCCGGCGGTCCGCCACCAGTTGTGCAGCGCTCGCTCGCTCTCACTCTCGGCGCTGAGCCAGGCGAGGTAGGCATCGTCGAGCAGGGGTACGCAAATCGAGCCGATCTCCGGCGGTATGTTCTCGATCATCAGTCTCTCCGGGCCTCAGACGGCCATGAGCTCGCGGGTTCCGTGGTTTTCCAGCTGGCGGCGCAGCCGTTTGAGCGCGCGCTGACGGGTCGGGCCGATGCTCCCGATCGCCATGTCGAGCGCGGCGGCGATCTCCTCGTACGCAGGGCGCGGCTCGGCCAGAAGCAGGCGCAGGAGCGCCTGGTCGCTCGGGTTCAGCTGGGAGAAGCTCCGCCACAGCGCCTCGTCGCGCTCGCGCGCGAGGAGCTGGTCACCGGGGGCCGGGTCTGCGGCTTCGCCTTCCGGCGCATCGTCGCCGAACGGATGCGTGCGCGTGCCGGTGCGCAGCACGCGCAGGCACTCGCGGCGCGCTGTTGTCGCCAGCCACGCCCCGACGGCGGCCGGTTCGTTGAGCTGCTCGATGTGCTGCAGCAAAGCCAGCCAGCTCGTCTGCGCGACGTCGGCGGCGTCTGCGTCGTTGAGGCGATGAGCTCTCGCGACAGCCCAGATCATGCCGCTGAACTCCGTCACCAGGCATTCCCAGGCGCGTTGGTCGCCGGCACCGGCCGCACGCACGAGCCGGCCGATGTCTTCGGGGGTCTGCCGCTGGCGATACGACTGCGCCCGCGCGTGAACGGCGAGGTGGTGGGTCACGGTCATTCCCTTCTCTGGAGGGGTCGCGGGCCGGTCAGCGCTCGGCCGGGACGGAGGCGTACTCACGCCGTGCCAGGCGGGGCAGCCGGATCGCGCGCCGCGCGCGGACGCGGCCGGGAACGTCGCGGCGAGGCCGCGCGCCGCAGCTCGGTGACTCGCTCGGCTGCGAGCTGCTGGACGATGTAGTGATGGGTCTGCATGGGTCCTCCTTTGTGGGTGTGGAGGACACGGTGCGCCCGCCCGCTCACCGGCCGGTCACATGCGGTCACTGATCGCTCACCAGCCGCTCATCGCATTACTTCACAGGCCCCGAGGGAGCCTGTACGGTTGCTCGCATGGCGCACGGCATCGAGGTTGGGGTCCTCGGACCGTTCGAGGTGCGTCTCGTCGGCGGCGACCCTCTGCGGCTCGGCGGTCTGCGTCAACGGGCCCTCCTGGCGGTTCTCGCCCTCAATCGCAACCAGGTCGTCTCCAAGGACCGGCTCTTCGACGAGCTGTGGAGCGGGTCCGCGTCGCTCGACAGCGCGCACACAGTTCAGGTCTTCGTGTCCCGACTGCGGCAGGTCCTGGGGCCGGCGCGCGGGCGCCTGACGACGGTGGGACCGGGGTACCGGCTCGAGCTCGAGTCCGACGAGCTCGACGCCAGCCGGTGCGAGGCGCTCTACTCGCGCGGCCGGGCCGAGATGGCCGCCGGGCGCCCCGAGGAGGCGCGCCGGCTGATCACGTCGGCGCTGGACCTGTGGCGGGGGCCGCCGCTGGCGGATTTCGCGTATGAGCCATTCGCGCAGCCCGTGCTCGCCCGGCTCGAGGAGCTTCGCGTGAGCTGTCAGGAGGAGCTGGTCGAGGCCGAGCTTGCGCTCGGTGATCACGCGGCGGTCGTCCAGGCGCTCGAGACCCTGGTCGCCGAGCATCCGCTTCGCGAGCGGCCCCGCGGTCAGTTGATGCTCGCGCTGTATCGGTGCGGCCGCCAGGCGGAGGCGCTCGCCGTCTACCAGGAGGCGCGACGGCTGCTCGTCGACGAGCTCGCCGTCGAGCCGAGCGCGGCCCTGCGGGAGCTCGAGCAGGCCATCTTGCGTCAGGACCCGACGCTGACCAGGGGGCCAGCATCCCCAGTCAGCGCGGCGGCGCAGGCAAGCCCAGGCGGCGAACGCCCGACCCTGAGCGTGACCCAGAGGACGAACGAAGGTGCGTTCGTCGGTCGGGCCGATTGCCTGGAACGGCTGCGCTCGAGATGGCGTGAGACCGCATCCGGCCAGACGCATCTCACTCTGCTCGTCGGTCAAGCCGGAGTGGGGAAGACACGCCTCGCCACCCAGTTCGCGCAGGAGGTCCACGGCGAGGGCCTCGTGCTCTACGGGCGCGCGGACGTGGAGTCCCTGCTCCCGTATCAACCATTCGCCGAGCTCCTGGATCACCTGGTCGCGCAGGCGGACAGCCGCTTCCTCGGCGACGTGCAAGGGGAATTCGAGACGCTGAGCCGGCCGTTTCCGAATCTCCGGAGGCACACCGAACCCGGAGTCACGAGCGGCGACCAGGACAGCATGCGCTACCAGGTGTTCGAGGCCGTTGTGTCGGTGCTCGCGAGAGCGTCGGTCAACGCCCCGCTGCTCATCGTCCTCGACGACCTTCACTGGGCGGATCAGCCGACGCTCCTCCTCCTGCGCCATCTGCTGCGTCGTGCCGAGGGGGCGCGGCTTCTCGTCATCGGGACCCTCCGTCCCGTGGATCGGGAGGACCCGCTGAGCCATCTGCTGACGGACCTCCGGCGAGAGAGGCGGTATGACCGCCTGGAGCTCCAGGGTCTGGACTCACGGTCGACGCGGGAGCTGGTCGACGACCGGATCGGTATTGCCGCCACCCCTCAGTTCATCGAACGCCTCCGCGAGCAGACCGACGGCAATGCCTTCTTCATCGAGGAGACCCTCCGTGCCCTGGTGGAGGCCGGCCTCCCGGCGGACGCCGCGGTCGGCGTCGACGCCCTCGACGCCGTGGGCGTGCCCGATGGGGTGGCCGAGGTCATTCTCCGCCGCACGGCGCAGGTCTCGCCCCTGGCGCTCGAGCTCCTCACCGTCGGGTCGGTCGTCGGGGCCACGTTCAGGCTCCGCTTCGTCGAGGAGGTCCTGCGGGCGGAGCGTGGGGACGTCGATCGTGAGCTCGAGGCGGCGTCGGATGACCGGGTCGCGTCCGCCTGCGATGAGATCCTGGCAGCGGGATTGGCCCTCGAGGCTCCCGACCGGTTCGAGGTGCTCACCTTCCCGCACGCGCTCGTGCGCGAGGTGCTCTATGACCGGCTGACGGTGCGGCGGCGGATCGTCCTGCATCACCTTGTCGCTCTCGCGCTCGAACGACTGTCCGAGCGTGCCGTGGTCAATCCCGCCGAGCTCGCCCACCACTTCCTCGAAGCGAAGCCCATCGCCGGCCCCGAACCCGCGCGGCGCTACTCGATCGCCGCGGCTCAGCGGGCGGCGGAGCACTTCGCCTACGAGGAGTCGGCCGCGCACCTGCGGCGAGCCCTCGCCCTCCTTGACCCGGAGGCGGAAGCCGCTCGCTGCGACGTGCTCCTCGCGCTCGGCCGTGTCCAGTGGCACATCGGCGACGACGGCGCACGGGACACCTTTCTGGAGGCGGCGGAGAGCGCGGAGCGACGTGGCGCCGCCGACCAGCTCGCACAGGCCGCCATCGGCCTCGGGTGGAGATATTTCGAGGTCACGTACCTCGGGCTGCGCTATCGCGATCTGCTCGAGAAGGCGCTCGCGGCCATCGGCCCGGCTGACAGCCCCCGCCGAACCGTCCTCCTCTCTCGGCTGGCGGTCTATCTGAGCTTCCCGAGCGAGGACGCGCGGGGACAACAGCTCGCCGCCGATGCAGTGCAGATGGCGCGGCGGATCGGCGATGCGCGGATCCTCGTCGCCGCGCTTCTGGCGCGTCACATCACCCTGCTCGATGTCCAACACGTCGAGCAGCGCCTCGCGCTCAGCCAGGAGCTCGTCTCGCTCGCCGATGGTCAGAGGGAGTCGGCCGCGGAGAGTCATCACTGGCGGATGTACGACCTCCTCGGCGTCGGCTCGGTCGACGCCGCGCGGCAGGAACACGCGGAGTTGGAGAGACTTGCCGACAGGCTCGGCCAGCCGCTGCTGCGCTCACTCGCATTCGGCGCGCGTGGGCTGTTCGCCGAGCTTGCCGGCGATGCCGACCAGGCCGAGCTCTGGGCGAACGAGTCGCTCTCGCAGGCCAGGAAGGCTCACACGAGTGACGCGCTCAGCTCGTGGGCGTCCCAGGTGTTCGCTCTCCGGCGCCGGCAGGGGCGCATCGGCGAGATGACTCGCGTGGTCCAGTCCTTAGCGGCATCGGGCGGGCGCCAGCTCGGATGGCTGAGTGCGCTCGGCGTCCTGCACCTGGAGACGGGGGACGAGCGATCAGCACGGGCTGTCTATGCGGAGGAGATGGCCGACGGGGCCGCCGCCCTGCCCCGCGGTCCCTTCTGGCTGACGCGCGTCGCGCTGCTGAGCGAGCTCTGTGCGGGCCTCGGCGACGCTGACGGCGCCGAGGAGATCTACCGGCAGCTCCTTCCCCACGCCGGGCGGCAGGTCGTCGTCGCGTACTGCAGCTTCTGGGGACCCGTCGATCGCTACCTCGAGCGACTCGCCGAGACGTTTGGTGACAGCACCCTGGCCGGCCGCCACGCCCGCTGCGCTCTCGAGCAGCTCAACGCGATGAACGTGACAGCCCTCCTGCCGGATGCCGCGCGCGACGGCATCGTGACGGCCTCCTAGTCACTCCCCCGCGCGGGCTGGGCTCGCCGGCTGGCGCTCCCCGTCAGGAACCGGGTCGCCCGGTTCCAGGTGGGGCGGATCGGCGCTCGGGACCGTGCCGCCTGGCTCACGAGGCCAAGCTCCGTTGAGGTCACGCCGGAGTTCGCTGCTCGCCTCGTACACCGAGCGCCGCAACCGGTTGATGCCGCCGAGCGGACGATGCTCCCATCGCGCGTGCCACGGCGTGAAGACCAGACGTTCGCCGAAGTTCCGGCGTTCCTGGGCGGTGACGTTCTGGTGCTCGATCGTGATTGTCGCCACCCGCCGGTAAGGCGCGTCGCGTTCACTCCACTTCACCGTCGGGTCCTCGACCGGCATCGACGCCGGGTCAGCCTGCCTCTGGACCGAGAAGTCGAACTGAAATCGCGCGCCGCGTCGTCGCAGCGATTCCTCCATCGCGTCCTCGAGGGCGTCGGTATCGGCAAGATCGACGGGCGACGCCTCACCCGCCACCGGCTGTACCCGGTACTTGACTGCATGCCGACCGAGCGCGAACGGCGTCTGGCCCCAGTAACTGAGCGCGAGCGGATTGCCGGCGGGACTATGCAGCATTCCGTACAGATTGCGGAGTCCCCGGCAGTCCCGACGGCGCAGGAAGAACTCGGTGGCGCGTAGCTGGAGGTTGGCTTGGCGGATTCCACCGATCGGCGTGACCGCCTCGCCGAAGCCGGCCACGTCACGAGCCGTGCGAAGAAAGAAGACCTCGTAGTTGACGAGAATGAAATCCTGTGTAGCCGCCCACCGCTCCCGTGGGAGGATCTTCTCGCCGCCGACCCCGAGGAGCTTGATCGACATCCCGTGGGCATCAGCCTTACGGTCTGATTGGGGACTCGTGTGGCTCGCGGAGAAGCGGATCCACGCTTCGTAGGATCGGCCCGGTTCCGCGAACAGCCCCCACCTGAGATCGTGCGGTATGGCCTCGGCGATCGTGAACTGCGCCTTCACGCAGCCGTGGGACTTCGGATGCTGGCCGCGCAGCATCGGCCGCGTCGCGGCATAGCTGCGGCGCATCTCCTTGGTGACGAGCCCGATGACGCGGGAGGTGGCCTCGGCCTCGTCCACGGGCTCACTTTCGAGGCCGGAGTCATACGGAAGGGGTGCGGACAGCCGGTGGAGGGCCGAGAGGCCAGGCGTGAGCAGGTACTCGCACCCGCGGGTGCGCACCAACCCAGCCCGGCTGGACCCGAAGAAGGGTGGGGCACCCTCGATGGTCACCTTCCCGTCGTCGCGGTCAGCGAAGAGGAAGTCCCGGTCGTCGCCGAGGCCGAACGCGTTACCGTCGTTGCACCACTGGGCCTGGACGGTTTCGAACTGACGCTCGATGTCGGCGTTGAAGCACATGAAGATGAGACCGCGCCCTTCATCGGTCGTCGCCTCCGACGATTCACCGTTTGCAGCGGACCGGCTCGTCGTAGGGCATGCCGCGCCGGATGATGCGGTGGCGCCGCGATTCCTGATAAGCGAGCGCGTCACGGGGGTTGGCGCGACGCACGTGCGCGCCCTTGGGGCACCGGAATCCATTCGCGTCGTCGTCGTAGCGGAAGTCGTTGTCGACGAATGCGGAGGTCTTCCGCCTCAAGTCACCAATCCTTTCGCGCTCGGGCATCAGCTCGGTCGCCACCCCATCGCGCCAGCGGCCGGCGAGCTTTGCGGCCATGAGCTCGAACGCGGCCTGGTCATCCAGCTTCAGTCCGCGCCGGTCGACGTACTGTTTCGCCTCCTCGGCGACGACCTGCTCGAACCGGTCGACGTCCTGCTCGAGCTTGCGGTACACGAGGTATGACCCGTCGCGAAGCAGCCACGACGCCGGCCCGGACACCAATTCGCCGTCCTCATTGCGGTATCCGAGGACGAATTCCCCGGCCTTGATGTCCCGCCACCGTGGCCAGTCGACCTCAGCGACGCCCTGGCCGGGCCAGTTGTTCGGCATCCCCTCGATGGCGGGCTGCCCGAATCCGTCGGCGAAGCCGAAATGCTCGCGCTGGTGGGGGAGCGCCTGCACCTCCTGGCGGTGCAGGCAGCGGGCGCCGCGGCAGGCTAGGACCTCGTCGAGCCATTGACGGGCTTTGGCCAGTTGCGGAAAGCTCTCCGCAAAGCTTGGCTGCTTCCGGTTGGGCTCGCTCGACGCGATCACGACGAGGAGGTGTGTGCGCGGCGTCCCGACGTCCTGCGGCCAATGGTCCGGGGCGTTGACGGCGGTGTCGCCAAGCCGCGCAACGGCGCGGTCCCTGATTGGCTGCGAGAACGCCTGTGGCAGATCCTTGAGAACGGCGTCATCGGTGCCGAGCACCTTGAGGCCGTTGAACGTGAGCGACACGTTGGTGACAATGATCGGCCTGCGGGTCGTCCACGGGCGCGCGGTCGTGATGCGGGGGAGCAGGTCGCGCAACAGGTGACGTCCCCGCTGAACGTCACACCGTTCATCTTCGGCTGTCGCGAACTCGATAAACGTGTGGATGCCGGCCACGAAGCCGTACCCGCGGAGAATGTTCCCCTGGATATCGTCGAGGTTCAGTCGGGTCATGGCGCATACTCCGTCAGGTACTTCTCCTTGAGCTCGGGCGATTTCGGATCAGACTGGTGCTGGCGCACAAAGCTGACCAGCGACTGCCGGATGTCGAGCGCTCGGCGGATGTCCTGCGCGGTGTCGTCGGGGTATGCCGCGTAGTACAGGCCGGTCCCGATCCTCCCCCGCTCGAGGTACTCGGCAAACGTATCCGCGTGGTCGACGCCCGGAAAATCCTGACACTTGCTCCACACCCTGTCTGACTCGGCCGGCATGAGGTGGATGAGATCGCGGAAGAACGAGCCGGGCAGCTCCTGCGCCCGGTACGCGGGCGCGGTCACGTCGGCGGTGAAGAGCAGGTACGGCGACGTGAGGTGAGGAATCGACTTGGGCGCTCCCGGCCACTGTGTCCGCAGCTGATCGATCACGACCCAGCGCGCGAACTGGATGTCGGGAACGTGGCTCAACGGGCTGTCGCGTCCCGCTCCGTAGCCGCGCAGAATGGTCCGCAGCGTGTCGACCTGCCCGGGAAGGATCGGGGTGAGGACGGTCACCGCGTATGAGCAGCCGTTACGGTTCGGGTCTCGTGAGCCGGCAGCGGCGGCCCAGACATGACGGACCACCCGAGAGACGAGTCCCAGGGGCGTCATAGATCCTGCTGGATGTCCCGGATGACGCTCCAGAAGCGCTCCGCAAACACGTCTGGCGGAAGGTCCTTCGCTTCGAGCAGGAACTGAGCGTTTGCCCGTGCGACTCGCAGCGCGGAGCCGATCATCGTCACCGTAGCGTCCGGATTGGCGACGTAGTAATGGTCGATACCGAACTGGTTCGCGGAGATGTACTGCTTGAAAGGTCCCAGGGGAAGACGACACGGGAAACCGTAGGACGTCAACCAGAACCCGCGCATTGCCCTCGGGATGGCGGCGACGAACGTGTCGATGTACTGGGCGAACGATCCGTTGTAGTTGCTCTCGAACAGCTGAAGCGGGTGCGGGAGATTCTCCGGGACCTGGCCGTAGGACGGAAACTCCTCGACGAGGGCGAGCCGGGCGAAGTGGATGAACGACAACCCGCGGACCGTGGCCGCCTGGCTGCGGCGGCCGTAGGCGTACACGAGGCGTTGGACGTACACACCGCCGGGCCGCAGCAGCGAGAACACGGTCATCGCAAGCGCGCGCCCGTCGTCCGCGTCCTCGCGAGTCGCGCCCGCCCGCCCTGTCTGTGGAGTGCTCGACACGTGCATCCTCCGCGATTTCTCAGCCTACCCGCCGGTGTCGCCGCCGTCCAGAGCCGGACTACCTTCCTGAGCGCTCGGTTGCGGCAAGGGTGCGGCGCGGGTAGGTTTGCCGGGTGAGCAGGACGATCCGCAACGGCGACGTTGTGCTCGTCGACGGCCTCGAGCAGGGCCTCATCTCATGGTCGATCGGCCTCGGGACCCGGTTGCGGCACGGACCGAGGACGCCGCTGGCGCGCTGGACGCACGTCGCGCTCATCTACGACGCGCCGCCTGGGGTGCCGGACGCGTCTGGAGATGAGGATGCGATCAAGATCGTCGAGGCGACGGGCGCGAGCGGGGTTCATCTGGCGTTCCTCTCGAAGTATCCGCCGCAACGGCGGCGGATCATCCACACCGACGTGGACGAGCAGGATTGGGGGGAGATGCGCGCCTTCCTCGACTCGGTCCTGAGCGAGCGCGCAACGTACGGCTGGGCGACCTATGCCGGACTCACCCTGTACGCCGTGACCGGCACGAAGCTGTGCGTTCAGGAGGCGGGAACCGCGACATGCTCTGGCCTGGTGTGCGACGCCCTCACCCGCCGCGGAATCGTCTGGAAACGCCCACCGTTCGCGTGCACGCCCGCGGACATCGCGGAGGAGCTCCCACCCCAGATACCGCGGCTGACGTCCCGCGACGGGCCACGCCATCTGTCTGGTCAGGAACCCGCGGGCAGCTCGCGAGCGACGATCCGCCCGCGCAGGTCCTCGTAGACGTTGGGGTGAAACGAGCCCGCCAGCGGCGCGGCGACCGCCGCCGCCGACAGCGCGGCGGCATCCACGAGCCGCTCGGACCAGGGGATCCGGTCGATGAGCCCGGTGATCAGCGCCGCCGACGCGGCGTCGCCGGCTCCGGTGGGATTACCCCGCAGCTCTCGCGGCGGGGCGACGTGGAGCGCGCGGCCGTCCATGACACACGTCATCCCGTCCGCCCCCTCGGAGATCACGACCGCCTCGGCGCGCGACCGCCTCAGCAGCTGCGCCGCACCGGTGACGACGTCGACGCCGCGGACGACGCCGGCAAGCTCGGCGGCGTTGATCTTCACCACCCGGGGATGGGCGGCGAGGGCCTGTTCCAGCGCGGCGCCGTCGGCATCGAGCAGCGTCGGGACATCCGCCCGGTTGGCCGACTCGATGAGGCGGCCGTAGATGTCACTGGGCACGCCGCGGGGCAGGCTGCCGGAGACGACGACCGCCTCGGCCGACTCGACGAGCCGGCGGTAGCGAGCGAGCAGCGCCTCGCACTCCTGCACCGAGATCTCGGGTCCCAGCTCGGAGAATCCCGTTGCCGTCCCGTCGTCCTCGACAAGCATGAACGTGAGCCGAGATTCGCCGGTGATCGCGATCGTCTCGTCGGCGATCCCGGTGCTCGCCAGCTCCGCCCGCGCGGCCGCGCCGGTGAACCCCCCGGCGAACCCGGTGAGCGCCACCTCGCGCCCCAGCGCCCGCAGGACCCGCGCGACGTTGGCGCCCTTGCCCCCCGCCCGGCGACCAACCCGGTCGACGCGGGTCGTCTCCGACCGCCGGAGATGGTCGACGTGGTAGGTGACGTCGACCGCGAGGTTCAGCGTGACGCTGAGGATCAATGCTGCGGGTTGAGCTGGATCTTCACCGCGGGCTCGCCGTCCAGCCCTTCGCTGGCGGCATGAAACGCCCGCTCGGCGTCCGCGAGCGGAAACTCGGCGCTGACCAGGCGCTCGACCGGGACCTGGCCGCTGGCGATCAGCTCGATCGCGCGCAGCACGTCCTCGCGCACGTACATCGCGGTCCCCTGCAGCCGCAGCTCCCGATCCTGCACGAGGTGCAGCGGGATCGACACCTGGCCGTGCGGCACCCCCTCCACGACGACGGTGCCGCCCTTCAGCGCGAGCTGGATCGCCTGCGAGATCGATGCCTGCGCCGACACGCAATCGAACACGACGTCGGGGCGCCACGGCAGGCGGTCGCGGATCTCCGGCACCGCATCCTCGCGCGTGGGGTCAACGGCGATGTCGGCCCCGAGCGCCAGCGCCAGGGCGCGCTTACCGGCGATGGGATCGGTGACGGCGATCGCCGTCGCCCCGCCCGCGCGGGCGGCGAGCATCGTCAGCAGGCCGATCGATCCCGCGCCGAGCACCGCGACCGTCCGCTCACGCACCCCACCGGAGACGCGAACCGCGTGGGTCGCGGTCGACAGCGGCTCGACCATTGCCGCCGCCGTCATCAACATGCCCTCCGGGATGTGGTGAAAACGCCGCGCCGGCGCCACGAACGCGTCGGCGAGCGCGCCACTCGTCTGGCAGCCGACGACCTCCAGATGCTCACACAGGTTGTAGCGCCCGGTGCGGCAGTAGTGACAGCTCCCATCCACGAGGTTCGGTTCGAGCAGGACGGCGTCGCCGATGGCGAATCCCTCGACCTCGGGGCCGACGGCGTCGATCACCCCGGCCGCTTCATGGCCGGGAACGACCGGCAGGTCGATGAACGGATGCGCGTCGGCGTAGGCGTGCAGGTCTGACCCGCAGATCCCCACTGCCTCGGCGCGGACCCGCAGCTCCCCTGATCCCGGTTCGGGCAGCGGCCCGTCCTCCAGACGTAACTCGCCTGCGGCTGCCAGCACGACCTGACGCATTGCTCCTCCGCCGTTCCTCTTTCGCGTTAACACGTTGCTTTCCGCCCGCGGGGGAGGGGAAACCGCCAGGTGCACGAGGCGGCTGACTCACCGAGCGACCTTTGTGTATCACCGGCGCTGAAGCCGGCTCTGGGAGGTATATGCGCCGGCCAACGTTGCCCCAGATGTCCTTGCGCCGAGTGACCGTCCTGCTGTCGATCGCAGGGTTCGCCGCGGCAGACCCTGGATCAGCCGCGGCGCGGGCATTGGCCGCCGCGGGCCACAGCGCGGCGAAGACGACCGCTCGGGGCGACGCCTCGCCGGTGCTCGTGCTCGTCGTCGTCCTGTTCGTCGCCGCCCTCGCAGGGGCCGGCGTGCACCGTTTAGCCTGGCTGGATCGTCGCCAGGCCCCGCGGCGGCAGCCTCCTCCGGGGGGTTTGCTGGCACCCGCAACGGCGCGCTCGGCGCGCCGGGTCGAGCCGGAGGCCGGCGCGACGATCGCGCCGGGCCGCGGACGCGGCCCGGCACGACGCCGGTGAGATTTTCGGTTACTTGAACCGAATGCTGTTCTTGAACCCGGGGCCTTCGACGCCGAACCGGAACGCGGTCGTCGTGTTGAAGGTGGCTCCGGGGCTGAGCACCACGGATGGCCAACCGGCCTGGCCGATGTGGTTGGGCGAATCCGGATAGTGCTGCGTCTCGAGCGTGAACGCATCGCTCTGCCGGTAGGTATGGCCGCTCGTGCCGATCAGGTCACCGACCAGGAAATTGCCGGTATAGACCTGCACGCCCGGCTGATCGGTGTACGTCCACAGCGCGACGCCGTTGCTCGGATCCTGGGCGACCGCGACCAGGCGGTTGGTGCCATAGCCGTTGAGCACCCAGTTGTGGTCATACCCGTGAGCGATCTGCAGCTGCTTGAACGGCCCTGACGTGCCGTCGGGCAGATTCGTGTCCCGGATGTACTGGCCGATCGGATGCATGCGGCGGAAGTCAAACGGCGTGCCTGCGACCGACGCGAAGTACGGGGACTCCGGGATCAGGTTGGTGTTGATGGGGGTGTACTGGTTGCTGTTGAGCGCCAGCAACTGGTTGTAGACGGTGCCGCTGGCCTCCCCACCGAGGTTGAAGTACGTGTGGTTGGTGAGGTTGACCACCGTCGGCTGGTTGCTCGACGTGTTGGTCGCCGCATAGGCGATCCTCAGCTGATTGGTGCGCGTCAGCGTGTAGATCACCTTCGCCGTGACCGGGGCCCGGAAGCCAGTGCATCCCGGGGTCAAGCTGGCATCACAGCCGTCAGTCCCCGGAAAGCTCGCTGTCAGGATGAGCGCGACGCCGTTGGCTGTTGTCACGCCCCTCGCTGACCAGACGGCCGTGTTCCAGCCGTAATAGCCGCCGTGCAGCGTGTTCTTGCCGTTGTTGATATCAAGCCTGAACGGCTGGCCGTTCAGGGTGAACGTCCCGTTCGCGATCCGGTTCGCGTAGCGCCCGATGATCGCGCCGAAGTACGTGTCCCCGCTTCCGCCCGGGAGCGGCCACGGCGTGCCGGTCGCGCCCTGGGTGAAGTCGCTGACGTAGTCCGACAATCTCGGGAAGCCGAGGGCCACGTTGGTCAGTCGACCGGTCCGGTTCGGGACCCAGATCGATTGCACGACCCCGCCGTAGTTGGTGATCCTCACCCTCATGCGGCCGTTGCCGAGCGTGAACAGGCTCACGGGCTGGCCACCGACGCTCCCCCACCGCTGACTGCTGATCGTCAGCCGCCCCGACCCCTTCGGGGCGCCGGAGGCGTGCTTCTTGCCCGGGTGGTGGGACGCCGGCGCTGCGATCGCAGAGCCTCCCAGGGCAAGCACCGCGACGAGCCCGCCGGTCGCCGCGAGCGCGAGCGGACGGCGAAACCCGCGAAAAACATGAGACATAGACCCTCCCTCTGGTCTCGCCTGCCCCGGCCGATGCTGCAGGCGCTGGATGTGTTCAGCCCGGGTCTACCCGCGAGCCGTTCGATGTTAACGTTAACACGGATCGGTCGGCCGGACGGGGCAGCAGCGAGGCTCGCGCGGGCCATGGTGGGTCGGCCGGACGGTGCTGCTGCGAGCTCGCGCGGGCCGCGGTGGGTCAGCCGACGCCGAGGGCGAACACGTGGAGCGCCACCAGCGGGGTGGCGACGATCCCGTCGTCGACCGTCGGCAGCGTGATCGAGCGGACCGTCTTGCCCGGGTCCAGCGCGATCGCGTCCGCGTCCACGTGCACCGTTCGCGACGACGCCCCCGAGCCGGGTTGCCCGTCGGCCGGAGCGCTTGCCACGGTCTGGGAGCCGGCGGCCGGAGTGGCCGCCGCCCAGCCGGTGAACGACAGCGTGTAGCTCTGGGTCGATCCGTCGGTGTAGGTGATCGTCCCGGTCGCGGTCTCGGTGTTGCGGGCGTCGGTGGCGACGCCGAGCACGACCAGCGTCGTGCCGGCCTTGCCCACGAGGATCGTCTGGCCTCCCGCGACGACGTTGTCGGGCGTGCCGGGTGCGCCGGCCGGCCACGTCACCGGCACCCCGTCGATCGTCACCGTCGCGCCGGGGGTCAGTCCCGCGGCGGCCAGTCCGGCAGCCGAATAGCTCCGCCCGCCGCCGTCGAAATTGCCGGAGAGCCGATCGGCGCCGTCGGTGATCCCGACGTTGTCGTAGCCGGCGGGGAGAGTCGGGTACGTGCGCAACGGCGCCGGGGCGTGGGATCCGGCAGCGATTGCCGCGAGGTTGCCCGCGCGGACGCGCGCGGCGTTCACCTTCACCACCCGCCGGTCGTAGGTGACGAGGCCATCGGCCTCGTTCTCGACGTCGGTGGCGGCGGTGTAGATGGCCGCGTTCAGGCCGAAGTGCGACGCCGCGACGCCGGCCTGGCTCACCAGGTCGATGTAGCGCTGGGTGAGGATCTGAGAGTTGGCCTCGTGCTCGTAGGCGAACGGCTTCCCGGGCCACAGGTGGCCAGGGACGACCAGCTCGAGCCCACCGAACTCGCCGTCCTCGGTCGCCTGTGTGCCGGTGGGCGGCGGGACGCCCGGGCCGAGATAGGTGTGATCGTCGAGCACGTCGCCGGGGTCGGCGCCGAACGAGTCGCAGCAGTTGTGACCGCTGATCGTGTCGTCGAGCCGGCTCGGGTCCCACGCGTGGACATCCGCGGCCACCTGGGCCGGATCGAACTCGCCCCACCCCTCGTTGAACGGCTCCCACTGAACGATCGAGGGATGGTCGATGTGGGTCTCGATCATCGCGCGCAGCTCGGCCAGGAATTCGCTCCGCGCGGCGGCGGTCGGCTTCACGATCGGCATCGCCGGCATGTCCTGCCAGACGATCAGCCCGAGCCGGTCGGTGTCGTAGTACCACAGCTCGGGTTCGACCTTCATGTGCTTGCGGACGGTGTTGAACCCGAGCGCCTTCTGCGTGAGCAGATCGGACTCCAGCGCCTGCGGAGTCGGCGCCGTGTAGATCCCGTCGGGCCAGTACCCCTGATCAAGCGTCCCGGCCATGAAGATCGGCGTGCCGTTGAGCTCCACCCGGGGGACGCCGGCGACCGAGACGACGGCGATCGAGCGCATCCCGAAGTAGCTGCCGACGGCGTCGATCACGTGACCATTGCGCAGGAGACGGACCGTCAGTCCGTACAGGTACGGGTCGCCGGGGGACCACAGCCGCGGCGTGGGCACCGGCACCGACAGGGTGGCGGGGGCGGCGCCGGTCGCGGCCCCGACCCGGCGCGAGCCTGCGTAGGCGACCGCCTGGACGGTGTCGCCCGCCGGCGCGGTGGTGTCGACCTTGACCTGCAGCGCGTCATCTGTGAGGTCCGGAGTGGTGACGAGGCTCGCGATGTGCGCCGCGGGCACCGGTTCCAGCCATACGGTCTGCCAGATGCCCGAGCTGGCCGTGTAGAAGATGCCCTTCGGGTGCAGGCGCTGCTTGCCGATCGGCTCGCCGCCGGCGTTCACCGGGGCGTAGACGCCGACGATGATCTCCTGGGTCCGGCCGCGGCGCAGCGCGGAGGTGATGTCGAGCGTGAACGGGTCGTATCCGCCGCGGTGGGTGCCGACGAGCCTGCCGTTGACCCACACCCGGGCCGCCCAGTCGACGGCGCCGAGGTGCAGGAGCACATGCTCCCCTGACCAGGACGCGGGGAGCGTGAACGTGCGCCGGTACCAGGAGCGGTCGTAGTGCGCCCTGATGCCCGACAGCGCCGACTCCATCGGAAACGGGACGAGGATGCGCCGGGTCAGATTCGTGCCCCACGGTGGCGTCGCCTGGGCCGTGGCCGGGGCGAACTGCCACACCCCGTCGAGGTTCTCCCAGGCTCGGCGGGTGAGTTGAGGGCTCGGATAGGCCGAGTAGTCGTTGCGCGGCGACACCTGTGCCGTCCACGGGGTCGACAGCGGCGGGCGCTTTGCCCGCCAGCCGGTCTGCTGGGGCCCGCTCGGGGCGCTGCGCCCGGGTCGGGGCGCCGCGCTGGGCGCCGGCGGCAGGCCCGCGGTGGCGGTGGCGGCGGTCGCCCGCCCGAGCCCCGGTCCGGCGAGAGCAGCGGCCAGCACCGCGATGCACGATGCTGCGGCCCAGCTGAGTTGCCGCCGACTCATCATCACTGCACCTCCCCGCGGCCTCGCGCCGACAGCTTCGCTCCCCGACCGCCTCATCGTAGTGTGAGCGAACGGCGCGGCGGGCAGATACCGGCCATGAGCGGATCCGCATCAACCCGCAGGCACGGTGCCCGCCGTCCGCCGGCCGCCGTGCCGATGAGCCACCCAACGCCCCGATCAGAGGAGCGGCCATGCACACGATGAGTCCGTTGGATGCCTCGTTCTTGCACATCGAGGACGGGGTGACGCACATGCATATCGGCTCCGTCGGGATCTTCGAGGGGCCCGCGCCGAGCGGTGACGCGGTCCGTGCCGCGATCCTGGGCCGCCTCCCGCTGGTGCCCCGCTATCGCCAGAAGGTCCGGTTCGTCCCGCTGGCGCTGGGGCGCCCGACGTGGGTCGACGATCCGCATTTCAACCTCGATTACCACCTGCGCCGCACCGCGCTCCCCTCTCCGGGCGGGGATGAGGAGCTGCGGATCCTCATGGGCCGCGTGATGTCCCAGCAGCTGGACCGCGCCAAGCCACTCTGGGAGCTGTGGGTCGCGGAGGGGCTCGGCGAGGGTCGCTGGGCGCTGATCTCAAAGAGCCATCACTGCATGGTCGACGGCGTCTCCGCCACGGACCTGCTGAGCGTGCTGCTCGACTCCCGGCCGGCGCTTGACCCGCCCGAGGCAGACGGCTGGGAGCCCGAGGCCGAGCCAAGCTCCGCCGGGCTCGTCGTGCGCTCCCTGGCTCATCGCGCGGTCAGTCCGTACGAGGCGACCCGCACGCTGATGGCGTCGGTGCGCGGCCCCCGGCGCGTCGTGCGTGAAGCGGTGCAGGTGGGACGGGGGATGGTGAACCTCCGGCCGGTGGTCACGCCAGGTCAGTCGACGTCGCTCAACGGACCGATCGGGCCGCATCGGCGCTGGGACTGGGCCCGCGCGCGGCTGGCGGACGTGAAGCGGATTCGCGAGGCCTACGGCGGCACGATCAACGACGTCGTCCTGGCGGCGATCAGCGGCGGGTTCCGCGAGCTGCTTCTGGGCCGGGGCGAATCGGTCGACGGCCGGGTGGTCCGCACCATGGTGCCGGTCTCGGTGCGGGCCGAGCACGAGCGGGGAACCTATAACAACAAGGTTTCGGCGATGTTCGCCGAGCTGCCGATCGGGATCGACGATCCCGTGATGCGGCTGGCCGCCACCCACGAGCAGATGCAGCAGCTGAAGCGTTCCGGGCAGGCGATCGCGGCGGAGCGGCTGACCGCGCTGAGCGGCTTCGCGCCTTCGATGCTGCTCACGTTGGGGGCTCGGGCCGGGAGTCGCATCCCGCAGCGGGCGGTGAACACGATCACCACGAACGTCCCCGGTCCCCAGCATCCGTTGTATCTGTGCGGCCGGCGGATGCTCGAGGCGTTCCCGTTCGTGCCGATCGGGAATTCCGTCCGGATCGGAGTCGCGATCTTCTCCTATGACGGAAACATCAACTTCGGCGTCACCGGCGACCGCGATAACGCCGCCGACATCGCCGTCCTCTGCCGTGGGATCGAGCACAGCATGGAGCAGCTCGTGCCCTCCGTCACCAACGAGGCGTCTTCGCCGGGCTCGACCGCCGCGAGGCCGGTGGCCGAGGTGAGACAGTGAGACCGGACCGGCCGATCGCAATGAGTGCAGGAGTGTGATGACGACGACAACCAACCAGCGGGTTCCGATCCCTCGCGACCGTGAGAACGACTACACCCGGGAGGCGGCGGCCAAGCGCGCCGAGTTCCTGCGTGAACGCACCGGTGCGTCGCTGGAGCACGTGACCCACTATGCGTTTGATCCGGCGGTCACGACCGGCAACGTCGAGCACTTCGTCGGAGTCGCGCAGGTCCCCATGGGGGTCGCCGGTCCCCTGCTGGTCAACGGCGAGCACGCCCGCGGGGAGTTCTACGTCCCGCTGGCGACAGCGGAGGGAACGCTGATCGCGAGCTACAACCGCGGGATGCGCCTGCTCTACGAGGCCGGCGGAGTCCTGACCACGGTCATGGACGACCGCATGCAGCGCGCACCGGCGTTCCTGTTTCCCAGCGCTCGGGAGGCGCGGGGCTTCGGCGAGTGGCTGGACGAGCACTTCGACGAGGTCAAGCAGGTCGCCGAGTCGACCACCCGCTCGGGCCGCCTGCTCGACATCGAGCAGTATTCGGCCAGCCGGATGCTGTTCACCCGCTTCAACTACGAGACCGGCGACGCCGCCGGCCAGAACCTGACCGGCAAGGCCACGCAGGCAGCGTGCCGGTGGATCGTCGAGCACTACCCGGCGATCGAGCGCTACTTCCTGGAGTCCAACTTCGCGACCGACAAGAAGAGCTCGCAGGTCAACATGCTGCGCACCCGCGGCAAGCGAGTCGTCGCGGAGGCGACGGTCTCGGATGAGCTCTTCCGCCGCGTGATGCGCTCGAACACCGGCTTGATGTACAGGGCGCGGCAGGTGTCGAACCTGGGCGGGTTCATGTCCGGCGTCAACAACAACGGGGCGCACTCCGCCAACGGCATCACCGCGCTGTTCATCGCCACCGGTCAGGATGCCGCCAACGTGGCCGAGTCCTCGGCCGCGTTCGTCTATGCCGAGCTGCGCGACAACGGTGACTACTACTTCTCGGTGACGATCCCGTCGCTGATCGTCGCGACGTACGGGGGCGGGACCGGGTTGGCGACCCAGCGCGAGTGCCTGGAGATGCTTGGCTGCTACGGCGCCGGCCGGGTGCGCAAGTTCGCCGAGATCGTCGCCGCGACCGTGCTTTGCGGTGAGCTGTCGCTCGGCTCGGCGATCGTCGCCGAGGAGTGGGTCGACGCTCACGACCTGTACGGGCGCAACCGGCAATGAGGGCGGCGCCAGGTCTCGATCTGTCTGTGACCTTCGAGGAGGAGTGCCATGACGAACTTCGCTGAGCTGCTCTCCCGGGCGGCGGCTGAGGATCCCGACCGCCCGGCGGTCAAGCTCGACGAGCTCGTGTTGACCTACGGACAGCTGGACGAGGCGGTTGGTCGTGCCGCCGGGCTGCTTCGGTCGCTCGGGATTGGGCCGGGCGAGCGGATCGGCATGCAGCTTCCCAATGTTCCGTACTTCCCGATCGTGTACTACGCCGGGCTCCGGCTGGGTGCCGTCCTGGTGCCGATGAACCCCCTGCTCCGAGACCGTGAGGTCGCCTATCACCTGTCGGACTCGGGCGCGCGACTGATGGTGGGCTGGCACCAGTTCGAGCAGCCGGCGCGGGCGGGGAGCGAGGCCGCGGGCGGTGAGTGCGTGATCGTCGCCCCGGGAGAGTTCGAGCGACGCCTCGCTGACGCGGCGGCCGTGCCCGAGGTGGCCGAGCGCGCCGACGACGATCCCGCGGTGATCATCTACACGTCCGGGACGACGGGGACGCCGAAGGGCGCGACGCTCGTCCACGCGAACCTGCGCGCGGGGGCGCAGATCGGTCGCGACCTGGTCGACGCCGGGCCGGACTCGGTGACCGTGGCGACGCTCCCGCTGTTTCACGTCTTCGGGATGAACTCGATCATGAACGTGACGGTGCGCGCCCGCGGGCTGATGACCCTCATTCCCCGCTTCAGCCCCGACAAGGCGCTCGAGGTCATCGAGCGCGATCGGGTCACGACGTTCGGAGGGGTGCCGACGATGTACTCGGCGATGTTGCATCACCCCGAGCGCGACCGCTTTGACGTCTCAAGCCTTGACCTGTGCATCTCGGGCGGCGCCGCCCTGCCGGTCGAGGTGTTGCGCGGCTTCGACGCCGCATTCGGCTGCAAGGTGCTCGAGGGGTACGGGCTCTCCGAGACGACGGGGATGGCGACGTTCAACTTGCCCGACCGCGAACGCAAGCCCGGGTCGATCGGCGTGCCCACCGGCGACACCGAGATGAAGGTCGTCGACGATCAGGACGTCGACGTCGCGCAGGGCGAGCCGGGCGAGATCGTGATGCGCGGCTCGTTCGTGATGACCGGCTACTGGAACCGCGATGACGCCACCGCGAGCGTGATGCGCGACGGCTGGTTTCACACCGGCGACATCGCCACCGTCGACGAGGACGGCTACTTCTTCATCGTCGACCGCAAGAAGGACCTGATCATTCGCGGCGGCTACAACGTCTATCCCCGTGAGATCGAGGAGGTCCTGTATGCGCACCCGGCGGTGCGGGAGGCGGCGGTCCTGGGGATCCCTCACGAGTCGCTCGGCGAGGAGGTCGGCGCTGCCGTCGTCATCCGGGACGATCACGATGCCACCCCCGACGAGCTGCGCGACTACATGCGCCAGAAGGTCGCCGCCTACAAGTATCCGCGCGTCATCTGGCTGATGGAGGAGCTGCCGAAAGGCGGCACCGGGAAGGTCCTCAAGCGGGAGATCAAGGTGCCCGACGCAATTGCGCGCGGGGAATGAGCGACGGCCGCCGCGCGCGATCCGCCGAGAGCGGTCAGCGCCGGCGGTAGCCGCCGCCGGTCTGTGACCGGCGATACAACCAGACGAGCAGCATCGAGAACAGCAGCGAGAGCAACAGCCCGGCTCCGTGGCGATGGAGCACGTACCACGAGAACAGGCCGGCGATGAACGTGCCGGCGATGCCGACTGCCGCGGTCATGAAGATCCCCATCGGATCCGGACCGGGCAGGAGCAGGCGCGCCACCGCACCGACGATCAAGCCGATGAAGAAGAGGAAGATGAGGTAGGCGACGAGCCCCACGCCGGCCATCTTACCCCGGGACGCTGATCAGGCCGTGCAGACCGGGCCGAGCTTGTAGACGAACCGGCGCCGGGCGTCGTGGTAGCGGGGGTCGGGTCCGAAGAAGCAGTCGTGGGAGCGGGCCAGCTCCTCGGCGCGGTACGCCTCCAGCGGCTTGATCTGCTCGTCCTGGGCGCGCCGGCGGCGCTTGGCGTCCAGCCGGTGCCCCAGGCGGGGGTCGGCGGCGAGTCGCCGCGCGAGCGCGCGCGTCTGGACGTGAAAGGCGTCGAGCGTGGCGCCGTAGGTGGCGTCGAGCAGCCCGATCTCCACCGCTCGGGCGGTTCCGAGCGGGGTGAACGGCGCGCTCGTGAGCCGCGTCGTCATCGTGAGCCCGACGCGCCGCGGCAACAAGTAGGTCCAGTACTCCGATCCGTACAGCCCTCCCATGTGGCGGTAGTAGGGGTTGAGCACGACGTCCTGGCGGGCGACGACGAGATCGGCCGCGAGCGCCAACGGCACGCCGCCCGCCGCCGCATCCCCGGCGAGCGCGGAGATCACGAGCTGGGAGTCGGTCTCGATGATCGTTCGCACGAGGTCATCGATCGCCTGCAGGTTGCGCCACGACTCCGTCGCGGGGTCCTCGGAGGCCTCGATCACGTTGAGGTGGATGCCGTTGGAGAAGTAGTCGCAGCCGCCCGTCAGCACGATCACCCGGGTCTCACGCCGCGCGCGCAGCTCGATATAGGCATCGCGCAGTCGCCGGCACTGCTCGGTGCTCATCGCGCCGTTGTAGAAGTCGAAGGACAGATACGCGACGCCGTCGTCCTGCTCACGCGCGATCTCGCGGTACGTGTCGGCGAGGAGGAGCGGCGCATCGAGTTCGACGGCAACCTCCGGGACCGCGACGTCGCGCCCGGCGAGAGCGAGCGCGCGGGTGGCCGGCAGCTTGAAGAAGCGCTCGGTCGAGGTGTCGCGGCGCTTGAGATGAGTGATCCAGATCGCGCCGTCGACCGTCGCCCGGCAGATCGCACCCGTCCGCTGGGCGATGATGTCGCCCGGCCGGCCGCGAAGGGTCGGCTCGCGGTGCGCTCCGAAGACATGGAACTCCGTTCCGTCGATGGCATCGAGCACCCCGGGGTGACCCTCGGCGGCGCGGATCTTGCGCACGACGGCGGCCGTCGTGTCCGCGTGCCAGTCGATCGCCCGGACGTCCTGGGTCATCAGCGGCCGCAGACATCCGGTCACCTCCGGTTCGCCAGGCTCGGGATCCTCCGCCTCCGGGACACTCGCGCCGTCGACGATCTCGCCGATCGCCTCCACGAGCGCGGCGATCGCCGCGTGACGGACCTCGTGCCGGTACAGGCTGCTCTTCCCCACCTTGCGCACCGGGAAGGACCGCGTCGCCCAGACGCGGCCGGCGTCGGCCTCGGCGTTGGCCTCGAGCACGGTGACTCCCCAGGTGGACATCTCCAACTCGATCGCCCAGTCAAGCGATGACGGTCCGCGGTCGCCGCGCGGCCCGGGGTGGACGATCAGGCAACGGTGCTCTGACCAGATCGACTCCGGGATCAGCGTCTTCAGGAACGGGCACACGATCAGCTCCGGCCGGTGGGTGGCGACCGCCGCCTCCATCGCAGCGGCCCCGTCGACCACCTCGACGATCACCCGATGACCGAGCTCGGTCATCGCGATCAGCGCGCGCTGACTGAGGCCGTTGTGGGCCGAGACCAGGAACAGCACCCGCAGCGAGCGGGGCGGCTCGTCCGCGCCATCATCGGCGGACGCGGTCGGGGGCCGGAGCGCGAGCTCGGATGTGACGGTCATAACGGTGCCCGGCTCGGTGTGCGATCGCTCACGGTCAGCTACTGCTCTTGTAGGCAGCGGTCACGAGCGCGATCACGTAGCCGCCGAACGCGACCGCGAGCGCCTTGATCGCGTCGGGCGTCTCGTGCTGGTGCAGGACATACGTGATCGCCACCGCCGACGCGACGCCGGCATAGACCCAGATCCCGACCGTCTTGGGCCAGCTGGCGGCGCTCGTGCTGCTGGGATCGAGGGACAGCGCCTGCCAGATCCGCGTCAGCGTCTTGGCGGGCGCGCCGGTCGCCTGGCCGATGGCCTGATCAAGCTGCCGATTCGTGTCATCCGGTGCGGGCGGTGTGCCGATCTCGAGCGCGAACGCGGATCCGAGGACACCGGAGAGCGCCGCGGCGGCCGAGACGAGCGTCGCATCGAGGTGGGGCGGGCTGCCCGCGCGGGCGCCCGCGATCTTGATCACGAAGTACCCGTAGAGACCGGCGAAGGTGAGGATCGCGCCGTACAGGACAAGCCCCTTGAGCACCGACAGCCCGGCAATCCGGGGCACCGTCGAGTCCTGGGACGTCACCCCGGGAATCGTGTCTATCGCCACCTGCTGCTCCTTCCATCTCAGGACGTTCGATGAGAAGAGGCGTGGCGCGCGGCGCTGATACATGAGCGCGCGGCGGCCGAGGCCGAGCAGTGGCTGGCCGAGAACGAGGACGCGAGCGCGATGACCCCGGAGCGTCTGGCCGCGATCGAGGCCGCCGCGGCCGGTCAGGAGAACGAGGGGATCATGCGGGTCGTCGACCCGCGCCCGGCGCGCCTCGACGAGGCGCAGTCCCCCGTGGCCGGGCGCCGGTTCACCCGCGCCTTGCTAGGCATCGTCTCGCCGCGCCCTCAACTCGCGGGGGACGCCGCTGGACCTGCAAATCGCGACAAATCCGCGGTGGAGTTGCGGGTCTGTCGCGCAATGCATGACTGACCTGCGTTGCGCGACAAGCTTCGACGGCTCGGCCGGGTTTGCCGCGCAATGCGGGATCGGGGAGGCGTCGGTGGCGCGGCGCGGCGACGGGTCGGCTGAGACCGCGCGGCGCCGCAGTGAGCACCGGCTGTCAGCTGACGTGATCAAACGCGGCGGCGACGGCGGGCCAGTTGACCGCGTTGCACCAGGCAGCCGTCCGTTCTCGCACAGTGGCGTGCGCCGACTGCCCGAGGTCGCGAGCGATGGACCCGGGGTGCGGGGTGAGTCGACGGGCGGGTCAGGCGGTCACGGGCACCCGCGTCGTCGGCTCCTGCGGCCGGAACGCGTGCATCTCGGCGCGACCCGGGCCCACGATGCCGTAGGTGCCCTCGGGGACCTCGTTCCAGACGCCGGCGACATCGCCGAGGGGCTCGGAGACGATCAGCCGCGCGTTCTCGGAGACCTGCTGGAACAGCTCGCGGTCGGGATAGAGCCGGCGCAGCATATGGACGTCGGTGGTGTAGAAGAGCGTCCGCGAGTTGCGCTCGCTCGAGTAGCGAAATGCCCAAATCGTCTCGCCGTCGGTCGTCGCCACCGTGCCCTGGAAGGGGTGCGGAACACCGTGGCGGCCGGCGACGCTCTCGACGAGGCCGATCGCCTGCGCGACCGCGGCCGGCGGGTCATCCTGGAGACCGAAGGTGAGCGCGAGGTAGAACAGCACCTCGGTGTCGGCCTGCCCCTTGATCTCCGGATACAGCGACGGGTCGACCGCAAGGATGAGGTCGCGCTTGATCGCGTTGAACTCGTTGATGAACCCGTTGTGCATGAACAGCCAGCGGCCGTGGCGGAAGGGGTGGCAGTTGGTCTGCTGCACGGCGCTGCCGATCGCCGCCCGGATGTGCGTGAAGAACAGCGGCGAGCTGATGTGGGCGGCGAGCTCGCGGAGATTGTCGTCGTTCCAGGCCGGCTCGGTGCTGTGGAAGACGCCCGGAGTATCCGGCGCCCCGTACCAGCCGACGCCGAACCCGTCCCCGTTCGTCGGCTCGGCGCCGAGGCGGGAATGCAGGCTCTGGCCGACCAGGGAGTTCGGCCCCTCGTAGAGCGCCTCCTGGATGAGGAGAGGGGAACCCGAGTATGCGAGCCAGCGGCACATGTGCCGGTCCTTTCTGTCAAATCCGAGGTCGGGGTGGCGCCAAGCGTCGCCGATGACCCACCCGAGCGCAAACCGGTGCGCAGGCCTCGTCGCCGGGGGCCAGCACCAGACGACCTCGTCGAGCAGTGACGGACGACTAGGGGCGGGGGGCTGGGTGGCGCAGGCCGTCGAGCGCCATCTCGAGGATGTGGTCGATCTGGCCGGGATCGCCGGCCGGGATGTTGGCGATCCCGATCATCATGTGGATGACCTCGGTGAGGTCGGTGTCGACGCGGACCACCCCCGCCTGCTGGGCCCGCTCCAGAAGCGGTTCGCCGGCCGACCAGACGGCGGCACGGCTGCTCTGAAAGACGGCGGCATCGCGGTCGACGTACTTGAGCAGCTCCGGGGTGAGCGCCCGCTTGGTCACGAGGTAGGCGACGAGTCGGTGCAGCCAGCCGTGAAGCGCCTCCCACGGCGGCAATCCGGCGAGATCGGTGGCCGATTCGCTCAGCTCCTTGACCTCGTCGAGGTAGACGGCCTCGACGAGCGCCTGGCGGTTGGGAAAGTGGCGGTACAGCGTCCCGATCCCGACCTGCGCGCGCCGCGCGATCTCCTCCAGCGACGTCGCGGCTCCCCCCTCGGCGAACGCATCCCGAGCGGCGGCGACGACCTTGTCGTAGTTGCGCCGGGCGTCGGCTCGCTGGGGGCGGGCGGCGGTGAGCTGGTCAGACGGGTTGACGATCGTCATACGGAGGTAGGCTCCACTTTATCAGAGCGCCTCGACCGCCGGGACGTGCCGGCGCAACAAGTTACGGTACTGTTACTAGGGAAAGCATCACGCGGCTTCAGGGGACCAATCGAGAGTGACGGCCATCGATCCTCACGGGAGGAAACGACGACGATGACGAACTTCGCGCAGGAAGTTGCCGCGGCCGCGGCGGACGCCTCGGAGCGGCCGGCCGTCAAGTTCGACGACCACACGATGAGCTACCGGGCGCTCGACGGCGCGGTCGCCCGGGCCGCCGGTCTGCTCCGTGCCCACGGCGTCTCCGTGGGGGATCGGGTCGGGATGCAGCTGCCGAACGTGCCGTACTTCCCGATCGTCTACTACGGGGCATTGCGGCTCGGGGCGGTCGTGGTGCCGATGAATCCGCTGCTCAAGGGCCGAGAGGTCGCGTACCACCTCGCGGACTCCGGCGCCCGCCTGATGGTCGGCTGGCACGGGTTCGCGGAGCACGCCCGTGCCGGTGGCGATGAGGCGGGCGCCGAGTGCCTGCTCGTCACGCCCGGCGAGTTCGAGGATCTGCTCGGCAGCGCGACGGCGGTCGACGAGGTGAAGGACCGCGCGGACGACGACCCCGCCCTGATCATCTACACGTCGGGCACGACCGGCACCCCGAAGGGAGCCACGCTGACCCACGGCAACCTGAGGGCCGGCGCCCAAGTCGGGCGCGACCTCGTCGACGCGGGACCGGAAACGGTGGCGGTGGCGACGCTTCCGCTGTTTCACGTGTTCGGGATGAACTCGATCATGAACACCACCGTGATCGCTCGCGGCCTGATGACGCTCGTTGCGCGGTTCGACCCCACCGAGGTCCTGGAGGTCATCGAGCGCGATCGCGTGACCACGTTCGGCGGCGTGCCCACGATGTACGCCGCGCTCCTCAATGACCCGGAACGCGAGCGCTACGACGTGTCCTCGCTCGAGCTGTGCGTCTCCGGCGGGGCGGCGCTCCCCGTCGAGGTGCTGCGGGGTTTCGACGAGGCGTTCGGAGCGACCGTGCTCGAGGGCTATGGACTGTCCGAGACGACCGGCATGGCGTCGTTCAACGTCCGGGACCGCGAGCGCAAGCCGGGATCGATCGGCGTGCCGGTCGGCGGCACCGAGATCACGCTGGTCGACGACCAGGACAATGCGGTCGGCCCGGGGGAGCCGGGTGAGATCGTGATGCGCGGCCCGTTCGTCATGAAGGGGTACTGGGACCGCCCCGACGCCACCGACGAGGTCATGCGCGGCGGCTGGTTTCACACGGGCGACATCGCCACGATCGACGAGGACGGCTACCTGTTCATCGTCGACCGCAAGAAGGACCTGATCATTCGCGGCGGCTACAACGTCTACCCGCGGGAGATCGAGGAGATCCTGTACACGCACCCCGGCGTCCTCGAGGCGGCGGTGGTCGGCGTTCCCGATGACTCGCTCGGCGAGGAGGTGGGGGCCGCCGTCGTGCTCAAGCCCGGCGAGCACGCCACCCCCGACGACCTCCGCGACTTCACCCGGGCGAAGGTCGCCGCGTACAAGTACCCACGCGTCGTCTGGTTCCTCGACGAGCTGCCCAAGGGGCCGACCGGGAAGATCCTCAAGCGCGAGATCGAGCTTCCAGACGTCGCTGGAACCGAAGAGCCGTTGGGGATCAGCGGATCCGAGCGCTGAGCGAAAGGGGCGACGCAATGGCGCCGATCGACATCGCGCAGCTGGACATCACGAAGACGAACATCGCCGTGCAGGAGCTCATCGAGGTCACGGAGAACCCCCGCCACCGGTATCTCCTGCAGGCCTACGATCGCCATCGCAATCTCGAGCACGCCGGGCGGTTTGCGGAGATCTTCGCTCCCGAGATGACCGTCGAGCACCCTGTCTATCGCTTCACCATGCTCGGCCAGCCCCCGATGACGCTCACCGGCCGCGAGCAGGTCGAGCCGCTCTACCGTCTCTGGGCCGAGACGAATCAGTCGATCTTCTACAACGAGAGCGAGACGGTGGCCGTCGGCGACTGGATGGTCGTGAGCACGATGGTCGGCTACCAGCAGACGCTCGGGGCCGCGCTCACGGCGGGCGGCACCGAGGCCGACGCGGATGCGATGTATCTGATCAGGGGCCGGGTCGCGATGATCTGGCCCTACGACGAACGCGGTCGCCTCGTCGGCGAGAACGTCTGGGAGTACGACGCCAGCGAGCACGACCTGATCAAGCTCGATCCCGCCGACGTGCTGACAACGGAGCGGGCCGCTGAGCTGCTCGAGCCGTTCATCAAGCCGCTGCCGCCGTTCGACGACAGCCTGCTGCCGGGATCGCGGCCCGTCACGGCATGAAGGCGGTCGCCTGCGAGAGCGCGGCGCTCAGCGTCGTCGACCTGCCGGCGCCCGAGCCGGCCAAGGGGCAGGTCGTCGTCAACGTCCTGCGCTGCGGTATCTGCGGCTCGGACCTCCACGCGCGTCATCACGCCGACGAGCAGGCTGACGTACTGGCGCAGGCCGGCTACAACGGCTTCATGCGCTCGGATCAGCGCGTCGTGTTCGGTCACGAGTTCTGCGGCGAGGTCGTCGAGTACGGCCCGAAGACGCGCAAGAAGGTTGCAACGGGCACGCCCGTCGTCGCTGTCCCGCTCCTGCGGCGCGGACCCGAGATGCACGCGATCGGCCTCTCCGCCGCCGCCCCCGGCGGCTACGCCGAGCAGGTGGTGCTCGAGGAGTCACTCATGTTCGCGCTTCCGAACGGCCTCCCGCCGGAGCTCGGCGTGCTCACCGAACCGATGTCGATCGGCCGCCACGCGGTGCGCCGCGGGGAGGTCAAGAAGGGCGACGTCGCGATCGTGATCGGCTGCGGGCCCGTGGGCTTGGCGGTCATCTCGATGCTCAAGGCCCAGGGCGTCCGCGCGATCGTGGCGAGCGACTTCTCGCCCGGCCGGCGGGCGCTTGCCCGGGCGTGCGGTGCGGATGTCGTCGTTGATCCCGGCGCAGGCTCGCCGTACGAGGCGACCGGGAACCGCGGCTACATCACGACCGTGCCGGCAGCCGCCGAGCTCGCGGTGACAACGATGGAGAAGCTCACCCGCCTGCCGGTGCCGTGGCACCACCTCTGGCGGGCGGCGGAGACCCTCGGAGGCAAGCCGAAGCACCCCGTGATCTTCGAGTGCGTCGGCGTTCCCGGGATGCTCGACAGCGTCATCGCCGGTGCGCCGCTGTTCTCCCGAATCGTCGTTGTCGGCGTGTGCATGCAGCCCGACCGGATCCGCCCCGCGATGGCGATCAACAAGGAGATCGATCTGCGCTTTGTCGTCGGCTACACGCCACTCGAGTTTCGCGACACGCTGCACCTACTCGCCGAGGGGAAGGTGACCGCGGCTCCGATGGTGACCGGAACCGTCGGGCTCGGCGGGGTGGAGGCCGCGTTCGACGCGCTCGGCGATCCCGAGACCCACGCGAAGATCCTCATCGACCCGGCAAGCCCCGCCGCCACCCCCGCGCTCAGTTCCTGAGCGGCCGGCGCCGCCCGGGTTCTTCGGGGTCGCGGCGGTGATGTGACAGCCGGCCGCGCAATCGGCAACTAGGGGATATGAACAGCGCAACCGGCGTGGAGGTCAGGATGGGGGAGGGCTCGTCCGGCTCGACGCTCAGCGAGTTCGAGCAGATCTACCGCGCCAACGTCGGGGTTCTGACGGCGTATTTCGCTCGGCGGAGCACCGACCCGCAGACGGTGGCCGATCTGACATCTGAGACGATCGTGCGTGCGGCCGGCTCGTTCGGGAGCTTCGATTCGGGGAAAGGCAGCGCGCGCGCGTGGCTGTTCGGGATCGCCGTCCACGTCTACGCGCGATATTGCGCGCAGGCCGCCAACGGCCGGGAGGCCGTCCTGCGGCTGGCCGGCATGGGAGATCTGCCGGTCGATGAGATCGACGAGTTGGCCGACAAGATCGACGCGCATCGCGCCGGGCGGGAGTTGATCGACCGTTGCTCGCAGCTGCCTGCGCTCGAGCGCGATGCGATCGAGCTGGTCGACCTCGGCGGTCTGACACCGAAGGAGGCCGCGGCGGCGCTCGGCGTCCCCCGGGGCGTGCTGCGCATGCGCCTGTCGCGGGCGCGGGCGCGACTTCGAAAGGAAAAGGAGCATCACAGCGATGACTAAGTTCGAAGATCACCTCTGGCGTGAGGTTGCGCGCCAGCACGGCGCCGAGGTGGAGCTGGCCGCTCAACCCCGAGCCCGCCACCCTCGGCTCCGGCCGCGCATCCTCGCCGGCAGCAGCATTCTTGGTTTGGCGGGGGTGGGCGCCACGGTGGCGCTCGTGCTCGGCGCGGCGAGCACTTCCCCCGCGTTCGCGGTGACCCCCAACCATGACGGCACGGTCACCGTCTGGGTCAAGCGGTCCGATGGAATTACCGGCGCGAACGCAAAGCTGCGCCGGCTCGGGATCAAGGCGGTGGTGCTGGCGCAGGCACCGGTCCGCTGTAGCCGCTTGCCGATCACTCGGGGATGGGTCTCGGCACCCCAGGGCACCTTCATTGCCCCTCGGGGCAAGTTCACCGGTGCCCATTGGACCATCGACCGCAAGGTCCCCGCGGGCCGGATGCTGGCGCTCACGCCCGCTCCAGCTCCCTCGCTTACGCCGGTCGCAGGTCCTGGTGCAAACAGCGGCGACAGTGGGAATAGTGGGACCGCCGGCAACAGCGGGACCGCGTCCACCGGCGCGAGCCAGGTCCCCGCGCCGAGCGGCAACAGGGGCGCGGCCGGCAAGGTCTGGACCTGCGACGTGTCGATCCAGCCCACGCCCGGCCCCGGTGCCGGCAACTCCGGCAATAGCGGCAACTCGGGTAACAGCTGATCCCAGTGTGGTGGACGGCCACCGTCGGATGGCCACCGTCGAGCCACCAAGATGGTGGCACCGGCTCTCGTCGCGACCGCGGTACCCGCCGGCACCCACCGGATCATCTTCCGGTACGACGGATTCGCCGGCTACCCGGTCCTGTTCGCGCTCTCCGGACTGACGCTGGTCGCGCTCGCGGTCTGCACAGCGTGTACGATTTTCTTCAACATGCTGTGTTGATTTCTCTGCGGTTGGGGTAGAAATGCCGTACGGGAAGGCCGTCCCGGTCGACCCGAAGCGTGGAAATCAAACGTGGAGGCACAATGCCCGCAAACACAGTGCAGGAGCAACTGGTCAAGTACCTGACCGATGTTCATGGGCAGGAGGAGAGTGCGATCGCCCAGCTCAAGACGGGCGTCGCCGAGGCCGGCGATCCGCAGTTGGCCGAGGTGTTTCGTTCCCATCTCACCGAGACCGAGGAGCAGGAGCGGCTGATCCGCGAGCGACTCGAGGCTCACGATGCCAGCCCCTCCAGCGTCAAGGATGTGGCGTTCAAGGCCGGCGCGGCGATGACCGGGACGCTGGCCAAGTCCGCTCCCGATACGACGGGAAAGCTGGCCATCCAGGCGTACGCCTTCGAGCACCTGGAGATTGCCAGCTACCGCATGCTCACGGTGGTGGCAGAGCGCGCGGGCGATCACGAGACGGTGCAGCTGGCGCAGCGGATCCTTACGCAGGAGCGCGCGGCGGCACAGAAGATCGACGGTCTGCTGGAAACGATCGCGGCCGGCGATCTCGAGCGGATGGACGTGGCGGCATGACCGTGTTCGGCGTGTCGGCGGTGTGGCTCCCGGTCACTGATCTGGAGCGCGCGGTCGAGTTCTACACCGAGCGGCTCGGCCTCGACGGGCACCGGCACGGAGACAACTGGGCCGAGGTCGACGCCAACGGTCTGCGCATCGGCCTCAACGCCAACCGGAGCGAGCGTCCCGAAGGCGACGGAGGCGCAGTCGTGGCCTTCCAGCCCGAGGGCGGACTCGAGCAGGCGGTTGACGAGCTCGGCGGGCGTGGAGTCGAGTTCGCCGGCGAGATCACCGAGCACCCGTGGGGCCGCATCGCGACGTTCAAGGACCCCGACGGCAACGACCTGCAGCTCTACGAGCCGCCGAGCAGCTAGCCCGTCGGTCGCGCCCCCTCGCTCGCGTTGAGCGGGGCGGGCGCGTTCGGCGCGGGCCGGACTCCAGGCGGTCGGTCGCTCACCCGGGAGTGCCCAGCGAACGGGTCGCCGCGTCGCGGCGCGCCTGCTCCAGCGCCGCGTGCTGGGCTTGCGCCCGGGCGAGGAGCTGATCAAGGCCGGCCGCTGCGAGCGGCGGGTACTCATCGGCCACGGCGATCAGCGCCTCCCACAGCTTTGCTTTGCCGAGGACTCCGAGCGAGAGGGTCTCCAGCGCGAGGAGCGCCGCCTGATCACGGTCGCGGGCCGCGATGGCGCTGAACCTGATCCGGGTGACCTTCTCGGTGCACCAGGTGACGGCCTGCTTGGCCTGATTACGCGTCGTCCCCATCCGCTCGAGCAGGTCCTCGAGCGCCCGGCGATCCTCGTCGATCTGCGGCGCGATCGAGCTCATCACGTCTCCGAGCGGACTGCCCTCATGCCGGGTGCGGATCTGATCGGCGAGATCGCTGCCCATCGTCGCGCCGGCGAGATGATCGTTCAGATACACATCTATCGGCCTGCTCGCCATGCTGGCTCCTCCTCGCAGTCGTTAGGGCCCGAGGTTGCCCGACGCGGCGTATGCGGCCGCTTCGCTCTGGGTGTAGGCGATCACGGATGCTTGGCTGAAGCGTACTTCGTCGCCATCACCATGTGAGCATGCGATCGCATCGCCGTCGTTGGCGCAGGTCTGCGTGTAGGTCTGCTGAGTCGCCGGACTCCACACCGCGACGGATTGATCACCAGGCACGGGATCTCCGCCGGCCGTGAGCCAATACTCGTAGAAGGTGTTCTCGGCAAAGGCGCAGGATGTGTCCGAGTCGGCCGAGATGTTCTGATCGCACGGGCGCAATGGGCCGGTGTCCGGTGAGGCCTGAGGCGCCGTCGCGGTGTCGGGACTCGGTTCCGCCGGCGCGACCGAGTCCGATTGGCCGCCCCCGTCGTTCGCGGGCGACGCCTCCCCGCCGTGATCTGAGCACGCTCCGCTGATGCCTCCGGCGTGACTCCACGTTGCGTCGACGCACTCCACGACCGTGCCACCCTCTTGCGCCTCCTTGCGCCAGTCGCCGATGCACGGATGGCCATCGCAGGGCAGACCTGGGTCGGCGGAAGGAGTGGATGGGGCGGGGGAGCTCGAGGTCTGGGTTGTCGTCGGGTCCTGGCTCGGAGCTTGGGATGTCACTGTGACCGGCTCGACGACGGTTGTCGTCGATCGAGACGTTCCGCACGCGTCGAGGCCAAGAGTGATTGCGACGATGAACACCGTCGTTGTCAGTTTGCGCATTCTGGTGTACCCCCGTCACCGTCATCGACCGAAGACCGCCCGGACTTGAGCAACTCGGCCGGCCCGCCAGAATGCCTCGTATGGCCGGCACGACCGCCTGGGTCCTCGGCGACCAGCTCACGATGTCCAATCCGGCACTCGATGGCGCCGACCGCGTGCTGATCGTCCAGAGCGCCGCGGCACTGCGGGCGAGGCGCTTTCACCGCCAGAAACTGCACCTGGTCCTCGTCGCGATGCGGCACTTCGCCGACGAGTTGGTGGCGCGGGGCGTTGAGGTGGACTTCGTGCGTGCCGACCGGCTGGGCCTCGGCTTGCGGGAGCACGTCGAGCGGCACCGACCCGACCGGGTCACGCTGATGGCCCCGAAGAGCGCTGCCGGCCGGGACGGGCTCAGCCGGCTGCCGCGGGTGCAGCTCGTCGACGACGCGCTGTTCCTGACCGACCCGGCGCAGTTCAGCGTGTGGGCCAACGCGCGGCGGCGGGTGGTGATGGAGGATTTCTATCGCCGGCAACGCCGCCGGCTCGGGCTGCTCATGGACGGCGATGAGCCGGCCGGCGGGCGGTGGAACTTCGATCCGGAGAATCGCCGGCCGGCGCCGGCGACGGCACGGCCGCCCCGGCCCTATCGCCCGCATGAGGACCGGCATGACGAAGCGGTCCGCGCCGAGCTCGATGCCGCCGATGTCGAGACGTGGGGAGAGGACGGCCCGCGGCTGTGGCCCGCGAACCGCGCGCAGGCGCAGCGTGCGCTGCGCCGCTTCATCGACCGTGCATTGCCCGAGTTCGGCCCCTACCAGGACGCGATGCTCGGCGGCGAACGGGCGATGTGGCACTCGCAGCTGTCCTCCTCGCTGAACCTGGGGCTTCTGTCGCCGCTGGAATGTGCCGAGGCGGCGCAGCTCGCCTACCGCGAAGGACGGGCGCCGCTGGCCAGCGTCGAGGGCTTCATCCGCCAGGTCATCGGCTGGCGCGAGTTCATCTGGTGCATGTACTGGCATCTGCAGGGGCAGTGGCGGCGGATGAACGCGTTGGACGCGCATGCTGCACTGCCCGAGGTCCTGATCACCGGCGAGACCCGTATGCGCTGCCTGTCAGAAGCCGTCGGCGGGCTGCGGCAGACCGCGTACGCCCACCACATCGAACGCCTGATGCTGTTCGGCAACCTCGTGCTCCTGTGCGGGACCGAGCCGTCGCTGGCGCTCGACTGGTTTCACCGGGCGTTCATCGACGGCTACGACTGGGTCATGGCGCCCAACGTGCTTGGGATGGCGACATGGTCAGACGGGGGGCGGATGATGACCAAGCCGTACGCGGCCGGCGGGCGCTACGTCGATCGCATGTCGGACCATTGCGGCCGGTGTGTCTACCGGCCGGGTCGGCGAACGGGCGACGATGCATGTCCGTTCACGACACTGTATTGGGACTTTCTCGCCCGCAACCGGCAGCGGCTGGCGGGCAATCACCGGATGGCGATCGTGTTGCGCAACCTCGACCGCATCGAGGCGCCGGAGCTGGCGCAGATCACGCAGCGGGGGCGGCGACTGCGCACGAGCTTTGACGCCTGACCGCCGGTCGCCAGAGACGCTGGTGCCGTGTACAGTCGGCCGAGATGCCGAGTCAACCGGGGCCGGCGGCGTTCTTGCACGGCGCGACGCGTGGCCTGGAGGAGGGGTGAGGCGTGCCCGAGGGTCTGTCGCCGGTTGAGGTCGGGAAGGAGATCGCGGAACACAAGGAGCGGACGGTCCCCGAGGAGGGCGGCGACCATCACGACCGCTGGCTGTCGATCGTCGAGGCGGTGCTGCTGTCGGCGGTGGCGGTGCTCGCGGCGTACTCGGGGTTCGCCGCCGCGAAATGGGCGACCGAGTCATCGGTGTCGTTGGCGAAGGCCTCCGCGCAGCGCACGCGGGCCAATCGATTCGACACCGAGGCGATCGTCATCCGCACGCTTGACTCGGTGTCGTTCAACGCGTGGTTTGCGGCCTACTCGGTCGGCAACGTCAAGGCGGAGCGGCTGGCGGTGAGACGGTTTCGCCCCGGCTACCTCGTGGCGTTCCGAGCGTGGCTCGCCACCGATCCGGCGCACAACCCCCACTCCCCACCGGGTCCCGCCTATATGCCGCAGTACGTCATTCCCCAGGCGGCACAGACGGCTGCCGCCGACCAGGCTGCGGATACGGCGTTTGCCACCGGCGAGCACGCGGGGTTGACGTCGGACAATTACATCCGGGACACCGTGTTTCTCGCCACCGTTCTGTTTCTCGTCGGGATCAGCGGCCACTTCCGGATCCGCCAGGCGCGCTATGGCCTGATCGGTGTCGGGGCGGCGCTGCTCGTGTTCTCGGTGATTCAGCTGCTCGGGCTCCCGGCGCCGCCGTGAGTCCCGGCGTAACGTCGCGCTATCTGTTTGACGGGGCCTGCGCTCGGACGCCGTCGATGATCGCGTCAAACCCGCGCGCGATGTAGGAGTCCGGGGCCTCGCAGTCGGTGAGATAGCCCGCCGATGCGATGGTATGGGGGTACCGATCGGGCGGGAGCGAGGCGAGCGCGATGCGCTTGCGACGTTGGTGCTCGGCGCGCTCCCCGGGTTCGAGAATCTCGATCCCCGGCTGAGTGCTGACGAGCATGACGGCACTGCAGAGAACGAACCGAGCGAGGTCGGCGGCCTGCGCGGGCTCAAACCCCTGGTCGGCGAGGAACCCGAGCGTCAGCTCCGTCACGTTGAGGCCGGCGTCGCATTCAACGACGCGGCTCGGGACGAGCTCGGCTGCTGCGGGGTGGCGGCGCATGACCGCGGTGAGGGCCTCGAGGGTGAAGCGCAGCGGCTCCCAGCCGTCGCCGTCGCCGTCGCCGTCGGGCGGCGCCGCGAGCGAGCGGTCGAGCGTGTCGGCCGTCTCCTGCCACAGGCGATCGGCGATCGCCGCCAGCAACGCCTTCTTGTCGACGAAGATCGGCGTGACCTCGAACAGGGTGATGCCGAGCCTGCGCGGCCCGCGCTGGACGCTGATCGCCGCAGTCCGGCGTGGAGTGGGTCGTCAGCGCCTACATCCTCGTGTTCGCCGGGCTGCTGCTCGCCGGGGGTCGCCTCGCCGATCTGTTCGGCCAAAAGCGGCTGTTCGTCGCCGGCCTGACGATTTTCACGGCGGCGTCGCTGATGGCCGGGCTTGTCGGGCAGGTCGATCTGCTGATCGCCAGCCGGGCGCTCCAAGGGCTCGGCGCCGCTCTCGTTACCCCGACCACCCTGGCGATCCTCTCGACGACGTTTCCCGAGCCCCGGGAGCAGGCTCGCGCGGTGGGTGCCTGGAGCGCCGTCGGCGCGGTGGCGCTGGCGGTCGGGCCACTGCTCGGCGGCGTTCTCTCTCAGCACGTCGATCGGCACTGGATCTTCTTCATCAACGTGCCCGTCGGGATCGCCACCCTGTGGCTCGGCGCTCGCGCGATCCCCTCGGTCGACCGGCCGGTTCGGCGGAGTCTCGACAGCGGTGGTGTCGCCGCCTCGGCGGCCGCCCTGCTGACGCTGACCTATGCCCTCATCCAGGGACCCCAGATCGGCTGGACGTCGCCCACCATCCTCGTGGCGATCGCGACCGCCGTTGTCAGCGCGATCGCCTTCGTCGGTGCCGAGCGCCGCGCCGAGGATCCGATGATCGACCTCTCCCTATTTAGGAACCGCACGTTCACCGGAGCAACGATCGCGCTGATGCTGTGGGCGTTCGGCCTGTTCGGCATCTACTTCTTCACGTCTCTCTACCTCCAGCAGGTCCTGCGCTTCTCGGCCACGACCGCCGGGCTGGCATTTGTGCCGATGGCGATCCTAATGGCGTTCGGAGCGGGGATCTCCGATCGCGTCGCCGCTGCGCTCGGCGCCCATCGGACCGTCGGCGCGGCGATGGGTCTGATGGGAGCCGGCATCCTGTCGGTCAGCTTCCTGGGCGCCCACGCCACGTTCGCCGATCTGATGCCCGGATTCGTCGTCATCGGCATCGGCGGCGGGCTCACCATCCCGCTACGTCGACGATCGTGGACAGCATGCCCGCCGAACGAGCCGGCGTGGCCTCCGCCGTCTTCAACGCATCGCGCGAGGTCGCCGGCCTCTTCGGCATCACGATCATCGGGGTCATCCTCCGCGCCCGCGAAACCGCCGAGATCCACGTGGGGCACTCCGCCGTCAGCGCGTTCCTCAGCGGCTATCGCCTCGGGCTCATCGTCGCAGGGATCCTCGTCTGCGCCGGCGGGATCGCCGCGTGGCTCGCCTTGCGGGACCTCACCTCCCGGTCGGGACCGCGGCGGAGCCTCGGCGCGCGGCGCAAGCGCGGGTCGCGACGGCCCTGAGCAGCGCGCCGGCGAGCTCACGCTAGGCTGCCGCCACCCGCCGGTACGGCTCAGACGATGGAGGAAACCCGTATGGATACCGTCAATCACCAGGTACGGCTGGCCGCGCGCCCGGTCGGCATGTGCAAGCCGAGCGACTGGGAGCACACCGAGGAACCTGTCGCCGAGCCCGACGACGGCGAGGTCCTCGTCAAAGTCCACTATCTATCGCTCGATCCGGCGATGCGGGGCTGGATGAACGAGGGGCGGTCCTACGTGGCACCGGTCCAGATCGGCGAGGTCATGCGGGCCGGGGGAGCCGGTGAGGTGATCGAGTCCCGGCACCCGAACTTCGCGGCGGGGGATCACGTGACGGGGATCACCGGGGTGCAGGAGTACGCCGTGCTCGGCGGCGACGGGCTGATCAAGGTGGATGACGAGCTGGCCCCGCTGCCCGTCCACCTCGGTGCCCTCGGCATGCCGGGGATGACGGCCTACTTCGGCTTGCTGGAGATCGGCCGCCCGGTGCAAGGGGACACGGTCGTCGTCTCGGGCGCCGCCGGGGCGGTTGGCGGCGTCGTTGGCCAGATCGCAAAGCTCAAGGGCTGCCGCGCGGTGGGCATCGCCGGGGGCGAGGAGAAGTGCCGGCACGTCGTCGAGGATCTCGGGTTCGATGCGGCGATCGACTACAAGGCGGATGACGTCGGCAGGGCGCTGCGACGGCACTGCCCGGATGGCATCGACGTCTACTTCGACAACGTCGGCGGGGAGATCCTCGACGCCGCGCTGGGGAACCTGGGGCGGCACGCCCGCGTCGTGATCTGCGGCGCGATCTCGCAGTACAACGCCACCGAGGGGATGCGCGGACCGGCCAACTACATGTCGCTGCTCGTCAACCGGGCGAGCATGACCGGCTTTCTCGTGTTCGACTTCGCCGAGCGCTACGGCGAGGCCGCGAGCGAGATGGCGGGCTGGCTGAGGGAGGGCAAGCTGAAGACGTTCGAGGACGTTGCCGGCGGCGGCGTGCGCAGCTTCCCCGACACGCTGTTGCGACTGTTCCGAGGCGAGAACACCGGCAAGCTCGTCCTCGAGGTCTGAGCCCTCAGGCCGCCGTCCGCGAACACGACTCGCACCGAGGCGCGTATCAGAACGCGAGTCACCGGCTCTTACTCACAGCAGGGGCACCGGGAGACACATCGAGCGGGGGGGTCGCGAGGGGCGTCGCGACCCCCGCTCGCCATGACCGGCACCATACGGTTCGAATTGCGATGTATCAGGCGGGCGATCCGCGGCTCTAGATGACTGTCATGGAAGTGGGGGAGCAATCGGACGATCGTCGGTATCTGCCGCCGGAGATCGGATCCGGCGCATCGCGCGGCGGACGGGGCGGGTAGCACAGGGCGGCGGTGGGGGGCTGAGCCGGCGCCCCCCGCTGCTTAACCAGCCGACCGGCGCCGATGTCTAAAGTGGGGGCCGGCACACGATCCTTCTCTCTCCTCAGGAGTCGCGCGCATGATTGGGCTGAGTCGCTGGTGTATTGCGCATCGTCGGTGGGTGGTTGTTGGTTGGGTTTTGATTGCGGTGGTGAGCACGGTGGTCGCGGGCGCGGTGGGGCGTCAGTATGCGACGAATTTTAGTTTGCCGGGGACGGAGTCTCAGCATGTGACGGATCTGTTGGCCAAGGAGTTTCCATCGCAGGGTGGGGATGTCGACACGATTGTGTGGCATGCCCGGTCGGGGAGTGTTCGCGATCGGCGGGTGCGCGCGGCGATCGTGCCGGTGTTGGCGCGGGTGGCGGGGATGGCGCATGTGGTGAGCGTGTTGAGTCCGTATGGGCCGCGGGGTGGCGCGGAGATTTCTGGGGATGGTCAGACGGCGTTTGCGACGGTCAACTATTCCAAGCGGGCGAACTTGTTGCCTGATGGGACGGGCAAGCCGGTGTTGGCGGCGGTCAGCGCGGTCCGGGTGCCGGGGTTGGAGGTCGCGGCGGGGGGGCAGGTGATCGAGCAGGCCGAGGGGTTTAGTGTGGGGCCGGCGACGTCGGTGGGGGTGATCGCGGCGTTGGTGATCTTGTTGGTGACGTTCGGGTCGTTGTTGGCGGCGGGGATGCCGTTGATCACCGCGGGCCTGGGGTTGATCACCGGGGTCGCGCTGATCGGCTTGGCGACGCATGTGACGAGCATGTCGAACATTTCGCCCGAGCTGGCGCTGATGATCGGCCTCGGGGTGGGGATTGACTATGCGCTGTTCATCCTCACCCGGTTCAAGGAGAACTATGCGCGTAGCGGGGATGTGGCGGCGGCGATCACGGGGGCGATGGACACGTCGGGGCGGGCGATCTTGCTGGCGGGGACGACGGTGATCATCGCGTTGCTGGGAATGTTCGCGACCGGGGTGACGTTCATGTACGGGCTGGCGATCGCGTCGGTGCTCGCGGTGTTGCTGGTGCTGGTCGCGTCGTTGACGGTGCTCCCGGCGTTGCTCGCGTTCTTTGGGGACAGGGTGGCGCGTCCGACGCGGTCCGCGCGGCGGCGCGCCGCCCAGGGGCGGGCGCCGCGGGCGTCGGCGTGGCGGCGGTGGAGCCTGACCGTGCAGGCCCGCCCGTGGCCGCTGGCGGTCGTGTCGGTCGCGGTGATGGTCGCGTTGTTGATCCCGTTTTTCGGGATGCGTCTGGACACCAGCGACGCCGGGAACGATCCGACCAATACGAGCACGTATCACGCCTATCATCTGCTCGCTGACGGGTTCGGCGCCGGGTTTAACGGGCCGATGCTGATCGCCACCCAGCTCTCCGATCGATCCCAGGCGGCACAGCTGCCCGGGCTGCGGGCGACGGTGGCGCGCACGCCGGATGTCGCCGCGGTCACCCCGGCGCGGGTGTCGCCGTCAGGCCGGGTCGCGGTGATGGAAGCCTACCCCCGCTCGGCGCCCCAAGCGGTCGCGACCACCAATCTCGTGCACCATTTGCGCGACCGCGTGCTCGCGCCCTACGCGTCACGGTTCGCGTCCCGGCCGCTGGTCGGCGGGTTCACCGCCGGGTCGATCGACTTCTCCGGCGTGCTATCGGCCAAGCTGCCCCTGTTCATCGGGATCGTCGTCGTCTTATCCGCGCTGCTGCTGTTCGTCATCTTCCGGTCGCTGGTGATCCCGATCCAGGCCGCGATCATGAACCTGTTGAGTATCGGCGCCGCGCTCGGGGTCACCGTGCTCGTGTTTCAAGACGGCGTGTTCGCCAGCGTGCTCGGCATCACCCCCGGCCCGATCGAACCGTGGATCCCCGTGCTCATGTTCGCCGTCGTGTTCGGCCTCTCCATGGACTACGAAGTGTTTCTCATCTCCCGCATCCACGAAGAATGGGTCCGCCACCGCAACCCCACCCAAGCCGTCGCTGACGGGATCGCGTTCACCGGCAAAGTGATCAGCGCCGCCGCCGCGATCATGGTCTGCGTATTCCTCTCGTTCATGCTCGGCAACGAACGCACGATCAAAGAATTCGGGTTCGGGCTCGCCGCCGCCGTGTTCCTCGACGCGCTCGTCATCCGCTGCGTCATGCTCCCCGCCATCCTCGAAATCCTCGGCCCCACCACCTGGCGCCTCCCCCACTGGCTCGACCTGCACCTCCCCCGCATCAACATCGAAGGCAAGTCGGCCGAGGCCGAGGGCCTCGACAGCCAGCTGTCGGCGGTTGACGCCCCCGGCGCCGCCGAGCCGGAGGAGAGCCCGACCCGCAGCTGACCGCGGCTCCGCGACCTCAGGCCGGCGCCCGCGAGCCGCGCAGGAAGTGCGCGATCGCGTCGCTGGTGAGCTCGTCGAGCTGATCGAGCTCGACCATCCCCCCGGTGACGAGGGCGGCGATGCCCTGGATCGTCGCGAACAGGACGAGCCCGACGCGCTCGGGGTCGCCCGGCTCCAGCAGCCCCTCCCGCTGCCCTTGGAGGATCAGGTCGAGCATCACCGAAAAGGCTTGCTCCATCGCTTCGTGCAGGGCGTTTCCGTCCACCTCGCGATGCTTGGCGGCGAACATCAGGTCGAGCAGCGCCGGGTCGTGCGTGGCGAAGCGGATGTGGGCCGCCGCGGTCGCCCGCAACCGCGCATCGAACGCGTCGCCGGCGCCGTCGGCGGCCGCCTGCAGCTCCCCTCCGAGGCGGACGAAGCCACTCTCGGCCAGCGCATCGAGTAGCGCCTGACGGTCCGGGAAGTGGCGCCGCGGCGCTCCGTGGCTCACGCCAACCTCGCGGGCGAGCTCGCGCAGCGACACGGCGTCGACGCCGCGCTCTCGCACGGTGCGTGCCGCTTGATCGAGCAATGCGGCGCGCAGGTTTCCGTGGTGATATGGGCGACCGGTCATGGTCGTCGCAGGCTAACCGATCAAGTTGCTCTTGACAACATTGTGGTCGTCGCCTACTTTGTTGTCCATGACTACTTTCACCACAACACAGATTCCCGACATGACCGGCCGCACCGTGATCGTCACCGGCGCCAACAGCGGCATCGGCCGGGCCGCCGCGACCGCGCTGGCGGCAAAGGGCGCCCGGGTCGTCGTCGCCGTCCGCAACGTCGATAAGGGCAATACGGCCGCGGCGCAGATGCCCGGGACCGCCGAGGTCCGCCGGCTCGATCTCGCCAGTCTCGCCTCGATCAACGAGTTCGCGCGCGAGTGGGACGGCGCGATCGACCTCCTTATCAACAACGCCGGGATCATGGTGCCGCCGCTGTCACGGACCGCGGACGGATTCGAGCTGCAGTTCGGCACCAACCACCTCGGCCACTTCGCCCTCACCAACCTGCTTCTGCAGCACATCACCGGCCGGATCGTCACAGTGTCGTCCACGGGCCACTGGATCGGCACGATTGACTTCGCCGACCTCAACTGGGAGCACAAGCCCTATAAGGCGTGGCGGGCCTACGGGCAGTCCAAGCTCGCCAATCTGCTGTTCACTGCCGAGCTGCAGCGTCGGTTGACGGAGGTCGGCTCGACGGTGACGGCCAATGCCGCGCATCCCGGCTACGCCGCCACCAACCTGCAGTTCCACAGCGGGCGCCGCGTCGTCGACCTCATCAGCATGGTCGGCAATCGGCTGATCGCCCAGGACGAGGCCGGCGGGGCGCTGCCGACTCTCTATGCGGCGGTCGCCGCCATCCCCGGCAACAGCTTCGCGGGTCCGGGCGGGTTCGGGCAGCAGCAGGGGGCGCCGAAGCTGGTCGCGCGCAGCGGCGCCGCTCGGGACATGGATGTCGCCCGGCGCCTGTGGGACGTCTCAGAGCAGCTCACCGAGGTCACGTTCCCGCTGACCCGGTCCTCGTCCGAGGCGGCGCTCAGGCCATAGCCGGATCGCGCTGCGGCGGCGCGGTCTGCAGCCACGCGGCGGTCACGGTGTTGCGCAGCACCCAGACGTCGGTGATCGGCCCCACGCCACCGGGAACCGGCGACACGGCCTCCGCGACGGGCTCGACCGAGGCTGTGTCGACGTCGCCGACGAGGTGCACCGTCCCATCGTGGGCGGTGATCGCGTTGATGCCGATGTCGATCACGAGCGCGCCCTCCCGCACCAGGTCGCCGGTGATCAGTTCGGGGACCCCGACGGCGACGATCAGGATGTCTGCGCTCCGGGTGTGCTCGCCGAGCCGGCCGGCGTCGTAGGTGTGGTGGTGGGCCGAGATCACCGTCGCGTTGCGCTGTAGCCCGAGGATCGCCGCCGGCTTGCCGACGTTGTTGGAGCGGCCGACGAGGACGAGGTTGAGCCCGTCGTAGGCGGTCGCCGGGTCGCGGCCGACCGAGGCGGTGTAGCGATCGAGCATGTGAAACGCTGCGGCCGGAGTCGACGGCACGAACCGCGGCATGCCCAGCGAGAGTAGCCCGGCGTTGAGGGGATGGACCGCCTCGACGTCCTTGAACGGCGGCAGGGCGGCGAACACCCGTGACTCGGGCAGGTGCGACGGCAGCGGGCGCAGCACGAGAATCCCGCTGATCTCGGGATCGACGTCGAGCTCGGCGATCTTGCCGACGACCTGACCGAGGGTGGCATCGGCGGGCAGAGTGACCGGGCGCGAGACGATCCCCGCGGCCCGCGCGTGGCGGTCGATGCGGCGCTGGTACACCTGGGCGGCGAGGTCGTCGCCGACGAGGATCGTCGCGATTCCCGCGCCGCCGGGGAGCTGCGCCAGCTCATCGCTGAGCGTGTCGGCGAGCTCGTCGGCGTAGGCCTTGCCGTCGATCAGCATCGTCGGCCACGCTAGCGCAGCGTCAGGGGACGGTCACGCCCTGGAGCGACACCGGCCCCCGCGTCGGGTCGAGCTCGGTGGCCTGCGACACCCCCGCCGGCGTGATCGTGTCCATCACCTCGGGCACGCTGTCGGGATTCACCGAGCAGATCGCGGCGCTGTCACCGACCGGGCACACGCCAAACGAGTACTGACCCGCGGGCTGGGTGAAGTTCCGCACCGGGGGACTCCCGCTACCCTGGCCAGTGAGGGCGACGGTGAACACCCAGCCGGAGCCGACGCTGCCAAACGCCGAGGTGGGCATCACCAGCGTGACCGTCCCGGCGGGCTGATCCTCGATCATCTGGGCGGCGCCCAGCGTGCCTCCGGCGGCGTCGACCCACACCGGGGAGGCGAATCCCTGAGCCTCCAGGCGCTCGCTCCACGCGTCGGCGGGGGCGATGGTGTAGTTCATGACCGGATATGCCGCGGCGGTTGACGTGCTGGCGACCGCCGGATTGTGGACATAGACATCGAGCAGCTGGGCTCCGAACGCGTTGCCGAACGTCGTCGCGAGGTTGCGGATCTTGACCGTCAGGTACACGTCGGTGGTGGTCTGGTTGATCGTCAGCCCGAGCAGATCGAAGGCGCCCGGTTGGAAGTCAGGCGCGGTCGGGTACTGGTAGGTGCCCGGGCCGTTGTCGTCGCCGCTCGGGTCGGTGACGTTCAGGACCTGCGCGCCGGGGAGCACGAAGTAGCTGACGTTGGACTGCGCGTAGCCGGTGCTCCGGCCCTGAGTGGCGGTCACGGTGATCGTCGTTTGGCCAAAGCTGGTCGCCAGCGACACCGACCAGTTGCCCGACCCGTCGGCCGTCGTCGACGCCGTTGCGGCGGCGCCCCCGGCCGAGCCGACGGCCTCGACATCGACCATCGCCCCGGGAGCGGTGGTGCCGGCCACCGTCACCGTGCTCGTATCGACGGCCGAGCCGGGAGTGGGCGACGTGATCGTCACCGGCAACGATCCCGGCATCCCGTGCGCGACGTAGCGGTCGGTGACGATCCGCGGGGTCTCCAGGGTCCGTCCCGCGCTCAGGTCAAGCGCCAGCCGCGCGTACTGGGCCTGGGCCCAGGTGAGCGGGCTCGCCGACCCGGCGGGCTTGCCGTCCTGGAAGCCGATCGACGCCGTGGCCGGATCGGTCCCGAACGGCGAGGGCGCGACCGGTGGGTCCTCCCACGCCTGCTCGGGCTCGAGGGTCTGGCCCGACTGCATGTTCTGCATCGACTGCAGCAGGCCGCGCGCGGCGCCGGAGTCGCCGGCGGAGAGGTCGTACTCGCCCCGCTCGCCGCTGAGCACCGGCCACAGGTGGCCGGTGCCGGTATCGGTCGGCGGCCACGGCGCGCCGGTCGTGGTGCACGTGGTCGCATGAGGATAGGGCGGCACGTAGCAGTCGCCGTAGCCGTCCTCGGAGCCGGGATCGGAGGTGCCGTAGCGGTAGAACCCCGGGCCGCTCGGCGTCGTCGCCTTGATCGTGGCGTCGATTACGTTCAGCGACGCCTGGACGTCGGGGTCGCTCGCCGGCAGGATGCCGAGCCGCACGAGCTCGAGGAAGCCGGCGTCGACGACCGATCGCTGATCGAACGTGCCGCTGCCGTTGCCGAGGCCGTAGGAGATCGCGGCGTTCGGATCGCCGGTCTTCGACAGGCGGATGAAGTAGCGACCGGACCCATACGGGCCATTCGTCGTCACCGTCCACCCCTTGATGCTGCGCGCGAAGTCGTCGGCGGTCGCCTGGTAGACGCGGGCGCGGCCACCGTCTCCGTGGAGGGCGGCGATGTGCGCGGCGGCGGTCAGGCCGGCGATCTCGGCGGCGATCGTCGACGGCGAGTATCCGGATTGCTCCTCCCAGCGCTCCACCCCGTCCGACGGGCCGTGGGCGACGAGGAAATCCGCCGCCGGTATCACGTGCTTCTCGTACAGGGTGGTGTCGCCGGCGAGACCGGACTGCCAGTCCATCAGGATCGGGTACGAGGTCTCGTCGAGTTGGAGGCCGCCGGTGTCGGGCGCCGGCAGGCCGTTCTCCAGCGAGTTGCGCGGCATCGAGCCGTCGGCCTGCTGCTGGCGCTCGAACAGGAAGCGGGTCGCATCGCGCGCGGTGCGAAGGTCACCGGCGACGAGCAGGCCGGTGAACGCCTCGTAGAGATCGCGGGCGAAGACCTCGCGGTAGGAACCGAAGTAGGTCGGCTCGCCGTCCGTGAGATTGCCGGCGGGGACCGATTGGCCCCACGGCGAATCCAGCCCGGCGGCGATCGCCCCCGGGAACGTCTTGTCCTCAGAAGCCTTGACGACGTTGACCGACGCGTAGTACTCGCGGACCGCCGCCAGTCCGAGGCGCAGGGAGGGCCGGCGCAGGCCGGCGTCATACCGGGCCCATCCGGATTCGTAGGCGCGCCACGCGGACTCAAAGCGCTGCGATAGCGACGCGCCCGCGACCGCCAGCGCCTGCGTCCGGGTCATCCCGAACCCGAGCGCGAGATCGATGCTCTGGCCGCGGCGCAGGCGCACGCCGGCGGTCAGCGTCACGTGGCCGTTGGGAGCGGAGTCGTAGGTGCTCAGCCGGTGGGTGGCATCGAGCATCGTCAGGCCGTCGCTGGCGCTGTCCGCATAGCCGACGCTGGCCGCGGAGAATCCCCGCGCGGCCTCGAGGGCCTCGTACGTCGGCACGGCGTAGGTGCGGTTGCTCGCGTTCGTCGTCGTGTTCGTGTTGAACGCGACGAGCGCCGGGCTCCCCGTCCCGCCGGTCACCCTGGCGCTGTTGGCGCCCGCGTTCTGCGCGCCGCCGCCACCGGTGCCGCCCGCGAGTGGATCGAGCCGCACGTAGAGCTTGTCGCCGGCCGGCCCCTCGTAGCGGACGCGCATGAGCACCGCGTCGCGGCCCGGGTCGGCGATGTAGGTGGTGATGATCCGATAGCCGTGGGCGGCGTCGGAGGCGACGATCGTGCACGACATCCCGCTCGGGTCGGGGAGCACGCGGTAGGTCATGTCGCGGGTCTGCAGGTCGGTGAAGCTGTGGCCGTCGGTGACCAGGTACTGGAGGGTGTGAACGTTGGTGGCGTCGACCGTCGGCCAGTACACGTCGGAGAGGACGCCGTCGGCGACCGTGAACCACACCTTCGACGACGTGTTGCGGGCGGTCCCGACGCAGTCCTTGCGCGCGAGGTCGAAGTAGCTCTCGGACCCCGGGGCTCCGGGCGCGACCGCCGCCGCCGACGCGCGCGCGGAGGCGAGCGCAGCAGCGGGAATGATCCAGCCGCACAAAGCGCCGGCAACCAGCGCAACGGACAGAACGTGACGTCTCATGGTCTCTCCTCCTCCTGCCGGGGCAACACGGCCTTCGGCCTCCGCGCCGACAGGATACGCCGCCTGCGCCCGCTGTGCCGCGGCGCGGCCCGGGGCAGACACGTGCCGGCGCAAATCGCTCATCTAGTCTCAGTCAGAGATGTCGAGCACCGACCGCCCCGCCCTGCCCCCGTTCACAGGAATGACGCTCGACCGGGCGTCCACCGAGCGCAAGGACCCGGCGTGGGTCAGCGGCCAGCTGGGGGATCCGGCGGCGCGCACGGTGGCGGCCGCGGCCGACGGCGTGCTGGTGCGCGACGGCGACGTGCCGTCGCTGGTCCGGACCGCCGTCGCCCCCGGATCCGAGGCCATCCTGCTCGGACTCGACGACGGCGCCCCCGTGTTCGCCCTCGACCTCGACGCGCTGGCACCGCCGGTCCGGTCGGCGGCGGTCGACGGTGCCGAGGTGGTCGCCCTCCGAGACGCCGGGATGGTCCTCGCGCCCGCCGAGGCGGGCCTCGCCGCGTACGTGATGGCGCTGCTGAACTGGCATCGACGCCACCGCTTCTGCGCCAACTGCGGCGCCGGTACCGACGTCATCGACGGCGGCCTGGAGCGCCGCTGCCCCCGATGCGGGGCGCATCATTTTCCCCGCACCGATCCGGTCGTGATCATGACCGTCGAGCACGACGGCCGGCTCCTGCTCGGCCGGCGAGCGGGATGGCCCCCCGGGCGCGTTTCGGTGCTCGCCGGCTTTGTCTCCCCCGGTGAGTCGGCGGAGGAGGCGGTCGTGCGCGAGGTCCAGGAGGAATCCGGGATCATCGCTCACGACCCGGTGTTCCTCGCCTCGCAGCCGTGGCCGTTCCCCGCGTCGCTCATGCTCGGCTTCCATGCGCAATCCGACGGCGGAGAGCCGCGGGCGACCGATGGCGAGCTCGAGGAGGTGCGCTGGCTGGGGCTCGATGAGGTCCGGGCCGCCGCCGCCGGCGAGAACGTCGGCTTCCGGCTGCCCCCGTCGGTCTCGATCGCCCGCTTCCTCATCGATCGCTGGGTGGCTCAGCACGGCGCGGAGCGCCCGGCGCGATCACACGTCGCCCCGCGCAATCCACTCGGCTAGGAACGGCTCCGCGATCCGGTAGCCCTCGCCGTCGCGCTCGATCAGCTCGTCGCGCGCCAGGGTCTCGAGCGAGCGCTGGACGGTCGAGCTGCCGGGGAGGTTGTGACGGTGGCGGTACGCGGCGGAGAACGGGGGTCGCGCCGGCGGCGGGATCACACTTCATAGAAGACGATGCGCTGATCAGCGTTACGCGATGCTGCGCAGAGCGTGCCTTTCGGTTACGCACGTTCGCGTAACGCGCATCGGCGTAACGCGGAACGCCGGTGTCGACTTGACGCTGGCGGCAGCGGGAGCGGGAGCGGGCGTTTCCGGGCCAGCGGTCACGACCTCCGAGACGCTTGCACCGCTGCGCCCGGACCCCGGGACTGGCGGGACTCGCTGGCTTCGCCGGCGCGGTGCGTGCACCGAAACGCCCGGGTTAGCCAGCCCCCGACGGCCACGGCGGCTCATCGAAGGAGGCGTCGGGCGGTCAGTTCGGCGCCGTCCCGGGTCAGCATCTCCAAGTGCTCTTGCACCAGCCTGCGGAACCCGGGCTCGGCTGCGAGCTCGGGGTCGAAGACCTCGGTCAGCGACAGCAGCCCGGCGACGACCGAGCCGGGATCCTCGGCGCCGCCGAGTCGGTGCGCGATCACGTCCGCGAGCGGATCGTCGACCGGCAGCGGGCGGCCGCCGTCGGATCGCCGGGCGGAGACGAAGCGCATCCAGGCGGCGACCCCGAGCGCCGCCATCGCCGGCTCGGCCCCGGCCCGCAGGCGGTCCCGCACCGTCCCGAGGAGGCGCTGGGGCAGCTTCTGGCTGCCGTCGATCGCGATCTGCAGGGTGCGATGACGCAGCGCCGGGTTGGCGAAGCGTTCCATCAGCTCGTCCTCGTAGGCGCCGAGATCGAATCCGGCGGGGGCCCGCAGGGTCGGGATGACGTCATCGGTCATCAGCGCGCGCAGGACCGGCGCGAACGGGGTCGCCGGAGCGACGGCGTCGGCGACCAGCTCGTAGCCGGCGAGCGCACCGAGGTAGGCGATCGTCGAGTGCGCGCCGTTGAGCATCCGCAGCTTGACGTCCTCGTAGGGCCGGACGTCGCCGGTGAGGATCGCGCCGGCCCGCTCCCACGCCGGCCGCGGCCCCGCGAAGTCATCCTCGATCACCCACTGGCGGAAGGGCTCGGTGACGACGACGCCCGCGTCACGGACGCCGAGTGCGGCGGCGACGTCGGCGCGGTCGTCCGCGGTCGCCGCCGGCGTGATCCGGTCGACCATCGTCGCCGGGAAGCGGACGCTGTCATCGATCCAGCCCACCAGGCCGTCGCCGGCGTCGATGCGCGCGGCGAAGTCTCGCACGAGCGACGAGAGGAGGGGGCCGTTGGCGGGAAGGTTGTCGCAGCAGACGACGGTGACGGGCGCTCCGCTGTCGCGCCGCCGGCGCTCGAGGCCCCGCGCGAGCTGGCCGACGACGGTGCGGGGGGCGCGGCCGTCGAGGTCTGCGGCGATCTCGGGGTCCTCGAGCGCCAGCCGGCCGGTGGCGGGATCGTGGCGGTATCCCTTTTCGGTCACGGTGAGCGAGATCACGTGGGTGGTCGGGGCGGCGATCCGCTCGAGCAGCCCCGGGAGATCGGCGTGCGCCCAGAGGAGCTCACGGACGCTGCCGACGACGTGCAGCGACTCGCCGCCGCCATCCCGGACGGCGACGGTGTACAGGCCGTCCTGCGGCGCGAGATCGTCGACCACCGCCCGGCTGCGCTCGGTCACGCCGCAGATGCCCCAGTCGCCGCCGGCCGCGGCGATCGCGTCCTCGGTGTAGACCGCCTGATGGGCGCGATGAAACGCTCCGATCCCGAGGTGCACGATGCCGACCCGCAGCGACCGCGCGTCGACCCGCGGGCGGCTCTCCCGGGGGACCGCCGCCAGGGTGGCGAGGCCGAGCCGGGGCGCCGTCAACACCGCCCACCCTCTCCGGCCGCGTCAGGCGCTGGTCGCGACGGCGGGCTCGCCCACGGTGGCGACGGCGGGCTCGCCCACCGGAACGGGCTCGTGCGGCACCGATCGCCGCGCGAGCAGGACGTAGACGGCGCCGCCGAACAGCGCGCCCATGAACACGCTGAAGTCGGCGCCATGGGTAACCGTCGACAGCGGTCCCTTCCACACCGTGGTGTCGAGCCACGACGCCGCGGCGAGCATCCCGATCACCTGGGCCACGACGCCCGGGATGTGGACGCCACCGTCGCGCCAGTAGATCCCGGCCCGGCCGTCGAGCAGCGAGCGCGAGTCGTAGCGCCCGCGTCGCAGCGCCCAGTCGGTGAGGAAGATCGCCACCCACGGGGCGATCCAGATGATCATGAACAGCAGGAAGTCCTCGATGAACGTGTTGAACGACGCCGAGAACACGGTGATCGCAGTGAGCGTGCCCGCGACCATGGTGTCGATCAGCACCGTCTGCCAGCGGCGGATGCCGGGGATGATCGCCTGCAACGTCAGGCCCGACGAGTAGAGGTCGACGCTGTTGATCGCGAACAGCTGAACGATCACGAAGACGAGGTACGGGACGAGGAACCAGCCGTGGAAGGCGTGGGGGAGACCCGAGATCGGATCGCTCGCCGAGGGGACCGCCGTCGCCACCGCCGCGCCGAGCAGGCCGAGGAGCGTCGACGGAACAAAGCCGCCGAGCGCGACCGACCACACGATCCGCCGCCGGCTCGTGTTCGGCGGCAGATACCGCGAGTAGTCGCTGGCGTTCATCACCCAGCCGTACCCACCGGAGGAGAGGATGAGCGCGAGCGCGATCGTCATCGTCTCCCAGTTGGCGTTCGAGCCGGCGCCGAGGTGCGCCTTGGGCAGCGCGAACACCGCGAGCAGGATGAACAGCACCACGAACGGCGCGACCAGCAGGCGCAGCACCCGCAGCATCGCGCGGTGGCCGAGCAGCGGGAGCACGAGCTGGATCGCGGCGGCGGCGACGATCAGCCCCACCTTGAGCCCGGTCGACGCGTGCACCCCGGCCTTGTCGGCGAGGGCGAGCCCGGCGAGCACGACGAGCGCCAGGCCCTCGGTCTCGTAGCCGACCTGGGTGATCCAGTTGAACACCGACACGAACCGGGATCCGTTGGGTCCGAACGGGGCGCGGGTGATCGCGAAGACCGAGGTTCCCGCGGCAGGACCCTGGAGGCTGCCGATCCCGGTGATCAGGTAGGACAGGTTGCCGACGACGATCACGAGCGCCGCCTGCCAGAACGTCAGCCCGAAGGTGATGATCAGCGCGCCGTAGACGACGTACTCGACGTTGAACAGCGCTCCGGCCCACATCCAGAGCAGGTCGACGGGCCGGCCGCGCCGTTGCGCGATCGGGATGTAGTCGATCCCGCGCGACTCGAACACGGGCTCGTCCTCGACGCCGCGCCCGGGAGCGCCCCGCGTCGGATCGAGAACGGCGGAAGAGGAGCTCACTGACACGCCCATACCCGGATCGGATTCTGCGTCAACCCGCCGACGCGTGCCATGTCCACGTGGCCAAAACCGGCGTGGTGCGGCTCACCGCGCGTCGACCGGAACGTAGGCGAACCGGTCGACGTCGACGAGCCCGCCGTCGGTCAGGCGCAGCTCCGGGATGACCGAGAGCGCGATGAACGACAGCTGCATGAACGGCTCCGCGACGGTGACGCCGAGCCGCTCGGCGGCGACGGCGCGAAGCGCGTCGAGCTGATCGGCCACCGCGTCGCAGCCGCGGTCGCTCATCAGCCCGGCGAGCGGGAGCGGGATCTCGGCGAGTACGGCGCCGTCGAGCACGGCCACCTGACCGCCCTCCAGCTCGGCGAGCCGCTCCACCGCGGTCGCCATGTCCTCACCCGAAGTGCCGATGACGACGACGTTGTGGGCGTCGTGGGCGACCGTCGAGGCGATCGCGCCACGCTTGATCCCGAAGCCGGTGGCGAACCCGCGGCCGATCCGGCCGGTGGCACGATGGCGCTCGACGACGGCAGCATGGGCGACGTCCTCGCCAGGCCAGAGCTCGACCTTACGATTGCGGGTGGTGAGGCTGTGGCTGACGACCCCGACCGCGCGCACCTGGCGCCCGCGAGGCGCCGGCAGGACGAGCGCGTCGGCGCCGGGGAGCGGCCCGATGTGGACGGTGGCGCGCAGCAGGTCGGGCGGCGGCGAGTCGGGCACCGCGCCCGGGATGACCCGTCCGTCGGCGGCGACCGGCCGGCCGGCCTGCCACACCCGGGTCGGGACCCACGATGCGAGCTGCGCGAAGGCGAGGATGTCGGCCTGGTGGCCGGGGCCGAGGCTGCCCAGGTGGGTGAAGCCGTGGTAGCGCGCCGGGTTGGTGCTGGCGAGCAGGATCGCCTCCGTCTCATCGATCCCCGCCGAGACGGCCACCCGCGCGCAATCGTTGACGTGCCCGAGGTCGCGCAGGGTGTCAGGCTCGCGGTCGTCGGTGCAGAACGCGGCCCGATCGGTCCCGTGGGCGATGATGCCGGGCGCCAGGGCGAGCAGGTCGCGGCTCGCCGATCCCTGGCGCAGGAACACCCACATCCCCTTGCGGCGCTTCTCGTCGGCCTCGGCGAGGCGGGTGCTCTCGTGATCGGACTCGACCCCGGCGGCGAGATACGCGTCGAGCCGGTGGCCCGAGAGCCCGGGGCTGTGGCCGTCGACGCGGAGGCGGCCGGCGGCGCGGATGCGGGCGAGCATCTCTTCATCGCCGGCGACCACCCCCGGGAAGTTCATGACCTCGGCGACGCCGGCCGCACCGCGCTCGATCAGCTCCCGGACGTCGCCGGCGTCCAGGACCGCCCCCGAGCTCTCGAACGGGGACGCGGGCACACAACTGGAGGCGTAGACGGCAAACGTGAACGGGAGCGGCTCGGCGGCGCGCATCAGCGCCAGGATCCCGGGCACCCCGAGCACGTTGGCCAGCTCGTGGGGGTCGGCGGCAACCGCGGTCGTTCCCAGCGGCAGGACGGTGCGGACGAACTCGTCGATCCACAGCTTGGTCGACTCCAGGTGCATGTGGGCGTCGACGAAGCCCGGGGTCAGCGCCGCCCCGTCGACGTCGACGACCTCCAGGGCGTCGCGCTCGCCCCAGCCGGCGATCACCCCGTCGGCGACCGCCAGCGAGGTCTGCACCCATTCCCGGGTGGCGTCGGCGAACACGCGGCCGCCGGCGATCAGGAGGTCGGCCGGCGCGTCCCCGCGGGCGACCGCCAGCACACGGGAGCTTGCCGGGGGCCTCGCCATCGGCTCGAACTGTTCCACAAACCCTTAAGGTGCAGCGCGTGGGAGCGATCTTGCGGGCACGATGCCGGTTGCGCGGGGCATGCGTCGCGGTGGCGATCGCGGTGGCCGCCGTGGGGGGGTGCGCCGCCGCGGCGGTGGCGGAGGCCGAGACGGTGCAGGTCTCGGTCACGTCCACCCGGCAGGGGCGGCCCGTCGCCTCGGACTTCCTCGGCCTGGCGCTCGAATACTCGCCGATCCCGGGGCTCGCCGGGTCATCGAACCCGAAGACCGTCGATCCGGTGGCGGCGCAGCTGATCCGCAACCTGGACCCCGGAGGCCGCCCGGTGCTGCGGATCGGAGGACAGAGCGCCGACCGGAGCTGGTGGCCGGTGGCCGGGATGCGGCGGCCACCTGGGATCACCTACGACCTCTCGCCCGCGTGGACGCGCTCGGCCCGGGCCCTCGCGCAGGCGACGAACGCCAAGCTGATCCTCGGGGTGGAGCTGGAGGCCAACCGGCCGCGGATCGACGCCGTCGAGGGCGGACATCTGCTCACGGGCATCGGGCGCCCGTACCTCAGTGCGTTCGAGATCGGCAACGAGCCCGAGCTGTACACCGGCGTCCCGTGGTATCGAACGCTCGACGGCCGGGCGCTGCCGTGGTACAGCCACGATGGGACCCGCGTGTACGCCCGCCCCCCGACCTACGGCCCGGCGCAGTTCGCCAGCGACTTCGGCCGGGCCGAGGGGGCGCTGCCCGCGGTCCCGATCGCAGGCCCGGTCAGCGGCAACGTGCGGTACCTGGACGCGTTCCGGCGTTTCGTGTCGCCGCGATCACGGGTGCGGACCATCACCTGGCACGCCTACGGGCTGAACAACTGCGTCAAGAATCCGTCCTCGCCGGAGTATCCGTCGGTGCCCAACCTGCTGCGCCTGTCGACCTCGCGCGACATCGTCAACGGGGTCGGGCCGTACATCGGGCTCGCTCATCGCGACGGGGCGGCGTTCCGCATCGACGAGATGAACTCGGTCACCTGCAACGGACGGCTGGGGGTCTCCAACACGATGGCCTCCGCGCTGTGGATGATGGACGCGCTGTTCACGATGGCCGCGCACGGGGTCGACGGCGTCAACATCCACACCTATCCGCAGGCGGCCAACGGGCTGTTCGACTTTCTGCGCTCCCACGGACGCTGGGAGGGGATGGTGCACGCCCCGTACTACGGCGCGCTGATGTTCGAGCAGGCGGCGCCCGCTGGGTCACGACTGCTGGCGCTGCACGCCGGCAGCCAGCAGCAGGTCCGGGCGTGGGCGACGCTCGGTCCCGACCATCGCGAGCGGGTGCTGCTCATCAACGACAGTCTCACGGCCTCGGCACAGGCGCTCGTCGCCGGCGTGGGCGCGGGACCGGCGACGGTCGCGCGCCTGCGCGCGCCGAGCGCCTATGCGACGGGGGGATTGAGCCTCGGCGGCGTCGGTTTCGGCGCCCGCACCGCCACCGGAGCGCTGCCAGCCGTCCGGGCGCAATCGGTCACGCCGCGGTCGGGCAGATATACGGTGACGATGCCCGCCGCCAGCGCCGCGCTCCTCACGGTCGCGCCCGCCGGTGCGTTGCCGGGCTGAAAAGTGGTAGGGCAGGGCCGTGTCGGGCATGATGATGGTGGTGTCGAAGCGGCGTCGCCGCGGTGTGATCTGAGAGAGTGAGTCGAGGTCCGATGGTGACGTACCTGGTTCAGTTCGGAGGGGCGCGATTTCACCCCGGACCCGTCAATCCGCTCGCGCCGCTCGCGCTCATCGGCTTCGTTGTGGTGGTCGGCGCCGTCGGGGTGCCGATGCTCGGCTTCGCGGTGTCGGCCGGCCGGCGGGCGCTGGGCTGCCGGCGCGATCGGCGACGGCGGCTGCGCGACGCGGCGAACGCCGAGCGGCGCACCCGGGCGATCATGGGCGAGCTGTGTCCGCACGGCTGGCAAGCCCAGATCACAGTTATCGCGGACACCGGTGACGGGAGACCCTCCGGACACGCTCCGGTGGCGCTGGACTGGGCGGAGCTGACGGACGACGACGGTCGACCGGCGGTGACGCGCCGGGTGTGGGCGCCGACCATCGGCGAGGCGCTCGACGCGATGGTCGCCGATCGCCGGACCGACGAGACGCTCGAGCAGATCGAGCACCGGGCGGTCGCGGACGGGATCACCTGGCCCGACGTGTGAATCCCTCGGGACCCTTACGGGCCGGGGGGCGGGGGCGTCAGCACCTCCGGCGAGACCCGCACGTGCACGAGCGCCGGGCGCTCGCCGCGCAGCCCGGCTGACACGGCGGCGACGAGCTCGTCGGTGTCCGCCACCGAATGGGCGTCGAGGCCGAACGAGCGCGCGAAGGCGGCGAAGTCGGGGTTGACGAGGTCGGTGCCCGACGGCCGTCCCGGATAGTGGCGCTCCTGGTGCATCCGGATCGTGCCGTAGCTGCCGTTGTCGATGACGACGAAGACCGCGTTCGCCCCGTGACGAACCGCGGTGGCCAGCTCCTGGCCGCACATGAGAAAACAGCCGTCCCCGTTGAACGACAGGACCGGGCGCCCCGGATGCGCCAGCTTGGCGGCGACCGCCGCCGGTACCCCATAGCCCATCGCGCCGCTCACCGGCCCGAGCTGGGTGCCAAAGCGCGCAAATCGCCAGTAGCGGTGACACCACAGGGTGTAGTTCCCAGCGCCGTTGGTGACGATCGTGTCCGGCGGGAGCGTCGCCGACAGGCCGGCGATCGCATGCGCCAGATCAACCCCGTCCCGGCGCGGCGGCGGCCGCCGGAAGCGGGCGAGATCCTCGGCCGCGCCCGCCGACCATTCCGTCCATCGCTCACGATCCGGAGCGGGCAGCGCCCGAGCGGCGGCGGCGAGCTCGCCGCTGCCCGAGGTGATCGCCAGGGTCGGCGCGAACACCCGGCCGAGCTCGGTCGCGTCGGCGTGGACGTGAATCAGGGCCTGGCGCGGCCGCGGCGCCTCGATCATCGTGTACCCACCGGTGGTCGGCTCGTCGAGGCGGGCGCCGATGACGAGCAGCAGATCGGCCTCCCGCACCCGATCCCCGAGCCGCGGGTCCATCCCGAGGCCGAGCGCGCCGCCGTATGCCGGCGACCGGTTGTCGACATAGTCCTGGCAGCGAAACGCGGTCAGCACCGGAACGCCCCACGACTCGCTCACGGCGAGCACATCCGCCGCCGTCGGCTCCGACCAGCCTCCCCCGCCGACGATGATCAGAGGCCGTTCGGCGCCCGCGACCATGTCGCGCAGGCGGCTCACCGCCGCCGCCGGCGGGCTCGGTCGCACCCGCGACATCGGGGCGGCGTCGGCGACGTCGATCGTCTCGGTCAGCACGTCCTCGGGCAGCGCCAGCACGACCGGCCCCGGCCGACCCGCGGTGGCGACGTGGAACGCGCGGCCGACCAGCTCCGGGATGCGCCCCGGCGCGTCGACGGTGGCGACCCACTTCGCCAGCGGGGCGAACATCGTCTCGATGTCGACCTCCTGGAAGGCCTCACGTCCCCGGTGGCCCCGCGGCACCTGCCCCACGAGCAGGATCATCGGCACCGATCCCTGACGCGCGGTGTGCACGCCGACCGAGGCGTGCGCCGCGCCCGGGCCGCGGGTGACGAAGCAGATGCCGGGAGAGCCGGTGAGCTGACCGTGAGCGCACGCCATGTTCGCCGCCCCGGCCTCCATCCGGCAGACGATCAGCCCGAGCTCCGGGACATCACGGAACGCGTCGAGCGCGGCGAGATAGCTCTCGCCGGGAACGCAGAAGACCCGCTCGCCGCCGTGGACGAGGAGCTGGTCGACGAGCACGCGACCTCCTGAGCGCGGACGATCTGCCATCTCGTTTCCCTTTCATCGCGGGCCGGGCGGCCGTGCCGGGCGACATGATGCCCGGGACGCGGCGCCGGCAATCGGCGGTCATCATTACGGATGTGGCGGAGATCTACGGAGGCGTCGAGACCGGCGGGACCTGGTGCGTCTGTGCCCTGGGGACGGGGCCCGACGACATCGTCGCCGAGCGCACCTTCCCGACCCGCGAGCCGGGGGAGACGCTCGACGCGATCGCGGCCTTCTTTGACGATGCATCGTCGCCGCCGGCCGCGATCGGAGTCGGATCGTTTGGCCCGGTCGATCTGAACCCCGCCTCGGACACGTGGGGCTATGTGACGACGACGCCGAAGCCGGGCTGGGCCCACACCCCGGTCGCGTCGGTCCTGCGCGAGCGCCTCGACGTCCCGATCCGCTTCGAGACCGACGTCAACGTCGCCGCGCTCGGCGAGCAACGCTGGGGCGCGGGGCGCGACGCGCCCACGCTGAGCTACCTCACGGTCGGCACCGGGGTCGGCGCGGGCCTCGTCATCGACGGTCGGCCGGTGCACGGTCTCGTCCATCCCGAGGTCGGCCACCTGCGAATCCCCCACGACACGGCGCGCGATCCGTTCCCCGGCGCGTGTCCCGTCCACGGGGACTGCTGGGAGGGGCTGGCCGCCGGCGGGGCGATCGCGGACCGGTGGGGGGTATCCGCGAAGGAGCTCGGCGACGACCATCCCGCGTGGGCGCTGGAGGCCGAATACCTCGCGCTCGGACTGCTCGGGATCGTCCTCGTCGCTTCACCCCACCGGATCATCGTGGGCGGAGGCGTGATGGAGCGGGCGTCTCTGCTCCCCGCCGTCAGGCAGCGTCTGCGCGATCTCGTCGGCGGTTACCTCGACACCCCGCTGCTGCGCGGCGACATCGACGAGTACCTCGTCGCGCCGGCGCTCGGCGACCGCGCCGGGGTGCTCGGGGCGCTCGCCCTCGCCGCTTCTGCCGACGCTTGAGCCGACGGCCGCGTCCGGCGCTGTGCATCGTCTGGTTTGTCGTTGCCGATGCGCGGTAGGAGGACCGTGGGACCGATCGACGAGAGTGGAGGTCGCAATATGGGGAGTGGCCAGAGGCGGTGGCGGTGGCAGCAGAGCGCGTTGGGCGAATTGGTGGCGGAGTTCCTGGGCACGTTCATCATCATCGCGTTCGGGGACGGGGTGGTGGCGATGTCGGTCGCCGCGCTGAACCAGTCCGGCCGTGGCGCGGCGAACTTCCTGTCGAACTCCGACTGGCTGCTGATCGCGTTCGGCTGGGGGTGGGCGGTGGCGTTCGCGGTGTGGGTCGCCGGAGGGGTCAGCGGCGCGCATCTGAACCCGGCGGTGACGCTCGGTCTGGCGATGCGGCGCGGATTCGCGTGGGCCAAGGTGGGTCCCTTCGTGGCCGCCCAGGTCCTCGGCGCGTTCACCGGAGCGGCACTGGTCTACATGAACTATCGGTTCGCGATTGGCGCGTTCGAGCATGCCAATCACATCACCCGCGGTGCGGCGAACTCGCTCCCGACGTACAGCATCTTCGCGACGTTCCCCGCCAAATACCTGCACAGCTGGGTGTGGCCGTTCGTCGATCAGGTGATCGGCACCGCGTTCCTGGTCGGGTTCATCTTTGCCGTCACCGACGAGTTCAACGCGCCGGTGAAGAGCAACCTGGCGCCGCTGATCATCGGCTTCATCGTGGTCGCGATCGGCATGTCCTTCGGCGCCAACGCCGGTTATGCGATCAACCCGGCGCGCGACTTCGGGCCGCGCATCTTCGCGTTGATCGCGGGGTGGAAGAAGGTTGCCTTCCCCGGTGACTACGGCAATATCAACACGTATTTCTGGATCCCGATCATCGGTCCGCTGGTCGGTGCCGCGGTCGGGGCGCTGATCTACGACTTCGGCATCCGCGATGTTCTGATCAAGCGCGGTGCCACCCCCGACCCCGAGCTGACCGAGCGGGGCGCCGACACGCTCGACGAGCCCGGCGGGGCCGGCGAGGCTCCCTAGACGAGCGCCAATGGAGTCACACCCACATCCCGCCCGCCGGGGGAGCCCGTACCCCGGCGGCGGGCCGCTGCCGCGCACGTACAGTCACCGCTGCCAGCGGGTGCACTGGATCCCACCGGGAAATCGCAGCGGCGTCGCGGGCGCCCTCGAGCGCCGGGAGTCGGCGATCGCCGAGCTCAACGGCGAGTTGTGACCTCCGCACAGGCGCGGGACCGGTTCGCCGCCGCCCGCGTGGCGCGGCTGGCGACCGCCGACACCGACGGCCGGCCGCACCTCGTCGCGGTGGTGTTCGCGGTGGTGGGCGACACCGTGTACAGCGCCGTTGACGCCAAGCCCAAACGCACGCGGGCGCTCCGCCGCCTGGACAACGTCCGCGAGAACCCGGCGGTGGCGCTGCTCGTCGACCACTACGACGACGCCGACTGGGACGCGTTGTGGTGGGTCCGGGCCGAGGGGCGAGGTCGGGTCGTTCACCCCGACGAGCCCGAGGCCCGCGGGGCGATTGACCGGCTGCGCGACCGCTACCCCCAGCAGGAAGCGATGGGAGCGGTGCTCGCCGTCGACGTGGAACGCTGGAGCGGGTGGTCGGCGCGGTGACCGGCCGGGCGTCCGGAGTCACCCGGGTTCATGCCGGATCGGCGCCGCCCGGGTCGCTGAGCCGGTTGCGCTCGTCGCGCTCGGCCCACTCCAGCAGCGGCTCCAGCGAGAAGATCGCATCGTCGATCCCGGCGTGCAGGTCGCCGAGCCGCTCGTAGCGGGCGGGCATCGTGGCGATCGTCAGCTCCCGCGGCGAGACAGCGTCGATCTCGTCCCAGGCGATCGGTGCCGAGACGGTGCCGTCGACGACGCCGCGCACCGAGTACGCCGAGGCGATCGTGTGGTCGCGGGCGTTCTGGTTGTAGTCGACGAACACCTTGTCGGTGGGTCGGTCCTTGCGCCACCACGTCGTCGTGGCGTCCGTGGGGGCTCGGCGCTCCACCTCGCGCGCGAAGGCCAGCGCGGCCCGGCGCACGTCCCCGAAGCTCCAGCGGGGCTCGATCCGCACGTAGATGTGGATCCCCGAGCCGCCCGAGGTCTTGGGCCAGCCCACGGCGCCGATCTCGTCGAGCACCTCCTGCGCGACGTGGGCCACCCGGCGCACGCAGTCCAGGCTGCAGTCGGGCATCGGATCGAGGTCGATGCGCCACTCGTCGGGATGCTCGACGTCGGCGCGGCGCGAGTTCCACGGGTGAAACTCGACGGTCGACATCTGGACCGCCCACACGACGCTGGCGAGCTCGGTGACGCACAGCTCGTCGGCATGGCGCCCATAGCGCGGGAAGGTCACCCGGACGGTCTGCAGCCAGTCGGGCGCCCCCGACGGGACCCGCTTCTGATGCACCTTCTTGCCGTCCACTCCGCTCGGGAAGCGATGCAACATGCACGGGCGCTCACGCAGCGCCCGGACGATGCCGTCGCCGACGCCGACGTAGTAGTGGACGAGATCGAGCTTCGTCTCGCCGCGAGCGGAGAAGTAGACGCGATCGGGGCTGGTGATCCGCACCGTCCGCCCGCCCACCTTAAGCTCCACCGCCTCGCCGTTTGCCATGGGCACGATGGTGGCATGGTGAGCCACCACAGAGGCCCAGAGCGCCTCTCGTCACAAAATCGTCAACAATCCGGGTGATGATCTGTGTGATGAAATGGTTCTCGTATGAGTGAACGGGACGCCTACGAAGCGCTTCACCACGCGATCGTCGCGGGCGATCTGTCGCCGGGCGAGCGGCTCGTGGAGGAGGAGCTCGCCGAGCGGCTCGGTGAGAGCCGCGGCACCGTCCGCGCCGCGCTGGTGCGTCTGAGTCACGACGGACTCGTCGTCCGCGAGCGCAACCGTGGAGCTCATGTGCGACGGATCAGGCTCGACGAGGCGATCGAGATCGTGGAGGCCCGCTCGGCGCTCGAGTCACTCGCCGCGGGTTATGCAGCGATCCGCCGCAGCGACGAGGAGGCGGGCGAGCTGTCCGAGCTGCTCGCGCAGATGACGCAGCTCCACGCTGACGGCGAGCTGCTCGCCATGTCCGAGCACAACGGGATCTTTCACCGCCGCATCCTCGAGATGTCGCGTCACGGAGTCGCCATCGAGGTCTGCGCGCGGCTGCGGTCCCAGGTGGTGCGCTTCCAGTTTCGCACCATCTTGGCGCCCGGCCGCTCGACGCGGTCGCTCGCCGAGCACACCGCGATCGTCACCGCCATCGAAGCCGGCGATCGTGCCGGGGCCGAGCAGGCGATGGGGACTCATCTGTCGCATGTCGTGCACACGCTGGCCGAGCTGTCCGCGCGGGAGCGCGTCGTCGCCTGAGGACTAGGCCGCGAGCTGGGTGATCGGCTTCGTCGCCTACTCGCCGCCGTCGACCGGGCTGGGGCCGGAGCGGGCGATCCGGTGCAAGCGGTCACGTCTGCGATGGTGCTCGCACGGCCACGCCCGGATCCCGGGACCAGCGGTGCACGCTGCGCCGAGCTCGGCACTGCTTGTCCCGGAACGCCCGCTCGGCGCGGGACCGGCGGGACCCGGACCGGGGCCGGTGGCGACAGCGGCGCGGAGGGCGGATCGGCTAGAGCGACGTGAGCCCGAGGCTGGTCAGCACGATCGCGGTCATCCACAACCGGCGGTCGCTGCTCAGCGCCGCGAACGGGATCAGCCACGCGACGTACCACGGCATCAGCAGGCCGGCGCAGACGAGCAGGCCGACGGTCGCCCAGCCGGCCGCCGTGATCCAGTCGAGCTCGCCGATCCAGACGCGATGCAGCAGCCACACCAGGCTCGCCGCGTAGCCGATGTGCAGCACGAGGCTGACCGTTGCCGTCAACCGGCTGAGCCCGAGCACTCTGAGGATGAATCCGGGGATGCTGTGGAAGCCGCCGCCGGCCTGGATGTGCTGCAGCGTCCCGACGACGTGGAGCTGGCCCGAGCCGAACATGACCACTCCGAGGCCGCCGAACAGCGCCACCGCCAGCGCGGCGCCGGCGAGGATCCGGGCTCGCCCCGATGTCGCCACCCGGCGCCCGGCGCTCGCGGCGATCGCGAATGGCAGGAGCATGCCAGCGGTCAGCTTCACCGCCGTGGCGGCGATGATCATCGCGCCGCCCGTGCCCTCTCGCTGACGGAGCAGGACATAGATTCCGGCGACGAGCAGCGCCAGCATCAGCAGATCGTTGTGGCCCCCGCCCACCCCGTAGACGACGATTACCGGGTTGAGTCCAACCAGGGCCACCGCTTTGATCGGATCGAGCCCGCGCAGCTGTGCCGCGTGCCAGACGAGGACGACGATCGCCAAGCAGGAGAGCGCCGCGATCGCCTTGTAGGCGAACACGTTGACGGCGACGTCGAGTCCGGCCAGCGGGTAGCTGAGCGCGGTGAACAGCGGGCCATACGCGGTCGGCGTATGGGTCCACTGGACGCCGACCAGCTGGTAGAGGGGGTCGAACGAGATCGCGTTGGGCCCATGCAGGTACGGGTTGATGTTGTAGGTGGCGCCGAGGCGGCCGTACGCGATGTAGCTGAACAGGTCGGTCGACAGCAGTGGCGGTGCGAGCAACACGAGGGCGTTCAGGGCGGCGATGCTGATCAGCACGGCGCGCCGCGACAGACGCCGGGAGGCCCACATCGCCAGCGCGTAGAACACGAACATGAGCGCGAGGGCCACGATCAGGCCGACCAGGCCGATGTTGAGTTCGACGTGGCGGAACGCGCCGCCCAGCCAGCCCTTGACCGGGCGCAGCGATTGCGGCAGCAGCCGCTCGGTGTGGGCGGCCGACAGCGAGATCATCAGTCCGGTGATCAGCAGCCCGGCAAGGGCGATCAGACCGGCCGGGGACGACAGCCGGTCACGCGGACGAGCATCGGGCGCACCGAGCTCAAGCGCGCCGCCGTGATGGACCGCTCCAAGCGGCTCGCGAGCCCTCATTGGTTCGATGATGGCAGCCGGGCGGACGGAACGTCGCCCACGCGGAAGCGTCGGTTGCATCGCCGGCGGCGCTGTCAGCCGCCGCGGATCAGCGAGGGCAGCTTGAGCAGGAGCCGTGGGATGTCTGAGCGCGCGGTCGCCAGAGCTTGCGCCAGAGCCCCCGCAGCGCCGGACTGCAGCGGGGCGCCGTGGCCGACGAACAGGCGCTCGGGCGCGTATCCGCCGAGCGCCGCTCGCGGCGGGACGAGCCGCAACAGCGGGTGCACGCCGACCCGGCGATCAACCGCAAACGCCGGAGCGGTGCCGATCGCCTCGGCGACGATCAGCGCCCGTTCGGGCGCCCACCACAGCGCCCTCTCGGTCCACCACCGCTGCGACATGACCGGCACGACGGTGAACGAGCTGTCGGGCACCGCCACCGGCTCGCGCCAGAGCGGCACCTCGAGCCGCTGAGCGATCGCCGCGCAGTCGCGGTTGTGGCGGTCGAGCAGCTGGATCACCGCGGCCGGCCGTCCCAGCTCGGCGGCCGCGCTGACCGCGACCTCATCATCGAATGGGTCGATCAGCCACACCCGATCGCCATCGCGCAGCGCGTGGGCGGCGCGGCGTATCGCGCCCTCCTCTATCCAGGTCAGGCCCAGGTCGTGGCGTTGGATCGAAGTGGTCATCTGCCCGTGCTACCCGGCGGCGTGTCGGCGCACGCGCTCCGCGGCGCGACGTAGCATCGCATCCAGCGTGCCCGAACCCCGCGATGACGACCCGGTGCTTCCGTCCTGGCCCCCGGGGACCGTGGTGATCCTCGTCACTGCCGGCGGGGCGCCGCACGCGATCCCGGTGTCCGCGGCGGTGCGTGCCGGCCCACGGCGGGTGCTGCTGGGCGTGGCGCACAGCCGCGATTCGCTGGCCCGGCTGCGACGGGACCCGCGGATCGGGCTCGTGATCAACGCCGCCGGCGACGTATCCGTGACCGCCTACGGGACCGCGCGGGTGCTGGAGGATGATGCCGCCGAGGGGGTCGCTGCCGTCGAGCTGGTCGTGGAGCACGTGCAGGACCACAACCGGCCGACGTTCACGATCGAGTCCGGCGTCGGCTGGCACTGGACCGATCCGCAGGCGCGGGCCCGGGACGAGCAGGTGCGCGCGGCGCTGCGGCGGCTGGCCGGTTAGTGGTCGCTCACGTACGTACGTGAGGGGCCGCTAGGCCGCGACGCCGTTGGAGTGCCAGAGCCCGTCGAAGCCGACGTGCTCCTCCTCGGCGACGCGCCCGAGCCGCTCGCGCGCCTCCTCGAGGCCGATGTCGCAAACCGTCGCGACCTCGACCGTGGCCAGCGGCTCGCCGGCCCACTCCAGGACCTCGCCGACGTCGTCGGGATCGGGCCGCCGTGACGCGTCCGGGGCGAGGTTGGCGACCGCCACCTCATACGCGGCGAGCGGCTGAAACCCGGGCACCGCGAGCTGGACATCGCCGACCCCGGCGGCGATCTCGTACGAGGGGCACGTGTAGCGGTGCCCGTCGGCGGTCGCCGCCAGCTTGTGCTCCAGCGCGAGCGCCGAGGGCGTCGGCCGGCGGGTGGCGGCGAGATCCTCCTGCAGGCGCTCCTCGGTCTCGGGCTCGGCCAGCCAGCGTTCCAGATCGTCAGGATCGATCCCCGCGCGGACCGCAGCCGTGCGCAGCGTCTCGGGATCGTCGAGCAGCCATCCGGAGAAGTGCAGGACGCGCAGCGCGCGCAGCATCGCCCGCTCGCGCTCGGGCTGACGGCGACGCACGGCGACCACGGCCCGGCAGGCCGGAACCGTCGCCGCCATCCGGGGCCGCACCCCGGTGTCGATCGGCATGTGATGCCTTTCCGCCAGGCGGCGGAACGAGGCCGACTGGCGCTCCGGTGTGAAGCCGCGGTCGACGTAGTCGCTCGGGTCGTCGGTGAGCCCGACCATGCGGAGCTCCCACGCCAGCTGATCGCCGTACAGCCAGTCCAGACGGCGCCGCGCCGGCTCAGCCGACCAGGCGAACGGGCAGCCCGGATCGGTGTACTCGGTGATCTTCAACGCGGCCATCATGCGTCATCTTGGCAGACCGCCGACGTCGGCCCGAGAGCGCCGCCCCCCGGGAACAGACGCTGCATCCCGGGTGCCGAGGGGCCGCGATCATGAGTGGCCCGTTTCGTACATACGACGACATTCGAGCGGCCTCCGGCGGCGCCTGGCCGTGTCCTCGGAGGCTCGTGCAGCGCTGCTGCACGTCGCCTCCTGCGTCCTTGCCAGGCATCCGCCGGCGACCACTCTCGGTGTCGACGTATGCACGAAACGAACCACTAGCCTTGCCATGATGCCGGAGCTGCCCGAAGCCGAACGCGCCCGCGGCGTGCTGGAGGCCGTCGTCGGACGGCAGATCGCTCGCGTCGATGACCATGACACCTACGTCTCCCGGCCCCACCAGCCGGGCGAGATCGCGGATGCGCTCGTCGGCCACGAGTTCTCCAGCGTCCATCGCCGGGGCAAGTTCATGTGGCTTGAGACCGACGATGGGCCGGTGCTCGGACTGCACCTCGGCATGGCGGGCCGGATCGTCTTCGATGGCCAGGACGACATCTCGCCGTACGACCGGTTCGCGGTCGAGTTCGACGACGGGACGCGGCTGGCCCTGCGCGACAAGCGGCGGCTCGGACGGGCGGTGCTCAATCCCGACTACAGCCATGTCGGCCCGGATGCCGCCACCATCGGCCGCGACGAATTCCGCCGGCGCATCGGCGCCGGCAACACGGCGATCAAGGCGAGGCTGCTCAACCAGCACGCGATCTCCGGGGTCGGCAACCTGCTCGCCGACCAGGCGCTGTGGCAGGCGAAGCTCGCACCGACGCGCCGGACATCGTCGCTGTCGGTGCCGGAGCTCGATCGCCTGCGCCGCGAGCTGCGTGCCGCGGTCCGGTCAGCGATCCGCAAGGGCGGCGCGCACACCGGCGAGTTCGTCAGGGCGCGGGGGCGCGAGGGGAGCTGTCCGCGCTGCGGGCACGCGCTGTCGCGCGGGGTCGTCGGCGGGCGCACGACGTACTGGTGCCCCGTCTGTCAGCGGTGACGCGCGAGATCGGCCTCGGCCGCGCGCTTCCATTCAGGCTTCTCGGCCCGCCACTGCTCATCGGTTCGCCGTAGCTTCCAGTAGCCGGTCGCCGAGAGAGACTGCAGCGCCAGCCCCCGGTCCACCAGCAGATGACGGCGAATGAGCCGCACCGCCGTCGCCTCGCCGTGGACGAACGCCTGCCCCCCGGGTCCGGGGAGGGAGAGCGCGGTGACGGCATCCAGCAGCAACGAGGGATCCTCGCCGGGGCCCGCCGCCGAGCGATGGACCCAGTGCAGCTCCAGATCGCCGGGGGACGACAGCGGCTGCTCGTGCTCGGGCCCGTCGATCTCGATGACGACGAACGTGGGCACCCCCTGCGCAATCCGCGGGAGCGATGCCGCGATCGCGGGAATCACGGCCTCGTCGCCGACCAGCAGGTGCCACGCGGCGTCGGGCGAGGGTGCGTAACCACCACCGGGGCCCATGAGCTCCAGCGGGTCGCCGGGCTTGGCGGTCGCCGCCCATGGGCCGGCGACGCCGTGGTCGCCGTGGACGACGAAATCGAGCGTGAGCCGGTGGCGGCCCGGCTCCCAATCGCGGACGGTGTAGGACCGGGTCGTCTCGCCGAATCGGCACTTGACGTAGTGATCGGAGAACTCGCCGACGGCGAAGCCGGCGAGGTCAGGTCCGGTGACGACGAGGCGCACCATCGCGGGCGTCAGCCACGTGGTCTCGGCGACCGTGGTGGAGAGAGCACGGCGTTCGGGCATCGCCACAGAGGCTAGGACGTCGGGCTGTCACCGGTCGCGTCCGCCGCGCGCAGCGCCGAGGCGGCCCGGTCAGTCGACCACCCACGTGTCCTTGCCGCCGCCGTCCTTGGACGAGTTGACGACCATCTCGCCCTCGGTGAACGCGACGCGCGACAGGCCGCCCGGGGTGACGCGCACGTCATCGGCACAGAACGCGAACGGCCGCAGGTCGAGGTGACGCGGCTCGAGCTCACCAGCGATGACGGTCGGGTGACGCGACAGGGGAACGATCGGCTGGGCGATGTGCCGGTCGGGCGCGGCGGCGAGCTCGGCGGCGGCGCGCTCCAGCTCGGCGTCATCGGCCTGTGAGCCGATCGTCACCCCGGTGCCACCGTGGCCGTGACGGGGCTTGATCACGAGCTCACGCAGCTGGTGAGGCTCGGTGGCCCCGGATTGGAGCGAAACCGTCGGAACCGAGCGCACGAGCGGCTCTTCGCCCAGGTAGAAGCGGATGAAGTCCTCGACGTGGCCGTGCGCGAGCTTGTCGTCGGCCACGCCGTTGCCGAACGCGTTCACCAAGCCGATCTCGCCGCCGAGCCACGGGGGCAGCAACAGCTTCGCGATCGTGGTCAGCTCGCCCCGCTCGTCGCGGATCCGGTCCTCGTCGGTGCGCCGGTAGACGACGTCGACCCGGCGGACCGCCCCGTCGGGCAGCCGGACGTCAAGGCGCGTCCCGTCGAGCGACAGCTGCGCCGGCGTCACCAGGGGCACGCCGAGACCGGCAGCGAGACGGGCGTGCTCGTAGCCGGCGACGTTGTCGGGCCCATCGGTGACGACGACGATCGATGGATCGGCGAGATCGCGGGGGGCGGCCGCTCGCAACGTCGCGCCGAGCAGCTCGTAGAGCGCCGGGTCCACCGGCCGGGGCCGGGGCAGACCGGCCGGCAGTGTCGCCGCCAGCGCGGCGCGGGCGGCGAGCAGGTAGGCCAGTCCGGACGGTGTGCGCAGGTTGTCCTCGAGGACGACAAACCGGCCGTCGGGATCGCGGACGAGATCGAAACCGAGGACGGCGGCCGGCGGAGCGCTGCCGGGAAGCCGTCCGGCGAGCTCAGGTTCATACCCCTCGGCGTCGTCGATCACCGTCGCCGGGATCACGCCAGCCGCCACGATCCGACGCTCCCCGTAGGCGTCGCGCAGAAACGCGTTGAGCCCACGGGCGCGCTGGGCAAGGCCGCGCTCCACCGGCTCCCACTCGTCGGCGCTGATCAGGCGCGGGATCGGGTCGACGACGAACGGCCGGCCGCCGAACGTCACCTCCGCCTCGGCGAGATGACGCGCGACCGCCCCCGTGAGCTGGCCCAGGTCGGCGTCGGCGAGCGCCCGGAGCGTGATCGCGTACACCGGCCGTGGCGATCCGTCGCGCCGGCGGTGCTCATCGAAGGAGCGGCTGCGGGGATCGTCAGATGCCATGTCGCTCCAGCCACATCTCGAGCAGCGCCAGCTGCCACAGCTTGGATCCCTCGAGCGTCGTCACGTCGTCGTTGGGCGCCGCGAACAATCGCTGCAGGTGATCGGCGCGGAACAGGCCGCGGGAGCGCGCCCGTGGGCCGTCCATCGTCTCGCGGATGAGCTTCAGGGTGGCGCCCTCCAGCGTCGACAGCGCCGGCACCGGGAAGTAGCCCTTGGGCCGGTCGATGACCTCGCTCGGGAGCACCCGGCGGGCGGCGTCCTTGAGCACCCCCTTGCCGCCCGAGGCCAGCTTGAGCCGGGGCGGGCACGCCGCCGCCAGCTCCACCAGCTCGTGGTCGAGGAAGGGGGTGCGCGCCTCGAGCCCCCACGCCATCGTCATGTTGTCGACGCGCTTGACCGGGTCATCGACGAGCATCACCTCGGTGTCGAGGCGCAGCGCCCGGTCGACCGGGTCATCGACGCCGGCGCCGGCGAAGTGGCGGTCCAGGAAGGCGCGGCTCGGATCGTCGTCGAGCCGATAGCGATCCTCGAGCGTCGCCGCCATCTCCTCGTGCGGCCGGTCAAAGAACGCCGCCTGGTACGCGTCGGCCCCGCCATCGTCGGCCGCATGGACCGGCGGGTACCACGAGTAGCCGGCGAACACCTCGTCGGCGCCCTGTCCCGACTGCACCACCTTGTAGGACCGGCTCACCTCCTCGGAGAGGAGATAGAAGGCGACGACGTCGTGGGACACCATCGGCTCGCTCATCGCGGCGATCGCCCCGTCCAGCGCCGGCAGCATCCGGTCGGTCGCGACATGGATGCGGTGATGATCGGTGTCGAACGTACGGGCGACGAGGTCGGAGTAGTGAAACTCGTTGCCCTCGCGCTCGCCGACGTCGTCGAAGCCGATGCTGAACGTCGCCAGCCGCTCCTGTCCCGAGGTCTCCAGCAGCGCGACGATCAGGCTGGAATCCAAGCCCCCCGAGAGCAGCACGCCGACGGGCACGTCGGCCACCATCCGGCGCTTGACCGCGACCCGGACCGCCTCAAGGACCGCGTCGTTCCAGTCGGCGTCGCTCCAGTCGCCATAGCGCTCCTGACGGCTGAAGTCCGCTCGCCAGTACGTCTTGACGCTCTCCCGTCCATCGTCCGACACCACCATGGTGGTCGCCGGCGGGAGCTTGCGCACCCCCTTGAGCACCGTGCGAGGTGCCGGGACGACCGCGTGCCAGCTGAGGTAGTGGTGCAGGGCGACCGGATCGAGCTCCGTATCGACGCCGCCGCCGGCGAGCAGCGCCGGAAGCGTCGACGCGAAGCGCAGCGCATCGGCCGTCCGGGCCAGGTACAGCGGCTTGACGCCGAGGCGATCGCGCGCCAGCACCAACCGCTGCGGGCCGTGCTCGTAGATCGCGAACGCGAACATCCCGGCGAACCGGGTGACACAGTCGCGCCCCCAGCGGTCGTAGGCCTTGAGGATCACTTCGGTGTCGCTGGTGGAGAAGAAGCGGTAGCCGTGTCCCTCGAGCTCCCGTCGCAGCTCCCGGTGGTTGTAGATGCACCCGTTGAACACGATCGTCAGGCCGAGCTCGGGGTCGATCATCGGCTGGCTGCCGGCGCTGGAGAGATCGATGATCTTCAGCCGCCGATGACCGAAGGCGACGCCCTCCTGCGCCCAGCTCCCGTCACCGTCGGGGCCGCGGGAGCCCATCGTCGCCGCCATCCGCTCCACGACGCCGGTATCGGCGGCCCGGGCGGTCGCCAGCTCGCCTGCGATCCCGCACATCTACGGCGCCCTCACGCCACGCGCAGCCGGGCGGTCCCCGTGCGCAGCTCCCGGGCGGTATCGACGAAGGCGGCGAACAGCGCAGCCTGCTCGCGGCGGTCGACGAGGCACTCGGCGTGCCATTGCACCCCGACGACGAACGGCCGGTCGGGCGCCTCGACGCTCTCGACCGTCCCGTCGCTGGCCCGGCCGGTGATCTTCAGCCCATCGCCGAGGCGGGCGATCCCCTGATGGTGAAACGAGTTGACCTTGACGCGGCTGCGCGCGAGCGTCCCGGCGAGCGCGCTGGAGCGATCGAGCGACACCCAGTGGGTGGCCCGGGTGGCGGCCTCGTCCTGGCGGTGGCTGATCGCGGTTCCGTTCACGTCGGGCAGATGCTGATGGAGGGTCCCTCCGCGAGCGACGTTGAGCACCTGCATCCCGCGGCAGATCGCCAGGATCGGCATCCCCCGGGCGTCCGCGGCGTGCGCCAGCGCGAACTCGAACTGATCCAGCCCGGCCTCCACCGGACCGGTCGTGGCATGACGCCGCTCGCCATAGGCCCTCGGGTCCAGGTCGGGACCGCCGGACAGGCAGACGCCGTCGAAGCGATCGAGGAGCGCCTCCATCAGATCGGTCCCGAGCGGCGGAACGACGACCGGAATGCTCCCCGCCGCCTCGAGCGCCTTGAGGTATTTCAGGCCCAGGGCCATTTCGTGCTGCGGCGGCTCGCTGTGAGGGGTCAACCGCACGGTTTCGGCGGTGCGCACCTCCGAGGTGGTGACGGCGATCAGCGGCCGGATGTCGGTCGTGTCCATCTCACGTCACGATCTCCTATTTGTCGGGGGCCAAAACGCACACTGGGCGGTTCGAAACGAACCACCTAGGTTGTAGCGAACCATGCTCTCCGGACGCGGCCGCCGGCGGCGTCGGCGGGTACACTCGCCGCCAGGGCAGGACCTCGCCAGAGAGGACGATAATGGCAGCGTCGGATCGGGCTCTGATTGCAGGCAGTGAACGCACGCTCGTGCCCGGCCACGTCCGGGTCGGCGAGGTGGATCCGGCGGCGGAGATCGAGTTGACCGTGTACCTGCGCGCCGGGACCCAGCCCGACTGGATCGATGCGGAGGCCGAGCGTCCTCCGGCGCAGCGCCGCCGGCTGCGCCGCGAGGAATGGTCCGCCGCCCACGGAGCCCGCGGTGACGACGTGGCCGCGGTGACGGCGTTCGCCGTGAGCTTCCGTCTGGCCGTCACCGGCGTGGACGCCGCCCGGCGCACGGTGAGCCTGCGCGGGCCGCTGGAGGCGGCGATCGAGGCGTTCGAGGCGCAGATGGCCGGCCGCTACGCGCCGGCGGGCAGCGACGCCAGCTACCGAGCGCGCACCGGTGGTCTGACCGTGCCGTCGGCGCTGGCCGACGCCGTCGTCGGCGTGTTCGGGATCGACGATCGCCCGCAGGCCGGCGCCCGGATCCGGTTCGATCCCGAAGCGACGACGACGTTCACACCGGTTCAGGTCGCCGAGGCGTACGCGTTCCCTTCGGGCAACGCGGACGGCGAGACGGTCGGGATCGTCGAGCTCGGGGGCGGGTACAGCACGACCGACCTTCAGACGTACTTCGCGGGCCTCGGCCTGCCGACCCCGACCGTCACGACGGTCGGCGTCGACGGCGGCGCGAACTCGCCGGGCACCGACGACAACGCCGACGGCGAGGTGATGCTCGATATCGAGGTGATCGGCGCGGTCGCGCCGGGTGTGGCCATCGTCGTCTATTTCGCGCCGAACACCGACCAGGGCTTCCTCGATGCCGTGTCGACCGCCGTCCACGACACCACCCACAAGCCGTCGGTCGTCTCCGTCAGCTGGGGCCAGTCCGAGGACAGCTGGACGGCCCAGGCTCGCAGCCAGATGGAGCAGACGCTGACCGACGCGGGGGGGCTCGGCGTGACGGTCACGGTGGCCGCCGGGGACAACGGGTCGACCGACGGGGTCAGCGATGGTGAGCAGCACGTCGACTTTCCCGCCTCCGCGCCCCATGCCCTGGCGTGCGGGGGCACCACGCTTGATCTGTCAAAGGAGCAGATCTCAAGCGAGACGGTGTGGAACACCACCGGCGACGGGGCGACCGGCGGCGGCGTGAGCCGGCAGTTCGCGCTCCCCAGCTACCAGTCCAACGCCGAGGTGCCCGACAACGTCGACTCGGGAGCAACCGGCCGCGGCGTCCCCGACGTGTGCGGTGACGCCGACCCCGCGACCGGGTACCGGATCCGGGTCGACGGTGCCGATCAGACGGTCGGGGGCACGAGCGCGGTCGCCCCGCTGTGGGCAGGGCTGACGGCTCTGCTCAATCACTCCCTGGGCGCCCCGCTCGGGTTCGCGCAGCCCCGGCTGTACCCGCTGCTCGGGGACGCGGCGTTTCACGACGTCACCCAGGGCGGCAACGGCTCCTACGACGCCGGCCCGGGGTGGGACGCGTGCACCGGACTCGGGTCGCCCAACGGGACCGCGCTCGCCGCGCAGCTGTCAGGCTAGGGTCCGTCGGGCTCTGCGCCGTCCCACAGCCGGGCGCCCAGACCAGACGCCCGCGCCACCGGGCGCGCCACCGCGGCGCGCACCGTCTCCTCGGTGGCGGCGAGGATCAGGCGTCGGCGGGCCCGGGTGGCGGCCGTGTACAGCAGCTCCCGGGTGAGGATCCGGGAGCTTGGCTCGGGCAGCAGCACCGCGGCGGTGTCGAACTGCGAGCCCTGGCTCTTGTGGATCGTCATCGCGTAGACGGTGTCGACCGAACCGAGCCGGCTGGGGCTGTACTCGTCGTGTCCGCGCCGCGGGCAAACGCGCACGCCAGCCGGTCCTCGCCGGTGCGCACGACCACGCCGGTGTCGCCATTGTTGAGCCGCAGCTCGTAGTCGTTCTCGTTGACGAGCAGCGGCCGGCCGACATACCAGCGATCGTCAGGATCAAACCCCGCGAGCTCGGCCGTCAGCCAGCTCTCCATGCGCGCCGTCCAGGTCGAGACCCCATACGGCCCGCGGCGATGAGCGCACAGGATCCGGAACATGCCGAGGGCCGCGAGCGCCTCGTGGGCGCGTCCGGCACGGGCGGCGTCGACGGTGGCGCGGGCGGCGGCGAGCGCAGGGCTCCTGACCGCGGCGAGCGTCGCGCCGCCCTCCGGCGGTCTCGTGTCTGCGGATCCGACGTCGGCCTCGAGCCACGTGACATCGTCCGGCGGGTCGCGCAGCAGCGCGATCACGCGATCGCCGTCTCCGGCGCGGATCGCCGCCGCCAGCCGGGCGATCCCGCCGCCGAAGCGATGCACGCGGTTCAGGGTCACGATCGCCGGCCGGCTGCGGCCGCCGGCGACCGGGCCGACGATGTCCCCGAGCACGGCGCCGGCCTCGATCGACGCGAGCTGACCGGGGTCCCCGACCAGGATGAGCCGCGCCCCGTCGCGCAGCGCCTCGATCAGCCGCGCCATCAGCGACAGCGAGACCATCGAGGTCTCATCGATGATCACGACGTCGTGGGGGAGGCGCTGGTTGCGGTCGTGACGGAAGCGGCTGATGCTGCCGGGCCGCCACCCGAGCAGCCGGTGGATCGTCGACGCCGGCAGGGCGAGCAGCGCAGCGCGGACCGCGTCGCTGACCTGGAGCTGCGCCGCCGCGGCGCGGACGGACTCCTCCAGGCGGGCCGCCGCCTTGCCGGTGGGGGCCGCGAGCGCGATCAGCGGGAGCGGCGCTCGCGCCGCGACCGCCTGCTCGCACAACAGCGCCACGATCCGGGCGACGGTGGTGGTCTTGCCGGTGCCCGGGCCGCCGGCGATGACGGCGAAGCGGCGGCGGACCGCGGTGGCCGCCGCCTGCGCCTGGCGATCGTCGCCGTCCTCGCCGGCGATGAACAGTCGCGCGATCCCGTCGCGGAGCACCGCGGCGTCGACCCCGGGAGCCTCCCGGTCCGCGAGCCCGCGTAGGGCCGCGGCGACCTGCACCTCCTCGCCCCAGTAACGGTCGAGGTACAGCCAGGTGCCGACGAGGCGCAGCGGGCGTGGCTCGCCGGGAGGCGCGGGCGCCGCGTCGCCGCCGGCGACGAGCGGGCTGCCGGCAACCCGCGGGATCCAGACGTCGGGCTCCGGCCACGCCAGCTCCGCCAGATCGACCGGCTCATCGGCATCCACGGCCGCCGTGTCGCGGATCCGGGCGAGGTCGACATGGACGTGCCCGAGCCGCGGGCCGCGCACCGCGAGGGCGACCGCCAGCAGCACCGCCTCGTCGCGCTCGTCGCCCAGCCGGGCCAGCCGGCGGGCGACGTGGATGTCGGCGGCGTCGATGACGCCGGCCGCGTTGAACTCTCGCAGAAGCCCCGAGGCTCGCTGGTCGCGCCGGGCCTCGAACGGATCGCGCTCCCGGATGATGTCGTTCGTCGTCACGATGGGCGGATCACCCGTTCGGTCCCCCGGCGTCGCCGGCGCCGTCGAGCGCATCGCTGAGCGCGGGCACGAGCCCGGGCGGCGCCGGCCAGCCGAACACGCCACACGGCATCCCGTCGACGGTCGGTCCGGCGGGGCCGGTCATCCCGCGCACGAACAGGTAGACGACGCCGGCGAGGTTCCGCGCCGGGTCGTACCCCGGCAGCCGCCAGCGCAGGTATCGGTGCAACGCGACCGCGTAGAGAAGCGCCTGGAGCGCATAGTGGTGGCGGAGCATCTCGGCGGCGATCGCCTCCGGGCGGTAGTGCAGGGCGCGCAACGGCTCGTCGGGCCCGGCCAGCCAGTTCGTCTTGTAGTCGAGCACCGCGAACCGCGCATCGTCGGCATCGCCCTCAATCCGGATCACGAGGTCGAGGCTGCCGGTGAGAAAGCCACGCATGCGCTGGCGCAAACGGACGTCGTCCAATCGCTCGGCGTATCCCGCCAGCGGATCATCCGCGCCCAAGTGCTCATGGAGCACGTCGCCGATCCGCCCCATTGTCAGCCACCCATGCGGCCGGTCGCCGCCGGCGAGCGGCAGCTCGAAGCCGAGCTCGTCGAGCCGGTCGCGGCGGCGCACGTCGCGCAGACGCGCGCCGCCCACCACCGGCCCGAGCGGCGTCTCGATCACCGCGCGCAATCCGGTCGCGAGCGCGGCGGCGGAGCCGATATCGACGCCGCGCCGGCCCTGGAGCTCGGCGATCCGGTCTGTCAGCTCGGCGTCGAGGTCCGCGGCGGCGAAGTCGGTGGCCTCCATGACGTGGTGCACGAACGTGCCGACCTGCACTCCGGCGGGCATGTCGGCGAGCAGCGACGGGATCTGGAGCGCGGGATCCGGCGGCGCCGGGACCGAGGGAGTGCAGCCGGCGGTGAGCGGCTCATCGGCGAGCAGCGGCTGCTCGGGCTCGCTGGTGACCCATGCGTCGTGGCCGGCGGCGGTGATGTCGCTGTACGACGTCCGCCGCCAGCGCAGGTCGAGGATCCGGGCGAACTCGGCGACGCCGAGCTGCGCCGGTTCGAGGGGGGCCGGGCGCCAGCGCGGCGCGTCTCCCGGCAACGCCGCGCGCTCGACGGTGATCACGTCCGACCCGCCCGCGCTCTGAGCGAGCGTGCGCAGGCGGGCGAGGACGGCGGGATCGCCCGGCGTGAACGCGCCCCCCGCCTCGATCTCGCCGTCGTCGCGGCGGGCGAACAGCAGACGTCCGAGCGGAGAGTCGCGACTGTCGTAGGAGCCCGCCCACCACACGATCGCCTGATGGCGAGCGCGGGTCAGGGCGACGTAGGCGAGCCGGAGGTCCTCGCCGCGCTGCTCGCGAATGAACTGCTGGCGGTGGGCGGCGTACGCGCCGCCCTCCAGCGCAACGTCGATGGTCCGCTCATCGTCGGCCTCGGGGTCGTGGAAGAACACCGGCAGCGCCGGCTTGTCGGCGATGTAGCTCGACTCCCAGAGGAACGGGAGGTAGACGATCGGAAACTCGAGGCCCTTGCTGCGGTGGATCGTCAGCACCTGCACCGCCTCCGCGTCGGACTCCAGCCGGCGGCTGCGTTCCTCGTCGGCGGTGTCGGCCTCGCTCTCGGCGATCCGCGTTCGCAGCCACGCCGTCAGCGCCGTGAGGCCGAGCTGCTCCGCCGACGCTGCGCCGTGGAGCAGCTGGCCGACATGCCGCAGATCGGTGAGCCGTCGCTCGCCGCCGGCTTCGCGCAGAACGCGGGCGGGGAGCGCCGGTGGCCCGCCGTCACGGGTGACCGTCTCCAGCAGCGACGCCATCCCGCGGACCCGCAGGACGCGGGCCCAGTCGTGGAGGCGGCGGTGGATCTCCTCCCACGCCCAGGACTCCTCGTCGGCCGCCGCCAGTCGCGCGGCCGACCAGCCGATGAAGCCCGTGAGTGCCGCCGAGTTCGCCCGGGTGATCGACGCCGGGCGCTCCAGCGCCTCGAGCAGCGCCAGCCATTCCCGCGCCGCCTCGGTGCCGAACACGCTGCCGGCCCCGTTGATGACCGCCGGCACGCCGGCATCGTCCAGCGCATCCCGGATCATCGCCGCCTGTCGATTCGTGCGCACGAGCACCGCGAGGTGTGCCGGACGGACCGGCTCGCTGTGGCCCTGCGCGCCCGCGGCGACGGCGACCCGCGCGCCGCAGTCAAGCAGCGCCACGACGTCGGCGGCGACGTCGCAGACGATGTGCCGCCGCGCGTCGGCGGCGCGGGCGTAGCCCCTCGGGGTCTGGGGGAGTTCGTCGCGCAGCGCCACCCGGAAGCGCAACGGCGCCGGCACCGGCGCTCCGGTCAGCCGCGGCTGCTGGTGCTCGGGCGCGGCTCTGACCTGCCGGTAGGCGATCCCCTCGTGCCCGAGCTTGACGCCGGAGAAGAGGGCGTCGTGAGCATCGATCAGAGCCTGGTCGCTGCGCCAGTTGATCCCGAGCGTCGCCTGGGTACCCGCGGTCCGTGTGGCGTCGAGGTAGGCGTAGACGTCGGCGCCGCGGAACGCGTAGATCGCCTGCTTGGGATCCGCGATCAGCACGAGCGTCACGCCCCCGTCGCCGAACGCCAGGCGCATGATCTCCCATTGGGCGGGATCGGTGTCCTGGAACTCGTCGACGAGCACGACGTCGAACCGGCTGCGCAGTTGCGCCGCCGTCGCCGTCGCCCCGGGACCGTCGAGAGCGGCGCCGAGGCGGGTCACGAGGTCGTCATAGGTCATCACCGCCATCGCCCGCTTGCGCCGCTCCAGTTCCGCTCGCGCGGCGCGGGCGAGACGCTCCCGCATCTCCGGAACCCGCCCCTGGGCACCGACGATCCGCGCGGACGGATTCTCGATCGCCGCCCGGACGATCGCGGCCGCCTCGGCCCGCGTGAACGCCGGCGGCTCGCCCCGGCTGAAGCGCCGCACGTAGAGGTCGTCGACGACCGAGTCGACGAGATCGGACACATCCTCGACGAACATCACGTCCGGCTCCAGGTCGCCGGCGATCCCGAGCCCGCCGAGCATCTCCTGGCAGAAGCCATGCGTCGTGGCGATCGTCGCGGCGTCGAAGCTGGCGATCGCGCGCGCCAGCCGGTCGCGGCGGGCGTCGGCGTCGGTCCGGGCCAAAAGCGCCACCACCGGATCCTCGCCGGCGGCGGGGCTCGCGCCGGCGAGCCGCCGGGCGAGGCCGCGTTCGACGGCGACGAGTCGCTCGCGGACGCTCTCGCGCAGCTCGCCGGTCGCCATCCGGGTGAACGTGACGAGCAGCAGGCGCTCGAGCGGGATCCCCTCGGCGACGTAGCGCGCGGTGAGGGCCGCGATCGTGTACGTCTTGCCGGTCCCGGCGCTGGCCTCGAGCACGGTGACCCCGGTGGGCAGCGGCCCGCAGACGTCGAACTCGACCGGCGCCAGGGTCATCGCCGCCGTCATCGCGCTCGCACCTGCTCGCGGCCCAGCAGGTCGTCCCACAGCCGGCGGGCGTAGCGCCCGAACCGGGATCCCTCCGACGGGTCCCATCCGTCTCCGGCCTCGTCGTCGGCCGGCGCCGGCGCCAGCAGCTGCGCGAACGTCAGCACGCCGCCGAGCGCGAGCTGATGCTCGAGCTCCCGATCCTCACGGTCGAAGTTCCACGTCGTCTCCCATTCCTGGGTGGCGGCGGCGATGGCATCCTGGCCCGCGTGTGCCGCCCCGGCATAGGCCGCCGACGTCAGGCAGAACAGCGGCAGGGGCTCGCGCATCCCGCGGTCGTGGAGGTCGACGAGCATCCGCAATCCGCGCGCGGCGGCGGAGGCGCGCTCTCCGGGATCAGCGCCCAGCGGCGGGATCCGGGCGATGCGCACGTCGCCGCCACGTCCGCCCCGGCCGACCGTCGCCGCCTCGAACGGTCGCTGTGGCCAGCTGGCGGTCAGCGCCAGCAGGCGCGCCCACGCGGCGAGGCGATGCTTGGCCGAGACGCGGGAGAAGGTCGTCGTCAGCAGGACGTCGCCGCAGACGCCGCTGACGGTTCCGGTGAGGAGCCTTCCATCCTCCAGCACGACGCGGACGTCGACCGGATCCGCGCCGGCTCCTCCGGGGGCGACGGCGTCCGCCTGGTCGACGATCGCCGACACCGTCGGGGACACGTCATGGATCACCGGGTAGCCGAGGACCCCGGGGGGAAGCGTCCCCCGGGCGATCTCGGCGAGGATCGCGGTGCGCTCCTCGGTGCCACGCAGCCTCGCCTCCAGCAGCCGCTGCCCGACGCCCCATCGCGCCAGCCCGTCGAGCTCCACCGACAGCTCGTCCTGCACCTCATCGGCGCCGGCGTAGAGGCTGATCCCGAGCCGCTGGCGCAGGAACGCCCGGACGGGGTGCTCGACGAAGCGAACGACGTCGGCGAGCTCGATGACGCTCGTCGGCCGGGGGGGCAGGGGAGCCGACAGGAACGGGGGTGGACGCGATCGCGGTCCCGTCAGCGCGCGGGCTCCGGTGAGCGCCACCGCGTCAAAGCTCCATGGGGCGGTCCCGGCCACCCCCCGCGGCGTGAAGTTGCGCGGATCGAACGGCTGGAGCGGATGACGGACGACGATCCGCTCGCGCGCCCACCTCCCGTCGTCGCAGCGCACGGTGGCGTCGATCGCGTCCAGCAACTCGCCGACGGGCACCGCCGGTGGCCGCGGCGCGTTCGTCCGCTCGTCGTTGCCGGTGTAGGTGACGATCAGCCGCTCGGTGGCCGCCAGCAGCGCGTCGAGCAGCAGCTGGCGATCCTCGCTGCGCGGGTCGCGCTCACCGAGGTGCGGGTCGGCGAGCATGAGGTCATCGCCGTCCCGCGGAGCCTTACGGGGGAAGGCGCCGTCGTCGAGTCCGAGCAGGCACACGACGCGGTGCGGGACAGATCGCATCGGCAGCAGCGTGCACACCGTGAGATGGCCCGTCCGGAAGTTTGCCCGCGTCGGGCGGCCGGCGAGCCGCTGCGCCAGGAAGGCCCGCACCTCGGCCGGCGCCAGCTCCGCCGTCGCGCAGCCGCCGGTCTCGGCGATCATCTCATCGAGGATCCGCTGGAGCTCGGCGCGCTGCCAGCGATCGCGGCCCGCGGTGGCTGTGAGGGCATCGGCTGCGTCGGCGATCGCGTCCGCCCAATCGGCGATCGGCTGCGGGACGCCGAGGGCGCCGATCGCGGTCCCGACGCGCGACACCAGCTCGGCGAAGCGACCGGCGAGGTCGATCGAGCGGCTGTCGACGTCGTCGAGCGGGAGCGTCCCGGCGAACAGGCGCTGACCGTCCTCGGTCATCGTCACCCCGAGCAGGAGCCGATCGAGCCCCGCCTGCCAGGTCCCGTCGGCGACCGCCTGCAACCTGTAGGGGGCGCGGTGGGCGGCGTCCAGCCCCCAGCGGACGCCGGCCTGGGCGATCCAATCCTGCAGCCGGGCGATGTCGTCGTCGCCGAGGCGGAAGCGCCGGCGGACCGGGCCGCGGTCGGCGAGGTCGAGCATCTGCGACGCCGTCACCCGCTGCTCGGCGAGCTCGAGCAGCTGGGCGACGACGCCGAGGACCGGGTTGGTCTGGCGCAGCGACCGATCGGCGAGCCGGACGCGAAGGTCGATCGGCCCATCCGAGCGGCCAGCGGGAGGGACCGAGGCCGGCTCGCCGGGGCCGGCGGTCGCCGGGTCGCTCGACGGCTCGCCGGCGCCGAAGGTGGCCTGGATCAGCGGCGCGAACGTCTCGATGTCCGGGCACATGACGATCACGTCGCGCGGCTCGAGGCACGGGTCCTCGGCGAGCGCGTGGAGGATCGCGTCGCGGATCACCTCCACCTGCCGCGCCCGGCCGTGGCAGGAGTGGATCTCGATGCTGCGGTCCGCGGCGTCGAGCAGGGGCCGGCGGTCGGCGGCTCCGGGCAGCGGAACGCCGGGCGCCGCCCGATCGCCGCGCACGTCGCGCTGGATGGCGCCGAGGAGCGTTCCGGGCACGCCCGGGGCAGCATGATCGTGGTCGGCGCGGGGGCCGCCCGAGGCGTCAAGGACGAGCTGCATCTCGCGCGAGTCGCGGCCCCAGGAGGCGAGCAGGCGGTTGGCGGGGGCGGCGACGGTGCGATCGTCGGCCCGGCGCATGACGCCGCGGGCGATCGCCGCGCCGCCGTGCTCGCGACCTTGTCCCACAGCGCGGCCGACGGGTGCAGCAGGAACAGGTGCACGTCACGGCCGGCGGCGAGCGCACGGAGCGCCTGGAGATGGCCGGCGGGCATTCGCGTCAGGCCGAACAGCGACAGCCGGTCGGGGAGGTCGACGAGCGAGGGCCGCGCGATCAGCCGCTCGCACGCCTCGCCCGCTCGCTGGGCGGGATCAGCGATCCCGATATGCATGCGGAGCCGCCGCCAGAGCTCCGCCTGCCACGCGCACGCCGCGGGCAGCGGCCGGCCGGCGGCATCGACATCGGCGCCGCGAGCCCACGCGGCGAGCATCTGCGGCCGGTGCAGCGCGTATCGGTCGTACAGGTCGGCGAGGTGGCGGATCGTCGTCAGGCGGCGGGCGCGCCTGACCGGGTCGGCGGTGCCGGTGGCCCCGAGGTACACCGAAAGCACGGCCAGCCACGGCTCCGCGAGCGCCTCGTCGACGACCTCCAGAAGGCCCCACGCCGACCGCTCCGGCAGCCACGGATCGACGGCGGGATCGATCGCGCACGCCGACGCGATCGCGTCGGTGATCAGGCGATGCGGAGTCGGAAACACGACGTTCGCGCACACCCCGTCGGCCCGCTCCGGGCGCGCGCCCAGGATCGTCGACATCCGCTGCGTCAGCCACCGCTCCATCCCCCGAGTCGGCACGGCGACGACCTCGGGGTGCAACGGATCTGCGAGCGGGCTCGTGAGGACGTCGGCGAGCCCGTCGGCGAGGGCATCGGCCCGCACGGCCCGGTGAACATGGAGCATCGCCCTAGAGGGTATCCCGGACGTGGACGGCATCGTCCCGGTGCCCAGACGCAAAAGTGCAAATTCTTTGTGTAATCAGCTTGAGTTTTCCAACAACGTGGGTTACCCTCTCAACGTCCTCATTTGGAGTGATCCGTATGGCAACCACAATTCACACCTTCCCCCGCACGAACATGGCGCCGGCGAGCGCCATGGTGACGCGTGTCGGCGTCGAGATCGCGATGTACGTCTCGACGACGCGCGTCGACGGGACGAACCACACCTCAGTTCATGCCCTTGCTTCGAGAGGCGCAGGCTAGATCACCTGCGCGCAGAGCAATCCGAAGTACGGGCGACCCTCACCGGTCGCCTTTTTTGTGCCCGATTCACCGAGCGAAGGACGTCAAGAATGAGACACATCTCGACCGCGACCCGGCTCTAGCGGAGCCCACTAGCCGGCCACGGCGACAGCGACGCGGGATCCGCGCGCCGCTGTCACCGACACTGACTCTCATCGAAGCGATTCGCTCATCGCGCGCCGAAGGTGCTGATTTGCGCTGCGCGAAGGTGACTGAAACTGACACAAGGAGATTGACGATGTATTACGACCGAGACGAGTTCATGCTGCTGAGCCGCACCGGCCGAGTCCCACCGGCGACACGGGCCGGGCCACGGTCCGACGAGGATCGGGTGCGGCATCGTGCCGATTGCCTGGCGGCCCGGAGCGAAGCCGGGATCCTGAGGCGGATGGTGAGGGCGCTGGCATGGCGGCGGCCGGCGCCGGCGCCGGCGGACGGCGGCCGCGATCCGCGGCGGGCGCAGGCAGTGCATGGCTACGCCGACCGAGACTCCTACCTCGAGTTGGAGTTCGCGGTCGGGTTCGGGATCGAAGACGAGAAGTTGCCGTAGCTGAGGGCCGCCGACGACCGGCGGCCCTCGGTGTTTGTGAAGATCTCAGTCATGGGCGTCCTTGAATCGAGCCGACGTGACTTCGCCGCCGACGAGGCGCTGCTCACCGACGTCCTCCGTGAAGTGATCGCGGTCGGCGACGGTCGCGCCGCGGTCGATCTTCTCGATGAGGCCGTCGCGCTGGGTCAGCAGGCGCGGCGCGGCGACGAGCTCGCCGCCGACCGGCTCGCGGCGCTTGTCGCCGGTCTCAGTCTCGATCAGACCGAGATCCTGGTCCGGGCCCTCACGCGCTGGTTTCAGCTCGTCAACCTGGCCGAGGACAACGAGCGGGTTCGTCGCCTGCGAGCGCGGGATGTCGCCGACCCGGAGCGTCCCCGCGCGGGTTCGCTCCGCGAGGCCGTCGCCGAGCTCCACGCCGCCGGAACGACGGCTCACCAGCTCCAGGAGGTCCTCGATCGCGCCGAGCTGCGGCTGGTGATGACGGCTCATCCCACCGAGGCGCGGAGGCGAACGACGATCGACAAGCTGGCGCGCGTCTTCGGGGTGCTGCGCGAGCTCGACGAGCGACCGGATGCTTCGCCGGCCGATGCTCGCCGGCGCCTGCTCGCCACCGTGCAGGAGCTGTGGGGGTCCGATGATCTCCGCGCCGTCGAGCTCACCGTCGCCGACGAGGTGCGCGGAGGGCTCGTCCACTTCGCCTCGACCCTCGCCGACGCCGTTCCGCGCGTCTACCGGGACCTGGAGGAGGCGGTCGCCGAGTTCTATCCGGACGGCGACGGTCGGCTGACCCCCACTGTTCGGCCGCTGCTCGGATTCGGATCGTGGATCGGCGGCGACCGCGACGGCAATCCGTTCGTCACGCCTCAGGCGACGGTGGGCGCGTTGGAGCTGATGCGCGAGCAGTGTCTGCGCCTGATGGAGGGCCGGATCGAGCAGCTCGCCGGCCGGCTCTCGCTGTCGCAGCGGCTCACCGGACCGGCGCCCGGCCTGGAGCCGATCCTTGCCGCCGGGCGCGAGCGCTTTCCGGAGCTCGCGCAGCGGTTGGGGTCGCTGAATCCGGAGGAGCCGTATCGCCGGGCGTTGACGTTCATGCGCGAGCGGATCCGCGTCACGCAGACCCGCGGCCACGGCGCCTATCTCGATCCGTCCGAGCTGCTGGCCGATCTGAGACGGGTCGAGGCGTCGCTGCGGGAGGGCTCCGGGGCCCTCACCGCCGGCTCGGATCTGCGCGACGTCATCCGCCAGGTGGAGGTGTTCGGCTTCCACTACGCCCGGCTGGACATCCGCGAGCACGTCCGGATCCACCGCCATGCCCTCGCCGAGATCTACGCCACCCTCCGGGTCTGCCCCGGCTACGAGCGGTTGCCCGAGTCAGAGCGGCTCGAGCTCCTCCAGCGCCAGATCGCCGACCACCGCCCGCTGATCCCGACCGACGTCCAGGGCTTCTCGGTCTCCACGCGGGAGACGGTGACGACCTTCCGGATGCTCCGTGACACGCTCGCCGGACCCAACCGCGGGGCGATCCAGTCCTACATCATCTCCGGCACCGAGGGACCCGCCGACGTGCTCGAGGTGGTGCTGCTGATGAAGGAGGCGGGTCTCTGCCGCGCGGGCGGCGCCGAGGCCCAGCTCAGGGTGGTCCCGCTGTTCGAGGCCGGAGCGACGCTCGCCGCCGCTTCCGCCGTGATGGACGCCCTGCTGTCGATGCCGGTCTACCGCGAGGCGCTGCGCGCTGTCGGCGACGAGCAGGAGATCATGATCGGCTACTCGGACTCCAACAAGGACGTCGGCTACCTTGCGTCGGCGTGGGCGGCGTACACCGCCCAGGTGCGCATCGCCGAGGCGCTGTCGCGGCACGGCGTCAGCTGGTGCTTCTTCCATGGGCGAGGCGGGGCCGTGGGACGGGGCGGGGGACCGACCAACGGTGCGATCCTCGCGCTCCCGCCGGGCACCGTCCGGGGACGGCTGAAGATGACCGAGCAGGGCGAGGTGCTGACCGCCAAGTACGCGGTCCCCGAGATCGCCCACCGCGAGCTCGAGCTCGCCGCCAGCGCCACCCTGGCCACCGGCCGGGCGCGCCAGCACGACGAAGGCGAGCGGTTCGAGGCACTGCTCGCCGAGATGGCCGAGGACTCGGCCGCGGTGTACCGGACGATCGTCCACGAGACCCCGGACTTCGTGGCGTTCTTCGAAGCGGTCACGCCGGTGGCGGAGATCTCGCGGCTGCGGCTCGGGTCGCGCCCGGCCAGACGCACCGAGGCGGGCGGGATCGAGGACCTGCGCGCGATCCCGTGGGTGTTCTCGTGGACGCAGGCGCGGATCGTGCTGCCGGCGTGGCTCGGCCTCGGCACCGCTCTGTGCCATGCGCGCAAGCGCCACGGCGTCGAGCTGCTGCGCCAGATGGCCCGCGAATGGCCGTTCTTCACCAGCGTCCTGTCCAACGCCGAGATGGGATGCGCGAAGGCCGACCTCGGGATCGCCCGGCGCTACGTCGAGCTGTGGGACGTCCGTGCGGCCCGCGACCGGATCTGGGAGCGCCTCGAGGCCGAGCTCCAGCTGACGATCGACGAGCTCGTCCTCATCGGGGGTGGGGATCGGCTCCTCGACGGCGAGCCGGTGCTCCAGGCCTCGATCGATCGCCGCAATCCGTTCGTGGACCCGCTGTCGTTCCTCCAGGTCGAGCTGCTGCGCCGCCTCCGAGAGCACCCCGATCACGCTTCGGAGCAGCTCGGCCGGGTCAGCCTGCTGGCGATCAACGGGATCGCCAGCGGCCTGCGCAACACGGGGTAGGCACTACCCTGCATGGCTTGCTGACGGCTGCGACTGCCGAATCGGCGATCATTGAGCGAAGCGGCAGCCGGCCGCACCGAAACCCCACACACACGCTACGTGCCCCACGCGCCCGATCTGTCCGGCATCGCCCTGGACAACCGCTATGAGCTCCACGCTGTGATCGGCGAAGGGGCGTTCGGCCGCGTCTATGAGGGCCGCGACCGCCGCCTGGCGAGGCTCGTCGCGGTCAAGGTGATCAAGCCGTGGTGGACCGATGACCCCGAGTGGGTGGCCACGTTCGAGCGCGAAGCGCAGCTGCTCGCCCGGGTCAGCGACCCGGGGATCGTGCAGATCTTCGACGTCGGTCACGCCCCCGAGGGGCTCTACTACGTCTCCGAGCTCGTCGACGGGGAGAACCTCGCCGGCCGCCTGCGCCGCGGCCCGCTCCCCCCGTGGGAGGCGTGCGGCGTCGCCGCCCAGCTGTGCCGCGCGCTCGCCCGCGCCCACGCCCAGCGGGTCGTCCATCGCGACGTCAAGCCGGCGAACATCCTCCTGTCGACGCAGGGCCGGGTGAAGGTCGGCGACTTCGGCGTCGCCCGGTTGGCCGAGGGGAGCACCGATGGGCCGGCGGCCACGATCGTCGGCACCCCCAAGTACATGGCGCCCGAGCAGGGGCGGGGGTTGCCGACGACGCCGGCCACCGATGTCTACAGCGTCGGCGTCGTGATGTACGAGATGCTCGCCGGGGCACCGCCGTTCACCGCGGGCACCGCCGTGCAGCTGGCGCTGTGTCACGTCCAGGACTCGCCGCCGCCCCTGCCGGCTGACCTCCCGGAGGCGCTCGTGCAGGTCACCGACCGGGCGCTGGCCAAGGACCCCGCCGACCGCTACGCCGACGGAGCGGAGATGGCCGAGGCGCTCCTCGACGCCCGCCGTCAGTCCTCCGCCGGGCGCCGGTCTCGGCTCGCGCCCGCCCGGATGCGGAGCCCCGGCCACCCGCCGCGACGGGCGCTCGTCCCCGCGGGCGCCGACCCGACGAGCAACGGCGGGCCGTCGCGCCGCGCGCCGAGCCCGCCGCCGCCGCCGCGCCAGCCTCGCGAGGCTCATGGCGCGGGCACGCCGCCCCCCCGGCCGGACCCCACCCGGGCCGCCCCGCCGCTGTCCCCGCGGCGCAACGTCAATCCGCCGGCGCGCCGGCGGGCCGCCGCCGCCCTCGGGCTGGTCGTCCTCCTGATCGCGGCGATGGCCGCCACCGCCGTGACCGTCGGCGCCATCAAGCACACCCGAGTCCCGCGGCTGACGGGGCGCAGCCGCGGCGCCGCCGTCGCCGCGGCGCGCTCGGCGCACGTGCGTCTTGAGTTCTCCGGCCGCTATGCCGCGCACGCCACCCCCGGAACCGTGATCGCCCAGCAGCCGCGCGCCGGACAACAGGTGAGGCGCGACAGCGAGGTGCGCGTCGTGCTCAGCCGCGGTCCGGCGCCCGTCACCGTGCCGACGGTCAGCCGGGAGAGCCTCGCCGACGCCCGGAAGACGCTCACGGGACTTGGCCTGCAGACGGTGACGCGGCGGGTGCCGGCCCCAGGGGTGACGCCGGGCATGGTCGTCGGTCAGTCGCCGTCAACCGGGCACTCCGCCCACGTGGGGTCGATCGTCACCCTGTCGCTGGCCGAGGTGCCGCAGTGGCGGTGGTTGACCACGTTTCAGAGCGAGGGTTCCGGGCCGTTCACGATCACCGGGAACCGGTGGCGGATCGTCTACCGAATGGCCTTTCAGGGAACGTGCACCTGGATCTTCTTCTGCTCTGGGCCCCACGCGCGGGTGCTCAACGCCGCCAACGGCGCCACCGTCACCAGCTTCGGCCTCAACGACGGGGGCCAGCAGTCGCGCACCTTCACCACCGGCCCCGGCCACTATGAGATGCAGATCACGCCGGGCGGCGACACCGCCGACTGGTCGGTGCAGGTGCAGGACTACTACTGACCCGGAGAAAATGGACCCAGCCGACATCCTTGAGGGAGGGCGCGATGAGTACCTATGACTACGTGATCGCCGGCGCGGGCTCGGCCGGATGCGTCCTCGCCGCGCGCCTATCCGAGGACCCCGACGTGAGCGTCTGCCTCCTGGAGGCGGGGCCACCCGACGCCGCCGACGAGATCCACCTGCCGGCCGGCGCCCTCACCGTCGCCACTAGCAAGTACGACTGGTCGCTGATCTCCGACCCCGAGCCCGGGCTGGCCGGGCGCCAGCGCTACCTGCCCCGCGGCCGGACGCTCGGCGGATCCTCGTCGGTCAACACGATGGTCTACATCCGCGGCAACCCGGCCGACTACGACGAGTGGGCGGCGCTCGGTCACCGTGGCTGGGGATGGGAGGGCGTGTTGCCCTACTTCATCCGCGCCGAGGACAACGAGCGCGGCGCGAGCGACCTGCACGGCGTCGGCGGGCCGCTGGGCGTCAGCGACGGGCGCAGCCGGTATCGGACGTGCGAAGCGTTCATCGCCGCCGGCGAGCAGGCGGGGCTGGCCCGCACCGACGACTTCAACGGAGCGCAGCAGGACGGGGTCGGCTGGTACCAGGTCACGCAGCGCAATGGGATGCGCTGCTCGACGGCGGTCGCCTACCTCCACCCCGTTCTGGGTCGTGAGAACCTGACCCTGATCCCGGGCGCCCACGTCACGCGCGTGCTCCTCGACGGCCCCCGGGCCACCGGCGTCGAGGTCGACCGCGACGGCGATCTCTCAGAGATCGCGGCCGAGCGCGAGGTCATCCTCGCCGCCGGCGCCTACCAGAGCCCCCAGATCCTGCTCCTGTCCGGGATCGGCCCGGCGCAGGACCTCGCCCTCGTCGGGATCCCGGCCGTCCGCGAGCTTCCGGTCGGACAGGGGTTGCAGGACCACCCGTCGGCCTGGATCACGTACACGACCGATCAACCGTCGCTGCTGACGGCCGAGACCCAGGAGAACCTGGGCCTGCTGACGTCCGAGGGGCGCGGGCCGCTGACGTCGAACTTCGCGGAGTCCGGTGGCTTCCTGCGCACCGACGCGAGCCTTGATGCGCCCGACATCCAGCTGCACATGATCCCGCTCCTGTTTCCGGAGGCCGGCGCGGGCGAGATCAGGGTCGACGGCTGGGCCCTGTCGGCGTGCCTGCTGCGTCCGACGAGCGCGGGGTTCGTCAAGCTGCGCAGCCGGATGCCGACCGCCAAGCCGCGCATCCTCCACAACTACCTCGTCTCCGACGAGGACCGGGCGGCGCTCGTCAAGGGCGTCCGCCGTGCCGTCGAGATCGCCGCCCAGCCGGCGCTCGCCGAGCTCACGACCGGGCCCTACGGCGCCCCCGCGGGCGACGACGACGCCAGCCTGATCGCCCATATCGAGCGCAACACGACGACGCTGTACCACCCCGTCGGCACGTGCGGGATGGGACGCGTCGTTGACGATGAGCTGCGCGTGCTCGGGATGGAGTCGCTGCGTGTCGTCGACGCCTCGGTGATGCCGACGCTCGTGCGCGGCAACACCAACGCCCCGGTGATCATGATCGCCGAGCGCGCCGCCGATCTCATCCGCGGGATCGCGCCGCCCGCCGGGGCCGCGACGCCGGCCGAGTCCCCCGCCCCCGCGTGATCGGCCGCCGTCCGATCACCCGGCGCTGACCTCGTCCAGCGCTCCGCCGATCGTCGCGGCGATCCGCTCCAGGTCCCCGGCGTCGACGACGAACGGCGGCGAGATCTGCACGGTGTTGTTGGTGATGACCCGCAGGAGGACACCGGCGTCCAGACAGCGGCGCAGGAGCGCGTCGCTCGAAGCGTCCGGGATCAGCTCGACGCCGGCCATCAGCCCCTGGCCGGTGCGGACCTCGGCGACGAGCGGGTGATCGGCGAGCGGCGCGACGGCCCGCTGCAGCGTGGGGATGAGGTCGGCGACCCGGGCCACGAGCTGCTCCTCCTCGAGCACGTCGAGGTTGGCCTCGGCGACGGCGCACGCGGTGGCGTGACCCGAGTAGGTAACGCCGTGACGGAAGATCGGCGCGTCGCCGGTGGCAAAGAACGGCTCCCACACCCGCGGCCCGACGAGGATGCCCCCGAGGGGGGCGTATCCCGACGTGATGCCCTTGGCGACGACGATCATGTCCGGGCTGACGTCGAAGGTGTCGGTGGCGAACATCTCGCCTGTCCGCCCGAAGCCGGTGATCACCTCGTCGAGGACGAGGAGCACGTCGTGCTCGCGGCAGATCGCCTCCAGGCGGGGCAGGTACTCGGGCGCCGGGAAGATGACGCCGCCGGTGCCGACGACCGGCTCGGCGAACACGGCGGCCACCCGGTCGGGGCCGAACCTGATAATCGCCTGCTCCAGCGCGTCGGCGTCGTTGGTCGGAACTCGGGCCGTCTCGGGGATCAGCGACTCGGACCCGTAGCCCTCACGGTTGTACGGGATCCCGGCGAGGCTGGTCCCGAACGCGTGCAGGCCGTGATAGGCCCACTCGCGGCTGATGATGATCCGCTTGTTCGCCTGGCCCTGGACCTGCCAGAAGCGCCGGGCGAGCTTGGCCGCTCCGTCGATGGCGTCAGAGCCGCCGCTGCCCCAGAACACCTTCGTGTCCGGCAGCGGGCTCATCGCGGCGACCCGGTCGGCGAGGGCGAGCGCCCGGTCGTTGGTGATCCGCCCGAACGTGTGGTAGGTCTCGAGCCGGCGCATCTGCTCGGCGGCGGCCTGCGCCAAGCGCTCGCGACCGTGGCCGATGTTCGCGTGCCACAGCCCGGCGGTGGCGTCGAGCAGCCAGCGGCCGTCGTCGGTCTGCACCTGCGCTCCCTCGCCGGCGACGATCGTCAGCCGGTCACGGGCGATGCTTGCCATCTGAGCCTGGGGGCTCCACAGGGCCGAACCCGCCCCGGTTGCCGGTGATGTCATGGTGTGCCTTTCGTTGCGGATCAGCGCCGCAACGCTAATGGACGCAGGGGCCCGCGGCGTCGCCGGCGGCGTCACATTGGCCGCCGTGTCCAAGCAGGTCCGCCGCGGGGCGCCCGCGGGGCCGCCGATGGGCGCCCGCGGGGCCGCTCCCCTACGTCAACTCGTCGAGCACGACCTCGATCGTTCGCTGCCGGCGGTCGCGGAGCACGACCGCCGCGACGGCGCGGCCGATCCGCTCGTGGACCATCAGCCGCTGCAGGTCGGTCGCGTCGCTCACCGGCTCGCCGTCGAGCTCCATCAGCAGGTCGCCCGGGACGACCCCGGCGATCTGCGCCGGTCCCCCCTCGATCACCTGCATGATCTGGACTCCTCCCCGCCGGCCCACCCGCTCGGCGACCGCCGGCGGAAGGGGACGCGGCGCGACCGCTGCCCCGAGGTGGGCGCGTCGTACGCGGCCGTCACGGATCAGGGTCGAGATGATCACGCGGGTGGCGTCGTTGATCGGGACGGCGAGGCCGAGGCCGATGCCGGCCAGCGCGGTGTTGATGCCGACAACACGGCGGGCGCCGTCGACGAGTGCGCCGCCGGAGTTGCCGGGGTTCAGCGCGGCGTCTGTCTGGATCACGTTCTCGACCACCCGGCGCGGCCCGGAGCGGGCGCCGACCGGGAGCGAGCGGCCGAGCCCGCTGACGACGCCCGCGGTCACCGAACTGGCGAAGCCGTTCGGGTTGCCGATCGCCACGACGAGCTGGCCGACGCGCAGCCCATCGGCGTCGCCCAGTTGCGCCGCGGTCAGGTTGCTGTCATCGGCGCGCAGGACGGCGAGGTCGGAGAGAGGATCGGCGCCGACCAGGGAGACCGGGGTCTCGTTGCCGTCGCTGAAGCTGGCGGCGCCGCGGCGCGCGCCGTCGATCACGTGCGCGGAGGTGACGAGGAATCCGTCGGTGGAGATCGCGACTCCGCTGCCGGCCCCCATTGCGGTCCCGCGGCGGGTGCGCCGGCGGACCTGCAGGTTGGCGACGCTGGCGCTGAGCGCATCGGCCACCGCGATCACCGTGCGTGAGTAGGCGTCGAGGGCGGCAGCCGAGACGTCGGCCGCGTCGGTCGCCTCAGGGAGGATTGTGCCGTTAGTGCTTGACATGCAATAATCGTACACAACTGTTTCGAGTCAAGCATTTGGAGTAGAACATGTCCGTTGATCTGAATCCCGCCGAGATGGCCGACACCGCGATCAGCGTCGCCGCGCATCTCGAGGCAGAGCTCGAGGAGGCGCTCGCCGAGCACCGGCTCACGCGACCGAGCTTCCTCGTGCTCGATGCGCTTGAGCGCGCCGAGGGCCACACCCTCAACCAGCGAGAGCTCGTCGGTCGTGTCCGGAGAACCTCGGGAACCTTGTCGGTGCGGCTCGGGCGCCTGGAGCGCGTCCGGCTGATCGAGCGCGAGCCCGATCCCGACAATCGGCGCAGCGTCACGGTGACCCTCACCGAGCGCGGCGCCGCCCTCGTCGGTCGCGCGCGCCCGGCCTACGCCGAGCGGGCCCACCGGCTCCTGTCGGGGCTTCCGGACGGTGCCGCGGCGCCGCTGGCGCAGCAGCTCGACGCGTGGCTGGCGTTCTTCGAGCCCGCCGACGAGGGGGAGACCCCGCGGCTCGGGGTCGCGGTGGCGACCGCCGCCGTCGCCAAGCGCATGCGTCGCGCGGTCGGCCTGACCGACGAGCCCGGCGTGCTCGTCGTCCGTGTCAAGCGCGACAGTCCCGCCGACGCCGCCGGCATGAGCCGCGGTGACCTCGTGAGGCGGGCCGGCGATGTCCCGGTTCGCTCCGTCGGGGACCTGGAGCGCGCGGTGCGCGGTGCCGACGGCTCGCTGACGTTGGGGGTGCTGCGCGGCGCCGAGCCGCGCGAGGTGGAGGTGACGCTGCCGGCCGTGGCGGCGTGACTCAGTGCAGCAGGACGCGGATCGCGACGATGAGCAGGCCGAGCAACGCCCCGAGCGCCGACTGCACGACCAGCTCCCGTCCGGTCAGGCCGGAGCGGACGCCGATCACGATCTCGATCGCGATGATCGCGGCGACCGAGGCCCAGACCGCGATGCTCACCCCGGTGTTCAGCGATGCGCCGGCGATCCAGGAGACGAGCAGCGCCACCACGGGGACGCCGGCCCCGAGGAGAACGGTCAGCTCGTGCCGGGCGGACCGGCCGAACGCGGGGAAGTCGAAGTGCTCGCCATGCTCGAGGCGCTCGCCGGTGAAGCGCGCGTAGGAGAGGCTCAACCAGTAGGCGCCGAGCGCGACCAGCACCGCGCCCATCGTCCGCGGGTAGGTCAGGCGGACGGCGCTCTCGGCTGACAGCAGGGTCGCGGCCAGAATCGTCCCGTACACCAGTCCGGCGGCGTTGGGCAGCACCGGCGGATTGTCCGCGCCGGCGCGGACACCCTCGTCACGGGCAGGGGAAAGAACGGCGGTCTGTTCCGATCACCTCCTGGGTAACATCCGGCCGGTTGTCCAGGCCAGGCGCGGTCACACGCGTGCGGTGACCATGACGAGGAGGCGCAATATGTATCGGCTGAGCTGTCGAATCGTGGTGGCCGCCACTCTGACCGGCTTTGCCTCGGCGCCGATCCTCGCCGGCGCTGCGCCGGTCCAGCCGGCCGACGCGGCCCCATCGACGACGGTGACCGTCACGCCCTCGGCGGGCACTCCCCACACCAGCTTCGGACTGAGCTTCCGGCTTCCCGAAGCGACCGGCACGTTTGGATCGATCCTGCGCCGGGACACCCTGTTCGTCACCGGCCCGCGCGGCGGCGGGTGCGTGTCGGGGATGAGCACCGCGCTCAGGCCGGCTCCGCAGGGGAGACGGCTACGGCCGAGCCTGAACCCCCAGCGGCTCGGAGGCGCGTGGTGCGCGGGCGAGTTTCATGGCCGGATCGTGGAACAGGAGGTCCCCCGGTGTGGCCTCGGGCCCGCCCAAGTGTGCCCCGAGTTCCTCCTCGCTCCACAGACGATCGCGCGCTTCCGGTTCCGCGTCGCCCCGGCGATTCATCCCTGATCTCCCGGCGCTCGACGCGCTGACGATCACCGATGAGGGGCTCGGTCGCCCGAGCGTCGTCGGAGGGGCGTCGATCTACCCGTTCGTCCAGAGCCTGCAGCTCGGCTTGCGCCATGAGGGGCTTGGCGCGGCGTTCACGACGCTGCTGGTTGCCGCCGAGGCCGAGATCCGCGACCGGTGGGGAGTTCGCGTTCGCCGATCGCTACGGCGACGGCTGGTAGACCCGCGCGTCGCGGGAGCGGGCGTTTCGGTGCAAGCAGTCGCGACTCTCGAGACGCTTGTCCGGCAACGCCCGGACTCCGGGACCAGCGGAACAAGCTCCGTCGGACGGCGCGGTGCTTGTACCGAAACGCCCGCTCCGGGCCGCCGCAGACCCTGGCCGCACCGGCGGAGGGAAGCCCGGCAAACGTGTCGCCGAGCCGGTCGAGGTTCAGCACAGCCACGCCATCGATCAGGGCGGCGGGAACGGGTCCGGCGGCCTCGCATCGGGGGCGCTCAGCGGGCGCCGGCGCGCAGGATCGGCCAGCGACCGTCGACGCGGGCGAACACCCAGGTGCGCAGGGCGATGTAGCGGGTGACGGTGGCCACGGTGGTCGCGGACACCAGCACCACGACCTCCAGCACCGCGGAGGGGTGCGGGTCGACGACGCGGAGCACGGCCAGCGCGCCGGCGGTGAGACCGAGGGCGATCAGATAGACGAGCGCGCCGGCCGCGTGCTGGCGCAGCCGGCCGGCGCGGCCGCGGATCCGGAACGTGAACCGCCGATTGGCCTGGGTGTTGGCGACCGCGGTGAGGGCGAGGGCGACCGCGTTGGCCGCGTCAGCGCCCAGCGCGCCCCGCAGCAGCAGGTACAGCAGGACGTAGGCGAGGGTCGACACGACGCCGATGGCCGCAAACCGAGGCACCGGACCGGCACAGCCCAGCCGCAGGACGCCTCGGAGGTCGGTCAACGCCGTCGAGACGATGTCGACCCGGGAGTCTCGGTCCTCGACCCAGTCGACCGCCACCTCGTGGATCCGCATCCCATGGCGCTGGGCGGCGATCAGCAGCTCGGTGTCGAAGAACCAGCCGTCATCCACGACCTCCGGCAGCAGTTGGGCGGCGGCGTCGGCGCGGATCGCCTTGAAGCCGCACTGGGCATCGCAGAAGCGGGCCCGCAGCCCGGTGCGCAGGAGCCGGTTGTAGGCGCGGGAGATCAGCTCGCGCTTGCGGCCCCGGACGACCCGCGCCCCGCGGGCGAGCCGGCTTCCAATCGCGACCTCACTGTGCCCGGAGACGAGCGCCGAGACGAGCGGCAGCAGCGCCCGCAGGTCGGTCGAGAGATCGACGTCCATGTAGGCGAGCACGTCGGCGTCGCCGGCGGTCCACGCGGCCCGCAGCGCCCGCCCCCGGCCCTTGCCGTCGAGGTGGGCAACGGTGACGTGATCGAGCTCTGTGGCGAGCGCGCGCGCGATCGGCAGGGTCGCGTCGGTGCTGGCGTTGTCGGCGATCACGATCCGCCAGGCATACGGGAGCTCGGCGTTGAGAAAGGCGTGCAGGCGCCGGATCGAGCCGGCGAGCGCCGCCTGCTCGTTGTACACCGGGATGACGATGTCGATCCGGGCGTGGGTGCGCGCCGGAGGGGCGGGAGCGGCGTTGCGGGACGGAGGAACGATCGTGTCGGTCATGGCGGCTGCGGTTGCGATGTCGCCCGACTGATGTCGGCGGTGACGAGCATCGATCCACCGGTGAAGCCGGCGCTATGAACTGTCTAAGACGGGTGTCGGAACCGGCATCGCGGTTTCGATAGCGTCAGGCGCGATGCCCGTGATCCGTCGTTTGGCCGGCCCCTTCTTCGTGTGCGCCGGCGTGATGCACTTCGTCGCCCCGAGGGTCTATCGCCGGATCGTGCCGCCTTACGTGCCGGCGCCGACGGCGATGGTGTACGCCAGCGGAGTCGCCGAGATCGCCGGCGGCGTCGGCCTCGTCGCCTCGGGTCATCGCCGCGTCGCGGGGTGGTGGCTGATCGCCACCCTGCTCGCGGTGTTCCCGGCCAACGTCCACATGGCGCAGCACCCCGACGAGTTCCCGCAGGTGCCCGGGGGCGCCGCCGGTCTGTGGGCGCGGCTGCCCGTCCAGGGCGTGTTCATCGCCTGGGTGCTGAGCGCGATGCGCGCCTCGGACTGACATTGGCCCGCACCTGCCGATCGCGTGAGCGGACATCACGACCAGTTCCGGGCGCGTGAGCCCGACGTCCGGGCCTTCGGCCAGCACCGCCGGCCCGGTTTTGCCGACTGCGCGCCCTCCGGCCGCGTGCGCCTCGACGCGCTGGCCTGCTGGCTGCAGGACATCGCGTTCGCCGACGTGCAGGACGCGGGGCTGGAGCGGGTCGCAGTCTGGGTCGTCCGCCGGACCCGCATCCGCGTCAATCGCTTTCCCCGGTTCGGCGAGCGCTTCGCGCTGACCACCTTCTGCAGCGGCCTGGGCCGGATGTGGGCGGAGCGGCGCACCGACATCGTCCGCCCTGACGTCGATCGGCCCGACGTGGAGGCGGTGTCGCTCTGGGTCCACCTCGACGGAGAGCGGTGGCGACCCACGCCGCTCACCGAGCCGGAGATCAGCGCGTACACCGGGGCCAGCCCGCCGCGGCGGGTGACGGCGCGGTTGCGCCACCCGATGCCCGCGTCGCCGGACGACGGCGGCGGCGCGTGGATCTTCCGCGCCACCGAATGCGACATCGCCGATCACGTCAACAACGCGGCCTACTGGCAGCCGGTGGAGGAGGAGCTGCTGGCGGGGGAGGATCCGGTCCACCTCGACGCGGAGATCGAATACCGCGCGCCGGCCCAGCCGGGCGCCAAGCGCATCCTCCGCGACGGCGCCTACCGCTGGATCGTCGGCGAGGACGGCGAGCTGCACGCCTCGGTGCGCCTGAGCGGGATCGATGGCACCTGACGCCGAGGCGATCCTGCGTGGGGCCCGCCGCCCGCTGGTCATCGGGATGGGGGGCGGGGGCGACGTCGTCGGCGCACTCGCGACCGCCGAGGCGATGCGCGTCTACGATGGCGCCGAGCCGGTGGTCGGTGGGCTCGCCTGGGAGCGGCGGCCGATCGATCCGGTCCCGGGTCCGCGGCACGTGGGCGAGATCGCCGGGGCCTGGGAGCTCACGCCCGGGATCCTGCTGGCCGGTCCGCGAACGCGGGTGCGGGGCCGTGACGTGCGCTTCGCCGAGACGGGCATGGCGGCATATCTTGACCGGCCCACGGTCCTGATCGATATCGGCGAGGGCGCCGCCGCCGTCGCTGCCGCGCTGGGCGCCGCGGCCCGCTGGCTGCGGCGAGACCTGATCGTGCTCGTCGACGTGGGCGGGGATGTGCTCGCCCAGGGCGGCGAGCCGGGTCTGCGCAGCCCGCTGTGTGATGCCGTGATGCTCGCCGCCGGAGGGATGCTGGCCGCCGCTGGGCGATCGGTCCTGCTGGGGATCTTCGGCATCGGCTGTGACTCCGAGCTGACGGCGGGCGAGGTCCTGGAGCGGATCTCGTGGGTCGCCGCCGCGGGCGGCCTGTGCGGGACGCGTGGCCTGACCGAGCCCGTCGCCCGGCGTTTGGAGGAGTCGATGGAGCTGGTGCCCACCGAAGCGAGCGCTCAGGCGGTGCGCGCCTTCCGCGGGGTGAGCGGAACGGTGACGATCCGCGGCGGCGCCCGCCGGTTCGAGCTCACGAGCCTCGCCGCCCAGACCACGTTCCTCGACGTGGAGCGAACGCTCGCGGCCGCGGGGCGGCTGGCGCGGGCGGTCGCCGTCGCGCCCGGGCTGGAGCAGGCCAACGAAGCGCTGCACGCGCTCGGCGTCCGCACCGAGCTCGATCTCGAGCGCGACGCCGCCCCCAGCACGGGGACGCGGCCCGCTCCCGACCTCAGGTCGTGAACACGATCTTGCCGACGACGTCGCCGTCGAGCAGCTCGCGGAACCCCTGGCTGGCTTCCATGAGCGGCATCGTCTCGTGCACCACCGGCCGGATGTCGCGCGTGACGCAGAAGCGGATCAGCCGCTCGAGCTCGTCGCGGGTGCCCATCGTCGAGCCGATCACCGACAGCTGCAGGAAGAACACCCGCGTCAGCTCGGCGGGCGGCGTCTCGCCGGAGGTGGCGCCGGAGACGACCAGCGTCCCGCCCGGCTTCAGCGATCTGATCGAATGCGCCCACGTCGCCTGCCCGACCGTCTCCATCACCGCGTCGACCCGCTCGGGGAGCCGGGCGCCGGATTCGAACGCCTGGTCGGCCCCAAGGGCCACCGCCTGATCGCGCTTGCGCTCGGAGCGGCTCGTGACCCAGATCCGGATCCCCGCGGCGCTGCCGATCACGGTCAGCGCGGTGGCCACGCCGCCGGCCGCGCCCTGGACGAGGACCGTCATGCCGGGGGTCACGCCGCCGCGGGTGAACAGCATCCGGTAGGCGGTGAGCCACGCGGTGGGGAGGCAGGCGGCGTCGGTGAAGCTGAGCTCCGGCGGCTTGGGGAGGACATTGCGCTTGGGCACGAGCACCCGCTCGGCGAGCGCCCCCGGGTGGCGCTCGGAGAGCAGCGAGCGGCGGGGATCGAGCGTCTCGTCCCCGCGCCAGGCGTCGCTGGTGATGACCGAGTGGACGACGACCTCGCTGCCGTCCTCGTCGACTCCGGCGGCGTCGCAGCCGAGGATCATCGGGAGGACGTCGGCGCTCAGGCCGATGCCGCGCAGCGACCACAGGTCGTGATGATTAAGCGCGGCAGCCTTGACCGCGATCGTCGTCCAGCCGTCGCGGGGCTCGGGATCGGGCCGCTCGCCGACGTGCAGGCCGCGCAGGGGATCGTCGGCGTTGAGCTCGGTGGCGTAGACGGCGAGCATGATCGTGACGGCACGGTACCCGCATTCGCCGGCGATCGAATCGTGGGTGCTCGGGGATGGCGGAGATGCCGTCATCTGCGGGCGCTGCCACAATCACGCGATGTCCCGAGTCGTCGCCCGCGCCAGCGCCCAGGTCCCGGCTGCCCCCGAGCGTGTGGTCGAGTTTCTCCGCGACTACCGTGACTCGCGGGAGCGCATCCTCACCGACAACTACACCGCCTACCGCGTCGAGCAGGGCGGAAAGGGCGAGGGGACCGTGTTCGCCTACCACTTCGCCGCCGGCGGGCGCGAGCGCGACTACCGGCTCCACGTGCGCGACAGCCCCGGGGGGCTGCAGGAGTCAGATCAGCTGTCGACGTTCGTCACCACGTGGACGGTCGACCCGTCGCCGACCGGGAGCGAGGTCACGATCGAGAGCTCGTGGGACGGCGCCGGCGGGGTCGGTGGCATGTTCGAGCGGCTGTTCGCGCCGCTGGGACTCCGGCGGATCTACGGGCGCATGCTGGCGCAGCTCGCCGCCACGGTGCGTCCCTGAGGCCGCCGGCCGACGACCGGGCCACTTAGCTTAGTCCCAGCTGCCGAGCGGATCCGCGAGCGCCGCCTGGGCCGCCGCGATCCGGGCGATCGGAACACGGTAGGGCGAGCAGGAGACGTAATCGAGCCCGGCGCTGTGGAAGAACGCGACCGACTCGGGATCGCCACCGTGCTCGCCGCAGACGCCGAGCTTGAGCCCGGGGTGAGCTTCGCGCCCGACCCACGCGCCGAGGCGGACGAGCCAGCCGACGCCGGGCTTGTCGATCGTCTCGAACGGGCTGCGCTCGATGATCTTGCGCTCCAGGTAGATCGGCACGAACTTCGACTCGACGTCGTCACGGGAGAAGCCGAGCGCCGTCTGGGTCAGGTCGTTGGTACCGAACGAGAAGAAGTCCGCGAATCGCGCGATCCGATCGGCGACGAAACACGCTCGTGGCAGCTCGATCATCGTGCCGACCGTGTAGTCCTCGCCGATCGTCAGTCCCTCCTCGTCGCCGATCCGCTGCACCAGGTCGCGCATGATCTGGATCTCGTGCTCGTAGTCGACGAGGGGGATCATGATCTCGAGGTGCGGCGGCTCGGAGACCGCCTTGGCGGCGCGCAGGATGGCGTGGACCTGCATCTCGTAGATCTCGGGGTAGAGGATCCCCAGCCGGCAGCCGCGGGTCCCGAGCATCGGGTTCTCCTCCGAGATCTCGTGGACCCGATCCAGGAGTCGCTCGAGCTTCGGGAGGTCGTCCGAGGACTCGATCCGCGCCCGCTCGACCTGCGCCGCCAGGTCCTCGCCGTTGGGCAGGAACTCGTGCAGCGGCGGGTCCAGCAGCCGGACCGTGATCGGCAGCCCCGCCATCGCCTCGAACAGCCCCTCGAAGTCCTCCTGCTGCAGCGGTAAGAGCTCACCGAGCGCGTCGCGCCGCGAGGCGGTGTCGTCGGCCATGATCATCGCCCGCATCTTCGGCTGGCGATCCTCGGCCATGAACATGTGCTCGGTACGGCACAGGCCGATGCCCTGTGCGCCGAGCTCGCGGGCCTTGCGGGCATCCTCGGGGGTGTCGGCGTTGGCCCGGACGCCGAGCCGGCGGATCTCGTCCGCCCATCCCAGGACCTGCTGGAAGTTATCGTCGACCCGGGCATCGACGAGCGGGACATCGTCGACGGTGACGCAGCCCCGGGTGCCGTCGATCGCGATCGGGTCGCCCTCGCTCAACACGGTCCCACGCGCCCCGTCCACGCTGACGGTCTTGGCGGCGAGGTCGATCGCCAGCGCCTGCGCGCCGACCACCGCCGGGCGGCCCATCCCGCGCGCCACGAGGGCGGCGTGGGACGCCTTGCCGCCCTCGCTGGTGAGGATCCCCTTGGCCGCGTGAAACCCGGCGACGTCCTCGGCGTCGGTGAACGGGCGCACGAGGATCACGTCGCGGCCCTCCTGCGCCGCTGCGACCGCATCGGCGGCGGTGAACACGATCGCTCCCTTCGCCGCGCCCGGCGAGGCGTTGACCCCCGAGGCGAGCACCGCGAAGTCGGCCTGCGGGTCGAACGTAGGGTGAAGGAGGGCGTCGAGCGCGCTGGGGTCGATCGTCTGGAGAGCCCGCTCACGGGAGAGCAAGCCCTCACTTACGGCGTCGACCGCGAACCTGACCGCGGCCTGGGCGGGCCGCTTCGCGTTGCGCGTCTGCAACATGAACAGCCGGCCCTCCTCGACGGTGAACTCGGTGTCCTGCATGTCCTCGTAGTGGGTCTCGAGGGCATGGAGGATCTCCATCAGCTGGTCATGCGCCTCGGGCATCCACTCCGTCATCGCGGCGATGTCCCGCGGGGTGCGCGCGCCCGAGACGACGTCCTCCCCCTGGGCGTTGGGGAGGAAGTCGCCGCTCGGCTCGGGCGCGCCGGTGACCTCGTCACGGGAGAACGCCACCCCGGAGCCCGACGTGTCGCCCTTGTTGCCGAACACCATCTGCTGCACGTTGACCGCCGTGCCCCAATCGTCGGGGATCCGGTTCAGACGGCGGTAGGAGACCGCCCGCTCACCGACCCAGGAGTCGAACACCGCGCGGATCGCCAGGCGCAACTGCTCGGTCGGGTCCTGCGGAAACGCGTCCCCCGTCTGCTCGCGGTAGATGTCCTTGAACGCGCCGGTCAGCTCTGTGAGCGCCGCGACGTCGAGCTCGGTGTCGTCGCGAACCTCCCGCTCGGTCTTGGCCGCCTTGATCGCCTCCTCGAAGCGCTCGCTCGGGATGCCTCGCGAGACGTTGCCGAACATCTGCACGAACCGGCGATAGGAGTCCCACGCGAAGCGCTCGTTGCCGGTCGTATCGGCCAGCCCCTTGACCGAGTCGTCGTTGAGCCCGAGGTTGAGCACCGTGTCGAGCATCCCCGGCATCGACTCCCGGGCGCCCGAGCGCACCGACACGAGCAGCGGGTCGTCGCGGTCGCCGAGCGTCTTCTTGGCGGTCTCCTGGAGACGGTGCAGCGCCTCCGCGACCTCCTCGGCCATCCCCTCCGGCTCCTGGCGATCGGCGCGCATGTACTCGACGCACGCCTCGGTCGTGATCGTGAAGCCGGCCGGCACCCGGTCGGCGCCGAGCACCCGCGTCATCTCGGCAACGTTCGCACCCTTTCCGCCGAGCAGCTCGCGCATCTCCCTCGAGCCCTCGGCGAAGTCATACACCCACTTCGTCACCAGACGGCGATCCTACCCGGATCAGCCTCCGCGGGGGGTCTCCTTCGGGATCAGCCTCCGCGGGGGGTCTCCTTCGGCTTCTATGCGAGGTCGGGCGTTATCTGAAGTCGACCGCTGACGGTCAATGCGCTCAGGGACGAGGTCGCCGTTCCGGTTCGCATAACTGGGGCTCCTGGGGCCGGGTGGGGCATGCCACAGCCGAATAACGCCGCTGCCGGCTGTCAGGGGGAGCCTCGTCAGGGCGCGCCGTAGGCGCGGGCCGACGGCCCTACCTTGACGGCCGGCGAAGGTGTTGTAGGCGTGTCGGGCTGCCCGCAGCCCGCCGCGAGAGGCGCGTTGGGCATCCGTCCGGTGGCTGCGACGGCAGTCAGCGACGAGCTGAGCGTCTTGGTTGCTGGCTCACGGTCGGCTCTCCGGATTCGCGGATCAGGATTTCGGGTCGCCGAGCAGCAGCTCGGTCCGGTACTTCGGCGCAAGCGCGATCGACTTGGCGATAAACGCGGCGGTGGCGGCATCGTCGAGAGCCGGTGGAGCCTCGGTTCGATGCGCGACCGGAACGCCGACCGCCCTGAAGAACTCCTCCTGGCCCGCGGGCGAGCACAGACACAACAGTCGCGCAGGCCGGCCGGAGGCGTTGCGAAAGACGTGCGGGGCGTTGGCCGGGACGTTGATCGTTTCCCCGGCTGTCGCGACGAGTGTTGCGCCGCGGAACGTGAACGCGACTTCGCCGTCAAGAATGGTGAACATCTCCTCGAAGTCGTGACGGTGGGGTGGCGGCCCGCCGCCTGGCGGGACGTGCATGTCGATCAGCGTGTAGCGGCCAGCGGTGTCGTCCCCGGATACAAGGATGGTGTAGGTGCCGCCAGCCACGCCGATATGTGGCAGTGAGTCATCGGTGTCCGGGCTCACATGCGTTAGGACCCGGGCAGGGTCATCCGCTGGGATCGGTGCTATCAGGTTTGAGTCGGCGGGTGAGCTGTCGGTCATGAGCGCTCCTGGATGGTTGCGTTGTCTTTGTATCGGTTTCGACGTGACGGTCCGCCGCAGGAGGCGTTGAGCCGAGTCGCCCACGCGTTCAGCAGCTTTGCCGCCGAGAACCCGGCGGTGTACGACGCGATGTTCACGCCCGCGACGCGATTGCGCTTCGGGGGGACTTCTGACACCCCGGCGCCGTTGTCGGCGCCGTTCGTCGAACTGCGCGAGACCGTCGCCCCTGTCGCCGGCGGGCGGGACGTCGAGACGCTCATCGAGGTGCTGTGGGCCGCGCTGCACGGGTTGACCACGCTCGCCCGCAAGGACCGGTCACGCCCGGGTCTCGACACCGATCGCATCCAACTCCTGGTCGCCCAGTTCGACGACCGCCCTCTCCCGAAAACCCTGAGGGACGCGACGGTCGGGGGTGCTGACGGCGTCCGAAGCCCGGGCGGGAGCGCGGGTGGCGGCGGTTTGTAACCGGACTGAGCCCAGCGCGACGGTCCTCGCCGCTCGAGTAGTTGGCCGAGGTCGGGCTTACTGGCCCGCCACTTAGGACACGGCCGCGGCGAGCGGCCGCGGGGCCAGATCGAACGCGTCGGCGAGCAGCTCGTAGGAGCGCCGGCGCACCTCGTGGTCGTAGGTGATCGTCACCACGATCACCTCGTCGGCCTGGTAGGACGCCGCCACCTCCTCGATTCCGGCCCGGACCTTCTCCGGAGAGCCGACGACCCCGCGGCGACCCGGCACGTCCCCGGCGGGGCGCAGCCGCGCCTCGCTCATCAGAAACGCCGATGCCTCCTCGGGCGGCGGCACGGCCACCAGCTTGCCCCGCCGCAGCAGGGTGAACGTCATCCGGCTGCTCGAGGCCAGGAACTCCGCCTCCTCGTCGGTGGGGGCGACGAGCGCCCAGACGGCGACCGCGGTGCGCGGGGCCTGCAGGTCGCGGGCCGGCCTGAACCGGTCTCGGTAGAGCTTGGCGATCGTTGCGCCCTGAGGATTGATGAAGTCGGCAAACGCGTAGCGCAGGCCGGCCTCGCCGGCCCAGAGAGCGCTCTGCTCAGACGAGCCGAGCAGCCACGGCACCGGCAGCTCGGGACGTCCCGGCAGGGTGGCGGCGAGATGGCGGAAGGGATGGTCCTCAGGAAGGTCGTCCTCGAAGTACGCCAGGAGCTCGGCGAGCTGCTGGGGGAAGTCGTCGGGCGCCGCCTGGCGGCGATCGCGCTGCAGCGCGAATGTGGTCAGCGGGTCGGTGCCGGCGGCGCGGCCGAGACCGAGGTCGATCCGGCCGGGAAACAGCGCCGCCAGGATCGTGAACGACTCGGCGACCTTGAGTGGGCTGTAGTGGGGGAGCATGACGCCGCCGCTGCCCACCCGGATCCCCTCGGTGGCGGCCGCGATCGGCCCGATCAGGACCTCCGGGCTTGGGCCGGCGAGCATCGGGCCGCCATGGTGCTCGGCGACCCAGTAGCGGGTGTAGCCGAGCTCATCGGCGAGCCGGGCCAGGTCAAGCGTGTTGTGCAGAGCCTGCGCGCCGGTGGAGCCTTGCGCGATCGGAGACTGATCGAGGACCGAGAGGAGCATGACTTTGATGCTAGAAAGGCGCGCATGCCGGTCAGCACGCGCGGATTGCGAGAGGTGGCGGCAACCCGCTACGTGACCGCGCTGCGCGAGGGCGGCTCCCTGCCGGGATTGGTCGAGGCCGATGACGACGGCCTCTACGTCGTCAAGTTCGCAGGCGCGGGGCAGGGGCTGCGGGCCCTGGTCGCCGAGGTGATCGTCGGGGAGCTCGCCCGCCGCGCGCAGCTGCTCGTCCCCGAGCTCGTCACCGTGTCGCTCGATGCCCGCCTCGGCGCGGCCGAGCCCGACCCCGAGATCCAGGATCTGATCACCGGCAGCCAGGGGCGCAACCTGGGGGTCGACTTCCTGCCGGGAGCGCTCGCGTACACGCCGGCGGGGGCGTTACAGCCCTCGCCGGAGCAGGCCGCCGAGATCGTCTGGCTCGATGCGCTGACGACGAACGTCGACCGCACTGCTCGCAATCCCAACCTGCTGCTCTGGCACGAGCGCCTGTGGCTGATCGACCATGGCGCCGCCCTGTACCTCCAGCACGCGGGGCTGGATCCGATCGCCCATGCGCAGCGACCGTTTCCCCTGATCTCCGAGCACGTGCTTCTTCCCCGCGCCGGATCGATCATGGACGCCGACGCCCGGATGCGCGCGCGGCTGGGCGGCGACGCGGTCGACGCGGTGGAGGCGGTCGTGGGCCTGGTGCCGGGCGCATGGTTCGCCGGCGCCGATGCCCCCGAGGTGTACGCGGAGTATCTGAAGCGGCGGCTCGCCGCCGGTGGATTCGCGCAGGAGGCCGAGCGTGCCCGCACCCGACGCTAGCCCGTTCACCTACCTGATCCTGCGGGTCGTGCCGAGCGTCGAGCGGGGGGAGCGGCTCAACGTCGGCGTCGTCCTGCACTGCCGCCAGCGCGGATTCCTCGGGGCGCGGGTGGCGCTGGACGCGGGCCGCCTGACTGCGCTGGCTCCGGAGATCAACGCGCCCGAGGTCGGCGACCATCTCGCCGCGCTCGTCAGGGTCGCCGAGGGCGCCGACGACGGCGGGCCGATCGCGGCGCTGCCCCCGTCCGAGCGGTTCGGCTGGCTGGCGGCTCCGTCGAGCACGATCGTTCAGGCGTCAGAGGTCCACACCGGGCTGAGCAGCGATGTCGAGGCGACTCTCGACGCGCTGTTCTCGCGGCTGGTCGACGGCCCGGGGGGGTGAGCCTCAGCCGCGCCGCATCAACCGGCCGACGGCGTCCATCAGCTCGGCCGTCTTGTCGTCGCGTTCCTGCGCGGACTCGGCTCCGATGACGCAGTGGTGGGCGTGGTCGTCGAGCAGGCCGAGGGCGACCTTGTCGAGCGCCGCGCGCGCCGCCGAGATCTGCGTGAGCACATCGATGCAGTAGCGGTCCGCCTGCACCATCGCCTCGATGCCGCGGATCTGTCCCTCGATGCGCTTCAAACGCGCGAGCAGTTCCTCCTTGGTGGCGGTGTAGCCCCGCGTCGGCATGAGCGACAGCATACCAGTACCCCCCAGGGGTATAGTGGAAGCCGAGCTCCATGACGGTGCTGAACTTCATCTGGCACGGCGTGCGCGACTCTCTGCTGATGGCGTGGCAGGTGTGGTGGGCGCTCGTCATCGGGTTCGCGATCTCGGCCGTGGTCCAGACGTGGGTCCCTCGCGAGCGGGTGCAGCGCAGCCTCGGCGCCGGCGGCGCCCGCGCCACCGGGTGGGCGACGGTGCTCGGTGCCGCGTCGTCGTCGTGCTCGTACGCGGCGGTGGCGATCGCTCGGTCGCTGTTCGTCAAGGGGGCGTCGGCGACGAGCGCGCTCGCGTTCCAATTCGCGTCGACCAACCTCGTCTGGGAGCTCGGGCTGATCCTGTGGATCCTGGTCGGGTGGCAGTTCACGCTCGCCGAGTACGTCGGCGGGATCGTGATGATCGCGCTCATGGCGCTGTTGCTCCGGCCGGTCGTCAGCCGCAGCCTCGAGCGCGAGGCCCGCCGGCACGCGGCAGCCGCCGACGCCGGTCATCAGCACTCCACCGCCGCCGGGGCACCCATCGGCTGGCGCCGGCGGCTGACGTCGGTGGGCGCGTGGTCAGACGTCGCCGGCAACTTCCGCTCGGACTGGCAGATGGTGTGGCGCGAGATCTGCGTCGGCTTCCTGCTCGCCGGGTTCATCGCCCAGGTGCCCGACCACGTCTTTCGGTCGCTGTTCGTGCACAACGCGCCGAACCCGATCCCGGCGATCGAGAACGCGATCATCGGACCGGTGATCGCGGTGCTGAGCTTCGTCTGCTCGGTCGGCAACGTTCCCGTCGCGGCGGTGCTGTGGTCAGGGGGGATCGGGTTCGCCGGGGTGTTGGCGTTCCTGTTCGCCGACCTGATCGTGCTCCCGATCGTCGCCATCTACCGCAAGTACTACGGGACCGAGTTCGCGCTGCGGATCACCGCCCTGATGTTCGTGACGATGGTCATCGCCGCGCTCGTCGTCGCCGGCGTGTTCTCGCTGCTGGGCTGGATCCCCACCGGCCCGCGGCCGAGCCGCACCGACATCTTCGGCGGCGTGCACCTGGACTACAAGCTGGCGCTCAACGTCGTCGCCGGCGCAATCTTCGTCACGCTGTTCTGGCTGGTCGCCCGCCGCGGCGACACGGCGCCGCACATCGGTCAGCGGACCGCGGACCACGCCCACTGAGCGGGCTCCGCGGCCTGCTCGCGGTCGGGCGCACGCTGCGGCACGGCGTCATCCTCGGCGTGGACGATGAGCACCGGCACTGGACTGTGGTGCAGCGCGTAGTGGCTGACGCTGCCCAGCAACTGGGCGGTCAGGGCGCCGCGGCCGCGGGAGCCCATGACGATGAGATCGTGCTCGCCGCGCTTGATCTGATTCATCAGGGCGTCGCGGATCGGCTCGGTGGAGAGGATCTTCGTCACCGGGATCGAGGCGGGGACGCGGTCGACCGCGTGCTCGAGCGCCGCGGCCGCCTCGGCGGCGAGGTCCGCGACCAGCGATCCGAGACCCGCGGCGGTCGCCGGGCTGCACACCCAGGCGGGCGGCCGCGGCACCGCGGTCAGGATCGTGAGGCGGGATCGCTCCGCGTCGGCGAGGTCGATCGCCTCGCTCAGGGCGCGATCCGAGTGGGGAGAGCCGTCGACGCAGACGAGGATGTTGTGGAACATGCGACCACCCCTCTTGAACTTGCTTGGCAAGCCAAACATTAGCATGCCAAGCACTGCTACCCTCGCGCGATGGAGCTCGCCACGGGCAGGGCGGCCGACCAGCGCGAGGATTTCCTCGCCGCCTTCGAGACGCTTGCCCAGGCGGTGCGCCGGGCGCGCGGGTCGACGCTGCAGGTCCATCCCGGCCGGCTCACGCTCTCCCAGTACTCCCTGCTCGCCCCGCTGTCGGCGACCGACACGGCCCGCGTGTCGGACCTCGCCGCGCAGGCGGGCATCGTCCCGTCGACGGCGACGCGGATCCTCGACGCCCTGGAGCGCCGGGCGATCGTGGCGCGGGCGCGGTCGCCGGAGGACCGGCGCGGTGTGACGGTCACGTTGACCCGGGAGGGCCGCGCCGTGCTCCGCCGGCAGGACGAGTGGATGCGCGGGCGCCGGGTGGCGTTCTTCGCCGGACTGCCGCCCGACGAGCAGGCGCTCGTCTCGGACCTGCTCGTCCGGCTGGCGGCGCTGATCGACGACCTCAGTGTCGGCCCTGCCGATTGAGGCGGCTCTGGTCGTCCAAAACCCCCCGGCTGTCGGTTTCTCGGCCCTGTCGCCTGGTATCCGGCGCACGGATGACGCAGCGTTGGTGATCATGATGTCGATCTTGCACGCTGAGCAGGAGATCTCATCGCCGCCCGGGCTCGCGTCTCGGCGCGGCGTTCTGGCCGCTTCGGTCGCCGTCAGCGTGCCGGAGACGGTCGTCACCAACGCGGAGGTCGGCGCGCGACTCGGCGTCGACGACGACTGGATCGTGCGCCGCACCGGGATTCGCTCACGCCGCGTGGCCCGGCCGGATGAGCGCCTCGCAACCCACGCGACGGCGTGCGCCCGGGCCGCATTGGCGCGCGCGGGCGTCGACCCGCTCGACGTCGACCTCGTGATCGTCGCGACGACGACATCCGACGAGGTGATGCCGAACACGGCGCCGCTCGTCGCGCACGCGCTCGGCGCCACCGCCGCGGGAGCCTTCGACGTCGGCTCGGCGTGCACCGGATTCCTCTCCGCCCTGGCGGTGGGGGCCGCCCAGGTCGAGGCGGACCGCTCGCGCTGCGCCGTGGTCATCGGCGCTGACTTCATGTCGCGGATCACCGATCCGCGAGACCGGGCGACTGCGGCGGTGTTCGCCGACGGCGCCGGAGCGGTCGTGCTGGAGCAGACCGCGGGCCCGGGCCGGATCGGGCCGGTCGTGCTCGGCGCCGACGGCGCCGGCGCCGGCCACATCCGCGCCGGCCGCGGCGACGCCAAGATCACGATGCGCGGCCACGAGACGTTCCGCGAAGCCGTGGCCCGGCTGACTCTGTGCACCCATCAGGCGGTGCGCGCCGCCGGCGTCGCCCTGGACGAGATCGACCTGTTCGTCTATCACCAGGCCAACGGCCGGATCCTCGCCGCCGTCGGTGAGCGGCTCGGGCTGCCCGCAGAGCGGGTCGTCGACTGCATCGGCGAGTACGGCAACACCTCAGCGGCCACGCTGCCGCTCGCGCTCGCATTCAGTGAGCGGGAGGGTCTCCTCGCCCCCGGCGACAAGGTGCTGCTCGGCGCCTTCGGCGCCGGGTTCACGTGGGGGGCCACCGTGATCGAGTGGGGTCGCCCGTGAGCCTCGCCCTCGCCGACCGCGCCGTCGAGCCGCTGACCGCGCTCGAACGGCTGGAGTCACTGTGCGACCACGGCTCGCTGCGCCTCATTCGCAGCGACGTGATCTCTGGTGCGATGGGCGCCGGAGCCCGCGGCGGCGACGGCGTGATCGGGGGCTCGGGAACGGTCCAAGGACGGCCCGTGTTCTGCTACGCGCAGGACGCCACGTACGCCGGAGGCTCGCTCGGCGAGGCTCACGCGGACACGATCGCCCGAGTACTGGAGCTCGCCGGCCGCGGCCGCGCCCCGGTCGTCGGGTTCGTCTCCTCGGGCGGTGCGCGGATGCAGGAGGGCATCGCGGCCCTCGGCGGCTACGGGCGGATCTTCAGGCGCACCGTCGCACTCTCGGGCCGGGTCCCGCAGATCTCGATCGTCACCGGGCTGTCGGCCGGCGGCGGCGCCTACTCGCCGGCGCTGACCGACTGGGTGATGATGACCAAGGACGCGAGCATGTTCCTGACCGGCCCCGGGGTCGTCGCCGACGCGCTCGGCGAGGTCGTCGACGCCGAGCAGCTCGGGGGCACGCGCGTCCACGAGCGCAACGGCGTCTGCCACTTCGTCGCCCGCGACGACCTCGACGCCACCCGGCTGGCTCGCGAGCTGCTCGGATATCTTCCCAGCCACCGCGATGACGGCGCCCCGGTGATCGAGCGCCGGCCGCCGAGCGGGGCCGACATCCGCCAGATCGTGCCCGCCCAGCCGCGGCGCATCTACGACGTGCGCGATGTCATCCGGGCGCTGGTCGACGCTGGCGAGCTGCTCGAGATCTCCGCCGGATGGGCTCGCAACCTGGTCACCGGCCTGGCCCGGATCGACGGGCGCACCGTTGGGGTGATCGCCAACCAGCCGCGCTACCTCGGCGGCGTCCTCGACGCCGCCAGCTCCGAGAAGGGCGCGCGATTCGTCGCCAAGTGCGACTCGTTCGGGATTCCCCTGCTCGTTCTGGTCGACACCCCCGGCTATATGCCCGGCCTGCGCCAGGAGTCTGCGGGCGTCATCCGTCTCGGGGCGACGTTCGTCCACGCGTTCGCGCAGGCGTCCGTTCCAAGGGTCACCGTGATTCTCCGTAAGGCGTTTGGGGGAGCCTTCATCACGATGAACTCCAAGGACCTGGGCGCCGACTACGTGTTCGCCTGGCCACAGGCCGAGATCGGGGTGATGGGCGCTCGTCCGGCGGTCGGCGTGATCCACCGCCGGCGGCTCGCCGCCGCCGATGACCCCGAAGCCGAGCGCGACCGGCTGGCGCAGGACTACGCCGAGTCACAGCTGCGGCCCGAAGTGGCGGCGGCACGCGGATTCGTCGACGAGCTGATCGCCCCCGAGGACACACGCGGGCGACTCGTGTGGGCGTTGCACTCGCTGGCGGGGACGCGATGACCGGCCGCGGCGACGTGCTGCTGACGGGAGCGACCGGGTTCGTCGGCATGGAGCTGCTCCAGCGCTATCTGGAGCGCACCGACCGCAGCATCATCACCCTGGTGCGCGCCGACACCGCGGCGGGCGCGCGGGCCCGGATCGACGCGGTGCTCGCCAACCTGTTCGGCGTCGCGGGCCGCGCCCACCGTGGCCGCGTCGAGGCGGTCGCCGCCGACATGTGCAAGCCTGACCTGGGCCTGTCGCCGGAGCAGCGCGAGCACATCGCGCAGCGCGTCACGACGATCGTCCACAGCGCCGCGTCGGTGTCGTTCACCCTCGATCTCGACGAGGCACGACAGATCAACCTCGAGGGAACGCGCCGGATGCTCGAGCTCGCCGAGCTGACGCAGGAGTGCGGCGGACTGGACTGCTACGGCCACATCTCCACGGCGTTCGTCGCCGGCACCCACGAGGGCGGCTTCGCCGAGCGCGACCTCGATCTCGGTCAGTCGTTTCACAACTCCTACGAGCGTTCGAAGTTCGAGGCCGAGCAGCTGGTGCAGTCTCATCGCGACCTGCCGTACACGATCCTGCGCCCGAGCATCGTCGTCGGCGATCGCCACAGTGGCTGGACGGCGGCGTTCAACGTCCTCTACTGGCCGCTGCGGGCGTTCGGGCGCGGCCTGTTCACCGCGCTGCCGGCGATCCCGTCGGCGCCCTGCGACGTCGTCTCGATCGACTACGTCGCCGACGCGACGTTTGCGCTGTGCGAGTCGGGACGCGGCTGCGGCGCCACGTACCACCTCACCGCCGGACCGCACGCGTCCACGATCGAGGAGATCGCCGGGCTGGCGAGCCGTTACTTCCGGCGGCCGGTGCCGCGGGTGCTGCCGCCCGCCGAGTTCGCCGAGCTCGTCGTGGGGAGCGCCGAGCAGTCGGCGCTCACCGCGGGCAGCGAGTACTTCCCCTACCTGTCGATGGGCGCCGTGTTCGACGACGCTCACACCCGGGCCCGGCTGGAGCCCGACGGGATCACCGCGGCGCCGTTGCGCGACTACCTCGACCGGCTGCTGGACTTCGCGACCCGCAGTCGCTGGGGCAAGCGGCCGATCACCCGGGTCGACGCCGCCGCCGCGCGCGCGTATCCGCTGCGCGCCGCATCCTGATCGCCGGCCGGCGCCGGCGCCGGACGAAGACCGGCGCTGGTCCAAGACCCGCCGGGGTGAGCAACCGCCCCCCACCCGGGGGGTTGTCGCGGCGCGCGGGTTGCCGGGGTCACCGCTCCGGCCCATAGTCCGCCGATCGCGACACTGGCCGACATCGCGCGCTTCCGTCCCGACGATCCGGACGTGCTCGTCGGCGCCGCGCTTGCCTGCCCGGTGTGCCTGCGCGCCGAGGACGTGGAGTGCGAGGACGACCTGGAGGGTTACGATCCCTCGGTCCGATGCCGGTGTCCCCTCTGTCAGGCGCAGTGGAGCGTGTACCTGGCGCCCGACCAGGCGCTGCGGGTCGGCCTGATGCACGCCCACACCGTCTGACGCGACCTCCCGCCCGGTGGTGCCGGGGGATGGACCGCCGGTGAGCCTCGACGTATCGCCGGAGCGGCGGGCCGGCCTCGGCATCGAAGCGCTCGACCTGTTTGTCGAGGTGCTCTCGCAATCCAAGCCGACGGCGAAGGCCGACGGCTTCTACGCCCGGTTGTGCGAGACGATCTGCCGGCTGGCCCGCATGCGCCGGGCGGTGATCTTCCGCTATGACAGCGGCGATCGCCGGGTGCGCGCCGCCGGCGCGCATGGGATGGACATCGAGCAGTTCGCCGACGCCCACGTCGGCGTCGACTCCGCCCCGATCGCCGCCCGGGCGATCCGGGAGGATCGGGTGGTGGAGGTCGTCGGCGATCTCAGCGGTCAGGTCCCGGACGACTACGCCGCGCTCGTGTCCGAGCCCGCCCGGCTGGTGTGCGCGCCGATGGCCGCCGCGGATCGGGCGTTCGGGGTGATCTTCGCCGACCGGCTGATGACCGAGCCCCCGCTCGACGACGCCGATCGCAGCCTTCTGTGGACGCTCGGCAAGGCGGCGGCGCTCGCCTCGGTCGCCGGCATCGTCTCGACCCAGATCGAGAAGGCGGGTCAGCTGGAGCAGCGGATCGATCTCGCGCGTGAGATCCACGAGGGCGTGATCCAGCGTCTGTTCGGCGTGTCGATGGCACTCGACGGCGACGGGGCGCTCCCCGAAGCCGCGCGGCAGCGGTGCGCATCGGAGACCCAGGCCGCGCTCACCGATCTGCGGGCCGCGCTGCAGCGGCCGCTCGGACGCGCGCCCCGTGCCACTCGGACGACGCTCGCCGCCGAGGTGCAGCGCCTCGCCGGCGCCTATCCCGAGCTCGGCCTGACGCTCGAGACGGGGAGCCCGGATGACGTGCCGCCGGCGCTGGAGCCGCTGGCGCAATCGATCCTCGTCGAGGCCGTCCGCAACGCCGGCAAGCACGCTCGGCCGACCCACGTGAGCGTGAGGCTCGGCCGATCCGACGGCGCGTTCTGGATGGACGTCGTCAACGACGGCGTGCCGGCGGCGCGCCGTCGTGCGGGGATGGGGTTGCGGCTGGCGGCGCTCGAAGCGCTGCAGTCCAATGGAGTGGTGGAGTTCGGCGAACGCGAGCCGGGGACCTGGCAGGTGCGGCTCGTCGTCCCTCATGACGACGATGGGTGACGCGGAGCGCAGCCCCGACCGGCTGCGCGTGCTCGTCGTCGACGACCACGACGTCGTGCACTGGGGGTTTCGGCTGATGCTCACCCAGCAATCGTGGGTGGAACGATGTGTCAGCGCCCACACCGGCTCCGAGGCGGTGAAGCTGGCGACTCGCTACCGCCCTCACGTGGCCCTCGTCGACCTGTTCATCGGGGAGGAGTCGGGCGCCGAGGTGTGCGAACAGCTCCGGGCCGCGGAACCGGCGACGCGGGTGCTGCTGTTCTCCGGCGCGGGCGAGATCTCGCCGCAGGCGGCGCAGGCGGCCGGCGCCTCCGGCTTCGCCTACAAGGACTGGCCGGCGCGCAAGATCGCCGGTGCCGTCCGGCTCGTCGGCCTCGGCAAGACTGTGTTCGAGCACCAGGATCGCCGGGGGGCCCTGGGACTGTCGGACCGCGAGCGAGCGGTTCTGGAGCTGATGGCCTCGGGCGCGACCAACCCTGAGATCGGGGCGGCGCTGCACCTGTCCCGGCACACGGTCAAGGAGCATTCCAGCTCCGTGTACCGCAAGCTCGGGGTGCGCAACCGGACCGAGGCGGTGCAGCGCGCCCAGCGGCTGGGCCTGCTGCCGTGAGCGGTGGAGATACGGTTCGTCGGGTGAGGTGCACCGGATCCCATCGCCGGACGTGCTCGACGCCGGCCTGAGCGAGATCGCCCGCTTCCTGGCCCAGCGCCCGGTGTTCGACGCGCTCGCTCCGGATGAGCTGGCCGAGGTGGCGGCGCAGGCGGCGATCGAGTTCCATCTCCGCGGCGCGGTGATCCTGTCCGAGGACGGGGGACCGGTCACGTTCCTGCGCGTCATCCACTCGGGCGGTGTCGACATCACCCACGACGGGCGCTTGCTCGACCTGCTCGGGCCGGGCGACGCGTTCGGCCATGCCGCGATGCTGTCCGGGCTTCCTCCCGGGTTCGAGGCGGTGGCGTCGGAGGACACCCTCGTCTACCGGATCCCCGTGGCCGTCGCCCGGCCGCTGCTTGACCGGGCCCGGCGCCGGGAGCTCCAGGTCGGCCCGACCGATCCCGCCTACCAGCCGGTGGTCAAGCTGATCCGGTCGGCGACGGTGACGTGCAAGCCGTCGGAGAACATCGGCTTCGTCGCCGCGCGGATGACGCAGGCGGGAGCGAGTGCCGCCGTCGTCGAGCTGGAGGATGGGGGGATCGGGATCCTCACCGACCGTGATCTGCGCGCCCGGGTGCTGGCCGTCGGGCGGTCGGGCGCGCTGCGCGTCGACGCGGCGATGACCGCGCCGGCATATGTCGTGTCGCCCGACCGCCTCGCCGGCGAGGTGCTCTACGAGATGCTCGAGCGGGGCATCCGCCATGCGCCGGTCGTCTCGGAGCGGGGTCGGCTGGTCGGAATGCTCGAGGACGGCGACCTGGTCGCCGCCCAGCCCCGTTCCTGGTTCGGCACCCGGCGGGCGATCGACCGCGCGCGCACCCTCGATGCGCTGGCCCTGACCGCGGGCAACCTTCCGGCTCTGATGCTCGATCTCCATCACTCGAGCGTGCCGGCCCTCGAGCTCGCGCCGGTGCTGTCGGCGCTCGTCGACGCCCTCACCCGCCGGGCGATCGAGCTCGTCTCGGGGGGCGATCCGCCGCCCGGGGCGGTGTGGGTGTCGGTCGGCAGTCAGGCGAGGCGCGAGCTGACGCCGGCCTCCACCCGCCGCGGAGCGCTCATCCACGCGACCGCCGCGCCCCCGCCCGGAGAGTGGATCGCCGGTCTGCGCGACGCCCTGCGCCGCTGTGGCGTGGTCGATCCGATCGTCGCCGGGGATGCCGAGCAGTGGACCGGGCTCGCGGCGGGCACCGGCAGCCCATCGATGCCCCCGGTCGCCGACGGCGCGCTCGCGCTGTCGGTGCTCGCTGATCGCCGGATGCTGTGGGGGACACCGCTGGAGCCGCTCCCGCTCGCCGAAGGCAAGCACCGAGCGGCCCTGCTGGAGGCGCTCGCCGATCAGGCGTTCACGCACCCGCTTCCCACCGGGTTCGACGCCGACGCCGTGCTCACGCCGGAGGGACGCCACCGGTGGCTGAACATCCGCGAGGCGGCGATCGTTCCGATTGCCGGGATTGCCCGCTGGGCGTCGGCGGTGGCGGGAACCGGGGAGGGCTCGACCCCGGAGCGGCTGCGGGGCGCCGCGGCGGCCGCCGTCGTGGGCGACGACCAGGCGCAGACGCTGATCGAGGCCTTCGAGCTCGCGCTCGAGCTGCGAATCAGGCACCAGCTGGAGCGGATCGCCGCCGGTGACACCCCCGACGACCGGCTCGACGTTGCGGAGCTCAGCGCGCTCACGCGCGGGCGGCTGCGTGACCTGTTCCGCGCCGTCAGCGCGGTGGCGCAGGAGCTGGCGCCGTGACCGGGCGACGGCGGCATCGCCGCGGGCTCGTGGGCCCCACCGGGGAACGCGGGTGAGACTGATTCTCAGACGCAGCCCCGTGGCGGCGCGGTTCGCCCGCGTCGCGCAACCCGCTCCGGATACGCCGTGGCGGGAGGCGGAATGGTGCGTGATCGACCTGGAGCTGACCGGCCTGGAGCGTTCCGCGGAGATCATCGCCATCGGCGCCGTCCCGGTCCGCGACGGCGCGCTGATGCTCGGCGAGTCGCTGTACACCCTGGCCCGGCCGGAGAGCCCGCCGAGGCACGCCGCTGTCCTCATCCACAAGCTGCGCTCCGTCGATCTCCATCATGCGCCCGGGATCGACGACGCGATCGACGAGCTGCTCGCCACGCTCGCCGGGCGCGTGCCGGTGTTCCACACCGCGATCGTCGAGCGCACCTTCCTCGGGCGCGAGCTGCGCCGGCGCCGCCTGCGGCTGCCCGGTGACGCCGACACCGAGGCGCTCGGCCGGCGTTGGCTGGGCGAGCGCGACGGGGTCACTCCGGCCGTTCTGCCGCTGGCCCGGCTGGCGGCGGAACTGGGCCAGCCCGGCGAGGACCCGCACCACGCGCTCGGCGACGCGCTGACCACCGCGAAGGCGTTCATCGCCCTCGCCAGCCACCTCGACGCACGCTCGCCCCAGACCGTCGGCTCGCTGCAGGGCGACGAGCCCGCCCTCTCCGGAGCCGGCGGCCGGCGGTTCGGGCCGGGCTGACCGGCGGCGACCGCGCCGTGGGAGGGAGCCGGGGGAGATGTGATCGGGGGAAAGAGTTGCTCATGGCGCCATGTGTTGGACGGCTTCGTCGATTGTGGGGAAGACGTGGTCCGGTCCGAGCTGTTTGAGCAGGCCGGCGCGGCGGGCCACGTCGATGACCGGGAGCCGCACGTCGGCGAGGGCGAAGCCGATACCTGCCGCCCGCAGGTCGCAAGTCAGCTGGGTCAGCATCTCGGCGCTGGTGATGTCGAGCCGGTGGATCGCGCCGGCCTCGAGGATCACCGCCCGGGGCACGGGGTCGGCGGCGCCGACGAGCGTCTTGATCCGGTCGCGCACCGGCGTGGCGTTGCCGTAGAACAGCCGCGCTTCGAGGCGGAGCACGAGCAGCCCCCGGGAGTTGCCGATAGTCGGGGTGGCGCTCGACGTCGCCGTAGGCTCCCGGGATGCCGGGGACGCGACCGAGCACGCCGAGGTAGGGACGGCTGGCCTGCGCGATGACCAGCAGCAGCATCGAGACGACACCGATCACCAGCCCGGGAAGGACATCGAGGGTGATCACGCCGATCAGGGTGGCTAACCCGAGCCAGAACTCCGCGGGTGCCTCGGTCAGGTAGCGCCGAAACTCCAGCTCCACCCTCGACCGCGCCGCATCCGGGCGCCAATCTAACTCCCCGTGGCGGCGGGCGCCTCGGCGAAGGTGCCCGCGGATCAGGTTGCGGTCAATACAGCTGCAGGTAGCGGTCCAGCTCCCACTGCGTGATCTGCTCGTGGGCGGCCTGAGCCTCGCGCCGCTTGACCTCGATGAAGTAGTCGATGTAGTCGCCGTTGCGGGTGGCGCCGAAGGCGGCGCGCAACGGCGCGTTTGCCTCCAGCTCGCGGGTGGCGTCGAGCAGGTTGGCGGGCAGCGTCGCGATCCCCTGGGCCTCGCGCTCGGCGGCGGACAACGTGTACAGGTTGGCCCCGTTGGGATCGCCCGCGTCCAGGCCGCGGTCGATCCCGTCGAGGCCGGCGGCGAGCATCGCCGTCGCCGCCAGGTACGGATTGCACGAGCCGTCGACGGTTCGGTCCTCGATTCGCCCGGCATCGGGCACGCGCAGCATCTGCGTACGATTGTTGTACCCGTAGCTGATGTAGGCCGGCGCCCACGTGGCCCCGCTCGTCGGCGCGCCGACGACGAGGCGCTTGTACGAGTTCACGGTCGGCGCGGTGATCGCGATGTACGCGCTCGCGTTGGCCTTCAGCCCGGCGATGAAGTTGTAACCGAGCTCGCTCAGACCGAGGCCCCGTGGGTCCTCGGCCGCGTCGCGCGCGAACACGTTCTCGCCGTCGCGCCACAGGCTGACATGGAAGTGACAGCCGTTACCGGTGAGATGGGCGAACGGCTTGGGCATGAACGTCGCGATCAGCCCACGCTGCTGAGCCAGCGACTCGACCATGTAGCGAAAGAAGATCGCTCGATCACATGTGGTGAGCGCGTCGGCGAACTGGAAATTCTGTTCGAACTGTCCGTTGGCGTCCTCGTGATCGGTGGCGTAGTTGTCCCAGCCCAGGCCGGTGACCGCGTGCGACACCTCCGAGACGAAGTCGAGGTTGCGGGTCAGCGCCCGCATGTCGTAACACGGCTGCTCCAGGGTGTCGAGCGGGTCGGCGAGCGCCAGCGTTCCGTCGGCGGCACGTCGCAGCAGGAAGTACTCGAGCTCGGCGCCGATCTTGAGCTCGTAGCCCTGCTCGGCGGCGCGGGCCAGCGCGTTGCGGAGGATCGTCCGCGGGCAATAAGGCCACGCCTCGCCCTCGACGGTGATGTTGCACGCGAACCGGGCGACGGTCGGGCGCCACGGCAGGATCGTCAGCGTCGTCGGGTCGGGCATCGCGATCATGTCGGGATCGTCGGGACCCTGGCCGATGTCGCCGGCGGCGAACCCGGCGAACCCGGCCCCCTCGCTCAGCAGGTCGTCGAGGTGATGGGCGGGCACCAGCTTCGCGCTCGGCTTGCCGTGCATGTCGACGAACTGGGCGAACAGGAACTCGATCGCGTTGTCGGAGACGATTCGCCGGACGTCATCTGCGTTCTGGGGGGCGTCGGTCATAGCCCGAGGTATATCCGCCGCCGGTGGTGCTGCACAATGGCGGTCCGGGACCGGCTTGAGGTCCCCGGCATGTGCGCCGCGCACATAGGAGACGAACGGCACCAGTGAGCCTGAGCGCAGAATCCTCCCCACAGATCACCAACGAGCTGCACGGACTCCGCGAGGAGAATCGCACCCTCTACGGGATCATCAAGCTCGTCTCGTCCTCGCTGGAGCTGGCACCGATGCTCCAGGGGGTGGTCGAGCTCGCCACCGACGCGACCGGGTGCCACGCGTGCTTCATCTACCTGCTCGAGGACGGGCGGCTCACGATCCGGGCCGCCTCGCCCGTGTTCGGAGAGGCCGTCGGCAACGTCCAGTTCTCGGTCCAGGAAGGCCTCACCGGATGGGTGGCGCGCCATCGCACCCCCGAGTTCATCCGCGACCGGGCGATGGCCGATCCGCGGATGACGTACGTCCCGCTGCTCGAGGAGGAGCACTTTCAGTCGATGGCCGCCGTGCCGATCCTGTCGCGCGCCGGCGAGACGATCGGCGTCATCGTGCTCCACACGCGGGCGCCACACGAGTTCGGCGAAGATACGCCGAAGCTGCTGATCCACATCGCCTCGCTCGTGAGCGGGGCGATCGAGAACGCCCAGCTCTACGACCGCGAGCGCCGTCGCGTCAACGCGCTCACCGGCCTGTCCGAGCTCGCCCAGCAGGTCGCGGCGGCGCCGGGCGCCCCGCAGCTCGGCACGGTACTGGTGCGGGGCACCGCCGCGCTGCTGCACGCCGACGTCTGCCAGCTGCTGCGGCTCGACTCCGACGGCGAACGTGTGACGCTGCTGGCGTCGTTTCCCGAGGCCGTCCCGGCGCCGGCGATGACCTCGGCCGCGGAGGTGATGCTCGTCGGGTTCGAGCAGCGGCCACGGCGCCCGCCGGCGGCTCGGGCGCTGTGGCCGACCGAGACCCTGGGCGACGTGCTCGTCACTCCGCTCGCCGTCGGTGGCGAGCGGGTCGGGGTGCTGTGCGCCGCGTCGCGCCAGATGCGGGCGTTCGGGGAGGAGGACGCCGAGATCGCCCGGGCGGTGGCACACCTGGCGGCGGTGGCCCTCCGGCGCGCCGAGCTGATCGAGGGGCTGACAAAGGCCAACACGATCAAGGACATGTTCGAGGCGCTCGCCGCCGGAGCGACCGCGTTCGCCGCCGCCAAGGCCGCAGAGGTGCGGTGCGAGCTCACCGTCCCCTATCTCATCCTCCGCGCCGAGCCGGCGGGCGCGCGCGAGCAGTCGTCGGGCGAATGGCGCACCGCCGCCGAGCAGCTCGGTCGCGGGCTCGCCGAGCTCGCGCCCCGTGCCGCGATCGAGGCCGGGCCCGGACCGGTGCGGGCGCTGCTGTCGTTCGGCTCGGGGCGGCGGTGGCCGGTCGACGATCTGCTGCGTGAGGCCCGCGACCTCGGCCAGCGCACCGGCGCGGTGATCGGCGTCAGCGAGCTGCGCGCGGCCCCCGGCGACGCGACCGGCGCCTACCGCGAGGCTCGTGACGCGGCCACGATCGCCAACGCGCTGCTGCCCGACGGCGGCGCGATCGCCTACTCCCAGGTCGGCGCCTACCGCTACCTCGTCCAGATCGGCGCCGACGACGCGCCTCGGGATCGGATGCGCGCCGCGGTCGACCTGTTGATCGACTACGACCGGCGGCGCCGCACCGCGCTGCTCGACACGCTCGAGCGCTATCTCTCCGAGCGCCGCAGCGTGATCGAGAGCGCCCGGGCGCTGTACATCCATCCCAATACGCTGCGCCAGCGGCTGGGACGAATCGAAGAGCTGACCGGCCTCGATCTCAACGAGGACGACCTGCTGTCGCTCGAGCTGGCGATCAAGCTGGCCCGGCTCCACGGCCGCCCCGCGGCGCGTCCCTAGTCAGACCCTCCCGCCGGTCTCGTCGGCAACCAGGAACACCGGGACCTTCGCCTTGCGGCGCACCCGCTGGGGCTCCTGGGTCCACATCAGGTTGCCCGTCACCCGGTTGCGATCCGGATCGGCGGCCATGACGATCGCATCGCAGTCGTGCTGGGCGGCCTCGGCGAGGATCTTCTTCGTCGCGTTGCGGGTCCCGAGCACGTGCCCGTCGGCGGCGATCCCCTTGCGCTGGAGGCGCTTGATCGTCGTGGCCACGATCTGCCGCTGCTCGGCCCACTCCTTCTTGCTCGGGAGCAGGCCGGGCGAGGGCATCCCGAACGCGGTGCCGTGCACCCGCGCGATCGTGAATACGTGCACGCCGGCTCCGCCGGGCGCAGCGAGCTCCACCACCCGGGCCACGGCGGCCGGCGGGATCGGCCGTCCCTCGGAGGCGAGCAGGATCCGCTGGAAGCGCCGCGGGCGGGTGGGATCCGATGCCCGCTTGGCCACGGGCGCTGTGGCGCTCACGTGCCGGCGCCGCCCGAGACCACCCCGGCGGAGGGTGCAGCGACCGCCTCGGCGGGCGCGTCTCGTCGGTCCTCGATCTTCTTGCGCCAGTAGTAGAGCGGCAGGTAGGCCAGCAGCACCCCCCACCCGATGAAGTAGTACGGCAACGTCTTCTTGCCGGCGGCGTTACACGCGCACGACGCGTACGTCGGGCCGCCATAGAAGTAGATCACCGCGTAGAGGGCGGCGATGGCGAGCGCCACCCATTTCATGAACCCGGGCAGCTTGAACGGCCGGCGCACGTTGGGTCGGTTGCGGCGCAGCAGGAAGTAGCCGATCAGCACCGGGATGAACGAGGCCAGATAGCCCACGTTGGAGAGGGTGTAGATCTGCACCGCACCGCCCGCGAACACGACCAGGATCGAGCAGACGACGTTGAAGATCATCGCCCGGTGCGGGACCCCGTTGTGGTTGACCCGCTGGAAGAACCGCGGGAACTGCCCGTCGGTCGACATCTGGTGCAGCGAGCGAGCGGTGCCGGTGATCGCGTTCAGCGCGGACAGGATGAGCGCCAGGATGAGCATGATCGCGATCAGCCAGTTGAGGATGCTGGAGCCGACGCCGGCGCCGAAGACCTTGGACGCGAACGTGACGAAGATCGTCTTGGGATCCACGAGCGCCGGGTTGCCGAGCGCCGTCAGACCGATGACGATGATGAACGCCACCGGGATCATCGTGTAGATGAACAACCCGTACAGGCCCTCGAGGTTCATCGCGATCTTCGCGTCGCGGTCCGGGTTGCGGGTCTCGCCGATGTAGCACGCGGCGGCCTCCATGGCGATCACGTTCCACGTCAGCAGGAACGAGAACGCGATGTACAGCGTCAGCCAGCCGTGCCCGAACAGCGACGAGAAGAACCCGCTGCCGTTGGTGTGACGGAAGTGCCAGAGCTGGCCGAAGTCGACCACCGACGGATTGAAGATCCACGAGATCGCCAGGAACGTGAGCGGGATCATCGACAGGATCGCCAGCGCGGTCGCAAACAGGGCGCCGAACCGCATGCCGCGCACCGCCGGGATGGCCAGCACGATCAAGCCGACGATCGAGATCCCGAGCGTCCACCAGGTGATCGTCGTCCCCAGCGGGGAGATCGAGCCGCCGGTGAGCTTGAACCGGTCGGCGATGTAGAACGACGCGAGGATCATGTTCAGCGGCGCCACCGGGAACCAGCCGAGCCAGTAGGCCCAGGCGGTGAAGCCGTTGAGATGCTCGGCCAGCCGCGGCCAGCGATCCTTGTAGGCGGGGTAGGCGTAGGACGGCAGGCCGCCCGAACGGTCGGGCATCATCGCCGACAGCTCGGCGAGCAGCAGGCAGACGAGGTAGCCGGTGATCGTGATGAACACGATCACGGGGACCGATGCGGCCCCGAGCTCGGTGACCATGACCGGCGCGATCCCGGTGACGAGGATCGTCCCCGCCAGGCCGATGACGAAGGCTCCCCACCAGTTGGTCGTCTTCGGCAGGCCGGCCGATTCGTAGACGAGCTCGTCCTCGAATGGTCCGGGGGCGGTCATTTCGTCCGGCATACGCCCTCCACGTCCGCGGGTCGTTGGTGGCCGTACCCTGACACGTCGTTGGTGTCCCGCAAGGCACCATCGCTACACAATTGCAACGTCTGACATGGAGCACCTGGACACATTCCTGGCAGGGCACCCGCCGTTCGACGCGCTGGCGCCGGTTGCGCTGCGCGAGCTCGCCGCGGAGGCGGTCGTGCGCGAGGCGGCGGCGGGGATGGCGCTGCTCGTCGAGGACGGGCCGCCGGCGACCGGGCTGTGGGTGGTCGTCTCCGGATCGATGGACATCGTCCACCAGGGCGAGGTGATCCAGGTGCTCGAGCCCGGCGAGTGCTTCGGCCACCCATCGCTGCTCACCGGGCTGGCGCCGGCGTTCACGGTCCGCGCCCGGGAGCCGTCGTCGTGCGCGCTGCTGCCGGCGTCGCTGGCACGCCGCCTGCTGGCGACCGAAGCGGGGGTGGCGTACGTCGCGCGGACGATGCGGACGCGGATGACCCGCGCCGGAGACACGGTGCACGGGCTGCGCGACGTCGGCACCACCCCGGTGTCGGCGATCATGCGTCCGGCCGTCTTCGCCGGGGCCGACGAGACGGTTCGGTCCGCCTCGGCACGGCTGGGCCGCGACGGTGTCGGGGCGCTGCTCGTCGCACTCGGCGCGGGACAGCTCGGCATCGTCACCGACGGCGATATCCGGGCCGCGGTGGCCGGCGCGGCCGTCTCTCCCGACACCCCGGTGCGGGCGCTGGCCCGTTCGCCGGCGCCGACGGTCCCGATGCGCCAGCTGGCGATCGAGGCGACCGTCGACATGCTGGCCGCCGGGGTGGAGCACCTCGTCGTGGTCGACGGCGAGCGTGTGGGCGGCGTCCTGTCGGCGCGCGACCTGCTCGGGCTGGAGGCCTCGGGGCCGATCGGACTGCGGCACATGATCCTCGGCGCCCCGGACCAGCCGACGCTGGAGCGGGCGGTGTCGCATCTGCCCCAGCAGTTCGTCGCCCTCGCGCGCGCCGGGGTCCCGTCCCGCGATCTCGCCCGCGTCCTCAGCCTCGCGCATGACGCCGTGGTGGCGCGGTTGATCGACTTCTCGATCTGGGCGCAGGGTCCGGCACCGCTGCCGTGGGCGTGGCTGGACCTCGGCAGCGTCGCCCGCCGCGAGTTCACCCTCGCCTCCGACCAGGACAACGCCCTCGCCTACGCCGGTCAGGTGGGAGACGATGCTCTCGCCGCGGCGGCGGAGGCCTACTTCGCCCGCCTCGGCGGCGATGTCAACACCGGCCTGGCGCGGTGTGGGATCGGCGTCGACAACAACGGCGTGCTCGCCGGCGATCGCCGGTGGCGGATGACCAAGCCACAATGGCTGCGCACCTTCGACGAGTGCCTGACCGAGCCCGACGAGTCCCACCTCGTCCGGGCGAGCGTGTCGTTTGACTTCCGGCCGGTCGCCGGCGGTCTCGCGATCGCCGCGGACCTCGCCGCGCGGATCCGGCGGGCGCGCGAGTACCCGCAGTTCATGCGGCTGATGGCGCGCTCGGCGGCCGGCTTCCCGGTCGCCGTCGGCTTTCGCGGCCAGCTCGCCACCGCGCGCGACGGCCGGCTGGACCTCAAGCAGGGAGCGATCATCCCGCTGGTCAATCTGGTCCGCTACCACGCGCTGTCGTGCGGGGTGACGATCTCGTCGACGCTGGACCGGATCGAGGCGGTGGCGGCGGCCGGCGGGCTGCAGACCGACGACGCCGACGCGCTGCGCGAGGCGTTCGACGTGATCACGCGGATCCGCTTCGCTCATCACGCGGAGCTCGTGGCCGCCGGGCGATCCGCCGACAACCGGATCGAACCCGGCGTCCTGCCGCCGATCGCCCGGACGGACCTGCGCGAGGCGCTTCAGGCGGTGAAGCGGGCTCAGCGACGGCTGCCGGTGTAGCGACGAGTGCCACATATCCGGCGCAAACTGTGCGCGGCGGCGACATTGGAGCGGGCCAGAGCAGGTTCTACGCTGCTCACCATGTGCGGCATCGTCGGGCTCTACACGAAGAACGCCGCGCTGCGGTCACAGCTCGGCGCCCACCTGTCGCAGATGCTTGGCCAGTTGTCGTCGCGGGGCCCGGACAGCGCCGGAGTCGCCTTCTACCGTGACCCCGCGCCCGCGGGCTGGTGCAAGGTGTCGCTGCAGGCCGCCGAGGCGCAACCGGACTGGATCGGCCTGACCGGGGAGCTGGCGGGCGCGTTCGGCGACGCGTTGCTGACCGGGGTGCGGGCGACGCACGCCACCGTCGTGGTGGCCGCCGACGCCGAGGCGGTGCAGGCCTGGCTGCTGGACGCCCATCGCGAGCTGGCGCTGATGAGCGCCGGCGCCACCATCGAGATCTACAAGGATGCCAGCCCGCCGGCCGCGTTCATCCGTCGCTTCGGACTCATGGAGATCGATGGCAGCCACGCCCTCGGCCACACCCGGATGGCGACCGAGAGCCGCGTCACCACTGAGCACTCGCACCCGTTCTCCACCGGCCTCGATCTGTGCCTCGTGCACAACGGGTCGCTGTCGAACCACAACCGGCTGCGCCGGGCGCTGCGCCGGGAGGGGATCCGATTCGCGACCGACAACGACAGCGAGGTGGCGGCCGGGTACCTGACGTGGCAACTGCGTCAGGGAGCGACCCTGGAGCAGGCGCTCGAGGCCTGTCTCGACGACCTCGACGGCTTCTTCACGTTCGCGGTCGGGACCGCCGACGGCTTCGCCGTGCTGCGCGATCCGATCGCCTGCAAGCCGGCGGTCATCGCCGAGACCGACGACTGGGTGGCGATGGCGTCGGAGTACAAGGCGATCGCCGTGCTGCCGGGCGCCGAGCACGCCGTCACCTGGGAGCCCGAGCCGGGTCAGGTCTACAGCTGGGGCACCGCGCTGGTGGCGTGATGGGAACGGCGGAGGTCACGCCGCCGACGGCGTTGAGCTTCGACCTGCGCCGCGACGCGGTGCGCGAGCTGAATCGTCGGCTGCACTCCGGGGAATCGGATCCGCCCGCCCGGGTGCTGGTGGCCCACCCCGACGGACGGCACAGCATCGCCGTCGGGCTCGACGCCGACTACGCCGTCGACATCGACGGCCACGTCGGGTACTACTGCGCCGGGATGAACCAGCGCGCGACGGTGCGGGTGCGCGGCAACTGCGGCGTCGGGGTGGCCGAGAACATGATGTCGGGGGCGGTGATCGTCGACGGCAGCGCCAGCCAGGCGGCGGGGGCGACCGCCCGCGGCGGGCTGCTCGTGATCCACGGCGACGCCTCCGCACGGTGCGCAATCTCGCTCAAGGGCGCCGCCGTCGTCGTCGGCGGCTCGGTCGGTCACATGAGCGCGTTCATGGCGCAGACGGGTTGCCTGGTCGTGTGCGGCGACGCCGGCGACGCACTGGGGGACTCGCTGTACGAGGCGCGCGTCTACGTGCGCGGCGCGGTCTCCGGGCTCGGTGCCGACTGCGTCGAGAAGGAGATGCGCGATGAGCACCACCGCCAGCTCGCCGGGCTGCTCACCCGTGCCGAGATCGACCTCGACCCGGCGCGGTTTCGCCGTTATGGGTCCGCCCGCCAGCTGTACAACTTCACCGTCGACAACGTCGGGGTGTACTGACGGTGAGCGCCGGCGACGGCCACCGCCCCGGGCTGCGCGAATCGGCCACGTTCGATCGCGACACGATCGCCGAGATCCAGCGCGCGGCGCGCGAGGGCATCTACGACATCCGGGGCTTCGGCGCCAAGCGCCGCGTCCCGCACTTCGACGACCTGCTGTTCCTCGGCGCGAGCGTGACGCGCTACCCGCTCGAGGGCTACCGCGAGCGGTGCGCCACCGACGTGACGATCGGCGCCCGCTTCGCGTCGGAGCCGATCCATCTCGACATCCCGATCACGATCGCAGGCATGAGCTTTGGCGCGCTGTCGGGGCCCGCCAAGGAGGCGCTCGGCCGCGGGGCCAGCGAGGTCGGAACTTCGACGACGACCGGCGACGGCGGGATGACCCCGGAGGAGCGCGAGCATTCCGACACGCTCGTCTACCAGCTGCTGCCCTCGCGTTACGGGATGAACCCCGACGACCTGCGTCGCGCCGACGCGATCGAGATCGTCGTCGGCCAGGGGGCCAAGCCGGGCGGCGGCGGGATGCTGCTCGGCCACAAGATCTCTGACCGCGTCGCCGCGATGCGCGATCTACCGCCGGGGATCGACCAGCGCAGCGCGTGCCGCCATCCCGACTGGACGGGACCCGACGACCTCGAGATCAAGATCGAGGAGCTGCGCGAGATCACCGACTGGCGGATCCCGATCTACGTCAAGGTCGGCGCGTCGCGGACCTACTACGACGTGGCGCTGGCGGTCAAGGCCGGGGCCGACGCGATCGTCCTCGACGGCATGCAGGGGGGCACCGCCGCCACCCAGGAGGTGTTCATCGAGCACGTCGGGATCCCCATCCTGGCGGCGATCCCGCAGGCGGTGGAGTCGCTGATGGAGCTCGACATGCACCGCAAGGTCCAGCTGATCGTCTCCGGCGGGATCCGGACCGGCGCCGATGTCGCCAAGGCGCTCGCGCTCGGGGCCGACGCAGTGTCGATCGGGGTCGCGGCGCTCATCGCGCTCGGCGACAACGCCCCCGAGCACGATGCCGAGTACGCGGCGATCGGCTCGGCCGCGGGCTACTACGACGACTGGCAGGCGGGGCGCGATCCGGCGGGGATCTCCACCCAGGAGCCCGCGCTGGCGGCGCGTCTCGACCCGATCGTCGGCGGGCGGAGGCTGGCCAACTACCTGCGGACGCTCACGCTCGAGACGCAGACGCTCGCCCGGGCGTGCGGCAAGTCCCACGTCCACAATCTCGAGCCCGAGGACCTCGTGGCGCTGACGATCGAGGCGGCGGCGATGGCGCGCGTGCCGCTGGCCGGGACGAGCTGGATTCCCGGCGGTCCGGGTCGCTCGGACCTGTAAAGCGCGACAAAGCCGGATCGCGCGGGTGGGTTTGTCGTCATCTGCATGGCAGGCATGCATTTCGCTACAGATCCGAACCAGCCGATCGGCTGTGTCGCGTAACCCAGGTTCTCACCGCTCACCGCGGGGCGGCTACGCGTCCACCTCCCGGCCGTCCTCGCTCCACATGACGTGGAACGTACCCTCGCGATCGGCGCGCTTGTAGGTGTGCGCGCCGAACAGGTCCCGCAGCCCCTGGATGAGGCTCGCCGGCCCGCGGGCGCGGCGATACCCGTCGTAGTAGGCCAGCGACGAGGAGAACGCCGGCGTGGGGATCCCGAGCTCGGCGGCGCGGGCGACGACCCGGCGCCACGGATCCTGGGCCTCCTCGAGGGCCCGGGCGAAGAAATCGGCGAGCATCATGTTGGCCAGCGCGGGCTCGGCGTCGTAGGCCTCACGAATGCGGTCGAGGAAGCGGGCGCGGATGATGCAGCCGCCGCGCCAGATCGTCGCCATCGCGCCGAGGTCGATCTTCCAGCCCTCGGCATCCGCGGCGGCCGCCATCTGGGCAAACCCCTGAGCGTAGGAGACGATCTTCGACGCGTACAGGGCGTGCTCCAGATCCTCGGCGAGTGACTCGTCGCCGCTTGGCTGCGTCCCCGGTCCGGCGAGGACGTCGGCGGCGTGGACGCGCTGATCCTTGAGCGCGCTGAGGCTCCGGGCGAATACCGCCTCGGTGATCCCGGTGAGCGGGACGCCGAGCTCGAGCGCGTCCTGGGCCGTCCAGCGGCCGGTGCCCTTCTGCTCGGCGGCGTCGAGGATCACGTCGACGAGCGGCTTGCCGGTCTCGTCGTCGGTCTTCGACAGCACCCGCGCCGAGATCTCGATCAAGAACGACTCCAGCTCGGACTCGTTCCATTTCCGGAACCGGTCGGCGATCTGAGGGACGTCCCAGCCGACGCCGTTGCGCAGCAGGTCGTAGCTCTCGGCGATCAGCTGCATGTCGGCGTACTCGATGCCGTTGTGGACCATCTTCACGTAGTGGCCGGCGCCGTCGGGGCCGACATACGTGCAGCACGGGGTTCCATCGACGTTGGCGGCGATCGCCTCGAAGACCGGCTTGACCGACTCGTCGTAGGCCTCGCGGTCCCCGCCGGGCATGATGCTCGGGCCGTTGAGCGCTCCCTCCTCACCGCCGGAGACGCCGACGCCGAGGAAGTAGATCCCCTTCTCGGCGAGCGCGGCGTGGCGGCGCTGGGTGTCCCGGTAGTGCGCGTTGCCGCCGTCGATGAGGATGTCGCCGCGGTCCAGATGCGGAGCGATCTCGTCGACGACCGCGTCGGTCGCCGAGCCGGCCTGGACCATGCTCATCAGCACCCGCGGTGGGGCGAGCGCGGCGACCCACTCCTCGACGGACTCAGAGCCGCTGATCGGCCCCTCGGAGCCGTGCTCGTCGAGAAACGTCGTCATGCGGCTGGTCGTGCGGTTGTGGACCGCGATCGGGATGTCGTGGTGGGCGACGTTGCGCGCGAGGTTGGCGCCCATCGTGGCCAGACCGGTGAGGCCGAAGTGCCTGTCGTCGGAAGCGGAGGAGCTCATGCCGGGAACTTAGCGCTCGCCCGCCGCGACCGAGCGCGGGGGCGAGCAGCGTCACGGGCGATGTCAGGAGGGCGCACGGGGTGAGTAGGGTCAGACACCATGAACTACCGCACGCTAGGTACCACAGGGACCAAAGTGACTCCGCTCTGCCTCGGGGCGATGATGTTCGGCGACTGGGGCAATCAGGATCACGACGACAGCATCCGGATCATCCACCGCGCGCTCGACGCCGGGATCAACTTCATCGACACGGCCGACGTCTACGCCCGCGGCGAGTCCGAAGAGATCGTCGGCAAGGCGCTGTCGGGCGGCAAGCGCGACTCCGTCGTGCTCGCGACGAAGGTCCACGGGACGATGGGCGACGACCCCAACGAGTTCGGCAACTCGCGCCGCTGGATCATCAAGGAGGTCGAGAACTCGCTGCGGCGGCTGGGCACCGACTGGATCGACCTGTACCAGATCCACCGTCCCGAGGCCGACACCGACATCGACGAGACCCTCGGCGCGCTGACCGATCTCGTTCGCGCCGGCAAGGTGCGCTACCTCGGGTCCTCGACCTTCCCCGCCTCGCAGATCGTCGAGGCTCAGTGGGTGGCGCAGCGACGCGGGCGGGAGCGGTTCGTCTGCGAGCAGCCGCCGTACTCGATCCTCAACCGCGAGATCGAGAACGACGTGCTCCCCACCGCGCAGCGCTACGGCATGGGCGTCATCCCGTGGAGCCCGCTCGCCGGCGGCTGGCTGTCGGGCCGGTACCGCAAGGGCGCCGAGCTGCCCGAGTCCAATCGCGCCCAGCGGATGCCGGGCCGCTACGACCTGTCGGATCCGGGCAACCAGGCCAAGCTCGACGCGGCGGACGCGCTCGCCGGCGTCGCCGAGGAGGCCGGCATCACTGTGATCGAGATGGCGCTCGCGTTCGTCATCAACCACCCGGCGGTGACGTCGGCGATCATCGGCCCGCGGACGATGGATCACCTCGAGTCCCAGCTGACCGCGGCCGACGTGACGCTGTCCGCCGACGTCCTCGACCAGATCGACGAGATCGTCGCACCGGGCACGAACGTCAATCAGGCCGAGAGCGGCTGGGCGAATCCGGCGCTGGAGCCGGCCGCCCGGCGGCGCTAGCGACGCGTCGCGTCGGCGTCGTTTACCCCGAGATAGCGAGGACAGACTCTTCGCCGTTTCCTACGTGGCTCCGACACGGGCGCGGGAACGTGTGAGCACATCACCAGGACAGGAGGTCACGTGCGTGTCCACAGAGCCAGACGGCTGTTGATCGGGCTGGCGGTAACCGGCGCCCTCGCGGGCGGCGGTGCCGCGATCGCAAGCGCCGCCTCGTCGACCGGCAGCACCTCGGCGACAACGCCGACCAGCGCCTCCCACGCCGGGGCCCCGCGGGGCGCCCCGTCCGGTAGCGCCCGGCCCGCCGGGCCGCGGCCGGGTGGGATGCCGGGGACCAAGGGGCGCACGGGCGCCCACAACTGCCCCGGTATGTGACGAGCGCTCCGCCCCAACCGGGTCGGTCTCGATGTCGGGGCCGGCCCGGCGCGGAGCTCCGGGGGGTCGGTCAGCCGCGGGGCTCCGGCGGTGGTCAGCGGCGGCGGGTCGATCAGCGGCGGCGGGCGCAATCGAGCGAGTCGATCATCAGCTCCAGCATCCGCGGCCACTGCTCGGGCTCGACCCGCCGGGCGGCGCGCGTCGCCGCGAACAGAAGGCGCAGGTCGAGCGTCGACGCGTCGGCGCGCAATCGTCCCTCGGCTCGGCCCGCGGCGAGCAGCCGCTCGAGGGCCTCGGTGGCCCGCGCCTGCGACGCGACGACGTCCGCGTGCTCGGCGAGCGCGGCCTTGGCCTCGCCGATGAAGTCGTCGGCGGCCTGGTCGGCCACCAGGGTTCTCAGCATCTCGGTGAGCGCCGACCAACGGTCGCCGTCGCGCCGGCAGGCGTCGTCGGCGGCGGCGGCGATCCGGTTCAGGCGACGCGCGACGAGCGCGGCGAGCAGTTCGCGCTTGGACGGGAACAGGCGATAGACGCTGGCAACGCCGGCGCCGGCGACCTCGGCGACCTCGCTCATGGGTGCCTCGAGCCCCTGATCGGCGAACACCTCGGACGCGGCCGCCAGCAGGCGCGCGCGCTTGGCCGGGGGCTGCAGCCGCGACCATTCGCCGCGCTCGGACCCGACCGACGGGGCAGCGTCGGTGGCCAGCTCTGCGTCGGAGACCGGAATGATCATTCCGCTAGAGTAGCCGCAGTGTCCGCCACGAGCCACCGTGACCACGGCGTCAACCCGACACTGATCCTCGCGGTGACGGCGCTGGCGGGCCTCGCCTACGCGATGCTGAGCTCGGCGGTGATCCCCGCGCTGACGTCGATCGAGCACAGCCTGCACACCACCGAGACCGGTGTGACGTGGCTGTTGACCGGTTACCTCCTGTCGGCGTCGGTCGCCACGTCGATCCTCGGCCGCCTCGGCGACATGTACGGCAAGGAGCGGCTGCTCCTGATCACCCTGATGATCCTGATCGTCGGCACGGTGATCTCGGCGCTGTCGACGACGTTGCTGCCGATGATCATCGGCCGGGTCATTCAAGGCGCCGGCGGGGGGATCTTCCCGCTGGCGTTCGGCATCGTCCGCGACGAGTTCCCCCGTGAGCGCGTCGCCGGGAGTATCGGCATCCTCTCGTCGATCCTCGGGATCGGCGGGGGAATCGGCGTCGTGATCGGTGGGTTGATCGTCGAGCATCTCGACTACCACTGGCTCTTCTGGATCCCGCTCATCGTCAGCGTCGCGGCGGCGATCTGCACCTGGCGATTCGTGCCCGAGTCCCCGGTGCGGGTCCCTGGCCGGGTCAACTGGCTCGCCGCGGCGCTGATGAGCGCGGGATTCGTATGCGTGCTCATCGCGATCTCGGAGACGATCACCTGGGGGTGGGGCTCGCCCAAGACGCTCGGTCTGCTCGCCGCCGGGCTGATCCTCTGCGTCGCCTGGGTCACCGTCGAGGTCCGCAGCGACGAGCCGCTGATCGACATGACGATGATGCGGATCCGCGGCGTGTGGACGACCAACCTGGTCGCGTTCCTGCTCGGCGCCGGCATGTACGCGTCGTTCTTGATCTACCCCCAGTTCGCGCAGCTGCCGAAGAGCACCGGATTCGGCTTCGGTGCGTCGGTCGTGACCGCGGGGCTGTATCTGCTCCCGGCGGCCCTCGGGATGAGCCTGCTCGGGTCGGCCGCCGGCCGCGTCGCCCGGCGCTACGGCTCCAAGCTGGCGGTGATCGTCGGCAGCGCCATCACCTGCGTCGCCTTCGCCTACCTCGCAGTCGCTCACGCACATCCGTACGACATGCTGATCAGCGCGCTGCTGCTCGGCGTCGGGGTCGGGCTGGCGTTCGCCGCGCTCGGCAACCTGATCGTCGAGGCGGTCCCGCCGGAGCAGACGGGGGTGGCGACCGGGATGAACACCGTCATGCGGACGCTCGGCGGCGCGCTCGGTGGCCAGATCGTCGCCACCTTCATCGCCAACAACGTCGCTCCCAGCGGTCTCCCGACGGTCACCGGCTTCACCGCGTCCTTTGTGCTGGAGGCGGCGTTCCTGGCGGTGGCGGTGCTCGCCGGCCTGCTCGTCCCCGCGCGAGCGCGCGCGGCCCGGGCGCCGGCGGTGGAGCCCGGGTTCGCCTCGGCCCGCGACGTCGGATAGCCATGCCGCGCACCCTCCGCCGAGGCACCCGCAGCGATCCGCGCGGCGAGAACTACAAGTGGATCGCGCTCTCCAACTGCACCCTCGGCGTGCTCCTGGCGACGCTCGACGCCTCGATCACGCTGATCGCGATGCCCGACATCTTCCGCGGGATCAAGCTCGATCCGCTTGTCCCGTCCAACAGCTTCTACCTGCTGTGGATGATCCTCGGATTCCTCGTCGTCTCCAGCGTCCTCATCGTCAGCCTCGGTCGGCTCGGCGACATGTACGGCCGGGTCCGGATCTACAACCTCGGGTTCGTCATCTACACGGCCGCGTCGCTGCTGCTCGCCATCGACTGGCTGACGGGCAAGGAGGGCGCCATGTTCTTGATCGTCTTCCGGATCGTCCAGGGCATCGGCGCCGCGTGTCTGCTTGCGAACTCGGCGGCGATCATCACCGACGCGTTTCCGTCCACCCAGCGGGGCATGGCACTCGGGATCAACAACATCGTCGGCGTGTCCGGAATGTTCGTCGGCCTCGTGCTCGGCGGCCTGCTCGCCCCGATCAACTGGAGGCTCGTGTTCCTCATCTCGGTGCCGGTGGGCCTGTTCGGGACGGTGTGGGCCTACCTCAAGCTTCAGGAGCTCTCCAAGCCCAAGCGGGCCCGGATCGACTGGGCGGGCAACATCACGTTCGCGCTCGGCCTCATCCTGATCATGGTCGCCGTCACCTACGGGATCCGGCCCAACGGCGGCTCACCCACCGGGTGGGGAAGCCCGAAGGTGCTGATCCTGATCGGATCCGGATTGCTGTCGCTGGTGGCGTTCGCGGTCGTCGAGAGCCGGGTGCAGGACCCGATGTTCAAGCTGCCGCTGTTCAAGATCCGAGCGTTCACGTTCGGGACGCTGTCGACGTTCCTGTCGGCGGTCGCGCGCGGCGGGCTGATGTTCATCCTGATCATCTGGCTGCAGGGGATCTGGCTGCCCCTGCACGGCTATGACTTCACGCAGACCCCGCTGTGGGCCGGGATCTACATCCTCCCGTTGACCCTGGGGATGCTGTTCGCCGGCCCCACCTCGGGCTTTCTCTCCGATCGCTTCGGCTCGCGCCCGTTCGCCACCGGCGGAATGATCGGCGCGGCGCTCAGCTTCGGTGCCACGTAGCTGTCGGGCCGCAGCAGGTAGAGCGCATCGCGGGTGAGTCCGCCGCCTGGTGCTGCGCGCTCCAGGGAAAGACGTGCAGCGGCAGGCGTCGCTGCGCGCACCAGCCGCGAGCGCCGGCTTGGCCGCGCCGTAGACGTGCACCTGCCAAAGCGATGCGCCGTGAGCGGGGCGAAGTTGTCCCGCCGTCGGCCTGCACCCAGGGCAGGCGGTCGCCGCCATGCACGCTGCCCGGCCGTGCCGCGGCTCAAGCGGCTGCCGCGGTAGTTGAGCGTGATCTGCGAGACGGTGCGGAACAAGCATTCGCACGCGCCTCGAGTTTGAATGCGGCCGGAATCACAATCGGCGCGATGCGGGTGCGCACGAAGGTCGGCGAGCCGGCCCTCGGCGGTGGCGAAGGTGAAACGCGGTCGGTGGTGGCGACCAGCCGCCGCGCGAAGCCGATGCGCTCGGCCTCGTAGCTGTCGAGCAGCGTCGTCCGGCGCGCGCCCTGCCAGCACCGCGGCCAGCTTCCAGGCCAGATTGATGGCATCGCCGATGCCGGTGTTCATGCCCTGGCCGCCGGCCGGGCTGTGGATGTGGGCGGCATCGCCCAGCAGGAAGGCGCGGCCCTTGCGGAAATGCTCGGCGACGCGGTGATGCACGCGATAGGTCGAGAACCAGTTGACCTTCTTCACCTCGATCTTCAGTGCTCGATGGCGCGATCGGCTGACGTCCTCGAATTTCAGCGTTCGGATGCTCGGCGCGTTCGTCGCGCACCGTGCCGATCAGCCGCGCGCGGCCCTCGCCCGTCCAGCGGAAACACCGCCAGGAAATCGGCTTCGTCGAGATCGACGTGCAGTTCGCCGTTCGGCGCCGGGCCCGTCGCCGTCGACGTCGGCGACGTAGAAGACCTGCCGGTAGGTGCCGCCGGGAAAGCCGGTGCCCATGGTCTCGCGCACCAGCGAACGCGCGCCGTCGCAGCCGGCGATGTAGCGCGCGTCGCAGTCTCCTCGCCGCCGTCGGGTCCGCGCAGCCGCGCCGCGACCCCGTCGTCGTCGCTCGGTGAAGCCGAGAAGCTCGGTCTGCCGCTCGACCGCGACGCCGAGCTGCTCCAGCCGCTCGATCAGCAGCCGCTCATGCTCGTCCTGGGGAAAGATGTGCAGGAACGGATAGGGCGTGAGGTCCTCGCCGACGTGCTCGAAGCCGAGATGCGCGCTTTGCGCTCGCCCTTCGACCCAGAGATTGACGGCGGGAACCTTGTGGCCCTGCGCGATCACCGCGTCGGTGAGGTCGAGCTGGCGGTAGAGCTCCAGCGTGCGCGCCTGCACCGCCAGCGCGCGCGAGGTCGTGCCGGGCGCGTCGGTCTTGTCGATGATGCGCAACTTATGCCCAGCCTGGTCAGCCACAGCGCCAGCACCAGTCCGGTGGGACCGGCGCCGACGATCAGGACATCGCTCAGTTGCATCTGTTACACTCCGATAGACAGATACAAACATCGTATCGTCATGAGCGGTCTATTGAATTTAATTCACCTTGTTAACATAAATATTTTTGCTTTTTTCTCCCTCACCCTTGTGGTCCGATTCCACATTCCATTCCTCGACGGACACGCCTCAAATTATCAGGGCCCTATATTGTTCTATGAAGCTTTGGATTTGACGTTCGCTCCTGAGACCGCCGCTATCGTCCCCCCTCGCGCAGACCAATAGGAAAAACCTCGGGGGAACGCCATGAGAAATCGAAAATGGTCGAGGCGCGAGGTATTCAAGACCTCGGCAGCGCTCGCGGCCGGACGCTGTTCGCTGAGCCGGTCCGGGCGGCTGCTCCGCCGCCGACCAGCGTGACGCCGGAATTGATCGAGGCTGCGAGCAAGGAAGGCAAGATTTCCTACTACTCGGCGCTGGAGCTCAATGTCGCAGAGCGGCTCGGCAAGGCGTTCGAAGCGAAATATCCCGGCATCTCCGTGCGTGTCGAGCGCTCCGGCGCCGAGCGGATCTATCAGCGCATCGCCCAGGAGCAGGGCAGCGGCATCAATGCGGTCGATGTCGCCAACTAGACCGACCCGGCGCATTATCTCGACTGGAAAACGCAAGGGTTGGCTCGCGCCCTATCTGCCCGACGACGTCGCCAAGCATTTTCCCGCGGATCAGTTCGACCCGGACGGGACTGTGCGCGACCTCATGCGCCTGGATGGAGGCGATCGGCTACAACACCGACCTGGTCAAGCCGGAAGATGCGCCCAAGAGCTATGCCGACCTGCTCGATCCGAAATGGCAGGGCAAGATCGTCAAGGCGCATCCCGGCTACTCCGGCGCGATCATGACCGCGACCTTCGTGCTGTCGCGCGATCTCGGCTGGGGGTTCTTCGAGAAACTCGCCAAGCAGAAGGTGATGCAGGTGCAGTCGGCGGCCGATCCGCCGAAGAAACTGCTGCTGGGCGAGCGGGCCGTGATGGCCGACGGCAACGACTACAATCTGCTGCTTGTTGAAGGACGCAGGGCAAGCCGGTCGAAGTGGTCTATGCCGAGCGAAGGCGCGCCGCTGATCATCGTTCCCTCCGGCGTGTTTCAAGAACGCGCCCAATCCCAATGCGGCGCGGCTGTTCCAGAGCTTCTTCTTCAGCCTCGAAGGCCAGCAATTGCTGGTCGACAATTACGCGCCATCGCTCGTTCCATGCGCAGGTCAAGGAGAAGCCCGGCCATCCGCCGCTGTCGTCGCTCAAATTGCTCAAGTCCGATCCCGCGGCGGTGCTGGCGCAGAGCGAAGACATCAAGGCGCGCTACGCCAAACTTTTCAAGGTGTAACAACCTGCGTCGATTTTGAGCGAAGTGCTGCACAAGAACGCGCCCTCGCATAAGCACCGGTGTTTCGCAAATCGAAATCCTGAGCGCTATCAAAGCGCGCGCGTTGGCACGCGTTTTGCCAAATCACATTCAAGCCGATCAGTGATTCCACTCGACATCAATTGCATGTGTGTGATGCAAGTGTCGCAAAACTGAAAGGTGGAATCACTATTGGTTCGGCGCGTGTCGTCTCACGAGTTGGTGTGTGTGATGAATTTCACAGTCGACGACATCGCCAAAGCATAATTTCAGGGAGCGTAAACATTCAGCACGCCGCGTTTTTGGCGGTTGTATCCCAAGATTATTTTTAAAGGAATTTGAGATGGCACTAGCACAACAGGTTCGCCTCAGCGCGACGCGGAGTGGCGAACGCAGTCACGACATGACGATCCTGCTGGGATATTCGGTCTTTGCGTCGTAATGGTGATTGCGATCTGTCTGGCGTCCGGCGGTGCTGGTACGGACGTAGCCGACTTCGTCAACATGAGCGTATTCCCGTAGACAACGGCTGACTGCAACGAGCCGCTTGGCATGAACGGATGTCCGCCCTGGATCACGGGCGGGCCGTGCAAGACATCATTCCGTAGAATCACAATCAACAGGAAGAGGCTGACATGTTCACATCTGGAGACGACGCCGGTCACTGCTCCAACGGGCTGACGGCACAGAAATTCCGCGATGCCACGCCGGAGGAGCGCACGGTCTATCGGAAATGGCTGCGCGGCATGATCCTGACCCGGCCCGTTGCTGCTGCTGTCGGGGGTGGCTGCCGTCGCAAGTTATTCCGTCGTGGGGCCGACGCAACTCACCAAGCTCGGTGCCGCACGCGCCGGCGTTGCCACGCACCAACTAAAAGGACTCATGAGAACGAGGCGATCATGTCGTGGGTCGACGGCCTTGGATTTTGCGCATCTTTCGCGGTTCTTGCCAGTTTCTGCATGACCACGATCGGATCGCTTCGGATGTTCGCGCTGGCGAGCAACGTCTTGTTCAGCACCTACGGGTCTGATCGCGCACATCTATCCCGTCGTCTTCCTGCACATCATCCTTCTGCCGATCAATCTGTTGAAACTCTACTTTCAGCACCGCAACAGGCGCAAGCTTGAGGCCTGTGCCGCGGTTCGGCTAGGTCTTGCGGCCATAGTTCAACAGCCCGCCTGTCCTTCGGCGGATGGGCGCGCATCGCCTCCTCGTTGGGCTCGGTGCCCCAGCCGGGGCGGTCGGGAAGGACGAGATGGCCGTCGACGATGTCCGGCACATGGGTGAAAAGTTCATGGTCCCAGGCCAGCCGGTCGATGTCGGTTTCCATGATCCGCAGATTCGGCACCGCGGCGCTGAAATGCGCGTTCATCATCGGTGCAGAGATGGCCGTAGAAATTATGCGGCGCGACGTTGACCTCGAAGGCCTCGGCGGCGGCGGCGATCTTCATCGATTGCCACACGCCGTTCCACGGCGTGTCGATGATCGCGACATCCATCGCCTGCTCGCGGAAATAGGGCAGGAACTCGCGCAGGCCGAGCAGCGTCTCGCAGGACGAGATCGGATGCGGGCTCTGGCGGCGGATATAGCCCAGCGCTTCCGGGTTGAAGCTGTCGATCTCGATCCAGAACATGTCGAGGTCGGCGATCTCGCGCAGGATCTTCAGATAGCCCTCGGTCTTGGCGTTGAAGTTGAGGTCGAGCAGGAGGTCGACATCGGGCCCGGCGCCGTCGCGGATCGCCTCGAGATGCATGCGCAGATTGCGCAGCACCTTGCGGTCGACATTGATCTCGGGCTGGAACGGCGAGCCGAAGCCGGGCCGCCAGCCCTGCGGCTTGCCGTCGTCATAGATGAAGATGTTGGTCTTCATCGCGGTGAATTTCTTCTCCCGCACCTCGCGACCGATTGCCTTGACGCCGTCGAGATCGGTGATCGCCGGCTTGTACCAGGCGGGATGGTTGATGCGCCAGGTCGCGCAATGCGACCAGTAGACCCGGATGC